>NZ_JBHTDJ010000001.1:0-1487277 GCF_042666395.1 Knoellia pratensis | reverse complement strand
GGGGGGAAAGGGGTCTCGGGGGGAAAGGGGTCTCGGGGGGACGGTGTCGCGGTTGGCGGGATGGGGGCCGATAGCTCGATCCTTCCCTGTGTCCTGCGCGGCGTCCGTGTGGACCGAGCCCCGCCGCGCACCGCGCACGTGCTGATGAGCGCGCACCCCGGTCGTCGATCGACGGGATCGGCTCCACCTCAGGCCGGTCGAGCCCGGACACCGACAACGTCATTTTGCAGCGATCCAGCGCGGGAGTCGGATCGGCGGTCGCGGGCCGCGACCAGCTGGCCGGTCGATATGTCAGTATTGACATATCGAGGAACTATGTCACTATTGACATAGGGGTAGGGGCAACGATTGCGGGGAGCCTCGCATGGGGATCATCTGTCGTTCGCTCGCCCGTCCCTCGCTGCGCAGGCTCCTGCCTGACACCTACGTCGACTGTGGCCATGCCACGGGTCACGCGGTGTGGGAGACCAACCCGCACGTCCAGGCCACGTACCAAGCCGCGCAGGCAACGGGCAGACCACTCACCACAAAGAACCACAGACGATGTGAAGGAGAACGTTGATGGCCAGTCGTAGGAGTTTTCTTCGCGCGAGCGGGGTAGGTGTCGCCGCTGGACTCGGCATGAGTCTGGAGGCCAATCCCGCGTCTGCCGCCGAAGGCATCGGGTCTCGGCTGTACGCCGGAAAGGTGTTGGCGTCAGGATCCACGATGACGTCGGCGAACGGCGGAGTCACCGCCCGGATGCAACCCGACGGCAACTTCGTCGTTCGTGGGGGTGGTGGGGTGATCTGGCACACCGGCACCAACGGGTACGCGGGAGCGACGTTGTCGATGCAGAGTGACGGGAACCTGGTGGTGCGAGACAGCACGGGCCAGGCCCGGTGGGATGCGCAGACCGCGGGCCGGCAGTCGGCATACATGGGATTGCAGGATGACGGCAACGTGGTGTTGCGCGACAGCAGCGGGCGGCTCGTGTGGGAATCGACGTCACGGTTCACCACCTTGTTCCCCGGCTACAGCCTCCAGCAGCTGCAGCCGATGTACGGTCCGGCATCGTCGGCGCGTGTCGAGCTGTACAGCAACGGCAACCTGACGTCGTACGGCTCGACGGGGAAGGCGTTGTGGTCGAGCGACACGGCTGAAGAGGCACCCCATGGTCATGTGGACATGCAGACAGACGGGAACTTGGTCATCAGGACCATGTCCGGGACGGCTGTGTGGACCTCGGGCACCGCCGGTCACAGCGGCGCGGTGGCCTCGGTCGACCGGGATGGATACCTCTCGGTGGGCCTCGGCGGGCAGCCACCCCTGTGGACCAACAGACCAACGACGACGTCAACGGCGCGTCGTGACACCCTCACCCGCGCCGCCACGTGGCTGACAGCCATCAACGGAGACCACGTTCCGTACGACCAGGAAGCAGTCTTCCAAGGCCATCGCACAGACTGTTCGGGCTACGCGTCCATGGCGCTGGGCTACCCGCCCCAAGGACTGGGAGACCCCAACACCGTCGCCCTGGCCACCTCGAGCTTCACTCGTCCCATCACGATGAGCGAGCTCCTCCCCGGCGACCTCGTCATCGACTCGACCGGTCCAAGTGCCGACATCCGGCACGTGGTCATCTTCGAGAAATGGACGGATTCGTCGCACACCGCCTACTGGACGTTCGAGCAGGCCGGCAGCACGAACGGCACAGCGCACCGCACGCACTCCTACGGCTTCGGAGGCGACGAGTTCCTGCCCCGCCGTCCGAACTCCTACGGCGACTGAAAGCTCAGTGGGTGAGGACGACGAGTCCGAGCAAGACCCCACCGAGGTCCCACGCACGACCAACCGCCTGAGAGTGGGACCGGCAATTGGGCGCGTAGCAGGCATCGCAATTGCCGGTCGCTCCTAGCCAAGCCTGGCTAAACTAATGTCATGCCCACCCAGGTCAACGTCCACGAGGCGAAGTCGCAACTCTCCAAGCTCATCGAGAAGGTCCTCGCCGGTGAGCAAGTGACGATCGCCCGCGCGGGCAAACCCGTCGTCGACCTCGTCATGCACCAAGAGCCCGAGATCATCTTCGGCGTCGAAGGGTGGGTCGGTCAGGAACACGACCCAGATCTCTTTGATGGCATCGATCCCGAGATTCAGGAGATGTTCTACGGCAAGGACTGGGACAAGTGATCCTCGATACCAATGCGCTGCTGTGGCTCCTGGAGGACGATCCGGCACTGGGTCAGGAGGCACGCCAACACATCGGCACCAGGCGCGTCTGGTTCTCCGCCGTGAGCATCACGGAAGCCACGACCAAGTCAGCCCTGGGCAAGCTCCGCAACGCCGATCCCCTGGCTGGTGCGTTGGCGGCCGGCCTCACGGAACTGGCGCTCTCGGCCAAGCACGGAATGGCTATCGCAAACTTTCCGACGCTCCTCAAGCACGACCCGTTCGATCGAATGCTGCTTGCGCAGGCGCACGTGGAGGGGCTGCCGCTCCTCACGTCGGATCGGGTCCTGCTCGCCGCCGCGCCGGACCTGACCATCGACGCCCGCGCCTGACCCACCCCTTCAGACGCCCGCTTGGCGGGTTGTGCGCCGACCACAGCGATCCGTTGGCACTCATTGACAAGGTGAGCGGGCGGCATACCCGATTGAATCTCTGCATGGCGCAACGACGGATCAGAATCGGCATCGACACCGGCGGCACGTTCACGGACGTCGTGGCGTTCGACGAGGACTCGGGTGAGCTGGTCACCACGAAGACCCCCAGCACCCCCAGCAACCCGGCGGACGGATTCATCAACGGAATCGAGAAGGTCCTCGGACTGATGCAGGCGAGTGGCGACGACATCACCGCCGTCTGCCACGGGACGACCGTCGCGACCAACAAGCTCCTCGAGGGCAAGGTGGAGCAGCTCGGTTTCATCACGACGCAGGGCTACGAGTTCATGCTCGAGATCGCCCGCCAAGCCGTGCCCGACGGCTACGGCAACTCGTACTTCTGGGTGAAGCCGCCGCGCATCGTCGCCGCCGACCACGTCCGCACCGTCGGCGGACGAATGGACTTCGAGGGCAACGAGATCCGCCCCTTCGACGAGGAGAGCGCCGTCGCCGCGGCCCGCTGGTTCAAGGACCGCGGCATCACGACGATCGGCGTGTGCTTCCTGCACTCGTATGCCGCCGACGGCCACGAGCTGCGCATGCGCGAGATCCTGCGTGCCGAGCACCCCGAGGCCATCGTGTCGATCTCGAGCGAGGTGCTGCGCGAGTACCGCGAGTACGAGCGCTCGATGACGACCCTCGTCGACGCCGCGGTGAAGCCCAACGTCAGCCGCTACGTCACCAACATCCACAGCCGACTCGAGGGCTTCACCAGTGGCTCGGGACGCGAGATCCCCTTCTACATCATGAAGTCCAACGGCGGCGTCCTCTCCGCCGACGAGGTCGTGCACCAGCCGATCACGACGACGATGTCCGGACCCGCGGCCGGTGCGCTGGGCGCCGCGCTCATCGCCCAGAAGGCCGGCTTCGACAAGATCCTCACCTGCGACGGCGGCGGCACCTCGACCGACGTGTCCGTGGTGCTGGACGGCGAACCCACCCTGACCACGGAGGGCACCGTCGGTGCCTACCCAAGCAAGATCCCGATGATCGACGTCGTGACCGTCGGCGCAGGTGGCGGCTCCATCGCGTGGGTCTCCCCCGAGGGTGCCCTCAAGGTCGGGCCCCACTCGGCCGGTGCCGACCCGGGCCCGCTCTGCTACGGCAAGGGCGGCCTCAACCCCACCATCACCGATGCCCACGTCACGCTCGGGCGCATCCCCCCGCACCTGCTCGGCGGCGAGATCCCGCTCGACGTCGAGGCCGCACGGACCGGCATCGAGGCCTTGGCCAAGCAGCTCGGCCTCGACTACGAACGTTGTGCCACAGGCATTCTCGAGATCTCCGCCTGGAACCAGGCGAATGCTCTCCGCCAGGTCTCGGTCAAGCGCGGGCTCGACGTCCGTGACTTCATGCTGACGACGTTCGGTGGCTCCGGATCACTCCTGGCCTGCCTGCTCGTCGACATCCTCGACCTCGCCGGCGTCGTCGTCCCGCAGAACCCGGGCAACGTCAGCGCCTTCGGTCTGCTCACCGTCGACGTGAAGAACGACTACGTCCAGACGCAGGTCGCGAAACAGTCCGCGCTCGACCATGCCGCGATCGAGAAGACGTTCACGTCCCTCACCGAGCGTGCCGCCGCTGCCCTCGCCAAGGAGGGGTTCGCCGCGTCGGAGCACCAGTTCACCCGCACCGTCGACCTGCGCTACTTCGGTCAGGCCTACGAGGTGCGCGTCCTGGCGCCCGCTGACGCGGCCGTTGATGATGCGTATGCCGCGAAGGTCGCCGAGGCGTTCCACGACGCCCACACCCAGCTCTACGGCTACGACTTCCGCGACGACCCCAGCCAGCAGGTCGAGTGGGTGAACATCCGCGTCACCGGCGTCGGTCCCATCACGCGACCGGAACTACTCGAAATCGCTTCTGCCGACAGCGAGTCCGGCGGATCCGTCGAGGAGCGGGCCAAGCGCTCCACTCGTCAGGTCTGCTTCGACGCCGACCACGGCTACGTCGACACCGGGGTCTGGTGGCGACCCGACCTGCGGGCCGGAGACGTCGTCACCGGCCCGGCGATCATCGAGGAGTTCGGCTCGACCGTCCCGGTCCACCCCGGCTTCGTCGTCCAGGTCGACAACTTCGGCAACCTCGTCATCACCAAGACGACCACATCAACAGAGGACGCGCGATGAACACGGCTGGCCTGCCCACGGCATACGAGCACGGAAAGCGCCTCACCGCGCCCGGCAGCACCGTCGACCCGATCCTCGTCGAGATCGTCCAGGGCACCCTGGCCAGCGTCGAGATGGAGGTCGAGACCGCGATCGCGCGCACCAGCCGCAGCCCCATGATCCGCGACGCCCACGACTTTCGTGCGGGCATCCACGACCGCCAGCTGCGCAAGCTCACCGGCCGGTCCTATTCGGCGCTCGTCCACCCGATCGTGCGCGACTTCCCGCTGGACGAGATGGGCGAAGGCGACGTCTTCTTCCACAACGACGTCTACGAGTCCGAAGGTGGCATCGGCCACCTCCCGGACCTCTGCGTCACCGTTCCCGTCTTCCACGAGGGCAAGGTCGTCGCGTTCGTCCAGGCCTTCGGTCATCACGACGACATCGGTGGGGCGGTGCCCGGCTCCATGCCGAGCAACGCGACCAGCGTGCACGAGGAGGGGCTGTCCGTCCCGCCGATCAAGTTGTGGGACAGGGGCGTTCCCAACAAGGCAGCCCTGCGCATCATGACCCGCAACTCGCGCATGCCCGACAGCCTCGCCGCCGACCTCGACGCCGAGTGCTCCGCCTGCCTCATGGGTGCACGGCGCCTGTCGGATCTCTTCGCCCGCTATGGCCGCGACGACATCGAGACGGCCTTCGACGCGATCCTCGACAGCACCACCGAGACCTACCGCCGCGAGATCCTCAGCAAGATCCCCGAGGGGACCTATGTCTGGGAGGACTACGCCGAGCACGATGGCGTCGACGAGCCGCAGCTGCACACGCAGCGGATCACCCTGACCAAGGTCGATGACGCACCGGCCGACCCCGAGACCAACTTCAAGGGCGGCGCACGTCTCATCGTCGACTTCACCGGCACGGCGCCCCAGGCCAAGGGTCCGATCAACCACTGCGGTGACTATGTCGGCGGCAACTTCCTCAAGAAGTGGCTCGCGCCCATCCTGCGCAACCTCGCCGACACCCCTGAGCGCATGGCCGAACTGGACGTCAACGAGGGGATCGTGCCGCTCATCGAGATGCGCTTCCCCGAGAAGGGCACGCTCCTCACGCCGATCTACCCGGCGCCGACCAACGCGCGCACCTTCGTCATCCTGCGACTGCTCGGCGTGCTCGCCGGTGTCGTCGCCAAGGCTGTCGACGGTCAGATGCCCGCAGACCAGGAGACGATCCGCTACACCGGCGTCTACGGCAAGGACCGCGACGGCAACGACTACCTCATGCGCGAGGTGCTCGGCGGCGGCTCAGGTGGGCGCTACTACGCGGATGGCGAGGACACGATCCACGTCGTCCCCGACTCGCGCAACCTGCCCAGTGAGTTCACCGAGTCGCGCTTCCCGTTCATCGTCGAGCGTCTGGGCCTCGCGGTGGATTCCGCTGGCGCTGGCCGCTATCGGGGCGGTCTGGGCTACGAGAAGCACATCAGGATGCTCCGGGACGGGCACTTCATGTCGATCGCCGACCGCTCGATCCTCGCCTGCTGGGGAGTCAAGGGCGGCAAGGCGGGTATGCCGTTCAGTGTCGTCATCGATCCCGGTGGCCCTGACGAGCGCGAGGTCGACGCCCTCGCCGACGCCGAGCCGATCAAGGCCGGGCAGATGGTCCGGATCCGGACCACGGGTGGTGGCGGTTGGGGCGACCCGCTCGAGCGTCCCCTCGACGAGGTCGAACGCGACCTCGTCTGGGGCAAGGTGTCGCTGGAAGGTGCGCGGACGGCATACGGCGTCGTGGCTTCTGGCGACAAGGACAACGTGAGCGTCGACGTCGAGGCGAGTGAGGCCCTGCGGACGCAGTTGCGCGACGAGCGCGGCGACGAGCCGTTCTTCGACCGCGGTCCGGGCTATGCACAGCTGGCTGGCGGCGCGACCTCCAGCGAGTACGACTGGATGTGAGCTGACCTGAACCAGGTGCTCGTCATCGGCGCGGCCGGGAAGACCGGCCGCGCTGTGACGCGCGCACTGGTGGCCCGCGGCGTGGGCGTGCGGGCGGCCATCCATCAGGGTCGGCGTTCTCGCATTCACGCCGATGATCTGGTTCACGCCGTTCCCCTCGACCTCGCCACCGGGGTGGGTGTCGAGGCCGCGGTGGCGGGCGTCTCGGGGGTGTATCACATGGCGCCCAACGTGCATCCCGACGAAGTGTTGATGGCAACCCGACTTGCGGATTCCGCTCTGCGACAGGGAGTTTCGCGCTTCGTCTACCACTCGGTGCTTCATCCCGACGACGCTTCGATGCCACACCACCTGCGCAAGGCGCAGGCCGAGAAGGCGATTCGCGCGCGGCTGAAGTCGGCCACGGTCCTGCGCCCCACGGCATACCTGCAAAACCTTGACGGGCCGGCGCAGCACGGTCGGATCGAGGTGCCGTACTCGTTGGACACGCCGTTCACCAACGTCGACCTCGACGATGTCGCGGATGTCGCCGCTCGGGTGCTGACCGAGGAAGGCCACGCGGGTGCCACCTACGACCTCGTGGGTGCTGAGCGGCTGTCCGTGCGCGAGATGGCGGAAGTCGCCACGGAGGTTCTCGGGCATCCCGTCGACGCGGTCGCCGTGCCGCTCGATGAGTGGATCTCGGGTCCCGGCCAGGACCTGTCGGATCATGCACGCGATGACCTGGTCGCGATGTTTCGCTGCTACGACCGTGAGGGACTGGTCGGCGACTCGCGCACCCTGCGGGACCTCCTGGGTCGACAACCCCGGAGTTGGCGCGACGTCCTTTCGTGACTTCCCGCCTCGTGCGCTATCTTGTGTCGCATGGTACCCAGCGACGACGCCATCCTGACGCACCTGCGTCGTGGTGCCCTGGAGTACTGCGTCCTCGCGATGCTGCGGGGGCAGGAGCTCTACGGCTTCGACATCGCGCGACGCCTCACCGTCGACGGGATCCTCATGTCGGGCGAGGGCACGCTCTATCCCCTGCTCGCACGGCTGCGCAAGGCCGGGCTCGTCGACACGACGTGGCAGGAGTCGGTCGAGGGGCCGCCCCGCCGCTACTACTCCCTCACGGCCGAGGGGCGCACCGCCCTCGACGCCTTCACCCGCACCTGGAAACCATTCCGCGACGCGGTCGACACCGCCATCCAAGGGGGCACGCCATGACCTCAGCACTCAGTCACCCGCTCGTCAGCGCCTATCTGCGTGATCTCGAGCTGCTGCTCCACGGCGTCGAGCCGGGCGAACGCGCCGAGGTCCTCGCCGGCGTCCACGAACACCTCGACGCCTCGCTCGCGCCCGCCGCCGCCGACGACGACGTGCGCCAATCGCTCGCCGAGCTCGGCTCACCCCAGTCCGTCGCCGATGAGGCGTATGCCGGCCGCTCGCCTTCCGTCGTCGTCGCACCAGCCCCTCCACGCCGCCCCGGGGCCATGTCACGCACCTGGGTCCCGGTGACTGCGGGGATCCTCATCGGCGTGGCACTCTGCCTCGTCCTGCTCGCCGTGGGGGCGGGCAGTGGTTACAGCACAACCAGCATCAGCAGTTCGGACTCGGGCAGTCAGGGGTTTCCCGAGGAAGTGACCCTGTTCAGCTCGAGTCCTGCGGCGTTGATCACAGGCCTCCTCTTCTCTTGGCCTCTGTGGGTCTCGGCCGCCGTCATCGTGGGCATTTCGCCCCTGTGGACCTCGCGGCAGAAGTGGACCCTTCAACTGCTCACCCCCGTCAGCGCGATCGCCCTGTGGGCCCTGCCCACCCTCGGCTGGACACTCACCCACGCCGAACTCGGCATCAACTCCGGTGCCTGGGCGGGACTGTTCCTGACGATCGTCGGCGGCGGCTTCCTGCTCCTGCGAACCTGTCGCGCCGGGACCCGGCAAGCCAAGGCCCTTGAGAGCGGAACCCTGTGATGTCCACACCTGTTGCCCACCCGCTCGTCAGCGCCTATCTGCGCGATCTCGAGCTGCTGCTCCACGGCGTCGAGCCGGGCGAACGCGCCGAGGTCCTGGCCGGCGTCCACGAACACCTCGACGCCTCGCTCGCGCCCGCCGCCGCCGACGACGACGTGCGCCAATCGCTCGCCGAACTCGGCTCACCCCAGTCCGTCGCCGATGAGGCGTATGCCGGCCGCCCCGCTCCCGCTTCGGCCGCGCCGCTGCGCCCTGCGCCCAATCCATGGCCCGCTCACGTCGCGAACGTCATCAACGGACTCAGTCTGGCGCTGCTGGCCCTTCTCACCCTGCTGAGAGTGATGGGTTCGGGAGCCACGGCGCCATATCCGATCGAATGGTTGTTCCTGGGCGCAACGTTCGCCATCCCCTGGCTCCTCCTCGTCGTGCTGACGTCGTTCACGAACGCCTGGGGATCAGGTGACAAGTTCCGCTCGATCCTGCTCTACCCGATGACTCTCGTGACGCTCGCCGTGGCGACCTGGCTCGTCGGCCTCGCGCAGCTCGACGTCCTGGAGCTCTTGGCAGCACTCCTCGTGCTTGGCGGTGCGGTGTGGACCCTGATCCGCCTGATCCGAGCCACACGCAACTGATCCTTTGGCAGAAGGTGACACCGTGTGACGTTCGTCTTGCCATGACCTCACCGATCACGCGACCCGTCTCGCTCCCTAGGCTCGACTCCACGCGCATCAAAGGAGCCAGCCGTGACCGGACCCCTGCAGGACATCACCGTCGTCGACCTCTCGCGAGCCCTTGCGGGTCCACATGCCGCGATGATGCTGGGAGACATGGGCGCTCGCGTCGTCAAGGTCGAGACCCCCGGAACCGGGGACGACACCCGCGGCTGGGGACCTCCGTTCGTCGGCCCCGAGGACGACCCCATCTCGACGTACTTCCTCAGCGCCAACCGCAACAAGGAGTCGATCACCCTCGACCTCAAGTCCGACGACGGCCGCGACGTTCTCACCCGCCTCGTGCAGCGCTCGGACGTCCTCATCGAGAACTTCCGTCCGGGGGTCCTCGACCGCCTCGGCTTCACCGTCGAGCGGCTCCACGAGCTCAACCCGCGCCTCGTCGTGCTCGCCATCAGTGGCTTCGGGCACGACGGACCCCAGGGCGGTCGCGCTGGATACGACCAGATCGCGCAGGGCGAGGCCGGCCTCATGTCGGTCACGGGACCCAGTGCAGACGAGCCCACTCGCATCGGCGTGCCCATCGGCGACCTCCTCGCCGGCATGTACGGCGCCTACGGTGTCGTCGCCGCCCTCCACGAGCGCAACACCACGGGCAAGGGACGCGTCGTCCGCACGAGCCTGCTCGCAGCGGTCGTCGGCGCGCACGCATTCCAGGGCACGGCCTACACGGTTGCGGGTCACGTCGGGCACGCCCGGGGCAACCACCACCCGGCGCTCTCCCCCTACGGCCTGTTCCACTGCGAGGACGGTGACATCCAGATCGCGTGTGGCAGTGAGTCGCTCTGGGTCAAGCTCGCCGAGGCGTTCGACATCGACCCCACCGCACCGGGTCTGGCGACGAACCGTGATCGCGTGACCCACCCCGACCTGGTCCGTTCGACGCTCAACACGACCTTCGCGGCGTGGCGCCTCGACGACCTCCTCCCCCGCCTCGCCGAACTCGGCATCCCCTCGGGCGAGGTCCGCACCATCGACCGCGTCTACGACTGGGACCAGACCCGTTCGCAGGGACTGGTGCTCAATGTCGACCACCCCGTCCTCGGCGAGATCGAGATCCCCGGACCACCAATTCGCTTTGACGACAACGCTTTTGCCGGTGGCCGCGAGACCCACCTCGCTCCGCCCACCCTGGGCCAGCACAACGAGAGCGTGCGCGCATGGCTCGCCGACGAGGACAACGCGTGAGCGACAAGCCCTCCCGCCCCACCTCCAGCGAACTCATCGCAGCCGTCCTCGACGACGGCGCCTGGCAGTCCTGGGACGAGTCACCGACCACCGTGGCCGAGCCCGGAAGCACGTATGCCGCAGAGCTCGCCGCCGCTGCCGAGAAGGCCGGCACCGACGAGTCCATCGTCACCGGCGAAGGTCGCATCGGCGGGCACCGCGTCGCCGTCATCGCCGGCGAGTTCCGGTTCCTCGCGGGCTCGATCGGTGTCGCCGCAGCCGAACGCATCGTCCTCGCCTTCGAGCGGGCCACAAGGGAGCGCCTCCCCCTCTTCGCAGCCCCCGCATCGGGTGGCACGCGCATGCAGGAGGGCACGCCCGCGTTCGTGACGATGGTCAAGATCTCGGCGGCCGTTGCGGCATACAAGCGTGAGCACCTGCCCTACATCACCTATCTGCGCCACCCCACGACTGGCGGGGTCTTCGCCTCCTGGGGTTCGCTCGGTCACGTCACCGTCGGCGAGCCCGGCGCGACGATCGGCTTCCTCGGTGCACGCGTCTACGAAGCCCTTTATGGCCAGCCCTTCCCCGAAGGCGTGCAGACCGCCGAGAACCTCTTCGCCCACGGGCTCCTCGACGCCGTCCTCCCCGTCGAACTCCTCACCGCGACGGCGGCACGCTTCCTCGACCTCGTCCTGGCTCCGCACGACGCCACGCCAGCGCCCGAGGTTCCGCGCGAGCCGCTCCCGGACACACCAGCCTGGGAGTCAATCCTGTTGTCCCGCAAGACTTCTCGCCCCGGGGTGCGCGCACTCCTCAAGCTCGGCGCCACCGACGTGCTGCCCCTCTTCGGCACCGGTGCCGGCGAATGGGACCGATCGCTGTTCCTCGCGCTGGCCCGCTTCGAGGGCACCCCCTGTGTCGTCCTCGGTCAGGACCGTCGCGGCGAGCAGACCGAGGCACCCCTTGGCCCGTCGGGACTGCGCGTCGCCCGTCGCGGCATGAAGCTTGCCACCGAGCTCAACCTCCCCCTGGTCAGCATCATCGACACGGCCGGGGCCGCCCTCTCCAAGGAGGCCGAGGAAGGCGGCATGGCCGGCGAGATCGCGCGCTGTCTCTCGGAACTCGTCGTCCTTGACGTCCCCACCGTCTGCGTCCTGCTCGGTCAAGGCACCGGCGGTGGCGCCCTCGCGCTCATGCCCGCCGACCGCGTCATCAGCGCCCAGCACTCGTGGTTGTCGCCGCTCCCACCAGAGGGCGCCTCTGCGATCCTCTACCGCACTCCTGACCGCGCTCCCGAGCTCGCCGAGACCCAGCGCGTGCGCTCCCTCGACCTCCTCGCGGACGGCATCATCGACCGCATCGTCGCCGAGCACCCCGACGCCTCCCTGGAGCCAGAAGCGTTCTGTCGGCGCATGGGACTCGCGATCCGCCACGAGCTGGCCGAGCTGTCCGACATCGAAGCCACCCAACGGCTCAATGACAGACATACCCGATACCGTCGGCTCTGATGCTCGGGGTGCAGGAGCCACGACTGCGGCAACGGGTGATGCAGGCCTTGCCCACCGACCCAAGGCGCGACACCTGACAAACGGGGCGGCGTCGCCTGTCAGGTGATGCCAACGCTGCACCGCAGCGACCTCCCTAGGCTCGGCGAAACGGCATACCAACGGGGTATGCCGTTCGGCCCGGAAGGTGAGCGCGTGCGAGTTCTCGTAGCACTCGGCGGCAACGCCATGACCTCTCCTGAGGGGTCGGCACACCCGGCCGACCAGGTGCGCGCCATCACGGAGGCGATGGAGCACGTCGCCGAGCTCGTCGCCGCCGGGCACGAGGTCGTCCTCACCCACGGCAACGGCCCGCAGGTGGGCAACCTCCTCGTCAAGAACGAGATCGCCGCGTCCGTCGTCCCGCCCGTGCCGCTCGACTGGTGCGGCGCCCAGACGCAGGGAACGATCGGGTTCACGATGCTCGACGCCCTCGAGCCGGCGCTGGCTCGTCGTGGCGTCGACCGGCCCGTCGCCGGCCTCGTGACGCGAACGCTCGTCGACGCCGACGACCCGCACTTCCGCGAGCCCACCAAGCCCATCGGTCGCTACCTCCCGGCCGACGAGGCCCAGCAGATGATCGACCACGGCCAGCACTGGGAGGACCGCGGCGACAAGGGATGGCGCCGAGTCGTCGCCTCCCCCGAACCCCGCGAAGTCCTCGACCTGGCCGCCATCCGTGCCCTCGTCGACGCCGGCCACGTCGTCGTCGCAGCCGGTGGCGGCGGGATCCCTGTCGTCCGCGATGCCGACGGCGCCCTCCACGGTGTCGAAGCGGTCATCGACAAGGACCTCACGGCAGCGTTGCTCGCCAAGGATCTCTCCTGCGACATCCTGATCATCGCCACCGACGTCGACCACGCGATGGTCGACTACGGCACGCCGAACGAGCGCCCACTCGAGTTCACCTCCCTCGCGCAGATGCAGGCGTATGCCGCGGACGGCCAGTTCACGTCCGGCTCGATGGGCCCCAAGGTCGACGCCGCCATGCGCTTCGCCGAGTCGGGGGGACGCAGCATCATCACGTCGCTCGCACACATCACCGACGCCGTCGATCGTGAGTTCGGCACCATCATCGACACCAGCCCCGAAGACTAGTTCCACCCCAGTTCGCCTGTCCCACAACGAGTTCCACCATGATTTCCACAACGAGAAAGGTCCAGTCGTGCCAGAAGCCATCGAGGTCCGCAAGGTCCCGCTCCACAGTGTCTCCGACGCCTCCGAGCTCGCGAAGCTCATCGACGACGGGGTGATGGAGGCCAGCCGCGTCATCGCCATCATCGGCAAGACCGAGGGCAACGGTGGGGTCAACGACTACACCCGGATCATCGCCGACCGTGCGTTCCGTGAGGTGCTCATCGAGAAGGGTGCGCCGGCCGACCAGGTCAAGCAGGTCCCCATCGTCTGGTCGGGCGGCACGGACGGCATCATCAGCCCCCACGCCACGATCTTCGCGACCGTGCCGGCCGACCAGGCCGAACAGTCCGATGAGCCGCGACTCACCGTGGGCTTCGCCATGAGCGAGGCGATCCTCCCCGAGGAGATCGGCTACGTCGGCATGGTGACCAAGGTCGCCGACGCCGTGAAGGTCGCCATGGAGCGCGCCGGCATCACCGATCCCGCCGACGTGCACTACGTGCAGACCAAGACTCCTCTGCTCACGATCCACACGATCCGCGACGCGAAGTCGCGCGGACAGAAGGTCTGGACCGAGCACACGCACGAGTCGATGGACCTCTCCAACGGCACGACCGGCCTCGGCATCGCCGTCGCCCTCGGCGAGATCGAGATGCCGACCGACGCCGACGTCATGCACAACCGGTCCCTCTTCTCCTCGGTGGCGTCCTGCTCCTCCGGTGTCGAGCTCGACCAGGCTCAGATCGTCGTCGTCGGCAACGCCCGCGGTGTCGGTGGCCGCTACCGCATCGGCCACTCGGTCATGCGCGACGCCCTCGACGCCGACGGCATCTGGGATGCCATCAAGGACGCCGGGCTCGAGCTGCCCGACCGCCCGCACACGAGCGACATCAAGGGTCGGCTCGTCAACGTCTTCCTCAAGTGCGAGGTGAGCCAGGACGGCCAGGTCCGCGGGCGCCGCAACGCGATGCTCGACGACTCGGACGTGCACTGGCACCGCCAGATCAAGTCCTGCGTCGGTGGCGTCACCGCGTCCGTGACCGGTGACCCGGCCGTGTTCGTGTCAGTGTCGGCCGCCCACCAGGGCCCCGACGGCGGTGGCCCGGTGGCCGCGATCGTCGACCTCGGCGAGGGCGACCCGACTGGCTACGCCGCCCCTGGAGCCCCTGTCTGACGAAGACGGTTTCTCACCGCGGGAGCGACATCTGAGAGCCCCGGAACCGGGCCCTGATGTCGCTCCTGCGCAATGAGTGGGTGGGCGACCAGGGTCAGCCGGGGCCGTTCCACTGGCCGAGCTGGGTCACCGACCCGTCGGCACGCGCCTGGTCGGCCCCATTCGCCTCGCGGTACTTCCTGTCGTGACCGAACTTGCGGTCATAGACCCACGCACCGATGAGCACGACGGCCAGCACGATCCCTGCAATGGTCCAGAACATGTCCCCTGCTCCTCACCGCCGGCGCCCACGTCCGACCGTGAGCCAAGTGTGACAGCCAGCGGCGAGGAGCGACAGCGTTTGGGTCAGTGGGCGAAGTGGCGGGTCCCGGTGAAGTACAGCGTCACGCCGGCAGCCTGAGCCGCCTCGATGACCTCGCCGTCACGCATCGACCCACCCGGGGCCACGACCGCACGAGCGCCGGCGTCGATGAGCACCTGCAGTCCGTCGGCGAACGGGAAGAACGCGTCCGACGATGCGACTGCGCCCCGCGCCCGGTCCTGGCCGTCCGAGTTCGCGCGCGACACAGCGAGGTGGCAGGAGTCGACGCGGTTGACCTGACCCATGCCGATGCCGACCGATGCACCACCCGAGGCGAGCAGGATCGCGTTGGACTTCACCGCACGCACCGAACGCCACGCGAACTGCAGGTCGGCCAAGGTCGCCTCGTCGGCCGGGTCGCCGGACACAAGGCGCCAGTTCGCAGCCTCGTCTCCGCCGGTGACTGCACCGTCGTCACCCGTCACAACCGCATCAACGGTGTCGCGGTGCTGCATGAGCAGGCCACCACTGATCGGGCGGATCTCGGCGCCACCGCGCGACGGGGCGGCGGCCTCCAGGAGGCGAATGTTCTTCTTGGCTGTGAGGACCTCGAGCGCGTCGGCGTCGAAGCCGGGCGCCACGACGACCTCGGTGAAGATGTCCGAGACCACGCGCGCCATCTCGACGGTCACGGGACGGTTGGTCGCGATGATGCCGCCGAACGCGGACACCGGGTCGCACGCGTGCGCCTTGGCGTGCGCGTCCGCAACGTCCCCGCCCACGGCGATGCCACAGGGGTTCGCGTGCTTGATGATCGCCACGGTCGGCTGGTCGCCGTGGTCGTACGCCGCGCGCACGGCAGCATCGGCGTCGACGTAGTTGTTGTAGGACATCTCCTTGCCGTGCAGCTGCTTCGCCTGCGCCAGGCCGGGCTCGGGCACGAACCCACTCGCATAGAGCGCCGCGCTCTGGTGCGGGTTCTCGCCATAACGCAGCACCGCCGAACGGCTCCACGTCGCGCCGACCCACGCCGGGAAGCCCGTCCCGTCGCTCGAGTCCGTGTAGGCGTTGCCCATCCATGACGCCACGTGCACGTCATAGGTCGCCGTGTGCACAAAGGCCTTCGCGGCGAGCTTCCTGCGCTGCTCGAACGTGAATCCCTCGCCTCGCACTGCTTCCAGAACAACTGCGTATGCCGTCGGGTCGACGACCACGGCCACGCTCGGGTGGTTCTTGGCCGCCGCTCGAACCATCGATGGTCCACCGATGTCGATGTTCTCGACCACGTCGTCCGCAGCGGCGCCAGAGGCGACGGTGTCGGCGAACGGATAGAGGTTGACGACGACGAGGTCGAACGCCTCGACGCCGAGCTCGGCCAGCTGCGAGACATGGTCGGGCTTGCGCGTGTCGGCGAGGATGCCGGCGTGCACGAGTGGGTGGAGCGTCTTGACGCGACCCTCGAGGCACTCGGGGAAGCCGGTGAGGTCGGCGACCTCGGTCACGGGGATGCCGAGACCCTCGATGAGCTTGGCCGAACCACCCGTCGACACGATCGCAACCCCGGCCTCGTGCAGACCACGAGCGAGCTCCTCGAGCCCGGTCTTGTCGAAGACGGAGATGAGGGCCCGACGGATCGGACGCAGGTCCTGCGTGGGTCCGGGAGCGGTGACGGAGACGGCCATGGTGATGGCTCCAATCGCGGTGCGAGGGCATGCGGGGGCAAGGGGCGTGCGGTCAAGAAGCGGGTGCACCCAGGCGGGCGATGCTCTCCCATGTGACTCCCCGGTGGTGGTCCACCTGCGCCAGTCGTCGCCGCCGAGTCTAGCGACGAGGGCGGGTCGACCCAACTCAGCCGGCTCACGGCGACAGCGCCGCGACCGGGGCGCGATCAGCCTGGAAGCGGTCAGCCCGCGGGCGTCAGGTGCAGCAGGAATCCCTGGGCCGGCGCGAGGATGGGCAGTGCCAGCCCCACCTCGACGAGCGCGGCACCACTCACCACGACGCCCCCCGCAACCGCGTGGTCCCACCAGGCCGGCGGTGTCACCTGGACCGTCTCGGGCAAACCGGCCTCGGGGCGCACCCGCACTCGGTACGAACGCGTCGGATCGAGGCCGGACAACGGGACGACGCCCGGCGACACGCCCTGGGCGGTGGCCACGGACACCACCCGGAAGACCGCAGCGGACCGGTCGGGAGCGACGACGCCGTCGACGACCAGTGAGTCGTCGGCGTGGTCGGGACGCACCGCATCGCCACTGTGCAGGAGCTCCCGCAGCTCGCGGTAGAGCCCGGCCCACTCCTTGAGGCCAGCGAGCTCCTCGGGGCTGCAGGTCGTGAGGTCCCACTCGAGTCCCGCGTGCCCACCGAGAGCGACGAGCGTGCGGAACGAGAGGTCGAGGTCGCGATGGGTCGTGTGCGCCCGTGGGGGGCCGACGTGGGTGCCCATTCTCTCGGGGGGAACGAGCAGGCCGGTCCATCGCTGGATGGCGACCCGCTCGAGCGCGTCGTTGCAGTCCGAGGTCCACACGCGGTCGGTGAGAGCGAGCGCGCCGAGGTCGACCCGTGCTCCGCCGCTCGAGCACGACTCGATCTCCAGGCCGGGATGGCGTCGCCGCAGCTCGTCGAGGAGTCGGTATGCCGCTTGGGTCTGGGAGTGGACGGCCGGCCGGTCGGTGCCCGTGGCGTCCGAGTGCACGCCCTCGTGGAGGTCGCGGTTGTGGTCCCACTTCACGAAGTCGATGCCGTACTCGTCGACAAGGCCGCTCATCGACGTCAGGATGTGGTCGAACGCCTCTGGGTTCGCCAGGTCGAGCACGTGCTGCTGCCGCGAGGCCAGTGGGCGACCGGCGGCTGGCCCCAGGACCCAGTCGGGATGGGCGCGAACCACGTCGGAGTCGAGATTGACCATCTCCGGCTCGAACCAGAGGCCGAACTCCATGCCCAGTCCCTTGACGTGCTCGATGAGGGGACCCAGGCCCTCGGGCCACACCTCCGGCGAGACGTGCCAGTCGCCGAGGCCGCGCGCATCGTCACGTCGCCCGCCGAACCAGCCGTCGTCGAGCACGAACCGCTCGACCCCCACCGAATCCCCCACGTCGGCGAGTCGGAGGAGGTGGTCGAGGTCGGTCTCGAAGTAGACCGCCTCCCACGTGTTGAGCACGAGCGGACGCGGGGTCGATCGGTAGCCGTCCTGAGAGCGCTGGTGGCGCACGAGCGAGCGGGTCAGGCCGTCCAGACCCTGCGTCGAGTGCACGAAGACGACGGGCGGCGCGGCATACGTCTCGCCCGGACCGAGGCGCACCTCGCCCGGATCGAGGGCCTCGCCCCCGCCGATGACCGCCGCATGTGAGCCTGCGCCCTCGGGCAAGCGCTCGACGAGGTGCGTGTGGTTGCCGCTCCACGCCACGTGGACGGCCCAGACCTCGCCCGACCGGAACGCGAACTCCGGAGTGCCCGCGACCATGAGCAGCGTCGCGTCGTGGCCGGTGCGTCCCCGACGGCTGGTGCGCAGCAGGGTGCCGTCGGTGAGTGGCCTGCGCTGCGGGGAGCGCTCCCGGCACCACCGGCCGGTGAGGTCGAGGACCTCGTGGGCCCGCACGGGCAGCGGCATCAACGTGGTGAGGGCAGCCACGTCCAGCAGCGGCTCGTCCGCCGACGTGTTGGTCACCTCCGACCCGACCGTGAGGACCCCGTGCTCGTCGAGCCGGTAGCGGAGGACCGCCTCCACCCCGATGTTGTGTGCCGTCGCACGTACCTCCGCGGTCATGGCGCCGGCGTCGTGGGTCGCCGTGAGGGTCGCGACCCAACGCGGAGCGGAGGAACCCCCGGCGCGGTGGGCGGCATACGCCGGGGTGCCGAGCCAGCCCTGGCCCGAGGTGGGAAGGACACTGAGCTGCCACACCGTGTCCAGCTGGTTGTGGCCGACCGGACGACCGGCGAGGAGCTCGAGGTCGGCCAGAGCAGCGTCGGGAAGGTCGCAGCCCCAGTGCACGACGTGGGGCAACGCGTCGCCGACCTGTGCGAGGGCGAGGGCTGTGCCACCTCCGCGCACCACGGTGAGGGTGGAGGTCATCCCTTCGTGGACCCCAGGGTCAGCCCCGACACGAACTGCTTCTGGAGGACGAAGAAGACGATGAGGACCGGCAGCGCGACGATGATCGACCCCGCGGCCACGAGGTTGGTGTCGGCGAAGAACTGCCCGCGCAGGTTGTTGAGCGCGCTCGTGATCGGCAGCTTGTCACCCCGGGAGATGAGCACCGTGGCCCAGAAGAACTCGTTGTAGATCCACGTCACCTGCAGCGTGGCGAGGGCGGCGAGGGCAGGTCGCACGAGTGGCATCGTCAGTTGCCAGTACTGACGCCAGATCCCGGCGCCGTCCAACTCGGCAGACTCGTAGATCTCGTAGGGCAGCGTCTTCATGTAGTTGCTCAGCACGAAGGTGCAGAACCCCATCTGGAAGGCAGTGTTCACGAGGATCAGCGCCCAGAAGCTGTTGAGCATCGTGCCGCTCTCACTCATGAACGAGGGCAGCGGGACCTCCCGGAACATCCGGAAGACGGGGATGAGGAGCGCCTGCGGGGGCAGCAGGTTGGCGGCGAGGAAGACCCCGAGGAGGGTGAGGTTGAAGCGGTAGGAGAACCGCGCCAGCACGAAGGCGACCATTGACGACAGGATGAGGGTGATGGCCACGGCCGGGACCGTCACGAGCATCGAGTTCGTCAGGTGGAGTCCGAAGTTCCCCCGGCTCCATGCGTTCTTGTAGTTGTCCATGGTCCACCCGCCGAACGACAGGTACCCGTTGGTCTGGGTGTAGGAGTACGAGCGGAAGGAGTTGTAGAGCGACCAGAGCAGCGGGAAGAGCCACGCGATCGCCAGGACGAGCATGATGCCCGTGGCCACCTTGCCGCGCCGGCGGTTGAGGACTCCGCCGGAGGGTCCCTTCTCCACGCCACGGCTCGCGGTGGTCGTGGTCGGCGGGACCGCCGGTGCTGTCGTGGCGCTCATCGGCGCTCCTCCCGGAAGACGATCCGTAGGTAGATGGTGATGAAGACCGACGAGATGACCATCATGATGACGGCCAGTGCAGAGCCGAAGCCGTAGCGCGTGGCTTCGCCGATGACGTTCTGTGACACCAATGCCGAGATGAGCTCGAGCCCGTTGCGCCCCTTGTTGATGATCCACACGAGGTCGAACGCCCGGAGCGACTCGATGACGACGATGACGAGGACGATGAGGTTGATCGGCCGCATGACCGGGAAGATCACGTGGAAGAACGTCTTGACCTCGCTGGCACCGTCGACGGCCGCGGCCTCACGCAGCGACGCGTCGATGCCCTTCAGTCCGGCCAGGTAGATGAGCATGATGTAGCCCGTGTGCCGCCAGGAGGTCGCGGCCAGCACCGCCCAGAGGTTCACGTTGGGGTCGCCGTACCAGTCGACGTTGGAGCCGAACACCTCGTTGATGAGGCCCTGATCCGTGGAGTAGAACAGCTGCCAGATGAACCCGACCAGCGCCATGGACAGCACGACCGGCAGGTAGAACGCCGTCTGGTAGAACCGGCTGCCCCACATCTCGTGGTCGAGGACCACCGCGAGCAGCATCCCCAGGATGGTCGGGAACACGAACAGGAACACCAGCCAGATGAGGTTGTGCTGGATCGCCGGCCAGAACGGCGGGTAGATCGTCGCGATGTCCTTGTAGTTCTGGGTGCCGACCCACTGGATGCCACTGAGCTTGAAGCCGTTCCACTTCGTGAACGACAGCAGCACCGACGCGATGGCTGGGAGCCACACGAGCCAGATGACGAGCAGCGTCGGGAACCCGATCATTGCCGTGATGACGAGGCGGTCGCGGGTCGATCGACGTTTCTCGACCCGACGGGTACTCGGGCGGCGTGCGGTGCGCGTGGCCATGGTCGCTCTCCGGAAGTTCGGGGTCAGCCGAGGATGGACTTGGCCTGCTGCTGGATCGAGGTGGTGATCGAGTCGATCTTGTCGGGGTTCTTGATGAACTCCTGGAGCGACGCGGTGATGACCGTGTTGGCCAGGTCGGCGTTGGTGTCGCGGTCAAGGAACTGCGCGATGGACTTGGCGTTCTGGACGACCTCGACGGACTTCTTCTGCAGCGCTCCGTACTTCGCGGTGCTCGCGCCAGAGTTGGCTGCGATGAACGGCGCGGAGGCGGCGTTGTTGCCCGCATCGGCGGCCTCGGCGCTGCCGAGGTACTTGATGAACGCCTTGGCCGACTCCTCGTTCTCGGCGTTCGCCGACACGCAGAACCCGTCGATCGGCGCGTCGAGGGCATCGGCACCGATGGTCTGGTCCAGCGCGGGGAAGGTGAAGAAGTCGAGGTCCTCCTGGGTCTCGGTGGGGATGCCGTCGACGACGAACGTGCCGAGCAGATACATCCCGCACTGACCCTTGGCCATCGACGTGGCTGCCTCCTGCCAGGTGCGCCCGAGGGCGTTCTCCTGGTGGAAGGGCAGCAGCGTCTTCCAGGTCTCGAAGACCCGGCGGACCTCAGGGCTGTCCCAGGCCTTCTTGCCCTTGGTGAGGTCCATGTGGAAGTCGTAGCCGTTGAGCCGCATGTTGAGGATGTCGAACGTCCCCATGGGGGCCCAGGCGTCTTTGGCCGCGAAGGCGAACGGCGTGAGCTTCTTGCCCTGCATCTCCTTCATCAGGGCCATGAGCTCGTCCTGCGTCTTCGGCTCGGTCCAGCCGTTCTTCTCGAACACCGACTTCTTGTAGAAGACGGCCCACGGGTAGTAGCTGACGGGCACGAAGTACTGCTTGCCGTCCTCCGCCGTCGCCGACTTCTTGAAGGCGTCGCTCATGCCGTCGATCGGCCACACGTCGCTGACGTCGGCGATCTGGCCGTTCTCGGCGAACTGTGACATGCGGTAGCCGGCGAACCAGGTGAAGACGTCGTCGGGCGTGCCCTGAAGGTAGGTGCTGATGCTCTCCTGGAAGGTGTTGTGGTCCACCGCGTTCTGCGAGACCTCCACACCCGCCTTCTTGGCGTAGGTCTCGGCGATCGCGCTCAGGCGTTCGTATGCCGGTCCCGAGCCCTTGGCCTCGTTGATCCCGAACTTGACCGGGCCGGCCTTGGCCGAGGCACCGCCACCGCTCGCGGCGGGGGTGGCGTCGCCACCGCAAGAGGCGAGCAGCGTCGGCACTCCCAGGAGGGCGCCCGCGCCGACGGCTCCGCGGAGCAGCGACCGGCGGTCGACACCTCGCACAGATGCGGGGACGGTGGAGCTGGGGGGGCCGAACGATCCCGAGGGTGTCATGGTTGTCTCCTTTGACGAACGTGCGGTAACTGACAATTTCGATCAGAAACCAACATTGACTGCGTTGAGTGTTCACCCGGCCCATTCATCGTGTCAAGGGCGCGTTCACGCCCTGAATAGGCGCTCATAGGTGGGGAGTTGGCGTTCAACGCAGCAAATGAAATAGACCAGCCGCCGTCCGAATTGCCGCCACAACGTTTCTCCTCGGACGCAGCCAACCTGTCGCAAAGTGTTGACAAATGTTCGACCTGTTTGCAGACTGACCGCCATGCGAGCCTGGCCCGGCGACGGGATCGCCTTCGGTGGCGACTACAACCCAGAACAGTGGCCCCGTGCCATCTGGGACGAGGACATGCGCCTCATGCGAAAGGCCGGGGTCACCTTCGTGACGCTCGGTGTCTTCTCGTGGTCGTGGCTCGAGCCGACCAAGGGTGAATACACCTTCGAGTGGCTCGACGAGGCGATGGACCTGCTGCACGCCAACGGGATCGCGGTCGACCTCGCCACGGCGACCGCCACGCCGCCCCCGTGGCTGACCTCGGCGTACCCCGAGATCCTGCCCGTCGACCACGACGGTCACCGCCTCTGGCCGGGGAGCCGGCAGTCGTGGTGCCCCTCCTCGCGCCTCTACCGAGAGCTGGCCCTGGCACTGACCGAGCGGCTGGCTGCCCGCTACCACGACCACCCCGCCCTGGCGATGTGGCACGTCTCCAACGAGTACGCCTGCCACAACCTGCCTTGCTACTGCGACACGTGCGCGATCGCCTTCCGCGCCTGGCTCGAGCAGCGCTATGCAACTCTCGACGCACTCAACAACGCCTGGGGCACGGCCTTCTGGAGCCAGCGGTACACCGCATGGGAGGACATCCTTCCCCCGCGTCGCACGACGACCTTCGCCAACCCGACGCAGGTGTTGGACTACCACCGGTTCGGCAGCGACACCCTCCTCGCCTTCTACCGCGACGAGCACGAGGTGATTCGGCGCCACTCACCCGAGGTGCCGGTCACGACCAACTTCATGACGATGAGCAACTTCCGGCACCTCGACTACCACGACTGGGCTCCGTTCCAGGACGTCATCAGCACCGACCACTACGTCGTGGACGCCCTCGACCACCCGCGCGCCGAGCTGTCCTTCCACGGCGACCTCACCCGGGGCCTGGCCGGTGGCCGCCCGTGGATGCTCATGGAGCACTCCACGAGCGCGGTGAACTGGCAGCCGGTCAACCCGGCCAAGGCGCCGGGCGGGACGGTGCTGGACTCCCTGACCCATGTCGCCCGCGGCGCCGACACGCTGGGCTTCTTCCAGTGGCGACAGTCCCGGTCCGGGTCCGAGAAGTTCCACTCGGCTCTGGTGCCCCATGCGGGTGAGGACAGCGACCGCTTTCGCGAGGTGTGCGAGCTGGGGGCGATCTCGGCCCGACTCGGAGAGGTCCTCGGCTCGCACGTCGACGCAGACGTCGCGGTGCTGTGGGACTACGAAGCCCTGTGGGCCATGAGTGGTCCGTGCATGCCGAGCAGCGCCATCGACTACGTCACGGCGCCGCACACGGTCCACCGCCTGCTACGTGACCGCGGGATCACGTGCGACGTGGTGCACCCGTCGGCAGACCTGTCCCGCTACCGCGTCGTCGTCGTGCCGAGCCTCTACCTCGTGTCCGACGAGGACGCTGCGTCCATCGCCGCGGCCGCCGTGGCCGGCGCCCACGTGATCGTCACCTACTTCTCCGGCATCAGCGACCCCGACGACCACGTGCGGCTTGGCGGCTATCCCGGCGCCTTCCGTGATCTGCTGGGAGTCAGGGTCGAGGAGTTCTTCCCGTTGCGAACCGATGAGGTCGTCGCCCTGTCGGGTGGCGGTCGTGGGTCGCAGTGGAGCGAGGACGCGCGGGTCGTGGACGCCGAGGTGGTGACGACCTATGCCGAAGGCCCCCTGAACGGCCGCCCAGCTGTCACCCGTCGCTCCGTCGGGAGCGGTACGGCTTGGTATCTCGGCACCCTCCCGGACGACACCAGCCTCGGCTCCCTGCTCGAGGAAGTGGCCGAGCTCGCGGGAGTCGAGCCGGTGACGACTGTGGCCCCAGGCGTTGAGGTCGTACGCCGGTCCGGCTCCGACGGCTCCTGGCTCTTCGTTCTCAACCACACGACCGCGGAGCAGGAGCTGACCGTCACGGGTCACGATCTCGTCAGCGGGAGCGACGTGGGCCCGACCCACCTGCTGGCCCCGCTCAGCGCCGCCGTGGTCCGGGAGTCCTGACCGTGCTCGCCAGCCAGCGCCGAGCCGCGATCCTGTCCATGGTGCAGGACTCCGGTGCAGTGAGGGTGTCCGACCTCGTCGAGCAGCTCGGCGTCTCCGACATGACCGTGCGCCGCGACATCGAGCGGCTTGACACCGACGGACTGCTGGAACGGGTGCACGGTGGCGCCCTCGCGCTGCTCCCGAGGGCGGCCGACGAGCCGGGGTTCACCGCGAAGTCCTCCCTCATGACCGCCGCGAAGCACGCCATCGCCGTTGCCGCCGCGCGTCTCGTCGACCCCGGTGCCACCATCGGGATCTCCGCCGGGACGACGACCTATGAGTTCGCCCGAGCCATCCGCAACATCCCCCACCTCACCGTCGTGACCAACTCCGTCCCGGTGGCCCAGCTCCTCCACGACGCGGGCGGCAACCACGTGGTCGTGCTCACGGGAGGGGTCCGCACCCCTTCCGACGCGCTCGTGGGTCCGGTCGCGGTCTCGGCGCTGCAGGGCCTGCATGTCGACCGCCTCTTCCTCGGGGCGCACGGCATCGACCGCAACGCCGGCCTGACGACCCCGAACCTCGTCGAGGCCGAGACCAACCGCGCACTGGTGCGCGCCAGCCGCTCCGTCTGCGTCCTGGCCGACCACTCCAAGGTGGGCATCGTGGGGCTCTCGACCTTCATGGCGCTCGACGAGGTCGACACCCTCATCACCGACCCGGGCACCCCCGCTCGGGTGCGCGCGATCCTCGAGGAGAGCGTCGACCACCTCGTCCTCGCTGACGTGGCGAGCGCCGCGACCGCAGCGGCCAGGGTCGGCCCACGCTCACCTGGGAGCGCGGGGGCCTGAGGTCGAGGGAAGCGCCCCACGCGGATCTGCAGCGAGGCGCCCGACGAGGTCGACGAGGAGCTCACGCTCCTGCTCCTTGATCCGCTCGTGCAGCGACTCTTCCGTGTCGTCGTCGTGCACCTCGACCGCGCGCTGGGCGAGGATCGGCCCCGTGTCGACGCCCGCATCCACGAGGTGGGCCGTCGTCCCGGTGACCTTGACCCCGTGCGCCAGCGCATCCCGCACGGCGTGCGCCCCGGGGAAACTCGGCAGCAGGGCGGGGTGCGTGTTGAGGATCGTCCTGTCCCCCAACGTGGCCGGCCCGAGGACCTTCATGAAGCCGGCCGTCACGACGAAGTCCGGTGCGCGAGAAGCGATCTCGGCAGCAAGCCCGGCATCCCAGGCGACGCGGTCCGGGAAGTCGCGCACACGGCATACAAAGGTGTCGATCCCGGCGCGCTCCGCGCGACGCAGACCTTCGACGTCGTCCCGGTCCGCCCCCACGGCCAGGATCCTGACCCCGTATGCCGGGTCGAGACTTGCGTCGATGAGCGCCTGGAGGAGGGTGCCCGAGCCAGAGACGAGGACGACGATGCCGGCGGGTGCGTTCACGCGGTGCACCCTACCGACTCGCCGTCCTCGCCAGGCGACCTCAACTCGCGGCGTAGACCCCGAGCTCATAGATCGAGTAGCCCCAGTCGAGCTTGCGGTCGATGCCCTGCACCCGGACGTACTGGACCGGGTCAGCCGCCTCGAGGGTGAACAGGTCAGCCCCGCATGTTGAGTCGTCCACCCGCTTGAGTGGAGTCCACGTCGTCCCGTTCGACCCGTCCCGGGAGGTTCGCGTCAGCGCCGGCCCGACTCATGGCCTGTGGCGTCGGAGAGATCGTGGGCAGCGGTCGTGGCGTGGAAGCGGCCACGGCTGGAACAGGGACCAGGGCTCCCGTGACGACCACGGCGAGTCCGGCTGTGGCCTCGAGAGTCCTGCGCGGGGAAAGCACCATTGCCTCCTATTGGTCTAGACCATCTGGCCCATCGTTGACCACCCCAGCAACCCATGTCAATAGTTCGTTCACTTTCCGAACTTTCACCCGGCCGAGCCCTGCCCGTACGGACGGACGGGGCGTCAGCGGCGAAGGCGCCAGGCGTCCCACGCGACGACCGCGAGGGCACCCGCGACGAGCTCAACCCCGAGAGTCAGGGTCATCCACACCGCCGACGCACCCATGTCGGAGAGTCGGTAGGCGCCGAGCGACCCACCGCCCAGCCCGTCGAGAATCCCCACGGTGAGAGCGACCACGGCGCAGGCCGTGGCTGCCACGGACGCCTTGGTCCGCGGGGACGACAGCCGGGCCACCGAGACGAGCGAGCGTCGGCCGATGTAGCCACCGATGAGCACCGGCACCAGCACGAGCAGTCGAGTCACCCACGGGTGGGACCCGGGCTCGGGCACCGCGCCGAAGACCGGCACGAGGGGCATGAGGCCGGAGGTAGAGCCCGTGAGCGAGGTGTGGGCACCGTCGACGACGGAGAAGCCGGGCCCCGCGAGGAGCGACACGACCCACAGGGCCAGGTTGGGCAGGGAAGCGAGCTGGACCCCGGCAAGCAACACGCCACCGAGGAACCCGGTGCCGGCCTCTCCCTGAAGGCTGCTCACCGAACCCCAGCGGAGCACGATCGCCATCACGACGACGAGCAGGGCCAGCCCCAGCAGAAGTCCGAGACCACGCATGGCGGGGGCCCAGGCGCGCCGGGCGGCCTCGGGAGCGACGAGGGCATCGAACCGCGGCCCCAGAATGTCGGCGTCGCGGGCGAGGCGTCGGCCCGCGATCGCCAGCGCCAGCAAAGGCACCACCACGAGCGGCACGACCAGGCTCAACCACCGCAGCGGCAACGACCCCGCGAGGGTGAGGGCGGACGCGAGCGCAACGGCCACGGCATACCCGAGCCACCAGCGACCAGCGACGGTGGCAACCGAACGAGGAACCAGGTCAGCGACGAACTCGTCCTCGACGTCAGCGGCCTCAAGCGCTCGACCCGCGCCGTAGGACGCACCCCAGACCGCGAGCGCACCCAGCACGAGTGGCACGAATGCCACCACGGTCGCGCCGGCCCCCAAGTGAGCGCCCTGAACGAGCAGCCACAGGGAGGCGGCGGCGCCGAACGGCTCGGCCAGAGACGCGCCCGGACGCGGGTCGAGCATCCAGCCGAGCACGGTGGGCACGAGGACGACGAGGAGTGAGAGCAGGCCAGTGGCCAGGCCGATGAGGATGACGCGAGCCGAGTCCGGCAGCCACGGCGTTGCGGGCGACCCTTCGCCGTCCGCGTCGTCGGACGGGCGCGCACCTCGCAGCATCTCCATGACAGTCATTGCGTGCCAGTCTCCCCCGAGCATGGCGTCAGCCCGTGGCGCACACGCCGAGAGTGCAGACGCGAAGAAGCATGAAACCTTGCGCACCGATGGAGGCGACTGACCCCGACAGGTGAGCGGGCGGCATACCGAAGACTTCTCGGTATGCCGCCCGCTCGAGTTGCGTGCGAAACGCTGGGTTCAGAGACCGCGCATGATGTCGCGCATGAGCTCGGCCGTCTCGGACGGCGTCTTGCCGACCTTGACCCCGGCGGCCTCGAGGGCCTCCTTCTTGGCCTGGGCGGTGCCCGACGAGCCGGAGACGATGGCGCCGGCGTGGCCCATCGTCTTGCCCTCGGGGGCCGTGAAGCCCGCGACGTAGCCGACGACCGGCTTCGTGACGTGCTCCTGGATGTAGGCGGCTGCCCGCTCCTCGGCGTCGCCACCGATCTCACCGATCATGACGATGGCGTCGGTCTCGTCGTCGGCCTGGAACGCCTCGAGCGCGTCGATGTGCGTCGTGCCGATGACCGGGTCGCCGCCGATGCCGATGGCGCTGGAGAAGCCGAACTCACGCAGCTCGTACATCATCTGGTAGGTCAGCGTGCCCGACTTCGACACGAGGCCGATGCGGCCGGGGCCGGCGATGTCTCCGGGGATGATGCCGACGTTGGACTTGCCGGGGCTGATGAGGCCGGGGCAGTTCGGGCCGATGATGCGCGTGGCCTTGCCGAGGCGGGCCCCATCAGAAGCATCATTGTCTTTCTGCTTCTGAAGGGCATAGTTGAAGAACTCGGCGGAGTCCTTGACCGGGACACCCTCGGTGATGACGACGACGAGCGGGATCTCGGCATCGATGGCCTCGACCACGGCGGACTTGGTGAAGGCCGGCGGGACGAAGACGACGGAGACGTTGGCGCCGGTGGCCTCCATGGCCTCCTTGACGGAGCCGAACACCGGGATGTCCGTGCCGTTGAAGTCGACTGACGTGCCGGCCTTCTTGGGGTTGACGCCACCGACGACGGCGGTGCCGTCAGCGAGCATCAGCGTCGTGTGCTTCATGCCGACGGCGCCGGTCATGCCCTGGACGATGACCTTGCTGTCTGCGTTCAGAAAGATTGCCATGTGCTGTGTTCCTCGTCCTAAGGTCAGTTGGCCTGGGCGGCGAGCTCGGCGGCCTTGGCCGCGGCGCCGTCCATGGTGGCTTCGATGGTCACGAGCGGGTGGTTGCGCTCCGCGAGGATGCGGCGACCCTCATCGACGTTGTTGCCGTCGAGGCGGACCACGAGGGGCTTGGTCGCTGCGTCGCCGAGGGTGTCGAGGGCGCCGACGATGCCGCGGGCGACCTCGTCACAGGCGGTGATGCCACCGAAGACGTTGACGAAGACGGCCTTGACCTGCTCGTCGCCGAGGATGATGCCGAGCCCGTTGGCCATGACCTCGGCGCTCGCACCTCCACCGATGTCGAGGAAGTTGGCCGGCTTGGAGCCGACCGACTCGCCGGCGTAGGCGACGACGTCGAGCGTGCTCATGACGAGGCCCGCACCGTTGCCGATGATGCCGACGTTGCCGTCGAGCTTCACGTAGTTGAGGCCCTTCGCCTTGGCGGCCGCCTCGAGCGGGTCAGCGGCGGCCTTGTCCTCGAGTGCGAGGTGGTCGGGCTGACGGAAGTCGGCGTTCTCGTCGAGGGTGACCTTGCCGTCCAGGGCGACGATGTCGCCGTCGGTGGTCTTGACGAGCGGGTTGACCTCGACCAGCGTCGCGTCCTCGTCGCGGTAGACGAGCCACAGCTTCTCGAGGACCGGCACGATCTTGGCGCCGGTCTCGGCGTCGAAGCCGGCCGTGTCGACGATCTCCTGGGCCTTGGCCGTGTCGATGCCGACGTTGGGGTCGACGGCGACCTTGGCGAGGGCCTCGGGGCGCTCGACGGCGAGCTGCTCGATGTCCATGCCGCCCTCGACGCTGCACATGGCGAGGTAGGTGCGGTTGGTGCGGTCGAGCAGGACGGAGAAGTAGTACTCCTCGGCGATCTGCGCGCCCTGGGCGATCATCACCTGGTGGACCGTGTGGCCCTTGATGTCCATGCCGAGGATCGCTTCAGCGTGCTGCTGGGCCTCGTCGGCCGTCTTGGCGACCTTGACGCCGCCAGCCTTGCCTCGTCCACCCGTCTTGACCTGGGCCTTGACGACGGTGACGCCGCCGCTCCTGGCCCCGATGGTCTCGGCGGCCGCACGGGCCTGCTCAGGGGTGGTGGCAACTGCTCCAGCCAGCACGGGTACACCGTGCTTCTCGAACACGTCACGTGCCTGGTACTCGAAAAGATCCACGGATTCGTTCCCGTCCTCACGTCGTCGTCTACTGACCGCTGGTTCGTTCGGGGCGAGCCTAGACCCGCCGTGCGGCCTCCACCTCCCACGGGTATCGATCTGGTGACGCTGGCTGCGTGATCCTCACTACATCGAGCGTGCTCGCACGAGCCCGCTATACGGTGAAACCACCATGGATGCATCAGTGAGGACGCACCGCGCCGAGTCGGCCAGCGCCGAGTCGGCCAGCGCCGAGTCGGCCAGCGCCGATCCGGCCAGCGCCGATCCGGCCAGCGCCGAGTCGGCCAGCGCCGATCCGGCCCAGGCCGACCAGGCCTGCCCGTGATGGGCCGCGCCCGTCGGGCGGCACTGTCCGGCGCTCAACTCGCCCGCGGCGTCGGGACGCTCCTCACCCCGAGAGCCGTCTTTGGGATGGCCCTCGAGACCGCCTGGGTGGGGACTCACCTTGCGACCTATCCGCTCGGGATCTTCCAGCAACGCGCCGAGGGACTGCACGGCTACCGGATCGAGCACCTGGCACCGGTCCAGCGCGGACTGCTCATCTCCCACCTCGAGGCCGCAGGGACGCCGATCCTGCTCGTCCATGGCTTCATCGACAACCGATCGATCTTCACGCTGCTCCGCCGGGGCTTGACCCGTCGCGGCTTCGGGTCTGTCTACGCCATGAACTACTCGTCTCTCACCGCTGACGTCCGCACTGCGGCCGCACAGCTCGGCGAGGAGATCGAGGCGATCGTGGCCGACACCGGCTACGAGAAGATCCACGTCGTCGGCCACAGCCTCGGGGGCCTGATCGCCCGCTACTACGTCACCCGGCTCGGCGGCGACGAGCACGTCCACACGCTCGTCACGCTGGGCACGCCCCACCAGGGCACCTACGGCGCCTACGCCCTGCCCAGCCGTCTCGGCGCCCAGATGCGTCCGGGCAGCGGCCTCATCAACGAGCTCGACGAGCCCGCACCCGGCTGCACGACGCGGTTCATCTGCTACTGGTCGGACACCGACATCGTGGTCGTCCCGCAGGGCAACGGCCGGCTGCGTCACCCCGATCTCTCGGTCCGCAACATCCGCCTCCACGGGGTCGGGCACATCTCGCTTCCGATCGTGGGCGACGTCGTCCACGGCATCTCCACGGCTCTGGCCGAGCTGGACCAGGACGGCGGCACGGTCACCGCAGGCGTCACGCCCATCGCTGCACGCACTCGCGCCGAGGACCTCGAGAGCCAAGGCGGTCGACGCACGGCGAGCGGACGGCATACGGCCGACGGCCTGAGCTGACGGGCAAGAAAGTGACTGCCGGGCGACGCGCCGGTGCGACGCGCCGAAGCGGAAATCGCATCCCTGCAGGTCAGAGCCCTTCTGTGGACAATGAATTTGTATAACGGTCAGGTCACGGTACGGTAGTGCCTCCCGTGTCCCCTGCACGTGAGGTATCCCTGTTTTGACTTCCCCTTACCAGGGGCGCCACCGAGGCCGTCATCGCAAACCTGCGCCGACCCGTGTCTCCCGCGTCCTCCACCCTGGCTTCGTCTTGCCCGTCGCCGCTGCTGCGGCGTTGGTCGTCACCGCCACCGGTGCCACGGTTGCCGAGTCCGCTCCGCTGACCCTTGACCTGACGGCTGACCAGGCGCAGACCGCTCGGGACCAGGCTGCGACCGAGGTCGCCCAGCAGGCTGACCTCTCCACGCGTCGCCAGCAGGTCGCAATCCAGACGGCAGCCCTGCAGGGTCGCGTCACTGAGCAGAAGCGCGTGTCCCGCAACAAGGCCCGCGTCGCCGCCATCGCTGCGGCCAAGGCCAAGGCCGACGCCGCCGCGAAGGCCAAGATGGAACGCGAAGGCAAGAAGTGGGTCATGCCCATCGCCGGCGCCACGTTCACGTCGGGCTACGGCATGCGCTGGGGACGCATGCACTGGGGCAACGACTTCGGCACGCCGACCGGCACGCCGCTGCACGCCATGTCCCGCGGCACCGTCACGTTCGTCGGCTCCAACGGCAACATGGGCAACCTCGTCCGGATCAGCTACTGGGACGGCACTGAGTCGTTCTACGCGCACATGAGCCGGTTCTCGACCAGCGTCGGCGAAGAGGTCATGCCCGGCGACATCGTGGGCTACTCCGGCAACACCGGTCGCTCCACCGGCCCGCACCTGCACCTTGAGATCCACCCCGATGGCGGCGGCGCCGTCAACCCGGCACCGTGGCTCGCGGCCAAGGGCCTTCAGTGAGCTGAGGCTCCCGCATCCACGTCGCAAGGGCGGCACCCGTTCACGGGTGCCGCCCTTCGCTGTTTCTTGCGGCGTATGCCGCGTGCTCCCGCCCCCACGTATCGCGAGTTCTGGGTGGCTCAGAGCTTCTCGAGGGGGGCAAAGCGCAGCAGGAAACGCTTGACGCCGGTCTCGCCACCGAAGTCGACCTCGGCCTGGGTCTTGTCACCCTCACCCATGGTGCGCACGACGCTGCCCATGCCGAACGAGTCGTGGGTGACCTTGTCGCCGGGCGACAGCGGGATGATCGGCCGGTTGCCGGGCGATCGCACCCCGGGTCGGGCCGCCAGCGTCGCGATGGCCGGGCGTTGGCCGCGCTGCCCGATGGCGGCGAGACCGCTGAGTTCGCGCTCCCAGGACAGGAGCTCGCTGGGGATCTCGTCGAGGAACCGGCTCGGCGGGTTGTACTGCGGCGCCCCCCACGCGGAGCGCACGGCCGCCCGGGACAGGTGGAGCCGCTCGCGGGCGCGGGTGATGCCGACGTAGGCGAGGCGCCGCTCCTCCTCGAGCTCCTTGGGGTCGGCGAGCGACCTCAGGTGAGGGAAGGTGCCGTCCTCCATGCCGGTGAGGAAGACGACGGGGAACTCAAGACCCTTGGCCGTGTGCAGGGTCATGAGCGTGACGACACCCTGCTCCTCCGCCTCGGCGGAGTCGGGGATCTCGTCGGCGTCGGCGACGAGCGAGACCTGTTCGAGGAAGTCCTCGAGGCTGTTGACCTCACCGGTCTCGGCGCGGGCCTCGTCGAACTCACGCGCCACGGCGACGAGCTCGGCAAGGTTCTCGACCCGCGTCTCGTCCTGCGGGTCGTGGCTGGCGCGCAGCTCGGCGAGGTAACCGGACTTGTCGACGATGGCCTCGAGCAGGTCGGCCACTCCCGCGTTGTCGTCGTCGCGGACCTTGCCGAGGTCCTCGAGCAGCGCCGTGAATCCCTTGATGCACGCGATCGAACGGGTGGCGATCCCCGGGGCGTCCTCGGGGCGGCCCAGCGCCTCGACGAAGGAGATGCGCTCACGTTCCGCCAGGGCGGCGACGACGGCCTCGGCCCGGTCGCCGATGCCGCGCTTGGGGACATTCAGGATGCGGCGCAGGTTGACCGTGTCGGCGGGGTTGGAGAGCACCCGAAGGTAGGCCAGGGCGTCCTTGACCTCGCGGCGCTCATAGAACCGGGTGCCGCCGACGACCTTGTAGGGCAGGCCGACGCGCACGAAAACCTCTTCGAGGGCACGGGACTGCGCGTTGGTCCGATAGAAGACGGCGACGTCGCCGGGCTTCACACCGTGCTCGTCCCCGAGCTTGTCGATGGTGCGCGCGACGAACGACGCCTCATCGTGCTCGTTGTCGCCGACGTAGCCGATGATCGGCGCACCCGAACCCGAGTCGGTCCAGAGGTTCTTCTTGCGACGCGACTCGTTGCGCGAGATGACGGCGTTGGCTGCGGTGAGGATCGTCTGCGTGGAGCGGTAGTTGCGCTCGAGCAGGATCGTCCGAGCATCCGGGTAGTCCACCTCGAACTCGACGATGTTGCGGATCGTCGCACCGCGGAACGCATAGATCGACTGGTCCGCGTCACCGACGACGACGAGCTCACTCGGCTCGACCGCGTGTTCGCCCCGCGCTCCCCCATGGCCCACGAGCTCGCGAATCAGCTGGTACTGCGCGTGATTCGTGTCCTGGTACTCGTCCACCATGACATGACGGAACCGGCGGCGGTAGTGCTCGGCGACGTCCGGGAAGGCCTGCAACATGTGGACCGTGAGCATGATGATGTCGTCGAAGTCGAGCGCGTTGGCCTGACGCAGACGACGTTGGTATGCCGTGTAGGCGTCCGCGAGCAGCCGTTCCGTATGGGTGCCACCCGGGTTGTCGGCGCTGGGCTCGGAACCCACGCGAGCGGCATACGTCTCTTCGTCGATCAGCTCGTTCTTGAGGTTGCTCACCTGGTGGCTGAAGGTGCGCGGGTTGTAGCGCTTGGGGTCGAGGTCCATGTCGCGGATGACCATCGACATGAGGCGTTGGCTGTCGGCGGCGTCATAGATCGAGAACGTCGACTTCATCCCGACCTTGTCGGCCTCACGACGCAGGATCCGGACGCAGGCGCTGTGGAACGTCATGACCCACATGGCGCGGGCGCGCGGGCCGACGAGGTCCTGGACCCGCTCGCGCATCTCGGCGGCGGCCTTGTTGGTGAACGTGATGGCGAGGATCTGGCCGGGCTGGACGCCTCGGGCGGCCAGCAGGTAGCCGATGCGGTGGGTGAGGACGCGCGTCTTGCCCGAGCCGGCGCCGGCGATGATCAGGAGCGGCCCACCGGCGTGGATGACGGCTTCGCGCTGCTCCTCGTTGAGGCCTTCGAGGAGCTCCTCGGGGTCCTGGGCGGACGTCGATCCCCAGGCCGGCTCCGGTGGGGCCTGGCTGTCGGACATCGCCCACGAGGGCACGCCGGCAGCGTTGACGAGCGCCGCGTGCGCGCTCTCGTGCGTGTCGTGGTCCGTCGTGGGTGCGTTGTCGGAGTCCGTGGCGGAATCGGGCTCGCCAAGGCCCGTCCCGTTGAAATCCATGCCATCAAAAAGGGTGCTCATCTCATCGACAACCCTACGTCCTGGCACCGTCACCTCAGGAGCACGCGTGGGCCGCTCCATCGTTCGCGCAGCCATCGGTCGTGGCTCGCGACGATGACGGTCACTGGTGTGTGAGCGAGGGCGGCCTCGACCTCCTCGACGAGGGCGAGGCTGAGGTGGTTGGTCGGCTCGTCGAGGAGCAGGAGCTCTGGCTGCTCACCGATGACGATGGCGAGGGCGAGTCGTCGTTGCTGCCCTTCGCTGAGAAGTCCCACGGGACGGTCGACGTCGCGAGGGTGGATGAGACCGAGCTCGCCGAGGAGCAGTTCTGAGTCGGTCGCGCGATAGGTCGCCCGCACTGTCGCGCTCAGGTCGGCGAACTCCACGTCCTGGGTGAGGAGGCCGATGCGGCGGGCCGATACCTGGACGTCGCCGGCGCTCGGGCTGACTCGACCTGCGAGCACCTTGAGCAGGGTGGACTTGCCGGAGCCGTTGGATCCCTCGATGAGGACGTGCTCCCCCGCTGCGACGTCGAGCCGCGGCACGTGGACGCGCCCGTCGACGACGAGATCGCGCACGCGGACGGACCCGGCACTGGCTGCCGTGAAGTCCGCAGCGAACCTCAGGGGTGGGTGTGGCTTGCGCACCTGGTCGCGTTCGAGGACCTCGATGCGTTGCTGGGCGTCACGGCTGCGGCGGCTCGCGGACTTCTGCACGCGGGCGCCCTTGAACGCGTGGATGAACTTGTCGTTGTCCCGCGGACCCCGGTTGTGCGCGACATCGCTTGTCGTCGTGCGCGCAGCGATCCGCAAGTGGCCAAGCTCGCTCTGCTGGGCGGCATACGCCTCCGCCCAGCGTCGCTGGGAATCGCGACGGAATGTCAGGTATGCCGTGTAGTTGCCGGTGAATCGTCTCCCACCTTCGCCGTCGGTCCCGAAGTGGCTGGGGTCGAGGTCGACGACGGCGGTGCAGACCCTGTCGAGGAAGGTGCGGTCGTGGCTGGCGACGAGGACGGCTCCGGGGAGCTGGTTGAGCTCGGACTCGAGGTGGTCGAGGGCCTGGTCGTCGAGGTGGTTGGTGGGTTCGTCGAGGACGAGGCACTCGGGGCGCCGGGTGAGGAGGGCGGCGAGTGCGAGGCGGCTGCGTTGGCCTCCGCTGAGTTCGGCGATCGTGCGGGTGCGGTCGATGGCGTCGAGGCCAAGGCGATGCGCAGAGAGCTCGGCGCGGCGGTCGGCATCCCACGCGTCGTGGAGGGTCGCCCAGGTGAGGAGTTTGTCATAGGCCTGTGCCACAGCGGGATTGGTGAGTTCGTCACTGATGGCCTCAAGGCGCGCGACAGCATGGTGGAGTGGCGCGAGGGCCTGCGTGAGGACGTCGTCGACGGTGTCGTGCGGGTCGAGCCCGCTGTTTTGGGCGAGGTAGCCGAGGTCATCGGGTGTCGTGATCGTGCCGTGGTTGGGCTGCTCGATCCCAGCGACGAGACGGATGAGCGTCGACTTGCCAGAACCGTTTTCGCCGATGAGGCCCACGCGTTGGCCCGGTGCGACGGTGAGGTCGATGGCGTCGAGGACGGTGCGGCCGGCGTAGCCGTGCGACACGTCGCGGATGGTGAGTGGGTGGGTCATGGAACTCCAGCGGGGAGGTTCGAGTGCTCGCGCGGGCGGGTGGCCTCGGGCGCGTGCTGGTCGCTGGATCAGTTCTTCATGATGGGCACGAGGCTAGCGGTTGATGAAGGCCCGCCGCACGCGCGTTTTCCAGGTCGCCCTTTTCCCCGGGCCGTCCGGGAGGGCAGCGTTGCGTTGGCTTCCGATGAACATCACCCCGGGCAGGCAGAGGACCCCGATGAGGACCAGGGACCACTTGGGCGTCGAGAACACCGCGCCCCCATCCCCCATCACCATCGTGGCTCCGGCCCAGATCACGGCCAGCACGAGAGCTGAGATGCCGGCAAGCAGCACCCCGAGCGGAACTCCCCCGGGACTGCCGACACGTTGCCCGCGGCGGCGCGCGAGCCAGATCTCGACGGTCCACGGCAGTACAGCCAACGCCACGACCCAGATCAGCCACATGGAGACGTAGAACGAGTCGATCTCGACCTGGTCGGACCAGGATCCCTGCGCCGTGAGGCCCCTGAGCAGCGCCAGGATGCTGGTCACCCCCGCCACGGCTGCCAGGATCCGCAGAACCCGCCGGCTCGAACTTGGCGCCATCCAGGTGACTGCGTAGTCGGTGGGCTGGCCGAACGCCTCCACCGGGTCCTGCTGCGTGTCGAGGACATGCTGCTGCACCTCGGCCACGACCTCCTCAACCTGCTCCTCCTTCATCCCGTTGAGGCGCAGTTGTTCCGCGAGGACCTTCGAGTACTCCCACAGGTCGGTCGGCACGAGTCAGCCCTCCAGCGCTTCGGCCATGGTGTTTGAGAAGGTGAGCCAACCTGCGCGGCCGGAGTCGAGCTCGGCGCGACCGGCGGGGGTCAGCCAGAAGTACTTGCGGGGTGGCCCGGACTGCCCGGTGACCCATTCGCTCTTGACGAGGCCGTCCTCCTCGAGCCGGCCCAGCAGTGGGTAGATCGTGCCGCCCTTGATGCCCTCGAATCCCAGGTCAGCCAAGGAGGCCATGAGGGTGTAGCCGTACGCGGACGTCTCGCGCGACAGGGCTGCGAGCACGGCGAGATCGAGGACACCCTTGAGCCACTGGCTCTGTCGATCCTCGCGTACCTTTGCCTTCCCCATGGCTAGATAGTTCTGCAACCTAGGTAGGAATGTCAACTAGTTAGTGCGGGTGTCTGTCAGTGACTGTTGTTAGCGTGGTTGACGAGCGTTGACGTGTCCCCTGCTTTTTTGGTGAATAGTGCTGTGCCACTTGCGAATTCAGCCCAGAGCGTAGCCCGAAAACCTTGACTCTAGAACTCACGTTCGAGTATTGTTGGGTCATGGAAACCACCGCTGCGACCGCCGCCCTTGAGGGCCGGTATGCCGCGTTGCGTGCGTGCGCTGACCAGTTGAGTTCCGATGAGCTCCTGGACGTCATCGAGCTCGCGCAGCGGGAGAAGGACGCGGCGTCGGCCCGTCAGGCGGTGGCGTTGGCGCACCTGTCCGCGCGTGATGCGCACCGGCAGGAGGACGGCATGCCTGCTGAGGTGCACCACGGGTTGGGCTACCAACGCCTGGACGGGCCCGAGCTGGCGGCACCCAGGTTGGGGTGTTCAGTGTTCGTGGCGACGAACCGGATCCTGGATGCGATCCGGCAGATGACCCGCACCCCGGCCGTGGTCGATGCCATGGCCAGTGGTGACCTGGATGAGCATCGTGCGCGGGTTGTGACGGAGGAGACGGAGTTCTTGTCGGCGCAGTCCGCCGCGGAGGTGGTGGACCGGGTCAAGGACGTGTGGGGGCAGCTGACCGTGGGTCCGTTGCGGCAACTCCTGGCCCGCACCGCGGCGCAGGTGGACCCGGATGCGGTCACCGCCCATGTGGAGGACGAGCGCGCCCGGCGCGGGTTGACCCGCCGCACGGGGACGAACGGTACGGATCACTGGCGCGGCGACTTCCGTGTCGAGGACGCGCGGGGTGCGTGGGCTGCTGTCACCGAACGCGCCCGCCAGCTGGTGCGGGAGAACAAGGCCGACAGCCTCGAACTCGCCCGGGCTGACGCGATGATGGAACTCATCCTCGAACACAGTGATGTCAAAGTCATCGTCCACACCACCCGCGCCGCCCCCGACAGCGACACCAAGGACGACACCACTGCTGACGCCTCTTCCCATGGCCGTGGTGCCAAAGCTGCCGACTCTGACACCGCTCCCACTCACTCCACCTCGACCGGGCCTTGGGCTGCAGAGGACCTCGTCGAGGTCGGCGGGCTCGGACAAGGTGGCACGACCTTCGTGCGCCGTGAATGGCTCGACCAGGTTGGCACCTCCGACCCCGACCGGGAACTCACCTGCGACCACGGCACCGGCGCCCTGGTGCACGGTGACGTGCCCGCAGCGTTGGCACGCGGCCAGGCACAGGCCCGACGTGCTCACCGCGCACGGGAACGCGTCAAAGAGCACGCCGCGAAGGACACCACGCGACGAAGCGGGTCACGCGGCCCGGATTCGCCGACCGCAGCTTCACGATCCGTCAAGGAGATCGCTGACGAGGCCGTCGATGAGCCCGTCGACTTCAGCGAGTCCTACCGGGTGCCCGACCCCATGGCGCGCCTCATCCGGTTGCGCGATGGATCCTGTCGCTTCCCCGGGTGCACTGTGCCCGCGCACCAGTGCGACCTGGACCACGTCCGCCCCTGGCCGACCGGACCCACAAGCCCGATCAACCTCATGTGCCTGTGCCGGCGCCACCACCGCATCAAGCAACGCGACGGCTGGACCGTGAAGCTCCACCCCGACGGCACAGTCACCTGGACCGACCCCACCGGGCTGCAACGCACCACCTGGCCCGTGGACCACCTCCACCTCATCACCGCCGGACACACCCACCGCGACCCTTCGACGGCTGGCCGCATCGCAGGCGACCCCACCGACATCCCCACCACCTTCGAAGAGGAGCTCATCGAACTCCTCGGCGGACCCGACAACGCCCAACCCCGCGCCTCCCCGAAGTCCTTCGACCTCAACGGCAACACCTTCGGCGGACCACCACCCCGCATCGACCTCGACTTCAACCCCAGCTGGAACCGCTACCGCGTCGACTTCCCACCGACGCCGCCCCGCCCGCCAGAGGTCATCCCGTTCTGAGTGGACCGGACCGCACCGCGAAGGTGAGCGGACGGCATACGGTGTCGTGCATGGCCTCTCGCAAGGGTGAGTTCGGCGAACCGGTGATCCTCGACGTCGCCGGCCGCGACGTGAAGCTGTCGAGCCCTGAGCGCGTCTACTTCTCCGCGCGCGGTGAGACCAAGCTCGACCTGGCGAACTACTACGTCTCCGTCGGCGATGGCATCCTCAACGCCCTGCGCGAGCGGCCGACGATGCTGCACCGCTTCCCCGACGGCGTCGACGGCAAGAAGGTCCACCAGAAGCGCGTCCCCCGCGGCGCCCCACCCTGGCTCGAGACCGTCCGGCTGCACTTCCCGCGATACGGGCTGCACGCCGACGAGCTCTGCCCCACCGACGTCGCCCACATCATCTGGGCCGTGCAGATGAGCACCGTCGAGTTTCACCCGTGGAACAGCCGCCGCGCCGATACCGAACAGCCCGACGAGTGGCGCATCGACCTTGATCCGATGCCCGACGCGCCGTTCGAGCGGGTGAGGCGCGTCGCACACGTCGCCCACGAAGTGCTCGACGAGCTCGGAGCCACCGGCTTCCCCAAGACGAGCGGCGGGCACGGGCTCCACGTCTACGTCCGCATCAAGCCCGACCACGGCTTCCAGGATGTGCGCCGCGCCGCCCTCGCCTTCGCCCGCGAGGTCGAACGCCGCGCCCCCGAAGACGTCACGACGACCTGGTGGCGCAAGGATCGCGACCCCGAAGCGGTGTTCGTCGACTACAACCAGAATGCTCGCGATCACACGATCGCGAGCGCCTATTCGGTGCGCGGCAACACGATCGGCACGGTCTCGACCCCGATCACGTGGGACGAGGTCGACGACGTCGAACCCCAGGACTGCACCATCGCCACCGTCCCGGAGCGCTATGCGCAGCTGGGCGACCTCCACGCCGACATCGACCAGCACGTCTTCGACATCGCCCCGCTCCTCGAGTGGGCCGACCGCGATGAACGCGAGGGCGCCGACACACCGCCAGAGCCCGAGGACGACGAAGCCAAGCCATGACGACCGGCGACGAAGTCACGCGCGTCGGCCCCGACAAGCACCCCATCACGGGCAACCCGTTCCTCTCCCCCGTCCCGCCCGGCACCGGCTGGCCCGGCGACCCCGGCACCCCAGACACCCCGGTCGCCCGCGACGCCGACGACGTCCACAGCCTCTCGGCCAGCGCCCTCACTCTCACCGACGTCGACGCCCGCGTCACGGTCTGTCGCGCTTGCCCACGACTCGTCGACTGGCGCGAAACCGTTGCGAGACAGGACCGTCGGGCCTCCTTCGCCGACCAGCCCTACTGGGGGCGGCCTGGCCCGTCGTTCGGCGATCCCGACGCGACCGCGCTCATCGTCGGTCTCGCACCAGCGGCCAACGGCACCAACCGCACCGGCCGCATGTTCACCGGCGACGCCTCCGGCGACTTCCTGTATGCCGCCCTCCACCGCACCGGATACGCGAACCAGCCGACCTCGGTCGGCGCCGGCGACGGCCTCGAGCTGAGCGGCATACGCATCGTTGCCGCGGTGCGGTGCGCACCACCCGAGAACAAGCCCACGCCAACCGAAAGGGCCACCTGCGCCACGTGGCTCGGCCGCGACCTCGAACTCCTCGGCGACCGCCTCCACGTCATCATGACCCTCGGCGCCATCGGCTGGAACGGCGTCCTCGCCGCGACGACAAGCCTGCGCTGGAGCGTCCCCAAACCGAAGCCGAAGTTCGGCCACGCCGTCGAGACCGTCCTCCACACCCCCAGCGGCCACCCGGTGCGTCTCGTCGGCTGCTTCCACGTCAGCCCGCACAACACCTACACCAAGCGCCTCACCCCGGCGATGCTCGACGCCGTCCTGACCAGTCTGCGCGACTGACGCCCCGACTCCGCAGATGCGGGGCTAGAGTGTCCACCATGCCGCAGATGCGCCTCTCCGAAGCAGCGATGTTCCTCGGTGTCAGTGACGACACCGTCCGCCGCTGGGTCGACAGCGGTGCCCTCGACGCACAGACCGACGACGCCGGCCGCAAGGTCGTCGACGGTCACGCCGTCGCACTCCTCGCCCGCGACCAGGCCCGCGCCGTCACCGACCCGTCGAGCGTGGGCCGCTCCGCCCGCAACCGCTTCGTCGGTCTCGTCACCAACATCACCATGGACACGGTGATGGCCCAGGTCGAGCTGCAGTGCGGCCCCTTCCGTGTCGTCTCGCTCATGTCGAGCGAAGCCGTCCGCGAGCTCGAACTCGAGCTCGGATCCGTAGCCGTCGCCGTCGTGAAGTCGACGTCCGTCATCGTGGAGACCCCGTGATCAGCCAAGGCAGAACCAGCACGTATGCCGTCCGCTCGTCCATCGCTGTCGCCAGCCTTCTGCTCGTGGCCGGGTGCGGATCGAACGACACCCCCGACAGCACGGATACGCCTGCGGCACAGTCGACTTCGTCCGCTGCAGCGCCGCGCACTCTCACGGTCTTCGCGGCAGCGTCACTGCAGAAGTCGTTCGAGGAGATCGGCAACTCCTTCGAGAAGGCCCACCCCGGGGTGACCGTGAAGTTCAGCTTCGGCGGCTCGTCCGGCCTGGTCTCGCAGCTCTCTGACGGCGCTCCCGCCGACGTCCTCGCCACCGCGAACGAGTCGACGATGAAGAAGGCCGTCACCGAGGGTCTCGTCACGGGCGAACCCACGCCCTTTGCCTCGAACACGCTCCAGATCGTCGTGCCGAAGGACAACCCGGCCGGCATCCGGTCGCTCGCCGACCTCACCAAGCCCGGAGCCAAGGTCGTCCTGTGCGCCCCCGCTGTGCCCTGCGGCGCCGCGGCCGTCTCCGTCGAGAAGGCCGCCGGCATCGACATCAAGCCGGTGAGCGAGGAGCAGGCCGTCACCGACGTGCTCGGCAAGGTGCGCTCCGGTGAGGCCGACGCAGGCCTCGTCTACGTGACTGACGTCCGTGGTGCTCACACCACAGGCGCGGGCGACGAGGTCACCGGCCTCGACTTCGCCGAGGCAAAGTCCGCCATCAACATCTACCCGATCGCCTCGCTCAAGGGGGCCAAGGACGCCACCCTGGCCGGTGAGTTCGTCACTGCCATCACCGGCGCCGAGGGCCAGAAGGTGTTGCAGGCAGCGGGCTTCGCGGCTCCGTGACCAGAATTCTTCGGCCGACGAGTCCGACAATCCCCCGGTGGCTGCTGATCCCGGCAGCCATCGGCGCCCTCCTGGTCGCGGTACCCATCGGGGCCATGGCGCTGACCGTCGACTGGGCCAACTTCTGGCCGTTGATCACCTCCGAAGCATCCACCGACGCTCTCTGGCTCAGCCTGCGCACCGCCACTGCAAGCACCGTCCTGTGCCTGCTCTTCGGCATCCCGCTCGCCGTCGTCCTGGCCCGCACCATCGGCATCGCAGCCACCCTGTTGCGCTCCCTCGTCCTCCTCCCCCTCGTCCTTCCACCGGTCGTCGGCGGCATCGCCCTCCTCCAGGCCTTCGGCAGGCGCGGAGTGCTCGGCCACACCCTCGACGTCCTCGGGATCGAGATCGCGTTCTCGACCACCGCCGTCGTCATCGCCCAGACCTTCGTCGCGATGCCCTTCCTCGTGCTCAGCCTCGAGGGCGCCCTGCGCGCCGCCGGCACGCGCTACGAGGACGTCGCGGCCACGCTCGGCGCAGCACCGACGACCATCTTCCGACGAGTCACCATCCCTCTCGCCCTGCCCGGCCTGATCTCCGGCACGATCCTCGCCTTCGCCCGCTGCCTCGGCGAGTTCGGCGCGACGATCACCTTCGCCGGATCACTGCAGGGCACGACCCGCACGCTCCCCCTCGAGATCTACCTCCAGCGTGAGGGCGACCCCCGTGCCGCCGTCGCCCTCTCCCTCGTCCTCGTCGCCGTCGCCGTTCTCGTCATCGGCCTCACGCGTGCCCGACGCGACTCCCTTGCAGCGGGCACGCCGTGAGCCACGGTGTGAAGGGCGCGAGCTTCGAGGTCGACGTCACCGTCGCCCACCGCGACGTCGACGTCCACATCAGGGTCGAGGAGGGCGAGACCCTGGCCCTCCTCGGCCCCAATGGCGCCGGCAAGTCGACCATCCTCGCCGCCGCCGCGGGCCTCATTCGCCCCGACACCGGCACCGTCCGGCTCGGCGACCGTGTCCTCTCGGACCGCTCAAGCAACACGTGGATCCCGCCGCACGCCCGGGGCATCGCCCTTCTCGCGCAGGACGCCCGCCTCTTCCCCCACCTCAGCGCCCTCGACAACGTCGCCTTCGGACCTCGCGCCACCGGCACCCCCCGCCGGACGGCAGCCGAGCGGGCGGCGACATGGCTCGAGAGGGTGGGCATGGCGGCATACGCCGATCGTCGTCCCCACGAGCTGTCCGGCGGCCAGGCGCAGAAGGTCGCCATCGCCCGCGCCCTCGCGACCGAACCCGCCGTCCTCCTCATCGACGAACCCCTGTCCGCGCTCGACGTCGAGGTCGCGCCCGACGTCCGCGACCTGCTGCGTCGCGTCACCCACGACCGCACGACGATCCTCGTGACCCACGACGTCCTCGACGCAGCGCTCCTCGCCGACCGGATGGCCGTCGTCCACGGCGGACGGGTCGTCGAGGAGGGCGAGACCGCCCGCGTGCTCAGTCGCCCGACGAGCGACTTCGGTGCCCGGTTCGCCGGGCTCAACCTCATCCGCGGCCTGGCGGCCGAAGGAGCCCTGCGTATGCCGGACGGTCGCCTTCTGCACGGCATCGCGGACTCCGCGTTGGGAGACTCCGGGCTGCGCGAGGGTGAGCCCGTTGCCGCCGTCGTCGCACCCTCGGCGGTCAGCGTCCACCTCGAGACGCCGCACGGCAGCCCCCGCAACAGCCTCGACGCGACCGTCGTCGACCTGGAGCCGCACGGGCACCTCGTGAGGGTCCGCACCGACCTCCTCAGCGCCGACATCACCCCAGCCGCCGTGGCCGACCTCAAACTCACGAGAGGCGACCGCGTCGTGCTCGCCGTCAAGGCCACCGAGGTCCACCTGCACCGCGCCTGACGCCCTCGTGGGGTTCGCGGTTAGCCTGACGTGATGACTTCCGGTTCCTCGCTGCCCGAGTCCGCCCCCGCCCTCGTCGTGACTGCCCACGGCGGAGGCGATGTCCTCGAGGTCAGGGACCATGCCCTCCCCGTGCCCGACCCGGAGCAGGTCCTCGTGCGGGTGGCCGCTGCGGGCGTGAACTTCATCGACACCTATCAGCGCGAGGGCGTCTATCCGATCCCCACGCCGTTCGTGAGCGGCAACGAGGGCGCGGGAGAGGTCGTCAGCGTCGGCGACGACGTCAGCTGCTTCGTCGTCGGCGACCGCGTGGCCTGGGGCCAGGGAGTCGGCTCTGCGCAGACCTATGCAGCCGTCGACACCAAGAACCTCGTCCACGTCCCGCCGGGCGTCGACCTCGAGACTGCGGCCGCCGCGATGCTCCAGGGCCTCACCGCGCACTACCTCTCCACGAGCACGTATGCCGTGCAGCAGGGCACCGTCGCGCTCGTCCACGCTGCGGCCGGTGGCGTCGGGCAGCTCCTCACCCAGATGATCAAGAAGCGCGGCGGACGGGTCATCGCCACTGCCGGCTCGGCAGAGAAGCTCGAGACCGCCCGCGAGCGCGGCGCCGACGAGCTCATCAACTACGCCGAGGTCGAGGATCTGGCGGCGGCCGTGCGTGAGCTCACCGACGGCGAAGGCGTGCACGTCGTCTATGACGGCGTCGGCAAGGACACGTTCGACGCGTCCCTGGCCTCCCTGCGTCCGCGCGGGCTCATGGTCCTCTACGGCGCGGCGAGTGGCCAGGTGCCGCCACTGGACCTGCAGCGCCTCAACAAGCTGGGTTCGCTCTTCGTCACCCGGCCGAGCCTGGGCGCCTACATCGCCACATCCGACGAGCTGCGTGCCCGCGCGACCGAGCTCTTCGAGTGGATCGAGTCCGGAGAGGTGCAGATCAGCGTCGGTGGGCGCTACCCGCTCAGTGACGCCCACACGGCATACGCCGATCTCGAAGGTCGCCGCACCCAGGGCAAGCTCCTGCTCATCCCCTGATCGAGGGCGGGACTCAGCTCGCCGAGGTCCAGAGGACGGCAACCAGGGTGTTGAGGACGGCGAGGGCGCCGGCGGCGTGGACGAGCTGGGGGTTGCCCTGGCCTCGGCGCTCCCGCCCGGCAGCGATCTCGGCGCAGGCCGCCACGGCGATCGCGATGAGGAGCTTCACGGCGATCTTCGTGTGGTTGAGCGGCTCGTCACCAGCCTCGTTGAGACCGACGAGGATGAGCCCGGTGATGATCTGGGCCCGCGCACCCCAGACCAGCGCCGGGGTCGGAACGCCCCGCGCGACGAACACGGCGCTGCCGACGATCGCGGCAAGACCGAGCAGGTGCAGGACGACGAAGACGTTGATGAGGAAATCCATGGGTCGAGGCTATCGCCCGGGACTCAGACCAGGCGACGGCCCATCGCCCACGCGGTGAGCTCGTGGCGCGACGACAGCTGGAGCTTGCGCAGCACCGAGGACACGTGCGTCTCAACGGTTTTCACCGAGATGAAGAGCTCCTTGGCTACCTCCTTGTACTGGTAGCCGCGGGCGATGAGGCGCATGACCTCACGTTCGCGCGCCGACAGCCGGTCGAGCTCCTCGTCGACCTCGGCGATCTCGCCCGCCGCCGCACCGAAGGCGTCGAGGACGAAGCCCGCGAGTCGCGGTGAGAAGACCGCGTCGCCGTCGGCCACGCGCCGCACGGCCGTCCCCAGGTCGCGGGCGGTGATCGTCTTGGTGACGTAGCCGCGAGCGCCCGCCCGGATGACCGCGATGACGTCCTCCGCCGCGTCCGACACCGAAAGGGCCAAGAAGCGCACCGGCGCCCCCGCTTCGGTCTCGACCCCGAAGCAGCCGTTGATGACGTCGGCGCCGCCCTTGCCCGTGCCACCGGGCAGGTGGACGTCGAGGAGCACGACGTCGGGCCGGGTCTCACGGATGACCTTGACCGCGGCCTCGACGTCCGGCGCCTCCCCGACGATCTCGATCGCGGCAGCAGCCTCCTCGGCGAGCTCACTGCGGACGCCGGTGCGGAACATCCGGTGGTCGTCGACGAGGACGACGCGAACCGGACCGGTTCGGGGCGCCGGGGTCTTCTTGGGCTGCATGGGCTGAGCGGGCTGAGTGGGCTGCGTCATGACTGTTCTCCTTCGAGAGGCGGCAGCGTGAGCTCCACCTCGGTTCCGTCCTCACGGCGGCGGACCTTGGCGGTGCCTCCGTGTCGTTCCATCCTGCCGAGGATCGAGGCGCGCACGCCCAGCCGGTCCTGCGGGATGTCGTCCATGTCGAATCCCTCGCCGCGGTCGCGGACGAACGCGTCGACCCCTTCGGGGCCGATTTCTGCGTATGCCGTCACGGGCGCCTTCCCGTGCCGCGTCGCGTTGAGCATCGCCTCGCGCATGGCCCGGACCAGGGCGGTGCCGTGCTCCTCGAGCGGGCGGTCACCGGTGACGACGAGGTCGATGACGACGCCATTGAGGTCCTCGACGTCGTGGGCAGCAGCCGTGACCGCGGAGGCGAGGGTCTCATCGGAACCCGAGGGACCGGCATACAGCCACGAGCGAAGCTCGCGCTCCTGCGCGCGGGCGAGCTGGGTGACCGAAGCGGGGTCGTGCGAACGGCGCTGGATGAGCGCGAGCGTCTGGAGGACCGAGTCGTGGAGATGCGCGGCGATGTCGGCGCGCTCGTTGGCGCGAGCGGCCACCTCCTGCTCCTCGCGGTAGTCACGCCACAGGCGGACCACCCACGGAGCGGCGATGAGGGTGGCGCCCACGAGCACGGCAACGGTCGCAAGGAGCGCGTCCCCGATTGCGGCGAACGAGTTGCCCCGGATCGTGAGCACGAGAATGCCGATGACAGCGACCGTGATGCCGAGCCCGAGGCGCAGGAAGAGCATGCCGCGGTCCTGCTCCTGCGTGCCGAGCCACTTGGTGCGCTCGGCGTCGTCGAGGTGTGACCACGCGACCGCGACACCGGCCGCGATGAGGAGCAGCGGCAGGAGCACTCCGGCGCGCACGTCAACGCCGGCCCACTGGAGACCGACGACGGTGCCGATGAGGACGAGCATCCCGCCGGCGGCGACGAACATGCCCCACCGGGACTCGCTCAGACCGGACACCGCACGCAGTGCACCGGGTTCGCGCTGCTCACCGGCGAGGTCGCTCGAGGGGGTCACCACCCAGAGGAAGAGATAGACCGGCAGACCCGGACCAGTGACCGCGAGCACGATGAACGCCAGGTGCACCCAGCGCAGTCGCACGCCCAGGTGCTCGGCGATACCGACACACACTCCCCCGAGCCAACGCCCGCCGAGGGGTCGGGTCAGAGCCGGTCGACCCTCGGGGAGGTCAACGGCCTGATCCCTCATGCGCTCGTACGGTGTGGCCACACCCCCATCCTGTCGCACGAAGGCAAGGAAGTTGGCGGCTGCAGGGGTCTCACAGGGGTCACCTCAGGGGGTCGTCAGGGTCGACCCTCATGGCAGCGGGGGCTTGCGTGAGTCACTGTTGGTGACATGACGCAGACACCTCACCCGGCGGAGACCGCCCAGTCCCAGGGAAGCAAGTTCTGGGACGACATCCTCTCGATCGGCATCCGCCGCGATCGCTCCCGCCAGTGGTTCGGCGGTGTGTGCTCCGGCATCGCCCGCCGGGTCGACGTCGACCCGGTCCTCATCCGGGCCGCGATGATCGGCCTGACCCTCCTTGGTGGCTTCGGCGTCGTCGTCTATCTCGTCGCGTGGCTCCTGCTCCCCGACGAGACCGGCCGCATCATGGCCCGCGACGCGATCAACCGCGACGGGAGCACTGACGCCGGTGGCGCCATCGCGCTGTCAATCGTCGCGCTCCTCGTCATCGCAGCAATGATCTTCGGGGACAACGGATTCCTCCTCGGCTGGGGCATCGTCCCGCTCGCCGTGGTCGGCTGGTTCGTCTGGCGCCACCAGCAGCGCAAGGACGGTGTCGCGGCGTCACCGTGGTCGTCTGCTTCGCAGAGTGGTCCCCTTGGACCGGACGTGTATGCCGCCAGCTCGGCTCCCGCGTCCTACGCACCGACCGCTTCCGCGGGCTCCACCCTGCCGCCTGCGCCGCCTGCGCCGAACTGGGCAACCGGCCGGCCGGCTGCCGCGCCGACGGCCGCCGCGCCCTCCGGCTCTGACGCTGGCTCTGACGCCTGGCGGCCGCCCCCCGCTCCTCCGGTTCCACCGCGCGCTCACCTGCCTCTCGCCCCTCCGCCCCCACCGCGTCCGCGCCGTCGTGGCGCCGGGTTCGCCGGATTCGCCCTCGTCCTGGGTGCCGCGATCGTCGGCTACGGTGCCGGCCTCATGCTCGATGGACCACTGGACTTCTCGGGCTCACGTGAGCTGCTCGGAGGCATCATCGCCCTCGGCGCCGCGTCTCTGGCAACCATGGTCATCGGGCTCATGGGCCGACGCAGCCTCATGTCGGTCGCGCTCATCGTCATGCTCGGCCTCGGCACAGCTGGTGCGGCGGTCGGCGACGAGTCGTGGGGCAACGGTCAGGGAACCCGCACCTGGACCCCGTCGCTGTCCACGACCACGACGCGCTTCGAGCTCGGCGCCGGTGAGACCACGGTCGACCTCCGCCCCCTGGTCACCCAGCTCGCAAACCCCACAACGATTCCGCCCGCGCCGACCCCCGCGCCGACACCGTCACCCAGCGTCGCTCCGTCACCCAGCGTTTCGGCGCCGGGCGCAGCTGCCACCATTCCTCAGCAGATCGAGATCAAGCAGGGCGTCGGCGAGATGACGATCATCGTCCCGGCCGGCGCCAACGCCCAGATCCGCGCCCACACGATGTTCGGTGACGTCCAGGTCCGGGGCGACCTGCCCGGCGGAGTCTCCGCCCGTGACCGGGGCGACGAGGACGGGCCCAGCGAGACGCTGACCGTCAACCTCGGCACCGGTGCTCCCACCATCATCGTCCGCGCCGACATCACTGCCGGCCAGATCACCATCCAGGAGGGCTGACCCATGAGCCAGCACGACGACACCACGCCTGACAAGACTCGGAAGATCCCCACGGGCAGTGACGAGACCACCACGCTCGAGACCCTCCTCGACGCGTCGCACCCCGAGACGTCGACCCTCGAGACGTCGCAGATTGAGACATCGCGGCCTGAGACATCGCAAGCTGAGACATCCACCGCGCCGTCCTACGCCTCCCCCTACGCAGCGACGTATGCGAACCCGTCACTGCAGACGGCGGCGCCGGAGTACAAGTCCAGCCCGGCTCCGACAACGTCCGTCGTCGGACTCCTCGGCCTGCTCACCGCCATCGCGGTGCTCGTCAGCAAGGCCACCGATCTCGACATCCCCTGGGGTGTCGTCGGACCCGTCGCCGTCGTCGGCGCCGGCGTCCTGCTCGTCGTCCTCGGGCTGGCGGGTCTGCGTGGCCAGCGGTTCAGGGGCTGACTCCTGGTCACAAGGGCACGCCGGCCACGGCGAGCGCTTCTGGGACCGAGCTCGCGAGCGGCAGGCTCGTGAGCTCGGTCTCGGGCATCCAGCGGGCAGCCGAGGTCGAACCGCCCACGTCGAGCACCACCGGGTCGGTCGGCTCGAGGCACTGTGCGGTGTGGAACAGACGGACGGCATGGAAGTCCTCCACCCGCCCGTTCGGCGCCCGCCCCACCCAGTGCCGGGTCATGACGGTGAGCAGCGAGACCCCCACGACGTGTTGTCCGGTCTCCTCGTGAACCTCGCGAACGACAGCATCGGTCGGGCCCTCGCCGGGGTCGAGGCCTCCGCCGGGCAGGTTCCAGAGACCCTCGGCATTGGTCCTGGCCGACAACTCGGTCATGAGGATTCCCCGGGAGCTGCGCACGACGGCATACGCCGCAATCCGTTGGTACGGAACCACATTCGCAAGGTCGCTCGCCGCGAGACCGCCGTCGTGCGCGACCCCGGATTCCTCTCCGGTGAGCACCGGCGTGCACGGCTCGACGGCATACGTGATCGTGAGGTCGTCGGATGAACCCCTCGTCGCTGACAGCGCTCGCCCCGACCAGCCACGTGCCGCCAGCTCGGTCGCGGGGTCCGCGCCGTGGGCGAGCAGGAAGGCCTCAACCTCTCGATTCGCCTGCAGCCCAACGATGTCGATCATCGCGTGGCCGCTCGGGCGCGGTCGTATTCAGCCAGGGTCGCGCCGACGATGCTCTCCCACGACTGCACGGGCGGTGTGCCGAGGTTGTGCGCTCGCAGTTGCGCGAGTCGAGCGGGGTCGCCAGCGAGCTGCGCGAGTCCCGTGGCCAGGTCGTCATCGGAACCCCGGAGTATGCCGTTGCGCCCGTCCGTGACGAAGTCCTCCACTCCCGTGCCACGCAGGGCTGCGACGGCCAAGCCGGCGGTGCGGGCCTCGAGGGGTGCGATGCCGAAGGCTTCGAGGCGGGCCGTCGTGAGGTAGATGTCGCTGCGCCAGTGCAGTTCTCGCAGCTGCTCGCGGGTCACGCGCCCGGGCAGGTGGATCCAGTCGATGCCATGACGTTGGAGTTGCGCTGCGATGAGGCGTCGCTGGGGTCCGTCGCCGACGAGGTGCGCCTCGAGCCGGGTGCCCGGTGCGGTGCGATCGAGTTGCTCACGCGCGTCGCGGAGAACGTCGACGAGCGCCCCCGGACGCTTGCGCCGGACGAACCGCATGGCACTCACGACGCGGACGACGCCGTCGGCGGGACGGGTCGCATCCTGTTCGGGTGTGGGGCGCCACCGGTCGACATCGATGCCGTTGCCGAGGACGTGCACGTCGGCGCCACCGGCGATCCCGGACACGCGCTCTGCCGCCATCGACGACACACCGGACAGGGCTACTCCGGCCTCGCCCCAACGACGGGCGTGACCGAGCGCGCGGAAGACAGGGGCGCTCCGGTCGATGACGCAGTGCCAGGTCGCCGCGGTCGGCAGACCCGCGTCGAGCGCCACGCCGATCATGTCGGTGGCGAACGGGCTGACCACGCCCATGTGGCCGTGGACGACGTCGAAGCCGCCGGACGTGAGAAGTTCGCGCACCTCGTCCTTGACGAACGGGTTGATCGGAGGGGCCCCGGGAATCCGCGACGGGAGGCGATGGACCGTCACGGAGGTGCTGTCACCCCCATCGACCTCGACGTCGTGTGTGGCGGCCCGCGTGTCCCCCGGTGTGGCCGTGACGACCTCGACCTCGTGCCCGGCCGCGCTGAGCCGGTGCGCGAGATCGTGCACCTGGACCTCGATACCGCCGAGGCGAGGCAGATAGCAGTCCGACAACAGGGCGACCTTCACGAACGTCAACCTTGCCATGCGTCAGGATGGACACGATGACCCGCACGCTCGTGGCCTTCCACGCTCACCCCGATGACGAGGCACTCCTCACCTCCGGCACGATGGCCAAGGCCGCTGCCGAAGGGCACCGAGTCGTGCTCGTGATCGCCACCGACGGCGCCCTCGGCTTCGCCTCCGACGAGTTCAAGGGCACAGAACTCAAGGGTGGCACCGACTTCGTGAACGGCACTGCTCTCGCGGACGTCCGGTTGGAGGAGGCCCGCGCCTCCGCCGACGCACTCGGTGTGGCCCGGGTCGAGTGGCTGGGCTATGCCGACTCCGGCCACGACGGCCCCATCCCCGCCGACCCTCCCGGCCAGGTGCGCTTCTGCCGCGCCCCACTCGAGGAGGCGGCCGAGCGGCTCGCCGCCATCCTGCGCACAGAGCGTGCCGATGTGCTCCTCACCTATGACGCCGCTGGTGGCTACGGGCACCGCGACCACGTGCGCGTCCACGAGGTCGGCGCCCGCGCTGCCGAGATCGCCGCCACCCCACGCGTCCTCGAGGCGACGGTCCCGCGCGACACGATCGCGCGCGCCGTGCGCCTCGTCGGCAGGTTCTACCACTACCCCGACGAGTTCGACCCCACGGTCTTCGAGCGCAGCTACACCGCCCGCGCCGACATCACCCACCGGATCAACGTCCGCCGCCAGGCCGGAGCCAAGCGTGCGTCCATGCGCGCCCACGCGTCCCAGGCGTCGAGCAACGGAGGCGATCGAACCCTGGCCGCCTTCCTGCGCATCCCCCGCCCCATCTACGACCTCGTCTTCGGCCGCGAATGGTTCCGCGACCCCACCGCGAACACCTCTGGGGGCACAGCCGGCATACACAGCGACATTTTTGAGGGGCTTCCGTGAGCACGCGTACCAAGCAGGTCATCAGAGTCGTCCTCGGGCTGGGGCTCGCCGTCGCCCTGCTCGGCTGGGGCTTCCCGCGGTTCGCCAAGACGACGTGGGGCGACGTCATGGACGACATCCTCATGGTCTCGGCGTGGAACGCCGTCGGCTTCCTCGGGCTCGTCCTCGTGGGGCTCGGCTGCTACACGTTCACCTTCACCGGGTCCTTGCCTGGACTGAGCCATTGGCGCGCGTTCATCGTCAACATCTGCGGCTCCTCCGTGAGCAACCTGCTCCCGGGCGGCGGCGCGGTGGGGCTGGCCGCGACCTACACGATCCTGCGCTCGTGGGGCTTCAAGAACCGGGACGTCTCGACCTCGGCCATCGTCACCGGTGTCTGGAACACGCTGGCCCGCATCGCGCTGCCCATCGTCGCGATCATCATGCTCTGGGTCGGCAACGACGGCCTGCCCAAGGCCCTGACGAGTGCTGCGATCGCGGCCACCATCTCGGGGCTGGCAATCTTCGCCGCCTTCGTGGCGATCCTCGCCAGTGAGAAGTCTGCCCGGACCATCGGACGCGGCCTCGACAAGCTCCTCGCTCCTCTGTTCCGCCGCCGCAAGCGGACGATGAGCATCGACGCCCTCGTCCGCGACATGCGGCTACGCATCAACGAGGTTGTCCGGACCGGCTGGTTGCAGATGACTCTGGGGATGATCGGGTTCTTCGGGTTCTACTACCTGCTCTTCGTGCTGATCATGCACTCGGTGAACGTGTACCTGCCGCTGGGGATCCTCTTCGCAGCGTTCGCCATCGGGCGACTGCTCACGGCCGTGGCCGTGACACCCGGCGGTGTCGGCGTCACCGAGATCGCGTCCGTGTCGGCCCTTGTCGGCTGGGGCGCCGACTCGGCCGCCGCAGGGGCGGGAATCGTGCTCTTCTCGATCTTCACGCACCTCATGGAGGTGCCGCTGGGCGCTCTCGGCTGGCTCGCCTGGTCCATGAGCCCACGCGTCGAGAACGCCACCGGCGAGGACGAGGACCCCGTCACCGACGAAGCCGCCGTCACCGCACGTTAGCTCTGGATGAAGACGAGGGCCATGGGCGTCTGCTCGCTGCCCTGACCGAGCGGGTTGTCGGCGAACATCTCTTCGAAGCGCGACTTGTCGTCGGGCACGTCACTGCCCAGGACGTTACGGCCGATGTCGTTGGCGTCCATGACGATCGTCCCGGCAAACGAGTCCTTGTGGGCCGCGGGCACCCGGGCGCGGATCCCTGCGGACAGCCGGGCAGCCACCTCGTCGGGGTCCTTGGGCGCGAGCTTGGCGGAGACGTTGGACGGGTACGCGGAGTACTCGGTCGGGCCGTCGATGGCCGCGATCTGGTTGCCCACGAGCTCGTAGAAGAGCCCCTTGCGACCGATGGCCTTGCCCACGGCACCGCCAGCAGCTGCATACAGGACACGGGGTAGGCCGGCCTCCTCGATGGCGAGCTGCATCGTGAACGGTGACCCGAGGCCGATGCCGGCGGGGGTGCGGGTGACGTACTTGGACAGGATCCGGGCGGGCTTGCCGACCTTGATGTCCCAGATGAAGTACGAACGCCCCTGGGTGATGGCGATGATCTTCTCGGAGATGAAGAGGTACCAGCGCCCCTGGATCGCGGCGTCGTGCTCCGGCCCCGCGTCAGACAGGGTCGCGAAGAACTCGTCGATGCGCGGCAGGACCTTGGCGTCGAGGTCGTCGCCCTTGTCGAAGAGCTCGGTCCGCAGCGGGTAGCGACGCACGGTCTCGCCACGCTCGGTCGTGATGTCGAGGTTCTTGCCGGCGTTGGGCTGGACGTCCTCCTTGGGCGCGGCCTGAACCTTCGCCTTGTCGACCTGCGGCGCCTCGTCGAAGTACTCCTGGAGCCAGAGCTCGAGGTTGAGGATGCGCCAGAACGTCATGGTGTCGACGCTGTTGCTGCCCTTGATCCAGCCCTCGAACGCGTGGAGGACATCGGTCTGCTTGAAGTAGGGCCGGTTGGCGAACGGCTCGCTGAGGAAGATCGAGTAGAAGTGGTTCTTGAGCCGCATGAACCACTCGGACTGGGCCGCCGTGGGGTCGATGTCACTGCGTCGCCGGCTGACCGACTCGGGCAGGGCACCCCGCATCGCGTCACGGAGGATGCGAGTGTTCCAGCCGCCCTTGGTGATCGCGTCATCGCTGAGGCCGAGGACGAATCCGACCAGATCCTTGTCGAGGAACGGCTGGCGGGTCTCCACAGCGAAGTGCCTCGCGTTCCTGTCCTGACGCCGGAGGACGCCCGGCACTGTGTTGCGGAACAGGTCCTCGAGGAGGCGCTTCTTGACGCTGTCCTGCTCCACCGGGAACGTCTCGTCGGCGAAGCGACCCACGAACTGTGCGTTGAGCAGGGATGCGACCGGCACGTCCTTGCGCCCCTTGAGCCGGGCCGTCACGCGGGACTGACCGCGACGCAGGAGGCTTCCCGAGGGCCCGCTGAACTCGGCGGCCGCAGTCGGGGCGCCCACACTGTCGAACAGGACGCTGACGTGCTCGCCGGCCTCACGCATCACCTGGAACTGAACATAGCCATCGCTGGTGCTGAGCGGCTCCTCCTGGCTCCGGACGAGGTCGCGCAGGTCGGCCTTGAACTCGTCAGCCGTGGGCCGGACGCTGATCGGCGTGGGCTGCGCGCCGACCTGGCCCACGACGACCGCCAGGGCGGAGTTCGCGAGGTCGGAGTCTCCAGGGTCTTCGGAGACGGGCACACCCACGGACCCCTGGGCCGGCAGCCGCAGCCGCACGGCCTCGTCGAGGCGCTCCTTGTAGGCGGTTGCGGCCGCGCCGTCGTACCGGCCCTGCTTCTCGGCCAGCTCGGTGAGTTCCTCGCGCAAGCGCGTGAACATGCTCCGGCGTATGCCGTCCGCATCGACTTCCAGCATCTCTCCCGGCTGCAACCGCTCGATGCCGTCGAAGAAGGTCTGCGTGCCGTCGTCCTGCGCGCCGAACGCGAGGTAGCGGTAGATCGAGCGCTCATTCGGCGTCTTCTGATAGAGGCCGCTGGCGAGGATCGGGCGGATCTCGCTCGAGAACAGGAGCGCCTCGAAGGTGGAGCCGGAGGCGTCGGCGGGCACACGGCATACCTGGATCGGCTTGATCCCGAAGTGGTCGCGCGCGAGGGTGAGCCGCTGCTCGTCGCGGTCCCAGATCGCGAGGCCGAACTGGCCGTTGAGCCGGTCGAAACCCGCCCCACCCCACTGCGCGAACGCCTGGAGGACAACCTCGGCGTCGCCGTCGGTCACGAAAGTACGGCCCAGACCCGCGAGCTCCGTGCGCAGGGCGGCACGGTTGTGGATCGCACCGTCGAAGGTGATCGTCCAGCGACCGTCGGCGCTCGACAGCTCAGGGTTCGCCAGCCCCACCGGACCGTCGACGAACGCACCTTCACCCTCAGGGACGAGCGCCTCGTTGGCGCTCAGGCCGTAGTAGCCGACGATGCCAGACATGTATGGGGATCCTCAGTTCTGCTCAGGGGTACCGGTCAAGATTGCCACGGCGCGTGGCGCAAAACTCACTCCCACTCGATGGTGCCCGGCGGCTTGCTCGTGACGTCGAGCACCACGCGGTTGACCTCGGGCACCTCGTTGGTGATCCGGGTCGAGATCTTGGCCAGGACGTCGTAGGGGACGCGCGTCCAGTCGGCCGTCATGGCGTCCTCGGACGAGACGGGTCGCAGCACGACGGGGTGACCGTAGGTGCGGCCATCGCCCTGGACCCCGACCGATCGGACGTCGGCGAGGAGCACGACGGGGCACTGCCAGATGTCGCGATCGAGACCGGCTGCGGACAGCTCGTGGCGGGCGATCTGGTCGGCGGCGCGCAGGATCTCGAGGCGCTCAGCGGTGACCTCACCGACGATCCGGATGCCGAGGCCGGGGCCGGGGAACGGCTGGCGCCACACGATGCCCTCGGGCACGCCCAGCTCGAGACCGACCTGGCGCACCTCGTCCTTGAAGAGGAGGCGGAGCGGCTCGACGAGCCTGAACTGGAGGTCGTCGGGGAGGCCACCGACGTTGTGGTGCGACTTGATGTTGGCCGTGCCGGTGCCCCCACCGGACTCGACGACGTCCGGGTAGAGCGTGCCCTGCACGAGGAACTCGACCGGGTGGCCCTCGCTCTCGGCGGAGCCGACGACGTCTCGGGCGGCCTGCTCGAAGACGCGGATGAACTCGCGACCGATGATCTTGCGCTTCTCCTCGGGGTCCGAGACCCCCGCGAGCGCACCGAGGAACTGGTCCCTGGCGTCGACCGTGACGAGGTCGACCCCGGTGGCCGCGACGAACTCCTTCTGGACCTGCTCTGCCTCACCGGAACGCAGCAGGCCGTGGTCGACGAAGACGCAGGTGAGCTGGTCGCCGACGGCGCGCTGGACGAGCGCGGCGGCCACGGACGAGTCGACGCCGCCGGAGAGGGCGCAGAGGACGCGCTTGTCACCGACCGTCTCCTTGACCTGCTCGACGAGGGACTCGACGACGTTGTGTGCCGTCCACTCGCCTGCGAGTCCGGCGCCGCGCAGGAGGAAGTTCTCGAGGACCCGCTGGCCAAAGGTCGAGTGGAGGACCTCGGGGTGCCACTGCACGCCATAGAGGCGACGCTCGTCGTCCTCGAACGCCGCGACCGGCGCTCCGGAGGTCGCCGCGGTGACGCGCATGCCGTCGGGGGCGGCAGTCGCGGAGTCGCCGTGACTCATCCACACCGACTGCTCCTCGGGCTGACCGTTGAACAGGGTCGAGGACGAGTCGGAGATCCGGGCCGGGGTCGAGCCGTACTCGCTCAGACCCGTCCGCTCCACGGTGCCGCCCAGGGCCTGGACCATGGCCTGGAAGCCGTAGCACATGCCGAAGACCGGGATGCCGGCCTCGAGCAGCCCCGGGTCGAGCGAGGGCGCTCCCTCGGCGTAGACCGAGCTCGGTCCGCCGGACAGGATGATCGCGGCCGGCTGCTTCGCGAGCAGCTCGGAGGCGGGCATCGTCGAGGGGACGACCTCGCTGAAGACATTGGCCTCCCGCACCCGCCGCGCGATGAGCTGCGCGTACTGGGCGCCGAAGTCGACGACGATGACGGGACGCTCGGACAAGTGGGGGGTTTCGCTCACTGGGACAGGCTACCGGCGGCCCACAGCGCGCCTCTCATGCCGTGGGCCGCCGGTGTTGAGCGCCTTGGTTCAGCGCCTTGCTTCAGGGCCTCAGTTCCAGAGGGTGTTGACCTCGCTGGCCTCGACCGAGTCCGGGTAGGCGTTGGTGCACGAGGTGCCGGGTCCACCGCCGGACATGAGCTTGCTGCACGGCTGGGTGTAGCGGTCGGGCAACCCGAGGGCGTGACCGGTCTCGTGGGTGACGATCCGCAGCGTGTAGTACTGCGCCGCCTGGGCGTGGTCGATGAAGATCTGGCCGTCACCTCGGCCGCGGCCCTGGTAGTAGGACCCCTGGCCGTTGCCCTCGCGGTAGACGAGGCTGGCCGCTCCGTCACGCTCGACGAGCTTGACGTTGGCCACCCGCGAGTTCCAGATCGCCGCCCCCTGGTCGATGAGCGAGTCGTAGGTCGGCGCGTTCGTGTCGTCGTAGTAGATGACGGCGGCGGCCTGCGGGCCGGGCCTCTTGGCACCGGACGCCGCGTTCTTCTCGGCCTGGGCGATGGCCGTGTCGAGGGCTGCCTGCAGTCGCGCGTTCTGGGCCTTGTCGAGCGAGCTCGGCAGGTAGCCGGACGCATCGGCGGGTGCAGCGGCCGGCAGCGCAGAGGTGGCCGGCAGGGCGCTCACGACGGGCGCGCTGCTGAAGGCTGCAGCGCCGGCAAGTGAGAGCGCCGCGGCGGCGACGGTGCGACGGAGGGTGGCCATGGTGGTCCTCGTTCCTTCGTGGGGGACAACAGACATGCCGAGTGGGCACCCGTCCTGTCTATCCACCACTGCCCCAACTCCGGGTCAGCCCCGGGTCAGGGTCACACCAGCATCGGGTCAGCGCTGGGTAAGGCGTCCCCCGACATCGGCCGCGACCTTGCGCTCCACCCAGAACGACAGGAACGGCACGCAGCCGGCCAGCATCACGCCGACCATCCGCGGTAGCGTCCAGCCGACCTTGAAGCCGAGGTTGGCGGTCGCGACCAGGTAGAGCATGTAGATGAAGCCGTGCGGCTGCGGCCACCACCGGAGCGGGTTCTGATCGCCCGACATCGACGTGGCGTACTCGAGGATCATCTCGACGACGAGCACGAGCAGCCCGATGCCGACGATGAACGCCATCACCTTGAAGAAGGTCAGCGCCTTGCGGGCCGCCGTCTCGTCACGAAGGGGGGAGGTCACGCTGCTCTTGCGCTTTTTCGCCTGGTTCGACTGGGTCACGTCCGCCATTGTCCCCTGCCTCCGGCGCGGCCTCATCCTCGGTGTCGGCACGCACGGTCCTCCACCACAGGTAGAGCGCGAACAGCGCAAAGACCCACCACTGCAGTGCGTATGCCGCGTTGCGCCACTTGAAGCCCGTGTCACCTGTCGGGGTGGGCACCCTCGTCATCGCTCCCAGCGTGCTCGCCGATGCGGCCGGCAACTCGCTCTGTTGGAAGACGAACGCGTTGTAGAGCTCTCCCGGCCAACGACCCACGAGAACGGACGTGTCGATCGAGCCGAGCTGACCCGCGGGAGGTGACTGGCCGGCATACGGGGACTCTGGCGGAGCCAGCCCACCGGTCACGGTGACGGTTCCGCTCGGGACGGGCGGTGCGTCGTCGGGAGCGGCGACCCACCCACGCAGGACCGGGAGCGTCGCCCCCGTGGCCGAGACCTTGAGGGGCGCGACCACCCAGAAGCCCGTGCGGCCGTCAAGGCGCCGCCCCGCGACGATGACCTGGTCCGTGCCGAACTCGCCCGCGGCCGACACCGGGTGCGTGCTCAGGCGGTTGGGGAAGTCCTCGTGCGGTCGCAACACCGTCTCGACGGCGACCGGTTGCTGAGCGCGAGCCTTCGCGAGGGACTCTCGCAGCGCCTCGTCCTCGGCGACTCCGAGCTGCCACCGGCCGAGCTGGACGAACGCGATGACGATGAGCAGCGCGACAGCGAGCAGCCCGAGGTGGCGGGGCTTGAGCGCGGATCGGAGCACCCGTTGAGCCTAAACGGCCTATCGGGAGCACCCGCTCGCAGGACTCACTCCGCGCCCCGTCCCCTGCCCGCAGCGAGGAGCTGCACGAGCTCGTCACCGCCTTCGATGCGCTCGGTTCCCTCATCCAGGACTCGCCCCTCGCGGCCTACGAAGCCCTCGTCAAGGTGACGGTGGACCGCCTTCCCGGGGCGGAATCGGCAAGTGTGACAACCCTGCGCGGTGGCACGTTCGCCACGAGGCCAGCACCGACGACCTGGCCGAGCGCGGCGATGCGCTGCAGTACGCCCTGCAGTCAGGCCTTGCGTGGATGCCGTGGTGGATCAGTCGGTGTTCCACACCAACCACCTCAGGGAGGGAGGTCCACATCGCCTCAGCCGGGTGGCTCGGCGACTGCGGTGCAGCGCGTCACGGCGCCGACGTTGGTGAGCCACCGGGTGCGATCACCAGTAGTGGGCGCGTCCACCCACCGCGCGTCCCGACGCGCCGAGGATCCACAGGATCGCACCGATAACGATGAGGATCACACCGATGGTCGTCAGGACCGAAATCGACGCGAAATACCCCACCAACACCAGAATCAGACCAAGAACGATCATGTCGAGCACCTCTCGTCAGATGGGAGGCCAAGTCAGCCGCCCTCGACACTCCCTTACCCCTCGTGGAGGAAGTTCATGCGCGTCGCCCGCAACCTTGCGGCCGGGAGCGACGAGTGGTTGGGTGGAGGCCTGCGACCGGTCCAACAGCGGTGCCGTCGCCCATTCCACCCACGCGAGGTAGACATGGCACCGCTCACTTCAGCACCCGTGCAGCCGACCGCTCCTGCGGCAGGGCAGCCCACCGTCGAAACCCTGCTCGAAGCCGCGCTGGCCACGGCGGACGAACGACGTGCAGCTCGACTTCGCAAGGAAGCCACCGTCCTCAGCCTCGACCTGGCCGACCGACTGGCGCACCGATATCGGGGCCGCGGCGTCGAGGTCGACGACCTCGTGCAGGTGGCTCGGATGGCCTTGGTCAAGGCGACCTTGCGATACCGACCCGGTGTCGGTCACGGTTTCGCGCCCTACGCGACGAGCACGATCGTGGGAGAGCTGAAGCGCCACTTCCGTGACCACGGGTGGGTAGTGCGGCCACCACGCAGGCTCCAGGAGCTGCGAGCCGAGGTCGTTGCGCGAGGGGAGAGGTTGCAACAGGACCTGCGGCACGCACCCACGGTGCACGAGGTCGCCGAGGCCATGGAGCTCGGATGTGATCAGGTGAGGGAAGCAGTCGCGTGCTCGAGCGGCTATCGCACCGACTCACTGGATGCGGTGACCTCGTGGGGCACGACCTTGGCCGACCAGCTGGCAGCCGAGCAGGACCAGTTCGCGGCACTGGAGACGAGCGCGGCGCTCGGCAGCCTGATCGCAGAGCTCGACGAGCGTGACCGGCTGATCCTGTCGCTGCGTTTCGTCGAGGAGCTCACCCAGTCGGACATCGGTGAGCGGATCGGGGTGAGCCAGATGCAGGTCTCACGACTGCTCTCCTCCCTCCTGGAACGACTGCGAGAAGGGCTCCTCGACGAACGGGCGTCTGCGTGACGCCACCCAACCGGCGAACGCGCGGGCACGTGGGGGCGCAAGGATCACGACCCTGGGCGGGAGGCCCAAGGTCGTGAATGGGGGGTGAGCCGATGGCTACAGCCGATGGCTACATGCCGCGGCCGTAGGTCCCGCCGTAGTAGTCGCCGAGTCCCTGGCGGTAGTCCTCGTCCTCGTAGCCGCGGTCCGTGAGCTCGGGCGAGTCCTTGATCTGGTCCTTCGTCCGGTCCACGTGGACGGTCCTGTCATCCACGTCGACCCGCTCGATGGTGCCCGCCGGCAACATCACCTTCCTGCCGAAGATCCACGGCCCGGTGTCGACCACCACGTAGCTGGCGCCAACCTCGTTCGTGGCTTCGTCGATCTTGCCGATGTCGCCGTCAGTGGCTCGCACCGAGAACCCAGTCAGGTCGGGGTTCTGCGCGGAGTCGTCCATCGTTCGGTAGTTCCATGCATCCCAGTTCTGGTCAGTCATGGTCCACTCCTTCTGTCGGGTGAAGGAGTTGTACCCGGTGCGCCCGCGTAGCAAACCGCGACACGCGCACGGGCATCGCCGTACACGTGCGCGAGGAAACTCAGTGGCTCGAGGTCGGCTCGGACTCCTACGGTTGGGGGTGATGCCGATCAAGCCATGGCCCTACGCCCTCGAGGCCGATGCCACTCCGCCGACCGACGCCGACCGCCTCCTCCTGTGGATCGTTCGGCGCCAGTGGCGAACCGTCGCAGCGGGAGCCGCGTTCGGCATCCCGTGGATGCTGTCGATCGCCCTCGTGCCGGCTGCCATCGGCAAGGCCATCGACAGCCTCGTGGCCCGCGACGGGCAGGCGCTGGTCATGTGGGCCGGCATCATCCTCGGCATGGGCTTCATCAGTGCCGCGACGACGAACCTGCGGCACTGGTTCGCGGTGAGCAACTGGCTCTTCGCGGCCTTCCGGGCGGCGATCGTCACCGAGCGCGCCGTGCGCCGGGCTGGTCCCGCACTGACCCGCGACAAGCCTGCAGGCGAGGTGCTCACAGCCTTCGCCAACGACTTCTGGAAGCTCGGCATGGTCTTCGACGTGTCGGCGCGCTTCGCCGGGGCGATCGTCAGCTTCATCGTCGTGTCGATCTTCCTGCTGCAGGGTTCACTGATGCTCGGGCTCGTCATGCTCATCGGCGGCCCGTTGCTCCTCGCGTCACTCTCGTTCGTGATGCGGCCGCTCCAAAAGCGCCAGGCGGCGCAGCGCGAGGAGTCCGGACAGCTCACGGCGCTGGGTGCCGACACGGTCACCGGCCTGCGCGTCCTGCGTGGCGTCGGTGGTGAGGAGAACTTCCTTGACCGGTATGCCGCCCAGTCCGGTCGGGTGCGCGACGCCGGTGTGCGATTGTCCGGTGTGCAGGCGTTGCTCGATGCGGCGCAGGTGCTGCTGCCCGGTGTGTTTGTCGTGGTCGTGACGGGTCTGGGCGCGCACCTCGCGGTGGCCGGTGAGATCAGTCCCGGTCAGCTCGTGGCGTTCTACGGCTACACGGCGTTCCTGACCATGCCGCTGCGGACCGCGACCGAGTTCGTCAACAAGCTCATCACGTCACGCGTCATGGCCGGTCGCCTCGTCTTGATCCTCAAGGCCCAACCCGACCACCCCCAGTCCTCCCACGCCCAGACCACCCACACCCCCGTGGCTGTGCTTGGCGAGCTGGTGGATCCGGCTTCGGGGGTGCGGATCGAGCCGGGACGGCTCACGGCCATCGTGTCGGCGCGTCCCGAGGAGACCGCGGAGATCGCGGCCCGCCTGGGTCGCACCGTGCCCGGTCGCCATGGCGTCACCTGGGGCGAGCTCTCGATCGACGACCTGCCGATCGAGGACGTCCGCCGGGGCATCGTCGTGTCGCAGTCCGACCCACACCTCTTCAGCGGTCCGGTACGCCGCGAGCTCGGCGCCGATTCCACACCCGGAGCCGACGACGACGCCCTGCTCGCTGCGCTGCACACCGCCGACGCCTCCGACGCGGTCGACTCCATCGACGGCGGCCTCGACGGTGAGCTCGAGGAGCGAGGCCGGTCGCTGTCCGGTGGTCAGCGCCAGCGCGTGGCCCTGGCCCGTGTCCTCCTGCGCGACCCCGAGGTGCTCGTCCTCGTGGAGCCGACGAGCGCAGTCGACGCCCACACCGAGGCACGTATTGCCGAGCGCATCCCCAAGCACCGCAGCGGATCCACGACGGTTGTCGTCACGACCAGCCCGCTGCTGCTCGACCGGGCCGACACGGTCCTCGTCGTCGAGGACGGTGTCGTGACCACCCGGGGAACGCACCACGACCTTGTCCGCAACAACCCGGCATACCGGCGCATCGTCCTGCGCGGAGAGCCGGTCGCACGGTCTGCGTGGGAGGACTGAGAGATGACCCCGATCCTTGAACAGCTCGGCGACACCGACCACGCCAAGCGCTCGCTCCCCATCGCGAGCCGCCAGACGGTCATCGCCCACACCCGCGTGCTCCTGCGCGACCACCGACGTCCCCTTTTCTGGGTCCTCGGACTCCACGGTCTTGCCGCGCTCGTCGGACTCGTCGGTCCGTGGGTCGTCGGCCAGATCGTCCAGGAGATCACCCAGGACGGGCCCGCCGGCGCCAGCCTGCGACGCATCGACGTCCTCATCGCCGTGCTCGTGACGGCGATCCTGGCACAGGCGGTACTCACCTGGCTGGCGCGTCGTGCGGCGTTCATCCTGTCCGAGCACGTGTTCGCGCGCCTTCGTGAGGACTTTGTCCGCGATGCCGTCCGCCTGCCCCTGTCGACGCTCGAGAGGGCGGGCACGGGCGACCTCGTGGCGCGCACGACCAACGACATCGAAGCGATGACCCACGTCATCCGGTTCGGCATCCCCGCCATCGTCGTGTCGGTCATGACGGTCACGGCAACGGTCATCGCAGCGGTCATCACCTCGCCCCTCGCGGCACTCGCGCTGCTCACTCCCCTGCTCGTCCACATCCCATCGAGCGTCTGGTACCTCAAGCGCGCCGGACGCGTCTACCTGTGGGAACACGCGTCCTACGCGCGGCTGAATTCCGTTGGGGCAGAGACGATCGAGGGTCTGCGCACGATGGACAACCTCAGCCTGGGCGAGAGTCGGCGCGAGCGTTTCGACGAGGCCCTCGCCGAAGCCGGTCGCGCCGAACGGGTCGGCGTCAGCCTGCGGTTGCGCTACTTCCCGTGGCTCGAGATCGGCTTCTTCCTGCCCGTCGCGGTGTCGGTGCTGTGGGGTGGCTGGCTCGCGTGGAATGGCCACATCTCCATCGGTGCGGCGACCGCGGTCACGCTCTACATCCAGCAGATGCTCGACCCGCTCGGCGACCTCATCAGCTGGCTCGACGAGATCCAGTTCGCCGCGACGTCACTGTCCCGCGTGCTCGGTGTCGGCGAGGTCCCGCCCGACCGTGTCGCAACGGGTGAGGAACCCACTGGCGAGACGATTGAGGTCGAGGACGTCCGCTACTCCTACCGCGAGGGCCGCGACGTCCTCCACGGCGTGAGCCTGACGTTGCAGCCCGGTGAGCGGCTGGCCATCGTCGGTCCGTCCGGCGCCGGCAAGTCCACGCTCGGCCGCCTCGTGGCCGGGATCGACGGCCCACGCACCGGTCGCGTCACCGTCGGTGGCGTCCCGCTCGTCGACCTCACCCTGGCGAGCCTGCGCAGCCAGGTCGCGCTCGTGACGCAGGAGCACCACATCTTCGTCGGCACCGTCGGCGAGAACCTGCGCCTTCCGCGGCCGGTCGCCTCCGACGACGAGGTGTATGCCGCCCTCTCGGCTGTCGATGCGCAGGCCTGGGTCCGTGCGTTGCCGGACGGGCTGGAGACGACGGTGGGCTCGGGAGGGCATCCGCTCACTGAGGCCCAGGCGCAGCAACTTGCGCTCGCTCGGCTCGTGCTGGCCGACCCGCACACGCTGGTGCTCGACGAGGCAACCTCCCTGCTCGACCCGAGCGCGGCCCGTCACCTCGAGCGCTCGCTCGCGGCGGTGACCCAGGGACGCACGGTGGTCGCGATCGCACACCGGTTGCACACGGCATACGACGCGGATCGGGTGTGTGTGGTCGAGGACGGGCGGATCAGCGAGCTCGGCACGCACGACGAACTCATCGCGCGCGACGGCGCCTACGCCGCGCTCTGGCGAGCCTGGAGGGATGAGGACTGAGGCGCGACCGGGTCCCACGCTCTGCGTGGGCGGACTGACCGAGCCACGAGGACTCGTTCCAGAGGGGTTGCGAGGGGGTGTGGGATCTGGTTCGCGTCGATAACCCATAGGTGTTCGGCTACGCACCCATGGGTTATCGACCCCGACGAACACCACGAGGACCCCGGGGCCGTCAACGCGCATCCGGCGCAGGTTCAAACGGTGCGCAGCACCGGCATACCGAGGTCGACCCCGACGCTGTCGACTCGGTGGATCTCGCGCACCGCAGGGTTGCGCGGGGCCACCGGGTCGAGTCGCTGATATGTCTCGCCCTGGGCCGGGCGCAGATCAGCCTCACCCTTGTTGGGCCACAACGACATCGCTCGCTCGGCCTGCGCCGTGATCGTCAGAGACGGGTTGACGCCGAGGTTGGCCGAGACGGCTGACCCGTCGGTCACCGAGATGCCCGGGTAGCCCCAGAGCCGGTGGTAGGGGTCGATGACTCCGGACTCCGGGCTGTCGCTGATCGCCACCCCTCCGAGGAAGTGGGCCGTCAGCGGGACGTCGAACACCTCCCCCCACGTGCCCCCGGTGACGGTGTACTCACCGGTGAGCTCGTGCAGCCGCTGCGCAACCGCCTCCATGGACTGGTGACCCGCCTTGATGTAGGTCGGGTTGGGCTCACCGTGCCCCTGCTGTGACGTGAGGCCCCGCCCCCCGAAGAGCTTGCCGCGTCCAGAGACCCGGAGCGAGTTGTCGCGCGACTGCATGACGAGGCCGATGATCGTCCGCTCGCTGAACCTCGATGCCATGGGGAACTGCTTGATGAGCGGCTTCGGGTCGCGAAGGAGTCGCAGGACGAACTCCACGGGGCGCGGCCGACCGGTGTCGCCGGGCACCATGAGGGTGGTCAGCAGGCCCATCGCGTTCGAGCCGCGCCCATAGCGGACGTTCTCGACGTGGGTGTCGGCGTCGGGGTGGAACGAGGACGTGATCGCGATCCCCTCGGAGAGCGCCGCCTTCTCGCTGACGTTCTCGGTCTCGGCGCCGAGCAACGCTTCGCTGTTGGTCCGCGTGAGGTGGCCGAGGCGCCCGGAGATCGCGGGCAGCTCACCCTCGTCGCGCATGGCGTGCAACAGGGTCTGGGTGCCCCAGGTGCCCGCGGCGACGATGACGTGCTTCGCCGTGATGACCCGGACGTCCCTGCCGCCGATGGGTCCCGTCCGCTCGTGGAGCACTCGATACCGAGTGCCGTTCGGGTATGCCGCCCGCCCACCGTCCGTGCCCGGCACGACTCCCAGCCGGGTCACGGTGCGCAGCGGCTCGATGACCACACCGAGGCCCTCGGCGAGGTGGAGGTAGTTCTTGCGCAGCGTGTTCTTCGCCCCGTGGCGGCAGCCGACCATGCAGTTGCCACACTCGATGCAGCCGCGGCGCTTGGGCCCGGCACCGCCGAAGTAGGGGTCGTCGACCTCGACACCCGGCTTGCCGAAGAAGACACCAACGGGCGTCTTGCGGAAGGTCTCGGGAACACCCATGTCGTCGGCGACATCACGCCAGATCTGTTCGACCGGGCCCTCGCACGGGTTCTCGACGACGCCGAGCATCGCCGATGCGGTCTCGTAGTGAGGAGCCAGCTCACTCGACCAGTCGGTGATGTGACCCCACTGCTGGTCACGGAAGAACGGCTCCGGCGGCACGTAGAGCGTGTTCGCATAGTTGAGCGACCCACCGCCCACGCCGGCCCCCGCAAGGATCATGACGTCGGGCAACCGGTGGATCCGCTGGATGCCGTAGCAACCGACCTGCGGGGCCCACACGAAGTTGCGCAGGTCCCACGAGGTCTTGGCGAAGTCCTCGTCCTCGAAGCGGCGACCGGCCTCGAGCATGTGCACCGAGTGCCCCTTCTCGGCAAGCCTCAGGGCCGCGACGGAGCCGCCGAAGCCGGTGCCGATGACCACGACATCGACATCGACATCGACATCAGTGTGGACATCGTTGTGGTCGTCACCGTTGACGTCGCGCGCGTGTTCGGTCACCTCAGACCCAAGCCCTTCATCGCGCGCAGCGCCAGGGTCATGCCCTGCGCGTACGTCTTTTCGGGCACCCCTGGCAGCCCGCCGAACCCGACGAGGTGCTGGGCGGTGACGTTCTGGCTCTCGGTGTACTTGACGATGCCTTCGCGACCGTGGCGACGGCCGATGCCGGAAGCCTTCATCCCACCCATCGGAGCGCCAACGCTGGCCCACGCCGCGGCGTACCCGTCGTTGACGTTGACCGTCCCGGTGCTGATCTGCGCCGCGATCCGGCGACCACGGCGCACATCGCGGGTCCACACGGACGAGTTGAGGCCGTACTCGGTGTCGTTGGCGAGCGCGATGGCCTCGTCGTCGGACGCCACCTCAGAGAGGGAGACGACCGGGCCGAAGGTCTCCCCGTCGCGGCAGAGCATCGCCTCGGTGACACCTGAGAGCACCGTGGGTTCGTAGACGAACGGGCCGACGTCGGGCCGTGCCCGACCGCCAGTGAGGACGACGGCCCCATGCGCCCGGGCGTCGTCGACGTGCTGGGTCACCGTGTCGAGCTGGCTCTGGCCGACGAGTGAACCCATGTCGTAGCCGTAGGCGAGGTCGGTGCCGAGCTTCATCGACTCGACCGCCTCGACGAACCTCGTCACGAACTCCCCGAAGACGTCGCGGTGGACGAGGAGGCGCTCGGCACTGATGCAGAGCTGCCCGGCCGAGGAGAAGCAGGCACGCACAGCGCCGGCGACGGCCCGCGCGATGTCCGCGTCAGCAGCGACATACATGGAGTTCTTGCCACCGAGCTCGAGGCTGCAGCCGACGAGTCGCTTGGCCGCGGCCTGACCGACGATGCGCCCCGTGGGCGTCGACCCGGTGTAACAGACGTAGTCGGCCTGGTCGACGATCGCCTGACCCGTCGAGCTGCCCGGGCCGAGGACGACCTGGAAGACACCCTCGGGGAGCCCGGCCTCGAGCAGCAAAGCATGACCGGCCAGCGCCGTGAGGGACGACTGCTGGTCGGGGCGCAGGACGACGGCATTGCCGGCCATGAGCGCCGGCAGCGCATCCGTGATGGCCAGGCTCAGCGGGTAGTTCCAGGGAGAGACGATGCCGACGACACCCTTGGGGCGGTGGCCTACCACCGTCTGCGACAGCACCGGGATACCGCCGCGCACGCGCGTGTCCTTCAGGTATGCCGCCGCCGCTCGGGCGTAGTGCCGGGAGACGATCGCACAGTCGGCCACCTCTTCGAAGGCGTGGCTGCGGGCCTTGCCGGACTCGAGCTGGATGAGGTCGAGCAGCTCGACCTGACGCTCGAGCACGAGGTCGTGGAAGCGCAGGAGCACCTGGCCACGTCGCTCGATGCTGAGTTTCGCCCAGGCGCGCTGGGCGACCCGAGCGGTGCCGATGGCGATGGCGACGTCCTCGGGCGTCGAGACCGGGAGCGACGCGAGGGGCGCACCGGTCATCGGCGTGTGGCTCAGGTGCTGCTCAGCGCCAGGTCCGGCAACGACACTGGACGCAAGCCGTCGCGCGCGGCTCGGGTCCACGGCATAGGTGGCGGTGGGGTCCAACCCCGGGTCTGCGATGACGTCGGCCATTACCCGAGAGTAACCAAAGGAGTCCTCCGGCGACAGGGCGTGTGACCCCAGTCGCAGGCGAGGGCGTCGGTTCAGCCGCCTTCGTAGGGGGCGACGACGACCTCGACCCGCTGGAAGTCCTTGAGCTCGGTGTAACCGGTCGTCGCCATGGCGCGGCGGAGCGCGCCGACGAGGTTGGTCGTGCCGTCGGCGACCCTGCTCGGGCCGAAGAGCACCTCCTGGAGCGAGGCCACGGCCCCGACCTCGACGCGCTCACCGCGCGGCAGTTCAGGGTGGTGGGCCTCGGCCCCCCAGTGGAAGCCGCGGCCGGGAGCCTCGGTCGTGCGGGCCAGCGCGGCACCGAGCATCACGGCGTCCGCGCCACAGGCGACCGCCTTGACGATGTCGCCACTCGTGCCGACACCACCGTCGGCGATGACGTGGACGTAGCGGCCACCGCTCTCGTCGAGGTAGTCGCGACGCGCCGCAGCGACGTCGGCGATGGCCGAGGCCATCGGCGCGTGGATGCCCAGGGTGCGGCGGGTCGTGTGGGCCGCGCCGCCACCGAAGCCCACGAGGACACCGGCAGCACCGGTGCGCATGAGGTGCAGCGCCGCTGAGTAGGACGCAGCCCCACCGACGATGACCGGCACGTCGAGCTCATAGATGAAGCGCTTGAGGTTGAGGGGCTCGGCGCGGCTCGACACGTGCTCGGCCGAGACGGTCGTGCCGCGGATGACGAAGAGGTCGACACCTGCGTCGACAACGGTCTTCCAGAGCTGCTGGGTTCGCTGCGGCGTCAGTGCACCCGCAACGGTGACCCCGGCGTCGCGGATGGTGCGCAGGCGTTCGACGATGAGCTCGGGGACGATGTCGGCCTGGTAGATCTCCTGCATCCGCGCGGTCGCGAGCGCCGGCTCGAGCGTGGCGATCTCCGCCAGGAGCGGCGCCGGGTCCTCGTAGCGCGTCCACAGGCCCTCGAGGTCGAGGACGGGTAGTCCGCCGTGCCCGCCGAACGCGATCGCGCTCTCGGGAGACATCACCGAGTCCATCGGCGCCGCGATGACCGGCAGGTCGAAGTGGTAGGCGTCGATCTGCCAGCCCACGTTCACCTCTTCGGGGTCGCGCGTGCGCCGCGAGGGCACCACGGCGACGTCGTCGAAGGAGTAGGCGCGCCGGGCACGCTTGCCACGTCCGATCTCGATCTCATTCACCCCCGCAGCCTAACCACGCCGAGCGGAATATCAGACTGGCGTCAGAGGTCGCGGGAGGAGCACAATGGTGCGGGCGGGTTTTCCCGCGCCCCGGCAGCGTCGCCGCAACCCACCCCCTCTCGCTCTGAGGAGCCCCGCTTGTCCAGCCCTGCCCAGATCGAGTACCCCGAGAAGATCGACGGGGCGGTCCTCAAGATCGCCGGTGTCGTCGTCCTCGGTGCCATCATGTCGATCCTCGACATCACCGTCGTCAACGTCGCGCTGCCGGACCTGCAGGTCACCTTCACCGGCAAGGACAACCCGCTCCCCTACTCCACCGTCGCGTGGACCGTCACCGCCTACACCCTGGCCCTCGCCACGGTCATCCCACTGACGGGCTGGGCCGCCGACCGCTTCGGCACCAAGCGCCTCTACATGGCCGCGCTGACGCTGTTCACCCTCGGCTCGGCCCTGTGTGCGGCTGCCACGAGCATCAACATGTTGATCCTCTTCCGCGTCATCCAGGGTCTCGGTGGTGGTCTGCTCATGCCGCTGGGCATGGTCATCATGACCAAGGCTGCCGGCCCGGCCCGCATGGGTCGCCTCATGGCCATCCTCGGTGTCCCGATGCTTCTCGGTCCGATCCTCGGCCCGATCCTTGGTGGCTACCTCATCGACGCCGTGTCCTGGCACTGGATCTTCCTCATCAACCTGCCGCTCGGCATCGCTGCCCTCGGCTACGCCTGGTGGGCACTGGCCTCGGACAAGCCCGAGCCGTCCGAGTCCTTCGACTTCGTCGGCATGCTGCTCATGAGCCCGGGTCTGGCGTTCTTCCTCTACGGCATCTCGTCGATCCCCACCGCCGGCACGTTCTTCTCGGGCAGGGTGCTCGGTTTCGCCGGCGTCGGTCTCGCCCTGATGGTCGCGTTCGTCTTCTACAGCTTCAAGCCCGAGCACCCGCTGCTCGACCTGCGCCTGTTCAAGAACCGCAACCTCACGTGGTCGATCGTCACGATGTTCATCTTCGCCGGAGCCTTCTTCGGTGGCCTGCTCCTCGTGCCGACCTACCTGCAGCAGGTGCGCGGCGAGGGCGCGTTCGACGCTGGCCTCCTCGTTGCTCCTCAGGGCATCGGCGCCATGCTCACCATGCCGATCGCCGGCGCGCTCGCCGACAAGATCCCGGTCGGACGCATCGTCCCGGTCGGTCTGGTCCTCATCACCGGTGGCATGTTCGCCCTCACCCAGGTCGATGGCACCACGTCCTACTGGGGCTACCTCATCCCCGTGCTGTTCGTCATGGGTCTCGGCATGGGCGCCACGATGATGCCGCTCATGACGTCGGCTCTCAAGACGCTCACGGCGCACCAGGTTGCTCGCGGTTCGACGCTGCTCAACATCTCGCAGCAGGTCGCCAGCTCCATCGGTGTCGCGATCATCTCGGTCGTCCTCACCAATGGGCTCAAGAACGACGACCTGGTCTCACAGGCCCGTGGTTTCGCGGAGGCGTCCAAGGGTCTCGACCCGTCGCAGACCGGTGGACTGCTCGAGAAGTTCCCGCTCGTCGGCAACATCCTCAGCCAGTTCCAGGACCCGGCTGCGGGCGCCGCGGCGCTCCAGAGCGCCGTCCAGAACGCCATGGGCGAGGTCTTCGGCAGCACCTTCCTCATCGCCGCGATCATGGTTTCGTTCACACTCGTCTCGGCCTGGTTCCTCCCGCGCAAGCACGAGGAGAGCCACCTGCTCGACGACGAGGACGCCGCAGAGGTGGCACCCCCGGTCATCCTGCACTGACGCCCAGCAGGCACAGCGAAGGCCGGTCCACCTCTCGAGGTGGGCCGGCCTTCGGCATGCTGGGTCCATGGACACTCCCCTGCCGGGCCGGCACAACGCGATCACCGACGTGGCGGGAGTGCGCGTCGGTCACGTGACCCGCGACGAACCCGGCTGGCTCACGGGAGTCACCGTCGTCGTGCCCCCGCCGGGCACGGTCGGCGGGGTTGACGTGCGTGGCGGTGCACCGGGCACCCGTGAGACCGATCTGCTCGATCCGCTCCGGCTCGTCGATCGGGTGGACGCCATCGTGCTTGCCGGGGGCAGTGCCTTCGGTCTCGCGAGCGCCGACGGCGTCATGCAGGAGGCGTATGCCGACGGGCACGGTTGGCCGGTCAGCGCCGAGGACGAGTCCGAGGTCGTGCCGATCGTGCCAGCGGCCGTCATCCTCGACCTCGGGCGCGGCGGCGAATTCACCCACACCCCCACGGCCGAGGACGGAGCCCGCGCCTGGCGCGAAGCGGTCGCTGGTCCCGTGGCGCAGGGATCGGTCGGCGCCGGCACGGGTGCCCGCTCCGGTGGCCTCAAGGGTGGCGTCGGCACGGCCAGCGCCGTCGTCAACGGCGTGACCGTGGGAGCGATCGTGGTCGTCAATGCGATGGGCTCCCCATGCGCTCCTGACGGTTCGCTGTATGCCGTCCGCTCCGGTCTCGCAGCCGAGTTCGCCGCAGTGCCCGACGCGAATCCGGCTGCGGCACAGGCCTACTGGTCAGCCCTTGCCGCAGCAGAGGCCGAGCTGCGCGCCGGCATGGCGACGACGATCGGGGTCGTCGCGACGGATGCCACCCTCACCAAGGTGCAGTGCCGCAAGCTCGCCGAGGTGAGCCACGACGGACTGGCGCGGGCCCTGTCACCGGTGCACACGGCATACGACGGAGACACGATCTTCACCCTCGCGACAGGTGGGAAGGAAGCGCCGACCGACCTCGATCTCGTCCACCTCCAGGCGGCGTCAGCCGACTGCGTCACGCGCGCGATCGGTCACGCGATGCTGGCTGCCACCTCGATGGACCGCACCGCCGACGGCGGCATCTGCCTGAGCAGCTGGGCGGACTCCCTGACGACGAAGGTACCCGGGTAGACGCCGGTGGTACCTTGGTGCCATGGCCCTCAACATCAAGAACGAGCGTGTGGTGAACCTTGCGCGCGACGTCGCCGCGCGGACCGGCACGACTCAGACGGGCGCCATCGAGAGCGCGTTGGAGCGCTACCTCGCCGACCTACTTCGCGAGGCCGAGAGCGACTCGAAACGACGACGTATCGACCAGCTCCTGGCCGAGATCGATGCCGAGCGACCCGAGGGCCGGCCAACCGTGGAGGAGATCATGGACGACATGTACGACCCGGAGACGGGCCTGCCCCGGTGATCGTCGACTCTTCGGCAATCGTGGCCATCCACGAAGGCGAACCCGAGCGGGCACGTTTCGTCGACGTCCTCGCCACCTCGCGGGGATCCTTGATCTCGGCGGCGACCTATGTCGAGTGCGGCATCGTCCTGGACCGCAAGCGACCGGAGCAACCTGCCAGCAGACTCGATGACCTCCTCGACCAGTTCGACATCGAGGTCGTGGCCCTCACTCCGGAGCAGGCCCATGTCGCTCGACGGGCTCACCGACGCTACGGACGCGGGTCGGGCCATCCGGCCAAGCTCAATCTGGGTGACTGCTACTCCTACGCCCTGGCGATGAGCGAGGACGAGCCCCTGCTCTTCACGGGCGAAGACTTCACCCACACCGACGTCAAGGACGCCTCAGTCGGCTGAGGCGGCCACCACGAGGTCGGATGCCGATGTGTAGCCAGTGGGTCACTTCAGTGTGACCTACCGACCTCAACGTGACGAGGAGTAGTTCGGTGCCTCGACGATGCCGTGGATGTCGTGCGGGTGGCTCTCCTTGAGACCCGCCGTGGTGATGCGGATGAACTGGCCCTTGGCCTTGAGCTCGGGCACGGTGCGCGCACCGACATAGAACATCGACTGGTGCAGGCCACCCATGAGCTGGTGGACGACGGCGCCGAGTGGGCCGCGGTAGGGCACCCGACCTTCGATGCCCTCGGGCACGAGCTCGTCATCGCTCGCAACATCTGCCTGGAAGTAGCGGTCCTTGGAATAGGACTTCTTGCCACGCGAGGCCATGGCCCCGAGCGAACCCATGCCGCGATAGGCCTTGAACTGCTTGCCGCCCACGAACACCAACTCGCCCGGCGACTCCTCGCAACCACCGAACAGCGACCCGATCATGACGGTGTCAGCACCGGCGACGAGGGCCTTGGCGATGTCGCCGGAGTACTGGAGGCCGCCGTCACCGACGACGGGGACACCGGCGGCGCGACAGGCCAACGAGGCCTCGTAGATCGCGGTCACCTGCGGGACACCGACACCGGCGACGACACGAGTGGTGCAGATGGAGCCCGGCCCGACGCCGACCTTGACGCCATCGGCACCGGCGTCGACCAGGGCCTGCGCCCCGGCGCGGGTGGCGACGTTGCCAGCGAGGATCTGCACGTGCTTGGTGGCCGGGTCGCTCTTGAGGCGCCTGATCATGTCGAGCATGAGTCGAGCGTGACCGTTGGCGACATCGGGGACGAGGACGTCGACGCCCGCGTCGACGAGGGTGGTGGCGCGCTCCCAGGCGTCGCCGAAGTAGCCGACTGCCGCGCCGACGAGGAGGCGGCCCGAGCCGTCCTTGCTCGCGTGGGGGAACTGCTCGGACTTCACGAAGTCCTTGACGGTGATGAGGCCGGTGAGTCGACCCTCGCCGTCGACGAGCGGGAGCCGCTCGCGCTTGTGCAGGCGCAGCAGGCTCGTGGCCTCTTCGTGGCTGATGTCCTCGGCGCCGGTGATGAGCGGCATGTGCGTCATGACGTCGCGCACGAGGGTCGTCGCCCACTCGGCGACGGGCGTGAAGCGGAGGTCGCGGTTGGTGACGATGCCGAGCAGGTGCATCCCGGGGTCGACGACCGGAAGGCCGGACACGCGGTAGCGGCCACACTGCTCGTCGAGATCCTCGAGCGTGGCGTCGGGACCGATCGTCACCGGGTTGGAGATGCGCCCGGTCTGGGTCCGCTTGACGAGGTCGACCTGGTAGGCCTGGTCCTCGATCGACAGGTTGCGGTGAAGGATGCCGAGCCCGCCTTGGCGGGCGATCGCGATGGCCATGCGGGCCTCGGTCACGGTGTCCATGGCGGCGGAGATGAGCGGCACGCGCACGCTGATGTCGCGGGTCACGCGTGACGTCGTGTCGACCTCGCTGGGAATGACGTCGGTCTCGCCCGGCTGCAGCAGGACGTCGTCATAGGTGAGCCCCAGAGCGGCGAAGGGGGTCGGGAGCGCGGGCTGCGCAGCGTCGGCCGCGCCGGGCTCAGGGGCCTGCGTGGTCAATGGCGCCGACGCCGCAGCGGCGAGCTCGGCCTCGAGGTGGGTGGAGTGACGGTCAACACCAAGGCTCATTGCCCAAGTCTAGAGCAGCCCCCGCGCGGCTCCGAACCAGCGAGAACCTGCCCACGCCCTGGTCAGGAACGGACGCGACTTTCTGGCCTCAGAATGGCGCTGACCTGAGGATTTCCGCACCCCTGCCCGACTTTGCCAACTTCTTACCTGCCGCAGACCCGCGCCTTGCCAACCCGTTCCTAGCCTGATGCTGCGCACGCAGGGGCGCGTGATGACAACGGGTGGCCGACGACGCCGTCGACCACCATGGACAGGAGGGGTCATGACTGACATCGCACGACTGCCGAAGCCGACGCTCGACGTCTGGGAATGGCAGTTCGACGGACATTGCCGTCAGGTGAGCCCTGAGGTGTTCTTCCACCCGGAGGGTGAGAGGGGCAACCAGCGACGCAGTCGCGACGACCGCGCCAAGGCCGTCTGCGACACCTGCCCGGTCCTCAAGCTGTGCCGCGAGCACGCACTGATGTCGCGTGAGCCGTACGGCGTCTGGGGCGGAATGACCGAGGAGGAGCGCATTCGCACCCTCAACCAACGTGAGCTCGCCAGCTGACCTCGATCAGCAGCGAGTGACCAAACGACCGGACGGCTGGGAGCGACCAGGGACGCGCTCAGCTGTCCGGCACTCCAGTCGGGTGGCTGGGAGCGACCAGGGACGCTCTCAGCCGCCCGGCAATTTCTTGGGCACCAGCAAGGCGTCGGTCAGCCGAGCAGGAAGTCGACGCCGGCGTCGGCGTGGATCCGCGTCGTGTCATAGAGCGGGACCGTGCTGTCGTGCTCGCGCACGAGCAGCGTGATCTCGGTGCACCCCAGGATGACCGCCTCCGCACCTCTCTCGACAAGGGACGCCATCACGTCGCGATACGCATCGCGCGACGCGTCGAGCACGACGTCGAGGCAGAGCTCGTCGTAGATGATCCGGTGGACCTCGGCTCGCTGGGGTGCGTCGGGAACGATGACCTCGAGTCCCTTGGCCCGCAGGCGCCCGACATAGAAGTCCTGCTCCATCGTGAACGCCGTCGCGAGCAGCCCGACCGTGCTGACCCCGTCGGCGACGATCGCGTCGGCCGTCGCGTCGGCGATGTGGAGCAGCGGGAGCCCCGAAGCCTGCTCGAGCTCGTCGGCCACCTTGTGCATCGTGTTGGTCGCGACGAGCAGGGCCTCGGCGCCGCCGCGAGCCAAGCCTTCGGCGGCCCTCGCCAGGATGGCAACCGTGGCATCCCAGTCGCCCTCGTGCTGGGCCTTGGCCACAGGGTCGAAGTCGACGCTGTGGAGGAGAAGTTGGGCCGAGTGCAGGCCACCGAGACGGGCCACGACCCCTTCGTTCAGGAGGCGGTAGTAGGTCGCCGTGCTCGTCCAGCTCATGCCACCGAGGACTCCGAGAGTGCGCATGCTTCGCACAGTAGGCCACCGCTCTGGGCACCTATCCTTGAGGCGTGACACCTACCGAGATCCCCATTGCGGGCGAGAGCATCCGCCTCGGCCAGCTCCTCAAGTTCGCGTCCGTCGTCGAGGACGGTGCTGACGCCCGAGCCGTCGTCGAGGCCGGCGAGGTTGAGGTCAACGGTGAGGTCGACATCCGCCGCGGCCGCCAGGTGCGCCCGGGCGACACGGTGACCTACGCAGGCGAGACCTTCGCCGTCATCGCCGAGAGCTGAGATCGACTTCGTGCCCCGCACGGACGGCGAGCGCCAGCGAGTTGTCCGTGCGGGGCACGAAGTCGAAGTCAAGAACAGGGGCGAGCGCCAGCGAGTTGTCCGTGCGGGGCACGAAGTCGAAGTCAAGAACAGGGGCGAGCGCCAGCGAGTTGTCCGTGCGGGGCACGAAGTCGATGGGGTGGCAGGGTTCAGGGGGCGGGCGGCATACACCGGATGAGGGTGACGTCGCCGCTCACGGTGACGTCACCGGCAGAGAACGGGACCAGCAACACGTCGCCGGCGCGCACCTCGCGTGCGCCGTGCGCAGACGTGAACGTCCCGTGGCCGTCCACGACGACAACTGCGGCGTATGCCGCGCCCACCGTCACGTCGCCCGTCACCGGCCGCACGACCTCGGCCCGGAAGTAGGCACTCGCCTCGTCGGGCAGGGCCGAGCCGAAGTCCTCGACATCGGCCCACCGGCGCCGCAGGGTCTCAAGCCGCTCCGGCGTGACCGGGCCGTGGTCAACGCTCAGCAGCGCAAGCGGTCGCTCGAGTCCGAGGAAGGCATGGTCGAGTTCGAGGCCAAAACGCCTGTGCTCCAACATGACCGAGAAGTCAGTGGGTTCCTGGAGCTCGAGGATGAGGACACCCTCGCCGATGGCGTGCGGCTGTCCGGCCGGCACGAGCACGGCGTCGCCGGCAGACACCTTGATGGGGTTGAGGGCCGCGAGGAGCTGGTCGTCCTGCGCGTCGACCAACTCGGCGAGGGCCTCGGCAGAGAGCTCGTCACGAAAGCCCACCCACACGGTCGCTCCCGGCTCGGCAACGAGGACGATCCAGGCCTCGGTCTTGCCGTGGTCGCAGTCGAGGTGGGCCGCCGCGAAGGCCCGGCTCGGGTGCGAGTGGACGGGGAGTCGCTCGCCGCTGTCGAGGAGCTTCGTCAGCAGGTTGGGGTCACCGCCGAAGCGCGCGACGTGCGCCTCACCGAACCACCCGTCGGCATCGGCAGCGAAGGCATCAGGCAGCTCGCGCCCGCCGTCCAGCGTCGTCACTCCCCCACCGCCCTCGGCGAAGAGTCGAGCCGTCGAACCGATCCAGTCCTCGGGACGGTAGCCGTCGAACTCACTCGTCGGCGTGATGCCCCGGAAGGAGAAGATGCGCTCGCCCCCGCGATAGAACCGCCGGGGCGTGTTGGTCGCAAGAGCCGCGGTCGTGGCGTGCGCCGCGCTCGTCGAGGTGTCGGTCATGAATGGGCCTTCCGAACTGGGACGGATGAAGGGAGACGGCCGGACTCGCGCACGATGAGCCGCGTCGGCATGACGACCGTCTGGGCGGGCGACTCGTCGCCGAGGAGGCGCGCGAAGAGTTGGAGAACGGCCTTCTGACCAATGGAGGCCGGGTCCTGGTGGACCACCGTCACGGACGGCTCGATGAGGTCGGCGAGCTCGAAGTCGTCGTAGCCCACGAGCCCCATCTGGACGCCGGCCCGGCGCATGGCATGCAGGGCGGCGAGGGTGACTCGGTTGTTGCCGGTGATCACTGCGGTCACGGGTGTGCGCTCGCGCGACCAGCTGCCCAGTCGCTCGACGAGGGACTCAGATGTGTGCGGCCCCATGACGACCCGGGTGTCACCGGGTAGCCCGAGCTGGTCGTGGATGGCGACGAACGCCTCACGGCGTTTGCGCGCGGTCCAGAACTCTGCGTCGTCCCCGAGCAGGGCGATGCGTCGGTGCCCGTGGGCCACCAGGTGCTCGACGGCACTGCGCACCCCGCCCGCGTTGTCGCTGATGACGGTGTCGCACGGTTCACCGCGCACGGGCCGGTCGACGTAGACGATGGGAGTGCCGCTGGCGGACACGCTCGGGTCAGTCGCGGGACGCTCGCCGGCGGGCACCACGACGAGACCGTCGACCCGGCGGTTGATGAGCCCTTCAAGGACCACGCGCTCCCGGGTCGGGGAACCCTCCGCGGACGCCGTGATGAGCTGGTACTGCCGAATGCGCGCCTCACGTTCGACCGCGGCGCCGATCTGGGAGTAGAAGGGGTTGGCGAGGTCCTCGACGACGAGGGCAATGGTCTGCGTGCGCCCCTGCCGCAGGATGCGTGCCCCGTCGTGACGCATGAAGCCGATGCGATCAATGACGCCCCGCACGCGCAACTCGGTGTCGCGTCGTACCCCTGGCTCTCGATTGACCACCCTCGACACCGTCTTGACGGAGACGTGCGCCTCATCTGCCACGTCGGCCATGGTGGGCCGCGCGGATGTCCGTTTACCTGACAACGCTGTCACAGGTCGATCACACCAAACTCCGCGCTCAACAGCAACGTGAGTGCGCGTGCCGGGGTTCTCTACATGAGGTTTTGTCCGATGGCATGTCTTCACCGGACAAGGTGACGCCCTTGTATTGCGGAGCGGACGGCATACCGGGAGGGTCTTGCACGATGGCCGGTCGAGGGAGATCGGTCACTGCTCAACGACGAGCCCGGAGGAACCATGCGCTTGACCACCGCCGTCCCCAGAGGACTGACCGCAGGAGCTGTTGCCCTCGCACTCGGATGGGCTTGCGCCCCCGGGACCGCAACTGCAGCTCCACCGCAAGCAGCCCCACCGACCGCAGCAGTCGAGGGAGGTGCGTGGTCGACCTCGTTCGAGGCCGGCCAACCGCAACCCCTCGAATCCACCGTCGAGGTGGACTCGACCGGACCGCGCCAGCAGAACGTCACCGGTGGCACCGCCGCCGACGGCAGTCTGCTCGGAGCCGTCACCGCAGTCACGGCGAGCGCCGAGAACGCGCCCGGCGAGGTTGCCGCCAACCTCACCGACGCCAACCCGGACACGAAGTGGCTCGCGTTCGCCTCGACCGGCTGGGTCCGCTACCAACTGTCAGCTCCCAAGCGCGCACTCACCTGGTCGATGACCTCCGGAGACGACGCCCCTGAGCGCGACCCCAAGAACGTCACGCTCCAGGGCTCGACCGACGGCACGACGTGGACCGACCTCGACCAGCGCACCGGTGTCGTCTTCGCCGGGCGCAAGAGCAAGCAGACGTTCACCGTGACGACGCCCGGCGACTACGGCTTCTACCGCCTCAACGTCACGGCCAACAACAGCGGCAACATCATCCAGCTCGCTGACTGGAACCTCTTTGGCGCAATCGACCCGAACGAGCCGGCACTGACCCCCATCGCGTCAGTGGTGGGTGCCGGTCCGCGCTCCGGCTTCAACATCAAGTCCCAGGTCGGATGGACCGGGGTCAAGGCCTTGCGCTACGGCGGCAGGCACACGGCAGCCGGGCGCGGGTTCGCCTGGAACCGCCTCTTCGACGTGGATGTGCCTGTGGGACAACGGTCCCAGCTCACCTACAAGATCCTCCCCGAGATGATCCCGGGTGACCTGAGCTACCCGTCGACCTACTCCGCCGTCGACCTGCGCTTCACCGACGGGACGTTCCTGTCCGGGCTCGGCGCCACCGACAGCACCGACACCGCCGCCTCGCCCAATGGGCAGGGTGTCGGCAAGATCCTCTACGCCTCGCAGTGGAACTCGGTCGTCATCGATCTCGGCACCAAGGCCCAGGGCAAGACGATCGACGCGATCCTCCTCGGCTACGACAACACCGCGAGCCCCACGAAGGACACGACCTTCAGTGGCTGGGTCGACGACATCAAGGTCGATCCCGCTCCCGTTGCGCTCGACCGCTCCAGCCCGACGTATGCCGTGGACGTGCGTCGCGGAACGAACTCCAGTGGGTCGTTCTCGCGCGGCAACAACCTGCCGATCAGCGCTGTTCCCAACGGTTTCACCTTCTTCACGCCGGTGTCCGACGCGAACTCGCAGTCCTGGCAGTACTACTACCAGGCCGGCAACAACGCGCAGAACCGACCGATGCTCCAGGGCCTGGGGATCTCGCACGAACCCTCCCCCTGGATGGGTGACCGCAACCAGATGTCGGTCATGCCCTCGATCAACCAGGGTGTCCCGACCGGCAGCGCCACGGGACGCGCCCTGGCCTACGACCACGCAGACGAGGTCGCCCGCCCGGACCACTACCGCGTCCACCTCGACGGCGGCATCATCGCCGAGACCGCACCCGCCGACCACGGTGGCGTGTGGCGCTTCACCTTCCCCGAGGGCACACCCACGAGCAACCTCGTCCTCGACACCGTCGACAACAACGGCAGCTTCACCGTGAATGCTGCCGCGGGCACCGTGGACGGCTGGGTCGACAACGGCAGCGGACTCTCCGTGGGACGTAGCCGGATGTTCATCCACGGCGTCTTCGACCGTCCGGCGGCGTCGACCGGCGTTGCGCCTTCCGGGCACACCGGCACCCGCTACGCCAAGTTCGACACGACGACGGACCGCGACGTGGAACTGCGCATCGCGACCTCCTTCATCTCGCTCGACCAGGCCAAGCGCAACCACGACCTCGAACTCGCCGGAAAGACGTTCAACGACGTCCAGGGCGACGCCAGGGCCAAGTGGGACAAGCGACTCAATGTCGTCGAGGTCGAGGGTGCCAGCGACTCCGAGGCACGCACGCTCTACTCGAACCTCTACCGACTCAACCTCTACCCGAACAGCCAGTTCGAGAACACCGGCACGGCCGCTGCGCCGCGCTTCCAGTACGCCAGCCCCGTGTCGGCAAAGTCCGGCAGCGCCACCCCGACGACGACCAACGCCGCCGTCAAGGACGGCAAGATCTACGTGAACAACGGCTTCTGGGACACCTACCGGACCGTGTGGCCCGCCTACTCCCTCCTCTACCCGGAGGTGGCTGCCGAGATCGCTGACGGCTTCGTCCAGCAGTACCGCGACGGTGGCTGGGTCGCCCGTTGGTCCTCCCCGGGCTACGCCGACCTGATGACCGGCACCAGCTCGGACGTCTCGTTCGCCGACGCCTTCGTCAAGGGTGTGGCCCTGCCGGACAAGGTCGGCACCTATGACGCGGCGCTGAAGAACGCCACCGTGCTGCCGCCCTCCTCCGGTGTCGGCCGCAAGGGACTGGCCACCTCGCAGTTCCTCGGCTTCACCCCGGAGAGCACGCACGAGAGTGTGTCCTGGGGCCTCGAGGGTCTCGTGAACGACTTCGGCATCGGCAACCAGGCCGCGAAGCTCGCCACCGACCCCAGCGTTCCGGCCGCTCGCCAGGCCACCCTCAGGGAGGAGTCCGAGTACTTCCTCAAGCGCGCCACGGAGTACACCAACTACTTCGACAGCAAGACGGGCTTCCTGCGGGTGCGTTCGGCCAACGGTGAGTTCGCGCCGAACTTCGACCCCGACGTGTGGGGCAACGGCTACACCGAGACCAACGGCTGGAACTTCGCCTTCCATGCACCTCAGGACGGCAACGGTCTCGCCAACCTTCTCGGAGGGCGGGCCGCCATGGCGGACAAGCTCGACGAGTTCTTCACGAGGCCGGAGACCGCGACCAAGGTCGGCTCCTACGGCGGCACGATCCACGAGATGATCGAGGCTCGCGACGTCCGGATGGGCATGTTCGGGATGAGCAACCAGGTCTCGCACCACATCCCCTACATGTACAACTGGACCGGCAAGCAGTCGCGGACCGCTGAGAAGGTGCGCGAGATCCTGCGCCGTCTCTACGTCGGTGGCGACATCGGCCAGGGCTACGCGGGCGACGAGGACAACGGCGAGCAGTCGGCCTGGAACATCCTGTCCTCGCTCGGCATCTACCCGCTCCAGGTCGGTTCGGCGCAATGGGCAGTCGGCTCACCGAAGTTCACCAAGGCGACCGTGCACCGCACCAAGGGTGACCTCGTGGTCAACGCTCCGGCGAACTCCGCGAAGAACATCTACGTGCAGAAGCTCACCGTCAACGGTGACGGGCACAAGGGCGTCTCCATCCCGCACAGCCTGATCGCGGGTGCCGCGACGATCGACTTCGCCATGGGGTCCTCGCCGTCGGACTACGGGACCCAGCCGAACGCCGCTCCCCCGTCGCTGACCAAGGGTGACGCGATGCCGGCACCACTGCGTGACGCCACCGGGCCGACCGCGGGCACCATCACGGCACCTGCCGCGACCACTCCCGCCGCCCTGTTCGACAACAGCTCGACCACGGCGACGACGTTCAACACGACGACGCCGACGGTGACCTACAGCCTCTCGGGCATCGGTCAGCGGGCGACGTTCTACACGCTCACCAACGGCGCTGCCGCCGGCGAGCCAAGCGCGTGGCGGGTCGAGGGCAGCAAGGACGGTCGAACCTGGACGACGATCGACAGCCGCACCAGCCAGGCCTTCGCCTGGCGCACCCAGACGCGGCCGTTCAAGATCGCCGCACCCGGCACGTACACGGCATACCGGCTCGTTGTCACGGCGAGCACCGGGACACCGACGCTGTCGGAGATCGAGTTCCTCACAGACGGTTCACACGCCCAGAACACCGGGCTCAAGGTGAGCGCGTCCAGCGCTTTGGAGGGAATCGAAGGTACCCCGATCAGCGGTGCGGTTGCGACCTTCTCCGGCGGCAAGGGATCAGCTGTGGGCGACTTCAGCGCCACGATCGCGTGGGGCGACGGAACGTCGTCGGCCGGCACGATCACCGCTGGTGAGCTCGGCTCGTTCACCGTCAAGGGTGAACACACCTGGGCCGCGCCCGGCGTCTACGAGACGGTCGTGACCGTCAAGGACCCCAAGGGTGAGGCGAGCGCCGTTGGCTCGGTGACCGTGCACCAGGCGGTCGTCCCGTCGTATGCCGCAGGGTTCGACCTCGTCTGCATCGGCAACCCCGGTGAGCAGAGCGTCTGCGACGGCGACCAGGCGGGCGTCTCACGCCCGGCACTGGCCGAGGCCGGCGCTTCACCGGGCAAGCTGATCACCGTGCCGGGCACGGACCTCAAGTTCTCGATGCCGGCGATCCCTGCCGGTGAGAACGACAACGCCACCGGTGCCGGACAGACCCTGCCCGTCACCCTCGCCCCGGGCGCGACCAAGCTGAGCCTCATCGGCACGGCGACCCAGAAGGACCAGGACACCATCGGCAAGGTGACCTACACGGACGGGACGAGCACGGCATACCCGATCCAGTACGGAGACTGGTGTGGCGGTGTGAAGTTCACCAACATCCTCGCGGTGGAGATGACCTCACGCCTCAACGGCACGAGCACGGACGGCTGCCACCTCAAGCTGTTCGCGACCGCGCCTCTCACCATCCCCGCCGGCAGGACGGTGGCCTCGGTGACCCTGCCGACGCAGACCGGCGACCCGCACGCCAACGGTCGGATCCACGTCTTCTCCGTGGCCGACAACGGCACTCCCCTGACGGTGACGCCCGCATCGGGCGCGACCGCCAAGGCCGGCGTCGCCTCGACGGTGACGCTCGGCACCGCCAACGGTGGGGTGCCCGCCGCTGACGGCTACACCGCCCGCGTGGCCTGGGGTGACGGCAGCCCCACCACGGACGCCACCGTCACAGTGGCTGCCGATGGCACTGCCACTCTCTCCGGATCACACACCTGGGCGACTCCGGGTGCGTACACCGTGCGAGTCCTCGTCGGTGACAGTCGCAACGACACCGTGGCCACTGTGGCGGTCAACGTGACCTGACATCTGGTCCTCCGACCAGTCGAGATAGACCGACACGCTGTGCGCGTTCAACCGCGCGCAGCGTGTCGGTCTATCTCGAGTCAGATCACGTCCCACAACTCACCCTGCCGCCTAAAGAAGCCCAGCAGCGGTGACGGCGAGCCACAGGGCAAAAAGCAGGGCCAGCGCAGGATGGACAGACCTCTTCACGCTTGGCTCAATGCCTCGTGTATTCGCTGTGGTCGGCTCGGTGGTGGGAACGACGATGTGTCCGCGCATTGAGTCCAAGACACTGCGCTCCAGACCCCAAAGGCGCACGACGTGCTCTCCGCACACCAGCCGGGGGAACATGACACCTTCACGCAGGGTCTCGAGGCATTCTGCAGGGAGGGTCCACCTCGTCAAGGGATTCACGATGCGCACCACTCCCGGTGCCGTGCGCACGAGCGGCACGGCCCAGATGGCAAAGCCGATCACGCTCAGAGTTGCGAAGAAGAGGTGGATCGACACCAATTCAGTGTCCAACTGGGTCCCATCGGTCCCTTGTGACGGGGTGTAAACGCTGAGTGGGTCGAGGAAGGAAACGAAGAAGAACAGCCCGTAGCCGAGGAGCCATCCAGCTACCTGATTGACCCGATTGCGCCACACCCCAACGCCGCGCCCCACCTGCGACTCTCTTCCATTCACAGGGGAAAGTTGAGCACGAACTGATCGTCCGAGCATCCAGTCCCGGTGCGTGTCAGCGAGCCGGGTGCGCACCACACGAACGCACGTATGCCGCGTGCTCCCCCTGTACGGGAGCACGCGGCATACGCGTTGTGTTCAGAAGCGCTGGGGCTTCACGGGTTCAGCTCAGTGGCTGTGGCCGTGACCGCCGCCGTGGCTGTGACCAGCCCCGCCGTCCTCGTCGACCTTCTTCTCGACGACGAGGGTGTCCGTCGTGAGAACCATCGACGCGATCGACGCTGCGTTGCGCAGGGCCGAACGGGTCACCTTGACCGGGTCGATGACGCCGGCCTTGATCAGGTCGACGTATTCGCCGGTCGCGGCGTTGAGGCCCATGCCCGGCTCCAGCTCGGAGACCTTGGCGACGGCGACGTAGCCCTGGAGACCGGCGTTCTCGGCGATCCAGCGCAGCGGCTCGGCCGCGGCCTTCTGCACGATGGTGGCGCCGACCTTCTCGTCACCCTCGAGACCGAGCGTGTCGATGACCTTGACGGCCTGGATGAGAGCCGAGCCGCCACCGGCGACGATGCCCTCTTCGATGGCCGCGCGGGTCGCCGAGATGGCGTCCTCGATGCGGTGCTTCTTTTCCTTGAGCTCAACCTCGGTGTGGGCACCGACCTTGATGACGCAGACGCCACCGGCGAGCTTGGCGAGGCGCTCCTGGAGCTTCTCGCGGTCCCAGTCGGAGTCGGTGCGCTCGATCTCGGCCTTGATCTGGTTGACGCGGCCATCGACCTCGGCGTGGTCGCCCGAGCCGTCGATGATCGTCGTGTTGTCCTTGGTGACGACGACGCGACGCGCCTGACCGAGAACGGTGAGGTCGGCCGTGTCGAGCTTGAGCCCGACCTCTTCGGCGATGACCTGGCCACCGGTGAGCACGGCAATGTCCTGGAGCATCGCCTTGCGACGGTCTCCGAAGCCGGGAGCCTTGACGGCCACGACGTTGAACGTGCCACGGATCTTGTTGACGACGAGCGTCGACAGGGCCTCACCGTCGATGTCCTCGGCGATGATCACGAGCGGCTTGCCCGACTGGACAACCTTCTCGAGGATCGGGAGGACGTCGGCGATGGCCGAGACCTTGCCCTGGTTGATGAGCACGTAGGCGTCCTCGAGGACGGCCTCCATGCGCTCGGGGTCAGTGACGAAGTAGGGCGAGATGTAGCCCTTGTCGAACTGCATGCCCTCGGTGAACTCGAGCTCGGTGGACGCGGTCGAGGACTCCTCGACGGTGATGACGCCGTCCTTGCCGACCTTGTCGAACGCCTCGGCGATGGTGGCGCCGATCTCCGGGTCCTGGGCGGACAGGGAGGCGACGGAGGCGATCTCGTCCTTGCCGTCGACCTCGCGGGCCGTCTCGAGCAGCTTCTCGGACACGGCGTCAACGGCCTTGTCCATGCCGCGCTTGAGGCCGGCCGGAGCCGCACCGGCGGTGACGTTGCGCAGGCCCTCGCGGACCATGGCCTGGGCCAGGACGGTTGCGGTCGTCGTGCCGTCACCGGCGACGTCGTTGGTCTTGGTCGCGACCTCCTTGGCGAGCTGGGCGCCAAGGTTCTCGTAGGCGTCCTCGAGCTCGATCTCGCGAGCGATGGTGACACCATCGTTCGTGATCGTGGGGGCACCCCACTTCTTGTCGATGACGACGTTGCGGCCCTTGGGGCCGAGCGTCACCTTGACGGCGTTGGCGAGGGCGTCGACGCCCCGCTCGAGCGCCTTGCGGGCGGAGTCGTTGAACTCCAGTTCCTTGGCCATGAATGTCCTTGTCTGATCGTTGCGTCTGCGCCCGTGGTGGCTCTGGCAGCCATCGACGCAGACGCAAGCAGTGGTGGTGATGCGCGTATGCCGTGAGCTCACCGTGGGAGGTGAGCCCACGGCATACGTGGTGGTTCAGATCTTTGTGCCGAGCGAAACCGCTCGGTCAGCCGACGATGGCGAGGACGTCGCGAGCGCTGAGGATCAGGAACTCCTCGCCGCCGTGCTTGACCTCGGTGCCGCCGTACTTGCTGTAGATGACCTTGTCGCCGACGTTGACGTCGAGCGGGACACGGTTGCCGTTGTCGTCGATGCGACCGGGGCCGACCGCGAGGACCTCGCCCTCCTGGGGCTTCTCCTTCGCGGTGTCCGGGATAACGAGACCGGACGCCGTCGTCTGCTCGGCCTCGAGCGACTTGATGACGATGCGGTCCTCGAGCGGCTTGATGGAAACCGACACTGTGTGACCTCCCCTTTGGGATGAGTCGAAGGTGGACAATGGAGCTGCAAAATGTGCGCCGAACTGTGGATCCAACACGCCGTCGCGGGGGTCGAGTCGGTCCGCCTGCGCTGGCACTCACACGTGGCGAGTGCCAATGACCCAAATCTAGGTCGCCGTTAGCACTCGGTCAACTCGAGTGCCAAAAGTTCTCACCGTGTTCGCTGTGGGCGGAGCGCCACGTAAAGCGATTGCGGCGACCGCCTTCGAGCGCAAGGGTCAGGGCATGACCGAACCCGATCCCGCCTCCTTGCTCGAGGCCTACGACAGCCAGCTCCGCCGCGATGCCGAGGTCCCGTCCGCGCTGAGCACCACGGCGCTCGGGCCGCTGCTGCTCGCGACCTACCTGGGCGGGCGCGGATTCATCACCTATCGCGACCTCGCCACCGACGAGGGACCGGCCACGGAGGAGTCGGTGCGTGGGCTCGTCGAGGGGGCGTTGGCGCACTACCGGGCGATGCCCGAGATCCTCCAGGTCGAGTGGAAGACGCGCGGACACGACCATGCCCCGGGACTGCACGAGGCACTGGTGGCCGCCGGTTTCGAGGCGCAGGAGAGCGAGTCGGTGATGATCGGCGACGCCGCCCTCCTCGCTCTGGATCTCGACCTGGCGCAGGGTGTCACCATCCGTCGCCTCACCGACGAGGACGACGTCCTGCGCATGCTCGCGATGCAGAGCGAGGTCTTCGATGACGCACCCGACGAGGCTGCATCACATGCCGAGCAGATCCTGCACCGCCTCCGCACGGCCGACGACATGGAGATGTGGGTCGCTGAAGAGGGTGGCGAGATCGTGAGCGCGGGCCGGCTCGAACCCGTCGAGGGAACCGACTTCGCCGGCATCTGGGGCGGGGCCACCCGACCGGAGCATCGGGGCCGCGGGATCTACCGTGCGCTCACTGCGGCCCGGGCCCGATCGGCCATCGCACAGGGCAAGCGCTGGGTCAACAGCGACTCCACCGAGTTCTCCCGACCGATCCTCGAACGATCCGGCCTCATCAAAGTGTCGACCACGACGCCCTACGTGTGGAAAAGTGCCAGACACACGCCGGCCACCACCTGATCGACAAGGGGTGTGGCGGGTCCTCGCCATGACACTGTCGTCGCCGCACCACTTTGGGGATGCTGATCCAATGAACCGTCTCACCTCGGTCGTCGCTACCGCGATCCTCCTGGCCGCACCCATGACCGCAGTCGCGAGCGCCTCGTCCGCCTCGTCCGCAGCTCCTCAGGGCACCACCGCACCGGCGGCGAAGCCCGCCAAGTCGACCCCTGCCGCCGACACGTTGGCCACCGAGCGCGTGAGAGACGACGCGACACCGGCGGTGGCGTCCGCTGCCGCGGCGACCACCGGGCCGGTCATCGCACTGAACGGGCGCGGCTTCGGGCACGGACGCGGGATGTCGCAGTGGGGTGCGCGCGGAGCGGCGAGCCAGGGACAGACAGTCGCGCAGATCCTCAACTTCTACTACCCGGGGACGACGGCAGCAGACATCGGCAACCCCGAGGTCCGGGTCAACATCACCGCGATGAACCAGCGCTCGACCGTTGTCGTCGCCGAGTCGGGCCTCACCCTCACTGACGGAACGTGCACTGATCCGCTGACAAGGACTGGTGCCACGCAATGGCGCACCACGCCTCTCGCGGGCGGCGCGTGGAAGCTCGAGGCGTACGTCCCGGCCAACTCGAGCTGGTTCGTGGTGACGCCAGCCTGCGCCAGTTTCGCGTCGGCAAAGCACCTCACGTTCGTCGGCGACGGTTCGATCGCGAGCTCGGTCATCACGCTCGTCACGCCGTCGGGCAATCGTCAGTACCGCGGTGGGCTGCGGTCCACCATCGTGCACCTGCCCAGCGGGAGCGGCGGCGCCTACGTCAGCGGCACGGTCAACGTGCTCGCGATGAACGCCTACCTGCGCTCGGTCGTTCCGGCCGAGATGCCGGCCTCCTGGGGTCTCGAGGCGGTCAAGGCGCAGGCCGTGGCCGCACGGTCCTACACCGCGGCCCGACTCGGCAGCCCCAACGGCTTCGACATCTGCGACACCACGGCCTGTCAGGTCTACCCAGGACTGACGAGCTCCAACCCCGAGCACCCGAACTCGGACGCCGCGATCACGGCCACGAGCGGCCAGGTGCGCAAGTACGGCACCGCCATCGCCCAGACCGAGTTCAGCTCGACCAACGGCGGCCAGATCGTCGGGTCGAATCTGCCCTACCAGGTCTCGAAGACCGACCCCTACGACGCTGTGTACGCCGAGGCGCCCGACACCTGGTCCTACCTCACGATGCCGGTGAGCGCGATCGAGAGCGCCTGGTCGAGCATCGGGATCTTCCGGTCGATGAAGATCTCGCGCACCGGTGTGGGTGCCTGGTTCGACGGCCGCGCGTCCTCGATCGAGCTGACGGGTACGACCGGCACCCAGAGCGTCAGCGCGGAGACCTTCCGCTCGAAGCTCAACCTGCGCTCGACCTGGTTCATCCCCGTGGGGTCCTCCGTCGGCACCGACTTCGCCGGCAACGGGTTCTCCGACCTCATCGCGCGCGATGCCGCTGGCACTCTGTGGAACTACCCCGGTGACGGCCGCGGGGGCTGGCTGCCCCGCACTGCCATCGCCACCGCGTGGCCCGCTGCGCCCGAGGTCCTGGCGCCGGGCGACTTCTCGGGCGACGGCATACCCGACCTCATGCGCCGCACGTCCGCAGGAGCGTTCACCCTTCACCTCGGATCAGGAACCGGCACGATCGCCTCGACGAAGTCCCTGGGCGGTGGCTGGCAGGCGTTCAACGCCATGGTGGCCCCGGGCGACCTCAACGGCGACGGAGCCGTCGACCTGCTCGTGCGCGACTCCACCGGAACCCTGTGGCTCTATCCCGGCAACGGCGCTGGCGCCTTCAAGGCCCGCATCAGCAAGGGCACCGGCTGGGCCTCGATGCAGGAGCTCGAGGCGGTCGGCGACTTCAACGGCGACGGCGGCTCCGACCTCATCGGCAAGACCAGCGCCGGGGTCCTCTTCCTGTTCCGGTTCTCGGCCACGGGCAGCTACCTGGGACCCGTCGAGATCGGTCACGGGTTCCAGGCGTTCACCGCCTTCACGGGTCTTGGGGACGTCGATGGCGACGGGCCGTTGGACCTCGTGACCCGGGACTCGGCAGGAGTCCTGTGGGCCTACCGCGGCACGGGGACCGGCACTCTGCTGAACCGGGTGAAGATCGGATCCTCGTGGACGCCGCTGATGTTCGGGAGCTGAGGGCCGACCCACCTGCACCGGTGTCGCCGTAGTCGGGTGCCCAAGGAGCCCCATCGACGGGCGAATGAGAAGGTTGGCCCGTGGACGTCAGCACGGTGAGGGCCCTTGCTGCCCCTGAGGGGCAGGAGCTGTTGCGTTCCCTCCCGCCCTACAGCGACTCCGACGTCCTCACCCTGCACGACCGCCTCCGCCGCGCCGGTCACTCGTCGGACCTCACGGCTGCCGCACTGACCCAGCAACGACTGCGAGCCAGGGCCACCGCGAAGTTCGGCGAGTTCGCGGCCGACATGCTCTTCACCCCCGACGGGCTCGAGCAGGCCACCCGCCTCGAGGTCGCTGTCGCTCACGCCCACCGGTTCAGCCGGGCGAGTCTGGCCCAGGTGCACGACCTCGGCTGTGGCATCGGGGCCGACGCCGTCACACTGTCCTCGCTCGGCGTCACCGTGCGCGCCGTCGACTCCGACCCCGTGACCGCCGCGGTGGCCGACGCCAACCTGAGGCCGTGGCCGGACTCTCGGGCCCGGGTGGGCCACGCCGAGGACGCCGACTTCGGCTCCGACCCGGGGCGCAACCGAGTGGGTGCCTGGCTCGACCCGGCCCGTCGCACCCGTGGCGTCGCCGACATCACCGGCCGCACCCGCCGCACCTTCCGGCTGGAAGAGATCTCGCCGTCCTGGGACTACGTGCAGCAGGTCGCTGCGGCCGTGCCCGCCACGGGAGTCAAGCTCAGCCCCGGCTTCGACCACGCCGCCGTCCCCAACGGCACAGAGGCCCAATGGACCTCGTGGGCCGGCGATGTCGTCGAGTGCGCCATCTGGTGGGGACCGCTCGTCATGGCCCGGGGTCGCACGGCCCGCGTCATGGGCCCCGACGCGTCACCCATTGTGGTCACCGAGTCCATGGCCGACCCCGTGCCACCGAGTGCCACTTCCCTGACCGACGTGGGCGCCTGGCTCCACGACGTCGACAAGGCCGTGATCCGGGCCGGACTGGTGGGTGCCGTCACCCGCAGCACCGAAGGCATGGAGTCCGACGAGGGGACGGGTTATGTCCTCACCTCACGCAACGTGTCGTTGGCCTACACGCGCCGGTATGCCGTCCACGAGGCGATGCCGTTCACCGTCAAGAGCCTGCGTGGTTGGCTGCGCGAACACGGCGTCACCGGGCTGACCATCAAGAAGCGCGGGATCCGCCTCGACGACGAGCAGCTGCGCCGCGACCTCAAGATCGGCACCAAGGCCGGCAGCGGTGAACAGGCCACGGTCGTCCTGACCCGTGTCGGCGGATCCCCCGCCGCCCTCATCGTCTCCCCCGCCTGACCCTGTTGCTTCGTCTGCGGATTCGGCGGTTCTAGCGACCGCATCCGCAGACGCAAGGTTGGGGTCAGAGGGCGGGGTCGGGTTGGGCGCCTGGGTGCTGCACTGCTGCTGCGCCGGCTGCGAGCGCGGCGTCCAGGGAGGTGGCGCGGTCGGCGCCGGCGGCGAGGGCCGCGGCGAGGGCTCCGCAGAAGGCGTCTCCTGCTCCGGTGGTGTCGCGCACTGCCAAGGGATCCACGCGATGCGCCGGGACGGTTTCGCCATCCCAGGTGACGCCGTTGGCGCCGAACGTGACAAGCAGTGAGGCGGGTTCGGCGCCGGACTCGGCGAGAGCCACCATCTCGTGCTCATTGGCGACCACGGGGTCGCCGAGCGCGATCACGTCAGCCGGGAGGGCGGCATACGGTGCGGTGTTGATGACGACGCGGGCGCCGAGGTGCGCCGCCCGCCGGGCGGCACCACAGACGATGGGGAGCGGCACTTCGAGTTGCAGGAGGAGCACGTCTCCCGGGCCGAGCTCATCGACCGCAGCGATCTCGGTGGCGTCGAGGAGCCCGTTGGCACCGGGGATGACGATGATGCTGTTCTCGCCCCGGTCATCGACGGCGATCAGGGCGTGCCCGCTGGCGGCGCCCTTGAGCGTACGGACACGGGACACGTCAATTCCGTTGTGGCGCAGGCGTTCGAGGTATGCCGCCCCGCCTCCGTCGTCGCCCACGCAACCCACCATGAGCACGTCGGCGCCCGCCGCTGCGGCGGCAACAGCCTGATTCGCGCCCTTGCCTCCGGCCAGTCGGTCCAGCCCCTCACCCAGAAGGGTTTCGCCGGGGCTGGGATGGCGTTCCACGCGGGTGACGAGGTCGACGTTGAGCGACCCGAGGACCATGACGCGCCCCATCAGAGACCGCCCTTGATGGTGTCGAGCCAAAGCCGGGCAACGCGCGGTCCGTCGATCTCGAGGGCAACGTCGACCTGCGCGTGGGCGAGTCCGTGGGGGTCGTGGTCCATGTCGCCCGTCCAGTCGCGGGTGTCGACGATGGTGCGGCCACGAGTCCAGTTGCCGGAGAGCTCGACGCGAACCGGCAGCCGTTCGGTCCGCACAGCCTCGGGATCGATGATCATGGCCACCGCGCCGGCGTCGCCGATCGTGGCACTGTCACTGTCGAACCGTCCGCTCATGAAGCGCATGAGACCGGCGCCCAGCGCCCCGGGACCGCGCTCGTCGAGAGCAGCGAGCTCGTCCGCATCGGCGAGGGTGATCTGCGGCCCGTAGAAGACGTCGAGGCCATACATCGTCACCGGCACGTCGTGGTCGACACTCGCGTCGAGCGCGATGGCGGTGGCCTCCGGGTCGTGGAAGACATTGAACTCGGCCGACGCGGTCGCGTTGCTCACCATCGCACCGCCGCCCATGAAGACGATGCGACCGATCCGGGCGAACGACTCGGGATACATGCGTGCGAGCAGGGCGATGTTGGTCATCGGCGCCAGCGGCACGAGGGTGACGGGGGTTCCCTCGGCCGCAGCGGTGTCGATCGTCTCGCGCAACAGGTCGACCGCATGACGCTTGTCGACGGCGCCCTGCGGCGCTGGCCAACCGAGGTCGGCCATGCCGTCGTCACCGTGGACGTGGCGCGCGTCGACGGGGCGCTCGAGCAACGGGTGCGATGCCCCGGCACCGACCGGGACCGAGGTCGCGCCGCACGCCTCGAGCACGGTGAGGGTGTTGCGCACGACGTCTGGCAGGGGCGCGTTCCCGCCGACGCAGGTGACCGCGCGCAGGTCCAGTGCGGGGTGGAGCGTCGCCAGAATCAGGGCGCACGCGTCGTCGACTCCGGTGTCGACGTCGAGGATCACAGGAAGGGCCATGGGCCGAGCGTATGCCGTGCGTCGGCTAGCGTCGTGGGGTGACTTCCCGCGCCACGACTCCTGCCCGCCGCCGCCTCACCGCCACTGTCGCAATCTCCCTCGCGGGCGTCCTCGCTGCGGGCTGCGGTGGGGGCGAGACCCCTGATGGCGACGCCTCCCCAAGCCCTTCGGGCTCGGGGTCGACCGTGAGCACCACAGCGCCGGGCACTGCGTCATCGACGCCGTCCGCCTCGGCCTCCGCGAGCGCGAGCTCGTCCGCGTCAGGCGAACCGGCGAAGGTGAGCGCCTGCGCCCGGAGCAAGGCCGACGCCCTGTCGGAGGAGCAGGCGCTGGGCCAGCTGTTCATGGTCGCGTTCGACACGGCGGCGTCCAGGACTGCGCTCGACGGCCTCATTGCCGACCAGCACGTCGGCAACGTCATCTACCTCGGCGGCTGGGACGGCGCCGCCCGGGTCAAGCAGACGAGCGCACACCTGCAGGCGCAGGCGACGACCGCCGCGACGGCCGGCATACCCCTGCTTCTCGCCGCCGACCAGGAGGGCGGTGAGGTGCGGCAGTTGCGTGGTGCAGGCTTCTCCGTGGTCCCGTCCGCCAAGGTCCAGGCCCAGATGTCGCCCTCCGCGCTGACCGCCGCCGCCAAGGCCTGGGCGGGCGAGCTCAAGGCCGTCGGGATCAACGTCAACCTCGCGCCGGTCACGGACACGGTGCCCGCCGACATCGGCAAGGCCAACGAGCCGATCGGCAAGTACGGCCGTCAGTACGGCTCCACGCCTGCGACCGTCACCAAAGCCTCGACCGCGTTCCTCAAGGGCATGATCGAGGGCGGCGTCATGGGCACGGTCAAGCACTTCCCCGGTCTCGGCCGGGTTCAGAACAACACCGACTTCAACACGAGCGGCATCACCGACACCGTGGCGACGCCCAAGGACTCCTACCTCGCGCCGTTCACTGCCGGGGTCAAGGCGGGCGCCGGTCTCGTCATGGTGAGCTCGGCGCGCTACCCGGGCCTCGACGCCACCAAGACGCAGGCCATGTTCAGCAAGCCGATCATCACCACCCTGCTCCGCGGCCAGCTCGGCTTCGAGGGTGTCGTCATCACCGACGACATCAACGCCAAGTCCGTCCGCTCGATCCCGGCCGCCAAGCGCGCCGTGGACTACATCGCGGCGGGCGGCGACATCCTCCTCACCGGCGACCCGAAGTCGGTGCCGACGATGGCCAAGGCTCTGGCGGACAGGGCCCGAGCCGACGAGGCGTTCGCCACCCAGCTCGAGTCCTCGGTGCTGCGCGTCGTGGCGCTCAAGGAGCGCATGGGCCTGGTCCGCTGCAGCTGACCGTCTCCGACTTCGTGCCCCGCACGGACGGCGAGCGCCAGCGAGTTGTCTGTGCGGGGCACGAAGTCGGAGACGGGGGCGGTCAGTTCTGGATCTGGGTGACGGGCATCGACGAGTCAGCGGGCAGGTCGAGGCGTGAGGCGTCGCGGCCCTTGAGGACCATCTGGGCGCCGAGGGCGGCCACCATCGCCCCGTTGTCGGTGCACAGCCCGGGTCGCGGCACACGGAGCTCTATGCCGGCCGCATCACAGCGGGACTGGGCCATCGCCCGCAGTCGCGAGTTCGCCGCAACGCCGCCACCGATCTGCAGGTTCTCGGCTCCCTGTTCGCGGCAGGCCAGGACCGCCTTGCGCGTCAGCACGTCAACGACGGCCTCCTGGAAGGACGCGGCGACGTCGGCGACGGGCACCGGCTCCCCCGCCACCTCCTTGGCCTGGACCCACCGTGAGACAGCGGTCTTGAGTCCCGAGAACGAGAAGTCGAAGCGGTAGCGCTCCATGTCGCGTCCAGTCGTCAGCCCTCGCGGGAAGTCGATGGTGACCTGGCCGTCGCGCGCCATGCGGTCGATGTGCGGGCCGCCGGGGAACGGCAACCCAAGAACCCGCGCCACCTTGTCGAAGGCCTCGCCCGCGGCATCGTCGATGGTCGAACCAAGGCTGCGGATGTCACACGTCACGTCGGGGACAAGCAGTAACGACGAGTGCCCACCGGAGACGAGCAGGGCCATCGTGGGTTCGGGCAACGGGCCGTGCTCGACGATGTCGACGGCGACGTGCGACGCGAGATGGTTGACGCCATAGAGCGGGATGCCGAGCGACAGCGCCAACGCCTTGGCCGAGGCGACGCCGACCATGAGCGAACCGGCGAGCCCCGGCCCGGACGTCACCGAGATGGCGTCGAGATCACGTAGCTGGACTCCCGCCTCGCGACAGGCCCGCTCGATCGTGGGCACCATCTCCTCGAGGTGTGCTCGGCTGGCGACCTCAGGCACGACTCCGCCAAAACGCGCGTGGTCGTCGACGCTGCTCGCGACCGCATCGACGAGCAGGGTCTCGCCGCGAACGATGCCGACGCCCGTCTCGTCGCAGGAGGTCTCGATGCCCAGGACGAGCGGCTGCTCGGAGCTCATGACTCAATTCCGTTCTGTGCCAACATTTTTCGCATCACGATGGCGTCCACGTTGCCCGGTTGGTAGTAGCCGCGGCGCACGTTGAGCACGTCATAGCCACGTCGGTCATAGAGCGCGCGTGCCGGGGAATTGTCGGCTCGGACCTCGAGCATGAGGGCTTCGGCTCCGACCGCCGCCGCACGCGTCTCGAGCTCGTCGAGGAGCTCGCCGCCGAGACCCGTGCCCCGGTGCCCGGGCGCCACGGTGATCGTCATGAGGTCGGCGACCTGGCCGCTGTGATCCAGACCGGCGTATGCCGCCAGCTCACCTTCGCGGTGTAGAACGACGTAGTCCCGGCGTGGCCTCCCGGCCAGTTCGCCCCACCAAGAGGCCTCGGTCCACGCGTCGTCGGGGAAGGCCTCGGCCTCGAGGGCGACGAGGTCGGGGATGTCGGTCCACGCGAGTTCACGCAGCCCAGCCATCACCTCGGTGGCGTCCGTGAATGTCGCGTCCTTGACTGTCACCTTCGCGCCGCCCGTTCGGCCGTCGTCAGCGCATCGGGGCGACGCAGATAGAGCGGCTCGACGGACATCGGCTCCCCAGCCTGGATCCGGGCCACGGCGACGCGCGCCAACACGGCGGCGTCGACGTCGAGGATGGGCAGCGCCGTCGCGAACAGTTCGGGATAGAGCACCGGTCCACGCCCGGCTGTCGGCAGGGCGCGCACATCGTCGGGGAGGTCGGCGGGACGGTCGACGGCGGGTTCGGTGAGGCGCTCGACGGAACCGGGGCGGACGGCATACCGAGCCCAGTAGACCTCCTTGCGGCGCGCGTCGGTGGCCACGAGCAACTTGCCGTCGGCGACGAGTTCGGCTGCCTGCGCGGCGAGGGCGTCGAGGCTGCAGACACCGTGCACCGGCACTTCGAGGGCATGCCCCATCGTCAGACCGGTGACCATGCCGACCCGCAGCCCGGTGAACGGCCCGGGACCGACACCGATCGCCACACCGGTGAGATCGGACGGCCGCTTGTCCGCGTCGGACAGGCAGGTGGCGATGAGCGGCGCCAGCCATTCGGTGTGGGCTCGAGCATCGAGGTGAGAACCCTGCGCGATGGCCCGGGTTTCGTCGTGCAGGGCCACGGTGATGGCCGATGTCGACGTGTCAATGGCGAGGATCAGCACGGCACACCGGCCTTCCAACGGTCGCCGTGGCCGGTGACGGTGACCGTGCGCGACTCGGTCGCCGGGTCGGCCTCAAGGACGATCTCGAGCCGATCATCGGACAGCTCTTCGGCGACGCCGTGCCCCCACTCGACGACGGTGACGCTCTCCTCGAGGGAGGTGTCGAGGTCGAGGTCGTCGAGCTCGGCCAGTCCGCCCAACCGGTAGGCATCCACATGCACGAGCGCGGGCCCACCCACGAGCGAGGGGTGGACGCGCGCGATGACGAAGGTCGGGGAGGTGATCGGGCCGCGCACGCCCAGACCGGCCGCGAGACCCTGGGTCAGCGTGGTCTTGCCGGCGCCGAGTCCGCCGGTGAGGATCACGAGGTCGCCGACCCGTAGACCGGCGGCGAGGGTCTCGCCGAAGGCCCGAGTGTCATCGGCCGTCGTGAGCATGTGCTCGCTCACGAGCTCGCCTTGCTCGTGCTCGTGCTCGCGCTCTTGCTCTTGGACTTCTGCGTGGTCTTCGCCGGGGACTTCGACGAGGCCTTCGCCCGGCGGACGAGGCGACCCTTGGCGATGTCGATGACCTTGCGGCGCACACGAGGCTTGTCGCTCGTCGCGACACCTGCGGCCGCAGCGGCTTCGGCGCGGTCGATGAGGGCGAGGATCTGAGCGGTGACGACCTCGGGGTGCTCGATCATGATGAGGTGCCCGGAGTCCTCGACGACGACGTGCTCGGCACCCGGCAGCAGCTCGACGATCTCGTCGCTGCGTCGCGGTGGCGTGAGCAGGTCGCCGGTGCCGTTGATGACGAGGACCTGCTTGTCGAGCAGGGCGGCGAGGGTCTCGTGCTCGTCGTGGCTTCGCAACGCCGGGAGGAAGGCCGCCATGACCTCGAATGGTGTGGCGAGGATGAGGTCGGCCGCGAAGCGCACCGTCGCCTCGCTCACCGGCGAGTCGAACGAGAAGCGGTCGACGAGCAAGTCCTCGACGTTGCGCCCGATGCGACGCACAGGGGCCAGCCACTTCTGGTGGGGCGCCAGCCGTGACAGGACGTGGGGGCCGGCCTGCCCGATCGCGCGCCCGACCAGCGGACCCAAACCCAGGTCGGTGAGGCCCTCTCCCCCGGCCGCGGTCGAGACGAACGCCACGGCCAAGACGCGTTCCCGCACGAGTTCGGCGTGGAGCCGGGTGAAGGCCATCGTCGTCATGCCGCCCATCGAGTGGCCGACGAGGACGATGGGGCCGTCAGGGCAGGTCGCGTCGATGACGGCGCGCAGGTCGTTTGCGAGTTGCTCGATCGTGCAGTGCTCGAGGTCGGAGATCTCCGATTCGCCATGGCTGCGCTGGTCCCAGAGGACGACGCGGTAGCCGGCCTGCACGAACGCGCGCCGCTGCAGCACCCACCCACGCAGGCTGAGGCAGTAGCCGTGCGACATGACGATCGTCGGGAGCGCGGGGTCGAGGTCGTCCGGGGTGTCGACCTCGACGTGGAGGTTGACCCCATCGGTCGCGATGACCTTGAGTTCGAGGTCGGCCGTGTGCGCAAACCCGTCTGCGGGATCGAGCGCACCCAGGCGACGGCGGGCTGCTGACGCGCGGTCGACAGCCACACCCGCAGCCGCGGCACCAGCGGCCGCAGCTGCTGCCGCACCGAATCCGACGGCCTTGCCCACGCTCACCATCAGGCCTCGCCCCCGACGAAGAGGCGCGGCAACCGGTCGCTGATGCGCGTGACGATCTCGTAGTTGATGGTGTCGATGGCCGTCGCCCAGTCCTGGGCAGTCGGCTCGTCGTCCACCCCACGACCGAGGATGACGACCTCGTCACCGGCACCGCCGGCATACCCGGCGCCCAGGTCGAGGACGAACTGGTCCATGCAGACCCGGCCAGCCACGGTCAGCCGACGATCGCCGACCTTGACCGGTCCGAGGTTGCCTGCGTGCCGTGGGATGCCGTCGGCGTAGCCGATGGGCACGAGCCCGAGCACGGTGTCCTCGGGGGTCGTGTAGATGTGGCCGTAGCTCACGCCCTGGCCCGCCGAGGCCTCCTTGACGAGGGCCAGGCGTGCCGTCACCCGCATGGCCTCGCGCAAGCCGAAGTCCTGCGGGGAACCCAGACCGGGCACCGGCGAGAGCCCATAGACGGCGAGTCCGGGACGCACGACGTCGAAGTGGGCGTTGGGGTTGGTGAGCGTGGCGGCGGAGTTCGCGAGGTGCCGGAGCTGCGGGCGTATGCCGGCTCGCTCGAGTTCCGCTGCTGCCTCGACGAAGCGTTCGCGCTGGGCCAGGACGGTGGGGTGCTGAGGGGCGTCGGCGAGGGCGAAGTGCGACCAGACGCCGACGACCTCAACGGCGCCCTCGGCCACGACGGGCCCGAGCGCGGCGATGAGATCGGTCCAGCCCTGACCCAACGCCCCGTTGCGCCCGAGGCCCGTGTCGACCTTGACGTGGATGCGCGCGGCGCGGCCCCTCGCTCGGGCAGCCGCGACGACCGCGTCGAGGGCCCACGGCGCGGAGACCGAGATGTCGATGTCGGCGTCGATGGCCGCCCCGAAGTCGACTCCGGGCGCATAGAGCCAGGTCAGCAACGGTGTCGTGACACCGGCGGCCCGCAGGTCGAGGGCCTCGTTGAGCTGGGCGACCGCGAGCCAGGTCGCGCCACCGGCGACAGCGGCGCGGGCGCTCGGGACAAGTCCGTGGCCGTAGCCGTTGGCCTTGACGACGGCCATGACCTCGGCGCCGGGTGAACGGCGGGCGAGCTCCCGGACGTTGTCGGAGATCGCGTCGAGGTCAATCGTCACCCACGCCGATGCGCCCTCGGGCGGTGCGGCGGAGACGGGGGCAGCTGGCGTGGTCATGAGGCCATCAAGTCTAGATGCGCGGTGCGTGCCTTCAGCCGCGGGTCAGAAGGTGGGCAACTGCATCGGGTATGCCGTGTGCGACCCGGAGCGCTCGCACCGGACCTCCCGCGCTGGCTCGGTCGGCGGTGACCCCGTGGACGAGGGCGCCGAGGGCGCCCGCGTCGGCCGGAGAGAGACCCGCGGCGAGGAGCGTGCCGAGGAGCCCGGCCAGGACGTCACCGGCGCCGGCGGTCGCGAGCCACGGGGGCGCGTCGGCCTGGGAGCACACTGGCTCGCTCGGGTCGGCGGGCACGACGAGCGTCGTCGAGCCCTTGAGCAGGACGGTCATGCCGGTGCGATCGGCGAGGGCGCGAGCGTGACGCAGGGGCTCCGCCTCGACGGTCGCACGCTCGACGGTGACGTTCTTGCGTGACCGGCGGCTGGCACCGAGACGCGTGAGCAGGGTCGCGAGCTCGCCGGCGTGCGGGGTGAGGAGCGTGGCTCGGTCGCGGCGCGCCTCGATGACGTCGTCGTCCACGAGGTCGAGTCCCCCGGCGTCCACGAGGACGGGTGGCTCCCCCGCGAGGGCCGCCCGGGCCACGTCGAGCTGGGTCGTGGCGTCACGCCGGGTGGAGGTGACGTCGAGCCCGGGTCCGATGACCCAGGCCTGGACCCGACCTTCACCGTGGACGGCCTCAGGGACGGCAGCACGGACGAGCCCTTCGGGCGTGGGCGTGCCGACGTAGCGCACCATCCCGGCACCGGCCTCGACCGAAGCCGTGACGGCGAGAACCGCTGCTCCCGAATAGTTCTCGCCTCCGGCGACGATCCCGACGACACCTCGGGAGTACTTGTCGTCGTCCGGACCGGGCACGGGCCACAGGTCGACCACGTCGTCGAAGGTCAACCGGACCACGGCCGGACCAGTGTCGAAGGTGAGACCGATGTCGACGACGGTGAGCATGCCGCACGCCTGCTCGGTGGGCGGGAGGAGGTGAACGGGCTTGGCCACCGAGAACGTCACCGTCTCGTCAGCGAGGACCCCATCGGGATCGAAGCCCAAACCGTCCGCAGCCTGCCCTGACGGCAGGTCGACGGCGATGACGTGCGCGTCGTCGGGGATGGCCGCAACCCACGCCGCCGCCTCCTCGGGCAACCCCGGACGTCCGCCCAGCCCAACGATCCCGTCGAGCACGATGTCGGCCTCAGCGATGTCCTCGAGCGCCTCGGCGCCGGTGACGAGCACGACACCCGCAGCACGCGCAGCCTTGAGCGCACCCTCGTGGACGCGCGAAAGGTCCAGTGCCGCAGCGCAGCTGACGCCGGACTCCGCGAGCTGCGCCACGGCATACAGGGCATCTGCTCCGTTGTTTCCGCTGCCCACGAGGGCGACGACGGTCTCGGCGCCGAGCTGCGAGACGCGAGCCGCAACGACATCGGCGAGCCCCTCGACGGCGCGCGCCATGAGCTCACCCGAAGCGAGCTCCTCCTCGAGAAGGGCCTCGGCGGCATACACGTCTTCGGGCGACCAGGCCTCGATCACGAGGGACTCCTCAGGATTCGGCAATGACGACGGCAGAGGCGATCCCTGCGTCGTGGGACAGCGACACGTGCATGTGCTTCACGCCGAGCTCGGCGGCACGCGCGGCCACCGTCCCGATCATCTCGATGCTCGGGCGACCGGTGTCGTCGCGCACCACCGTGGCGTCGGTCCAGGCGAGTCCGACCGGAGCACCCAAGGCCTTGGCCAGCGCCTCCTTCGCGGCGAATCTTGCTGCGAGAGAACGCATCGGCAACCCCCGCTCACTCTCGGTGAACAGGCGGGTGAGCAACCCCGGCGTGCGTTCGAGCGTCTCAGCGAAACGCGCGATGTCGACGACGTCGATCCCGGTGCCGACGATCACGTCACTCGACCGTGACGCTCTTGGCGAGGTTTCTCGGCTGGTCGACGTCGAGGCCCTTGGCCGTCGAGAGGTGCAGGGCGAACATCTGCAACGGCACGACGGTCAACAGCGGCTGGAGCAGCGGCGACGTCTGGGGCACGCGGATGACCTCGTCAGCGAAGGGCACGACGTCCTCGTCACCCTCCTGCGCGATGACGATGGTGCGGGCGCCGCGAGCCCGGATCTCCTGGATGTTGGAGACGACCTTCTTGTGCAGGTCGTGCGGGGTGTCCGGTCCGGGGACGACGATGAAGACCGGCTGACCGGCCTCGATGAGCGCGATCGGACCGTGCTTGAGCTCGCCGGCGGCGAAACCCTCGGCGTGGATGTAGGCGAGCTCCTTGAGCTTGAGCGCGCCCTCCATGGCGATGGGGAAGCCGACGTTGCGACCGAGGAAGAGCACCGAGCGGGTGTCGGCCATGAAGCGGGCGATCTCCTTGACCCGGTCCAAGTTGCCCAGGAGCTCCTCGAGCTTGGCGGGGACTTCGTGCAGCTCCTTCATCACGGACTGCGCGTCATCGGCGAAGGCGCCGCCACGCAGCTGGGCGAGATAGAGGCCGAGGACGTAGCAGGCGGTGATCTGGGCGAGGAACGCCTTGGTCGAGGCGACGGCGATCTCGGGCCCGGCGTGCGTGTAGAGGACGGCGTCGGACTCACGCGGGATCGTCGAGCCGTGGGTGTTGCAGACCGAGATCGTCAGCGCGCCGAGTTCGCGGGCGTGCTTGACGGCCATGAGGGTGTCCATGGTCTCGCCGGACTGGCTGATGCTCACCACGAGCGACCGCTCGTTGACGATGGGGTCGCTGTAGCGGAACTCGTGCGCCAGCGCCACCTCGACGGGAATGCGGGTCCAGTGCTCGATGGCGTACTTCGCGACCATTCCGGCGTACGCCGCAGTGCCACAGGCGACGACGGTGATGCGGTCGACGTTCTTGAGCTGCTCCTCGCTGATGCGGAGCTCGTCGAGGACGAGGCGACCGCTCTCGTCGGTGCGACCCAGAAGGGTGTCGCCGACGGCGTGGGGCTGGTCGAAGATCTCCTTCTCCATGAACGTCGAGTAGCCACCCTTCTCGGCGGCAGCGGCGTCCCACGTGACCTCGTAGGCCTTGCCCTCGGCGGGTTCGCCGTCGAAGGTGATGACCTCGTGGCCCTCGGGGGTGATCGTGACGATCTGGTCCTGGCCGAGCTCGAGCGCGTGGCGCGTGTAGCCGATGAAGGCCGCGACGTCGGAGCCGAGGAAGTTCTCGCCCTCGCCGAGACCGACGACGAGCGGGCTGTTGCGACGGGCGCCGACGACGACGCCGGGCTGGTCGGCGTGCACAGCGAGGAGGGTGAACGCACCCTCGAGGCGGTTCACGACCTGCTGCATGGCCTTCGTGAGGTCGCCGGTCTCGTCGAACGCGCGGCCGACGAGCTTGGCCGCGACCTCCGTGTCGGTCTCGCTGAGGAAGTCGACTCCCTGCGCGAGGAGCCCCTTCTTGAGCGAGTGGAAGTTCTCGATGATGCCGTTGTGGATCAGGGCGAGCTTGTCGTCGGTGCCGCCGTGGTGCGGGTGGGCGTTGCCGTCGGTGGGTCCACCGTGGGTCGCCCAGCGGGTGTGGCCGATCGCCGTGCGCGAAGCCGCGAGGGGGTGCGCCTCGAGGGCACCGCGCAGGTTCTCGAGCTTGCCGGCGCGCTTCTGCGACTGGACGCCGTCCTGCGTGACGAGGGCGATCCCGGCCGAGTCGTAGCCGCGGTACTCCAGGCGAGCCAGGCCCTCCATGACCACGCTCTCGGCGCGATCATCCATGGCACTGCCGACATATCCGACGATTCCACACATGGCCGCAAGCGTAATGGCTGCGATCGCGCTTCCCGAACCACCGCGTCGCGCGCCGGAGGTCGCGTATGCCCTCCCCTTGCGCGACATGTGCGCCACAATGGCGCCCGTGTCTACCACGCCCCTCGTTCCCCCGTCCGGGTCAGGTCCCCTGCCCGGGTCGGAGCCGACGGCGTCCGTGCCCTCGCCGTACCTCGACTTCTCCCGCGCCGACTGGGCGGCCCGTCGAGAGAACCATCCACTGAGCCTCACCCCCGGCGACATCGGCCGGGTCCGAGGGCTGGGTGATCGCGTCGACCTGCGCGAGGTGGAGGAGGTCTACCTCCCCCTGTCGCGGCTGCTCGCCTTCTACGTCAACGCGACGGCCGGGCTCCACCGGGTCACGACCGACTTCCTCGGCGACCGACCGGCGAAGGTTCCGTTCGTCATCGGCATCGCCGGGTCCGTGGCCGTCGGCAAGTCGACGACGGCGCGCGTCCTGCGCGAGCTCCTGCGCCGCTGGCCGCAGACGCCCCGGGTCGACCTCATCACCACAGACGGCTTCCTCCGACCCAACGCTGACCTCGAGGCGCGAGGACTGTTGCAGCGCAAGGGCTTTCCCGAGTCCTACGACCGCGGTGCGCTCCTGCGATTCGTCGCAGACGTGAAATCCGGTATGCCGCGTGTCGTCGCTCCGGTGTATTCGCACCTCACGTACGACATCGTTCCGGGCGCCGAGATCGTCGTCGACCAACCGGACGTGCTCATCGTCGAGGGGCTCAACGTCCTGCAGCCCGCGACCGTGCGTTCGGACCTGCGGACGCGTCAGGTGCTGTCGGACTACTTCGACTTCTCGGTCTACGTCGACGCCCCCGTGGAGCAGCTGCGCACCTGGTACGTCGAGCGGTTCCTCCGGCTGCGCGAGACCGCGTTCGCGGACCCAGAGTCCTACTTCCACCGCTATGCGGCGCTCACAGATGCCGAGGCGCGCGAGACCGCAGCCGGCATCTGGGAACGGATCAACGAGCCGAACCTGCTGCGCAACGTCCTGCCCACCCGCGACCGAGCCACCCTCGTGCTGTCCAAGGGTGCCGACCACGCCGTGACGAACATCCGCCTGCGCCGTCTCTGACCTCCCCTCCCTAGGGTGGGCCGAGTGGAACTCACGACTGCACCGCTCGTCGGGCGCCCTCACTGGACCCAGCGTTTTGCCAGCGGCCTGGGCGGGGGCCTGTTCCTCGCGATCGGCCTCATCGTCCTCGTGAAGGGCGAGTGGCTCGGTGCGCCCCTGGCCCTGTTTGCCCTCTTCGTCCTCGCGGACCTGTGGCGCAAGGTGACCGTGTCCGACACGAGCCTCAGTGCTCGCGGCCGGGTGATGAGCAAGCAGGTCGCACTGTCGGAACTCACTGACGGCGGGCTCTCACCCCTGAGCCGCATCTGGGTCCAGCCGCGCGACGGCCGCCCGTTCTACCTGCGCATGGTGTCGCAGTACGGCAAGGCGGGAGCCGTCGGGGTCGAGGACTTCCTGCCGCAGTTGGCCATTCGAGTGGAGTCCGTTGGCGGGCACATCAAGGCTACTGACGACAAGCGAGCCCACCCGAGGGGGACGCACCCGCTCTTCAGCGCGTGAGCGACAGCGTGACAGCGTGGGCGCAGGGCCCGCGCCGGCTCAGTACCAGTGCGGGTAGCGGTTGTTCCAGAAGTCCCAGGCGCCACACGGGGTGCCGTAGGACTGCTTGATGTAGTTCAGGCCCCACTTGATCTGGGTGACCGGGTTGGTGCGGTAGTCCGCGCCGACAGTGGCCATCTTGCTGGCGGGCAGGCTCTGCGGGATGCCGTAGGCGCCCGAGGATGAGTTCTCGGCCTTGAAGTTCCAAGAGCTCTCGCCCTCCCAGAGGAGGTTGAGGCAGCCCCACTGGCGATCGCCACTGAAGCCGTAGTCGCTCATGAGGGCCTTGGCTGCACCACGGGGGTCGGCCTGGGCACCGGCGATGAGCGAGGCGCGCTGCTTGTCGCGCGCCACCTTCTGCGCAGCGGCCACGCGAGCCTTGGCCAGGGCCGCGGCCTTGGCCTTGGCCTGTGCGGCGGCGGCGTCAGCCTTGACCTTCGCCGCGGCCTGAGCCTTGGCCTCGATGGCGGCACGCTGCGCGTTGGCGCCGGCCCGCTCGCTCGAGATGCGGCTGCTGTCGGCGAAGCTCTCCTTGGCCGACTGTGCGGCCTGGGTCATCGCGGCCGCGCTGAGGGTGAAGGGTTCGGAGTCGGCGACGGCGTCGTTGGTGCCGACCCCGACTGCTCCGGTTCCGACGAGGGCGAGGGCCATCCCTGCCGTGACGGCGGGGCGACGCGCGATGCTGAGCGCCTGCGTCAGGGGTCCCTCGGATGGACGGGCGTGGCGCCCGCGGTGGGTTCCGCGGTACCGGCTCATACGAAGGGTTCCTCTCACGACACAGAACAGCCCGGCTGACGGAGCAGTCGGGCTGCGTTACCAAATCGAGACCAACTTAACGCGATGACCCTCGAATGGCCAAACCGGGCCCTTCGCCGGTGGCCCCCAGACGGGCGCACATTCACCGAACGGGCACGACTCGGACCACACCCTGCCACAGCGTGGGTATGCCGGTCGCTCGGGGTGAGCGACCGGCATACCGAACCGTTGTGCGCGGTCGACAGCGAACCCTCAGAGGTCGCCGTGCTCCTGCTCCAGCAGGTCCGTCACGAGGGCCGCGATGGGGCTTCGCTCACTGCGGGTGAGGGTGACGTGGGCGAAGAGCGGGTGGCCCTTGAGCTTCTCGATGACCGCGGCGACACCGTCGTGACGGCCGACGCGCAGGTTGTCGCGCTGGGCCACGTCGTGGGTCATGACGACCTTGGAGTTCTGGCCGATGCGCGACAGGACCGTGAGGAGGACGTTGCGCTCCAGCGACTGGGCCTCGTCGACGATGACGTAGGCGTCATGCAGGGAGCGACCACGGATGTGGGTCAGCGGCAGGACCTCGAGCATGCCGCGGTCGAGGACTTCCTCGACGACCTCGCGCGAGACGAGCGCCGACAACGTGTCGAAGACCGCCTGGCCCCACGGGTTCATCTTCTCCGACTCGGAACCGGGGAGGTAGCCAAGTTCCTGGCCGCCCACGGCATACAAGGGCCTGAAGACCACGACCTTGCGCTGCTGGCGGCGCTCCATGACGGCCTCGAGGCCGGCGCAGAGGGCGAGAGCGGACTTGCCGGTGCCCGCGCGGCCGCCGAGGCTGACGATGCCGATGTCGGGGTCGAGCAGGATGTCGAGGGCGATGCGCTGCTCGGCGCTGCGGCCGTGCAGACCGAAGGCGTCCCGGTCACCCTTGACGAGTCGCACCTGCTTGTCCGCACCGACGCGGCCCAGGCCGCTGCCGCGGGGCGAGAGCAGCTTGAGGCCGGTGTGGCACGGCATCTCGGCCGCACCCATGTGGTCGAGCCGGCCGTACTCGTAGAGGTGGTCCATCTCCTCCACCGTGACGTCCACCTCGGCCATCCCCGTCCAGCCGGAGTCGACCGCGAGCTCGGCGCGGTACTCCTGCGCCTCCATGCCGCACGCCGAGGCCTTGACCCGCATCGGCAGGTCCTTGCTGACGATCGTGACGATGCGACCCTCGTTGGAGAGGTTCTTGGCCACGGAGAGGATGCGGGTGTCGTTGTCCCCGAGCCGGAATCCGGCCGGGAGTGACGACGAGTCCGTGTGGTTGAGCTCCACCCGCAACGTGCCACCGTCGTCACCGACGGGCACAGGGGCGTCAAGGCGACCGGCCTTGATCCGCAGGTCGTCCAGGAGGCGGAGCGCCGCGCGGGCGAAGAACCCCAGCTCGGGGTGGTGCCGCTTGCCCTCGAGCTCCGTGATCACCACGATCGGGAGGACGACCTCGTGCTCCTTGAACCGCAGGATCGCCCGCGGATCGGAGAGCAGGACCGACGTGTCCAGGACGTAGGTCAGCATCGGCGACTCGGCAACTTCCAGGAAGTCGGGAGCAGTCGATTCGGAGGTTTCGCCGTTGGCCGCTCCCTTCGCACTCGCGCGCTTGCGCTGGCGAGTGGCGCCGGCACTGGTCGTCGGTGAGGTAGCGGTGGAACTCGAGGGTGTGGCCACGGCGGGGCTCCTAGGCGCGCACGATCTGGATGTGCGCTGACTCGAAGGTGCGGATCCCGGTCGGCTCACTGCCACGAGCAGGGAGCCGGGACCGGTCCCTCCTCCGGAGCGTGGTGTGCTCCATGCGATGGGCCTCCCGAACGCATCAGGGTGACGCGTTGGGAGTGACGCTACGTCCGGCACACGCTCACCTGTCACGCAGGCGCGCCGCGTGTCGAGCTGTTCACGCAGGCTTTGCACCGCAGCCGTGAAACCCCTGAGTCGGGCGGGGCCAATGTGACGCAAGCGACAGATGTGTTCAGGTGCCGAACCGGCGATTGCGCTCCCCATAGGCCCGCAGGGCCCGCAGGAAGTCGACCTTGCGGAAGTCGGGCCAGTAGGCCTCGCAGAAGTAGAACTCGGAGTGGGCGCTCTGCCACAGCAGGAAGCCGCCGAGCCGCTGCTCCCCCGACGTGCGGATGACGAGGTCGGGGTCGGGCTGGCCCTTGGTGTAGAGGTGGTCGGCGATGTGCTCGACATCGAGGACCTCGGCCAGCTCCTCGATCGTCGTGCCGCGGTCGGCGTGCTCGAGGAGCAACGACCGGACGGCGTCGGCGATCTCGCGACGGCCTCCGTAGCCGACGGCGATGTTGACCAGCAGGCCATCGACCTCGGCCGTGCGAACTGCCGCGCCCTCCAGGCGATCCCGCGTGGCCGCCGGAAGGAGGGACAGGGCGCCGACCGGGTTGAGCCGCCACTGGCGCGAGTCGGCGAGCTCGTCGACGGTCCGCTCGATGATGCGCAGGAGGGGACGCAGCTCGGACTCGGCGCGACTGAGGTTGTCGGTCGAGAGCAGCCACAGGGTGACGACCTCCACCCCGACCTCCTCGCACCACGCGAGGAAGTGGGCGATGTTGTCGGCGCCTGCCTGGTGACCCTCGCTCGTCCCGGCCCCCCTGGCCTTGGCCCAGCGGCGGTTGCCGTCGAGCATCACCCCAACGTGGCGAGGAACACTCTCCGGAGGCAGTCGCTTGGTCAGCCGACGCTCGTATGCCGCATAGAGAACATCGCTGAGCGCCATGTCGTCACCGTACCGCTGGGCGCACGGCGAGATGTGGACCACCTCACCGGCTCGGAACCTACGCAAACGTAGGTATCGTTGTAGGGAACATGGACAAGGGACGTGAACCCCGCACCATCGACGCTCTCGAAGAGCGTGTCGATGCGGTGCTCGACGTCGTCAAGCCCAAGTTGCGCGGCTGGCTGCACCTGGCCATGGCGCCGATCGCCTTCATCGGCGGCCTCGTCCTGGTCGTCCTGAGTGACACGGTCGAGGCACGGGCCGCCGCTGCGGTGTTCACCCTGACGGCGGTGCTGCTCTTCGCGATGTCGGCGGTCTATCACCGCGGCAACTGGTCACCTCGCTGGGGCAATGCCCTGAAGCGGATCGACCACTCCAACATCTTCCTCATCATCGCGGGCAGCTACACGCCGTTCGCGCTGCTGCTCCCCCGCAACCAGGCCATCACCCTGCTGGCCATCGTCTGGGGCGGAGCAATCGCCGGGGTCGCCTTCCGACTCCTGTGGATCCACGCGCCCCGATGGCTGTACGTGCCGGTCTACGTCGCGCTGGGCTCGGTCGCGATCTTCTTCCTCGGTCCGCTACTTCGTCACGCCGGGCCCACGGTCGTGACCCTGGTCATCACCGGTGGCGCGCTCTACACGATCGGCGCCATCGTCTACGGCATCAAGCGACCCAACCCCTCGCCCCAATGGTTCGGGTTCCACGAGATCTTCCACACCCTGACGATCCTCGCGTTCATCACGCACTACATCGCCGCCTCGATCGCGCTCTACGACCGCGTCTGACTCGGCGTCCGACCCAGCGGCGGTGGCCTCAGCGGCCTTGCTGCGGTAAGACATCCGGCGCAGGCGTGCGTTCATGTTGCGCATCAGGAGCCACAGGGCGATGGCGAGGAACAGGAACGCCACGAACGCCCACAGGCCGGGCGCTGCCTGCTGGCTCGGAGTGCCATCGGTCGCGGTGCTGGGACTCGGCGAAGGCGTCACGGACAGCGGGAGCCGGGCGATGTGAGTGAGCAGCGGAGTGATCATGCGGTGCGTTCCTTGCGTCCGTCGTGCGCGATGGTGAGTCCCGGTGAGGTCGCGAGCGCATCGGCCCCGGCGACGTCGGTGGGCAGCCCGGCGAAGAGGTCGTCCTCCCCCTCGGCGATGGGCACGTACGACAGCCCCGCCTCATAGTCCTCCCACGGCCAGACCCGCGCCTGCTCCTCGCGCGAGACCTTGAAGAAGTTGCCGTCGGGGTCGATCTGCGTCGCGTGCGCCAGGAGCGCCTCGTCGCGCCGCTCGAACCACGCGTCGCACTTCACCCGAGTGGTGACCGCACGCTCACGTTCCGGCGGCCAGTTCTCGAGCCACGCGGCATACGGGCTCTCCTCACCGAGCGCGGTGAGGGCCTCGTGGAACGCGACGACACGTCCGCGGCTGAACGTCTGGTTGTAGTAGACCTTCAGCGGCTGCCACGGCTCACCAGCAGTGGGGTATGCCGTCGGGTCGCCTGCCGCTTCGAAAGCCGCCATCGAGACCGTGTGGCACATGATGTGGTCCGGGTGGGGGTAGCCACCGTTCTCGTCATAGGTCGTCATGACGTGAGGGCGGAAGCGCCGGATCTCGCGCACGAGGGCCTCGGTGGCCACCTCGACCGGCTCGAGGGCGAAGCAGCCCTGGGGCAGTGCAGGCAACGGATCGCCTTCCGGGAGACCGGAATCGACGAAGCCGAGCCACGTGTGATCGACGCCGAGGATCTCCTGGGCGCGGCGCATCTCGTCGCGTCGCACCTGGGCGAGGTCGCGCAGGATGTGCGGGTCGTTGGCGAGCTTGGGGTTCAGCACGTCGCCGCGCTCACCTCCCGTGCACGAGACGACGAGGACGTCATGGCCCTCGTCGACATACTTCGCCATCGCCGCGGCGCCCTTGCTCGACTCGTCGTCGGGATGCGCGTGCACACACATGAGACGGAGGCGGTCTGCCACGAGAGGGTCCTTTGAGGATCGGGTGGTCGCACAGGCGACAATGGGCTCGCTCCATCTTCGCACTCGCTGCGCTTCTCACCACTCCCGACCCAGGACCCTCGATGCCACTTCCTCGCCCCGCCCCCGGCACCACTCGCTGGTGGGTGATCGGGACCATCGGCATCTCGCTCATCGTCGCCGTCATCGTGTGGTTCGCGCTCGCCTCGGCCAACGCGCTCAGGGCAACCGTCACGGCATACAAGGTGGTCAGTGACGCGCAGATCTCGGTGTCCTACGACGTGCACCGGCCCGACGGCGCGGCGGTGCGTTGCACCGTCGAGGCCCAGGACACGCGCCACGGACGCGTCGGCACGATGAGCGACGACGTCCCGGCCGGCGCGAAGTCGGTGAACCGCACGGTGAGCGTGCGCACCAGTGCCCGCGCGGTCGTCGGAGTCGTCTCGTCCTGCGTGCGACTTCCCTGAGGAGAGCCCGCTCCCAGTGGGCGCTGACGCGTGACAACGTGCTTTCCTGCGGGGACGTTGCTATCCTTGTTCTTTGCAGCAACGGGTCTGGGGCCCACCGAACCGCACGAGGTTCAGGCCCCGGACCCTTTCACGTAGGACCACCATCCCCTTGTTCCAGGCGGCTGACCCCGCTTCGTCAAGGGCACCCGAGGAGTGAACTTCAGTGAGCGAGACCGTCGTCAAGACGAGCTACCTGACCCAAGAGGCGTTCGATCGCCTCAAGGCCGAGCTCGCAGAGCTCTCCGGTCCGGGTCGGGCCGACATCGTCGCCAAGATCGAGGCCGCCCGCGAAGAGGGCGACCTCAAGGAGAACGGTGGCTACCACGCTGCGCGCGAGGAGCAGGGCAAGAACGAGGCCCGGATCCGCCAGCTGACCCAGCTGCTCGAGAACGCCATCATCGGTGAGACCCCTCCCGACAACGGCATCGTCGAGCCGGGGATGCTCGTCACGGTCGAGATCTTCGGCGACAAGGAGACCTTCCTCCTCGGTTCCCGCGAGATCGCCGACGGTTCGCTGCAGGTCTACAGCGAGCAGTCGCCCATCGGCTCGGCCGTCAACGGCCACAAGGCCGGTGACACCGTGAGCTACGAAGCGCCGAACGGCAAGCAGGTCGACGTCAAGATCCTCGATGCGAAGCCCTTCACCGGCTGACCAGACCCCCCTCGGCACCACCAGTCGAGAGTGGACGAAAGCACGCCTCCGGTAGCCGGAGGCGTGCTTCTGTCTTATCTCGACTGGTTGATCAGAGTTGGGCTGCCTCGTCGTGGATGACGGTGTAGGCCTTGGCGCGCATCGCGGCGAGGACCCGCTCACAGTGTTCGGGACCGCGGGTCTCGAGCCGGAGCGCGATCTCGACCTCGTCGACGTTGATCTGCGGACCGGTGCGGATGTGCTCGATCTCGAGGATGTTGGCGTCGACACCGGCGCAGTCCGCGAGGATCGCGGCCAGTGATCCGGGGGTGTCGGGGACGCGCACAGAGAACTGGAGGTAGCGACCGGCGGCCACGAGCCCGTGGCGGATGATCCGCAGCATGAGCAGTGGGTCGATGTTGCCGCCGGAGAGCACCGCGACGACGGGACCCTCAATGGGCTCCGTCGCCTCGGTCTCGGAGTTCTCGAGCAGCCAGCCGACTGCGGAAGCTCCTGCCGGTTCGACGACGAGCTTGGCGCGCTCCATGAGGAACAGCAGGGCGCGGGACATGCCGCCCTCACTGACCGTCTCGACGCTGTCGACGAGGTCGCGCACCAGGGGGAAGGTCACGTCACCGGGCAGTCCGACGGCGATGCCGTCGGCCATCGTGGACATCTTCGCGGCGGCCAGTGGATGCCCTGCAATGAGAGAAGCCGGGTAGGCCGCGGCCTGCTCGGCCTGGACGCCGATGATGCGGACGTCGGGCTTGAGCTCTCGCACGGCCACAGCGATGCCGGCCAGCAGCCCGCCGCCACCGAGCCCGACGACGATCGTCTTGACGTCGGGGCACTGCTCGAGGATCTCGAGGCCACAGGTGCCCTGCCCGGCGACGATGTCGTCGTGGTCGAACGGGTGGATGAGGATGGCTCCGGTCTGCTCGGCCCAGGCCCGGGCGTGCACGAGACTCTCGTCGAGGCTCTCGCCGACCTGCTCGATCGTCGCGCCGTAGGCCTTGGTCGCCTGGACCTTGGGCATGGGCGCCCGCACCGGCATGTAGACCTTGACCGCGATGCCGAGCATCTGTCCGGCGAGGGCGACGCCCTGGGCGTGGTTGCCGGCACTGGCGGCCACGACTCCGCTGGCCTTCTCGGCCTCGGTGAGGTGGAACATGCGGTTGTAGGCGCCGCGGATCTTGAACGACCCGGCCCGCTGGAGGTTCTCGCACTTGAGGAAGACGTCGGCACCAACTCGTGCCGACAGACCGCGGTTGAACTCCATGGGTGTGGGAGCAATGACAGTGGAGAGCAGGTCTGCGGCGGCGCGGATCTCGGCCACCGTCACCGACGACGATGTGGGTGTCATGGGCGTGAGGCTACTCAGTCCCAGTCGAGAGGAGAGAACGCGCCGCCCGGGAGCGGCGCGTTGTCTCCTCTCGACTGCTTGGGTCAGTCGGTCGTGCGCTTGTTGAACGCCCGCAGCGCCAGGGGCGCGATGACCACAGTGATCGCCACGGACCAGATGATCGTCGCCAGCTCAGGGTTCTGCAGTGACCACGGGGCGTCGGCTCGCACGGATCCGCCCACGCCCCAGTTGTCGCGCATGGCCTGGGTGAGGGAGCTGATCGGGTTCCACTCGGCGATGGTGCGCAGCCACGAAGGCATGGTCTCGGTGGGGGCGAATGCGTTGGAGAGGAAGGTGATCGGGAAGATCGTCGTGAACATCAACCCGTTGACCGCTTCGACCGAGCGCATGGCTGAGCCGACGAGGATGCCGACCCAGATCATCGCGAACCCGAAGAGCAGCAGGAGGCCATAGCTCAGCAGACCCTTGAGCAGCCCCTCGTGGATGCGCCACCCGATGAACAGACCAGTGACCGACATGACCGCGACGCCGATGCTCGAGTGGATCAGTGCGGCGATCGAGCGTGAGATGAGGATCGACGAGCGTCGGATCGGCAGCGACCTCAGCCGGTCGACCATGCCCTTGCCGATGTCGGTGTTGAGACCGATGGCGACGATGAAGGCACTGAACGCAATCGTCTGGGCCATGATCCCGGGCAGGAGCCACGGCTTGTAGTCGCCGCCCTGGACATTGATGGACCCACCAAAGACGTAGGCGAAGAGCAGCACGAACATGATGGGTTGGATCGTCACGTCGGTGAGCATCTCGGGCTGCCGCTTGATGTGGGTGAGGTTGCGCCGGACCAACGTCATGATCTGGCGGAGCTGGCCCGCGCCACTGGGTCGTGGGGCAGTGCGGTCGAGGACCGCGGCTTCTGTGACGGCGCTCATGCCGGCACCTCCTGGTTGCTCGTGTCTTCGGCCTTGTGACCCGTGAGGGCGAGGAAGACGTCGTCGAGGCTGGGTCGCTGCATGCCGAGGTCGTCGACCTCGATGCCCGCTTCGTCGAGTTGCTGCGCGATGCGCGTCAGGGCGGCGACATCGCCGCCGGGGGCGACGAGCTTGCGCGCGTCCGCATCAACGCGGACGTCGCCGACGACACCTCGGAGCAGCTCGGCCGCCTGACGCACCTCGTCGTGTCGCGACACCGTGACCACAAGGCTCGCAGCACCGGACTGGGTCTTGAGCTCGAGCGGAGTGCCCTGCGCAATGATCCGGCCCTTGTCGATGACCACGATGTTGTCGGCGAGCTGGTCGGCCTCGTCAAGGTACTGAGTCGTGAGCAGGAGGGTCGTGCCGTCACGCACGAGGTCGCGCAGCACGTCCCAGAGCTCCACCCGACTGCGCGGGTCGAGCCCCGTCGTGGGCTCGTCGAGGAAGAGGACCGGCGGGTGGGCGATGAGGCTCACCGCGAGGTCGATGCGCCGCCGCATGCCACCGGAGTAGTCCTTGACGACCTTGTCGCCCGCCTCGGTGAGCGAGAACTGCTCCAGCAGCTCGTCGGATCGCTTGCGCACGAACCGCCGGTCCAGGCCGTAGAGATCGCCGATGAGGCGAAGGTTCTCGCGGCCCGTGAGGAGGTCGTCGACGGTCGCGCTCTGGGCAGTGAGACCCATGCTCGCGCGCACCGCCTCGGGCTCGGCGACGACGTCGTGGCCGGCGACCCGGGCCGACCCACTCGTGGGGACGGCCAGCGTCGTCATCATGCGCACGGTCGTCGTCTTGCCCGCTCCATTGGGCCCCAACAGCCCGAAGACCGACCCCTTGGGGACCGAGAAGCTGACATCGTCGACAGCGGTGAAGTCGCCGAACCTCTTGACGAGGTTCTCGGCCTCGATGACCAGCTCGTTCATCAGCTTGCCTTCCCGCAGAGGCAGAACGGATGTCCCGCCGGATCGAGGTACACCTTGAAGCCGCCGTCCTCGCTCGGCTGGTCGGCGGCAACCGTTGCTCCCGCGGCGAGCACCGCCGGCTCCGCCTGCGAGATGACGGGCACGACGAGGTCCAGGTGGAACTGTTGCGGGTGCGATCCACCGGGCCAGGTCGGCGCAACGTAGTCGCCGATCCGTTGGAAGCCCAGGGACGCGTTGCCGCCGGGCTGTCCACGCTTGATTCCGCCTCCCGGCGGTTCGAGGGTGGCCCACTCGTCGTCGGAGCCGTCCTCCAGGGTCCAGCCAAGGACCTCGCCGTAGAAACGAGCAAGCTCGAGGGGGTCGGGGCAGTCGAGCACGACGACGTCGAGGCGAATATCTAGTCGGGCAGAAGGCCGAGCGGTGTCTTCACTCATGCCTGCGAGCGTAGGGCGAGCCACCGACAACGCCCACCGCTTTTCCGGACGCGCCTCCTCAGGCGATGGACGCAGCGAGCGCCCGTGCTGCGACCGGGTGCCCCTCCGCGAGCAGACCACACGCAAAGAGCACGTATGCCGTGTCGACGCCTTGCGTCGCGGCTGCCGGAACCGTCCACCCGCCTGCGTGGTCGTTCACGACCGCGCGCAGGACTCCGTCGGCCAACCCGTCAGGGCCGTGTCGCAGGACCCCGCCGGACCCGAGGACGAGCCCCACGTCGGCGAGCGGTCGCGGCCGGTCACCGATGACACGCGCGCGACCGTGACGACGCGCAGCCACCAGCGCGGCGACCCGGGCAAGGTCTGCCTCGTGCGCCCACTCCCCCGGCGCCGACGCACGGTGACTGGTCTCGGAAGCCACGTGGGCGGCATACGCCGCCGTGTCGGGTGACAGCGGGAGGTGCTCGCGCGCCGCGGCCTCGACGATGCCGAGGGCATTCCAGCGCATGCCGAGGTCGGCCTCGACGGTGCGTTCGTGCCACATCGAACCGGCGACGTCGCGCTCGATCTCGGCGTCCTCGCCCTGCGGCCTGAGCACCGAGTAGACGTCGGTCGTCGCGCCGCCGATGTCGATGACCATGACGTCCTCACCGCGCACGTCGGCGAGGAGCTCAACGCCCTGGAGGACTGCGTCAGGCGTGGCTGCGCGCACCAAGTCGGTGAACCCTCGGCCGCGTGACAGGCCCTTGCCACCGATGACGTGCTCGAGGAACGCCGTCCTGATGGCGCTGCGGGCGGCGTCCGGGGCGATGACGCCGATCCGGGGCAGGACGTTGCTCGTGACGCTGTGGCGACGGCCGGTGCGCGCCAGCTCGGCCGACACCTCGCCAGCGACCTCGGTGTTGCCAGCCACGACGATCGGCGCCGTGATCCGCGCGCTCGCCAAGCGAGTTGCGTTGTGCCGCAACACATCTGAGTTGCCACCGTCGGTGCCACCGACAAGCAGCACGAGGTCGGAGGCAGCCGCACGCAACTCACGAACTCCCTCACCCGTCAGTGGCCCCGACGACACGTGGACGACCCGACCACCCGCCGACAACGCCACCCGGTGCCCGGCCTCCGCAGTCACCTCACGTTCGTACCCGACGACGGCAATGCGCAGCCCACCACCCGCGGACGAGCACACGAGCGTCTCGGTGACGGGACCGAGGGAGGCGAGCGAACGGCATACCGAATCGACTCCGTCCATGACGTCCGTGTCGATCGTCGTCGGGTGCGACGCCGCGCCCACCAAGGTGCCCGAATCGACGTTGACGAGAACGGCTTTGGTGAAGGTCGACCCGACGTCGACGCAGAGGACGAGCGACACGTCAGGTGAGGCGGTCGAGGGCCTGCTTGAGGTCGGCGATGAGGTCTTCGACGTCCTCGATACCGACGGAGAGCCGGATCATGTCCGAGGGCACTTCGAGCTCGGTTCCGACGACGGACGCGTGGGTCATCCGGCCGGGGTGCTCGATCAGCGACTCGACACCGCCGAGCGACTCTCCGAGGGTCCAGATCTGGGTCTCGCCGCAGACCTTGACGGCGACGTCCTCGCCACCCTTGACGCGGAACGCGACCATGCCGCCGAAGCGCTTCATCTGACGCTTGGCGACCTCGTGGCCGGGGTGGTCGGGCAGGCCCGGGTAGTGGACCGCGGTGACGCCGTCGTGGCCCTGGAGGAAGTCGACGATCTTCTCGGCGTTGTCGCAGTGGCGTTCCATGCGGATGGCGAGCGTCTTGAGACCGCGCTGGACGATCCACGAGTCGAACGGTCCGGCAATGGCACCCATCGAGTTCTGGTGGAACCCAATGCGGTCGCTCGCCGACTCGTTGTCGAACCACGGCACGGTGACCCCGTGGCCGACGACGACAGCGCCGCCGACGACGTCGGAGTGGCCGCCGCAGTACTTGGTCGTCGAGTGCATGACGACGTCGGCGCCGTCGGCGAGCGGCTGCTGGAGGTAGGGCGACGCGAACGTGTTGTCGACGACGAGCAGGGCGCCGGCCTCGTGCGCGATCTCGGCGAGCGCCGTGATGTCGGCGATGCTCAGCATGGGGTTGGTCGGGGTCTCGACCCAGACGATGCGCGTCTTGCCCGGCTGGATCGCGGCACGAACGGCATCGTTGTCGGCAATGGCCGCGATGGTGTGCTCGACGCCCCAGTGCTTGAGGACCTTGTTGAACAGACGGTAGGTGCCGCCGTAGGCGTCCGACGGGACGACGACGTGGTCACCAGGGCTGAGGAGGGCCCGCAGGATCGCGTCCTCGGCGGCCAGCCCGGAGGCGAACGCGAAGCCACGCTCGCCACCCTCGAGGGCAGCAAAACCGGTCTCGAGAGCGGTGCGCGTGGGGTTGGCCGAGCGGCTGTACTCGTAGCCGTTGCGGAAGCCGCCGATGCCGTCCTGCTTGTAGGTCGACGTCTGGTAGATCGGGGTGACGACGGCGCCCGTCGTGGGGTCTGGGTCCTGCCCGGCGTGGAGGGCGCGGGTGGAGAAGCCGAGGGTGTCGTCAGTCATGCCGACAGCGTATGCCGCGTGGTCGCCGCCGCTTCAGGCGAGCCGCTTCTGCCACTCGCGTTGGATGGCAGTGGTCCGGTAGCCGAGGGCCTCGTTGACCGCGATCATCGGCCCGTTCTCCACGGCGTTCCACGTGCGGACGGTGCGGGTCTGGGGGAACTCGGTGCGGAGCGCGAGCATGTTGGCGGCCTTGAGGGCTGCGCCGAGCCCGTGCCCGCGGTGCTCGCGGAGCACGAGGGTGTCCTGCTGGTACGCGAGCTCGGGTTCCGCAGTGGGGATCTGCAGCTGGGTGAAGGCGACGAGCCGGCCGGTTGCGACGTGGCGGGCGACGGATTCGACGGCTCGCCGGTTGCTGCTCCTCGTGGCGTCGCGCTGGCCCCGGATCCGATCGGCGTCCCAGTCCTCCTCGCCGAAGTCGAGATCGCCGGTCGGGGCGTCGGTGCTCATGCGTCGCTGAAGGTTGGCCCGGTCCTCGAGCCACTCGTCGAGGGTGTCGTCGGTCGAGGTCTCGATCGCGTATCCCGCTGTCTCCGAAGGCTTTTGGAACGAGTATGCCGTGACGTCCAGATCGTTGCGGTGGTTCGTCTGGGCCAGGTCGAACCCGTGGAGACATGCGAACACCTCTCCCGGATCCGCCCCGTCCCTCGGGTATGCCGTTTCCAGGGCGAGCGAGGTCCGGCCAGCGTCACGGGCCTGCTGGGTGATGTGGTCGAGCAGGGCTGTGCCAAGGCCATGGCGGCGGTGCTCGGGGTGGACGACGACGTCGATGAGGGCGAGCTCGGGGTTGTCACGCAGCGGAAGGGTCAGCTCTGCGCCAGCCACGACGCGGTCCTGGTCGTCGCTGTCGACGGCGGCGAGGTAGCGCCGGTCCCAGTTGGACGTCGACTCGCGCGCCCTACGGGAGGCCATCGACCAGGTGTCGTGGTCGTCGCCCATCGCGGCGACGGCCGAGGCAACGAAGACCGCGTTCCACGCCTCGGCCAGCTCGGCCTGAGCCGGGTCGAGCGTGGTGACGGGAACGATGCTGATGGCCATGCCACTCATCGTCCCGCGCTCCGGCCCCACCAGCCACCGATTTCTACCCGCCTTGTGTGTCCCAGCGGTCAGGAGATGGGATCGCTCAGGCACACAAGGTCGGTGGAAATTGGGTCGCGCCCGGGTCCCACCCAGCCCAGACTCACGGGCATGCAGGGATTCACGCCAGAGACCGGCTTCGGTCCCGATGCCGCAGCCCGCTACGACGAGTCGCCGCGTGGCGACGAAGGGGTTGCCGCCGACTTCCTCGCCGGACTCGCTGCCGGTCGTGATGCGCTGGAGTTCGCGATCGGGACGGGACGCATGGCGTTTCCGCTGTCGCATGGAGGAGTTCGTGTCGACGGGATTGAGCTGTCCCAGGCCATGGTCGACGTGTTGCGCTCTCGGCCTGGGGGTGCCGAGCTGGACGTGCGTGTCGGCGACATGTCCACGACCTCGATGGACAGGCGGTACGGACTCGTCTTCCTCGTCTACAACACGATCTTCAACCTCCTCACCCAGGACGGTCAGGTGGAGTGCTTCGAGAACGCTGCGCGCCATCTCGACCACGACGGCGTCTTCGTCATCGAGGCTGCGGTGCCGAGCGCGTGGTTGCCGACCCACTCCCATGCCCGCCCGGAGCGGGTGGAGGCCGACGCCGTGACCCTCGACGTCTGCTCCTACGACCCGGCGACGCAGATCCTCGACGAGAACCACGTGCGGATCGCCGCGGACGGCATACGTTTCGCTCCGATCGCGTGCCGACTGGCGTGGCCGAGCGAACTCGACCTCATGGCCCGCATCGCCGGCCTGCGACTCGTCGAGCGGTGGGGCGGGTGGCAGCGCCAGCCCTACACCGGACGCGACGCCCACGTCAGCGTCTACGCCAGGGCCTGAACTCTCGCCTTGTGTGCCTGAGCGGTCCCGTACCGGGTCCGCTCAGGCACACAAGGCGGGTTGAGAAGTGGGCTATCTGCCGTTGCCGGGGCGACCATCCGGGCCCCGACCGAAGCTCGCGAGGTTCTTTGCGGCCTCGTCAGCGAGTTTCGTTGCGATGGTGCGTGCCTGCGCCTGGGTGTCGCCCTGTGCGACCACAGAGATCAGGACGTTCCCCTCGAGCCGCAGTGCGATCTGCCGGGGAGGCAACTGGCGGGACTGGGTGGCGAGGAAGGTCGTGCCTCTGTCGTGGTCCGCCCAGTCCTCCCGAATGGGCTGCGAACTCCACCGGGCCGTGCCGCGGTTGGCGACGATCTCGTCAAAAGCCTTCTTCCCGTCGGGAAAGGACGACCACACGATCGACGTTGCTGCCTCGCCCTCGGCCCCCCGCGAGGCTCCCTCCAGGACGTAGTCGGCTGTGCGCACCGCCACCGGCTCCATCCCCGAGTTGCCTTCATTTCCCACCTGCGCGCCGTACACGGGCACGGTCGCCATCGCCGAGTTCATGCCCCAGTTCCTGGGGACGAGGTTCTTGATCCCGGTGACCGTTGCGTCGGGGTCGATGGCGGGCAGGATGAAGTGCGCCCCGTCGGGGAAGGCTTCCGACACACCATCAGGCCACGACCACACCACCGGCTGGGGGTCGACGAGAGCCCTGCTCGCCAGGAGCGCGTCGACGCTCTCGTCCACGAGGCGGCGGGACTCCTTGAGCGCATGTGCCTCGTCAGAGCCGGAGGTCCATGCGTCCACCGTCACGTCACCGACCCGCCGGATGGCCACGAATCGCCTGTCACCCGGAGTCAGCGGCGGAGCCTCAACGACGAACTGGTTCGCTTCCGTGGCAGCGAACCCCGGCCAGGCCACCTTCCGGAACGGCCGGTCGAAGGTGCACGCCCCAGAGTTGTCGCTCAACTGCTCCATGGCCCTGATGGCCGTGGTGGTGGGCCACCCCGCCACCACGACCTGCGCGGCAGGCGCGTCCCTCTTGACCGAAGAAAGGTAGTAGTTCCACTGCTTGCTCCCCCACGGCTGCGGCTGCGCTGCTTCCGGGTTCTTGTGGCAGAAGTTCGAGGCCACCCACGTATCGGGCATCCGCCCGTCACCAAGGAGCATCCGCTCCGTGCCGGCCGGAGCGTGCGCGCCCTGGGGAGCGACATCCGGGAACGACACGGGCAACCGGTAGTCGCCATTGGCGAGTTTGACCGCAGGCGCAAACGCGGTCGTCGCCGGAACGCTCGGCGACGCAGAGGCGCTGGGTGTGGGGCTGTTGGACTTCGCCGGTGTCACCCGCTGGCCCTGGAACATCGACGAGTTCGCCGCGCCGACGGCGATGGCGACCACAGCGGCAGCGGCGGCCGCCCCGCCGACGGTGGCGCGCAGCATACGAGCGCGTCGTTTGCCTGAGGCACTTGCGTCGATGGCTGCACGCAGGGCGCGCCAGTCGGGTTCGGGTGCGTCACGCAGGACCTCGCGCAGCTGATCCTCAAGTTGGGTGGTCATGACGAGACTCCTTTGAAGGTGTGAGTGACCGAACCCGATCGCAATGCGGCCAGGGCGCGGTGGATGGATGACCGGACGGTGCTGACCGAGCAACCCATGAGGGCGGCGACCTCGGCATCGGGCAGGTCCTCGAAGTAGCGCAGGGTCACGGCAGTGCGTTGTCGCGGTGGCAGTCCGCTCAACGCCTCGAGGAGGGCATCACGGTCGACGACATCGTCAGCGTGGTCGTCCGTCGAGGGCACGAGTTCGGTGACCACCGCATCGGAGATCACTTCGCGGCTCGACCGCTTGCGCTTCTGGCTCAGGAACGTGTTGACGACGATCCTTCTCGCGTATGCCGTGGAGTTCTGCGCGCGCGAGACCGTGCGCCATTTGCTCACGACGGTCGCGAGCGCCTCCTGGCTGAGGTCCTCGGCTGCGTGCCGATCCCCGGTCAGCGCGTACGCCAGGCCATAGATCCGCGGCATGGCCCCGTCGAGCCACGCATCGAGATCCCCCACCTCGTTCTTGTCCATACCCACCTAGACGCAGCAACCTCGGGAATCATTGAGTGCTCCGGAGCATTGCACGGGACAGACCCCTCAGTTCGGGACAGCCTCACAGATCAGGAGTGCCCCATGTTCGGATCGCGCGCCAAGACCACCCTGCCCACTGCCGCCGAGGCGCTGCCCGGTCGTCAGTCCCGCCCGTTCACGGTGCCGGCGACCCACGAAGTGCTCGGCACGCCGCTCGAGGGTCCGTGGCCCGAGGGCACCGAGGCGCTCCATGTCGCGATGGGCTGTTTCTGGGGGGCCGAGCGCATCTTCTGGCAGCTCCCGGGTGTCGTGACGACGGCGGCGGGCTACATCGGTGGGTTCACGCCGAACCCGACCTACGAGGAGACCTGCACCGGCCGCACCGGGCACGCCGAGGCCGTCCTCGTCGCCTACGACCCCCAGCAGACCACGCCCGAACTGCTGCTCAAGGCCTTCTGGGAGAACCACGACCCCACCCAGGGCAACCGGCAGGGCAACGACATCGGCACGGCATACCGGTCCGCCATCTTCTGGACCACGCCGGAGCAGGAGGCTGCCGCGAAGGCGACCCGCGAGGCCTTCCAGGGCGAACTGACGCGCGTCAACGCCGGCGAGATCACCACGCAGTTCTCGCCAGCGAAGGATGTTGGCCCGTTCTGGTACGCGGAGGACTACCACCAGCAGTACCTCCACAAGAACCCCAACGGCTACTGCAACCACGGCCCCAACGGCCTCACCTGCCCGATCGGCGTCGCGAACCTCCCTGCCCAGACGGACATCGTTCCGCCCGCCTGAGGCGTGCGCGTGACTGCAGACTTCACCGCCAAGCCCACGCTCGTGGGTGAGCTGGTGACCCTGCGCCCGATCCGAGCCGAGGATGCCGACGACATCGATCGGATCATCCACGAGGACAGGGAGATCGGGCGGCTCACGGGTTCGGTGAACTCCAGCTCGGAGGAGCCGGGGGGCATGCCTCTCGAGAAGCTGCGCGAGATCTATGGCGGGTGGGCCGAGGCGGATGACCGCCTGGTGCTGGCCGTCATTGATCGAGCGACGGACGAACTCGTCGGCGAGGTCGTGCTCGCCGGCTTGGACGAAGGGAACCGGTCGTGCTGGTTCCGCACCCTCATCGGGGCTGCGGGTCGCGGCCGGGGACTGGGGACGGAGGCGACACAGCTCATCGTCGACCACGGGTTCGGGGTGCTCGGACTGCATCGGATCACGCTCGAGGTCTACGACTTCAACCCGCGAGCGCGCCACGTCTACGAGAAGGTCGGCTTCGTCCACGAGGGCACGGGTCGTGAGGCGCTGCTCTTCGACGGCGAGTGGATCGACGTCCACTACATGGCAGCTCTGGCCGCCGACTGGACCACCTGACCCCCACGTGTCGGGGGTTCTGTGACGAGTCGCGACCTCAGGGACCAGCGACTCGTCACGCAGGCCCCGACTCGTGGGCCCGGGGGGTGTGCTGACTGCTCAGACGGCTGTGGCGATCGTGAGAATGAGGCCGACCGTTGCGGCTGCGCCAAGGCAGATGAACCCGGCGATGCGTATCGGAGCACCGACCTTCCAGTGATCACGCGGACCCGGCGCATTGAACCCGGGGTGGGACCCGACGTCGGAACTCCCGGCCGGACCGCCGAAGCCACCCTTGATCTCGGCGGTGGGTCGCGCGCCACGCATCTGCACGAAGCCGACAGTCAGCAGGATCACGCCAAGCACGGCGAGAACGACGACGAGCCACCACCGTCCGGTCATGCCCTGACAGCGTGCCACGGTCGGCGCCGTCGTCGGGCTGCCGACGCCCGCCCGATCCGGCGGCTCGGGGGGTCATCGTGGGTCCGTTCAGGAAGTGCCTTTGCTTCACCCCGCGATGCAAAGACACCCCCATTTGCTTCAGGTGCCGATGCAAAGACACCCCCATTTGCTCCGGCAGGCGATGCAAATGAGGGTGTCTTTGCTCCAGCCGGTGAAGCAAAGGCACGTCTGGAGCGGGAGGTTGTTGAGGGCGCCGGAGCCGCTCAGAGGCGGGCAGCGAGTTCGGTTCCTTGGCGGATGGCGCGCTTGGCGTCGAGTTCGGCGGCGACGTCGGCTCCGCCGATGACATGGACGGGTATGCCGCTGTCCCCCAGCTCGTCGGCCAGCGTCCGCACGGATTCCTGACCGGCACACAGCACGATGCTGTCGACGGGGATGATCCGGCTGGTACGCGGCGCGTCGTCCTTGCCGTCGCCACCAAAGGACACGTGGAGTCCGTCGTCATCGATCCGGTCGTAGGTGACACCCGTGACCTGCTCGACACCCTTGGCCCTGAGCGCGGCCCGGTGGACCCAACCTGTCGTCTTGCCCAGGCCCTTGCCGATCCCGGAAGACTTGCGCTGCAACAGGATCACCTCGTGCTTGGGCGTCTCGACCACTGCGGTGGCGAGACCTCCGCGCGACACCGCTGGGTCACCCACACCCCATTCCGCGCGCCACAGCGCGAGGTCCAGCGTCGCCGACGGCTGCGCCGTGAGGAACTCGCTCACGTCCACGCCGATCCCACCGGCACCGATCACCGCCACACGAGGCCCGGGCTCACGCTCCCCACGGACCAGTTCGGCGTAGGTCATCACTGACGGGTGGTCCACGCCCGGGATCGACGGCACCCGAGGCGAGACACCGGTCGCCACCACGACTTCGTCGAACCCGATGTCACGAAGTTCGGCAGCCGTCACCGCGCGCCCGAGGTGCAGTTTCACCCCGGTCACCTCGATGCGACGGCGGAAGTAGCGGATCGACTCGGAGAACTCCTCCTTGCCGGGGATGCGCTGAGCGATGGCGAACTGGCCACCGATGTCATCCCGGGCTTCGAAGAGCTCGACCGAGTGCCCGCGCTCCGCGAGCGCCGTCGCGCACGACAGCCCAGCCGGCCCGGCCCCCACCACGGCGACACGGCGCACCCGACGGGTCGGCCCAAGCACGAGCTCGGTCTCGTAGACGGCTCGCGGGTTGAGCAGGCACGTGGCCCGCTTCCTGCCGAAGGTGTGGTCCAAACAGGCCTGGTTGCAGGCGATGCACGTGTTGATCTCGTCCGAACGCGACTCGGCGGCTTTGCGCACCCACTCTGGGTCCGCGAGGAACGGGCGGGCCAACGACACGAGGTCCGCGTCGCCCGCGCCGAGGATCGACTCCGCCACCTCGGGCATGTTGATCCGGTTCGTCGCGATGACCGGCAGCGACGTCTCGGACTTGAGGCGGGCGGCATACGACGCAAAGGCCGCGCGGGGCACGGAGGTGACGATCGTCGGGACGCGCGCCTCGTGCCAGCCGATACCGAGGTTGAGGACCGTGGCACCGGCCGCTTCGACCTCGCGGGCCAACGCAGCGACCTCGTCCCACGTCTGACCGTCGGTCACGAGGTCGACCGCCGAGATGCGATAGATGACGAGGAAGTCCTCGCCGACCTCCTCGCGAATGCGACGCACGATCTCGACGGCGAAGCGACGCCGCTTCTCAGGGGTCCCGCCCCAGGCATCGGTGCGCTTGTTGGTGCGCGGCGCGAGGAACTGGTTGATGAGGTACCCCTCCGAGCCCATCACCTCGACCCCGTCGTAGCCGGCTTCGCGCGCCAGTCTCGCCTCCCGCACGAACGCGTCGATCGTGCGCTCCACGCCACGTCCCGACAGGGCGCGGGGCTTGAACTTCGAGATCGGGCTCTTGATGGCGGACGGAGCGACGCACCACGGTGTGTAGGCGTATCGGCCGGCGTGCAGCAGCTGCAACGCGATCCGTCCACCCTCCGCATGCACCGCGTCGGTGATCACCTTGTGCTGCTTGGCCTCGCGCGACGTCGTCAACTTCGAAGCGAGCGGCAGCAGCGTGCCCTCGATGTTGGGCGCGAATCCACCGGTGATGATGAGCGACGCCCCACCCCGCGCCCGTTCGGCGAAGAACGCCGCCAGCTTCGGGAAGTCACGCGCACGATCCTCGAGGCCGGTGTGCATCGACCCCATGACCACACGGTTGGGCAGGGTCACATGGCCGAGCTCGAGGGGCGCGAGCAGGTGCGGGTAGCCAGTCATTACTCGAGAGTACGGACACACGTGGGTGCTCCGTCAGCCCATCCGCGTGTGTTCCTGCCCACCCGTCCTCGATGAGGGGGCCGGCCCTCAGGGACGACCGGGCCGGAGCACTTGCTCGATGATCCACGCGATGTGGCCCGAGGACTCGTCGGGAGTTCCCGTCGGGCGGATCACGTGGCTGACAACGAGGCGGACGATGGTGTCGACGAGGGCGCCGAGCCGGTGCGGTTCGATGCCGGGGTCGTAGTCGCCCAACCGCAGCTCGACAACCACTGCGGCCGCCCCGGCGAGCGAGGCGGAGTCGGTCGTGAGGAGCGGGAGGAGCCCGGTGTCGGCACCCTGCGACCCCGACACGACGGCCCGGAGCAAAGGGTTGACCTCGGCGCGTTGCAGCACGCGGAGCACGGCCTCGCGGGCAGCCGCGACCAGGTCGTCGGGATGGTGGTCGAAGCCGGAGTTGACCGCTTCGAGGAAGTGCCCCAACTCCCAGAGGACGAGCGCTTCGGCGAGGTCGGACTTGGTGCCGACCTCGTTGTAGACGGTCTGCCGGCTGACCCCGACGCGGGTGCCGAGATCGCTCATCGTCACCGCGGCCCAACCCTGTTCGACGGTCAGGCCCGCGGTGGCCTCGATGATGCGTTCGCGCAGGGAGGTCGTCGACTGTCTCGTCACGCAGGACATCATGCCGCGCGCGGCTCCACCGCCACGAAGTCGACCTTCTCGCGCACGCCACAGTCGGGGCAGCACCAGTCGGCTGGGATCTGCGCCCAGGCCGTCCCGGCAGCGAAGCCCTCACGCTCCTCCCCCGCCACGACGTCATAGGTGTAACCACAGCCCGGACACCGCGCGGCGAGCACCTCGTCGCGCACGCCCGCGGACCCCCGCTCATCGGTGCCCACACCCACACCTACGGGCACAGCCGCCGGCGGCGGGTACGTCGCCAGGATCCGGTCCCGTTTGCGCGGCTGGAGGTTGGCCCGGCTCAGGTCACCGTCGACGTGGCGCAGCACCCTGGGGTCCATGACCCGACGCCAGATCGCCGGCACCAGCGCGAGAACGATCATCCCGGCATACCCCGTCGGCAGTGCCGGCGACTCCTCGAAGTCGCGCAGGGTCTGGTAGCGGCGGGTGGGGTTCGCGTGGTGGTCGCTGTGTCGCTGCAGGTGATAGAGCAGGACGTTGGTCGCGATGTTGTTGGAGTTCCACGAGTGCGACGGGTCGACGCGTTCGTAGCGCTGCCGGTCGCCGTGGCCGACCTTCTGCCGCAGCATCCCGTAGTGCTCCATGTAGTTGACGACCTCGAGCAGCGAGAAGCCGATCACGGCCTGGATCAACAGATACGGCAGGATCCCCACCCCGAGCCAGACCATCAGTGCACCCCAGAGCACCGCCGACATGAGCCAGGCGTTGAGGACGTCGTTGGACAGGCGGAACGGGTGCTGCTTGCGCCGCCCGATGCGCCGCTTCTCCAGCCGCCACGCGCTCTTGAGCGACCCCCAGACCGTGCGTGGCCAGAACTGGTAGAAGTTCTCCCCCACCCGACTCGACGCCGGGTCCTCGGGGGTGGCGACGCGCACGTGATGACCGCGGTTGTGCTCGATGTAGAAGTGGCCGTAGAAGCTCTGCGCCAGCGCGACCTTGCTCAGCCAGCGCTCGTTCTCCTCGCGCTTGTGCCCCAGCTCGTGCGCGGTGTTGATGCCGATGCCGCCGATGCAGCCGATCGAGATCGCGAGGCCGAGCTTCTCGACGAGCGAGAGCTCCCACGGGCTCGCGCCCGACACGACCCACATGGCCCCGATGAACCCGCCGTACTGGATCGGCAGATAGAGATACGTGATCCACCGGTAGTAGCGGTCCTTCTCGAGCGCCTCGATGAGGTCGTCCGGCGGGTTCGAGCGGTCCAGCCCGGCGACGAGATCGATGGCCGGCACGACAACGAGGATGACGATCGGCCCGAGCCAGAACCAGGCCGACCAGCCCGTCAGCAGCCACATCCCCAGGCCGAGCGGCGCCAGCGACGGCACCACGAGCCCGATCAGCCAGAGATACCGCTTCGGGTCACGCCACTGCTCGGTCGAGCCGATCGGGACGGTCGCGTTCATCGCCATGGTGCAGGCCTCCTTGCCCAGATCACTTGACAAACCACTATGGCTTGTAAAGTGCCAACTTGGCAAGAGGTAACCAGCATCACGCCACCCCAGAGCAAAGGCGGCGTATGCCGGGAAGCGGGCTCCCGGCATACGCCGCCTTGGTCTGTGGTCGCGGACTACAGCCCACTTCGTGCCCCGCACGGACAACTCGCTGGCGCTCGCTGTCCGTGCGGGGCACGAAGTCGAAAAGGGTCAGTCGACGAGGTGACCCAGGAGGTCGGCCCGGGTGAGGACGCCGACCGGCTTGCCACCCTCGATGACGAGGACGGCGTCCGCGTGCTCGAGTTCGTGGCGCGCCGTCGAGACGGGCTCACCCGAACCGACGAGCGGCAGGCCCTGGCCCATGTGCTTCTCAACCGAGTCGGACAGGTGCGCCTTGCCGACGAAGAGCAGCTCGAGCAGCTCGCGCTCGCTCACCGACCCGGCAACCTCACCGGTCATGACGGGCGGCTCGGCCTTGACGACGGGCATCTGGGAGACGCCGTACTCGCGCAGGATCTCGATGGCGTCGCGGATCGTCTCGTTGGGGTGCGTGTGCACGAGGGCCGGCATCTCACCGGACTTGGCGCGCAGGATGCTGCCGACCGTCGTGCCCTCGTCGGAGTGCATGAAGCCGTAGGAGCTCATCCAGTCGTCACTGAAGATCTTGGACATGTAGCCGCGGCCCGAGTCGGGCAGGAGGACGACGACGGTCGCGTCAGCCGGCAGGTCCTTGGCGACCTCGAGGGCCGCGACGACCGCCATGCCGCAGGAGCCGCCGACGAGCAGGCCCTCCTCGCGGGCGAGGCGACGGGTCATGGCGAACGAGTCGGCGTCGGAGACGGCGACGATCTGGTCAACGACCTTGGGGTCGTAGGCGGTCGGCCAGAAGTCCTCACCGACACCCTCGACGAGGTAGGGGCGACCGGTGCCACCCGAGTAGACCGAGCCCTCAGGGTCGGCGCCGATGATCTGGACGCGACCGCCTTCACGGGTCTCGCTCTGCTCGCGCAGGTAGCGGCCGGTGCCGGTGATCGTCCCGCCGGTGCCGATGCCCGTCACGAAATGGGTGAGGGTGCCGTCGGTGTCGTTCCAGATCTCGGGACCGGTGGTCTCGTAGTGCGAGGCCGGGCCCATGGGGTTGGAGTACTGGTCCGGCTTCCACGCGCCCTCGGTCTCGCGCACGAGGCGGTCGGAGGTCTCGTAGTAGGAGTCCGGGTGGTCCGGGGAGACCGCCGTCGGGCAGACGACGACCTGCGCGCCATAGGCCTTGAGGACGTTGCGCTTGTCCTCACTTACCTTGTCGGGGCACACGAAGATGCACTTGTAACCCTTGCGTTGGGCGACGAGCGCCAGCCCGACGCCGGTGTTGCCACTGGTCGGCTCGACGATGGTGCCGCCCGGCTTGAGCGCGCCCGAGGCCTCGGCGGCCTCGATCATCTTGAGGGCGATGCGGTCCTTCACGGACCCGCCCGGGTTCATGTACTCGATCTTGGCAAGAACCGTCGCGGCGATCCCGTCGGTGACGGAGTTCAGCTTCACGAGAGGGGTGTTGCCCACGAGGTCGGCGATGTGCTCGGCATACTTCATGGGCCCATTCTCCCATCTCGCGGGCGAGCCCCGGGACGCCGCGAACATTGCGGGTATGCCGGGTGGGAACATGAGCGTCCGTACCTCGCGTTAGCGTGTTGGAGAGATCGAGGAGGTCGACCACCAGTCATGGGACGCGCACGACGAGCACGCAAGATCGCAGCAACAGCGGCATACGGGGGTGGCGGCCTGGCCGCGGCCAGTGCTGCGCTGGGCGCGGTGAGCTACGGCGTCATCCGCGGGGAGGCGCTGCTCGCTCGCAGACTCGTCGGCAACCCGTTCGACACCTCCCCCGATGACAACGGCACCTATGGCGCCGGCCCGGGTGAGCCGATCGAGATCCTCGTCATCGGCGACTCCAGTGCGGCCGGCATGGGAGCCCAGCACCCGCACGAGACCGTCGGCGCAATCGTCGCCGGCGGGGTGAGCGCCCTCATGGGCCGCAGGGTCCACCTGACCAACCGCGCCGTGGTCGGCGCCGAGTCGAGCGACCTCGAGCGCCAGCTGGCCCAGGGACTGGAGTCCGTGACCCGGCCCAGCGTCGTCGTCGTCATGATCGGCGCCAACGACGTGACCCACCGCGTCGACCGAGCCACGGCCGTGCGCCACCTCGAGCTCACGGTGCGGCGCATCCGCTCCCTCGGCAGCGAGGTCGTCGTCGGGACCTGCCCCGATCTCGGCACCATCGAGCCGTTGGCCCAGCCCCTGCGGCTGTTGGCCCGGCGCTGGAGTCGCGACCTCGCAGCGGCCCAGACGATTGCCGTGGTCGAGGCCGGCGGTCGCACCGTGTCCTTGGGCGACCTGCTCGGCAAGGAGTTCGCCGCCTCCCCGAAGACAATGTTCAGCGAGGACCGCTTCCACCCCTCGGCCGCTGGTTATGCCCGGGCCGCGGCGGCTCTCCTGCCGTCGGTGTGCGCCGCTCTCGGCGTGTGGGGTCACGACACGGCTGACCGCCCGCCCGAGGCCCGACGTGGCGAGGGCGTTGGCCCGGTCGCGGTCGCGGCCGGTCAGGCGGTCAAGGACCCGGGGACCGAGGTGTCACCGACGGAGGTCGGCGGACAGGCTCGCGGTCCGCGCGGCCGCTGGGCAGTGCTGCTGCGCCGTCGCCCCGACGCCGTGCCGGACGCCCGCGACCCCCAGGCCGACGTGGACACCCGGCGCCCCGATGACGCGGTGATCGCCGAATGACGCGGCAATAACCGCGTCATCAGGCGACTTCCGCGTCAAGGAAGGCGCCGGCGCAGGTCGGCGAGCCGGTCCACGAGGTCGGGGACGCCCGCTGAGGCGGCGTCCCACACGAGGACACGCAGTTGGTCGATGAGGACGACGGGGCCGAGTTCGGGCACCGGCTGCTTCGCCGTGACCGCGGCCAGGTCCTGAACGAGCTCACGAACGTCCCCGGATGCACCGAGCGCGTGGTCCGCTGACAGCTCTCGCCATCTGCGGACCACGCGCTCGAGCTCCCGAGAGACGTCCTCAGGCAAGCTGTGCATCAGACCAGCACGTCACTCGCGCATGCGGGCGAAGAGGCGCAGGAACTCGATGTAGAGCCACACGACGGTCACGATGAGGCCATGAGCGAGGAGCCAGCTGTACTTCTGGGGGGCACCCGTCGCGATGGCGCGCTCGATCATGTCGAAGTCGAGAGCCAGCGACACGGACGCGAGCCCGACCGCAAACACCGAAATGGCGATGCCCAGCGGGCCGTTGCCACCGATGCCGAACGGCGTGTCCGTGACCATCGCGTAGATGAAGTTGATGACGGCGAAGATCGCGTAGCCGAAGATCATCATCGTCACGATGCGACGGAACTTGGCCGTGACCTTGATCAGACCGAACTTGTAGGCCAGGAACATGCCGGTGAACGTCGCCACGGTGGCGAGTGCAGCCGTTGCCACGACACCCGGGTAGCGCTCCTCGAAGATCTGGCTCACCGCACCCATGAACAGACCCTCGAGCACGGCATACCCGACGATGAGCGGAACGCTCAGGGTCTTCTTGAAGGCAATGACGAGCCCCAGGACGAGCGTGCCGATCATGCCGCCGATGAGGAGCATGAAGCCGAGCTGCGGGTTCTGCGACGCGACGGTCCAACCGACGGCACCGAAGCCGAGGACGAGGACGAACAGGCCCAGCGTCTTCATGATGACGTCATCCATCGTCACGCGGCCGGTGTCGACCGGGCCCGCGGACGGCTGGTTGTACATGTCCTGTAGCTGCTGCTGCGAGAACGTGTCGGTGGCGCCCTGCTGGGCGTAGGAGACGTTGTTGCCCGGGTTCGTGCCGGAGCCTTCGCCCTGGAACCCGGCATAGCCGGACTGGGCGTCCTTCTCGAGTCGGTTGAAGGCCGGATTGCTGGCCATCGTGTCCTCCGTATGTCTGGCGCGATGGCGATCCACCGCGTCGTCTACCCATTCAATCGTGTTCGAGGCCCCATGTGTTCCCGCGGCACGGTCTCCTGTGGACAACGATCCCCGGAGAATCCGACGATTTGCATACGCTCAAGCAACATCGCGAGCCGTTGACTGGGTGAATGACTCACCCCGTTGCCACGGTTCCACCCGTGGAGCGCCCTCGACGCCTCCCACGCGAGGAGGTGCGCCCCAAGGTCGTCGACAATCAGGTCAGCCAGCTCACCTGCGCCAGCGAGATGGCCCGGCTACGTCGCCCGGATGAGCGCGGTGAGCGCGGTGAGCGCGGTCGACTGCTTCGCCGGTCGCACCGACCCGACGGCGCCGTGCCCGACCGATTCCTGCCTCGACTTGGTAGGGTGCCGCCACCGGCGTCCAGCCGGTCGACGCCGTGGGGCGCTCACCGCCCATCTGCGGCGCCCGGGCTGAGTAGCAGCCAGACCGAACGGTCTGCGTGAGGGGACCGGAGGGGCACCGGAAGCGTTTGCGTGAGGGTCTCACCGGTTCCGGTTCCCGGAGCCCGGTGATCCACCCGTCCGGCACGACCAACAGGGAAGGACCACCGACATGAACCGACGCTACAGCGCGTCCGCAGTGCTCACCGCGGCCGTCGCCGCAGGGCTGCTCGCCACCACCGCGGTGCCGGCGCACTCGACCGGCACCGACAACGCGGCCCAGCCGAGCAGCTCCAGCTCGGCGGCGGGGAGCGAGAACGGATACGCCCTCGACCGGCCGAGCCAGCACGGGCCGGGCACCTACAAGGTCACCGTCACCAACTTGGAACCCCGGGTGCGCACTGTGCTCGATCGCGACGACATCAACCTGTTGGCGCTCAGCAGCCTGGTGAGCCGTGACGGGGTGCCGATGGGCGCCTGCGACGAGGGTGACCGCTGCTGGGAATGGCCTGACGAGGTCGACGACGACCTCTGGTACCCGCAGGGGCTGACCGGCAGCCGCGAGTCGATGTGGTCCGGCTACCAGGGTACGGAGGTGGTCGTGTCGGCCTGGTACCGGCGCGCCACCGAGGCCGATCACACCTCGACCGCCAGCCAGTTGCGCTTCGTCACACCCAACACGGACACGCCCAGCTACCGCACGGTCACCCTGATGCACGCGACGGGATCCGGGGCCCTGAGCCCGCTGGAGATCCATGCCGGCGGTGCCGCGTGGGCCGGGCCCTATCTCTACGTCGCCGACACCGACCGGCTGTTTCGCTTCGACGTGCGGCAACTGATGCAGGACAGCGGGGGCAATCCTCTGCTGGTGCCAGACCGCCGGTATGACGCGCTCAACGACGCGAGCACGCCGCTGGGCGAAGCTGTCTTCAGCTCGATCTCGACCGACTGGTCGGGCAGCCGCAGATCGCTGGTGAGCGCGCAATACACCGACGACCATGACGTGGCGCCCAACGTGGTGCGCTGGCCGCTGCGAGCCGGTGGTGCGCTGGCGAGCTCGGACGGCGTGGTGGGGTCGACCGACAACCTGCTCATCGACACCGACTCCGACGTCTACAAGGTGCAAGGCGTCGAGGCGCACGGCGACACCTACTACTTCTCGCAGTCGGACGGCTATCTTGACCGGCGCCGGGCGATGTCCAACGGCAGCAAGGGCCGAATGGACTGGGGTCAAAGCGGGTTTGGGCCCTGGCGCGGCAGTGACGTACCGCAGGACCTCTACGGGGTGGTCGACTACGGGATGTTCGGCCAAACCGAGGAGGACGGCGATCAGCGGCTCTTCTTCCACGAGTGGGAGGCGCTGTTCACCGACTGACTCCTGCGCGGCCTGGGAGTCGACGCAATCTCGGGCGACGTCATCGATCCACTCCTGGCTTCGGCGGACAACAATCCCCGGAGAAGCCGACGATTTGCATACGCTCACGCAACACCGCGACGCGTTGACTGGGTGAGTGATTCATCCAGTCAACGCCAAGCGGCCCCAGGAGCGACGCCGACGCGTCCTCCTCGCCACCTTGTTCCTCGTCTATCTCGTGCTTCTCACGTGGGTCGTGATGTGGAAGCTCGAGATGCCCTGGGTCGGCGGAGGCGTCCGCAACGTCAAGCTCGTGCCCTTCGTCACCGGCAGCAACGGGGACGGTGCCAGCCAGCCGATCGAGGTCTGGGCAAACCTCCTGCTGTTCGTGCCCTTCGGTGTCTACCTCAGGTTGCTCGCGCCGTCGTGGTCCCCGCTGTCGATGACGGCTCTGGCTGTGGGCGTGAGTGGAGCGATGGAGGCTGCGCAGTTCGTGCTGGCCGTCGGACGCACCGACAGCTCGGATGTCATCGCCAACACGGCGGGGGCTGCGGTCGGGATAGTTCTGTTCGCCCTGGTCCAGCACGGCATCGGGCCTCGCGCGAGGCGGCTCATGACCCGGGCCTGCCTGGCCGGAACCGCCGTGGCGTTGGTCGCCTGCGGGCTCTTCGTTTCCGGACCGATCCGCTACGGACCTCCGGACGTCCGCTGCGACAGCCAGGGTTCGTGCCGGGTGGGTCACGACCTCGACCGCTGAGTGCTGGTGCCCCCGACGGGAATCGAACCCGTACCTGGAGCGATTTTAAGTCGCCTGCCTCTGCCAGTTGGGCCACGGGGGCGCACTCACCCTAAAGCCTGCGTATGCCGCCCGCTTACCCCTCGCACCCTGCTTGCGTCTGCGGATGTGGTTGCTCTAGCCGCCACATCCGCAGACGCAAGGGGCTCACCTCGACGCGCTCGGGCTTGCGGTGGGCGTCGGGGTGGGAGTCGCCGAGACCCCTGAGCTCGGCGACGTCTGTGGGGACGCGGGCGACCGGCTGACGCTGGCACTCGGCGACGGCGTCGGAGAGGTTGTCATCGTCACCGTGGGTGACGGGCTGGCGTCGACGGTCGGCACCGGCCCCGGTAGCGGCGTGATCGCCACGGGCGGTTCCCACTCGTTGTACTTCAGCCAGGCATCATGCCCTGGCCAGCGCAACGGGAAGACATCCAGCTCGGCCGTCACTTGGCCCGTCTGCGGATCGATGGCGCCCGTGGAATCGAGGGGGCCGTACATGACGGACTCGGGTGAGATGCCAAGGGCTCGACCGTTCTGGTCGTACAGGCGCACCTTGTCGAGGCGTCGTCCGGTCTCGTCGTAGGCGTAGACGTTCGCGACAGGCTCCCCGAGGTACGAGATGCCCTCACCTGAACCGGCATAGGGGTCGGAGTACGAGGTTTCGTCGTCAGAGGGACCGTCCACGAACAGCACAAAAGCGAACGGAAGCAGGAGCCCCGCCGTGACGTTTCCGATGACACGGACCGGTCCGACCCAGCCGCCCGTGAGCTTGCCGTTGCGGGCAAGTAGTCCCGCAACTATGGAGACGATCGCTCCGAAGAGACCGAGCCACGTGATCGCCACACCGAGAATGAGCGCTGGGATCGTGGCGAGCGCAACGCCGCGCAGGGCCCACCACACGGGACGCAGGTCGCGCAGCCACGGCATGGCCGTGAGGGCGCTGCCACTCAGATCGGACCAGAGCCCCGAAACACGCTGCGCCACAGGCTTCTTCGACTGAACCAAGGCCGCACGTGGCGGGAGGCCAGCAGCGGAACGCAACTCGGCGGCATACGCATCGGGTTCTCCCAATCGGTCACGCAACGTGCCGTCTCCCGGCTCGGCCAAGCGCTCCGTGAGGTCGGCCTCCATCCCGGTCGTGAACTCCTCGACATCCTCGGTCGGCAGGTCCGCGAGGGCGGCCCGAACCTGGGCCACATAGTCGCGAACCTCCGTCGACACGGTGCTGTTCATGCCTTCACTCCTGCTTCGTCGAGGAGACCGGCCATCGTCCCTGCGAAGGCGGCCCACGTCTTGCCCTGGCTCGCGAGGGCGTCGCGGCCCTGCGCGTTGATCCCGTAGTACTTGCGGTGCGGGCCCTCGTAGCTCGGGACGACGTAGGACGTGAGCGCCCCGGCGCTGTAGAGGCGGCGGAGCGTGCCGTAGACCGACGCGTCACCGACGTCCTCGAGTCCGGCGGCGCGGAGTCGTCGCACGACGTCGTAGCCGTAGCCGTCCTCGCGGGCGACCACGGCCAGGACCGCGAGGTCCAGCACTCCCTTGACCAGCTGCGTGGCGTCCATGTTCGCCAGCCACCTCCACCCAATGACGGCCATCGACCTGATGGCGCACAGTGCACACTACTACGCACTCCGCATTAGTGCGGCAACAACAGGAGCGACCGCGTGTCGCCGCCTGCGCGAAGGCCCCAGCGTGCGCGGATACGCCCGGTAGGCTCAGGGGTCAACCGCGCAACACTCAGAACGGACGACCTCCCCGCATGACCTCCACGGCCACGCCCGCCTCCTCGGATGCCTCCGACGGCACGGACAGCCACGCCTCGCGACGCCGCGGCCCGGCCAAGGGCACTCCCCGCGCGCCACGGATGAAGCGTGAGGAGCGTGAACGCCAGCTCCTCGATGTCGCCGAGTCGGTCTTCGCCGACCACGGCTACCAGGACACGACGATGGAGACCATCGCCGCCGCGGCGGGCATCACCAAGCCGGTCATCTATGACCACTTCGGCTCCAAGGAGAACCTCCTCGTCGCCGTCGTCGCCCGCGCCCGCGAGGACCTGCTCTCCTCGACCGCAGCCGCTCTGGACGCGCTGCCGCCACACTCCCCCCTTGAGGCCCACTTCCGGGCGGGCGTGCGCTCCTTCATGCAGTTCTTCGAGGCGCGGCGCGGCAGCTTCCGGGTCTACATGCAGGAGTCCGCCGTCGCCGTCGTGGCCGGGCAGGACATCGAGAACCTCCGCCAGGCACAGGCCCGAGAGATCGCCGAGCGGTTCAGCGGCAACGCGGCGATCGCCGCCTACCCCATGGCCTACCGCGAGGCCATGGCCGAGATCATGATCGCGACCAACGAGCGAGTCGCGGCCTGGCGCCTGCGCAACCCCGAGATCGACCTCGACACGGCGGTCGAGATCGTCATGGCCGTGCTCTGGAACGGTTTCGGCTCCTACACCGCCGGAACGGTCCCGGCGGTCGAGGTCAGCCCGCGCAGCTGAGGGCGATGCCGTCGAGGATGTCGTGCTCCGACGTCACGACCTGAGCGCGCGGTGATCGCTCGAGCACGCGCCCGAGGATCTCGTGCCACACGAGCGCACCGGCCCCGATGACGTCGACGCGACCCGGGTGCATGTAGCCGAGTTCGGCGCGCTCCTCCGTCGTCGCGTGGAGGAGACTCTGCGCTGACTCACGGTGCGCTTCCGGCGTGAGGTGCGCGAGATGGATCAGATCCGGTGCGTATGCCGTGAGTCCCAGTGCGTGCGCCGTGATCGTCGTGATGCTGCCGGCAAGTCCCACGACCGTGGCGATGCCGGACAGGTCGACGACCTCCTCCGCGCGGTCGATGGCAGCGGTGATGTCGGCCGTTGCTGCGGCGATCTGTTCGTCGCTCGGCGGGTCACTGGTGAGGTGGCGTTCGCTGATCCGGACGCATCCGATGTCGACCGACCGCGCGCTCTCGACATGGCCCGTTCCGCGCACGAACTCGGTCGATCCACCTCCGAGGTCGATGACGAGATAGGGGCCCGGGACGTCGGCCGCGACGAGGTCTCCGGTCGCGCCCGTGAACGACAGGTTGGCCTCGGCGTCGCCACTCACGACCTCGGGCGAGACGTCGAATCCCGTTGCCGCAAAGGCGCTTTCGACTCCGGCCACGAACTCGGCGGCATTGCTGGCGTCGCGCGAGGCCGACGTGGCGACGAAGCGCACACGTTCGGTGGAATGCTCACGGCACTGGGCGGCATACTCACGGGTTTGAACCAGGGTGCGCTCCATGGCGACCGGGTCGATGACCCCGGTGCGGTCCACGCCGTAGCCGAGCCGGACGACCTCGGTGCGACGGACGACATCCCGAAGAGCCAAAGCCCCGTCGGCTCCAGCAGTGTCCACAACGTCCGCGATGAGGAGGCGGATCGAGTTCGTGCCGCAGTCGATCGCGCCGACGCGGGTCACTGCTGGGTGCCCTCGGCCTCGTCGGCCAACTCGGTGCACGGATGGGTCAGCCACCAGTCGGGCAGGAGGTCGAGGGCCTCGTCGCCCAGAGGATTGATGCCGGGACCGACGCTGAGCGAGTGCGCCACGAGGACGTGGAGGCACTTGACGCGGGTGGGCATACCGCCAGCGCTGATGCCCTCGATCTCGTCGACATGCCCCAGCTCCGAGCGGCGGGCGAGGTAGTCCACGTGCGCAGCCGTGTAGCGAGCGGCGAGGTCATCGTCCTCGCCGAGGCGTTCGGTCATTTCACGCATGACCCCCCGCGCCTCGAGGGTGCTGATCGCACCCGTGAGCCGGGGGCAGGTGGCATAGAACGACGTGGGGAACGGCGTGCCGTCGGGCAGTCGCGGCAGGGTGCGCAGGACGTCGGGCTGACCACACGGGCAACGGTGGGAGACCTCGACGACACCGCGTGGGATGCGACCGAGCTGACGCTCGACGGCGTCGAGGTCCTCCTGGGCGACCGGTGCGTGGTCGGGGGTCGAGGTCACCGGCGCTGGTTGGCGGGCACGTCGGCCGCCTGCATCGAGGACCAGATCGTGTCATACCAGGGGTCGGTGCTCTCACCCGCGTGGGCGACCTTGGAGTTGCGCTTGTCGGCCACCGGGTCGAGCACCGTGTAGGACTTCTCGCCGGCCTTGACGAACTTCAGGCGGGTGCGGGCCTGCTGCTCAACGTAGGCGGGGTCTTCCCAGCGAGCCTGCTCGGACTGCAGCTTCTCGACAGTGACCTTCTGCTGTGCCACGCGATCGCGCAGTGCGCTGATGTCGGACTGCTGCTGCCAGTAGGCGCGCAGGGTCGGTGCGACGAGGATGACGAGGAAGAGCAGGACGACGCCGACGCCGACGCGACGGACCGTGCGCCGATTGGCCCGGGCCGCGTTGAGCCGCTCACGCCAGCCGTTGGCGGCGCGCTCGCCGACCTGGCTCAGGACGGACGAGCGTGCGGCCCGGGCGCGCGGCGAGGGTCGCGAAGATGCCGGTCGTCGCGGTGACGAACCGGGTCCTCGACTGCTGCCGCGCGCCAAGGGTTGCGCCTCAGGCCTTCTTGCCAGTGGTGAAACGCGGGAAGGCGCTGGCGCCGGCATACTCCGCCGCGTCGTCGAGCTCCTCCTCGATGCGCAGGAGCTGGTTGTACTTGGCGACGCGCTCGGAGCGAGCAGGTGCACCGGTCTTGATCTGGCCACAATTCGTCGCGACGGCGAGGTCGGCGATCGTCGTGTCCTCGGTCTCGCCCGAGCGGTGGCTCATCATGCAACGGAACCCCGCGCGCTGGGCCATCTCGACCGCGTCGAGCGTCTCGGTGAGGGTGCCGATCTGGTTGACCTTGACGAGCAACGAGTTGGCCGTGCCGGTCTCGATACCCCGGGCGAGGCGCTCGGGGTTGGTGACGAAGAGGTCGTCTCCCACGAGCTGCACCTTGTCGCCGAGACGGTCGGTCATGGCCTTCCAGCCATCCCAGTCGTCCTCATTGAGCGGGTCCTCGATGGACACGAGCGGGTAGGCGTCGACGAGCTCGGCGTAGTAGTCGATGAGCTCGGCGGCGGTCTTCTTGCCCCCCTCGAAGTTGTAGGTGCCGTCGTCGTCGTTGTGGAATTCGCTGGCGGCGACGTCGAGCGCGAGCGCGATGTCCTCGCCCGCCGTGTAGCCAGCCTTCTCGATGGCCTCGAGGATGAGGTCGAGCGCGGCACGGTTGCTGTCGAGGTTGGGGGCGAAGCCACCCTCGTCGCCGAGGCCGGTCGCGAGACCCTTCTCCTTGAGCACGGCCTTGAGCGAGTGGTAGACCTCGGTGCCCCAACGCAGGGCCTCACGGAAGGTCTCGGCGCCGATCGGCGCGATCATGAACTCCTGGATGTCGACGTTGGAGTCGGCGTGGGAGCCACCGTTGAGGATGTTGAGCATCGGCACGGGCAGAACGCGCGCGTTCGGGCCACCGAGGTAGCGGAACAGCGGCAGGCCAGCAGACTCGGCCGCGGCCTTGGCGACCGCAAGGCTCACGCCGAGGATCGCGTTGGCGCCGATGTTCTCCTTGTTCTTGGAGCCGTCGATGGCAATCATCTCGGCGTCGATCAGGCGCTGGTCGTGCGCCTCGAAGCCGAGGAGCTTGGGGCCGAGCTCGTCGATGACGGCGTCAACGGCCTTCTCGACACCCTTGCCGCCGTAGCGGTTCTTGTCGCCGTCACGACGCTCGGCGGCCTCGAAGGCTCCGGTCGATGCCCCGCTGGGGACCGCGGCGCGAGCGATGGTTCCGTCGTCGAGGGCGACCTCGACCTCGACGGTGGGATTGCCGCGAGAATCAAGAATCTCGCGTGCGCCGACGGCGTCGATGCTGGCCACTTGTGCTCCTGGGGTGGGGAAGACGGGTTTCGCCCCGAGCCTAGCCAATCGGGAAGGTGACCCGTCCGACCGACCCGCATGCCGGCATACCCGGCTGCTCAGAGCGCGAGAGGACCACTTCGTGACGAGACGGCCAGCTCGGGCTGTACGCCTCACCAAGAAGTGGTCCTCTCGCGAGGGCACACCGTGGGTATGCCGGGTGGCTGGGTCAGGCGACCGGCGCCATTGCCGCGTAGGCCCGGGCCAGGGCGGAGCCGAGGCGGGCGTTGCTGCGCACCAGCGCGATGTTGGTCTCCAGGCTCGCACCGTCGGACAGCTCCACGATGCGGCCGAGGAGGAAGGGGGTGATGTCCTTGCCGGTGATGCCACGCTCGCCGCACTCGGCGACGGCCTGGTCGATGAGGGCCGAGATCGCCTCGGGTGCCAGCTCGTCCTGCACCGGGACCGGGTTCGTGACGGCGATGCCGCCGGCGAGCCCGAGGTCCCACTTGACCCGCATCATCTCGGCGAGCTCCTCGACCGTGTCGGAGCGCATTGGCGCGGTGAAGCCCGAGGAGCGCGAGTAGAAGGAGGGGAACTCGTCGGAGCCGAACGTCACGACGGGCACCCCGAGGGTTTCGAGGACCTCGAGGGTGCGGCCGATGTCGAGGATCGACTTCACGCCGGCCGAGACCACGGCGACGTCGGTGAGGCTCAGCTCGGTGAGGTCGGCGGAGACGTCCATGGAGTCCTCGGCGCCGCGGTGGACACCACCGAGCCCGCCGGTGACGAAGACCTTGATGCCAGCAAGTGCGGCGAGGCGCATGGTGCTCGCGACGGTCGTCGCTCCATGGCGCTTGGTCGCCATGACGTGCGGGAGGTCGCGGATGCTCACCTTGGCGACGTCCTCGTGGGTGGCGAGGAGCTCGAGCTCGTCGGCGGAGAGGCCGATGCGGGCGACACCGTCGAGGATCGCGATGGTCGCGGGGGTGGCGCCGCCGTCACGGACGATCTGCTCGACCTCGCGGGCCATCTCGACGTTGCGCGGGTAGGGCATTCCGTGGCTGATGATCGTCGACTCCAGCGCGACGACCGGACGGCCCTGGGCGATGGCCTCGGCGACCTCGGGTGCGAGGGCGAGCGCGGGGTGAGGATGGGCAGAGGCGGACGTGAGGGCGTTCATGAGGTTCCTTGCTGGGTGGTGAGGCGCCCGGTCACGAGCGCGTGGGTGAGGTCTGGACGCACGGTGTGCGCGGACTCGGTGGTCAGGGCGGCAGTGGCCTGGCCGAAGGCTGCGGCGGTGACGGGGTCGTCGTCGCGAAGGAGGGCGTGGACGAACCCGGCGGTCATGGAGTCGCCAGCGCCGGTGACGTCGACGACGTCGGCGCTCACGGCGGTGTTCGTGGTGACGGTCGGGCGGGACGTGACGCCGGAGCCGGCCGGGGCCGAGGAGAGGAGGCTGCCGCGCTTCCCACGCCGGACCCACACGTGGCGCACACCCAGGGCGTGCAGCTCGGTGGTGGCGCGAGTGATTGCGGGGACGGTGTCGGCGACATCGTGGTCGACGAGGGCTGCGAGCTCCGCGATGTTGGGGGTCACGGCAAGGATCGGCCGCTCCGGAGCCAGGAGCGGTCGGAGCCTGCGCGCCTTGACCACGGAGACGGGCTCGATGACGACGGGCACGTCGCCGCTTCGGGCGACGTCACACAGCCAGGTCGCGACGTCCAGCGGGATGTTGCCGTCGACGACGAGCAGATCGCAGTTCTGGACGAGCGAGCGCGCCGGCTCGATGTCGGACACGGTGAGGGCGTCCGTGGCGCTCATGTCCGAGACCGCCACCGAGAGGTCACCGTCGTGGTCGAGGACCGCGAGATAGGTGCCGGTCGGCCGGCCGCTCGTGACGACGTGGTCGAGCTGGACGCCGGCTCCCCGGGTGTGGGCGAGGAGCGCTTCGCCGAACGAGTCACTCCCGATCGCCGCCACCAAGTGGGTCGGGGTGCCGAGGCGAGCGAGGTTCTCGGCGATGTTGCGCCCCACTCCACCGGGGTCCGTGTCGACCTCGCCGGGGTTGCTGGTCGCGTGGTCGAGCGGTGCGCTCGAGCGAGCCTTGACATCCATGATCGCTCCGCCCACGACGACGACCGCCGCTTCGCCGCGCACGAGGTAGCCGCGACCCAGGATCGCGCCCTTGCGGGTGAGGTTGGACAGGGCGACCGAGATCGAGGCCTTCGTCGTGCCGAGGCGGTCCGCGAGACCGGCAGCGTCGAGCAGCGGGTCGGACCGGAGCAGGCGCAGGATGGTCTGTTCCTGAGGAGTGAGCTTCACATTGGAGAGTTAAGCATGGCTTATTTCTCCAAGTCAAGGATCCGGGGGACCTCACTCGAAGAGGTCGGCCGTGCCAAACCTTCCGTCCGTGCCGCGGAAGACGACGACCACCCGCAGGTCGGCAAAGCCGTCCGTGCCCTCGCAGATCGTCGTCACGTCGGTCGCCACCGTCGCCGTGTTGGGGCAGGTCATGTCCTCGTACCACTCACCGTCCTCGAGCGCGTCCGCGAGTGCCACCCCCGAGACGGAGCCGTCGGCAGCCACAGTGACGCTGTGGGGACCCTCCATGAACCCCTCGTCACCCATGGGCCCACCGAGGAGGAAGCCGAACAGGATCATCGGGATCACCGTCATGCCGATGACGGTGAGCACCCCTCCACAGATCACTCCGATCAGACCGGCGATCCAGGGGTTCAGGCCGGTGGATTGCGGTGCGGGAGAGGGCATACCGAGGTATGCCGGGTGCGCACCGTACGGAGGCGGCGCACCTTGGGTGGGCTGGCCGTAGTACGCGTGGGGGCCGGGGCCGTAACCCGCGCCGGGGCCGGGGCCGGGGCCGGGAGGCAGGGGTGGCTGGTACGACAAGGTGGGCTCCTCAAGGGCGAACGGGTGGTCAGAGTCGCACGCGTCCCGCGACCGTGTCCGGGCATTGGCCGGTTCGTGACCGGCCCGACTCACTCTTCAGGCAGGTACGCGCTGGGGTCGACGGGCAGCTGGGACCAGACGAAACGGCCACGGTCACTCACGAACAGCCCTGCCACGCGCAACACCGACGGGAACGCCGAATTCAGCCGGACTGCTTGGCGGCCTTCTCCTGCGCCTTGATCCGTGCCCACTCGGCTTCGACCTCTTCGGGGGTCGAGGCGTCTCCGTCGGCGAAGACGTGGGGGTGACGCCGGACGAGCTTGTCGACCAGGACTCCGGCGACGTCGTCGATGTCGAACTGGTCCTGCGCCGACTCGGCGTCCTCGGCGACCCGCGCGTGGAAGAGCACCTGGAGCAGGACGTCTCCGAGTTCCTCGGCGAGGTGCTGACGGTCCCCCGTCCCAATGGCCTCGACGGCCTCGCCGGCCTCCTCGGTGAGGTACTTCGCGAGCGACTCGTGGGTCTGCTTGGCGTCCCACGGGCATCCACCCGGGGAGCGCAGCCGGTCCATCACGGCGACAGCGTCGAGCAACCGGGATCCCGGCACGTCCCACGACCCCACGATGACCTCGACCTCCGGGGGGACCTCGAGGCGCGACACCTCGGAAGCGATGGCATCGGTGAGCCCGGGATCTGCATCCGACGAACCCAGCCACACGACGTCGCTGTCCACGCAACGGCTCACGAGCAGTCGGGCGAGGTCGGGTGCCGTCGGTTCGGGACCCACCGCATCCACGGTCAGGCCCGACTCGACGATCGCATCAACGACCGGCTCGGAAAGGTCACGGCACAGGCGCGCGGAAGCCGACTCCACGGCATACCAGGCACTGCGGGACAACAGGCCCGGCGCAACGCGCGGACTGGTGACGAGGAGGCTCAGGCGCCCCACTGCGTCAGCTCGCGCGGGGGGCGGGAACGAGCCAGTTGGGGCGCTCGCCGACGACCGCGGCCTGGGCAGGGTCGAACGTGCCGTAGCGCGGGTTGACCGTGACGTCGATCTTGGCGAACGACGCGAGAAGCGCCTGACCTGCGGCCTGGTCGATCTGCTGGCCGCTCATGTCTGCCTGAACGACCTCGACGGCCGACTCGGCGGGGGTCCCCTCGAAATTCTTGAACTGGGCTCGCGCCGCCGACTCGCTCTGCGCCTTGCCCGCCTTCGTCGCGGCCTCGTTGATGTAGGGCGCCCGGATCAGGAGACCGAGGATCTCGCTGGCGGTGTAGGGCTTCCCCTCCCTCGGGAAGGCCGCGTTGAGCTGGTCCGTCGCCTCGCGCAGCTGCTGCTCGGTGATGACCCGGCCGTCGACGACCGCGGCGGTCTGCGCCGAGGACGTACCCGAGCAGGCCGAGAGGGCGAGGACGCCCGCGAGGGCGAGAGCGATGGTGCGAGCCTTCACGGGCTTCACTTCGGTGTCCCTTCGTCATCGGGTGGACGTCGCCACCCTTGCTGCTTCCCCGACATTGTCCATGACGACGGTGCGGATGACCGCACCCGCCCACTCGAGGACCGCGTGGTTGCGCAGCGGCTGCCCCCCGATGCGGGCCGTCATGGGTTTGGGCACGAGGATCGTGCCGAGCGCCTCCTTGATGATCGAGCCGGGATAGAGGCGCTGGAGTCGCAGCTCCTGGCTCTCGCGCAGCTCGACCGGCCCGAAGCGGATCGTGTTGCCCTGCACCGCGATGTCCTTGATGCCGGCAGCGCGAGCGACCGTGCGCAGGCGGGCGACCTCGATGAGGTTGCGGACAGCCTCCGGCGGCTTGCCGTAGCGGTCGAGGAGTTCGGCCTCGATCTCGCCGAGGGCGGCCTCGTCGGCCACGGTCGCGAGCTTCTTGTAGGCCTCCAGGCGCAGCCGCTCCCCCGGCACGTAGTCGTGCGGGAGGTGGGCGTCGACCGGGAGCTCGATCTTGATCTCACCGATCTCCTCGTCGACATCGCCCCTGAAGCTCGAGACGGCCTCGCCGACGAGACGTACGTAGAGGTCGAACCCGACCCCGGCGATGTGGCCGGACTGTTCGCCGCCGAGGAGGTTGCCGGCGCCGCGGATCTCGAGGTCCTTCATCGCGACCTGCATGCCGGCGCCGAGGTCGGTGTGGCTGGCGATCGTCTGGAGGCGGTCGTGCGCGGTCTCGGTGAGAGGGTTCTCGGGCGGGTAGAGGAAGTACGAGTAGGCGCGCTCACGGCCACGTCCGACGCGCCCGCGCAACTGGTGGAGCTGACTCAGGCCGAGCCGGTCGGCGCGTTCGACGATGAGGGTGTTGGCGTTGGAGATGTCGAGGCCGGTCTCGACGATCGTCGTGCAGACGAGGACGTCGAAGCGGTTCTCCCAGAAGTCGAGGACAACCTGCTCGAGCCGGTGCTCACCCATCTTGCCGTGGGCCACGGCGATGCGAGCCTCCGGCACGAGCTCACGGATCCGGGCAGCCGCGCGCTCAATCGTGGCGACCTTGTTGTGGATGTAGAAGACCTGCCCCTCGCGCAGCATCTCGCGCCGGACGGCCGCGGTGATCTGCTTCTCCTCGTAGGCGCCCACGTAGGTGAGGACCGGGTGCCGCTCTTCCGGAGGCGTTGCGAGAGTGGACATTTCGCGTATGCCGGTGACAGCCATCTCGAGTGTGCGCGGGATCGGGGTTGCGGACATCGCCAGAACGTCGACGGCCGTACGGAGCTGCTTGAGCTGCTCCTTGTGCTCGACCCCGAAGCGCTGCTCCTCGTCGACGACGACGAGGCCGAGGTCCTTGAAGTGCACGGAGTCGGACAGCAGGCGGTGCGTGCCGATGACAAGGTCCACGGACCCGTTGGCCAGACCCTCGAGGACGGCGTCAGTTTCCTTCTTGGACTGGAAGCGGCTCAACGGCTTGACCGTCACGGGGAAGGGCGCGTAGCGCTCGGTGAAGGTCTGGAGGTGCTGCTGGACGAGCAGGGTCGTCGGCACGAGGACGGCGACCTGCTTGCCGTCCTGGATCGCCTTGAACGCCGCACGCACCGCGATCTCGGTCTTGCCGTAGCCGACGTCGCCGCAGATGAGTCGGTCCATCGGGACCTCTCGCTCCATGTCGGCCTTGACCTCGTCGATGGAGCTGAGCTGGTCGGGCGTCTCGATGTAGGCGAAGGCGTCCTCGAGCTCGCGCTGCCACGGAGTGTCGGGCGAGAAGGCGTGCCCCTTGGTCGCCATCCGGGCGGAGTAGAGCTGGATGAGCTCGGCGGCGATCTGCTTGACGTAACGACGGGCCTTGGACTTGGTGGTCTTCCAGTCCGAGCCGCCCATCTTGTTGAGGGTGGGCTGCTCGCCGCCGACGTAGCGGGTGATCTGGTCGAGCTGGTCCGTGGGCACGAACAGCCGGTCGCCGGGGTGTCCGCGCTTGCCCGGGGCGTACTCGAGCACGAGGTACTCACGTGTCGCGCCCTGGACAGTGCGCTGCATCATCTCGACGAACTTGCCGACGCCGTGCTGCTCGTGGACGACGAAGTCGCCCGGCTTGAGCTGGAGCGGGTCGACCTGGTTGCGTCTGCGCGACGGCATACGCCGCATGTCCTTGGTCGACGGACCCGTCGACGGGGTGCCGGTGAGGTCGGTCTCGGTGAGGACGACGAGGCGGCCGGCCGCATGGACGAAGCCGCGCCCCAGCTGGGCGGTCGTGACGTGGACGATGCCGGGCTCGAAGGTGTCGAGCACGGTCTCGAGCCGCGCGGGCACCTCGGCCTCACCCAGGACCTCCACGATGCGCTTGGCCGAGCCCTGTCCGTCGGTGGCGACGAGGACGCGCCACCCGTCGTTGGTCCAGGTGCGCAGGTCTGCGGCGGCGGACTCGATGTCACCCCGGTATGCCGTGGGGTCCTCGGTGCCGGTCTCGACGGCGTTGCCGTCGGTCGTCTCCAGATCGAGCACAAAGGGGGTGAGGTCCCACCACGGGTGCTCGGTGGCGCGGGCGTGGTCGCGCAGATCGCCGACCGACCAGAACGAGGCGGATCCGAGGATCTTCTCGAGGTCGATGGGGACGGCGTTGCCCGCGGCGGCGTTGGCCCACCCCGCTTCGAGGAACTCCTGGCTCGTGGCGACGAGGTCGTGGGCACGGGTGCGCACGCGCTCGGGGTCACACGTGACGACGGGCGAACCGGCGGGGAAGCTGTCGAGCATCGACTCCATGCCGTCGACGAGGGCTGGCGCAAGCGACTCCATGCCCTCGACGGCGATGCCGGCAGCGAGTTTGTGCAGCAGGTCAGCGGCACCGGGGAGCTGGTCGGCGAGGCTCGCCGCGCGATCTCGCACAGCGTCGGTGAGGAGCACCTCGCGGCACGGCGGGGCCCACAGCCCGTGCGATGCGACCTCGAGCGAACGCTGGTCGGCGACCTTGAACCAGCGGATCTCCTCGATGGTGTCGCCCCAGAACTCGACGCGGAGCGGGTGCTCCTCGGTCGGCGGGAAGACGTCAAGGATGCCGCCACGCACGGCGAACTCACCACGCCGCTCGACGAGGTCGGTGCGCGAGTAGGCCGCGCCTGCGAGCGCCTCGACGACCTCGTCGAGGTTGTGGTCCTCTCCGGCGCGCAGGGCAACGGGGCTGAGGTCGCCCAGGCCGATGGAGATCGGCTGGAGGACGGCGCGCACCGGTGCCACGACGACGGACAGCGGACCGTGTGCGACGTCGTCATCGGCGACCGTGGCCGGGTGCGCGAGACGACGCAGCACGGCCAGTCGACGACCAACGGTGTCGGAGCGCGGACTGAGTCGCTCGTGCGGCAGCGTCTCCCAGGACGGGAAGTCGGCGATGACGTCGGGGTCGAGGACGCAACCGAGAGCGGCGGTGAGGTCCTCTGCCTCCCGGCTCGTCGCGGTCACGACGAGCAGCGGCAGTCGATCGGGAGCGGTCGCGCGCAGGCGCTCGACCGCGGCAGCGATCAGCGCAGGGCGCGCACCGGCACTGACGGAGACGTCGATCGTCTCCGTGCCGGGGCCGGTGGCAGTCTCGAGGAACGAGCGGATCTGGGGTGCCGCGGCGAAATGGTCGACGACGGATTGCAGCGTGGGCATCGCGCAGCAACGCTACCGCGAGGCCGACCGCTCCCGAGCCAGTGGGGTTGGAGTCAGCCCCGGACGAGGACAAGGTCCGTGAGCAGGCCGTCGTAGACGTGGCGGGTTGACGTCGTCTCGGCTTGTGGGCGATCCCCGGCGCAGGCGAGGTGTGCCCCCGTGCCGATGTCAGGACGAGGACCGTTCCCTTACGGTTCGCTCCGGTCGTGACCCCATCAGGCCTCGAACGACGCATGCTCCGGCGACCATGCCAGCCCATGCGCGGTGGGCACCATGTGCAGCCCAACCTTCCAGTGGCCACCGGCGGCGTTCGCGTTGTCCTTCTCCACGTGGGCTCACGGAGCCCAGAGGCTACGGCGAGAACGACGCCACTGAGGGAGTGCACGACGGCGAACTCGGTGCGCTGACCTGCCTCACAATGGGCTGGCGCGCCGAACGCGACGGGTCGGTCGGAGCAGCCGAGAAGGCCACCGAACGAGTTGGCGTGTGCGGGAGGCGCCAAGAGGACGGCGGGGTCACATATGCGTTCGCTGACGGAGGGCGGTTGCGCTTTGGCATGGCGGCCTCCCCGGGAGCGGGAAGGCCACGTCGTCCCGCTCAGCGTGCGGGACGTCTGCCTTGACTCGAGCGCGGCGGCGGCATCTCCAAAACCCGGCGGGACGCCACCGCTAGGTCATACGCTGGACCGACAGGGGCACCGTGGCTCTGGACGTCCTCTGCCTCGTGCACCGCGCTCGCAGAGAGGGTGTGTTAATGCCGACGACATCTACGGTCGGGCCACGCGTGGTGCTCGACGACGTGACCCTCGGCGACGTGGAGCTCGCACTGCTCGGCGTGCTCCCGGTGGACCACGTCCTCGGTGGCGTCGTGCGGGTCGGCTCACCCGTAACCGGCGCCACGGTACTGCTCCCCCGTGGCCTGGACGGCAGCGGGCACCCTTCCGGCGAGCTCCTGCTCGTCGACGAGGAGTGCACACCCCTCGCGACGCTCATCGTCCAGGAGGCTGTTCCTTGCGAGGGCGGGTCCGACCTGTTGCGAGGACTTCTCCGCCGTGAACGCGCCAGGGAATCGGGCGCCGGGGGACCTCGTCTGGACGAGGCGGCCCTCTTGGCCGACTGGCATCTCGTCGTCATCCTTTCCCGCCCGCTCACCACCGACGAGCTGCCGCCCTGGGAGCGGGGTCGCGTGCTTCTGTTGGTGCCGGACAGCCGCCAATCGACCGATGGCATCCCCACAGCGGTCCTGCTGGACATGGCCCGCCACCTCGCACCCGAGGTGGGGAGCGACGTCACCATTCGCACCGCTCCACTGCGGTGGCGCGACCCCGCGAGCGACACGGCTCTGGGGGATCTCCTCGCCGCCCGGCTCGGCGCGCCCGTCGACCTGCGTCATCCGTCTCCCGACGTCGACCCCCGTGCCGTGGGCTGGCGCGATGTCAGGGCCGCCCTTGACTCGGCGGTTCGCGACGACCCCTTGGATCGCGTTCCCGACAGTGTCGACCAAGCGCTGCGGCGGTGGCGCCCACCGAGGCCGCGCCGAGGGGTCGTGGTCATGTTCACCGGCCTGTCGGGCTCGGGGAAGTCAACCCTGGCCCGCTCGGTGCGTGACGCGCTGCTGGAGACCTCGAGTCGCACGGTCAGCCTCCTCGACGGCGACGCCGTTCGCGGCCTGCTGTCGAGTGGGCTCGGCTTCGACCGCGTCGGGCGCGAACAAAACATCCGGCGGATCGGCTTCGTCGCCACCGAGGTGGCTCGCCATGGCGGGTTGGTGCTCTGTGCACCGATCGCGCCCTACCGATCCACTCGCGCAGAGGTGCGGGCCATGGTCCGGGAGGTCGGAGACTTCGTTCTGGTCCACGTGAGCACGCCGCTCGAGACGTGCGAGGCCCGCGACTTCAAGGGCTTGTATGCCGCTGCCCGCGCCGGACGGATTCGGGAGTTCACCGGGGTGTCTGACCCCTACGAGAGCCCGGACGACGCCGACCTCGTCGTAGACACGACGGTGATGCGCGTCGCAGAGGCCACCGCAGTGGTCCTCGCCCACCTTCAGACCGGGGGCTGGCTGTCGGAGGAGATCCGATGAGCGTCGACTGGGCCCTGGCCGCGGCCTGCTTCGGGATAGGTGTCGTGGTCGGCCTCACGGGGATGGGCGGAGGTGCGCTGATGACCCCCGTACTCGTGCTCTTCTTCAACATCCCTCCTCTCACTGCCGTGTCCAGCGACCTCGTCGCTTCGGCGGCGATGAAGCCCGTCGGGGCAGCCGTCCACTTGCGCCGCGGGACGGTCAACCTCCGCCTCGCCGCGTGGCTCTGCGTCGGGTCGGTGCCGACGGCGTTCTCCGGGGTGTTCGTCATCCGTGCACTCGGCGACGGCGAGCAGGTGGAGGAGCTCACGCGCCGCGCCCTGGGCGTGGCCCTGCTCATCGCGGCCGGGGGGCTCATCCTCAAGGCGTACGTGCGACTTGTCGAGCGGGCTCGCCGACGGCGAGCCGAAGGGCTGCTCCGGACGGCGGACAGGCCGGAGGTCGTGGTGCGAGTCCTGCCGACGGTGCTCGTCGGAGCCCTCGGAGGACTCGTGGTCGGGATGACCTCCGTGGGGTCCGGATCGCTCATCATCATCGCGCTGATGGCCCTCTATCCCATGCTCCGGGCGAACAGCCTCGTCGGCACCGACCTGGCGCAGGCTGTCCCCCTCGTCACGTCCGCCGCCGTCGCCCACATCCTCTACGGGGACTTCGAACTCACCCTCACGGCCTCCCTGCTCGTCGGAGCCATCCCCGGTGTCTGGATCGGGGCCCAGCTGTCGTCCCGGGCGCCCGGTGGACTCGTGCGGCGGGCCCTCGCGTTCGTGCTGCTCGCCTCGGCACTGAAGCTGCTCGAGGTGCCCACGTCCGTCACTGCCATGATCCTGCTCGTCTCGCTCGTCATCGCGCCCGTCCTGTGGATGGTGGTCCGCCGTCACCACGGCCTGCCCGCCTTCGGCCGACGATCGCAGGCCCCGCCCGAGGCGGGCACACCGGCGACACAACAGACCGGGCCCGTCGTCGAGCCTCCGCGCGCCAGCGACGCATGACGTCGCGAGGGGACCACCCGAGCCCCGCCGGGGACGCACGCAGGGCGCAGACGTTCGCACGGGGGGGTGCACTCAACCTCGCCGGGGCTCTGGTCCAGCAGGCTGCTCTTTTCGTGGTGCTGAGTCTGCTGGCTACTTCTCTCGGGGCCGCGGACCTCGGGCGCTACTCGCTGCTCTACGGAATGCTGGCCCTGTTGTCGCTGCTCGGGCTGGCCGGCTTCCGAGCCGGGATGACTCGTTTCGTCGCGATCTACCTCGCCGACGACGACCCGGCGCGATTGCGTGGAACCGTGCGGCTCGGTATGGGCGTCACCGTCCTCGGATCGTCGGCACTGGCCGTAGGGCTGGCGTTGGCAGCCCCCGCCGTGGCCGCCTTCTACCGCGACGCCACGCTCGTGGACGGCGTGCGGATCGTCGCACTGACCCTGCCGGCCACCACGATCACGGACGCCGCCCTCTCTGCCACCCAAGGCTGGCGCAGCCAGGTCGAGTACACCCTCATCGGTCGCTTCCTCGACCCGCTGACGGTCCTCGGTCTCACGGGTCTCGTGGTCGGCCTCGGCCTTGGCCTGACGGCAGCTCTGTGGGCCGTCGCGGCCGGGGCGTGGCTCGCCGCCGTCCTCTCGGTGGCGGCCCTCATCCGCCGCCTGCGGTGGATACCGAAGGTGCGTCCGATCATCGAGGCCCGGGCGATATTCTCGTTCTCGCTGGTCAGCTGGGGATCCACACTCGCTGCGACAGGTCTCATCTGGTCGGGCACCCTAATCCTCGGCAGGCTCAGTGACCCGCAGAGCGTCGGGGTCTTCACCGTCGGGGCGCGCCTGGTCTCCCTCGCCGTATTCGTCATGGCTCCCATCACCAACGCGTTCACCCCCCACATGGCGCACCTCGCTCACCTGGGGCACCGTGACGAGGCGGCACGCGCCTACGGCACGGCCACACGGTGGATCCTCGCCGCATCCCTGCCCGCCTTCGTCCTGCTGGTCACATTCGCCGGGCCGGTGCTCCTGCTCTTCGGTGAGGACTTCGTCGCGGGGGCGATGGTCACGGTCGTCCTTGCCTTCGGACAATTCGTCGCCGCTGTGGCAGGGCCGTGTGGTGTGGTGCTCAACATGTCCGGGCGGGTCGTGCTTTCCATGGTGGACAACGTCGGAGTCCTCATTCTCAACGTTGTGCTCACCCTGCTCCTCGTTCCCCCCTTCGGCATCACCGGCGCCGCGCTCGCTTGGTCGATCTCGCTCGTCGTTGTCAACGTGACCAAGGTGCTGCAGGTGTACCGGGTGCTCGGCACCGTCGCCCTCGGCGCACGCATCGTCCCCCTGATCCTCGCCTCGCTCCCCGCAGCAGCACTGGGACTCCTGGTGCGGTCCGTGGTCGAGGAGCCTGTGACGGCCCTGCTCGTAGGAGTACCACTCCTGCTCACGGTTCAGTCCGCGCTCCTGGTGCGGTTCGGGATCGCGCCGGAGGACCGTGCAGCACTGCGGGCGATCGTCGCGCGAGTCACACGACTGAGGCCCAGCAAGACCCTGATGACGTGAGCTGGATCCTGAGAGGCATCCGAGCAATGGTCGACCAGTCCTTGGCCGATGGCCCGCCCGTTCACTTCCTCGCATCGCGCCTGGCCGCCATCCCCCGCGACCGGGGCGACCGCCCACCAGTTGCGTACGGACGCGCAAGGCCCGGCAGTCCCTCCCTCACCCGACAATGTCGCCGGTGTCGGCCCTGCGCCATACTCGAGTGGGCCGTCGTGTCAGTCAGGATGGCCTCGCGCGGCGCGACCAGTGAGCACACGGAACGACCAATCGGTGCCGCAGTCAACGACCCCGATGACGTCGCTCGCCGGACGCGGAGCGGAGCACCCAGCCGGCAGCGGCCGCGAACGCGAACAGGTACCAGAGGCTCACCACGTTGGACATGACGTTGGCGAACGCGGCACTGAGGCTGAACGCGACTGCGCATCCGAAGGCCCCGACGGCCACTGCATGACCGGGGCTGCCTCGCGGTACCGCACGAATCGCGGCCCACGCGGTGCCGAGGAGGGTGGCGATGACCGCGACGAAGGTGCCGAACCCGATGACACCCGTCTCGACGTAAGCACGCAGGAAGTCGTTGTGCGGCTGCTTCTCGGAAGCCGTGCCGTACTGGGTCATGGTCAGGCCGATCCCGGTGACCGGGTTCTCGTTCGCCAGCGGGAGCACCTCGGCCCAGTAGCGAAAGCGCCAGTCGACGGTGTTCCCGGTCGGCGCTGATGCGCCCAGCTCGGTTCCGGTCCCCGTCGTGCCGAACCGTTCGGAGACTCCGGGCAGCATCAACAGAGCGATGACGGCGAAGACGCTCATCCCCACGAGAATCTTGTGGCGCCGCTGCAACGCGGCCACGAGGGCGATGCCGATCACCGCCCCCAACATCCCGGTGCGAGTGAGGGTCATCACGAGGAAGACCCCGGACAGCATGATCACGGCCAGGGCGGGCACGCGCAGCCGCCGCTCGATGTACGGATACACGGCGATGGCGAAGACCAGCATGTAGGCGAGGTAGCGGCTGAAGGTGTTCGACTGGTTGAAGGGGCCGGTGAGCCGAGTGAACGAGCCGGCTGTCTCGGACGGAGGGTTGCCGGTGACGATGCCGAAGACGGTGTACAGCAGCGGGTACAGCAGGCCGACGTAGCACGCCCCGAGCACGAGACCCATCGACCGCTCGTCGCGGATGAGCTGTTCGAGCACGATGAACATCATCACCACGGACGCGATTCGGGTCGCCTCCAATGCGCTCGCGCCGGGCCGGGCGGAACCGATGACACTGAGGTAGGCGGTCGTGCCGAACGCAATGAGCGCCCAGCCGAGCCGGCCGGGGGCGACAGCCCTCTGTTCGGCGACCCGCCCCGCCAACCAGAGCAGGGCTGCCGCGAGGAAGAGCACGGCGAGCATGCTCGAGGGGTCCACGCCCCGGGACACGCCTGCCCCCCCAGCGGTGCCGGTGGGGTCGCCGCTGAGCTTGACGAGATCGATGCTGGGGCGGATGGCCAGTAGGAGGAGGACGAAGATCCGGTACCGGGTGAAGGCAAGCACCCCGACAGCGAGCCCGACCAGGAGGGCCAGGGGCAGGACGGTGAGGATCTTGTCGCCCCGAGCCATGGCGAGCCCGGACACCACTGCGGCCGCGACGGCAACGGCACCAAGACCGAAACTCAGTACCAGCATTGGTCTGGTCGTGGCCGAGGCTGCGGCCGAGCGGGACGGGGCATCCGAGGGTCCCTGGGTGGGGGTGCCGGCCGTTGACACTGTCAGTACCCGAGCTCGTGAAGCAGCCGACGGCTGTTGGTCCAGACCAGGAGCCGCACGAGTGGGTCGAGCTCGCGACGGTGCGAGCCCACCCGAGACGCGTAGACCGCCGCCTCAGTGCCAGCGGTGGCTCGACGCGCCGCGAGCTGGGCGTGGTACCGCGCGGGGACGTCGTGTCGGGCCTTGTCGAAATCGAGCACGGCGGGGTCCCATTCCTCCCCCAGCCACGCGAGGAGGTCTCGCATGGTCGCCTCGGGGTCCGCGACGAGGTTCTCGTAGCGCACCTCTGTGTACGCCTCACCCGGAAGGCCGCGAGCCGCGTCCCGCGCCGTCCCGACGTAGCGGGGCCACTTGGCGGTGGACTTCAGGCAGGACCAGTAGCCGAACCGCTCGCGGTGCGAGACCGCGACGTCCCGGGGATCACGAATCACGTGCACGACCTGCGCATCAGGAAAGATGCGCAGGATCAGCGGGAGCATGAGGGCATAGCGTGGTGTCTTGTCGGCCCAGCGCTCCTTGCCCTTGGACTTGGCGTAGTCACCGTGGATCCCCTCGAAGAAGCCGCGAATCCTCCGGATCCACTCCTCCTCGGTGAAACCGTACTGGGACAGCCGCTTCCAGTCGTCCGTGAGGATCGGCTCGAACCCCTCCAGGAAGCGCGTCTCGGGGCCGCAGCTGATCCTCGCGTGGGAGTCCAGCATGAGGCGGAGCATCGTGGTGCCGGACCGCTGGCAGCCGACGACGAAGATCGGACGGTTCGAGGGTGTCGCAGTCACGTGACGTCTACCCTCCGTTCAGCGTCGGCGAGGCTGGCGCGTGGCACGGGCTGCGCCGTTACGGCCCTCTTCCCAGGAGAAGGCGTCCGGATCACTGCCGGCGACCGGTCGGGCCTGCTCGACCGACGGCTCGGGCACCGGTTCCCGCTCGGCGCCCCCCGCGTCGGTCTCGCCTCGAGGTTCCCCGACCTCGGCCCGAGTGTGGTCGCCCCGTCGGTCGTCGTCCGGTACCACGACCGTTCCTGAACCGTTCCGGGCCGAGGTCAGGTGTCGTGAGCGGGAGTCGGCCGGGAGGGCCGGTCCGGGAGGGTCGGTCATGACGGGACCGGCACGGTCGACCACATCGTCGTCCACCCCGGTCTCCGCGGCACTGCCGCCGGGTCGCCGCGAACCCCGCGCACGGCTGCGGCCCAGCAACTCCAGGACGAACACCACGACGAGAGCGGTGAAGATCCCCGCGCCGAGCACCGGGAGGACGAGCGACCACGCGGCAGTGGACGCGGCCGCGGTTGACACGCCCGAGACGAACACGACGCGGTCCGACGAGGTCGCCGTCAGTTGGCCGGTGGCCAGCCGGTACTCCTGCTGGGCCGAGGCGAGGGCGTCGGCTGCAGCCTGCTGCTTGGCTTCCACCGTGGCGAAGTCGGCGAGGATCGGTCCGTACCCGGCCGCCTCGATTTGCGCGGCCTTCAGCGGGGCGTTGAGGACGGCGGCCCCGACGGCATTTCCGTTTGCGCGCAGGGTGGCCTGCTGCTGCTCCAAACTGGAAATCTTGCTCACGAGAGCCTGGTAGGTCTCTCGGGGGTTCGCTCGGCCAACCTTCTTGGCCAGCGCCTCGGCCTCGGCGTTGGCCGTCTCGACCTCACGGGCCGCGGCGTCACGGTCACGGATCGACTGGTCGGCGCGCGGGCGGAACAGCGCGATGAGCGTCTCCTCGACCACGGCCGTGAGCACCGGCTCGACGGTCTCACGTTTGCCGCTTTCGTAGGCGACCCGCATCGTCGAGCTGTCCCCCACCTGCGTGACGAGGAGCCCGTCCCGAAGGTCGCGGACCGTCATGGACGTGCGTGCACTGACGACGTTGAGCACGTACGGCCCGCTCGCGGCAGCGCCGAAGGCCGACACGAACTGACCCACGCCCTGTGGACCGGTGAACTGACTGCTCGTCGTGCCGACGAGGGCCGTCCCGTTGACGGTGGCAACGCCCGCATACGTGGGGGGCCTGAACAAGGCCCACGCCACCGCGGCGGCGACCGCGACGAGCGGCACGAGCACGAGCACGAGCCACCTCCGGTGGAGGATGCGGAGGTAATCGATGATCTCCATGGCGGGCTGCGCTCCGGGGTCGGGGTCGGTGGTCAGGGTCGTCAGTTCGGTTCGTGTTCGGGCCACGACACGTCCACGCCCTCGATGGTGGAGAGGAGGGCGTTGTGCGGGCGGTAGTACGTCTGCAGGCGCGTGATGAGGTGGGGGGGCATCGAGCCGTACGGCCGGTTGGCGTTCTGCGGTTGGAGGTCGTCGGGCACGAACGGCGAAAGACCAAGGAAGTCCCACACCTTCGCGAGCTGGCCCTTCGGGTCGGCGAACAGCCGTTCGCTCTGCACGACGAGCACACGCTCGGCCCCGACGTGCCGCTGCAGCTCGAGGATCTGCGCGGCGTAGTGACCGCGGCGTTGGTACGCGTGGTAGCGCCAGTGTGGGCTCTGGTAGCCGGGGTCGCTGCGCAGCCTTCCCTCCTCCCCCGCAAGACGATCCGGCTCGGCGTCGAGCGCCTCCTCGAAGCCGAGGGTCTCGCGACCCTTGGCCACCTCGTACGCGTGGTGGGACCACGCTCGGGCGACAGGGTCCCGCAGACAGGTGATGAGCAGGACTTCCGGAAGAGTGCGCGCGATCCGGGCAGGGGCCTCGGGATGGAACATGTAGTAAGGGCTCGCCTCCCCGGTGATCCGCTTGCCGGGCGCCTGCTTCGGGTAGGCCGAGCGGAACCAGGCCTCACCCTTGGTCCAGTTGACATCGAAGTAGTGCGTGCCCTTCTCCGACAGGCACGGGGAGACCTCTGGGTGTCCGGCGATCCAGTCAGCGAGCGATGTCGAACCGCCTCGTTTGGTCCCCACGACGAGGTAGCCGGGCACCATCCGCTCTCCCCGGCGCAGGATCGGGCGCAACGGGCTCAAGGTCTGCCGCAATCGTGTCGAAGGTTTCATCGACATCGCGCTCCGTCCTCGGTCCTACTGACGAGGGTATGACCCCGACGCCCACCGGGCGGGCGTTCACCCGATCCGGTCCCGATCCGGCCCCTGCGTGGCATGATCAGATGATCATGATATCGACAGGGTGACGTCGCGGTCTTGGAATCGCATGAACCGTCATGTCGACCCGATGAGGAGGGTCGGTGACCTCAATACGCAGCACCCGTGGCTCCTTCGTCGCCACCGTCCTGGTCGCCGTCCTGGCGGCCTGCAGCACCGAGGCCAGCACGCGTGACCTCGGGGGTCGTGAGACACCAGTCGCCTCTCCCACCGCCCCGGCCAGCCCTGCGCCCACAGGAACGTCGACTTCAACGCCCACCGCCGCTACTCCGGTCCGGCCGGCCGCTGTGACGAAAGAGCTCGACGAACTTGCCCGCAACCTGCGCGACCTCTCCCACGCGGCCAGCTCGCGAGACGCGATGCCCGCCGTCGCCTCGGCGCTGGCGGCGACGCGCACTGAGGTCAAGGAACTTCGGGACAAGGCCTACGGCCCCGACAAGTCGTGTGCGACCGTCGAGTCGGCTCTCTCCCGTGCCCGCTTGAATGCCGCGCGGACGGCGGCGGCGGCGGCGGCGGTCCGCAGCCGCAACGCAGTCCGCTCAGCCCTGCTCGTGCGTGCTCGGGCAACCCTCGGACGGCTCGGCGCAGCCAGCACGGCGGGCGGGCGTACGTCGACCGCGGACGAGGCGGCCGCCCTCGCTCAGGCGCGGACCACCATCGAGGGCGCTGCCGACCAGATCTCGGGGACGGAGCAGACGGCGAACTCCGCCGTGGCCTCGGCACAGGACCTGCGCGTCACGGCGGACACGGTCGCCGCGAAGGCCTGCTGACGGCCTGTGCCATGGGCCCGGCCGGATGGTGGGCACGAGCTCGTGCTCAGGCACGGAGCAGGTGCGGGTCTGCCGCCACTGCGCGTTGGGCGCTGAGGTCCGTGACGTCGTAGCCGAACTGCGCGATGCGGTCTCCGTATCGTCGCTCGATGAGGCGGCGCTGCCACCCCCCCGGGCGCAGCGAGGAGCGAAGCTCCTCCCACCACAGCTCGTACTCGGACCCGTGGTCGCGTGACAGCGGCTGCAGCGGATGAGCGGGGTCAAGACCGAGGTGGCTTCGCACTCGCTCCAGCTCGGGGCCGGGTGCGTGAACCAGGGTCTCGTAGTGCACGACCATGGCGCGCGGGAGTCGTTCGAGGTCCTCCGCGAGAATGTCGTGAGCGAGGATCCAGTGCTCGACCAACCTGCTCAGCGACTCGAACCGGCGAGGGTCACCTGAGGAGAACCTGCGCCACTTCTTCGTCGACAGCGCGACTGCCACGGGGTGGCGCACGACGATGATGAGGGCCGAGCCGGGGTATGCCGCCTGCAGGAAACGTCCCATGAGGATGTTGGGCGGCGACTTCTCCAAGAGCAGTCGCGCGCCGTCGTCCCAGTACGGCAGCCAGGCGTCGAGCATGGCTTGGGGCGCCTCGGGGGTCAACAACGGCGAGTCCTCGGTGAGGTGCGCCCGCGGATCACGCGCGAAGCGTCCGGATCCACCGAAGACCTTGGCCTTGGGATAGACGCCCTGCAGGTGTTGGCCCTCGTCCTCACGCACTCCCGTACGGGCGAGCCCTGAGACATCGGGGTGCTCCGCGAGCAGCCGGGCGAACGGTGTCGTGCCGCTGCGGTGCAGCCCGCCGACGAAGACGAGACGGGCCGGGTCGATGCTCGTCGTCACGGGGAGTCCTTCCACAGCTCGTCGGGGGTCGACGCGCCGGTGACGCGCACCGGTTTGTTTCCCACGACTTCGGTGGCGGGTGATCCAGGTGGCAGCGGCTCCACACGCATCCCGGGCGCCGGCTGCACCGGATCTCCGGTGGACCACACGTACGCGACCGACTTGCCCTCTTTCGTGAGGGCGACACCGCGGACGTCACCCTGAATGACGGGGGCGGCCCGCGCGGCGCGGGCATCGGCGGCGAACCGCGCGTAGACCTCACCGAGCGGACGCACCGACGCGTCGGCTGCGAGGAGCCCTGAGCGGGGTTCGTCGGCGTTGCGGCCGTCCGGGTTGGGGATGAGGGGGAGCCAGATGACCTTGCGCATCCCGGCGGCCAGGAACAGTGACACCTTCACGACCAGGTCCGTGACCTGCTCCTCCTGGGAGAGCTCCGCCCCCCGGACGAAGCTCCCCACCTCCCACAGCTCGACCGGGACGTTTGCGGGGGTCGTCTCACGGACGTAGTCGGTGAGCAGGTCCGCCGCAGAGGCGTCCTCGTAGAAGTGAACCTGCCGCACGTCGACGACGCCCTGGTCGAGCAGCCGGATCGTCGCGGCGAGGTAGTCGGCGTTGCGGCGCTGCTGCTCCCCGGCGAGCGCGGCGCGGAGCTCGTCGACCCCCGCGGCCCGGATGAGCTCGTCACCGCGGGTCCCGAAGCGCCGGGAGTAGTAGGTGTTCCACGCCCCGACGGCTGCATCCTCGTCGCCGTCATCGATGAGCCGTTGCGCGATGCCGACGCCGTAGCTCGTGCTGCTCAACCCGGCGTCGACGACGACCGCCTCGGGATCGAGGGATCGGACCGTGCGGGCTGCCGTCGCGACGAGGCGCTCGTACTGGGCCGCCGTGCCCGCCCAGAACGTCGGGGAGTTCACCTCGTTCTCGACAGCCCAGACGCGCACTCCCCTGGCGGAGTAGCGACGCACGGCTTCGGTGACGAAGTCGGTGTACTCCAGCTCGGACCGAGGCATACTCGACTCGGTCTTGGCCTTGTTCCCCCTGACGAACTCACCTTCCTGGCCGGTCGCCCAGCACTGTCCCACCCGAACCTTGAGCATGAGCTCGACACCGGCTCGTTCGGCCCGGCTCGCAATGCGGTCCAGGATCGCCCAGTTGCGATCGCCGGGGGTCTTCTCGACCTGGCACCAGACGAGCTCGTAGAACGTCGCACCCCCGGACAGCTGCCGCACGTAGGGCTCGAAGGCGTCGAAGCGACCCCAGTCCCATTTCGCTCCGACCGGCCCCTCGCCGTCGCCGGGCGTGGGCACGACGACGGGGGTCGGCGGGACAGAAGCCCCGCTGGGCACGGTCGAGGGCGGCACGTAGTCAGGTGTCCCGCCGGTGCAGCCGGTCAGCGTGGCGACGACGATCGCACCGGCCGCGGCGAGCCACCTCACGACGCCATTCCCTGCTGCTCGCGGAGCCGCGTCAGCCGCTTCTCGAGGCCGTGGGCCAGCGCGAGGACCCGCGGGTCGATGTCCAACGGCTTGTGCCCGTGGGTGCTACGACGGGTCACGTGGGCGCAGAGCTCGGGGCGAAAGGGGAAGTCGAGGAACGTGCAGATCCGGCGCATCTCGGACTCGGGGTCGGCGGCGAAGGCGTCGTAGGAGACGAGGAGCACGTCGTCGCGAGCGTCGAGGCCGAGGTCGAAGACCAGCTGGTTGCGCACCACCCAGAACAGTGCCGCGGCCGTGTGCGAGGTCATGCTTTCGGTGTCGAAGGATCGGACCAGCTCCACACTCGCCGAGGGCAGGCGTTCGCCCTGCCACCTCAGCTCGCCGCGACCGGCCGCGATGTCCCGCAGTGCGATGAGGTTGGCGGGGCCAAACTTCGAGACCTCCGAGCGCGCCCGCTCGACGACGTCACGCACCACCCAGAGCGCCCTGCCGTGCGGCAGCAGTGGGTCATCAAGCAGCAGATCGACCCGGTGTGAGTCGCAGATGGGCTTGATCAGCACGAGGTGGTGGCGGCTCCTGCGCACCGCCGCCGCGAGGGTGTCCCGATCCCGGAGCCGGAACCGCTCGAACAGCTCGCGGTCGTTCTCTCCCCGAGCCTCGATCTGCGGAGCCGCATCGAGACCACGAAGGAGCATGTTGGTCCCGGACCGCTGCAGGCCGACGACGTAGACCGGCCGGGTCGACCCGGGCAAACCACCCGAACGGCGGCGCCAGAGAGCCTTGCGAAGGGCCGAGCCGACGCGTTCGCGTGGGTCGAGTCGGTCCTCCTCGACGAGCCGGCCGATGCCCTCGGTACGGGCCCAGTAGGCGTGCCGCAACACCTTGCGCAGCACGTATCGGGGCGTGGACTCAGGGGCCACCGGTGGGGCGCTCCACCGCGCGAGGAGGTCTCCGCGGGACATCAGGACCGCACGCCTGCGGCCAGGTGGGTGCGCATGACCGCCCTCAGCTCGGCGACCCGCTCGGGTGCTCCCTCGCCCACGGCTGCCTCAAGCCCTGCGAGCGAGGCCACCCGCCCGGCGGCATACCAGGGAGCCAGGAACGACGCATACTCCCCCGCACCCACGTCGAGGTGGCGCACGAGAACGCTGGTGTTGTCGATGACCGGCATCGGACGTGGTTCCACGACGTACATCTCGGGCTGGAGGGGGAGTCCGTCACGAAGGAGCAGGGCCAACCGGTGCGCCCCGTCACCGACGTGGAGCGTCTTCGCGACGAGCAGGCCAGAGTCGGCCGTCCTGGCACTGCTCGTGCGCCGGAGGGTCACCGGGTGGCTCGGGTCGAAACCACGAACCAAGTAGGAACGGAGGAGGGTGGCCGTGCGCCCCACCCGGTCACCGTATGCCGTCCGGAGCGCGACTTCGTCGCTCGCGAGGTGGGGACGGAAACGGGCGACCTCGATGTGGCGGAACCATGCGGCATACTCATGGTCCAAGGCCTGTCGGGCCGTTGCCACGGGGTCGTCATCGAGCCTCGGCTCGAGCCAGTCGAGGAAGCGGGCGCGGACGACCACGTCGAAGCGCAGCGGAGCGATGAGCTCGGCGATGTCGACGGGATCGGTTCCGGCGCGAGTCGGCCGCCAGGTGACGGCCCGTCGGACTCGCCGGCGGATCCCGCGCCCTACTGATCCCTGCATGGATCCTCCCGGCGCGATGACCTGCACTCCTCCGGGTCGACGCTGCACCCGGCTCTCACATCGTAGCCGCGGGATCGGCTCCGTGCGGGTGACCGGCAACATCCGCAGACCACCGGACACGCGCGGTCGCATGCAGTAAATTGGGCGACGATCGGAAGGGGCTGTGGACCGATGCGTGTGCTGCACGTGAACAAGTTCCTCCATCGGCGTGGCGGCGCGGAGGGGTACATGTTCGACGTCGGGGCGCTCCAGAGCTCCCGCGGGGACGTGGTCGACTTTTGGGGTATGGACCACCCCGACAACGCGCCCGGCCTCCCCCTCGCCGACACCTTCGCGCGCTACGTCCAGCTCGACCCTGCTCCCGGTGGGCTCGCCAGTCTCGGCGCGGCAGCGCGCATGGTGTGGTCCCCACGCAGCCGCACGGGTATCGAGCAGGCTCTGGCCCGGTTCGAGCCCGACATCGTGCACTTCCACAACGTCTACCACCAGCTCTCACCCTCGGTCGTGGCTGCGGTGGCGTCCGCGGACGTGCCTTGCGTCATGACCCTGCACGACTACAAGATCGCCTGTCCCAGCTATCAGCTACTCGCGAACGGCGCGCTGTGCCAGGACTGCGTCGAGTCCGGTACCTGGCATGCCGTGGCGCGCCGGTGCAAGGAGGGCTCGCTCGCAGCGAGCGCCGTGCTCGCAGCCGAGTCGGGCGTGCACCGGGCGTTGGGCGCATGGGATGCCGTCGACCTCTTCCTGAGCCCGAGCCGCTTCCTTGCTGACGTCGTCCGTCGCAGTGGGGTGGCGGAGGGCCGGATCAGGGTGCTCCACAATGTCGTCGACCCCGCCGGGGATCCCGCCACCGGGCCTGGGCGAGACCTCGTCGTCGCTGGCCGACTGAGTCACGAGAAGGGGGTCGACGTCGCGATCAGGGCGATGACCTCGGTGCCGGGGGACACCGTGCTCCATGTCGCCGGTGACGGCCCCCAGGCCCAGTCCCTGCACGACCTGGCACACCGGCTCGCGCCCGGGCGCGTACGTTTCCACGGTCGGCTGCCAGCCCCCGACCTACACCGGCTGGTCGCGTCCTGCGTGGCCACCGTCGTCCCGTCCCGGTGGCACGAGAACCAGCCCCTGTCCGTACTCGAGTCCTTCGCTCTGGGCGTCCCCGTGGTCTCGACGGACCTCGGCGGTCTTCCCGAGCTCGTCACCGACGGCCTCACGGGCCGGCTCGTTCCGGCGGATCGGCCGGAGGCCCTGGCCACGTGCCTTACCGCGATGGTGTCTGACCCGGTGTCCGCACACGAGATGGGCCGACGCGCCCTCACGCTGGTCGCGACGAGCTTCTCCCCACGGTCGCACCTCGCGGGACTCGATGCCGCGTACCGCGACGTGGCCCGAGGACGTGTTGCGGCGGGGATCGGCGCGTGAGCCGGCGTCCGATCCGGGTGCTGTACGTCGGCGGCGCCGGCCGCAGCGGCACGACGATCGTCAGCACCATCCTGGGTCAGTCCCCCGGCGTCTTCGCCGCTGGCGAGCTGCGCTACGCGTGGGAACGAGGGTTCGACCAGGACCACCGTTGCGGGTGTGGCGAGCAGTTCAGTCGCTGCCCCGTGTGGACCCGGGTCGTGGACCGAGCCTTCGGCGTCGACGGACCACCTGACCCTGTCGCCGTCCACGAGGACCTGCTCCGCCGACTGCGCACCATGAGGATTCCGCTGGGGCTGGTGCGTTCGGCCGTCGGCCGGTCGTTCGTGCCGTACCACCGGCACGACGCCACGATTCACCGCCTGTATGCCGCCGTGGCCGAGCTCGACGGCGTCGACGTCATCGTGGACTCCTCCAAGAGCCCCGTCTATGCCCTCCTGCTGAGCCGGCTGCCTGACGTGGAGCTCACGATGCTCACTGTCGTCCGCGATCCTCGCGCCGGAGCACACTCGTGGCGTCGGACCAAACCCACTGGTGACCGCGATGACGGTGCGACCATGGAGCGCCTCGAGATCTGGCGCAGCGCCCTCGTGTGGACCGTGTGGTACACCCTGCTGGGTCACTGGTTCCCCGCCGGGGACCGTCATCTCGTGATGCGCTACGAGGACTTCGTGGCACAGCCGGAGACGTCGATCCAACGGGTGCTCGACCGGCTGGGTCGCATGCGCGGTCCTGAGTTCGGCGCCGACGGGACCGTCAGGCTGGAGCCGACGCACACCGTCGCCGGCAACCCGAACCGGCACTCGTCGGGACTGGTCCGCCTTGCGCTCGACGACGAGTGGCGCACGAGTATGCCGTGGCGCGACCGCGCGCTGGGCACCCTGTTGACCCTTCCCCTGCTCGGCCGCCACGGCTATCGCATCGGAGGGCTGTCCTTCCGCGGGTGACGGCCGACTTCTACCGACAGGGTGCGCTCGACCCCGCAAGTCACGCGCGGGGCGTGACACTCACGGGGGCGGACGCCGGTCCGTTGCCGGCCGACGTGGAGGCTCGCACGGCGTATTGGTAGGTCACGCCGTTGGTGAGCCCCGCCTCGGTGAACGAGGTCGACGTGGTGCTGCCCACCTGCACGAACTCCCCGGCTGCGTTTGCGCGCAGGACGAGGTAGCGGTTGACCTGCGCTCCACCGTCGGTGTCCGGCGCCCCCCATTCCAGTGTCACCTGCGCGTTTCCGGGGGTTCCACGGAGATCGATCGGCGCGCTGGGGACGGCCACCGCCGAGCGGTCACGGAACTCGCCCAGGCGTGGTTGCTGGCTGCTGCCCGTCCGGGTGAAGTCCCCACCCACGACGAGGGTCGACGGGGTGTCAGCCATCGCCCAGATGCCCAGCGCGCTGTTGACTCGGGGGGCCCAACTCGTGATCGCGCCGGTGGACACCGTGACCTCGGCGGCCTTGTAGCGGTCGAGGCCCGCGAAGGACCCGGTGCCGCTGAAGTGTCCACCGCAGTATGCGTACGGTCCCAGGACCCTGACGGCGACGATGTCGCCGGTGCTGTGGTGGCTCCATGCCGTGCGCCCGGTGGCCGCATCCTGACGAGTGCACCCACCGCCTCCCCCACCCGAGGCGATGAGCAGGGACTCGCCGACGAGATCCAGGTCGAACACGGGGCTGCGGTTGCCGTTGTTGTTGGCTCCTGAGCGGAAGTTCGTATCGATGGTCGCCGTGGCACCTGTGCCCACCTTGGCCAACCTGCCGTAGGCCGACGTGTTGTTGAGGGCGCTGAAGTCGCCCCCGAGATAGAGCGTCGCTCCTGCTGACGCCAGCACGAGAACTCGTACCCGATCGTTGGCGCTGATCGAGGCCGACCACGTGCGGTCGAGGAAGCCGTCGGCTCTGAGGCGGGCGACGCGGTTCACGGCTGTCCTGGCGGTGGCGTCCTCGATGGATGTGAAGGCGCCACCCGCGTACACCGAACCGGCTCCGGCGGCCAGCGTCTCCACCGTGCCGAAGGCATCCACTGACCACGGAAGGAGCGCACCCGTCGAGAGACTCACGGCGGCCAAGTTGCGTCGAGTGGACCCGTTGACGGCCGAGAAGTCGCCACCGATGTACACGGTGTCCCCGTCGACCGCCGCGGCAAGGACCGCACCGGACACCTCGACCGGCCAGTCGACGAAGCGACCGGACGCGGGATCCCACAGGGCCATCGAACTGACCGGACGGCTGGCCCCGGACGGCGCGATCGCGGTCGAGAAGGTCCCGCCGACAACGATGCCGCGCGACGTGGGGACGAGCTCGGACACGCGGCCGTCGAGGCCCCACGTCCGGGACATCCATGAGGTCGCACCGATCGGCTCCGCCGCCGCCGCAGGGGTCAGACCCAGAGTGGCCACGACCGCCGCGGCCGCCGCAACGGCCCACCGCCTGGTCACGGTGTGCCCCGGATCAGTGCGAAACCCTGGGCGATGGTTCTTCGGTCACCGGCGAGAGTGAAGTCACCGCCGACGAGGAGCCCGTAAGGGCTTGCGGCGAAGGACCAGACACCCATGGGTTGGTCGAACGTGGGGGCGTAGTCGAGGAGGGCTCCGGTCGTCGCGTCGAAGACGATGAAGCGGGACGCCTCGACGTTGGGCCCGCCGGGGTATGCCGAGCAGTAGCCGCCGCTGCCCTTGTTGCCACCGTGCGACCCGTAGTAGAAGCGACCGTTGACCTCGAGCGCGCCCTGGAGACCAGCGTTGCACCACGTGCGCCACAGCAGACCCGTTGGTCGCGCCGACGTGGAGAGGTTCACCGCGTCGTACTTGTAGATGTAGTCGGGGCAGACGTCACCGCCGTAGAGCCGTTGGCCGTCCTGGGACAAGTGGATCCGGTTCATCCAAGGACCCACCGTGCTGCAGCCCTGTACCCCACCGAGGCGGCGAGGGTCGAGCTGGCCGCTCGCACCGGACACCACGGCGATGCCACCAGCGACGCTGGCGCCGTTGACCGTCGTGAACGGGCCGGCCAGGTAGACGAGGGAACCGTTGGGTGCGACCTCGAGGCCTTGGACCATGCCGTTCTGGCGCAGGGTTCCGTCAGGGCCCCACGTGTTGGCTGTCCAGGTCGTGTCGAGCTGGCCCGTCGTCGCATCGAGACGCGCCACGTGGAGCCGCTCGATGGAGCCGACGTTGGTGAACTTCCCGCCGGCATACAGGCGGTTGCCGGCCAAGGCGAGCCGGATGACGGTGTTGTTGAACCCCGCCTTGAAGCTGTCCACGGCACCGGTTGCAACGCTGACCTTGGCAACCTTGTTGCGCGCCTGACCACCCACTGTCCTGAAGTCGCCCGCCACGTAGACCGCCGACCCGTCGGCCGTGGGCACGAGGTCGAGCACCATCCGGTCGACGTCCGCTTGGAACGCCGGGTCGGCCTTCCCGGACACGAGGTCGATCAGGGCCAGGCCACGCCGCATCAGTCCGCCGACGCTGGTGAAGGCTCCGCCGATGACGATCTGGTCGTTGAGGCGGAGGACGGAGTAGACCCGGTTCCCGGGGAGGGGGTCCCACTTGGTGACCGTGGTTGTCGTGAGGTCGATCTCCGCCACGTGGTGACGACGTTGGCCGAGCACCTGGCCGAACTGCCCGCCGACCAGCAGGCGCCCGTTGGTGATGGACGTCGTGTACACGTCGTTGGGGCACAGGGCCGGCAGCCCGTAGACCGACTTCACGTCGTGCGCGCAGTGGGCCGCGGTGACCCCGAGGTTGAGTGAGGTGACGACCCCCGTCGTGGTGGCCGCTGCGAATGCCGTGCGGGTGAGGCCGCCGATGGATGTGAACGCCCCGCCGATGTGCACGACCCCGGTCGTCGGGTGCACGGCAAGGGCACGCACCGTCGCGTTCGCCGACGGGTTCCACGCCTGGACGTCACCGAAGCTCGTGGTGAACGCCGCCAGCCTGCCGCGGGGGGTCGTGGAGACCAACCGGGAGGAGACACTCGTGAAGTCACCGCCGACGTAGACCCAGGACCCGTCCTGGTTCAGCGCCAGCGCGCGGACCAGGGCGTAGGTCTGGCCGGAGAAGGCGGTGTCCGTCGCACCGGTCGAGGCGTAGACCCGGCCGAGGTAGCGGCGACCCACGCCGTTCAGGCTGGTGAACTGCCCGCCCACGTAGATGCGGTCCCCGGTCGCGAGCAAGGAGTACACCGTGTTGTTGGTGCTCCCGGTCCAGCCCGGCACGGCGAGTCCTGTCGCATCGACCGCCACGAGGTTGGTCACTGAGGCGCCGCCGGCCTGAGTGAAGCTTCCACCGATCACGAGGGTGCCGCCCACGCGGGCCAAGGCGTACACCGGTCCGTTGACGTTGGCGTTGAAGTTCCGGTCGAGCGACCCGTCGGCTCCGACGTGGGCCACGCTGCGCCGGTACAGCTCGTTCACATCGCTGAACTCCCCACCCAGGTACCAGCCCCCGACGCCGTCCGGGATGGTCGTGTACACGTCCCCCGTCACCATCTGGCGCTCGCCCAGCAGGGCCCCGGTGTCGATCGCGGTCCGTGCGGCGTGTCCGGTGGTGGGCCCGACATAGTCGAAGCCACCCCCGATGAGGGCCTTGGTCCCGAGCGAGACGATGTCCATGACCCGTCCGTTCGCCCCCCACACCGTGGTGTCGGCCGTCGGGGCGAGGGCCAAGGGGGGCGGGCCGTTGCCCTGTGCCGTGGGTGCGACCAGCACCGACGAGAACACGAGCGCAAGCACGGCCAAGGTGGTGGCGACGAGGCGACGCGCACCATGAATGCGCCGCTGGGAGGTGCGATCAACGTTCATCGTTGGGCCCTTCAGCCGAGAGGGAGTGTGGGAAGTGCGATGCGGCTGTGCGTGTGCCTGGCGCTGGTGGCAGGCGGGAGCGTGCCGGTGACGGTGCGGTACACCTCGACGAGGGCGTCGGCCGCGGCGGTCCAGTCGTAGGGCGCAACGAGAGAGGACCCCTCACGCGAGGCCTCCTCGCGCAACGCTTCCCGGTCGTGGAACATCAGGACGAGTTGCGCGGCCAGCGCCACGACGTCACCCTGAGGAAACATGCGGTGCGCCCGGCAACGACACGCAGCGAGGATCTCGCGGTGGGGTGCGATGTCGCTGGCGAGCACCGGTATCCCATAGGACGTGGCCTCCAGCAGCGTCAGAGGCAGACCCTCCAGGTCGGACGGCTGCACGAACACTGCGGCGTTGGCGTAGACCCCCGCCAGCTCGTCCTGGTAGAGGAAGCCGGAAAGCACGATGCGCGGGTTGTTGCCGGCGAGAGCGGCGACTTCGGCCACGTAGTCCTCGCTGAACGATGAACCACCGACGATGACGACCTTGACGTCGGTCGGGAGCGAGTGAGCTGCCCTGATGAGGAGGTCAGCCCGCTTCTCCGGGACGACACGTCCTACGCAGAGGACGTACCGGCCGGGCTCCAAACCATGTTCGCTCCTCAGCCGCTCGGAGATGGCTGACGGCGAGGGCTGCGGGACTCCGTTGGGGACGTAGACGGGTCCACAGCCGAAGCGCTCCTCGTAGTGCTGTGTCAGTGCCCGGCTCACGGTGACGACGGCGTCCGGCACGTGGCCGCTCATTCGGTAGGCGAGCTCAAGCACGTGGCTGGCGGGCGCCTTCCACTTCGCCCGCTGTTGGTCGAGACCGTGCACGGTGAGCACGACCTTGGCGCGAGAGAGGTAGCGCACGAGCGGGGCGACGAGACCCGGTCCGAGTGCGTGGTAGTGGACGACGTCCGCGCCCGACATCAGGGCGTGAACGGTCGAGGTGACACTGTGGGAGATCGCTTCGAGGTGCTTGCTGGCGAGAGCGGGCGTGCAGACCAGCCGCATGCCCAGGTACTCGGGACCCACGTCCGAGCAGTACGGACGGCGGCAGTAGACCGTCACCTCGATGTCGGGACGGGCGGCGAGCAGGCGTCCCACCTGCTCGACGTGGTGCTCGACCCCGCCGTACGTCGCGGGGAGCCCTTTCTGACCGATCATCGCCACCCGAAGTGGTCCCGGGCGCCTCCTGCGGCGCCCGGACTGCCGAGTGGCCGATCGTCTCGGTGGCGCACTCCAGGCCCTCGCTCCCGTTGGTCCGAACGGACTGACCTCCGGGGGGCCGGAGAGGCTCCGCACGAGGTCCCCGCTTCCATGGAACCGCAACAGTGTCATGTCACTGCCTTCCCGCGATCATGCCGGCGCCCACCGTGCGGTTGGTGGCCTCATCGATGAGGACAAAGCCACCCGTCGTCCGGTTGCGGCCGTACTCGTCACACATCAGGGGGATGGTCGTGCGCAGACGGACGCGCCCGATCTCGTTGAGCGACAGGCCGTTCGGAGCGTCGTCGCGATGGAGGGAGTTGACGTCGAGCCGGTAGTGCAGCTCTTTCACGATGGCCCTGGCGGTTCGGGTCGTGTGCTTGACGGCATACTTGCGGCCGATCTGCAAAGGAGCCGACTCGTCCATCCAGCACACCATCGCGTCCACGTCCTGCAGAACCTGCGGCGCGTTGTTCGGCCGACAGATCATGTCGCCGCGTGAGATGTCGATCTCGTCCTCGAGCCTCACGGTCACGGACATCGGCGGGTAGGCGGCCTCGATCTCACCATCAGCGGTCTCGATGGCCCTGATCCGGGAGGTGAAGCCGGAGGGCAGGACCATGATGTCGTCGCCCTTCCTGAGGACACCGCCAGCGACCTGGCCCGCGTAGCCCCGGTAGTCATGGTGCGCGTCACAGTGAGGACGGATGACGTACTGCACGGGAAAGCGCACGTCGATGAGGTTGCGGTCGCTGGCAACATGGACGTTCTCGAGGTGATGCAGCAACGTCGGTCCGGTGTACCACGGGGTGTTGGGCGAGCGGTCGACGACGTTGTCCCCGTGCAGCGCCGACACGGGGATGATCTGGAGGTCAGGCACCCGCAACTTGGTGGCGAACCCGGTGAACTCGTCCTTGATCCGCTTGTAGACCTCCTCATCCCAGCCCACGAGGTCCATCTTGTTGACGACGAGGACGAGGTGCGGAACCTCGAGCAGCGTCGCGAGGAACGCATGGCGACGGCTCTGCTCGACCAAGCCCTTGCGGGCATCCACGAGCACGAGGGCCAAGTCCGCCGTCGACGCTCCGGTCACCATGTTCCGGGTGTACTGGATGTGCCCGGGGGTGTCGGCAATGATGAACTTTCGCGACGGGGTCGTGAAGTACCGATAGGCGACGTCGATCGTGATGCCCTGTTCCCGCTCGGCCCGCAGTCCGTCGGTGAGCAACGCGAGGTTCACGTAGTCCTCACCCCGTTCGCGACTCACCCGCTGCACGGCCTCGATCTGGTCCAGGAAGACCGTCTTGGTGTCGTAGAGGAGGCGCCCGATGAGGGTGCTCTTGCCGTCGTCGACGGAGCCCGCCGTGGCGAACCTGAGAATGTCCATCAGAAGTAGCCCTCACGCTTGCGGTCCTCCATGGATGCCTCGCTGAACTTGTCGTCCCCGCGGGTGGCCCCGCGTTCCGTGATGCGAGTCGAGGCCACTTCGGCGATGACCGATGCCACCGTGTCGGCATCGCTCTCCACCGCGGCCGTGAGGCTTGCATCGCCGACGGTGCGGTAGCGCACCCGGCGCTTTTCGATGAGCTCCGTGGATCGCGGTTGGATGAATTCGTTGACCGCGTAGAGCATGCCGCCCCGGTCGACGACCTCGCGGTCGTGAGCGAAGTAGATCGACGGGAGATCGATCTTCTGGTGCTGGATGTAGTGCCAGATGTCGAGTTCGGTCCAGTTCGAGAGCGGGAAGACCCGGATGCTCTCACCACTGTGGATGCGACCGTTGAACAAGCTCCACAGCTCCGGGCGCTGGTTCTTCGGGTCCCACTGCCCGAAGTCGTCCCGGAAGGAAAAGATCCGCTCCTTGGCACGCGCCTTGTCCTCATCGCGTCGCGCGCCGCCGAAGATCGCGTTGAACCCGCCCTTCTCGATGGCGGCGAGCAGCACCGGGGTCTGGATCCGGTTGCGGGTGCCATCGGGCGGCTCAACCACCGACCCCGAGTCGATCGCCTCCTGCACCGAGGCCACCACGATGTGGACCCCCAGCTGCGCAACCCGACGATCGCGGAACTCGAGGACCTCGGGAAAGTTGTGACCAGTGTCCACATGGAGCACCGGGAACGGGATCTTGGCGGGGTGAAAGGCGCGCTCGGCCAGCCGGAGCATGACGATCGAGTCCTTGCCACCTGAGAACATCAGGACTGGATGCTCGAGCTCGGCGACGACCTCACGGATGATGTGAATGGCCTCGGACTCCAGAACCTGGAGGTGGCTGAGCTGATACAGGTGCATGTCCTTCACTGAGTCCGGCCTCTCTCGATGGTGCTGATGGCGTCGAGCACGATTCCTGCAAACTCCGGACGTGCAATGAGGAGGTCTGGAAGCAGTGGGTCGGCGTGGTTGTAGGTCAACTCCGACCCGTCGATGCGACACGCGCGCAACCCCGCCGAGAGAGCCACCCCCACCGGTGCGGCCGAATCCCATTCGTACTGCCCCCCGGCGTGGACGTAAGCGTCCACGACGCCGTCCACGACCGAGGTCGCCTTGATGCCCGCCGAACCCATGGGGACCAGGTCGGCTCCAAGGTGGTCGGCAAGCGCCTTCACGAACGGGGGTGGTCGGGTTCGGCTCACGGCGAGCCTCAGCGGGCCTGATGCACGCTCAGGAACGGTCGGAGGATCGTCGGTCGCGAGCACGTCACCTCGTGCCGGGCGGGCGACGGCGCCGGCAACAACCCTGCCATCAACCACCAGAGCCACATGGACTGCCCAGTCGTCGCGCGGGACCTCGCTGAACTCGCGGGTCCCATCGAGTGGGTCCACGATCCACACCCTCGCCTTGACCAAGCGCGAAGGATCGTCCGGACCTTCCTCGCTGAGGATGCCGTCATCGGGACGATGCCTGGCGAGTGCGGCTGCCAAGAACTCGTGTGCCTTGCGGTCACCTGCCGCCTTCAGCCCTACCCTGTCGCCTGCCCACGACGCGCGGACACCAACCAGGAGATCTCCGGCTCGCTGCGCCAGATCGCGAGCAAGGACGTGGTCCGCAGCCAGCTCTCCCGAATGAGGTGTCCCCGTGTACATCAGAATGCGCCTCGTCCGCCGATAACTGCCCGAGCAGTCCGGATGAGGATCTGGAGGTCCAGGGTCGTAGACCAGTTGTCGACGTACCAGAGGTCCAGTCGCACAGTCTGCTCCCAGTTCAAGGTCGAGCGGCCGCTCACCTGCCACAGACCGGTCATCCCCGGGCGGACGCGCAGACGTCGCATGGCATCCGGCTCGTAGTGGTCGACCTCGGATGCCAGACCCGGTCGCGGGCCAACGAGCGACATCTCACCCCGTAAGACATTGAGCAGCTGAGGCACCTCATCGATCGAGAACCGACGCAGCCACCGGCCGACCCGGGTCACCCTGGGGTCGACCCTGCTCTTGAACAACACTGCGTTGACCTCATGGCCGCTGTCCGCCAACGCCTTCAGCTTGGCTTCGGCGTCGACGACCATGGTTCGGAACTTGTAGATGCGAAACTCTTGGCCGCTCTGACCGATCCGCTTCTGGTGAAACAGAATCGGGCCCTCGGAGTCCAAGCGCACGGCCAGCGCGATCAGGAGCAGGAAAGGAAGGGCGAACAGCGTGATCACGACGGCCAGGGCGAGGTCCTGGACTCGCTTGACCACCATCCTCGATCCGGAACGCACCGGGCGTTCGAGGTGCAGGAGCGAGACTCCCGCCTCGGCGCGGATCGACAACCGAGGCCCGGCCACCTCGAAGATCCCCGGTGAGATCACCAAGTCGACGTGTCGCTCCTCGAGTTCCCACGCGAGCTCGCGAAGCTCCTGACCGGTCAGGCCCGGGTGTCCGCTCACGGCGACCAGCGCGGCATCACTGAAGTCCACGGCGAGGGTGACGTCCCGAGGCCTTCCGGTGACCGGCACTCCCTCGACAGCGACGCTGTGCTTGGCCCCGCTCACGCAGGCTCCGACGAGGTCGAAGGAGTTCGAGGGCGACCTCCGCAGCTCACGGATCAGCTCGCCGGCCGACTTCGCCGTCCCGACGACGACTGTTCGCTGCCGGTACCTGCCGTGGGACCGCGCGCGGCTGAGCCACAGTCTCAGACCTTTGCGCAGCACGAGCGAGAGGCCTACGACGAGAGGAACGACGAGGAACACATAGCCGCGGGCCAGCTCGAGGGTGAACGCGTAGGACGTGAAGCCCGCCACACCCAGGAGCACGGCCCCGGCCCACAGCACCACCCGGTACTCCTGGGCGCCCTGCCCGAGGTGGCGGCCCTGATACCCCTGGAGCAATCGCACGGCCAGCGCCCACGCCAGAGGAGTGAGGTAGATCAGCACGACGATGCTGTCCGGGACCCGACCGAGTCGCATCACCGACGCTGTCGTGCTCGCCACCAGTGCGCACATCAGGTCACCGAGGACCAGGCGCTGCCGGTAGGCCGATGGCCACCCGAGCGGGGTCTGCGACGTCGGATCGACCCTGTACCCCTTCAGCGACCAGGTCCGCCAGCGGCTGGGCCCGTCGCGCCGTGGCTTCGTACCGGGCAACAGGAGTCCGACCTCGACTGCTCCCGCCTCAGCGGACTGTTGGTCCTTCATCCTGCATCACCAAGATTCCTACCGGTTCACGGCGCTGGCGGCCTTGGTCGCCTAGTGCAGGACGCTACGGAGGTGACGCGGTACGCGCGGAGCATCCTGCAAAGATGCATAGTTCCGGTCATGTCCGTTGGCCCGAAAGAGGGCCTCACCTCATCAGAACGTGTCAGCGCAGTGACAGGCAGTTGAGGTAGGCAGGTGACCACCCGCCCGCAGGTCGCGTTGGCAAGGTCGCGTTCGGTCACGCGGCGGACGGCGGCTCGGCCGAGGTTCGACCAACCCCGTCAGGAGGGCGCGTGGAACTTCTGCTGGGTGTCGAGCAGTCCCTTGGTGACGAGCATCTCGACCGCGTCGGCTGCGTCCCCGAGCAGGAACGGCAGCTCCTTGCGCTCGACCGGCGAGAAGTCCTTGAGCACGAAGTCAGCCGCATCCTGGCGTCCCGGCGGGCGTCCGATGCCCACGCGCACCCGCAGGTAGTCCTTGGTGCCCAGCGACTTCGAGATCGAGCGCAGCCCGTTGTGGCCGCCCTCGCCGCCACCGATCTTGAGGCGCACGTCACCGGAGGGGATGTCGAGCTCGTCGTGGATGACGACGAGGCGGTCGGGATCGACGGAGAAGAAGCCCATGAGCGCCTTGACCGGCCCACCCGACTCGTTCATGTAGCTGTTGGGCACGGCGATGACGGCACTCGGTCCCGGCACTCCCCCGGGTCCCGTGCCGATGCGGACCTGCGCCGCGACCACGCGCGCCTTGTGCGTGCGCAGCGCGCTCTTCGTCCGCGAAGCCAGCTCGTCGACGACCATCGCTCCGACGTTGTGGCGGTTTCCGGCATACGTCGGTCCTGGGTTGCCCAACCCGACGACCATCCACGTCTCACTCACAACCGACGAGTATGCCGTCCGCTCCCCCTGCGTCCCCAACTGGCCGGATGCGAACAGGCCCGGTCCGCAAGGGACCGGGCCTGTTCGTTCAGGCAGAGGAGCGCGTGGCTCAGGCGTCTTCGGACTTCTCCGCGTCGCCCTCGGCAGCGTCGCCCTCGGCGGCCTCGGCCTCGATCTCGGCGGCCTCCTCTTCGGACGGCTCGTGCTCGATGCCGGCCTCGGCCTCGGCCTCGGCCAGCTCAGCCTCGAGGGCCTCTTCGGAGATCTGCTGGGTGACGTTGACGACGAGCGCCTCGGCGTCGGTGACGAGCGTCGCACCATCGGGCAGCTCGACGGCGCCGGCGAGGATCTGGGTGCCGGCCTCGAGGCCTTCGACCGAGACGGTGACCGACTCGGGGATGTTGGTGGCGAGGACCTCGACCTGCAGGCTCGAGTGGTCCAGGTTGACGACGGTCTCGGGGGCGGCTTCGCCCTCGAGGTGGACCGACACGTCGACGGTGACCTTCTCGCCCTTGCGGACGATGACAAGGTCGATGTGCTCGATGACCGGCTTGATCGGGTCGCGCTGCACGTCCTTGGCCAGAGCAAGCTGCTCTTCACCGTCGAGGACGATCGTGAGCAGGGCGTTCGGGTTCTTGAGCGCCATCATGGCGTCGTGGCCCACGAGGGTGATGTGCACCGGCTCGGAGCCGTGGCCGTACATGACGGCGGGGATCTTGTGGTCGCGGCGGATGGTGCGGGCAGCACCCTTGCCGAACTTGGTGCGGGCCTGCGCCTGCAGCTTGATGGTGTCGTTGGCCACGGGGAACTCCTGAAGATGTGGGGCGAATCGGTCAGAGACGACGCCAGTGGGGACTCGACGTCTGCGGTGGCCTCGACGCGGGACACGGCACGGACAGGCGCGCTGGTCCACGGAAAGCCACGAGCCGGATGAGCCGTGCTTTCTCTGACCACCGCGTCGATCACGGACACGCAAGGCCCAGACTCTCTGGCCGGTGCAGCGTCCCTCGCCGAGGCAACCCGGGAAGTCTAGGCGACGGGGTGCGGGGCAGGGAAATCGACGTCGTATGCCGGCTGCTCGCCGTCCGTGGTCCCGTCACCTTCGTCTTCGGCGTCGCTCGACTCGCCCAGGCGGACGGCGACGACGCCACCAAGGATGAGGAGTCCACCGGCCAGCTGGATCCAGCCCGGGAGCTCGTCGAGGAGGAGCCAGGCGAGGAGGACGGCGAAGAGCACCTCGGAGAGCCCGAGGAAGCTGGCGACGGTGGCACCGACGAGGCGGGTCCCGATGACCCCGACTCCGTAGGCCAGGGCCGCGGCCACGAGGGCGAGCTCGGCGACCGCGAACCACCAGGGCGTCGTGAGACCGGCGATCTCGACGCTCTCGCGGGCGGTGCCGTAGTCGATGAGCCCGGTGGCGCTGGCCCCAACGAGGAGCACCGCGCCGACGCCCAGCCCGAATCCGGCCAGGGCCAGGGGCGGCAGCGAATCCTCGTGTTCGTGGCCCGAGGTGACGTAGTAGGTGGCGAGGCCGACGGCCGCGATGAGGCCCCAGACGACTCCGGCCCAGGAGATCTGGATACCCGAGAACACGTCAAGGACGAGGACGAGTCCAGCGACGGACAGGCCGACGCCGGCCAGGGTGAGGCGGGACGGGCGGTGGCCGTGGCGAGCCCACATCCAGCCGACGACGACCACGATCCCGAGGTACTCAAGGAGCAGGGCCACGGCGACCGACAGGGTCTCGACCGCGTTGAAGTAGGCGAACTGACACCCCGCGACGGCCACGGCCCCGAAGGCGATGACCTGGCCGGCGTTGCGGCGCAGGAGACTCCAGCGACCACGCAGCGCCCAGATCGCGACCGGGACGAGGACGAGGGCGGCGAATCCGACGCGCCAGGTGACGACGCCCGCAGGAGTCCAGCCGGCACTGAGGAGAGACTTGGCGAAGGCCCCGGACGACCCGAACGCCGCCGAGGACACCACGACGAGGATGAGGCCGAGCAGCAGCGTACGCGTCGATCGAGTCTGGATTCCGGAGTTCACGGCACTCACCTCTGTCAGGAGTAAACTAGGTCTATGACCCTTACAAGGATCACGTTAGGGCTTTGCCCTGTCAGGAGTCAAGATGCTCTTTGCCCATGACACCGAACTGGCACTGCAGTACGCCGCGTCGCTGATCAACACCGGGCCCGGACACGGCGACTCGATGGCCGAGGACCTGCCCACGGTGGAGTCGCTCGTGACCCACATGAACGGCTGGCAGTGGAGCGGTGACCTCCCGCGGACCCGTGCCGCGCTCGAGGAGGTTCACGCCCTGCGCCCCCGCCTGCTCGACCTGTGGTCCCGCGACGTCGAGGACCTGGTCGTCGGCGTCAACGAGCTCCTCGCCGAGCACCAGGCGGTCCCCCGACTCGTCAAGCACGACGACCTCGACTGGCACATCCACGCGACCCGCGACGACGCACCCATCGCCCGGCGCATGGCGGTCGAGGCCGCCATGGCCTTCATCGACCTCATCCGTGCCGGTGAGACCGAGCGGTTGCGGGTGTGCGCAGCCGACGACTGCGACGACGTCGTCATCGACCTCAGCAAGAACCGAAGCCGGCGATATTGCGACGGGACGTGCGCCAACAAGGCCCACGTCGCGGCATACCGGGCACGTCAACAAAACTGACTCAAACCACCACCTACTGCACCGTATGGGGGGCAATCACCCCACATACGGTGCAGTAGGTCCTGCAATGGCCAGGGCTCAGGCGCGGCCGCCGAAGAGGCTCGTCACCGAGCCGTCCTCGAAGACTTCCTTGATCGCGGCGCTGATGAGCGGGGCGATCGACAGCACCGTGAGGCCCTCGAACTCCGACTCCGGCGCGATCGGCAGCGTGTTGGTGACGATGACCTCGCGGGCCGCGCAGTCACGCAGCCGCTCGATGGCCGGCGGCGACAGGATGGCATGCGTCGCCGCGATGATGACGTCCTTGGCACCGTCGGCCATGAGGGCGTCAGCAGCCTTGGTGATCGTGCCGCCGGTGTCGATCATGTCGTCGACGAGCACGCAGACCCGACCCTTGACCTCACCGACGACGCGGTTGGCGACGGCCTGGTTGGGCTGGTTGACGTCGCGCGTCTTGTGGATGAAGGCCAGCGGCGCACCGCCGAGACGCTTGGACCACTGCTCGGCAACCTTGATGCGGCCGGCGTCGGGCGAGACGACGGCGAGGTCCTCGTGGCCGTACTTCGCGGACACGTAGTCCGACAGCACCGGCTGCGCCATGAGGTGGTCGACCGGCCCGTCGAAGAAGCCCTGGATCTGGTCGGTGTGCAGGTCGACGGCGATGAGCCGGTCCGCACCTGCGGTCTTGAACAGGTCGGCCATGAGGCGGGCCGAGATCGGCTCGCGACCGCGGTGCTTCTTGTCCTGACGGGCGTAGCCGTAGAACGGCATGACCACGGTGATCCGTTTGGCGCTGGCCCGCTTGAGCGCGTCGATCATGATGAGGTGCTCCATGATCGCCTCGTTGAGCGGGGCGCTGTGACTCTGGATGACGAACGCGTCCGAGCCACGAACGGACTCCTCGTAGCGCACGTAGATCTCGCCGTTGGCGAAGTTGTAGGCGCTCGTGGGGACGAGCTCGGTGCCGATGAGCGCGGCGACCTCCTGCGCGAGCCCTGGGTGGGAGCGCCCGCTGAAGATCATCAGCTGCTTCTTGGGCTTCTTGCGGATGTTGGCCGACTTGGGGCGGTCTTCCTTCATGCTCAGGCCTTTCCCTCATCGGTGGCTGGCTTCGCGGACGCGTCGGTATGCCGGGTGCCCGCGTCCGTGGCCGCCTGGGCTGCCGCTGCGGTCGCGGATCCGGCGCGGGCCCGGGCAACCCAGCCGTCGACGTTGCGCTGGCGTCCACGACCCACGGCGATCTGGCCGGGCTCGACATCGCCGGTGAGGGTGGTGCCCGCCGCGACGTAGGCACCGTCGGCCACGTCGACGGGCGCGACGAGGACGCTGTCGGATCCGACGAACGAGTGTTTGCCGATCGTGGTGTGGTGCTTGTTGACGCCGTCGTAGTTGGCGAAGATCGTGCCGGCGCCGATGTTGGCGCCCTCTCCGATGGTGGCGTCGCCGGCATAGGTGAGGTGCGGGACCTTGGCGCCGTCGCCGATCCACGCGTTCTTGGTCTCGACGAAGCCGCCGATCTTGCCCTTGACGCCGAGCGTGGTGCCCGGCCGGAGGTAGGAGAACGGGCCGACGGTGGCCTGCGCACCGATCTGCGCGAGGTTGGCCTCGGTGCGCTTGACCTCCGCGCCCTCGCCCACCTCGGTGTCGGTGAGGGTGGTGTCGGGGCCGATGCGAGCGTTCGCACCGATCGACGTCGCGCCGAGCAGCTGGGTGTTGGGCAGAATCGTCGCGTCGCGGCCGATGGTGACGTCGGCGTCGATCCACGTCGTGGCGGGATCGACGATGGTCACGCCCTCGCGCATCCAGCGTTCGTTGTTGCGGCGGTTGAGCTCGCGGCCCAGGGCGGCGAGCTGGACGCGGTCGTTGACGCCCTCGGTCTGCCAGAGGTCGTCGATCAGGTGTGCGCCGACCCGGTGTCCGCCGTCGCGGGCGATGGCGAGGACGTCGGTGAGGTACTTCTCGCCCTGGGAGTTGTCCGTGCCGACGCTGCCGAGAGCGGCCCGGAGCACATCGGCGTCGAACGCCCAGATCCCTGAGTTGATCTCGGTGATCTCCCGCTGCGCGTCCGTCGCGTCCTTGTGCTCGATGATGCCGAGCACCGAGTCGTCGTCGGCGCGCAGGATCCGGCCGTAGCCGGTGGGGTCGGGGACCCGCGCAGTGAGGACGGTGACCGCGCTGGCCGCCGCCGCGTGGGCGCTGTAGAGGGCGGTGATCGACTCAGCCGTGAGCAGGGGCGTGTCACCCGAGGTGATGAGCACCGCGCCGCGCACGTCGGCCGGGAGCATCAGGAGGCCGCACTCGGCGGCGCGGCCGGTGCCCTTGATCTCGTCCTGGTCGGCGATGATCGCGGCCGCGTCCACCTCTGTGGCGTGGGCAGCGACGCGATCGCGGTCATGGCGGACCACGACGACGACGCTCTCCGCGTTGCTCCCCCGGGCGGCGACGAGGGCGTGACCGAGGAGGGTTCGGCCGCCGATCCGGTGCAGCACCTTGGGGGTGGCTGACTTCATCCGGGTTCCTTCGCCTGCGGCGAGGATGATGACGGCGGTGGGCCGAGCAGTGGTCACGAGTGGGGCTCCCGGGGTTCGTGGCGGCGGTCCGCGCCACTCTACCGACGACCAGCCGGTATGCCGTCCACGCCGGTTGTCGGGGCCCGGTGCCATGGTGATGCGATGGCGACGATCTACTACACCGGCTGCTCCCTCGACGGATTCATCGCGACACCGGATCACTCCCTCGACTGGCTCACGTCGCGCGACATCGACGTGGGCTCCGACATGGGCTTCGAGACCTTCGCCCCCCGCGTGGGCGCCTGCGCCATGGGCGCCTCGACGTGGCGGTGGATCGTCGAGAACGACGCCCAGGGCTGGAAGCCCAAGCCCACGTGGGTGTTCACCCATCGCGACTTCCCCGCCTCGGAGCAGGTCCGTTTCACGACTGCCGACGTGCCCCAGGTTCATGCCGAGATGGTGGAGGCGGCCGGCGACAAGGACGTGTGGATCGTGGGCGGCGGCGATCTCGTCGGCCAGTTCCACGACGTGGGACTCCTCGACGAGGTCTGGGTGCAGTTCGCCCCGGTCACCCTCGGCTCCGGGGCGCCGGTCCTGCCTCGCCACGTGGAGCTCAGGCTCGAAGAGGTCGCCCGCAACCGCGACTTCCTCTGCGGCCGCTACACCGTCGTTCGCTGACGAGCCGGCGAACCGTCAGCTGGCCAGGGCCCGGCTGCGCCGCAGCACGAGGCTGAGCACCGCCACCCCGGCAAAGAGCGCACCGGCGAGGACGACGACACCGGACCACCCGGCATACGCCCAGGCATGTCCCCCGGCCGTCCCGAAGACGGACGAGCCGACGTAGTAGGCGAACAGGTAGAGCGAGGCGGCCTGCGCGCCGGCCACTCCGCCCGCGTGCGCGCGCACCGGAACCCAGCCACTGGCGACGCCGTGGAAGACGAAGAAGCCTGCGGTCATGAGGGCCGCGCCGGCGACGACGACCGGGAGTTGTCCTGGGATGGTCAGGAGGACACCGGCGAGCGCGAGCCCGGCCCCGATCGGGACGACCGCCCGGCGACCGAAGGCGTCGGCGAGGCGGCCGGCGATCGCCGATCCGGCCGAGCCGAAGGCGTAGACGAGGAAGACGAGGCTCGCGGCGCCGAGGCCGAGGCCGAACGGCTCACTCGTGAGCCGGAAGCCGAGTGCGTTGAAGACGGCGACGAACGCCCCCGCACCGAGCATCCCGATCCCGTAGAGCGCGAGAAGCACCGGGTCGCAGACGGCCCGTCGAGCCATCCCGAGCATGGGGCGGACCCCGGCCCGGCGCGCGACGAAGTGCTGCGACTCCGGCAGGGCGAACCACACGATGAGGGCGCAGATCAGGCCCAGGACGGCGGCGGCAGCGAGCGCCCAGCGCCAGCCCCACGCCTCGGCCACCGCGCCCGTGGCGAGTCGTCCGGTCATGCCGCCGATCGCGGTTCCCCCGATGTAGAGACCGGCGGCGCGGGCGTGCGCCCCGCGGTGCAGCTCTTCACGCAGGTATGCCGTCGCGACCGCCGGGAGCCCTGCGATCGTCACGCCGAGCGCGAGTCGGAGCCCGAGGAAGGTGGGCCAGTTGGGTGCGAGGGCCGACGCCGCCGCCACGACCACGGAGGCGATGAGGCTCACGTGGATGAGGCGGGTGCGGCCGACGCGATCGGACAGTGGACCAGCGACGAGCAGGGTGAGTCCGAGCGCGATGGTGGTCAGCGAGAGCGAAAGGGTGCTGTCTGCCGACGAGACGGCGAACTCGGTGGCGAGCTCGGGCAGCAGTGCCTGGGTGCTGTAGATGAGGGCGAAGGTCGCGACTCCTGCGGCGAAGAGGGCGAGGACGACTCGGCGGTAGCCGGACGTGCCGGGACGGTGGCCCGGCTCCAGCCTCATGGGGATCTGCGTTGCGGTCTGCACTTCTCGAGGGTGACGTGGCGGGAGCGGATACGTCCAATGACGTCCACGGCGGATCTGCATACGCATGGCGCATGATGTCCCCATGCATCTGCGCGATCTGGAATGGTTGCTGGCCCTCGCCGAGCACGGCCACGTCACCGAGACGGCGGCGGCGCTCGGGGTGAGCCAGCCGACGCTCTCCCGTGCGCTCGCGCGGATCGAGGCCGACCTGGGGGCGCGACTCTTCGAGCGGGTGCCGGCAGGGGTGGTCCTCACGCCCCACGGCGAGCTGGTCGTGGCCGGAGCGCGCGACCTCACCGCGCGGCACGACCAGTTGCGTGCCGACCTCGCCGGACAGCTCGATCCGGACAGCGGCACCGTGCGCCTCGCGTTCCTCGACTCGATGTCGACCTCGCTCGTGCCGCTCGTGCTGCGCGAGTTCCATGCGCGCGCTCCGGCGGTCCGGGTCCTCCTCACGCAGGAGCCCCACCACGACATCACCCGCGACCTCGCGTCGGGTGCCGTCGAGCTGGCCATCACGTCGTGGCTGCCTCCGGGCCCATTCGGGTGGGTGGCCCTGCAGGAGGAACGGCTCGTCCTCGTCGTCCCGCCGAACCATCGGTGGAAGGCGCGACGGCGCATCACCCTCGAGGACCTCGCCGACGAGGACCTCGTGACCACTCCCCACGGGTTCGGCTACCGAACCCTCATCGACGACCTCCTGGCCCGCGCCGGGGTGCGACCGAACGTGTCCTTCGAGAGCGCCGATCTCGCGACGATCGAGGGCCTGGTGTCCGCAGGTCTCGGGGTCGCCGTGCTGCCGGCACAGTTCGCCGGCCACACGGGAACGATCGGTATCCCGCTGGCCTCGTCGGCGGCCCGCCGGACCATCGGCCTGACCTGGCGCACCGATCGTGAACTCGCTCCCCCGGCCGCCCGATTCGTCGAATTCGTGGCGTCCAACGCAGCCAGGATCGGATAACTGCAGGTCGCAGGCCTGCGTGCGTGGCGACCCACGAGGCAGTTGACCCCCTCCCATGAGGACGCCCTAACCTAGGCCGGAGCAAGGGGATCGCAGCGTTCGACGGAGATCGCTGTGAACGGTCGAGGAGCCTGAATGAACGCAGCACGCCCACGGGTGCGGGTGCACGTCGTCGCGATCGACGACGACCACCGACTGTTGCTCGACCGACACCCCGGGACACTGACGTGGACTCTGCCCTGGTCCTACCTGCGGATCGGCGAGGACCCCGGCCGCGTGTCCCGCGCCCTCGTGCACGACACCGGGGCCACGCCGTCGATGGCACGGGTCCACGGCGTCGAGAGCGCGATCGAGCATGGCGACCACTTCCTCGACCTGACCTACCGCTGCAACGCCGAACGGGTCTGGAAGGCCTCACGCCTCTCCTCGAGCGCCCTCTGGTGGAGCCTCGACGAGATCACGTCCATGGAGCTGGCGTCGCGAGCCAGGAGCGCCCTCGTCACGGCCTGGCCGCAGGTCTGGCCCCACGTCTGACCGCGGAGCCACCCGGCGTGGCCGCCGAGGTGACCAGGTCATGACGGCGCGACCACCTCTACGTGGTCGCGCCGTCAGAAGCTGGACGTGTCGAGCAGCCGGGGCTCAGCTGACCTGGGTCACCGTGCGTTCGCCCGGGCTGCCCTCGAGCAGGATCTTCGCGTTCGACACGTTGTTGGTCGTGCTCGACTCCTTGAGGCGGTTGCGGAAGTTCGTCGTCACCCGAACGGTGTAGGTGCCGTTGGGCAGACCCGTGATGTCGAAGGCTTGGCCGGGCAGGCCCTGGAAGTACGTGTCACCCCAGCCCGCGGGCAGCACTTCGCGAATCCACAGCGCCGACTGACCACCACAGGCCGACCAGAGCCGGTCGGTGTTGACGCGCTGCTCGGCGCCAGGGATCGTGAGGTCGATCGGGTCGGTGGGCGCGAGGCAGAACGCCTGCTTCCCGCTGCGGGTGATGGATCCGTTGGCGGCGACGAGGTCGTACTGCGCGATGTCCTCGAAGTGCCAGTGCATGTGCCCCTCACGCGGGTCCCACTCGAACTCCCCTGCGGGATAGGACTTCACCGGGACGCCCTTGCGGTACTCCCACTGCATCGCCGTCATCGTGGCGTCGTTGACGCGATAGCCCTCGACGACCAGGGGCCCGGAGCCGAGGTTGGCGATGTTGGCACCGAACGTCAGCTGCTCGTGGCCGGTCTCGTCGGTCTCCGCCAACATGCCGAACGCGGGCAGCGCCACCATGTCAGGCAGGCCACTCGACTTGCCGGCCTTGTCGGCGGAGGGACGGTTGGTCCGCTCCGGGTGGCCCTTGGCCTGGGCGATCCTCAGAGCCACCGACGACTGCAGCGTCGCCGTGCGTGCGACTTTGGCGTTGACGTCGGCTGCGGCTGCCCTCACCAGCGGGTCGAGCTTGGCGGGACCGTGGCCCGAGCCGTGGGAGCCGGTCGACGCCTGAGCAGAGTGCCCGGCATGCGCGCCAGCGGAGAGGCGAGCCGTTGCACTGGTCTCGGGGGTCGGGGGCTCCTCCCCGCCACCGGGGCACCACTCGGGGTCCTCATAGGGGCACGGCACCGTCTTGACGGTCGTGGTGAGCGAGGCAGAGGCCTTGTTCGCCGGGATCGCGAACTGGCGGACATAGGTCGGCGCGATCTTGAGAGTGACCTGGTAGTCGCCGTCAGCACCCGCGAAGTTGTTCAGCAGTTCGTTGCCGACGCCCGCAGCCCATCCCTTGTCGAGGCCGTAGACGATGTGCTTGGTCAGCTCCGAACCGCAGTTGTTCGCCAGTACAGCCTCGGCCGGCCCTGTCGCGTCGAGCCGCTGCTGTGACGACTGACCCCAGTCGCCGCCGGGACAGAAGCCCAGCTTCTGCTGCGAGACGACCTGGCCGGCCGAGCTCTTCAGCTCGACGTCGAGGAAGTCGGGGAGTCCGAGGAACATCGGTCCGCGCGACGGCGTCTCGATCTTGCGGTCACGCGTGATCTTGCCCTTGGCGTCGCGATGGACGAGCCAGAGGTCCGCCGTGCCGTCGGCCGCGGGCATGGCCTCGATCTGCAGAGCCGCGTTGGTCGCCCCGATGTAGGTCCCGAGCTCGGCGAAGATGTAGGGGTCGCCCTCCATCCGCTCGATCTGCAGGTGCGGCGACGCGACGCGCAGGCTCAGCTGCGGGTCACCGGGTGCCGCCATGGCGCTCCACCCCTGTGCGACACCGACTGTCGTGAGTGCGAGCACCCCGGTGACAGCCATGAATCGACGATTGATCTTCATGCCAAACCTCCCCTTTGACGAAACCCTCCATGACCAAAGACGCGGCAGAGGTCTGCGAGGTTGCCCCCGCAGCCGAAGTTCTTGGGTATGCCGCTGGGCACACCTTCACACTCCCGTCGCCTTCGCGCGCGAGAAACGCCCAAAGATGGCCCGTGACGGGGCCCTCACCTCAGGACGCATCAGCGTCCCTGGGCGTGCAAAGTGTTGCTCCCCGGGTAGGAGTCGAACCTACGTCGCTAGTCCTGATTCAAAGTCAGGCGGGCCCTGCCGGCAGACCAACCGGGGAACGATGCGCGTCAGGCGAGCTCACGGCATACAGCGCACAGGGTAGTTGACGCGTGCGCGGCCTCACGAACGGTCTCGTCAGCGCACAGGCGCGCCGGAGGGCACAATGGCGCAGGTGAGTCGAGACGAGGCAACAGCCAAGGTGCGAACTCCGCGGGGGCGCATGACGGGAGCGCAGCGTCGCGAGCAGCTCGTGGGGATCGGGCGACAGATCTTCGCGAAGCGCGGCTACGAAGCGACGACCGTCGAGGAGATCGCGAGCGCGGCGGGCGTGTCCAAACCCGTTGTCTACGAACACTTCGGTGGCAAAGAGGGTCTGTATGCGGTCGTGGTCGACCGTGAGATCCAGTCACTTCTGGGAGCGATCGCCGGTGCGCTGACCTCGGGTGGCGGATCCCGGGCGCTGCTCGAGCGAGCCGCCACGGCGCTGCTCGACTACATCGAGGGTTCGACGGACGGGTTCCGGATCCTCGTGCGCGACTCGCCGCCGGGACAGCAGACTGGCAACTTCGCCTCGCTGATGTCCGACGTGGCCTCACAGGTCGAGCACCTCCTCGCGGCCCAGTTCACCAATCGCGGGCTGGACCCGAAGCAGGCGCCGATGTACGCGCAGATGCTCGTCGGCATGGTGGCGCTCACGGGTCAGTGGTGGCTCGAGAACCCCAAGGCCAAGAAACGGGACGTCGCTGCAGCCCTGGTCAACCTGGCCTGGAACGGCCTCACCGGCCTCGAGGCGAAGCCCGAGATCACCCACATCTGACTGGCGCCACTTCCGACTTCGTGCCCCGCACGGACAGGAGGAGCGCAGCGAGGAGTGTCCGTGCGGGGCACGAAGTCGAACTCAGACGATGAAGTCGGCCTTCGGGCTGCGCACCAGCTGGAACTCGACGCGATTGCCCACCGGATCGTCGGTGTGGAAGCGCCGCACGCCCGGGATGGCGTTGTCCCAGCGCACCTCTCCCCCGACGCCCGCGACGGCCGCAGCAAGGGCATCGACATCATCGGTGGCCAGGCACGGGTGCGCTTTGAGGGCCGGCGCGAAACCGGACTCGACGCCGCAGTGCAGCTGCTGCTCGCCCGCGGCGAACCACACCCCTCCGCGGGCAGCGAGCGCTGGCGGCTTGGGGATCTCGGGCATCCCGCAGACCACTCCGTAGAAGTGGCGCAGCAGATCCTCGGAGCCTGAGGGACAGGCGATCTGGACGTGGTGGATGCCGATGACGGCCATCAGCTGGCGTCGTTCTTGCGGGCCACGGCGAACACGCGACGGAACGGGAACAGAACGCCCACCTCACCGCGCGGGTAGGCCTCACGCAAGGCGGCGGCATACGGCTCGATGAAGGCGTCGCGCTCCTCGCCCTCGGGGAGGATGTCGAGGACCGGACGCAGACCGGTGGCGCTCACCCAGTCGAGCACGGGGTCCTCCGACTCGCCCTCGGGGTCGAGGACGTGCGCGTAGACCGTCTCCCACGCATCGACAGTGGCCCCCAGCCGACTGAGGAACGTGAGGTAGGTCTTGGGCTCCCCCACCGCCGGCAGGTCCAGGGCGGCGAGCAGTTCGTTGGCGCGTGCGTGGGTGGCCGACGTCTCGCGCATGAGCGCGTGGCTGGGTGCGTCGAAGTTGTTGGGGACCTGGATCGCGAGCCAGCCGCCCGGAGCCAGCGCGTCCATCCAGGCCGGCAGCAGGTTGAGGTGACCGGGCACCCACTGCAGGGTCGAGTTGGTGATGATGACGTCGGGCGTCTGGCCGAGGGAGGCAGGGTCCCAGTCCTTGAGGTCGGCCTGGACCCACTCGACCCGGTTGCCGGTGTCCATCGCCCGGGCGGCCTCGAGCATCGCCTCGGACTCGTCGACGCCGACGATGCGGGCGTTGGGCCACAGTTCGCCGAGGGCCAAGGTCGCAGGTCCGTTGCCGCAACCGAGGTCGACGACGAGTTCGGGCTCGTCGGAACGGATCTGCGCGACGAGGTCGGCGAACGGACGGCTCCGCTGCTCACCGAATCGTGAGTATGCCGCTGGGTCCCAGCTCGGCTGTGTGCGCATCGTTGCTCCTCTTGCCGTGGCGTGCGACCCGTGTGGCCGCCCGTCCCCAACCCTTCCCGCAATCTATCTTGATGTCAAGATACTTGACGGGAGTACAGTCGCCCTCATGCCCGAGGATGACGTCGACCGTATCGTCTCAGCCTGGCGGCGTGAGCGTCCCGAACTCGACGTCACTCCGCTCGAGATCCTCAGCCGGGTCTCTCGTCTGGCGCGTCGGCTCGACCTCGCCCGCGGGACGGCCTTTGCCGAGCACGGGCTCGACGGTTGGGAGTTCGACGTCCTCTCAGCATTGCGCCGTGCGGGGGCGCCCTATGAGCTCTCTCCCGGACAGCTCATCGCCGAGACCCTCGTGACGAGCGGGACGATGACCAACCGGGTCGACCGGCTCCTCGCTCGTGGTTTCGTCGAGCGCCAGCCGGACCCGCGCGACCGCCGGGGAGTTATCGTCCGGCTGACGACGGACGGTATGCAGACCGTCGATGGCGCGCTCGACGACCTGCTCGCGCACGAGCGCGACCTGCTCGCGGACCTGCCCAAGGGCGAACGCACTGCCCTTGCCGGACACCTGCGGGTCCTGTTGGCTCCTTTTGAGACGAGCTGACCCGCGCCGTCCCACCCGCTCCGCATCACCCGCCCCCGGCCCCGGCTCAGATCGCGCGCACCTTCGAGGCAAACGCACTGTAGATCGGCGAACCCCGACTGATGATGGTCGCCTCGGACATGGACGCACTCTGCTCGCCCCAGATGGAGAAGCAGGCGCCGCGCAGGTTCACATGGCTCTCACTCATCGTGCGATCCGCTCCCCAGTACCCGAGCGTCCACCAGCCACGCAGGGCGTCGCACATCCACTGCCGGTCGCCCGCCGTCTCAGAGGTGCGCGGCACCCAGTAGCAGTAGTAGCCGTTGTAGTTGTGGATCGTGAAGCCGGCACTGGCCACGGCCGGCATCGTCAGCCGGGTACCCGGGGTGCCCCAGTCGTCGTAGTCCCAGTACGCCACCGTGATCGAGCGGCTGAGCAGGGCGGCCGACTCGGGAACGATGGCGTCGTTCCACACCGTGGAGGTCACCCGGTACGTCGTTGCGAGAGCGGCCGCCAGTTCGCTCGCGCCCGCGGCCCAGGCCTTCTTCTCCACTACGGATCCGGCGAACTCGTCCCCGCCGAGGTGCACGCGGGTGGCGGTCGGATGCATGCCGAGCACCTCACCCCAGAGCTCACGCACGAAGGCCCACGCCGTGGAGCTGTGGACCTCGATCTCCTTCGGTGCGTAGTCGGAGAACACCTGCGCCGTCGGGAACCTCGCGATCGGGGTGAGATCCATGAGGCGGCGTATGCCGCCCGCGTGCCCTGGGGTGTCGATCTCCAGCATGACGTCGACACCCCGGGTCGCGGCGTGAGCGATCACTGAAGCGAGCTGGACGCGGGTGAGGAATCCCTTCCCGGTGCGCGGGTTGACGTACTTCGTCCCGACGAGCTGCGCCTTGGCGGCGGTCTGGCCCAGCAGGACGGACTCGAGACCGTAGGCCTGGTCGTCGGACGCGTGCAGGTGCAGGGAGTTCCCACCCTTGTCCGCCACGAGGTTGATGAGGGTGATGATCGACGCCGGCGACCAGTAGCGCCGGGCGATGTCGAGGTTGAGCCCCACTCGGTCGATGGTTCGCACGGCAGCCTCAGCAGGCCTCGCCGCGAGCACCGAGGCCGCGCCAATTCCGGCTGCCAACAACACTGTTCGCCTTTTCATCCGGACCACTGACTTCCGCTCGAGGAGCCTGCCCTGGCCCATGATCGGCCGACCACATGGGCCTTGGCGTCAACGTAGCAGCGGGCGGGCGATCGCGCGCGGCGAGAAAGTCAGGGCTCGAGGGTGTCGGCGGCCTCGAGCCACTCGAGCTCGAGGACTTCGCGCTCATCGACGATGTCGCGCAGCTCCTGGTTGAGCCCGAGGACCTTCGCGTGGTCGGCGACATGCTCGGCCATCGCCGCGTGGATCCGCTCCTCGCGGGTCGCCAGCTTCGAGAGCTGCTTCTCCACCCTGGACATGACCTTGCGCGCCTCGCGCTGCTCGGCGGGGCTTGCCGATGAAACTGGCTGTGCCACAACGGATTTCGACTCGTTGGCCGAGGCCGTCGCCGAACCGGACGCGCCAGCGGCAGGCGGCATCGCGGCATACGTCGGCGTGACGGTGGCGCGCAGCTTGAGGTACTCCTCGACACCACCCGGCAGCTGACGCACGTGACCATCCCCGAGCAACGCGACCTGCTGGTCGGCGACGCGCTCCAGGAGGTAGCGGTCGTGCGAGACGACGAGAAGGGTTCCGGCCCACCCGTCGAGGACATCCTCGAGCGCAGTGAGTGTCTCGATGTCGAGGTCGTTGGTGGGCTCGTCGAGGAGCAGGACGTTGGGCTCGTCCATGAGGATGCGCAGCACCTGGAGTCGGCGCCGTTCTCCACCGGACAGGTCGCCGACGCGCGTCTGCTGGCGCGGCCCCGGGAACCCCAGGCGCTTGGCCAGCGAGGACGCCGTGACCTCCTTGCCGCCGAGGATCGTGACCTTGCGGACCTCTTCGACCGCATCGATGACCCGGGCGTTGCTGAGGCGGTCGAGTTCGCGCACGTCCTGGGTCAGGTGACCGATGCGGACGGTGATGCCTTCCTTGCGCTTGCCCGCCGTCAGCGGGATCTCGCCCGCGATGGCGCGCAGGAGGGTCGACTTGCCGGAGCCGTTGACGCCGACGATGCCGATGCGGGCACCCGGCGCGAGGTGCCAGGTGAGCTTCTCGAGCAGGGTGCGATCGCCGAGGGACACAGAGGCGTCGAGGAGGTCGACGACGTCCTTGCCGAGCCGGCTCGTCGCGAACGCCATGAGCTCGACGTCGTTGCGCGGGGCCGGTTCGTCCTCGATGAGGGCGTTGGCGGCGTCGATGCGGAACTTCGGCTTCGTCGTGCGCGCGGGCGGGCCGCGACGCAGCCACGCGAGCTCCTTGCGGAGCAGGTTGTTGCGTCGGTCGGCGGTGACCTTGGCCATCCGCTCGCGCTCGGCCTTGGCCAGCACATAGGCCGCGTAGCCGCCGTCGAAGCCGTTCACCTGGCCGTCGACGACCTCCCACGTGCGGGTGGCGACGGCGTCGAGGAACCACCGGTCGTGAGTGATGGCGACGAGGGCGTTGTCGGGACGCGACCGGTAGTTGACGAGGTGGTCGGCCAGCCAGGCGACCCCTTCGACGTCGAGGTGGTTCGTGGGCTCGTCGAGGAGCAGGACATCGGGGTCCTCGACGAGCAGCTTGGCCAGGGCGAGCCGACGACGCTCGCCGCCGGACTTGCCGGCCACGGTCGACTCCAGGCCGCCGAGCGCCGGAGCGTCGAGGCCGCCGAGCAGACCCGTGAGGACGTCGCGGATGCGTGAGTCGCCCGCCCAGACGTACTCCTCGAGGTCGCCGAGCACCACTTCACGCACGGTGGCCGAGGGGTCGAGCGTGTCGTCCTGCGTGAGCACACCGACGGTCCCGCCGCCGAGACGTGCGACCCGGCCGCTGTCCACGGCGAGTTCGCCGGCAATGACCCGCAGCAGGGTCGTCTTGCCGCCACCGTTGCGTCCGACGATGCCGATGAGGTCGCCACCGGAGACACCGAGGGAGACGCCGTCGAGCACCTGAGCGGTGCCGAGCGCCAGGGCAGCGCGCTCGACCGAGATGAGAACGGCCACTAGTCGACCCGGGCCGGGATGACGTGGGCGCCGTGGATGGGCCCGATCGCCTTGCGCACTTCGCGGGCTGCTCCGGTGGCGGTGAGGGCCACCGTGAGGTCGATGGCGGACTCGACGTCCTCGACGAGGAACGCGACGGTCGGTCCCGAGCCGGAGACGACGCCGCCGAGGGCACCGAACTCCATGCCGCTGGCCAGGAGCTCACCGAGCTCGGGCCGCAGCGAGACTGCCGCATCCTGCAGGTCGTTGGTGAGCTGCGGCGCGAGGATGTGCGGGTCGCCGGAGCGCAGCGCAATCATCAGCTCGGAGTTCGGCGAAGGGTCGGGCACGGACGACTTGCCGCGCAGCCGGTCGCACTCGGCGTAGACGTCGGGAGTCGAGAGGCCGATGTCGCTGATCGCGAAGACCCAGTGATAGTTGCCCCGGGCCAGGACCGGCGCAAGCCGTTCGCCGCGCCCACTACCGACAGCCGTGCCACCACGGATCAGGAAGGGGACATCGGAACCCAGCTCGGCGGCATACTCCTCGAGTTCTTCGGTCGACAGACCGAGAGCCCAGAGACGGTCGCAGGCCACCAGCGTGGCGGCGGCGTCGGCGGAGCCGCCGGCCATCCCGCCGGCGACGGGGATCGACTTGGAGATCGAGATGTGCACGGGAGTCTCGACGCCGGTCTCCTCGGCGAGGAGGCTGGCGGCACGCAGCGCGAGGTTGGTCGCGTCGGTCGGCACGACGTCGGCGTAGGGGCCCGACACCGAGCAGCCCCAGTCGTCGTCGAGGGCGACCGTGACGTCGTCGTGGAGGCTCACGGCCTGGTACACCGTCGACAGGGTGTGGAAGCCGTCATCGCGCAAGGGACCCACGAGAAGTTCGAGGTTGACCTTGGCGGGGACGCGCACCGTGACTGGTGAGGGGTCCGAGTGGGCCGAGGTCATGCCGCCACCCTAGTCATGGCGTGGACGTGCAGCCGCAAGCAGGGACATCAACGCTGTCAGCGAACACGCTCGCGCCCGTGCGGTCGGTCGGGGTCCACTGGTCTCATGCGACTTCTCGTGCTCGGTGGGACGGCAATGCTCGGACGTGCGGTGGCGGCCCAGGCGGTGGCTGCCGGCCATGACGTGACCTGTTTGGCTCGCGGTGTGGCCGGGGAGGTTCCCGACGGCGTGCGGTGGGTTCGTGGCGATCGGGACCTTGCCGTCGGGCTCGCCGAGGTGACGGGTGCCGGTGCGCACTGGGACGCCGTCGTCGACGTCTCGCGCCAGCCCGGGCAGGTGCGCCGGGCCGTGGCCGAACTCGAACCGGTCGCCGATCACTTCGTCTTCGTCTCCACGGGCAATGTGTATGCCGACCACTCGCGTCTCGCGTCGAACGAGTCCGTTCCGCTGTTGTCGCCGTTGGACGGCGACGTCATGGCCGACATGACCGTCTACGGCGAGGCCAAGGTGGCCTGCGAGGCGGCGGTACTCGACGGGTTCGGAGCGGAGAGGGTGCTCATCGCGCGGGCCGGCCTCATCGGCGGACCTGGAGACGCCTCGGGGCGCTCGGGGTGGTGGCCATGGCGCTTCGCCCACCCCGTTGGGGCTGGCGGCGCCGTGCTGACCCCTGACGACCCGACCCTGCCGATGGCGATCATCGACGTGCGCGACCTCGCTGCCTGGCTCGTGCGCTGCGCCGAGTCGCGGACGGGCGGGGTGTTCGACGCCGTGGGCTCGCCCGACACGTTGGGCGGCCTGCTGACGGCGGCGCGTGAGGTTGCCGGGCACGACGGGCCCGTCGTCCCGGCCGCGGCTGCCTGGTTGGCCGACCACGGCGTGCAGGAGTGGATGGGCAACGAGAGCCTGCCGCTGTGGATCTCGGACGAGGAGTGGCGTGGATTCGGTTCCCACACCGGGGCGGCGGCCCGCGCAGCCGGGCTCACCTGCCGACCGGTGGCGGACACGCTCCGGGAGGCGGCGGCATACGAGGAAGGTCGTGAGGCGACCGACCCGAGACGCTGCGGCCTGCGCGACGAGACCGAACGAGAGCTACTCGGCCTGCTCGGGCACTGACGGCGCAGCGACATGGGCGCGGTGGGCGCTCGCGATTGCCGCGAACTGGTGGACGTCGAGCTGCTCGCCACGGGTGCGCGGGTCGATGCCGGCTGCCACGAGCGCCGCCTCTGCGGCGGACGGTGAGCCGGCCCAGGTCGCCAGGGCGGCGCGCAGGGTCTTGCGCCGCTGGGCGAAGGCGGCGTCGATGCAGGCGAAGACCTCTTCACGTGAGGCGTCCGTCGTCGGCTGCTCCCGCCGGACGAGCTTGACGAGGCCGGAGTCGACGTTGGGCACGGGCCAGAACACCGATCGACTGACGTTGCCGGCGAGGGTGACCTCCGCATACCAGGCGGCCTTGACGCTGGGCACGCCGTAGATCTTGGAGCCGGGCTTGGCCGCGAGCCGCTCGGCGACCTCGAGCTGCACCATGACGAGGATGCGCTCGAGGCTCGAGAAGCGCTCAAGGAAATTGAGGACGACGGGGACCGAGATGTTGTAGGGCAGGTTCGCCACGAGCGCGGTCGGTGCGTCGCCGGGAAGCTCCTCGATGCGCAGGGCGTCGGCGTGGACGACGGTGAGCTTGTCGGCCACGGCGGGGGCGACGGTCTCGACGGTCTCGGGCAGCGCGCCCGCCAGGATCGGATCGACCTCGACGACCGTCACGTGACGCACGACCGGCAGCAGGGCGAGGGTGAGCGAGCCCAGGCCAGGTCCGATCTCGACGACGAGGTCGTCAGGGCCGACACCGGCCACGCGCACGATGCGCTGCACGGTGTTGGCGTCGATGACGAAGTTCTGCCCCCAGGACTTGGTGGGGCGGATGCCGAAGCGGGCCGCGAGCTCGCGGATCTGCGCGGCCCCGAGGAGCCCTGACGTCGACATGGCCGCCACCCTATTGCCCCCGGCGGACCCGCCGATGCACCGAGGCCGTGCGCCCCACCGAAGTGGGAGGCACGGCCTCGGAGGTGTCTGTCAGCGTCAGGCTGCGTGTCCGCAACCCCACGGCTGGAGGCCACGGTCCGCGTAGACGCGGTTCGCGACGGTGATCTGCTCGGCGCGCGACGCAAGGTCGGGACGCGAGGCGAAGTCGCCGCCACCGGCACCGAGCCAGGTGCGGATGTCAAACTGGAGTCCGCCGTAGTAGCCGTTGCCGGTGTTGATCGACCAGTTGCCACTGGACTCACACTCGGCGATGCGGTCCCACATCGCGGCGTTGGACAGGTTGATTCCAGCACCGGAGGTGTTGCCGGCCGAGCGCGTCGCCGGGGACGACGACGGGGAGGGGGCGGCAGCAGGCTTGGCCTTCGTGCCCACGAGGACGACCTCGGACACGGGCGCCGTGACGACCTTGCTGGCCACCGCGCGAACGGTCACGACCTTGCCGTCGACGATGGTGCGACGCACCGTGACGCTGCGCGACCCGGCCTTGCCCTCAGTGACGACCTTGCGGGTGCCCTGCGTGAGGGTCGCGTCCTTCTTGGTCACTGTCTTGAAGGGGATGCGCTCGGTGGACGTGGCCTGTCCGCTCGACACACGCTGGACGGCGACCGCGAGACCACGCGTCAGCGGCGCGTTGGCGGCCGGGGTGATGCGGTCGTCCGAGTCGAACGTGATCCCGGCCTCGGTCAGCGCCGCACCGATGGTGGTGGCGTTGGTCTGCAGGGTGAGCTTCTTCTTGTCGACCGACACGGAGAAGGGCTTGGGGGTCGTGACGGTGAGGGCGAGGCCCTGGCGTCCGAGTGTCTGCGAACGCGACGCGGAGAGCTTGGCGTCACTGCCGGCGCGGATGTTGAGATCGCGCAGCGCGGCGTCGACGGTCGTGGCCGTCGTCCAGTATTCCTTCGCAACACCGTCGATGGTCACGGTGAGCTTGCGCCCGTAACGCACCGAGATGGTGTCGCCGTCCTCCAGGGGCGAGCCGACGGAGGGGACGACCTGGTCGTGCTCGCCGACCTTGATGCCCTTCTTGGCGAGGGCATCGCCCACGGTCGAGCCGAAGACGTGCAGCGACGAGGACTGGCCGTCGACGGACAGCGCGACAGCCTTGTCGAGGTGGGCAACGCCGAAGGATCCGGCGGCCACCGTGAGTGCAGCGGCACCTTGGGCAGCGAAACGCAGGGGACGGGAAATCAAGAGGGCTCCGATGATCGAACTCTCCGGACACCTGGGTGGGCGACAGTCCTCAGGGGTGGACCGCGGGGCTCCACAGGGGAGGAGACCCGACAACAGGAGAGCGAGGTCCGCTTGGCGTCACCGCCGGCGTCCTCGCCCCTGCATATCGCCCGAAGCCAAGCTCCGGCCAACCCATCAACCATCCCCAGAAACCCGGCAAAGGTCAAATTTTGGTAACGGTGATGCCAGCCACCTTGTCACCCGTGGGACTTGTGTGACTGGTGAGGCGTCACCAGGGGCCGTAGACACGCTCCGAGTTCGCGGACAGTGCCTCGCAGAGCGTCGGCACCGCCACACCGAGGGTCGCCGCCATCGCCCGGACCGTCAGCGGCACGAGGTGCGGAGCGTTGACGGCCCCCCGCCACGGGTGCGGTGTCAGGTAGGGCGCGTCCGTCTCGACGAGGAGTCGATCGAGGGGCGTGTTGGACAGCGCATCGCGCAAACCCTGGGCGTTCTTGAAGGTGATGGTGCCGGCGAACGAGAGGTAGTAACCGCGCTCCACGCACTCCTGCGCCATCGTCAGGTCACCCGAAAAGCAGTGCAGCACAGTCGATTCCGGCGCGCCCTCCTCCTCGAGGATCCGCAGCACGTCGTCGTGGGCGTCGCGGTCGTGGATCTGCAGGGCCTTGCCGAGTCGCTTGGCCAGATCGATGTGCCAGCGGAAGCTCTCGTGCTGCACCCCTCTGCCTTCGGGACCGGTCCGGTAGTAGTCGAGGCCGGTCTCGCCGACGACCCTCACCCGGGGGTGGGCGGCGAGTTCCTCGATTTCGGCGTATGCCGCGTCGAGACTTCCGCTGTCGGCCAGCCCGGGTACCTCGTTGGGGTGCAGGGCCACTCCCCCGAGCATCGCGGGGTGTGAGTCGATCATCTCGATGGTGGCGCGGGCTCCGGGGAGGTCACAGCCGATCTGGACGACCCGGTCGACGCCGACCGCCTTGGCCTTCGCGAGGGCCTCTGCGACGTCGACGGGGTGGCCCTCACGCTCGATGTCGAGGTGCGTGTGGTTGTCCACGACAGCGATGGGCAGCGGATCGGGCAGGTCGGGGATGCCCCTGGTCGACTCGCTCATGAGGCAATCACGACTGCTGGAGCCGCTCGAGCTCCTCGTCGACGACCGACTCATCGAGCTTGACGAAGACTCCCGTGGGCTTGGCGATGGGGGCGCCGACCGTCACCGGTCGCGACTCCCAGCGCGGGGTCGCGCTGTAGTCGCCGGTGATGATCGGGTAGCTGCGGTCCTTGTCGCCCTCATCGAGTCCGTTGACGTCCTCGATGACGGGCATCGGGGTGAACTCGCCCTGGCCACCGATGAAGGCGTGCACGCGGTTGGAGGCGTGCGGGAGGAACGGCGCCAGGATGGTGTTGAGGTCACTGACGCACTGGATGAGCGTGTGCAGGACGGTCGCGAGGCGCTCGCGCTGGTCGTCGCCCTTGAGCTTGAACGGCTCGGTGTCGGTGACGTACTTGTTGACGTCGCCGACCGCCCTCATGGCCTCGTTGACCGCGGCCTTGATGCGCTGCCTGGCGAGCAGGTCGCCCACGGTTTCGAAGGCCTTGAGCGTCGCGGCGCGCACGGCCTCGTCGACGGGCTCAAGGGTGCCCGGCTGCGGGATCTCGCCGAAGCTCTTGGCGATCATCGCGCCGGTGCGGTTGACGAGGTTTCCCCAGCCCGCGACGAGCTCGGAGTTGTTGCGCTGCACGAACTCGGCCCAGGTGAAGTTGCTGTCCTGGTTCTCCGGTCCGGCCGCACAGATGAAGTAGCGGATCGGGTCGGGGCCGTAGCGCTCGAGGACGTCGCGGATGTAGATGACGTGGCCACGACTGGAGCTGAACTGCTTGCCCTCCATCGTGAGGTACTCGCTGCTCACGACCTCGGTCGGAAGGCCGAGCACACCGAAAGTGCCGGGTTCGCCGCCCTTGTCGCCGCGGCCGGCATACGCAAGAAGCTCTGCGGGCCAGATCTGCGAGTGGAAGGTGATGTTGTCCTTGCCCATGAAGTAGTACGAATACTGAGCCTCGGGGACGGTGCCCTCAACCCACCACTCGCGCCAGCGCTCGGGGTTGCCCTGGCGGCGGGCCCACTCGACCGAGGCGGAGAGGTAGCCGATGACGGCATCGAACCAGACGTAGAGGCGCTTGGTGCTCTGGTCCTCCCAGCCCTCGAGCGGGACCGGGATGCCCCAGTCGATGTCGCGGGTCATCGCGCGCGGGCGGATCTCCTCCAGGATGTTGAGGCTGAACTTGATGACGTTGGGACGCCACGTGCCGCTGGCCTCGCGTCCCTCGAGCCACTCCCGGAGCGCGTCCGCGAGCGCCGGCAGGTCGAGGAAGAAGTGCTGCGTCTCGATGAACTCCGGTGTCTCGCCGTTGATCTTGGACTTCGGGTCGATGAGATCGGTCGGCTCGAGCTGGTTGCCGCAGTTGTCGCACTGATCCCCGCGCGCCTCGGTGTAGCCACAGATCGGGCAGGTGCCCTCGATGTAGCGGTCGGGCAGCGTGCGGCCGGTGCTCGGGCTGATCGCGCCGCGCGTCGTCTGCTCGATCATGTAGCCGTTGGCGTGGACCTGCTTGAAGAGCTCCTGCGCGACGGAGTAGTGGTTGGCCGTCGTCGTGCGCGTGTAGAGGTCATAGGAGCAGCCGAGGTCAGCGAGCTCGTTCGCGATGATCGCGTGGTTCTTGTCGACGAGCTCCTGCGGCGTGACGCCCTCCTGGTCGGCGAGGACGAGGATCGGAGTGCCGTGCTCGTCGGAGCCACTGACCATGAGCACGTCGTGTCCGGCCATCCGCATGTAGCGGCTGAAGACGTCGGAGGGCACACCGAACCCGGCCACGTGGCCGAGGTGGCGCGGACCGTTGGCATACGGCCAGGCGACAGCGCTGAGGATTTTGGTCACCCGTGAATCCTAGGCGGCGCGCGCAACCCCATTTGCCCCCGCTCACCTGTGTGCCGAACCCACCCAATTCCCGGGTTGGGCACACGACACGCCGGTATGCCGTGCGCTCAGGTCGCGCTCTCGGCTGCGGCGAGCTCGGACTTCCAGTCGCGAAAGCCCTCCTCGGTGCGGCCCTGGCGCCAGTAGCCCGAGATCGACACCTGCTTGCGGTCGAGCCCGCGCTCGCGCAGCAGGTAGGGACGGATACCGTGCATGACCGCGTTGCCCTCGCCATGGACGAAGGCGTCGACGCGACCGTCCAGCCAGTCGAGTGCGCGGACGGCCTCGACGAGGTCTCCCCCGGCTTCGCGATGGACGAACGTCAGAACGGCACCCGAGGGCAGCTCCAGCTCCAGCTCGTGCTCGGGGCTGTCGACGAGGATCACGACGCGCGCGACCGCCTCGGCGGGCAGGTCGGCAAGGGCCGCTGTGATGGCGGGCGCGGCAGACTCGTCGCCGGCCAGCAGGTACCAGTCGGCATCGGCGTCAGGTCGATAACCACCACCCGGTCCGTTGGCGAGCAGGGTGTCGCCGGGCTGCGCCGCTGCGGCCCATGGACCGGCGATGCCCTCGTCACCGTGGATCACGAAGTCGATGGCGAGCGTGCCAGCGGCAACGTCGGGGAAGAGCGCCGTATAGGTCCGCACCACGGGCATGTCCTCGGGCGGGATCGTGCCGCGCAGGGCCTTCATGTCGAGAGGCTCGGGGTACACGACACCGGCCTTGGGGAAGACCAACTTCACGTAGCGGTCCGTCGACGCGTTGCCGTCGAACGCCGAGAGATCGTTGCTGCGGAACCACACTCGCCGCAGGCGCGGGGTCAGCTGCTCGGTGCTGGTGACAATGAGGTGAGTGGCCACGAGGTCTCCTGAGGGTTTGGCTCGATCAGCCCCAACTCTGCCCCCTTCGACCACGGGCCCTTTCGCTGGGTCCAGGCTGTCACCCACTGAGTGTCAGATGATCGACCTAGGTTCGACGACATGCTTCTCAACGTGTCGGACCCCGCCGTGGCATACCTGCTCGGCCTGCTCCACACGGACGGCTCTCACTACGGGGATGTCAACGGCAAGGGCAAGGTCACGATCGAGCTCGCAGTCCGAGACATCGACGTGCTCAACGCTGTGCAACCCGTCATCCCCTGTTACTCGTCCATCAGCCTGCGGACGCGCAAGACGAATTTCGCCGACAACTGCACCACGGCCACGTTGGCCTTCTTCGACCAGGAGGTTCGTCAACAGTTGGCCACCCTCGGCATGCCACCAGGTCGAAAGTCCCGGACCGTCGTTCCCCCGACGTTGGAACCAACCCTGCAGGTGCCGTACTTGCGTGGGCTCCTGGACGGCGATGGTTCCATTGGGTTCACCGCCAAGGACTGCCCGTTTGTCTCCTTCGTCACGGACAGCGAAGCCTTGGTCAGGTTCGTGGAGGCGGAGATCTTCCGCCACGCACACGTTCGGCGGCGCGCGGGTCGCAATACCCGTGACGGCGCCTTCAACGTGATGGTCGCGTCGGTGGCCGCGGTGGACCTCGCTACGGCCGTGTGGGGTGTCCCCAACCAGGTTGGGCTGCAGAGAAAGCGTGAGGCTGCTGCTCGGGTGGCTGCTTGGACACCACCAACGAGCCGCTTCGGGATTCGACGAAAAGGGTGGCTCCCCCACGAGGATCCGGTTGTCATGGCCCTGGATCCTGAGACAGCAGCGATCCAACTTGGCCGAACAGTTCAGAGCGTCAACATGCGCCGCTGGCGTATCGCGCGTGCGCAGAGACTCGTCGCGGAGCCACACACGGTCAATGTCAAGGTCGACTGAGCAAAGCGACACCATCACGTATGCCGTGTGGTCCCGCAATCGGGACCACACGGCATACGCGCGTGATTGGGTTGTGCGAGAGGGGAACTCAGTCCTTCAGGAGGTCGTGCAGCACGCTCGGGTAGTCAGTGATGATCCTGTCGACGCCCCACGAGATGGCCCGGTTCATGTCGCCACCGAAGTTCACGGTCCACACGTGGGTGTCCATGCCGAGCTCGTGCTGGCGCGCTGAAGCCCTCATCAGGTGCCTGCGTCCAGTAGACATGTCTCGACAGATTCACCGGACCAGCACAGGAGGTGGCCGATGCTTGCCGCACTGACCGGCATGGGGTTGTCCGCAGCCGCGGGACTCAACGCCTACATCCCGTTCATGATCGTCGCCCTCATCGCCCGGTTCACCGACGTGATCACGCTGCCGTCGAGCTTCCAGTGGATCGAGTCACCCTGGGCCATCGGCGTGGGTGCAATCCTGCTCATCACCGAGATCGTCCTCGACAAGATCCCTGCCATCGACACGGTCAACGACGCGATCCAGACGTTTATCCGGCCGAGCATGGGCGGGCTGATCTTCGCCGCGACGAACGCCGCCGAGTCCCTCGACAAGTCGACGTGGATGGGCGACAACCCCTGGGTGGGCGTCGTTCTTGGCATCGTCGTGTCCGGCCTCGTCCATTCGGGCAAGATGGCCGCCCGCCCCGCGATCAACGTCGGGACTCTGGGCGTCGGCGCACCAGTGGTCTCGACCGCCGAGGATGGCGCATCGCTGGGACTCTCGCTCGTCGCGATCTTCATCCCGATCCTCGTGATCTTCGCCCTGATCGCCCTGGCCTGGTTCCTCGTGTGGATGTGGCTCAAGGTCCGCAAGTGGAAGAAGCGGCGACTCGAACGCGGCGGTCCGGACGCGGCATACCCGCGTCCGTGACAGGGCGGAGGGCCGCACGGCCCGCCAGGTGAGGTCAGCGGTCGGCGTGCAGCCCGCGCACGAGCATGGGCACCGCGGCCCTGACGAAGTCCTCCCGCTTGTCCGCCGACATCCGCGTGGCCGAGCCGAGCACTCCCTCGAGCGCCGCGACCACAACGGACGCGCGGATCCCTGAATCGCTGCTCCCACCGGCCTCGGAGATGCCGGCCACGAGCGTGTCGAGGCCGTCACGCCAGTTCTGGAAGACCTTCATGAGCTCCGGGCGCCGCACGGCTTCGAGCGAGAGCTCCCCTTGGGTGCGGACGACCTGGGGCCGGTCCAACCAACGCAGGAGCAGGTCGGTGGCCTCGCTGGCCAGGGCGTCGGTGTCGTCGGCGTGGGTGGACGCGAGCGTCGCCATCTCGTCGACGTCGCGCGACATGCTCGCGGCGACGTGTTCGGCCAGACCGATGAGCAGCGCCTCGCGAGAACGGAAGTAGGCAGAGCACGTGCCCTCGGGCAGGCCCGCCCGGGCATCAACCGAGCGGTGAGTGAGCCCCCGGAGCCCCAGATCGGCCACGACCTCGACGGCAGCCTCGAGCAGCTCGGCCCGCCGCCCCGTTGCGGCAGGAGTCTCACGTGAGGTCATCGCGCCATTGTGCCGGTCGCGGCCTCTGTGCACTGGGCGGACCCCGAGCACGACCCCGTCTTGCATTGCAATCTTCTACAGATGTAGAGTCTTCTACAGACGTAGAAACGAAAGGAGGCCCACCATGGGCCAGCTCACCGATCTCTCGATCATCACCACCTACCTCACCGTCCTCGTCGCCGTCGCCGGCGTCCTCGTCATCGGTCTGACCGCGTTCGCCGGAGTCCCCGCGCTCCTCGAGTCGCGCACCGTCCGCCGCAGCCGTCAGCTCAGCATCCCGGCGTTCTACTTCCACACCGCCGCCGCACACTGACCTCACAGCATTTCCTGAGCGGGGCGCCATAGGCTGCGGCAATGCGCAGTCGGCACCTCGCGGAGACGTGGTTGGTCCTCGGTGTCTCACTGGGGGCGTCGGCCATCTGGAGCGCGCTGTCGCTCATCCGCAAGCTCACTGCCCAAGTGGCCCTGAGCCAGCAGACGACCGCGATGAACTCCTCGGTCACGCCCGACCGGCCCTGGCTCGACCTGGCGTATCAGCTCGTCGGGATCGGCCTCGCGCTCGTCCCGGTCGCGCTGGCTCTGCACCTGTTGTCGCGCGATGACGTGCGCGCCCGCTTCACCATCGGCTGGGACCTCACCCAGCCCGCGCGAGATGTCGTGCGCGGACTCGGTCTCGCGGCCCTCGTCGGGATTCCCGGACTCGGCCTGTATGCCGTCGCGCGGGCTCTCGATCTCAACACCACCATCGCTGCGGCGAACCTGACAGACGTCTGGTGGGCCGTTCCTGTGTTGGTGCTGGCGGCCGCGCAGAACGCCATCCTCGAAGAGGTGGTGATGATCGGCTACCTCTTCACCCGCTGGTCGCAGGCAGGCTGGTCGACGACGCGAATCATGCTGTCCTCAGCGCTGATTCGCGGCTCCTATCACCTCTACCAAGGCTTCGGCGGGTTCGTCGGCAACGCGATCATGGGGCTGCTGTTCGGGTGGATCTACACCAAGACCAAGCGCGTCGGTCCGCTCGTCGTCGCCCACACGATCCTCGATGTGGTCGCGTTCGTGGGCTACGCCCTCCTCAAGGACCACCTCAGCTGGCTCTGACCCGCAGACATCACGAGCTGCGCCCCTCGCGCCACCGGCGTAGAGGCTCATGAAGGGCGCTCGCGTGGCAGCGCCGCTCACCACGATCTGCGCCCCTCGCGCCACCGGCGCAGCCACGTCCGTCACCCGGCGAGGGCGAGGGGCCGCAGAACGCGAGCGCTTGCGGAGTGTCAGTGGCCGTTCTTGAGGGCCGTGCGCAGGTCCAGGTTGAGCTGGCTGATGACGTCCTGCGGGATGCCCTTGGGGCAGGCGTTCGAGCACTCGCCGATGTTGGTGCAGCCGCCGAAGCCCTCGTGGTCGTGCTGGTTGACCATGGAGACGACGCGGGCGTCGCGCTCCGGCTGGCCCTGGGGCAGCTCACCGAGGTGGGTGATCTTGGCGCCCATGAAGAGCATGCCGCTGGCGTTGGGGCAGGCCGCGACGCACGCGCCACAGCCGATGCACTCGGCCGCCATGAACGCGCGGTCGGCCTTGTCCTTGGGGACGGGCGCGGCGTGCGCGTCAGGGGCGGAACCCGTGTTGGCGGAGATGTAACCACCGGACTGGATGATGCGGTCGAACGCGCCCCGGTCGACGACCAGGTCACGGATGATCGGGAACGCCTCGGCGCGCCACGGCTCGACGGTGATCGTCTCGCCATCCTTGAACGAGCGCATGTGCAGCTGGCACGTCGTCGTCCGCTCGGGGCCGTGGGCGTGGCCGGAGATCATCAGGCCACACATGCCGCAGATGCCTTCACGACAGTCGCTGTCGAACGCGATCGGCTCGTCGCCCTTGGCGTTGAGCTCCTCGTTGAGGACGTCGAGCATCTCGAGGAACGACATGTCCGGGCTGATGTCCGACACCTGGTAGGTGACGAGGCCGCCCTGGTCGTTCGGGCCGGTCTGACGCCAGATCTTGAGGGTCAGGTTCATGTTGTTCGTGTTGCCGCTCACTTGTAGCTCCGCTGCTTCAGCTCGATGAACTCGTACACGAGGTCTTCCTTGTGGAGGACTGGGACGCCCATTCCGGCGCCGACGCCCTCGGTCTCGCTGGGAGGCGTGAACTCCCAGGCCGCGACGTAGGCGAACTCGTCGTCGTGACGCAGCGCCTCACCGTCCTCGGTCTGGCTCTCTTCCCGGAAGTGACCGCCGCAGGACTCGCGACGGTGCAGGGCGTCAATGCACATGAGCTCGCCCAGCTCGAGGAAGTCGGCGACACGGCCAGCCTTCTCGAGGGACTGGTTGAGGGTGTCGGCGGCGCCGAGCACGCGCACGTTGCGCCAGAACTCGGCGCGCAGGCCCTTGATGAGGTCGATGGCCTTGCGCAGACCTTCCTCGGAGCGCTCCATGCCGCAGTACTCCCACATGATGTTGCCGAGTTCACGGTGGAAGGAGTCGACGCTGCGCTCACCGTTGACGGCGAGGAGTCGCTCGGTGCGCTCCTGGACCTCAGCGCGCGCGGCGACGACGACCGGGCTGTCCTGCGTGAGCTCGCTCGGCTTCACCTTCGCGAGGTAGTCGCGGATCGTGTTGGGCAGGACGAAGTAGCCGTCGGCCAGGCCCTGCATGAGGGCCGAGGCGCCGAGACGGTTGGCACCGTGGTCGGAGAAGTTGGCTTCACCGGCGACGAAGAGTCCCTGGATCGAGGACTGCAGGTCGTAGTCGACCCAGAGGCCACCCATGACGTAGTGCACGGCCGGGTAGATGCGCATCGGCGTCTCGTACGGGTTCTCACCGGTGATCCGGGCGTACATGTCGAAGAGGTTGCCGTACTTCTCCTCGACGGCCTCGCGACCCAGACGTGCGATGGCGTCCGCGAAGTCGAGGTAGACGCCTCGACGGAAGTCACCGACGACGGGACCGACGCCTCGGCCCTCGTCGCAGACGTTCTTGGCCTGGCGGGAGGCGATGTCGCGAGGCACCAGGTTGCCGAACGCCGGGTAGATCCGCTCCAGGTAGTAGTCGCGGTCGTCCTCGGCGATGTCGTTGGCCGGCTTGTCGCAGTCCTCGCGCTTCTTGGGCACCCAGATGCGCCCGTCGTTGCGCAGTGACTCCGACATGAGCGTGAGCTTGGACTGGTGCTCGCCGGAGACCGGGATGCAGGTCGGGTGGATCTGCGTGTAGCAGGGGTTGGCCATGTGGGCGCCCTTGCGGTGCGCACGCCACGACGCGGTGACGTTGGAGCCCATCGCGTTGGTGGAGAGGAAGAAGACGTTGCCGTAGCCACCCGACGCCAGCACGACGGCGTCGGCGAGGTGGGTCTCGATCTCACCGCTGACGAGGTCGCGCACGATGATGCCGCGGGCACGACGGTTCGCACCCTCTCCCTCGACGATGACCTCGAGCATCTCGTGGCGGGTGAACTGCTCCACCGTCTTGGCGGCAACCTGGCGCTCAAGGGCCTGATAGGCGCCGATGAGGAGCTGCTGTCCTGTCTGGCCGCGCGCATAGAAGGTACGCGACACCTGGACGCCACCGAACGAGCGGTTGTCGAGCAGTCCGCCGTACTCGCGAGCGAAGGGCACACCCTGTGCAACGCACTGGTCGATGATGTTGGCGCTGACCTCGGCGAGCCGATAGACGTTGTCCTCGCGCGAGCGGTAGTCGCCACCCTTGACGGTGTCGTAGAAGAGGCGCTGGACGGAGTCGCCGTCCTCCTTGTAGTTCTTGGCGGCGTTGATGCCACCCTGTGCGGCGATCGAGTGCGCGCGACGCGGGGAGTCCTGGAAACAGAAGGACTTCACGTGGTAGCCGGCCTCGCCGAGCGTGGCAGCGGCAGCGCCACCCGCGAGCCCGGTGCCGACGATGATGACCGACATCTTGCGCCGGTTCGCCGGGTTGACCAAGGAAGCCTCGAACTTGCGACGGGTCCACTTCTTGTCGATGGGGCCGTCAGGCGCCTTGTGGTCCGCAATCGGCGAACCCTCGGTGTAGAGACCCTGGACGAGGCGGGCCGAGCCGGTGGAGTTCTGAGTCATGTTCTGCGACACCTTCAGTCGATCAGGCCGAATGCGATGGACAGCGGCGGGATGAGGAACCCGACGGTGATGAGCGCCGCGACGGCGAGACCGATCGTCCTGGCCCGCACGTGCGCCTTGGGCGAACCCGTCCAGCCGAGGGTCTGCTGCGCGCTGTAGACGCCGTGCTTGAGGTGCATGAAGAGCGCGATCATCGCCGCGACGTAGATCAACACCATCCACCACACCTGGAAGCTCGCGACCACGAGCTGGTAGGGGTTCTCGGTGATGTTGGCACCCTGCTTGTCGCCGTTGGGCGAGATCTTGATGATCGTGAAGTGGAGCAGGTGCCACACGATGAAGGTGAGCAGGAAGACACCGCCCCAACGCATCCACAACGAGGTCGCGGCGGTCTTGACTGCGGCGTACTTCGTGCGGCGCGCACTACCGGCGCGGCTCCACAGCTTGTACGCGGCATACACGTGACCGACGAGCGACAGCAGGAGCACAACTCGCACGATCCAGAGGAGTCCGCCGTGGGGAAGCATCGGCTCACCGAACTCCCGCAGGTGCTCTGCGTACTCGTTGAAACCCTCCTCTCCCGTGAGGGCCTTGAGGTTGCCGTACATGTGCAGGAGCAGGTATCCAACGAAGACCAGGCCGGTCACTGCCATGAGCAGCTTGAGCGCGATCGTCGTGCCCCGCGCGGTGGTCCCGCGCGGAGAGAGAGTCGTCGTGGGCATGGAACGAAAGGTACCGCGCGCCGACCCGCGATCTGCGCTCAGGCAGACCTAACTCACGTGTGAGATAGGCACGTTACTGACGCGTATGCCGTCCGCTCCCCTACTCGTGCCCGGCCCGTCACGCGTTGAGCCGGGCCACCTCGTCTGCGCTGAGCTCGAGGCCTGCTGCGGCTGCGGAGTCGGTGACCGACTGGGGACGCTTGGCGCCGGGGATGGGGATGACGACGGGAGACTGCGCCAGCTCCCACGCCAGGGCAACCTGTTGGGCGCTGACCCCGTGGGCATCGGCGACGTCGGCAAATGCCGGGAACGTCTCGGCGAGGTCCTTCGCGCCACCGAGTCCTCCGAGCGGGCTCCACGGGAGGAAGGCCAGCCCCAGCTCCTCACAAACCTCGATCTCCGGGCGGCTGCTGCGGAAGGCCGGGCTGAACTGGTTCTGGACGCTCACGAGCGAGTCGCCGAGCACCGCGTGTGCAGCACGGATCTGGTCGGGGTTGGCGTTGGAGAGTCCGACCCCGGCGACCTTGCCGCTGTCGGCGATCTCCTTGAGGGTGCCGATGACCTCGTCATAGGGCACGTCCGGGTCCGGGCGGTGGTGCTGCCACAGCGCAATCTCGTCGATGCCGAGCCGGCCCAGGCTCGCGTCGACGGCCCGACGCAAGTGGTCGGCAGAGCTGTCGGTGTCCCAGCCGCCCCCCTCCGTGCGCACGTGTCCGCCCTTGGTGGCCAGGAGCACGCGGTCGCGCACGCCGAGCTCGTCGAGGATCGAGGCGATGAGTCGCTCGTTCTCGCCCTGCGCCTCGCGCCCCTTCTCCTCGCCGGGACCGTAGGCGTCAGCGGTGTCGAACAGGGTCACGCCGGCGTCGAGCGCGGCCCGCACGGTGTCGATGAGCTGCTGCCGGGGCTGGGTCCCGCTCTGGTCGAAGGTCATCAGTCCGAGGCCGATGGCGCCAACCTGCGTGTCTCCCACGTTGCGTGTTTTCATGGTCTCCAACCTATCGACCGTGACCGACAGGGGCGCGAGTGGCGTATGCCGTCCGCTCGCCTTGTCGGCGCTCACTGACACGATGCGTGGGTGGAGGAAACCCGAAGCGTTCTCGAGCAGGAGCGACAGGCGACGCTCGACCGGCTGACGGCGCTGACCGGCGACTTCGACCGGATCGTGGACTCCTCACGCGACAGCAACGCCGACGACGAGCACGACCCCGAGGGCGCGACGATCGCCTTCGAGCGCTCCCAGGTCGACGCCCTCATCCATCAGGCGCGCGCCCATCTCACCGAGATCGAGGCAGCGCTCACCCGCCTGGCCGACGACACCTTCGGGGTGTGCGCGAAGTGCGGTGGCCAGATCCTGAAGGCCCGCCTCGAGGCGCGACCCACAGCACGAACCTGCGTCACCTGCTGACTCGCCTTCGTGCCCCAGACGGACACTCGTCGCTGCGCTCCTCATGTCCGTTTGGGGCACGAAGTGGGGTGTGGGGTCCGGCACGAAGTCGCTCGTGCGTTTGGGCTCAGGGTTTCTGGGCGGCGAGGGCAGCGTTGTAGAGGGCTGACTTGGACAGGCCCGTGGCCGAGGCGACGTCGGCGCACACGTCCTTGAGCCGCTCTCCCTCCGCGACCCGGTCGAGGATCGACGTCAGGTTGCTCTCGACGTCACCCGCGACAGCGAGCGCCCCAGCCACCACGACCGTGATCTCGCCGCGCACCCCGTCATCGGCCCAGGCCACCAGCTCGACCAGGGACCCACGCCGGACCTCTTCATACGTCTTGGTCAGCTCACGGCACACCGCCGCCCGACGGTCCCCACCGAACGCCTCCTCCATCGCAGCCAACGACTTGGCGATCCGGTGCGGCGCCTCGAAGAACACCATCGTCCGCTTCTCTTCAGCTAGAGCCCGCAGCGATCTCATTCGTTCCCCACCCTTGCGCGGCAGGAACCCCTCGAAGCAGAACCGGTCGACGGGCAACCCGGACACGGCCAGCGCCATCAACACCGCAGAGGGCCCGGGCACACACGTCACCCGAACGTCGATCCCGACCGCAGCGGAGACCAGCCGGTATCCCGGGTCGGAGACGGACGGCATACCCGCATCGGTGACGACGAGAACGCGAGCGCCCTCGCGAAGTCTCTCGACGAGATCCGCGGTACGCGACGCCTCGTTGTGCTCGTGGTAGCTGACGACCTTGCCGGTCGGGTTGACGTCAAGGGCCTGGCACAACCGGTGCAACCGGCGCGTGTCCTCCGCCGCGATGACGTCGGCGGTGGCCAGTTCGTCCGCCAGCCGGGGGGCTGCGTCGCGTGGGTCGCCGATGGGCGTGGCTGCGAGCACGAGAACTCCGTCACGCGGTTCAGCAGTCATGTTGTGATCCTCCCACGGGGTTTCACAAGGAGCGTTGCCTACGATGGCCCGGTGACCCGGACCGACGAGCTGCGCGACCGCCTGCTCGGGACAACTCCCACGGACCGCGCCTGGGGTTGGGTCGGACCGTTGTTCATTGCGGCGATCGGGGGATTCCTCCGCTTCTGGCACCTCGACCGGCCGCACTCGCTGGTCTTCGACGAGACGTACTACGTCAAGCAGGGCTGGTCGCTCATCCAGCACGGCGTCGAGATGCGCGTCCAGGGCAAGAACGAGGACGCCGACAAGCTCTGGAACGCCGGCAACGTCAATGTCTTCAGCGACCAGGGCGACATGGTCGTCCACCCACCCGTCGGCAAGTGGCTCATCGGTGCGGGCGAATGGCTGTTCGGGCCGACGAGCTCCTTCGGATGGCGCTTCGCCGTCGCTGCACTCGGGACCCTGTCGATCCTCATCGTGGGTCGCGTCGCCCGTCGCATGTTCGGCTCGACGCTGTTGGGTTGCATCGCCGCACTGCTGCTCGCGGTCGAGGGCACGCACTTCACAATGTCCCGCACCGGCATCCTCGACATGATCGTGTCCTTCTTCGCCCTCGCAGGTTTCGCGGCGCTCGTCGTCGATCGAGACCAGAGCCGCGAAAAACTCGCGACGATCGTCGGACGGCGAGCACCCGGCATACCCCTGAAAAGAGGTCCGTGGCTGGGAGTCCGGCCCTGGCGCTGGCTCGCGGGCATCTCACTCGGGTTGTGCATCTCCACGAAGTGGTCGGGCCTGTTCTTCCTGGCGGTCTTCGGGTTGATGACGGTGCTGTGGGACGTGGGCGCGCGCCGTGCGGTGGGCGTGCGGCCGTGGCTTCGCGAGGGGCTCTTCAAGGACGGCCCGTATGCCGCGGTGCAGCTCGTCGTGACCTCCGCCGTCGTCTACGTCGCGTCGTGGTCGGGCTGGTTCGCGTCATCGGACGGCTATCACCGGAAGTGGAACACCTTCCACCCCGGCGAGGGCATCCAGTGGCTGCCGGCGGTCCTGCGCAACTTCGTGAAGTACCACCAGGACATGTGGGACTTCAACACCACCCTGTCGACGCCGCACTCCTACTCGTCGAACCCGTGGGGCTGGATGATCCAGGCGCGGCCGACGTCGTTCTTCTATGCGGGCACGAAGCGCGGTGAGGGGTCGTGCACCGTCGACTCGTGCTCGCAGGCCGTGCACACGATCGGCACGGTGTCGGTGTGGTGGGTCGGGATCGTGGCGCTGCTCGTGTGCGCGTTCTACTGGGTGGTGCGTCGCGACTGGCGGGCGGGCGCCGTGCTGGCCGGGATGCTCGCGGGCTATGCGCCGTGGTTCATGTACCAGCACCGCACGATCTACGCCTTCTACTCCGTCGCGTTCGAGCCGTGGGTGATCCTGGGGCTGACGTTCTGCGCGGGGTTGGTGCTCGGGGGCCGGTCGGCGACGCGGGAGCGGCGACGGTGGGGCGCGATCGTGGTCGGCGGCTATCTGTTGGTGACGATCGCGTTGTTCGCGTGGTTCTACCCGATCTACTCGGCGCAGGTCGTGCCGTACTCGCACTGGTTGCGGCTCATGTGGTTCCCGTCCTGGATCTGAGCGCGATGACTTTCCCGCCGGAAGTGGGTTTCACTCACTTCGCCTGATCGCCGCGGCCATGTGATGTGCCAAGACATCGCTGACACCGATGCCAAGCGAAGTGAGAGGTCCTGGCGGGCCCCCACCTCCCGGCCCGTGTCAGTGCACGTACCTATCGTGTGAAACATGTTCCTCCTTCGTGACGACGGGCGTCTGATCCTCAGCCCGAGCGACCTGCGCCTCGCCTCCCTGTGCGAGTTCGCGCTCGTCCGCGAGCTCGACGTCACGCTCGGTCGCGCGCCCAGGGCGCCGCAGGCAGAGGAGCTGATGATGGAGCGACTCAAGGAGCTCGGAGACGCCCACGAACGCCAGGAGCTGCTTCGGCTCTCGGCCGCGCACCCGGGGCGGGTCAAGCAGTTCCCTCGGCCGGCCTATGACCTGGCCTCCCTGACCGCGGCTCACGACACGACGATTGCCACGCTGCGGGGTGACGACACGGACGTCGTGTTCCAGGCGACGTTCTTCGACGGCGGACTCGTCGGTCACGCCGACTTCCTCGAGCGCACCTCCGACGGGTGGCTCGTCTGCGACACCAAGCTTGCGCGGTCCGCGAGCGTCCCAGCGTTGCTCCAGATCGCGGCGTATGCCGCCCAGTTGCGTTCCGCGGGCGTGCCGACTGCTCCCGTGGCGCGGTTGGTCCTGGGCAGTGGTGTGTCGACGGACCACCTGCTCGACGACATCCTTCCTGTGTATGCCGCGCGACGGGCTCGGTTGGAGTCGGTGCTGGCGGAGCACCGCGCCGAGTCGGGACTGGCGCAGTGGGGCGACCCGCGCTGGTTGGCGTGTGGCCGTTGTGAGGTGTGCGAGGCCGAGTCGGAGGCTGCGCGTGACGTGCTGCTGGTGGCGGGCGTGCGGTTGCCGCAGCGTCGCCGGCTGCTGGAGGCCGGAGTCACGACGATCGAGCAGTTGGCGGTGCGCACCGAGCCGGTGGCCGACGTGCGCGAGTCGACGTTGGCGCGGTTGCGCGAGCAGGCCAGGTTGCAGCTTGTGCAGGAGGCCGATCCGGGGGGGCGCGTCGTCGCCGAGGTGACGTCTGCTGCCGCTTTGCGTGCCCTGCCCTCGCCGAGTGATGGCGACATCTTCTTCGACTTCGAGGGCGACCCCCTGTGGAGTGAGCGGGATTCTCACGACTGGGGATTGGAGTACCTGTTCGGTCTCGTCGAGATCGACGGTGTCGACATGACTGGCGGCGAGAAGCCGCGGTTCGTGACGTTCTGGGCGCATGACCGCGCTCAGGAGAAGCAGGCTCTCCTCGACTTCGTCGCCTATCTGCACGAGCGTCGGCGCCAGTGGCCGGATCTGCACGTCTACCACTACGCGCCCTACGAGAAGACGGCGTTGCTGCGGCTGGCGGCACGCCACGGGGTGTGCGAGGACGACATCGACCAGTTCCTGCGCGACGGGGTCTTCGTCGACCTGTATGCCGTGGTGCGAGCGGGAATTCGCGTGTCGCAGCGGTCCTACTCCATCAAGAAGCTCGAGCCCCTCTACATGGGCGACCGCACCGCGGCGGTGGCCAAGGGTGACGACTCGATCGTGGCCTACCACCGGTTCGTCCTCGCTCGTGAGATCGAGGACCGCGCCACCGCCGAGCGCGAGATCCAGGACATCGCCAACTACAACGAAGAGGACTGCGTCTCGACCCTGCTCCTGCGCAACTGGCTGTTGTCGCGTCGGGTCGAGGCCGATGGTGTCGGCGAGCCCAATGGGTCCACCGCGTCGCCTCTGTCTGGTGACGGATCGCTGCCCGGTGTTGCTGCTTCGGCGCAACTGCCGAGCGACTCGCGAGTGGCCCTCCTAGAGCTCGAGGCGCTGCTGCGTTCCACGATCGACGGCGTCAAGCCTCAGGACCGCACGGCCGAGCAGCAGACCATCGCCATGGTGGCAGCGACCCTGCTGTTCCACGCCCGTGAGGACAAGCCGTTCTGGTGGAAGCACTTCGACCGGTTGCGGCTGCCCGTCACCGAGTGGATGCCCGACCCCGGTGTCTTCCTCATCGAGGACGGCGAGGTCGTCGAGGACTGGCACAAGGACACCCCGCGGCAGCGTCCTCGGCGCACGATCGTCGTCAAGGGCGAGCCAATGGGTGGAACCCTGCTGGCACCCGGGGCCGAGATTGCTGCGGTCTATGCCTCTCCCCCGCCGCTGGGCGTCGAGGTGCTGCCGGGCCACCTCAACGCCAAGTCGTCGGCCTCCGTCAAGGTCCTCGAGACCGACGACGTCATCGCGCCCAATGGTCACGTGCACCAGGTGCTGACGCTCGAGGAGCTCATGCCCAAGGACGGCGACGAGCACTCCGACGCTCCCGCCGCCCTGGTGCCGAGCGGCATCGTTCGCACGACCAACATCGACGCGGCCCTCGAGCGCCTGGCCCGTCGGGTGCAGGCTTCGCTGCCCGAGCTGCCTGCCGGCGCCGGAGTCGACGTCTTGCTGCGGCAGCCGCCGCGCCTGCGGTCCGGTGGTTCGCTGCCCGTCGTCGGTGAGGGTGATGACCGATATGTCCGCGCCATCGAGGCTGCGCTGCTCGATCTCGACCGATCAGCCCTTTCGGTGCAGGGCCCTCCCGGGACCGGAAAGACCTACGTCGCCTCGCAGGTCATCGCGCACCTCGTGCGTGACCACGGCTGGCGGGTCGGGGTCTGCGCCCAGTCCCACGCTTCGATCGAGAACGTGCTCGCCGCCGTTGTCGAGGCTGGGGTCGAGCCCGAGCAGGTGGGAAAGATGACCAAGGATGCGACGGATCCTTCGTGGACCGACCTCGCCTCGGCCGACGACCTCGCAGGCTTTGCGGCAGAGCAGCAGGGTGGCTACGTCATCGGCGGCACGGCCTGGGATCTCACCAACCCCAAGCGCGTTCAGCCGGGTCAGCTCGATCTCTTGGTCATCGACGAGGCGGGGCAGTACTCCTTGGCGAAGACCCTGGCCGTGGCGGAGTCGGCCGATCGCCTTCTCCTGCTTGGCGATCCGCAGCAGCTGCCCCAGGTCTCACAGGGCACCCACCCCGAGCCCGTCGATGCGTCAGCCCTCGGATGGGTCATCCGCGCCGAGCGTGAGGACGAGCGCGTGCTGCCCTCGACCCACGGCTACTTCCTCGAGACGACCTGGCGCATGCACCCTGCCCTCACCGAGCCGGTCTCCCGACTGGCCTACGAGGGCCGGTTGCGCTCCCACGAGGACCGCACCGCCAAGCGCCTGCTCGAGGGAGTGGACCCGGGCCTGCACGTCCGCCTCGTCGACCACCGCGACCGCGCCCAGTGGTCACCCGAGGAAGCCGACGTCGTCGTCGACCTCGTGCGCGACCACGTCGGCCGGGGCTGGCAACTCTCCCCCGACGAAGCGTCGCGGCCACTCGGCCAGAACGACATCCTCGTCATCACGCCCTACAACGCGCAGGTCGGCACGTTGCGGGCTGCCCTCGACGCAGCGGGATTCCTCGACATCTCCGTCGGCACCGTCGACAAGTTCCAGGGTCGCGAGGCGCCCGTGGCGATCGTGTCGATGGCGGCGTCCGCCCACGCCGACGTCCCTCGGGGCATCGGTTTTCTCCTCGATCGCCACCGGATCAACGTCGCGGTCTCACGAGCCCAGCACGCGGCATACCTGGTTCGTTCGACCGTGCTGACGGACTTTGCGCCGCGCACTCCCGACGAGCTCACCGCGTTGGGCGCATTCCTCGGGCTGTGCGAGCGCGCCGTGACAACGACGGCCAACGTGCAGCACCCGACGGTGAGCGCCTGACCGGCTCGAATCAGCGCGCTGGATCGACGGGCTGGTCGGGCTCGATCGGTTCGACCGGTTCCATCGGGCGCTCGAAGTCGACGTCAATCTGTTGGTACTCCTTGAACCGACCGATGCGCGCCTGCTGTGCATAAGCGCGGCGGTCGCCATCGGTGAGGTCGACGTTGTCGGTGAACTGCGTGAGGAGCGCCCTCGGATAGAGGTGGCGTTCACGCACGACGTCCGCCTCGGCAAAGAGCACCGTGCCGAACGCGGCCAGGTGGAAGAACGCGAACAGCCCGATGACGATGCCGAACACACCGTTGGTCGCTGACGTCGAGCTCGCCGCTCTTTCGACGAGCCCGACCCCGAAGTACTGCAGCACCTGCCACGTGCCTGCGGCCCCCACTGCTCCGACCACCACCTGCTTCAGCCCCAGGTCGAGCGCGACGGCGCGACGCATCCCGAGCGCGAACACCAGCGCCGTCCCCAAAAAGGTGATGACCGTGACCGCGAAACGCGTGGTCACCGGGAAGTCGTCACTGGCCCGAGCACTGACGATGGAGATCGTGGTGGTCAGGATGACGAAGAGCAGGATCGTCAACAGGAGCAGGAAGCTGCGGCCCCGCGCCCTGAAGGGGTTGGGCCGAGAGTTGCGCGGCACGCCCCAGACCGTATTCATCGCGTACTGGAAGGCCTGCCCGACGCCGAGTCCGCCGTACAGGGCGACGACGCTGCTCACGATGATTCCCGTCGCGCTGCCCCGCAGGGTCTGCGGCTCCCCCAGCTGCTGGCCGATGATCGGAATCTCCGAGAGCGCCGAGTTGAGCACCAGGTCCTGCAGGTCCTGGTAGTTGGACAGGACGAAGCTCAGCGCTGTCGTGAAGAGGATCAGCAGCGGGAAGAAGGACAGGAACGCGTAGTAGGCGATGAGCCCGACGAGGTAGCCCGCCTGGTCGTCGATGAACTTGTAGATGACGGCAAGGGGGTAACCCACGACGGGGTGCTTGCGCTGGAAACGGTCCAGCCGTCCGACTTGTGCCACGCGGGCATCTCATCACACCTGATCGACTACAGGGACCGGGTCGGTCAGAAGGCCGTGTAGCCACCATCGGCGACGAGCACCGAGCCGGTGATGAAGGAGGACGCGTCGCTGGCCAGGAACACCACTGCTGGCGCCAGTTCTTCGACCGTTCCGTAGCGCCGTAGTGGAGCGTCCTCGATCCAGTTCTGTCGGAAGCGTGGTTCGTCCACGGGCGACATGTCCGTTTTGATGTAGCCCGGCGCGAGAGCGTTGACGCGGACGCCGAACTCACCCCATTCGGCCGCAAGACTGCGAGTGAGGTGATGCACGGCAGCCTTGGAGGCGTTGTAGGCAGGCTGCCACTGAGGCCGGTTGACGATGAGTCCGGACATGGACCCGATGTTGACGATCACCCCTGCGCGTTGCTCGACGAAGTGCCGGCCGAAGGTTTGGCTGCAGGTCCACACGGCGTCAAGGTTCACGGACATGACCTTGCGCCAGTCCTCGGGCGTCACATCCAGTGCTGGCGCATGGACGCACGCGCCGGCGTTGTTGACCAAGATGTCACATCGCCCGAACCGAGTGATGGTCTCCTCGAGAGCCCGGGTCACCTCATCGGGCTCGGTGACATCCGCGGTCAGGTATGCCGCGTCGACGCCTTCGCCGATCAGCTCTGTGGCAACGGCCTCGCCCCGCGCCCGATCCCGGCCGAGCAGCATCACCGACGCCCCGGCGCCGCCGAGGGCCCGGGCAAAACCTTCACCAAGGCCTCGGGTCCCGCCAGTGACCACGGCGACTCGTCCGTCGAGACTGAAACTGCTTCGGGTGTCGATCACGATCGGTCCTCCGTTGCTGGTGTGTCTTCGTTGACGCGGACCGTCCGAGGACCGGTCTGCCCACCAAAGGAGACTAAGGCGTTGGCGCTCGTGCGGCGGGGTCACAGAAAGTTGCGCCCTCGCGGCACCTCATCACGGGAATGGGGACGGGCCGGCCCGCGCAGACAAGGTCTCCTCGGTGGGTCGAGTGGCTCGCTCTCCTGGGGATCGCGAAGAACGGGTCACGGCGGTCTGTGACTCAGGCCGACGCCAACCACTTGTCCGGGCCGAAGACCTCGTAGTGAATGTCAGTCTCGGGGACGTTCTGTTCGATCAGGCTGGTGTGTACGGATTCCATGAACGGCAGCGGTCCGCACAGGTAGAACTGCGCGTCGGTGGGGATCTCCACCGTCCCGAGGTCGACCCGTCCGGCCCGGAGGACGTCGCGGGTCGGGCGAACGCCGAGGTCCTCGTACCACCGGTGCAGGGAGGCAGTCGGCATGGCTGCCACCAACTCCTTCAGCTCTTGCCGGTGGGCGTGCCGCGCCGGTGAGCGGTCGGCGTGCAACACCAGAACTTCGCGGGCAGAGCCGATGCCCGCCAGGTAGTGAAGGATGCCAATGATGGGGGTGGCGCCGATGCCCGCAGAGATGAGGACCAAGGGCTGGTTTGAGTCCTCGACGACCAGGTCGCCGAAGGGAGCCGAAGCCCTGATCTCGTCACCCTCGAAGAAGTTGTGGTGCAAAAAGTTCGACACCTCGCCAGCCGGAATGACTGTGCCGTCAGCAGCATGAGTCATGGGGGCGGCCTTGACCGAGATTCCCCACTCGCTGGGCTCGGAAGATCGAGTGAGGCTGTACTGGCGGATCTGGCGGGCGCCATCCGGCAGTGTCACCTGGACCGACACGTACTGTCCCGGACGCGCGTCCGGCAGCGCGCTGCGGTCAGCGGTGCCGACCACGAAGGACACCGTGTCCGGCGACTCCTGGCGGCGTTGGCGCAGGACGAGGGTGCGCCACACGTCACCGTCTGCCACGCCGGCTTCGGCGTACAAGCCTTTCTCGATGGTGACCAGCGCTCCGGCCATGTGCCAATAGACCTCGTCCCAGGCGCTGGCGACTTCGGCGGTGAGCGCGTCACCGAGCACCTCGACGATCGCGGCGAACAAGTGCTCGTGGACGATCGGGTACTGATCCTCAGTGATGCCGAGCGAGGCATGCTTGTGGGCAATGCGGGCCAGCACCTCGACCGGGTCGCGCCCATCCTCCGCCACCAAGAGCGTGGCGTACGCCGCGATCGCGCCTGCGAGCGCGCTCTGCTGGTCACCTTGGGCTTGGTTGCCACGATTGAACAGATCACGTTCGAGCTCCGGATGCGCGGCGAACATGCGCTTGTAGAACACCGGCGTGATGTCGCCGATGGCGGCGCCTATGACGGGCAGCGTGGCCTTGACGACGGCGGCGGACTTGGTGGACAGCATGGGGTCTCCGTGAGGTGTCGAGGAATGGGTCATGGCTTCTTCTTGGCAGACGAGAAGCCTCTCCGCGCACCACTCGATCATCGCTCGAGCAGGAGGCGTAGGGCCAAAGGTCCCCCGGCCCGGGTGAGGGTCACCTGCTCCGCCTCTGATCGGTGGTGACCTTCACCTCCGGCTGAACTGGACCGTCTCAACACCCGGGGGTACCCGGAGGCACACACAACCGGACCCGATGGGAATGACACGAAGAAACCCCGCCTCACCGAGCACCTTCGTGCTGGTCAGACGGGGTTCCGAACGGGTGGAGCTGAGGGGATTCGAACCCCTGGCCTTCTCATTGCGAACGAGACGCGCTACCAACTGCGCCACAGCCCCATTGAGCGGCATCACGATAACACCGGCCGCGGCTGGTCACGAAACCGGACGAGCGCGGCATACGCTCAACGGCATGCGCCTTCGTATGCCGTCCGGCCGAGTCGGCCGCGCCGACCCCGCTGACCTGCCAAGACTTGGGATGCCGGCCCCGGCAATCGAGGCCTCACCAGCACCCGGTCAACCCGCCGTCGACACCGATCCGACGCACCAGCCAGCAGCGTGGCAGGTCCCCATGGGAGTGCGCACCGCCAGCGAGTGGTCGTGGCGACTGATCATCATCGCGGCAGCAGTGCTCGGCACGTTGTGGGTCTTCGCCTACCTCTCCGAGGTCACGGTGCCGATCATCATCGCCCTGCTCCTCGCGGCCCTGCTCATGCCGATCACCCGCGGCCTCGCTCGCGTCATCCCGCGCGGTGCGGCGGCCGGCCTGACCGTGCTCGGCACCCTCGCGGTCATCGTGGGCGCCCTGAGCTTCGTCGGCTCGCAGTTCTCGGCGCAGTTCAGTGACATCAGCGCCCAAGTGGGTGACGGAATTGACGAGATCCGCAGCTGGTTCCGCACAAGCTTCGGGGTCACCGACACCCAGGTCGACGAGTGGATCGACAAGGCTCGCGAAGAACTGAGCTCTGGTGGGGGCAACATCGGCGAGACGGCCGCGCAGGCGGGCCTGACCGTGACGCACGTCCTCGCCGGCTTCTTCATCGCGATGTTCGCGCTGTTCTTCTTCCTCTATGACGGTGAGCGCATCTGGGCGTGGGTCGTCCGCCTCTTCCCACGCACCTCCCGCGACCGCGTCCACTCCTCCGGCGTCATCGCCTGGGGTCAGCTCTCGGCCTTCACCCGCGCGACGATCCTCGTGGCTGCGGTCGACGCCCTCGGCATCGGCATCGTTGCCGGCGTGCTCGGGGTGCCGTTCGCGTCGGGTGTCGCCGTGCTCGTCTTCTTCGGCGCGTTCGTTCCTGTCATCGGTGCCGCCATCTCGGGTGCTGTGCCGGTCCTGCTCGCCCTCGTGGCCCTGGGCCCGGTCCAGGCCCTGATCATGCTTGGTGGCGTCGTCGCGGTGCAGCAGCTCGAGTCGCACGTGCTGCAGCCGTTCCTGCTCGGGCGCGCGGTCCGGGTGCACCCCTTGGCCGTCATCCTCGGGATTGCCGGTGGCGTGGTTGTCGCGGGCATCCTGGGTGCACTCATCGCCGTCCCCCTCGTGGCCGTTCTCAACGCCGTGGGCCACCACCTCCTCGACGGAGAGCCGGTGCCCGAGGCCCTTGCGGACGAAGTCGAGGAAGCGAAGCAGTTGAAGTAGCCCCCAGCCGAATGACGAACGCCCCGCGAGTTCGCGGGGCGTTCGTCGTAGGTGTGAAGGGGAGTCAGCCGCCGGCCGTGCGGCGCTGCAGAACTTCGTCGTATGCCGGGTGCTCGGCTTCAGCTGCCGGCTCGGCTTCCCGAGTGGGTGCGGGACGCTCGGCGGCCTTGGCTTTCATCGTGTAGGTCGGGCGCGGCACCGGACGGGGGTCCCAGGTGAGCGGGATGTCGTCCTCGTCGAGCTCGGGCAGGGGCACCTCGTGCTGGGCGACGGGCTGCAACTCCACGGGCTCGTGAGCAGCGGGCGCGGACGTGGCGGTGCTGACCGCAACCTCGGAGGCCACGTCGAAGGGTGCCGACTCGTGGACAGGTTCAGGGGTGGGCTCGCTGGCGACGGTGTCGACCGAACGCTGCGGCGACGCAGTGGACAGGGACGCAGCAACAGGTGCGGACATCCGCGCAGCAGGTGCTGAGGTCCGAGCCGTGGCACGACGGGCGCGGCCGCGAGCTGCGCGCTTCGCCTTGATCTCTGCCTGGACACCGGCGCGGAGCCAGACGAAACCACCGGCCGCCATCACCAGTGGCACGACGAAGGACCACGACACCAGCACACCGAGGACGGACAGCAGTCCGAAGATGACGGTGCCGGCCAGGCCGATGAGGACGACGGTGCCGCGGGTGGCGCGGTTGGGGCGCATGCCGACGTGGGTCCCGGCGATCGGCTCGATGACCTCAGTGCGCTCGATCTGCTCGATCGGGGCAGCGACGTGGGCTTCGGCGCGCTTGACCGTGACCTGGGGTCGCATCGCACGGGCGGGACTCACGGCATACGTGCGGGGAGCCTGTCCGCCGTGGTCGAGCGAGGGCAGCGGTGCGCGTCGCTGGAGGACTCGCATCGTCTCCGAGAAGGCGTCCACGGACCGGATTGTGGCGAGGTGCTCGCGCCGACGGACCCAGTACTGCACAAAATAGGCAGCCCAGATCCCGATGATGACCAGGAAGATCAGGCTGCTCGGCTGCACGAACACGACGTTATGCGTGCAGAGGGTCAGTCAGTCGGACCCTCTACGGTGTGTCGCCCACGTGACTGTTGTGACGTGTGGGTCAAACGGTCCATGACCGTCCCACCGGCGAGATCCTCTGTCGTCAGGGCGAAAGAGCGATGATCGCGCCAGTCTCCGTCGATGTGGAGCATCCGCTCACGCAGACCCTCGTCGCGAAAGCCGAGCTTGCGGACGACGGCCAGGCTGGCGGTGTTCTCGGGCCGGATGTTGATCTCGATCCGGTGCAGGTCGAGATCCCGGATGACGTGGTCGGCGACGAGCGCGAGCGCCGTCGGGATGATCCCCTTGCCGGCGACCGATTGCGCCACCCAGTAGCCGACCGTGCACGACCGGAGCGACCCCATGACGATGTTGCTGACGTTGAGCTGCCCCACGAGCCGGCCGTCGGTCTCGATGACGAGTGGGATCATCCGCCCGGCGAGCGCATCCTCCTGATAGAGGGTGACGAGGTCGTCGAAGGTCCGAGGCGAGGTTGCCGGCGTGGGCGAGGTGGCATCCCACGGGCTGAGCCAGTGACGGTTGAGCGCACGCACTGACGTGTACTCGTCGGCGTCCTCCGGTCGCAGCGGCCGCAGCAGGATCGGCACACCCCGGGGCGTGGTGCCGGCCAGGAGCAGTGACCAGCCCCGACGCGGACGGTTCCAGTGCATCAGTGGTCACCTCCCGCGAGCTGGCTGAGGGCGTGGCCAAGGACGGGTTCGAGCACCGCGAGAGCGTCGCGCACCCCACCGGTCGACCCGGGCAGGTTGACGACCAGCGTCGCACCGGCCACACCGGTGAGTCCGCGCGACAGCATCGCCGTCGGCACACCCGCGGCGACTCCGGCCGCACGGATCGCCTCGGCGATCCCGGGGATCCCCCGATCGAGCAGCGGGGCGGTCGCCTCGGGAGTCGCATCCGTAGGGCTGATGCCGGTGCCGCCGGTCGTGATGAGGAGGTCGGGCCCTACCGCCAGGGCAGCAGCGAGTGTCTCGGCGATGTCGGCGTCGGCCACGACGGTGGGGTCGTCCACCTCGGCCCCCCAGGCGCGCAGGGTCTCGACGATGAGAGCCCCACCCTTGTCGGGGTAGACGCCCTGCGATGCGCGTGTCGAGGCCGTGACGACGATGGCGCGGCGGCCGGCGAGGCCCGGCTCGGTGCTCACGGCTCGACCCAGTCGCCGGAGCGGCCACCGGACTTCGCAGTGACGCGCACGTCGGTGATGCGGGCGTGCTTGTCGACGGCCTTGACCATGTCGATGAGGGCGAGGGCGGCAACGCTCACGGCCGTGAGGGCTTCCATCTCGATGCCGGTGCGGTCGGCAGTTCGAACGGTGGCCGCGATGTCGACGCCGTCGTCGACGACGTCCAGGTCGACCGAGGCTGCGTGGACGGCCACCGGGTGCGCGAGCGGAATGAGCTCCGGTGCGCGCTTGACCGCCTGTATGCCGGCGAGCCGGGCGACCGCGAGCGCGTCACCCTTGGGGACGGTCCCGTCCCGCAGGGCGGCCACGGCCACCGGCGACAGGAGAACCCGCCCGCGGGCACTGGCTTCACGGGCGGTGATGGCCTTGGCCGAGACGTCGACCATGTGCGCCGTCCCGTCAGCCCGGACGTGCGTCAGCCCGCTGTGAGGGGGGCTGCTGGAGTCATCGGTGGCCACGAGATGAATCCTGCCCCACCAGCGGCAGGAGGTGGACCGCGTCCCCGGCCCGGATCTGCGTGACGTCGGCGGCGACGACGGCCAAGTGGGTTGCCTCGGCCAGGGCTCCGAGCATGTGGGACCCCTGCCCACCAGAGGGTCGAACACCGTCGGGCCCGAGCACGACCCTGGTGAACTCAGCCCTGCCCTCGATCGACGACCATCCCTGTGTTGCAACGCTTTGCGTCGTCGGCACCTCGGGGTCGAGACCGGCCAGAGCGCGCAGCACGGGCAGCACGAAGACGTGGAACGACACGAACGAACTCACGGGGTTGCCCGGCAACGTGATGATCGGGGTGCGCCGCTCACCCACCACGCCGGCACCCTGCGGCATCCCCGGTCGCATGGCGACCTTGACGAACTCGACCGTCCCGGTGGTCGACAGGACTTCCTTGACGGTGTCGTAGGCCCCCATCGACACCCCGCCCGTCGTGAGGATGAGGTCGGGCTGCCCGGGCATGTCCTGGAGCAACGACGCCATGGCGTCGGCGTCGTCGTTGAGGTGGCCGCTCCCCATGACGTCTGCGCCTGCGGCGGTGACCAGGGCAGCCAGCATCACGCTGTTGGAGTCGACGATCTGGCCATGCTCGAGCGACTGTCCCGGCAGCACCAGCTCGTCACCGGTGGACAGGATCGAGACGCGCGGCCGTGGGGCAACCGTCAGTTCGGCAACGTTCGACGCAGCAGCGAGCGCCACCTGGCCCGGGCCCAGGTGAGTGCCGGCCCGGAGCACCACATCGCCCACCTTCACGTCCTCGCCCTGCAAGCGCAGGTGGCGTCCGACCTCGGCCGCCAACGTGAGCGAAACACGCGCCACTCCCCCGTCGCTCGCCTCCACCGGAACGATCGCATCGGCGCCCTCAGGGAGCGGCGCACCCGTCATGATCCGCATCGCCAGACCGGGCCGCAGGACGTGACGGCGGGTGTCCCCGGCAGCGATGTCTCCATCGACGTCCAGCACCGCTGGCGAAGCGGAACTGGCCCCGGAGACGTCGGCCGAGCGGACGGCATACCCATCCATGGCACTGTTGTCGAAGCCCGGAAGGTCCACTGCTGCAACGACATCGGCGGCCAGCACGCGTCCGAGGGACTCGGCCAACGGCACCGTCACCGAGGGCAGGGACGAGACGAGGGCGAGCAATGCCGCCCGGTGCTCGTCGACCGTCCTCACGCGTCACCTTCGAGACGGGCACCGTCGTCGATGACGCGCGGCGAGTCGGCACGCACGGTCACGTCACCCACGCAGACCACGTCGCGACCAAAGGTGACGTCACCGTTGACGCTGAGCGATCGAGCCTCACGGATCGACGGGATCCCGTGAGGGAAGCGCGCCTCGAAGTCCGTGACGAACTTGAACTCGCTCGACAGGTCGATGAACGGCTCCTCGTGGTCGATGAGTGAGACCACCCGGCTCGCGGCATCGAGCTCATACAGATCGGAGCGCACCAACAACAGTTCATTGGTGGTCTTCACCGGGCGGAAGCGGTCGCGCGGCACGAAGATCGCCTGCGAACCCTCGAAGACCTCGATGGCCGTGCCCATGGACGACTCGATCTGGATGACCGGCGTCGAGTCCTTGCGAGTCGGGTCCACGGTCTTGCGGTTGACGATGATCGGCAGCTCGAGCACTCCGGCGCGATCGGCGAGCTGGGTCGCGAGGACGTCGAGGTCGATCCAGAGGTTGTTGACGTGGAAGAACTCGTGCCGCTCGTTGTCGGCGAAGAAACTCTCCTCGCCCGGCGCCACCTGGGCCGAGTCGCGCAGGACGAGGCGCCCGTCGTCGCGACGTCGGGCCAGGTGTCCACCCTTGCGGTCGTTGCGCGTGCGGGCGCAGACCTCAGCCACGTAGGGGATGTCCTGGTCGGCCATCCATGCAGGGACCCGGGGGTCGCACACCGCTCCCAGGTTGTCTGCATTCGACAGGAAGAGGTGACGAAAACCCCTCTCGCGCAACGTGTCCAGCAGGCCACTGGACTGGAGGGCGATGTAGACGTCGCCGTGTCCCGGTGGGCACCACTCGAGTTCGGGGTCATCGGGCCACGAGACGGGAGTGAGGTCATCGGCACGGAGCTTGGGTTCGGCGCTCTGGAGGAAACTGAGCGGCACTCCCTCGACCTTGAGGTCGTCGTAGGCCGCGAGGATCTCCAGTGTCTCTGACTGGGTCCGGAACGAGTCCATGAAGACGACCGGCAGCTCGACGTCGTACTGCTTGCGGAGAGCGAGGACCTGGCGGGCGATGATGTCGAGGAAGCTGAGCCCGTCACGCACGGGCAACGCCGACTTGGGCCCACTGATGCCCATCGACGTGCCGAGGCCCCCATTGAGCTTGAGCACAACCGTCGTGGCGAGCGCGTCGCGCGCCTCGGCATCGGTGAGCTCGATGTCCGTGAGGGCATGCACCTCGCCCAGCGGTTCGATCGTGTCCTCGAGGATGTGCCCCGTCGCGTCGTGCTCGAGCATCGCGTAGAACCGGGTGAAGGCCATGACCGCCCGTTCATCCACCCCACGCGCGCGCATCAGATCGGTGCCCCGTCCGAGGCCATCTTCACCCATGGCCGCCACCCTAGGGGACCGCTCCGTGCCTCCGCAGTGCTGTCTGCGGCGAGACTGTGTGAATGACCCAGGACCGCGTCAGCCAGGAGAAGGCCGCATTGCGCCCGACACTCATTGCTGCCCGACGTGAGATCGCCGCCTCGCGTGACCGTGGTGCCGACGACCTCGCCCTGGCCGCGCAGTCCGTCGCCCTCGTGCGCGAACTCGCCCTCGCTCCGGGCCACACCGTGGCGGCCTACGAGGCGCTGCGGAGCGAGCCACCCACGGCGGCGACGGTCGACGCACTGGTGGCACACGGCATACGCGTCATCGTTCCCATCACGTTGTCGGACAACGATCTTGACTGGTGCGACGCCCAGGACGAGCGGCGTATGCCGCTCGGTCCCGACACGATCTCGGCCGCCGGTCTCGTCCTCACTCCCGGTCTGGGCGTCGACCTCGTCGGGACCCGCCTCGGGCGAGGTGGCGGCAGTTATGACCGCGCGCTCGCCCGCCTGGGCCCGCACGCCCGAGTCGTCGTCGTCCTGCACCCGGGTGAGGTGCACAGCGTGCGGCTCCCTCGCGACGACCATGACCAGCCCGTCCACGGCATGCTCACCGTCGACGGGATCACCTGGCTCTAGGTGATCGCGACGTCAGTCCGTCCTGGGGACGAGGGTGAGCTCGTCCTCGGCCGCCTCGCGAACGGCCTTCTCGCTGAAGGGCCACGGGTGCTGCCGACCCTCGACCCAGTCCTGCGTCTGGTCGTCGTAGTGACCGTTGAAGGCGTGCCCGCTGGCGCCGGTCTGGTTGACCCAGGTCGAGCGGTCCAGGCCGCCGAGGTCGACGACCATGCGCATCGACGGCGCCCAGTCGGTCTCGTAGCCCAAGCTGGCGTCCCAGCCGTTGGCATCGACGATCGCCGAGCCACCGGGCATCTCGAAACCACCACGGTTGAAGATGCTGCGCACGATGCCGGGGACGCTGTCGCCACCGAGGACCTGGTGCTTGAGCTCCAGGGTGTGCAGCGAACCCCAGCGCCAGTCGTCCGGGTCCTTGCCGAGGCGCTTGGTGAGCTCGAGGCGAGCCTCGACCTGGGCCTGACGCAGGATCTCGTCGCGGCCCTCGGTGATGCCGGCCGTCTGGCGGTTGTCCCACCAGGCGCTCTTGGGCTTGGCGAGGAGGCGCCCGACCGCGGCCATGTAGCGACTGCCGCCGTCGGCCTGCAGGTCCTCGGGCACCTCGTCATCGAAGAGCAGTTGGAGGAGGTTGGCCCACACGGCGTTGTAGTAGGCCGCCGCAGCCCCCGAGGGGGAGTCATCGGCGGGGGTCGTGTGGTCCCAGTCGCGCAGCAGGTCCTGCGCCTCGCGGGTGAAGGCGACCTCCTGGTCGGAGTCGTCGGCGTCACCCAGAGGCACCGCAAGCAGCGCCTTGACCAGCGTCGGCGCGAACTCGTTGCGGGAGTCCATCTGCATGTCCGCCATCTTCGGCACCGAGATCTTGCCGCCACCCTTGGTGGCCGTCTCGATGAGGTCGCGGATGCGTTGGGCCCGGTAGCCGTAGTCCCACTGGGTCGTGAGGAACGGTGTGGTGCTCGCCGTCACGGCCTGGTTCGCGGCGACGATGAACCCCTCGACGGGGTCAAGTGACGTGGGCATCGACTCGAACGGCACGTCGCCCTGCCAGTCATAGGCCTCGTCCCAGCCGGGAGCGGGCCAGTAGCCCGGAGGCGCGCCGGGGAAAGCCGACACCCGCACCGGCACCTGGCCGGGCGCCTGGTAGCCGATGTGGCCGTCGACGTCGGCATAGACGAGGTTCTGGGCGGGGACCGCGAACGACTTGGCCGCCTCGCGGAACTCGTCGAAGTTCTGGGCCACGTTGATCGAGAAGATGGCATCGGCCGTCTTGCTCGCGCGCAGACCGGTCCACGCCATCGACACGGCGTAGTCCTGACCGGGCGCCGCCGGCCCCTCGGACTGGGGCACCGGGGAGCGCTCACCGGCGTCGTCGAGGTTGGCGATGACGTCCGACATGAGGGGCCCGTGACGGGTCGCCCTCACGGTGATCGTCTCGTCAGCGGCACCGGCGACCTTGATGACCTCGCGTCGGGTGGTGAGCGGCTCCCACGCGTCGCCACGCAAGGCCTTGTCACCGTCGAGCTTCTCGAGATAGAAGTCGCTCACGTCGGGCCCGAGGTTGGTGAAGCCCCACGAGATCCGGTTGTTGTGGCCGATGACGACACCGGGAACACCGGAGAACGAGAAGCCGGAGACGTCGAGCGGACACTGGTCCGAGGTCTTGCGGCAGTGCAGGCCCACTTGGTACCAGATCCCGGGCTGGCCGGGGCTGAGGTGCGGGTCGTTGGCGAGCAGCGGCTTGCCCGTCGAGGACTTGCCGGGTCCAACGACCCACGAGTTGGAGCCGATGCCGTCTCCGCGACCCAACAGCGCAGGCACGGCTTCGAGCGCACGTCCGACGGCGGCATACGCCCGCTGTGCCGAAGGGCTCGTGACGGTGCTCGCGGCGCCGTCCCTGCTCGACGACGAACCCGAAAGCGCAGCGGCGGGCACGCTCAGCGCAGACGGCACGGCCGACGACTGCTGGCTCTGCGCGACGGGCGCACGCCAGTCCTGCGGCGAGAGGATCGGCTTCCTGGCGAGGTCGTAGGCCGGATAGAGCTCGGCGATCTGGGCCGGGGAGATGCGGGTGGAGAGGCGGGCGCGGGCGAGCTCGTCGGAGTAGTCGCCGCGCAGGTCCCACGCCATCGCCTTGAGCCACGCGATCGAGTCGGCCGGAGTCCAGTCCTCGATGCGGTAGTCCTTGACGCTCGTGCCGAGGACCACGTATTCGAGCGACGCCTGCGACGGCGACCGGCCACGCAGGTAGGCGTTCACCCCATCGGCATAGGCCTGGAGATAGGTGCGCGTCGACGGCTCCAGCGTGGGCAGCTCGGCCTCGGCGATGCGCCGCCAACCCATGGTGCGGATGACCTTGTCGGTCTCGAGCCCGGCGTCGCCCACGAGTTCGGAGAGGCGGCCCGACGTCACGTGGCGGCGCAGGTCCATCTCGAAGAAGCGGTCCTGGGCGTGGACGAAACCCTGCGCCTTGGCGATGTCCGTGACGCTGTCTCCGTAGATCTGGGGCACACCGTGCTCATCCCGCAGGACGTCCACCCTGCCGCTCAGACCGGCGATGGTGATCTCGCCCTCGGTCTGCGGGAAGGAGCGTCGGATGAGGGAGACGCCGACGATCGAGAGAACGAGAGCGGTCACGGCGAGGACGCCGATGACCGCGAACGCCACCCGTCGGGCAACACGGTGTGAAGTCACCCTGCGAGACTAGGACAGTCAGGCGAGACGACGAGCGAGGACGGGCCGTGATCGACACCCTGGGTGTGCCGCGCGCCCTCAGCGGTGCCCAGGGCACGGTGATTCACTCGGCCGCCGACACGTTGGCTGCGGCCGAGTCCGGCGACCTGCACGCCCTCTCGATGGCGCTGCTCATCGGCACGGCAGTCCTCATCACCGCCATCGCTGCGGTGCGGCTCTCGACCCGTTCGGGCCTGCCGTCGCTGCTCATCTATCTCGGCATCGGTCTCGCGCTGGGCAACCGGGGCTTCGGGATCGACTTCTCCGACGAGGAGCTCACGCAGGTCCTTGGGTACGCCGCGCTCGTCCTCATCCTCACGGAGGGGGGTGTGACGACGAAGTGGGAGTCGATCAAGGGCTCGCTCGCCCCGGCCGCCGCCCTCGCGACCGTCGGCGTCGTCGTGTCCATCGCAGTCGTCGCCGTCGCCGCCCACTTCGTCCTCGACATGTCATGGAACGTTGCCCTGCTCATCGGCGCGATCCTCGCCTCGACCGACGCCGCCGCCGTCTTCGCCGTCCTGCGCAGGGTCCCGTTGCCGCGCCGGATCAGCGGCATGCTCGAGGCCGAGTCGGGCTTCAACGACGCCCCCGTGGTCATCCTCGTCACCGCGTTCGCGGCCCAGACCGCCAGCTCTGGCGGGCTCTCCTGGTGGTCGATCGTGGGCACGGTTGTCGTCGAACTCGTCGTCGGCTCCGCCGTCGGGCTGGCCGTGGGGTGGCTCGGTGGCCACCTCATGGCCCGCGTTGCCGGTGGGTCGTCGGCCCTGTTCGCCATCGGGGTCGTGACGATCTCGGTGTTGGCGTATGCCGCTGCCGACGTCGTCCACGCGTCCGGGTTCATCGCCTGCTACCTCGCGTCGTTGCTCCTCGGCAACATGGGACTTCCCCACCGGGCAGCCGTCCTGGGGTTCTCGACAGCACTCGGGTGGCTCGCCCAGATCGGGTTGTTCGTCCTGCTCGGCCTGCTCGCCGACCCCGCCGGGTTCCCGTCGCAGCTGCTGCCCGCCCTCGTGCTGGGGCTCGTCCTGCTGCTGATCGCCCGACCGCTGTCGGTGATCGTGTCCTGCACACCGTTCGGGTTGAGCTGGCGTTCGCAGGCCTTCCTGTCGTGGGCGGGTCTGCGTGGAGCTGTGCCCGTCGTGCTCGCGACGGTGCCGATGACCCTCGGCACCGAGGGCGTGCAGGGGATCTTCAACCTCGTCTTCGTCCTCGTCATCATCTTCACGCTCGTCCAGGCGCCGACACTGCCCTGGGTCGCGCACAGGCTGGGCCTCGACACGTCGCACCATTCGGTCGACCTCACCCTGGAGGCGACGGCTTTTGACGACATCGGCGCGCACCTCATCGAGGTCTCGGTGGGGCCGACGTCACGCCTGTCCGGCGTCCAGGTCTATGAGCTGCGCCTTCCCTCGGGCGTCAACGTGGCGCTCATCGTGCGCGACGGCGTCTCGTTCGTGCCGAAGGAGACGACGCCGCTGCGCCGCGGCGACCAGTTGCTCGTCGTCACGCCCGCTGCGGTCCGCTCGGTCGTCGAGAAGCGCCTGTATGCCGTGAGCCGCGGAGGCCGCCTCGCCGGCTGGTCACCCTCCGGTCCCCCACCCACCACCTGAGCCGGTCCGAAACGCAAGAACGACGATCCGGTATGCCGGATGGCTCGGTGCGTGGGCGGCATACCGGAGCATCCCCCAGCGTTCCGTATCCTTGGAAGCGCTCATCCCGCAGTGCCCAGGAGGGAACCCCGTGCCCACGTACGCCTATGCGTGTCGCGAATGCGACCACCGTTTCGAGGTCGTGCAGTCGTTCAGCGACGACTCGCTGTCGATCTGCCCCGAGTGCGACGGATCCCTGCGCAAGGTGTTCAACTCCGTCGGAGTCGTCTTCAAGGGCGGCGGCTTCTATCGCACGGACTCGCGCGCCGCCGCCAGCAGCAGCACCCCTTCGGCCTCGACCAGCAGCTCGACCGAGTCCGGCAGCTCGAGCAGCTCCAGTTCGAGCGACTCGTCAAAGAGCGCCGCGACCTCGTCGAGCTCCTCCAGCAGCAGCTCGGCGACGTCCGCCAAGTCGGCCTGACCCCGACGCCTCGTCCCTGACCAGTCCCCATAGGGCGGTTGGGGACACGGGTCAGCGGTCCCGCGGGCCGCCCTTGCGGTGCGGCTTCTTGTCGAGGCGTCCGCCGCGCTCGCTCGACTCGCTCAGCTCGATGAGCTGTCCCGAGATCCGCGTGGTGCGCAGGAGGTCCCACGTGCCGGCGGGCAGGGTCGCGGGCAGCTCGACGAGCGAGTGGTCCGCGCGGATGTCGATGTGGCCGAAGTCCTGACGGCCGAGCCCGCCCTCGTTGGCGAGAGCGCCGACGATCTGACGCGGCTCCACCTTGTGGCGACGCCCCACGGCGATCCTGTAGGTCGCCATCGGGACGTTCGATCCTCGACGGGCGGGACGCTCACTTCCACCGCTCTTGTCGAAGCGGCTTCCGCCACGGTCATCGCGACGAGGGCCACGGTCAGAGAACTCGCGACCGCCCTGAGCGCCTCCAGCGTCACGCTCGCGCCGCGGCGGGCGGACCGGGTCAGGACCGAGCAGCATCGGCTCGTCGCCCTGGAGCACGATCGCCAGCGCCGCAGCCACGTCGGCCTCGGGAACGTCGTGGTTGCGGACGTAGTGCGCGATGACGTCGCGGAAGGCATCGAGCTCGCTCGACGCGAGCGCCGTCGTGATGTGGTCGTCGAAGCGGCCGAGTCGCGTGGCGTTGATGTCCTCGACCGAGGGCAGCTGCATCTCGGTGAGGGTGGTCTTCGTGGCCTTCTCGATCGCCTTGAGCAGGTACTTCTCGCGCGGCGTGACGAACGAGATCGCGTCGCCGGAACGGCCGGCGCGACCCGTGCGACCGATGCGGTGCACGTAGGACTCGGTGTCGGTGGGGATGTCGTAGTTGACGACGTGGCTGATCCGCTCGACGTCGAGACCGCGGGCCGCGACGTCGGTCGCCACGAGGATGTCGAGCTTTCCGGACTTGAGCTGGGCCACGGTGCGCTCGCGCTGGTTCTGGGCGATGTCGCCGTTGATCGCCGTCGCCGAGAAGCCACGCGCGCGCAGCTTCTCCGCGAGCATCTCGGTCTCGTTCTTGGTGCGGACGAAGACGATCATGCCCTCGAAGTTCTCGACCTCGAGGATGCGCGTCAGGGCGTCGATCTTCTGCGGGTAGGAGCAGAAGAGGTAGCGCTGGGTGATGTTGGGCGCCGTCTCCGTCGTCCGCTCGACCGTGATCTCGAGAGCGTCGGTGAGGTACTTCTTGGAGATGCGGCGGATCTGCGAGGGCATCGTCGCGGAGAACAGGGCGACATGCTTCTCGGCGGGGGTGTCGGCGAGGATCGTCTCGACGTCCTCGGCGAAGCCCATCTTGAGCATCTCGTCGGCCTCGTCGAGCACGAGGAAACGCAGCTCCGAGAGGTCCAGGGTGCCCTTCTCGAGGTGGTCCATGATGCGGCCGGGGGTGCCGACGACGATGTGGACGCCACGACGCAGGGCGCTGAGCTGCACGCCATAGGCCTGACCGCCGTAGACGGGCAGCACGTGGACGCCGGGCATGCGCGACGCGTACTTCTCGAACGCCTCGCAGACCTGGAGCGCGAGCTCACGGGTCGGCGCGAGCACCAGGGCCTGGGGCGTCTTCTGCTTGAGGTCGAGGCGGCTGAGGATGGGCAGCGCGAAGGCCGCCGTCTTGCCCGTTCCGGTCTGCGCGAGGCCCACGACGTGGCGTCCCGCGAGGAGCGCGGGGATGGTCGCGGCCTGGATCGGGGACGGCGTCTCGTAGCCCACGTCCTTGAGGGCCCGCAGGACTCTCTCGTCGAGACCGAGGTCGGAAAAGGTGGTCTGTTCGGTCTCTTCGGGGGTCACACTGTCATCGCTCACGTCACGACCGTACTGGCGCACACCCCGCCACAGCGAATGACGGGCCTCCACCAGCACTCGCCGACATCCACAGGCGGTGCCTCAACGGCCCTTTCATCCACAGCTTTGGTCCGCACCCTCCCCCTCGTCGGCGGCCGAACCTAGCGTCGCTGCCATGCCACGACCGCACCTTCCTGCCCTTCCTCGCCCCGCGATCCTCGGGCCCTCGCGAAGGGCGCACTGGTGGCGCTGGGTCCTGCGCCGAGGCGCCTCAGCCCTGTGCGCGGTGGCGGCCGTGCTCATGCTGCTCGCGCTCGTGCGGCCGCCAGCCCCGCCGACCACCTCAGCCCTGGTCGCAGCCAGAGACCTGCCGCCGGGTGCGGTCCTGACCGCTGCCGACCTCCGCACCGCGAGGCTCCCCGGCGGGCCGGACAGCCCGGGCACGGTCGGGGCCGTGGGCGAGCCACGCGACCTCGTCGGCCGCCGTCTCGTGTCGGCCATGCAGACCGGAGAGCTCGTCACGACGTCTCGCCTGGTCCCGCGGTCCGCCGCGGAAGGCCTGCCCGCCGACACCGTCGCTGCCCACGTTCTCCACGCCGACGAGCGCTCCCTCGACCTCGTCTGCGCCGGTCAACGGGTCACGATCTTCGCCGACACGGGCGGAGAGGCGTTGGCCCGAGACGTCCTTGTTCTGGCCATCGACACGCCCGAAAACGCCTCCTTGACCGGATCGTTGCCCGGATCGGGCGTCCTCCCACGAGGGCTGGTCCTTGCCCTGTCACCAGAGGGTCTGCACCGCGTCTTCGCAGGTCAACGGCCAGACGGTGGCCCACCGAGAATCCTGACCGTGATCACCCGATGAACGAGGTCCCGGTCGGCCACGACGTGCCCTGAGTCTGGACGCTCAAGGTCACCGGACAACTTGTACTGTGGCAGCGCTTCGGCGAGTGCCGTCGGGCAGCAAGATTTCCGACTGAAAGGACAGCACCCCATGAAGGGCTTCAAGGACTTCGTGATGCACGGCAACCTGGTCGAGCTCGCGGTGGCGTTCGTCATTGCTGGCGCGTTCGGCAAGGTCGTCACGGCCCTGGTTGACGTGATCATGGCGCTCGTCGGGAAGATCGGCGGCAACCCCGACTTCGGCACGTGGAAGCCGGCCGGCCTGCCGCTCGGCGCGTTCACCACCGCACTCGTCGGCTTCCTCATCCTCGCCGCCGTCGTCTACTTCTTCATCGTCAAGCCCTACACCCACGCCAAGGACCGGTTCTTCCCGGCGGAGCCGGACTCCGAGACGATCGACCCCAACACCGAGCTCCTCAAGGAGATCCGCGACAGCGTGCGCGCGCGTCCCACCCTCTGACCAGAACGCATCACCCGGGTTGACTGACCCAACCGCCACGGGGCGGGCCACTTCGACTTCGTGCCCCTGACGGACACGGCGAGGGCAGCGAGACGCGTCCGTCAGGGGCACGAAGTTGGTGCGCTCAGTCCCAGTGGGGCGGACGGTTCTCGCGCAGCCATCGCGCCGACGCGTCGTCGTCGCCGCGCTCACCCCAACCCACGTCCGTGTCGTCCTTGGTCTGTTCGACCTTCTTGGGCGTATGCCGTGTGTCCGCCTTTGTGGGCTCGCTCGCCTCGGCGTCGCTGGGCCGGCTCGAGGTGAGCCCCTCGTCGGAGCCGACCTGCTGGGGAGCGCTCGAGGCACGGCGTGAACGTCGGGTCACGACCCGCCGCGTTCTGCGAGGTCCTTGATCCTGGCCACGTCGCGGGCCGGGTCGCGGAAGGCGTCGCGGGTCCACACCCGGTGGTGGCGCCAACCGAGGCGCCCGAGGTGCTCGGCACGCAACCGGTCGCGGTCGCGTGCACTGGACATCGCGGCATACTCCGGTCCGTCGGATTCCACGGCGACGGCGAGCCGACCGCGGTGGTGGGGGTCCTCGACGGCGAGGTCGATGGGATCGGCCGACGAGCCGTAACGCTCGTGGACGATGAGGCCACCGGCTCGCAGGCGTCGCGCGAACTCGGCCATGACGATCGACTGCGCCGGACTGGCGGCAGCGTGACCGTCCGCTGCCGCCTCGCCGCCGGACACCGGGCCGGTCGGAGCCGCCGGGGACGCTGCTGCAGCGTGTGCCAGGTAGTCGCGCAGCATCAGGGCCCCGCGAGCCTTGAGGCGTTGCGGGTCGAGCTCGTCGGGGCTGATCGATGACACGACGGTCATGCGCTTCTTGGCCCGGGTGATGGCGACGTTGAGACGCCGCTCGCCGCCCTCGACGTTGAGCGGTCCGAAGCGGTGCAGAACGCGACCGTGCGGCGTCTTGCCGTAGCCGACCGACAGGATGATGGCGTCGCGTTCGTCGCCCTGGACGCGCTCGAGGTTCTTGATGAAGAACCGTTCGTGGACGTCCTCCTTGAAGAACGCCACCGTCTGCGCGTCGAGTCCCTGCAGTGCCCGCCGCACCGCGTCGTCGAGGCGCTGGGTGTGCGCCAGACCGAGAGCGATGACCCCGAGGCTCTCGCCCGGCCGCTTCTGCGCGTGCTCGATGACGAGTTCGACGACCCGTTCGACCTCCGCCTGCGTGGTCTCGACGCTTCCGGCCGCCTCGGCCACGACTCCGACACCGTCAACGAGCTCGTGGCGCAGCACGGGTGCTGCCCCGGCGCCCGGGAAGGTGACGAGCGACCCGTCGTAGACGTGCTCGTTGGCGAACGCGATGAGCCGCTCGTCCTGCGAGCGGTAGTGCCACGACAGCCGCCGGCTCGGCAGCGTTGCGGCCATGACGTCGAGCACCGATTCGACCCCCTCGGTGAGGGAGTCGTCGGGCGTGGCGTCGCCGACATCGGTCACGGTCGTGAAGAAGGAGGTGGGCGGCAACTGCTTCGCGTCACCGGCCAGGACGACCTGCCGCGCACGTGAGATCGCGGACACGGCCTCGGCCGGCGGGATCTGGGACGCCTCGTCGAACACGACGACGTCGAACCACACCCCGGGCGGCAGGACGGACGCGACGACGAGCGGGCTCATGACCCAGCACGGCCGGACGGCCGTGAGCAGTTCACCGGTGGCGGGCAGCAGGTCGCGCAGCGAACGGTGCCGCCGCGACTTGGCGCCCTCGGCACGGATGACACTCTCGTACTCGGGCGCGTCGGCAAGGATGCGATCGACGTTGGCTCGAACGGCCGCACGAACGCGACCAGCGTTCTGCCGCAGCACTTCTCGGTCCGCCGTGGCGAACTCACCCACAGTGCGACGCAGGTCCTCACCGTCGTGAGCGCCCACCCGGGGGTCGCGCAGGGCGATGTCGTCGAGCACCGAGCTCCACCAGACGAAGTCGGCTTCGGCAGCGACGCGGTCCGCGGCCACACCGCGGGTCGAGAGGTCGTCCAGCAGAGCACCCAGCCCGGCGTCGCGCATCGACTCGACGGGTCCGATGACCGACGGCAGGACGGCGAGGCGCTCGGGCGCATCGGCGAGGGACTGCAGGCGGGCACTGAGTTCTTCACGCGGGACGTCGTGCAGGGAGGGCGCGCCCTCGGTGGACGGGACGCGCTCCTCGAGCCAGGTCAGATCGGCGGACAGACCGGCATACGCCGTCATCGCGCGGTCGAGATCGGACGGCATTTCCGGCCGGCCACCGGCGCCGGCCATCTGCTTCCAGGCACTGCGCTGCTCGTTGGCGGAGAGGAGGGCCGCGTGGAGGTCGGCCGGAGGACGTCCCGGACGGACGTAGCGGCGCACCTGCTTCTTGAGACCGCGTCGCTCCCACCACCCGAGGTCGGCGCCGACGGACGATCGGTATGCCGCGGTGCCGGTCGCGGCGACGAAGTCACCGAGCGGGACGTCGAAGATCTCGGGGCGGAAGGCCTCGAGGGTGTCGCGGACCTGCGAGACGGTGTCGAGGATGTGGCCCCAGTCGCGCACGGTGCGGGACGCGGGCAGACGCAGACCGGTGAACACGTCGGCGAGCGTGGTGCCGACCTCGGGAATCCCATCCCCGGACCAGCGTTCGACGAGCTCGCGAGCCTTGACGGCCCCGTCGGAGGTGCGCACGGTGGCGCCGAACCACGGGTCGCTGGCGTGGTCGGTGCGCCAGGCACCGAGAGAGGCGATGCGGGTCAGCTCGCGGGTGAGCACCTCGTAGCGTTCGCGCGGCAGCGCCTGCAACGCCTCACCCCGGATGCGCACGTGGGAGCGCGGCGGGTGTTCGCTGGCCCCCAGGGCGCTGATGGCTTCCTGGACGTCATGGACCGAGACTCCCCACGGGTGACGTGACTCGTGCATCGCGTCGCGGTGCTCGCGCAGGGTGGAGGCGGCGGCGCGCAACCGGTCGACGTCGCGCCCGGGAGGGTCGGCCGGTTTGGTCGAGCGACCGGGCAGGGCGTCGGCGAGCTCGGTGGCGATGCGGCGTCGGCCACGGGCACCGTCGTGCAGGTCGAGCACGAGGTCGGCCAGTCCGATGCGATCGAGTCGACCGACGACGGCGTCGATGGCGGCGCGCTTCTCGGCGACGAAGAGGACCCGCTTGCCGTCGGCCGCGAGGGCGGCGACGAGGTTGGCGATCGTCTGGGACTTGCCGGTCCCGGGAGGGCCGTGGATGACGAGGTGCGCGCCGGAGCGGGCCGCCTCGATGGCCTCCTGCTGCGAGGAGTCGGCGTCGAGGACGAGGAGCCCCTGGGCGGGGTCGGGCACGCTGTCGGCCGGTCGGGAGGGCAGCTCGTGACGCACGGAGCGCAGTGCCGTCGGGTCACCGGCCATGGCCGCGATGACGTCGTGGTCAGCGAGCGCGTCGCCCTGGGTGGCAAGGTCGGCGACCATCGGCAGCTTGGCGTAGGAGAACGTGCCGAGCACGATCCGTGGCGTCACCTCGAAATCGGGGATGTCCGCGCAGGCCTCGGTCAGGGCGGCATACGCCGGATAGGGGTCGAACCCGCCGGACGTATGGGTCAGGGCCTCGAGCTTCTCGGAGTCGATCGACAGACCCTGCTCCGACACGAGGTAGTGCTCGAGGACGGGGTTGAACTCGATCTCGTCGCCGAGGTCCAGCTCGTAGTCGTCGTGCTGCGGCGTCGTGGGTCGCAGCGTGCAGCTGCGCAGGAGGACGGGCGCGGCCGGCTGGCGTGCGGCGGCCGCCTTGCCCCGGCCGAGGCTCCACGTCGCCATGCCCAGGGCGACGAAGCCCGTGTCGATGCCGCGCTCTTCGCGCAGCTCGCGCGTCTTGCCGGAGATGGTGCGGGCCCGTCGGCGCGCTTCGTCGAACGCTGCCGGCTCGCGCACGAGGTCAGAGAGTCGCGTGGGACGACCTGCGAGGAGCATCGAGACTCCGCCGGGGTGTGCGGTCGTCAGGTCGAGGGTTCCCGTGGGGAGGTCGCGATACCAGAGCAGGGTGTTGCGCCCGCCCAGGTCGACGAGGTGCCTGGTCCACCCGGCTACTGCGTGGCGGACTCGCTCGGTCCGCGAGTCGATCTCTGACTGCGGTCCGATGTCACTCACCTCAGCAGGCTAACAACGACGAGCGGGTATGCCGTGCCGCACTCGGTGTGGCGTCTCACCTGTGCTGATCGGTGGAGTCCCGCAGGACGAGGGCCGCCGCGCCGATCGCGAGGGCGATGACGAGGCAGGCCAGCGAGAGTGCGTGGAAGCTCGCCCGGTCGACGACCACTCCGGCGAGCGCGCCACCGAGGCCAGCGGACAGTCCCATGACGAGATCGCTGGCTCCCTGGGCTCCGGGCCGCTCCGCGGTCGGCACCGCGCCGGTGAGCAGGGTTGAGCCGGACACGAGCGTGCAGGACCAGCCCAGCCCGAGGAGGAAGAGGGCGATGAGCAGACGAGTCGAGTGACCCATGGGCGCTGTCGACGCCAACAAGGTGGCCACAACGAGGATCCCCGATCCCACCATCGCGACGACGCGGCCCCCGAGCCGGTCGACCGCCATGCCAGTGAGTGGCGAGAACGCGAACATCCCGAGGATGTGCATGCTGATGACAAAGCCGATGATCGTGAGGTCGGCGTGGCCATGGCGCATGTGCAGCGGCGTCATGACCATGACACTCACCATCGTCACGTGTCCGAGGGCCAGCGTGATGAGGCCGAGCAACGCCTTCGGGCGCGCAACGATGACGCGCAACCCACGGCCGATCGAGCCGTGCGTCTGGCCGGAGGCACTCGGGTCGGAGGCCGTGAGTCGGTGACGGGCCTCGATCAGCGGGTCCGGGCGCAGTCGCCAGATGAGAACCGCGATGGCCAGCAGCAGGCCGATGAGCGAGAAGACGAACGGTCCGGTGAGGCGCGGGATGCCGAGTAGGTCTGACACGGGCTCGCTCGGCCCGACGAGGTTGGGCCTGAGGACGCTCCCGATCGTCGTGGCCCACACCACCAGACTCAGGTCACGCCCACGGTGAGACGGGTCCGCAAGGTCGGCCGCGGCATACCTCGCCTGGTTGTTCGACGCCGTCGAGCCGCCGAAGAGCAGGCTCGCCACGAGGAGTAGCGCGAAGTTGCCGATGATGCCGGCGGCGATGAGCCCGAGCGCCCCGACGAACGACAGCGCGTAGCCGAGGACGAGCCCCGGCCGCCTCCCCCGCGCGGCGCTGAGGCGGGCCAGGGGGACGGCGATGAGGGCCGAGCCGATGACCTGGAAGGTCGACCCGAGTCCCGCGTAGGTGGGTGAGCCGGACACCTGCTCGGCGAGCAGCGCGCCGACGGCAACCCCGCTTGCGAGCGAGACGCCGCCGAGGATCTGGGACATCGACAAGGTGGCGACCGTGCGCCGCTGCACGGAATCGCGATGGGTGGTCGCCTCTGCGGAGTCCGGTGCCGTCACCCGCGCGAGTATGCCGTCCTCTAGTCTGGTCGCGGCCTCCGGGCCCTTCCCGCCCTCGTAGCTCAGGGGAAGAGCACTTCTCTCCTAAAGAAGGTGTCGCGTGTTCGAATCACGCCGAGGGCACATAAACGTACGGGTCAGGACATGCTTGGGTTCTGGCCATGCAGGCGAAGATGACCCGACTGAGCCATGTCGTATACGCAGCAACGGGGAGATCCTTGCAGCATGCGAGGCACAGGGCTGGGCATGACTGTGGCGGGCTTGATCGTGATGAGTCTGTCCGGCGCCTTGGGGCAGCCAAGTGAACTCGTTCAAGCGACGGGCACGGCAGATACCCGATGCGGGACCCAGGTCGGTGCCCAGCCCGGGTACGGCCAGTGGGAACACCTCACCGTGGTCATCTTCGAGAACAAGACGCTGCCCAAGATCATCGGCAACACTCAAGACGCGCCGTACCTGACGTCACTGGCCCGCGCCTGTTCGTATGCCACCAACATGCACCACATGACCACGACGAGCCTCACCAACTACATCGCCCTCACATCTGGGTACACGGGCCACTCCGGTGGCAAGGAGGTTCTCATCACAGGCACCAAGCTCCCCCGGATCTGGCCACAGGACAGCGTCAGCATCTTCGAGGCCATGGGACCTGACGCCCGCGAGTGGGCGGAGAGCATGCCCAGCAACTGCTTTATGGGCAACTCCGGTGACCTCTTCGAGGTCGGACACACACCCTTCCAGTACTACACCCGCACCCAAAAGACGCTGTGCCCGATGTACGCCATCCCGCTCGGCTCGCACAACGCGATGAGCGCCAAGTTCAACCTCGTCATCCCCAACCGGGTCAACATCATGCACGGCACCTCCGCGACCACCACCGCGTCCGAACGGATCCAAGCTGGCGACCGCTGGGCCAGCACGTTCATTCCCGCGCTCTTGGCTTCATCGGAGTATGCCGCCGGCAAGAGCGCCGTGATCATCACCTTCGACGAGGGCGACTCCAAGTCGTCCCAGATTCCCTTTATCGTCATCTCGCCGTACACCCAGGCCGGCGGCACCACCAATGTCGCCTACAACCATTACTCGACGCTCGCGGGGGTCCAGCAGATGCTCGGCGTCAGCCCGCTACTCGGACATGCCGGTGACGCCGGTGTGAACTCCATTGCCGATGACGCCACCCTTGGGCTGGGCTGAACGGCGTCTCACGGCGGCACCTCGCGAAAGTAGCCGCTGAGTGCGCGGTCCTGCGGACGAGCGGCCGCTGAGGCGCGTGCTCCATCGATGCGTCGCGTTCACCAACCATCGTCCGCGACGTGGCTCGATTCACTCCGACCATCGAATAGGAGATCCGGCAGCCCTCGCGGAACGTCGTGACGTCGACACCCGCCGACCTGGCCAAGGCGCGTTGCAAGGCGATGGTGAACCGCCGCCACAGGTCGGGGGCGTGCCATTGCCACAGAACGTGACCGACGTAGTCCTAGCACTCACCGCAAAGCGGTTGTCCCACTTGCGGATCCGTGGCGTCATGCCTCTTCGAGCACCACTGCGGACGCCCGTGAGGACACACGGGATGGCCGCGTCGCGGCCGGCACAGACCGGTTCGGCGTTGGCGTTTGTGCGGGTCCATCCCGATGACCACTGGTTGTCATGTCCATGGTGTCCCGAACTCGAACCTGATGGGGTGGTCGAGCAGGGAGGGCAACGCTACTTCGAGCTTGGGCAAACCCCTCTTGAGCCTCTCCCGCTCTGGCGACGTCCGGGGATGCAGGCCAAATGAGAGCTACACCGAGGTGAGCAGCCGAAATGAGAGCGACAACCCCGAACGCCTGGACCGAGCCTCGTCAGATACCGGCCATGCCGTCAATGAGACAAGTAGCCGAAGAGCGGATGCTGCAGGGTCAGATCGCGAGGCCAATCAAGTACACCGCGACACCGGCGAGGGCGCAGACGCCAAGGGTTCGGAGGACGGGCCAGTTGCGCCAGAAGATGAGGGCGCACGCAAGGGCGGTGATGGCGACGGCGACAAGGTTGAGTGAGCCGGAGACTGGGGTTTCGAAGTCGAAGGGTCCCGTGATCACCCGGTTCGTGTCGTTGAAGAGGGTGTGGAGGGCGAAGTAGACGGCGAGGTTTCCGATGACCCCGACCACGGCAGCGGTGATGCCGGTCAAGGCGGCTGAGAGGGACCGGTTGTGGCGGAGCCGTTCTACGTACGGTGCGCCGAGCAGGATGAACAGGAAGCATGGCACGAACGTCACCCAGGTGCTGAGCAGGCCCGCGAGGACCGCGGCGACCCAGGGGTTGAGGGAGCCGGGATGGCGGTAGGCACCGAGGAACGCGACGAACTGGACGACCATGATGAGGGGGCCGGGTGTGGTTTCGGCGAGCGCGAGCCCGCGGACCATTTCGGCGGGTGCGAGCCAGCCGTACACCGTGACGGCCTGCTGTGCTACGTAGGACAGAACCGCGTACGCGCCACCGAAAGTGACGACGGCCGCTCCGGAGAAGAACAACCCTTGCTCGACGAAGACGCTGTCCCGACCGAACAGGGCTGCGGCGGCGGCGACGGGCGCGGCCCACAGGACGAGCCCGATGACGAGGGTGAGGGCGGCGCGGCGACCCGAGGGACGTTCGGTGTGCAGGGCGTCGTCGGCGATGAGCGGCGGCGGTCCGCCGTCGCTCTTGGATTCCTTGGGGGCGGTCAGGGCGGGGCGGCCGCGCCCGAAGAGCCATCCGAAGAGACCGGCGACGGCGATGACGGCGGGAAAGGGGGCACCGAAGAAGGTCAGCGCCGCGAACGACGCGACCGCGAGGCCGATGAGAAAGGGGTGGGTGAGGGCGCGTTTGCCGACCCGGAGGACTGCTTGGAGGACGATGGCGATGACTGCGGGGGCCAGTCCAGCGAAGAGAGCTTCGACCAGGCCGGTGTCGCCGAACCCGACGTAGATACCGGAGAGGATCATGAGCGAGACGACGCCGGGGAGCACGAACAGAGTGCCCGCGATGAGTGCGCCCTTGACGCCGTTGAGCAGCCACCCGACGTAGGTCGCCAGTTGCTGAGCCTCAGGACCAGGCAGCAAGGTGCAGTAGGAGAGGGCGAACAAGAACCGCTGCTGACCGATCCAGCGCTTCTCCTCGACCAAGGTGCGCTGCATGACCGCGATCTGTCCGGCAGGTCCACCGAAGGTCTGCAACGAGATGGCGAACCACGCCCTGGTGGCTTCCCGCAACGAGATGACATCCCGGTTCCCTGACCCCAGCGCGGACGCCGGGGGCGGCTCGCCAGCACCAGCAGGCACTTCGTTGTCAGCGTGCGAAGCCATAACCCTGACCGCCTCCGAATCATGGTCGTGCCGACGAACCTAGGCGACCAACGGCGTCGACGAGGTAGAACCTACGAATCGGCTCCCCCCACGTCCAGAGGAACCTTCCCAGAACGGTGCACTGCTTCAGCTTCTCTTTCAGGCTGGTCACGAGCACTTCGACCCGTGCCTTGATCTCATCGCGGACCTGTCGCGCACCTACGGCGCAGAGATCGGCAAGGCCAGGGTCACGGCTACTGCATCAGGTTCACCCAGCTCGCGGTCATCGACACCGACGTCCTGCACGCGGCGATGCGCCACGGCATGACCGTCGAACACCCCGTCTGAGAGCCGGCTGCTCGAGCACCGATGGGACGCCACACCCGTTGAGCGCCCGGAGCACGTACTCTTGACCTGTGTCCCGCCGTTTGGCGAGGACACACCCGCGACACGGGGCCGGGGCTTGGTCCTCGGCACGCGTGCACGCTGGCCCCATATGCCGTCCTCTCGGCGTGGCCACGTCACCTCACGCACGGTGGTCTCGGCGTCCACTTCGTCGTCACACCGTGACCCGACTCAGAAGAAGGATCCGCTTGGCACAGCGAGCTCCCCGCCGCGCAGGCGCGCAGCGCACCACGCAGCGCGACCGGCAGCAGTCCCGCGCCCGTGACACCGAGGGCATCATCCCGATCCTGGCCAAGACCATCCGCCAGGTCGAAGCCGCTGCGCGCGGAGGCAAGGTCAAGCCGAACGACCGCACGGCATACCAGGTGGTCGCTCTCCTCATGCGTGAGGAACGGGCCCGCGTCAAGACGGATACCTCCATCATCGAGGCCGAGCGCGCCGCAGCGCTGACGCGACTCGATGGCATCGCCACGATCCTGGCCAAGATGGCCGCCCGTGACACCTCCTTGCTGGCCCTGTTGGCCGATGGCGCCGTCGTGCCGTCCCACGCGGTGAGCCTCAAGAACGACCTCCTTCGGGCCGGCGGACGCGAACCCGAGCCGGAGGCCGAGCCCGAGCCCGTGGCACCCACCGAACTCGTCGGTTCCTCTCGACGCGTCGTCCCGCAGACGGTCATTGCCCGCCAGCTGGCGAACCCGTTCCTGGCGCCCGACTTCTCATCGGTGCCGGCCCGTCGCCCCATCACCGGCCGGCTGGGTGACTGGGAGCTGCTGAACCCCTTGTTCCGCGCCTTTGAGTACGGCGGAGATGCAACGTGTATGCCGTTGCCCGAGCCGTCGCATTCCCCGCACGGCATCCGTGGGCTCGAGCTCATGCACCACCAGGCCCAGGTCGTCGCAGCCGCTGCCGCCGGACACCGCACGTTCCTCCTCGCAGACGAGCCGGGCCTCGGCAAGACCGCACAGGCGCTGCTCGCGGCCGACGCCGCGAACGCCTTCCCCCTGCTCGTCGTCGTCCCCAACGTCGTCAAGGCGAACTGGGCCCACGAGGCCGAGCTGTGGACCCCACGCCGGGCAGCCACGGTCGTCCACGGCGATGGTGAGACCCTCGACGGCTTCGCCGACATCGTCATCGTCAACTACGAGATCCTCGACCGTCACGCGGGCTGGCTGGGCAACCACGGCTTCCGCGGCATGGTCGTCGACGAAGCCCACTTCATCAAGAACAAGTCGTCGCAGCGTTCGCAGCACGTGCTGGAGGTGTCGGAACGGATCCGCGAGCGCACGAGCAACGCGCTCTTCATGGCCCTCACCGGTACACCGCTCATCAACGACATCGAGGACTTCCGGGCCATCTGGCAGTTCCTCGGATGGATCGACGCCAAGAAGCCCCGGCACGCCCTCATGGCCGCCCTCGAGGACACCCGCCTGACGCCTGCCGACCCCGGGTTCTATGGCGCCGCCCGCACCAGCGTCATCGACCTCGGGATCGTGCGACGCCGCAAGGTCGACGTCGCTTCCGACATCCCGGCCCGCCGCGTCGCGGACCTGCCGGTCGAACTCGAGGACGAGGCCGGCCGCTCCATCCGGGCCGCCGAACAGGAGCTGACCCGTCGCCTGGTCGCTCGCTACGAGTCGGCTCTTGCCGCCCGCAAGACCGCACCGGTCGGAGAGGGCATCGACCACGACCTCGTCCGCCGCGTCGCCGAGTGGGAACGCAAGAACAACGGCGCCAGCAAGACCGGTGACAACGTCTTCACGGTGATGCGCCGCATCGGTCAGGCCAAGGCCGGTCTCGCCGCCGACTACGCCGGCCAGCTGGCCCGAAGCGTCGGCAAGGTCGTGCTGTTCGCCAAGCACATCGACGTCATGGACGTCGCCGAGCAGACCTTCGCCAAGCGGGGCATCGGTTATGCCTCGATCCGCGGCGACCAGACGCCGAAGGTGCGCAAGGCCAACATCGAGGCCTTCCTCACCGACCCCGAGATCCACGTCGTGGTGTGCTCCCTCACCGCCGCCGGTGTCGGGCTCAACCTTCAGGTCGCCTCCAACGTCGTGCTGGCCGAGCTGTCGTGGACCTCGGCCGAACAGACCCAGGCCATCGACCGCGTGCATCGCATCGGTCAGACCGAACCGGTCACCGCGTGGCGCATCATCGCGGCGCAGACGATCGACTCCCGGCTCGCTGAGCTCATCGACGACAAGGCTGGGCTCGCGGCACGGGCGCTGGACGGCTCCGACGAGGAGGTCGGCTCCTCGGCCGATGTCCAGCTCGAGGCCCTCATGTCACTGCTGACCGAAGCACTGCAGGCTCCCGACCACGGGTTCTCCGAGAGCCCGCTCGCCGCGAACTGAGCTCAGGCGTTGGGTACAAAACGTGCAGCCAACCGTCGCTGCACCCACGAGGCACTGAGCCAACCCAACAGCACGGCGAGACCTACTGGGATCACTACTCCGAGCATTCCGTCGTGGCCCGTCTGGTCGACGACCGCGCCCGCGATCACGAAGACCAATCCTCCGATGACGACGTAGGCAACACACCACGCCACGAAGAGCACCAGCGACTGCCTCGTGTCATTCACAGCGACATCATGCCGTGCGGTGGTCCGCCGCGCCCTCCAGACGGGTCGGGGGTTGCGTCACGGGTCGCCTGCTCGTGGAGCGCCGACTCGTCACAGAACCGCCGACCCGTGCTCCTTGGGTCACAGGCTCGGACTAGCGCTGGCAATGAGGAGCAGGTAGTCCTCGACGCTCGCGGGTCCACCCAGACCGACGTGCTGGTCGACGACGAGGTGGGGCGTCCCCGCGATGCCCACTTTGCGAGCGACAGCACCGTCGGCCGCCACGTCCTCCGAACGCTCCGTCGACGCGAGCACGTCACCCACCCGATGCTCGTCGAGGCCCGCTTCGGCCGCGAGGCGTTGCAGGATCCTGTGGGAGGCGACGTCCAGACCCTCCGTGAACACTGCGGCATACAGGCGCTCGAGCATCGCTCCTTGGAGTGCTGGTCCGCCGAGCGCGAGCGCGAGCGCGACGAGGCGGTGCGCGTCGGTCGTGTCCGCTTCGGGAGGCTGGGTCACAACGATGTTGATGCCGTCCGGTCGGCACGCGACAGCGACTCGCGCCAGCTCGTCGGCGGTCACGGGCGCACCCGGGAGCGCGTGGTGGATGAGGACGACGTCGGCCGGGTGCTCTGACGCCGCGACCGCCGCCTCGACACGGCGCTTCGCGACGTAGGACCACGGGTCCGTGACGTCGCCCCACAGGTCAAGGACGAGCTCGGTCATGGCTCCACTGAACCACACAACGACGAACGCCCCCAGACCCGTGAAGGGCTGGGGGCGTTCGATCAGGCGTATGCCGGGTGGTCACCTCTCAGAGGTGACCTGGCGATCTCAGAAGCGGCCGAAGCCGGTGGGGGTGCCAAACATGTTGCGCTCGCTCGTGGAAGCGCCGGGCTTCGGCGAGTCGATCATCATGTCGCCACCGGTGAAGATGCCGACGTGCCAAGCCGGGCTGCCGTAGAAGACGAGGTCGCCGGGGCGAGGGCTCGACACGGGAGTTGCGGCGCGCTGCTGAGCAGACGCGGTGCGCGGGATGGAGACACCAGCCTTGCCGTAGACGTACTGGGTGAAGCCGGAGCAGTCGAAGCCGGCAGGGGTCTCGCCGCCGTAGACGTAGCCGATACCCAGCAGGGTGCGGGCGATGTTGACGATGCCGCTCGCGGACTGCGCGACATTGTTGCTGGTCGACGTGCGGGTCGTGGACCGGCTCGTCGCCTGCTTGGTGCGCGTGCTCGTGTTCGAGCGATCGGTGGACGTGGCCTCGTCGCTCGACTGCTCGACGACGACGACCGGCTTGGGCTTGGGCTTGGGCTTCGGCTTGGCGATCACCGTGACGCCGGTGACACCGATGGCCTGGGCCTTGGCGGGAGTCGAGGCGGCCGGGGCACTGATGGCCGGGGCTGCGGGGGCGGCGACGGGAGCTGCAGGCGCGCTCGTCGAGACCTTCGTGGCGGTGTCCTGGGTGGCGGACGCCGGGAGGGCGAAGGCGGCCACGAGACCACCCGAGGCAGCGAGCACCGCGGAGGCCTTGGCACCGGTGACACCGGCGCGCGTGGCAATGACGGACAGTTCGGAGACAGGGTTGTGTCGTCCGGGCGCGCGGTGACGCCCGTTGGTGGAGTGAGCCACGTGTGAACCTCTCGATGCCTGCGGGGTGAGCTGTCGGGTTCGGGCGAAGAGGTTCTGCCCGGCCAGTCGGAACTGACTTAACCCCAAGGAGCAACCGTTGGTTGCCCCAAAATTGGGTCCCCCGCTCCTGTCAAGCGGATTGCGTGCAGTCGACGACGGTGACAGGACTCGGCAATCCGTCTCGACAACTCACCCCAGGGGAGGACGAGTCGGGGCAACGGTACCCAACCCTTGGACCAAAGTCACGTTTGGGTCACGGCAAGTCCATCACCGGCTGCGACACGACGGTCCACAGGAATGACTGAGGGCGAGAAACCTCAGGTTTCCCGCCCTCAGTCAACGCTGCCGACTCGGGTCACTCGACCGAGATGTGCACGTGGTCGTAGTGGTTGGCCGTGACCGAGCCGCGGTCTTCCATCGACCGCCAGCTCGAGGCACCGGCCAGCCAGATGCGCTGCTTCCAGATCACGTAGGTGATGTCGAGCTCCCCCATGTGGTTGATGGCCCACTGGGCGACGGCGTCGCCCGTGGAGCCGGCCACCATGACGTCAACGGCCTTGCCGCTGCCGTGGTCGCCGGCGCCGGCGCGATAGCCACCGATGTTGGTGATGCCGAAGTTGGAGCGAACCGCTGAGCAGACCGTGGACGCGTTGCCGCCCAACCCCTTGGCGCTGCACCAGCCGACGTAAGCACCCGACCCCACACCCGAGGGCACGGACTTGGTCGAGGACGACGAGGACGAGGACGAGGACGAGGAGGACGACTGCTTGTCCGAGGACTTCGCGGTGGGCTTCCCGGGGGTCTCATCGGCCACCGGCTCAGGCTTCGGCGCGGGCTTGGCCACGGCGGTGACGCCTGCAGGCCCGGCGGAGACCTTGACGCTCTCGGCCGCAGCCGGGGCAGTCACAGCGAGACCGGCCTTGGCCAAGGGCGCACGGCCAGTGCTGCGCGACGTGCCAACTGCGGCGTCGGTGCGGTCGCGGGCGACCAGGGCAGAGGTCTGACCGGAGAGCTCGACCTGACTGGGTTCGGCCTGAACGGGGATCGCGACGGCTGCGGCGACGCTGGTGGCGAGGCCGAGGCCAACCAAACTCTTGACCATGGTGGGCCGGGAGAGTGAGGAGAGGGCGGGGAAGTCAGGGAGTCGGCTGCGCTTGTGAGCGCGGCGGCGACCGGAACGGGTGTCAGGGGAAATCACGAACGAGAACCTCTCGGTGGATCAGGGAGTAACCCACCGTAACGGTGCGATCACGCAAAGTCACATTCCGGTAACGGCGCAAGCGTGTCCACGGGGTCGCGCCGTGCTCGGTCCAGCGCTCAGACGGGTGCGACGGCCCGAGCCACGAAGACATGTGAGGCGATGTCGTCGGGCAGCGAGACACCGGTCGACTCGTCCGTGCCGGCGAGCGCGGCAATGACGCGTCCTCCCTCACGGCGAACCACCGCAAGCTGACCCGGAAGGAGCCCGGCCGCAGTGATGAGCCCCAGGGCCTCGTGATCCTCCTGAGCCGGCTCCCCGATGCGCCGCACCGTCACGGTGACAGGCTCCGTCACAGCGACCTCGCTCAGCGTCGACAGGCCGAGGCGGAAGTCCTCACCCAGCGCCTCACCGAACTCGTCGAGCCCCGGGATGGGGTTGCCGTAGGGCGACTCGGCGTGATCGGCGAGCATCGCGAGGATCTTGACCTCGACGCGGTCGGACATGACGTGCTCCCACCGACAGGCCTCCTCGTGGACGTACTCCCACTCGAGACCGATGACGTCCACGAGGAGTCGCTCGGCGATGCGGTGCTTGCGCATGACCCGCGTCGCGAGGCGGCGACCCTCGACGGACAGCTCGATGTGACGGTCACCCGCAACGGCGAGCAGTCCGTCGCGCTCCATGCGCGCCACCGTCTGCGACACGGTGGGTCCGGAATGGCCCAGTCGCTCGGCGATCCGGGCACGCAGCGGGGTGATGCCTTCTTCTTCAAGTTCGAAGACGGTGCGGAGATACATCTCCGTGGTGTCGATGAGATCGGTCACGACGTCAGTCTCTCATCACGGGCGGACAGGCCGGACCGCTGCGCGGCGCGGGTCGTATGCCGGGAGCCACCGTGCCAGCCACGGCGCACCTCCCAGCACGAGCAGGCCGAGAACAACGCAGGCGACGCCCAGGCTGGCAATGACCGTGACGCCACTGACGAGGAGGGGCGCGCCGTTCTGGCCGATGAGCGAGAGGAATCTCCACGCCGACAGGAACTGCGCTCGACCGACGACCGGAGCGGCGTCGGCACCGAGGGTCTGGACGATGCCGGAGCCCAGACCGTTGCCGATCCCCATGAGGGTCGAGACAGCGGCGACCGCCGCGAAGCCGTGAGAGAGCGGGAGCAGCACCATCCCGACCCCGAGCACGACGAGGAAGGGCACGGCGACCCACACGCGACCGAACCGATCCATCACCGAGCCCGCCGGATAGAAGAGGAGGACCTCCGCTCCCCCGGCGATGCCGAAGATCAGCGCCGTCTGGCTGTCCGTGATCCCGACCGACTCGGCCCACAGCGGCACGATGACGAACCGCCCCTGGCGCGCGGCCCCGATGAGCAGAACACCCACGCCGATCGTCATCAGCACACGCCGGTGATCCCGGACCACCTCAATCAGCCTGACCCGATCGCCCGCCCCACCACGGCCGTCCGCACCCGAGGTCGCCTGATCCCCCACGTCATCGGCGTCCCGCAGACCGAACCACGCCCAGACCGCAGCCGACAGACCGGCGACGACAGCGACGGCATACGCCGCCTGGGTTCCCCACACGTGGATGATCGGGGCCGCGACGAAGGGACCAACGAACAGGCCGACGCGCTGCACCCCACCCATCGTCGACATGGCACGGGCCCGGATGCGCACCGGGGCGCGAGCGGTGAGCCACGACTGGCGGGCCAACAGGAACACCGAACCCGTCATCCCCATGAGGCCGATGGCGACGCCCAAGGTCCACAGGTTCGGGGCGAACACCGCGAGCGCGGCACCCACGGCGTCGACGACTGCGGCTCCGGCGAGGGCACGGCGCTCCCCGACGCGCGCCACGAGCGAGCCCGCGGGCAGGGACGAGACAAAGGCCGCGACGCCCTCGATGAGGACGAACGCCGCCGCGAGGGCGATGCTCGCGCCGAGGTTGCGGGCACTCAGCGCCACGACCGGGACCGATGCACCGACCCCGACCGACCAGACCGCGGTGGGCCCGAACGCCGGCAACGCGATGCGCCGGAGCGAGAAATCGTCGGCGGATGGCACGCAGCCAACCCTGACACGTAGGTTGGGAGCAACTGTGGATCGCCCATCGATCCGACCGCACGGCCCACCGCACCGTCTGCCGGGATGCACAATGTTGCTGCCCGACACCGGAAGAACCGAGACGAGGGAACTTGTGACTTCGCAGTCCCAGCCCGCACAGCCCACCGCTGCCCCGAGCGCGACCCCGGATCCTGACTTCCGGCCCGGCCTCGAAGGCGTCATCGCGTTCGAGTCGACCATCGCCGAACCCGACAAGGAAGGCGGCGCGCTGCGATATCGCGGCGTCGACATCAAGGACCTCGTCGGACGTGTCAGCTTCGGACAGGTCTGGGGGCTGCTCGTCGACAACGAGTTCGATCCGGGCCTCCCGCCCGCCGAGCCCTTCCCGCTTCCTGTCCACACCGGTGACATCCGCGTCGACGTCCAGTCCTCGCTGGCCCAGCTCGCTCCGGTCTGGGGCTTCAAGCCGCTCCTCGACATCGACGCAGAAGAGGCTCGCGACAACCTTGCTCGCGCCTCGGTCATGGCGCTGTCGTTCATCGGCCAGTCCGCCCACGGGCAGACGTCGCCGATGGTGCCGCAGAAGCGGGTCGACGAGGGTCGCACCATCGTCGAGCGCTTCATGATCCGTTGGCGCGGCGAGCCCGACCCCAAGCACGTCGAGGCCATTGACGCCTACTTCATCTCTGCGGCCGAGCACGGCATGAACGCCTCGACGTTCACCGCCCGCGTCATCGCCTCGACCGGCGCCGACGTCGCTGCGTGCCTCTCGGGTGCCATCGGTGCGCTCTCGGGCCCGCTCCACGGTGGGGCACCGTCGCGCGCCCAGCACATGATCGAGGGCGTCGAGCGCACGGGTGACGCAACGGCATACGTCGCTGGTGTTCTCGATCGCGGCGAGCGCCTCATGGGCTTCGGTCACCGCGTCTACCGCGCCTACGACCCTCGCGCCGCTGTCCTGCGCGACACGTGCAAGCGCCTCGGCGCCCCCCGCTACGAGGTCGCCGCCGAACTCGAGAAGGCCGCCATCGCAGCCCTGGCCGAGCGCCACCCCGAGCGGGTCATGGAGACCAACGTCGACTACTGGGCGGCCGTGCTCCTCGACTTCGCCCAGGTCCCCGGCGACATGATGACGCCGCTGTTCGTCGCCGCTCGCACGGCCGGCTGGTCGGCGCACATCCTCGAGCAGAAGCAGACCGGTCGCCTCATCCGCCCGAGCTCGCGCTACATCGGCGAGCCGACCCGAGGCATCGAGTCGGTCAAGGGCTACCGCCAGACCTGAACCCGCTCAGCCCACGTGACGGCACGGCATACCGAATCTCTCTGGGTATGCCGTGCTGCTCGCTGTGCCGAGCCGGTCACCTCGTCCGGTGGGTGAACTCACACCAGAGCACTCACCGGCGTGCGGGAGGATGGACCGGTGACTGACGCCGCCATCACCATCCCATCCGACCTCCTTCCCGCAGACGGCCGCTTCGGCTCCGGACCCTCCAAGGTCCGCCCCGAGCAGGTCGAGTTCCTCGCCTCGCTGGGCTCCACCGTCCTGGGCACGTCCCACCGCCAGGCCCCTGTCAAGAACCTCGTGAAGTCGGTGCGCAGCGGCCTCGCCGACCTGTTCTCGATCCCCGAGGGCTACGAGGTCATCCTCGGCAACGGTGGCGCGACCGCGTTCTGGGACATCGCCGCTTTCGGCCTCGTCCGCGAGCGCGCGCAGCACCTCGCCTTCGGTGAGTTCTCGAGCAAGTTCGGTGCGGTGACCAACAACGCGCCGTTCCTCGGTGAGTCCTCGATCATCAAGAGCGACCCGGGCACCCGCCCTGTTGCCGTTGCCGAGGACGGCGTCGACGTCTACGCATGGGCTCACAACGAGACGAGCACCGGTGTCATGACCGACGTTCGCCGCGTCGAGGGTGCAGCCGACGACGCCCTCGTCCTCATCGACGCCACGTCCGGCGCCGGCGGTCTGCCCGTCGATGTGTCGCAGACCGACGTCTACTACTTCGGTCCGCAGAAGTGCTTCGCCGCCGACGGTGGGCTCTGGCTCGCGCTGTTCTCCCCCGCCGCGCTCGCTCGCGTCGACGAGATCACGGCGTCCGGCCGCTGGGTCCCCGACTTCTTCAGCCTCCCGACGGCCATCGACAACAGCCGCAAGGACCAGACCTACAACACCCCGGCCGTCGGCACCCTCGCGCTGCTCGACAACCAGGTGCAGTGGATCAACGGTCAGGGTGGCCTCGACTGGGCCACGGCGCGCACGGCTGACTCGTCGGGCCGGCTCCATGCCTGGGTTGAGTCGGTCGACTACGCCTCGCCGTATGTCGCTGACCCCGCCGCTCGCAGCCAGGTCGTCACGACGATCGACTTCGACGACGCGGTCGACGCCTCCGTCATCGCTGCCACGTTGCGTGCGCATGGCGTCGTCGACGTCGAGCCCTACCGCAAGCTCGGCCGCAACCAGCTCCGTGTCGCGACCTTCCCGGCCGTCGACCCCGAGGACGTCAGCAAGCTCATCGCGTGCATCGAGCACGTGGTCGCGGCTCTCTGACCACTACGCACAGTTGTCTCTGATGGCGCCCGACTCCCACATGGAGCCGGGCGCCATCGCATGCAGCGACCCCGAGTTCCACTGATTGCCCCACCGCGCGCCCCCACTACCCAACTGATTGCCCCGCCCGCGCGATGGGGCAGTCAGTTGGCCTGTGTGGGGTGTCTCACGGATAGTCTCCCGCTCGAGGGTTCCTCCGGGTAACCTTGGCGCTGCGCCAACGACGGCGCAAGCGGAAGGAGAGCCGACATGGGCGTTGGTCACCAGCGGGCAGCACTTGCTGCTCTGCGCACCACCACCGGACGACGCGTCATCGGAGTCCTCGCGGCCCTGGCGGTGACCTCGACCGGTGTCGCTGCAGTAGCCGCGACTGACAACAACACCCAGACCCGCCCTCGCATCGTCGTTCCGCCCGTCGCCGTCGAACAGGCCGGCGGAGTCTCCTCCCTCCCGGCCCTGCCCGCTCTGCCCGCCCTGGACCTGCCCAACCCCAACGCGTCGATCCCGCCCGAGCTGACCACTCCCGCCGAGCCGCAGACCTGGGGTCTGTCGAGCATCGCGAGCGGCATCCCGGCACAGGCCCTCGCGGCATACCAGACCGCGCAGCGCCTCCTCGCCTCCGCCGACCCCGGCTGCAAGATCGACTGGGCCCTCCTCGCCGGCATCGGCAAGGTCGAGAGCGACCACGGACGCTGGGGCCGCAACCTGCTCGACGCCAGTGGCACCGCCGTGCCCGGCATCTTCGGCATCCCGCTCACCGGTTCTGGCGTTGCTCGCATCACCGACACCGACGGTGGACGCTACGACCGCGACGTCATCTTCGACCGCGCCGTGGGTCCGATGCAGTTCATCCCCGGCACCTGGAAGTCCGTCGGCGCCGACGGCAACGGTGACGGCAGGCGCGACCCCCAGAACGTGGCCGATGCCGCGACCGCCGCCGGGATCTACCTCTGCTCCGGCTCGGGCGACCTCACCCAGCCGAGCGACCTCACCCGCGCGGTCCTGCGCTACAACCACTCGATGGACTACGTCGCCAAGGTGACGAGCATCGCGGCGTCCTACCGCGCCGGCCACAGCGTTGTTCCCGCGACCGCCCTGCCCCCGGGCTACGGCGACCAGGCGCCCTACCTTCCCCCGGCCGGCGCCGCCCCCGGACCTGGCGCGAGCGCCACGCCGAGCGGGACCGCAACTCCGGCTCCGGGTGCGTCAACGGCGCCAAAGCCGGCACCGAGCACCAAGCCCAATTCGCCCGCGCAGCAGGCACCCAAGCCGGGCGCAACGACCGCACCACCCAAGCCACCCACGGCTCCGAAGCCCGTCCCGGCAATCCCCGTGCCCTTGCCCAAGGTCACGGCGACGCCCCTGCCGTCGACGACGGTGACGGTCGACCCCGACCCGTTCTCCCCCGGTGACACGGTGAAGATCACGGCAGGCCAGTACCTCGGCCTGTCCGCCAAGATCCTCAAGGTCGACACGGTCAAGAACACCGTGACCGTCGAGGTCGTCGTGCTCGGCGTGAAGCTCCCGGTCGTCCTGCCCTACAGCAGCGTCCAGCTGCTTCCGTAGTACCCCAGGAGGACCGCACTCACCGGACGATGACGCCCACGGGCGAAACGATGGTGAGCATTGTGGGATGCGCGCGTTTGCGACGAAGGAGCAACTGAGCGTGCATCGCACAATGCTCACCATCGCAAGCGGTGCGCTGGTCAGCGGTCAGGTGAGGACGGCATACGCGATGGCGACAATGAGGACGATGGCGAGGACGCCGAGTGTCATCCGCCGGCGGAAGCTCGGGGTCATCGCGCGGCCTCGGGCGCAGGCTCGGTGACGATGTCCCGGATCGGGGTCGTCTCGATGGTGATGCGCGGGGAACGCTGCGACTCGTAGCTCACCCGGACATTCTCCTGCCGGGCCAGCCACCACAGGACGACGACCAACGTGGTGCCGATGGCGATCGGCCCAATGGCGATGGTCCAGCGCGGACCCCAGACCTCCCCGATCCAGCCGATGATGGGCGCCCCGATGGGCGTCCCACCCATGAAGATCGCCATGTAGAGCGCCATGACCCGACCGCGCACGAGCGGGTCGGTGCGTAGTTGCACCATGGCGTTGGCCGTGGTCAGGGCGGTGAGGGCCGAGAGTCCGGTGGGTATGAGGGCGAGCGCGAAGAGCGCGTAGGTCGGGGCGAGGGCCGCGGCCGTCGTCGACAGCGTGAACCCGGCGAGGGCAAGGAGCAGGACGCGCAGCCGAGGTTCGCCGCGCCGGGCGCTGAGCAGGGCTGCCGTGAGCGAGCCGACCGCCATGATCGAGCCGAGGATGCCGTACTCGGTGGGGCCCTTGTGGAACTCCGCAGTCGCCATGAGCGCCGTGGTCACCTGGAAGTTCATCCCGAAGGTGCCCAGCACGAAGACCAGGAGCATGACGACCTTGAGGTCCGGACGGTTGCGGACGTAGTGGATGCCGTCGCGGATCGCGCCCTTGCCGCGGGTGAGGGGCGAGGGGATGAGCTCGCTGACCCTCAGCAACGACAACGCGACGAGGACGAAGCCGAACGTCAGCACGTTGACGAGGAGAGTCCAACCGGTGCCGTATGCCGCGATCATCAGGCCGGCGACGCCGGGGCCGATGAGCCGGCCACCGTTGAAGGACGCGCTGTTGAGTGCGACCGCGTTGGCGAGCTTGTCGCGCGGGACCATCTCGGAGACGAACGACTGCCGAGCCGGGTTGTCGACCGCGGTGATGACGCCCTGGATGAGGGCGATCGCATAGACCTGATAGAGCGTGGCGACATCCGCCATCACGAGCGCGGCGAGCACGAGGCTGGTGACGAGCAGCAGCGCCTGGGTGATGAGGAGGATCTGACGCTTGGGATAGCGATCGGCGATCGCGCCCGCCCAGGGAGCGAGCAACAGGAAGGGCAGGAACTGAAGGCCGGTGACGATGCCGAGGGCCTGGCTCGAGTGGTCGGTCAGCTCGGTGAGGACGAGCCAGTCCTGGGCGACCCGACCCATCCAGGTGCCGATGTTGGAGACGAAGGAGCCGACGTAGAAGATCCGGTAGTTGCGTTCGGTGAACGAGGTGAAGGTTGGGCTCATTCGGCGGCCACCCGGGTGAGGATCGCGGTGGCGCGCTGCAGGATCGCCTGCTCCTCGGGGTCGAGGTGCGACACGCGGACCGACATCCAGGCGTCGCGCTTGCGGCGGATGTCCTTGAGAACCTGCCTGGCCTGCGGCGTGAGGGTCAGGATGATCTGACGCTTGTCCTTGGGGTCGGGAGCGCGCTCGACATAGCCCAGCTCGACGAGACGGTTGACCGTCCGGGTCATGCTGGGTGCGCTCACCCGCTCGATCTCGGCCAGCTCTCCGGGCGTGCCCGGGGCGTCCTCAAGGCGACACATCGCCGAAAACTGGTGTGGCGCAATGACATCGGTGCTCTCGTAGCGCACTCGGCGCGAGATCCGCATGCAGGCCAACCGAAGTTCACCAGCGAGTGAGGACACCGCGGCAGGCCGCAGGGCGGCATACAAAGATGGTTGTTCACTCATGATACTTAGCCTAACTCATTACCTCTGCTAAGTATTTCCCGATCTCAGTCAGCGAACGCTGTCATGCGCTGCGCGTCGTTCGTATGCTGCCCGCCCCCGCCTGTCGCTAGGGTTCGCGCATGCCGACTGACACCACAGCCGACCCGCGCCAGACCGGGTCCTCCACGATCGACCGCTACTTCAAGATCTCCGAGCGTGGCTCGACGGTCAGCCGGGAGGTGCGTGGCGGGATCGTCACGTTCTTCACGATGGCCTACATCGTCGTGCTCAACCCGCTCATCCTGGGCTTCGCGCCGGACGTCAACGGGGACTTCCTGGGTGGCGGCTCCGGTGATGGGTCCAACCTGCCGGCCATTGCAGCCGGCACGGCGCTCGTCGCCGGACTCCTCACGATCCTCATGGGTGTCGTGGCGAACTTCCCGCTCGCACTGGCGACGGGGCTCGGGCTCAACGCGTTCGTCGCCTTCGCCATCGCGTCCCAGATGACGTGGGCCGACGCGATGGGCCTCGTCGTCCTCGAGGGCGTCATCATCCTCGTGCTCGTGCTCACCGGCTTCCGCACAGCGGTCTTCCACGCCGTGCCAAAGCAGCTCAAGGTCGCCATCTCCGTCGGGATCGGCCTGTTCATCGCCCTCATCGGCTTCGTCGACGCCGGCTTCGTGCGTCGCACCGGCGCCGGTCCCGTCCCCGTGCAGCTCGGCGTCGACGGCTTCCTCGGCGGCTGGCCGACGCTCGTCTTCGTCGTCGGCCTCGTCACGATCATCGTGCTGTGGGTCCGGAAGGTCCGCGGCGCCATCCTCATCGCCATCATCACGACGACCGTCCTCGCGATCGTCATCGAGGCCATTGCCAAGATCGGCCCGATGGTTGCCGGCGACAAGGTCAACCCGACCGGTTGGGGCCTCATCGTCCCGGCGCTGCCGGACAAGATCGTCGACTCCCCCGACCTTGCGACCGTTGGCCAGTTCTCCCTGCTCGGCTCGTTCCAGTCCGTCGGCATCGTGTCGGCCGCCCTGCTCATCTTCACGCTCATGCTCGCCGACTTCTTCGACACCATGGGCACGATGACCGCCATCGGTCACGAGGCCGACCTGCTCGACGAGGACGGCCTGCCGCCCAACACCGACCGCATCCTCATCGTCGACTCCCTCGCCGCCGCTGCTGGTGGCGCCGCGGGTGTCTCGTCGAACACGAGCTACATCGAGTCCGCCTCAGGTGTCGGCGAAGGTGCACGCACCGGCCTCGCGTCAGTCGTCACCGGCCTGCTGTTCCTCGCATCGATGGTCTTTGCACCGCTCGTCCGGGTCATCCCGTCCGAGGCGGCCGTTCCGGCTCTCGTGCTCGTCGGGTTCCTGATGATGCAGCAGGTCAAGGAGATCGACTGGGACGACGTGGAGATCGCCATCCCGGCGTTCCTCACGATCGTGCTCATGCCGTTCACCTACTCGATCACCGCGGGTATCGGCGCCGGCTTCGTCGCCTACGTCCTCATCAAGGTGGTGCGCGGCAAGGCCTCGGCCATCCACCCGCTCATGTGGCTCGTCGCCGGACTCTTCGTCCTCTACTTCGCCATCGACCCCATCAAGGACCTCCTCGGCGTCTAGTCACACCACCGACTTCGTGCCCGAAACGGACACGCTGCGGAGGCCTACGGCCGACAAAGCGTGTCCGTTTCGGGCACGAAGTCGATCTGGTCAGCCGGCGTCGTGGGCGTTGCCGCGGCCGCGACGGACGTACAGGAGCCCGATCGCCCCCAGGACGAACCCGGCCACGCAGGCCCACGGCCACCAGTCCCGCGACCCGGTGTGCAGGGCGGGCACGACGAGCGTCACGAGCAGCGCGACGAGCCACAGACCCAACCCGATCGCGATGATCCGCTGGGTGGGCACCTGCAGCGCCTCGAGCACCTCAGCCTCGGTCTGGCTCTTGGTCGGCCCCTCGGACTCGCTCACGCCGTCCACACCCTCAGTCATGACGAGTCAAACCCGCTCGAGCGCGTTGTCATCGAGCACGATCGGCGCGATCACCTCGGGCTCGGGACCCTGCATGTCCACTTCGGAGTGTGCGCCACACCCGTGGTCAAGACTTACGACGCGACCGTCGGAAGGCGACCAGGCGCTGGCGCACACGCCGAAAAAATCCCGCAGGGCACCTGCCATCGGCACGAAGAAGCCACACGAAGAACAGGGCGCCGGAGCCTTCTGGGCCACTGCCGAGTTGGGGCCACTGTCGCCGTCGTACCAGCGCTGGGCCGCAACCTCGCGACCCTCTGCGGACAGCACGCGCGGCCGGCCGAGGCCGAGCTCCCACTGCGCCATCTGGTCGACGTCCTCGTCGCCCGTGGCCTCGAACCCGGCCACGAGCAGCGGGTCCTCGTCGATCTTGGGGGTGACATCGCCAGGTCCGACATCTCCGGGAGCCAGCCGGTCGGCATACGGAAGCCATTCCGGTGACAACAGCGCACCGTCACCCGGAACGAGGTTCGTCTCGCACACGGTGACGGTCTTGGAGCGCGGCACGCGCGCGACGGTGATCGCCCAGCGCCAGCCGGGGTACGCACCGGCGGTGCACGTGAAGTAGTGCGTCGCGAGGCGGTCCTCGACCATGTCCATGCCGAGGTGGTCACCCACGGTGCCGGACTCGGCGATGGACTCAGCGGCCTCGCGGGCGAGGTCGACAGCAGCGCGCAGGGTGGCGTCAGGCTTGAGCGCCGGCATCAGATCTCGAGGTCGTCAGCGACGGCGCGAAGCACCTGGGCGACCTTCGAGCCGTGGCCCTTGTCGGGGTAGTGGCCGCGACGCAAGGACGCCTGGACGGAGTCGAGGAGGGTGATGACGTCCTCGACGATGACGACCATGTCCTCGGCGGGCTTGCGGTCACGCACCTTGCGGTTGGTCGTGACGCTCGCGGCCGGCTCGAGGAGGCGGACGGACAGCGCCTGAGCGCCGCGTCGACCCTCGACGATGCCGAACTCGATGCGAGCACCGTTCTTGAGCGCGGTCACGCCCTCGGGGAGCGCGCTCGAGGGCACGAAGACGTCGCCGCCCTCGGCGGGATCGTCGGTGGACACGAATCCGAAGCCCTTCTCGGAGTCGTAGAACTTCACCTTGCCAGTCGGCACGGAGCACCTCTGTGTTTGCTGCGGGTGGTCCGGAGTGCGGGCATCGCACCTCCGGGCTAACCAGCACAGGCTATCTCGGACCGGGTATGCCGCGCGCACACCTTTCGTTGTCCGCTCCCCGGCCGCTGGTTCGACTTCTCGCGCAATCCGACGGGAGGAGGGACGCGGGGGACGACGGATTGCGCAATAAGTCGGTTGGGCGGTGTCGGTGGACCCTGCGACAGTTCTCCGGTGAGCACCGCGACCGACCGCCCCAAAGTGAGCCTTCGACAGTTCTGGACGGATCTGCCGACCCCGGGCCGCTGGCTGCTCTCGACCGTCGCGATCCAGACCCTCGGACGTGGTCTGACGCTGCCGTTCACCGTGATCTACATCCACGAGGTCCGCGGCATCAGCCTCGGCACGGCCGGCACCCTGCTCGCCCTCGTCGCCGTCGTCGCGCTGATCGTCACCGGCCCGGGCGGTTCGCTCACCGACCGGATCGGCGCTCGGCGCATGCTCATTGCGGGCACGACCGCCCAGCTCGTCGGGTGCGTGGTCCTCGCCTTTGCGACCAATGTGCCGACGTTCGTCGTGGGCTTCGTGCTGCTCGGGTTCAACTTCGGTGTCTCGTGGCCGGCGTTCAACGCGCTCATCGCCTCGGTGGTGTCCGGCCCCCTGCGCCAGCAGTACTTCGGGGTCAACTTCGCGCTCGTCAACCTCGGCATCGGCCTCGGCGGGGTCGTCGGCGGGATCTTCGTCGACGTCAACGAGCCGATGACCTTCACGCTGATCTTCCTCGCGGACGCGCTGAGCATGCTCGTCCCGATCGGGCTGCTCCTCGGACCCCTGCGCCACGTCCACGGCCGGGCCGAGCGACCCGAGGGCACTCCGACCGTGGGCTACCTCAGCCTGCTGCGGCGACCGCCCGTGCTGTGGCTGACCTTCGTCACGTTCCTGTGCACCTTCATCGGCTACGGGCAGATCGAGTCCGGCTTCCCGGCGTTCTCACGCCAGGTCGGCGAGGTCTCGACCGGCACCATCGGGATGGCGTTCGCGGTCAACACCGTCGTCATCGTCGCGATGCAGTTCACGGTCCTCAAGTTCGTCACCGGCCGGCGCCGCACCCGCGTCCTGCTTGTCATGGTCGCCGTCTGGATCGCTTCCTGGATCGTCCTGTCGGCAGCTGGCATCAGCCCCGCCTCGCTCGGTGCCATGGTCGCTGTCGTGGGTTTCATGGCGGTCTTCGGCTTCGGCGAGATCTTCATGCAGATCGCGATCCCGGCCATCACCAACGACATGGCCGACGACCACATGCGCGGCCGGGCCAACGCGGTCAACGCGGGAGCCTTCCAGGGCGGCGCCATCCTCGGGCCGATCGTCTCGGGCCTGCTGCTCGAGCACGACCTCTCCGGCGTCTTCATCACCGCGATGCTGGCCGGGCTCGTCGTCATGGGCTTCGCGATCTTTGCCCTCGAGCGCCAGCTCACGCCGCTCGAGAACGGCGTCACCTCGGGCTGATGCCCCAGATGCCTGTCCACGTCTCGCCGGGCGCGAGCTCGATCAGTGAGTCCCCCGAGTTGAAGGCGTCCACCGGGCAGCTCATCGGCTCGACAGCGATGCCATGGACCCCGGCCTGGTCGGCCTCTGCCTTGCCCGAGAAGACCTGCCCCCATGGCAGGGACTGGGCCTCTGCCCACACATCGACGACCGGGCGGCCCGGCGTCGCGATCGTGACGGTCCAACGTCCGTCCATGACCTCGAGATCCGTGTATGCCGTGTCGACGTGATGCATTCCGATCGCCCTGCGCTCCCGGAAGTCCGCGTCCGTGCCCTCCACCGGGCTCGTCCGGGTCGGGAGGAGTCGGTCGTCGACCTCGATGTAGGCAGCGCCCGACACGTGCAGCTCGACCTCGCCCACGGGGCCGTCACCGATGGCGATGTAGGGGTGGGCGCCATAGCCGAAGGGTGCGGTCCCCGCTCCGACGTTCGTCACACGGGTCGTGACCGTCAGACCGTCCTGTGCCACGGCATACGTCGTCGCGGACTCGAGGTGCCAGTCCCATCCCGGCTGCGGGAAGAGGCGGTGACCCACCGTGATCGAGGAGTCCGTGCGCTCGGCGAGGTGCCAGGGCGCCCATCGGACGAGGCCGTGACTCGCGTTGCCGAGGTCCACCTCGGTGAGCGGCAACTGGTGCTCGACGCCGGCATGGGAGTAGCGGCCGTCGCGGATGCGGTTGGGCCACGGAATGAGCTGCTGGCCGCGCGCGCTCGTGCACGCACCGTCCGCATCGAAGCCGGCGAGGATGTCGACGCCGTCGCGGGCCCACGTGCGGATCCCGCCGCCGACCTCGACGACCGTCAACTCGTCGGGTCCGGCCGACAGCTGCCACTGCTCGCCGGTGGGTGAGGTCGCGGGTGAGCTCATGTCCGCGAATCTACGCCGGACCGGAGGTGGGCCGTTCGGGACGTACGGTAGGGCAGTGCTGCCCGCGTCCTCTTCCCCTATCCGTTCCCTTGCTGATGACATCAGGGGACGATCCGACGAGGAGCTCGCCGCCCTGCTCGCGGCCCGACCCGACCTGGCCCGGCCGGCGCCCAGCGACCTCACGGCTCTCGCCTCCCGCAGCTCCACCCGCGCCAGCACCGTCCGCGCGATCGACGGGCTCGACGCCGCCCACCTGCAGGCCCTCGAAGCAGCTGCGATCGGCGCGGAAGCTGTCAGCCCGGACGCGCTCGCCCGTCTGCTCGACGGCGCCGACCTCGACCGGGTCACCGCTCTCGTCGACGACCTCTGGCGGCTCGCCCTCGTCTGGCGCGCGCCGCACGGCCTCATCGTCACCCGCACCGCAGTGGATGTCCTCGGTGAAGGCGTCGCCGGGCTCGGGCTGGCCGCCGATGACCTCCCCGGTCCGGCAGCGCCCGACGCCGAGACGCTTCGGGCCGAGATCGCCCTGGCCCCGCCGCGTGCCCGCGCCATCCTCGACCGCCTGACCTGGGGGCCCTCCGTCGGGATCGTCCCCGCCGCAGATGCCCCCGGGCGTCGCGGTCCCGCCGACGACGGCCCCCGCTGGCTGCTCGCCCACGGGCTCGTGCGCGCCGTGGCCTCCGACCAGATCGCTCTGCCTCGCGAGGTCGCGATGGTGCTCCGCGAGGGGCGCGTCCACCGCAACCCTCAGCTCGATGCACCTGCGGTGGCCGGCGCCGAGCGTCAGGTCGAGCAGGTCGACGCCGCCGCCGGAGCCTCCGCCAGTGAAGTGTTGGCCCTGCTCGACGAGCTTCTCGACTCCTGGTCGCAGACGCCCCCACGGGTCCTGCGCACCGGTGGCCTGGCCGTCCGCGACCTCAAGGCAGCGGCAGCCCAGCTCGACACGACACCTGAGCACACGGCATACCTCGTGGAGCTTGCCCTCATCGCCGACCTCGTCGCCGACGACGGCGAGGTCGACCCGCACTGGGTGCCGACCGCCGAGTACGACATCTGGCAGACCGAACCCGGCGGCGAGCGCTGGGCGCGCTTGGCTCTCGCGTGGCTCACGACGACCCGGGCACCGCACCGGGTCGGCAGCCGCACCGACACCTCGGCCGTCATCAACGCCCTCGGGACCGACGGGCAGTGGCCGCCCATCCGCACCCTGCGCCGAGGCGTGCTCGACCTTCTCGCAGCCGCTGACGAAGGTCTCGCGCCGAACGCCACCGACCTCGCCGGGGCCGTGCGCTGGCGCCGACCGCGCCGGGTCCCCCGCACCCTCGACGAGGTCGTCGAAGCCGTTCTGCGCGAAGCCTCCTGGCTCGGCGTGACCGGCCACGGCGCCCTCAGCGTCGGCGGCCGAGCCCTGCTGGCGAGCGAGGGTGACCTCAAGCCGGTCGCCGAGTCGATCCACCCCCACCTGCCTGCCCCCGTCGATGCCGTTCTCCTGCAGGCAGACCTCACTGCCATCGCACCCGGGCCGGTGACCGGCTCGCTGGCCGCCTTCCTGCGCCTCGTCGCCGACGTTGAATCGCGCGGCGGCGCCACGGTCCACCGCTTCAGCGAGGACTCGATCCGGCGCTGCCTCGACACCGGCTGGACGGGCGAGGACATCCTCGCCGGGCTGCGTGACGCCAGCAGCACCCCTGTGCCACAGCCCCTCGAGTACCTCGTGCGCGATGTCGCTCGCCGTCACGGCACGATCCGGGTGCGCGGTGTGAGTGCCGTCATCCGCAGCGAGGACGAGGGTGGACTGGACGTCATGCTCGCCAACCGCAAGCTCGCTGCCCTGCAACTGCGACGCATCGCCCCGACCGTCCTCACCTCACCCGTGGGACCCGAGGTCGTGCTCGAGATGCTGCGCGAAGAGGGATTCGCCCCAGTGTCCGAGTCCCCTTCCGGGACAGTCACGGTGCCGACGCGACCCGTGCGTCGGGCCGTGCGCCAGCGAGCCGTCGACCCCGCGCTGGTGCAGGCCATGGACCTCGCGCAGCTCGACTCCCTCGTCGCGGGCCTGCGCGCGGCCGAGGCCGAGGCGACGTCGCGCGCCAGCGTGACGATGGACGGGCGGGCCGGACCGGCCATCCCCGCCAACGACCCCACCACCTCGATGGCCGTGCTGCGTGAGGCCATCGCCGACGGGCGAGCCGTGTGGTTGGGCTACTCCGACGGGGTCGGTCGCACCCAGCGGTTGCTCTTCTATCCGGAGCGCATCGACGGCGGCCGCGTCTCAGGAGTGAACGAGGGCGTCACCCGCACCCTCTCGATCCACCGCATCACCGGCGTCGTCACCGACTGAGCTGGCCGGCCGGGCAACGCGGCGGGTGAAGTCAGCTGGTGAGGGCGCGGACGACGCCTGAGGGCGAGGGACGGCCGAGCTGCTGCGCCATCCAGGCACTCGTGGCCAGCAGCGACTCGAGGTCGACGCCGGTGCGCACGCCGGCACCCTCCATGGCCCACACCAGGTCCTCGGTGGCGAGGTTGCCCGTGGCGCTCTTGGCGTAGGGGCAGCCACCGAGACCGCCGGCACTCGAGTCCACGACGGTCACGCCATGACGCAGCGCGACGAGGGTGTTGCTGAGGGCCTGCCCGTAGGTGTCGTGGAAGTGCACGCCGACGCGATCGACGCCAATACCTCTGTCTCCCAACCCATCCAGCAGCCGCGAGACGTGGCCCGACGTTGCGACTCCGATCGTGTCACCGAGCGAGAGCTGGTCGCAGCCGAGCTCCATGAGGCGCTCTGCGACACCGACGACCTGGTCCACCGGCACCGGACCCTCCCACGGGTCCCCGAAGCACATCGACACATAGGCCCGAACCCAGAGGCCGGCGTCCTGAGCGCGCTGAACGACGGGACGGAACATCTCGATCGACTCGTCGACGGTGCGGTTGAGGTTCTTGCGCGCAAACGTCTCGGTTGCGCTGCCGAAGATGGCGATGGCACCGACACCCGCCTCGAGGGCGCGGTCGAGGCCGCGTTCGTTGGGGACGAGCACCGGCCGCTTCGGCCCGCGGCCCTCGTCTCCGAGGAGCTCGAGCACCTCGCTGGCATCGGCGAGCTGCGGCACCCACTGCGGGTTGACGAACGACGTCGTCTCCACGGTTTCGAGCCCGGCAGACGCGAGGCGCCGGATGAACTCGGCCTTGACCTCGGCGGGGACGATCGACTTCTCGTTCTGCAGACCGTCACGTGCCCCGACCTCATAGATGGTGATCTCGGGCGGGAGGGTGGGATCGGCTTCGACCTGCGGCGTGCGCATGCTCATGCCCCTGATCCTGACACGCCCTGCCTGCTCCGATCCGTTTGCCTGCTCCGATCTGTCGGCCATCGGCACGGAGCCCCGGGCAGGCGGGATACCTTGTGCCCATGAGTGAGAACGACAAGGACCCGCGTTCAGGGGAGTTCACGGATCCGACAGCCAGCCCGGACTGGACTGCGCCATCCCAGGACGCGACCCCGCCCACGGAGCAGATCCCCCAGGGGTCGCCGACCGAGCAGATCCCCCAGGGTTCTGAGTTCGCGCCGCCGGTCCCGCCCGTTCCGCCTGTCCCGCCCGTTCCCCCGTCGTACGGCTCACCCAGCTATGACGCGCCCTACCAGGCGCCGCGGGGCCAGAGCAACCCCTACGCCGGGTCGAGCGCGCAGCCCACGAACCCGTATGCCGCGACGCCGCCTCCTGCGGGCGACCCCTACGCCGCTCCCCAGCCGGCCTACGACCCCTACGCCGCGACCGGTGCGCCGGGGGCGCAAGGCGGCTACCCGGCATACTCCGCTCCTGGTCAGTGGCAGGCTCCGCCGCCCGCCTACGGCGCCGCGCCGCCGCAGAACACGAGCGCGCTCGTCCTGACGATCCTGTCCGGGATTGGCACGGTCGCCTGCTGCAACCCGTTCATGATTGCTCCGCTGGTCTTTGGAATCCTGGGCCTGACGAAGAACGCCACCGACCCCGCGGACTCGCGCAAGATGGCGAAGTGGGGCTGGATCGCGTTCGGAGTTGTCGTCGCACTGTCCATCATCAGCGCAATCGCCTTCTTCGTCCTCGGCGCCTCGGGCATGTTCGATGACGGCGGCTACGGCTCCGATTCCGATTCCGACTACACCTACTGAGGTCGCGTGACTGACGGCGCACTGATTGTTCAGAGCGACAAGACCCTCCTGCTCGAGGTAGACCACCCCAAGTCGGCTGAGGCACGGCGCGCTATTGCACCGTTCGCCGAGTTGGAGCGAGCGCCGGAGCACATCCACACCTATCGCATCACGCCCCTGGGCCTGTGGAACGCCCGCGCGGCCGGACACGACGCGGAGCAGGTCGTCGATGCGCTGGTGACGCACAGCCGCTACCCCGTGCCGCACGCGTTGCTCGTCGACGTAGCGGACACGATGGCGCGCTACGGCCGCCTCACCCTCACCAAGGAGGACGGCCGTCTGGTCCTGCGCACCACCGACCGCGCGGTGCTCACAGAAGTGTTGCGGCACAAGCGAATCAAGCCCCTCATCGGCGACCACATCGACGAGGACACGGTCATCGTGCACCCCAGCGAGCGCGGCCACCTCAAGCAGGAGCTCCTCAAGGTCGGGTGGCCGGCCGAGGACGAAGCCGGCTATGTCGACGGCGAGGCGCACACGATCACCCTCGACCAGAGCGATGGCTGGGTCATGCGCCCCTACCAGCAGCAGGCCGTCGACGGCTTCTGGGACGGCGGCTCGGGCGTCGTCGTCCTCCCCTGTGGCGCGGGCAAGACGCTCGTCGGTGCGGGCGCGATGGCCAAGGCGTCGGCGACGACTCTCATCCTCGTGACCAACACGGTTTCCGCGCGGCAGTGGAAGGACGAGCTGTTGCGCCGGACGAGCCTCACCGAGGACGAGATCGGTGAGTACTCCGGGGCCCGCAAGGAAATCCGCCCCGTCACCATCGCGACCTACCAGGTGCTGACGACACGTCGCAAGGGCGTCTACACGCACCTCGACCTGCTCGACGCCAAGGACTGGGGACTCGTCGTCTATGACGAGGTGCACCTGCTCCCCGCGCCGATCTTCCGCATGACCGCCGACCTCCAGGCGCGACGTCGATTGGGCCTCACCGCAACGCTCGTGCGCGAGGACGGCCTCGAGTCCGACGTCTTCTCGCTCATCGGTCCCAAGCGCTTCGACGCACCGTGGAAGGACATCGAGGCGCAGGGCTACATCGCCCCGGCCGACTGCGTGGAAGTGCGGGTCACGCTTCCTGACGGGCAACGCATGGCGTATGCCGTCGCTGAAGCCGAGGACCGCTATCGCCTCGCCTCCTGCTCGGACGCGAAACTGCCCGTCGTCGAGAAGCTCGTCGAGAAGCACCGCGGCGAGCCCACTCTCGTCATCGGCCAGTACCTCGACCAGCTCGACGAGCTGTCCACGCGACTCGGCGCCGAAGTCATCACCGGAGAGACGACGGTGACCGAACGTCAGCGGCTCTACAGCGCGTTCCGGGACGGCGAGATCAGCCTGCTCGTCGTGTCGAAGGTCGCGAACTTCTCCATCGACCTGCCCGAGGCGAGCGTCGCCATCCAGGTGTCCGGGACGTTCGGGTCGCGCCAGGAGGAGGCCCAGCGGTTGGGCCGCGTCCTGCGCCCCAAGGGTGACGGCCGGACCGCGCACTTCTACACCGTCGTGGCGCGTGACACCGTCGATGCCGACTTCGCTGCCCACCGCCAGCGGTTCCTCGCCGAGCAGGGCTACGCCTACCGGATCGTCGACGCCGACGACCTCACCTGAGGTTTCTGGGACGCATTTCTGCGCCGCTGCCGCGAACGGCGCTCAGGCTGACCAGGGGCGCCCGCATGCGGGCGCCGGTCGCCACGTTGAGCGCCTCTCGCGCCAACGGCGCAGGGTTGGGCGCTGGGGGTCGCACCGCTGAGTTCGGTCGAGCCGAATGCGGAGTTCGTCAACTGCGGGGCCGCCCTCTTCGGGCGACCGGACCCGCTGCCGCATCCCGACTGTGCCGGTGCCTACTTTCCGCTGCCCTACTTGAGCGTGATGCTCATGCTGAGCGGTGCTGTTGGCGCGTTGACCTGCGCTTACCTCGCGATCCGGAGACCTCCGTGGGTGTCGCTCCGTCGGGCGGCCGGTCAGTCCGTCGGCGTGAGATGACCAGTTCTTGGCCGGGCGACCACCTCTGCGTGGTCGCCCCGCCAGGAAGTGGTCATCTCGAAGTCAGGGATCCCCCGGAACCCCTGATCACCGACTTCGTGCCCCGGACGGACTGAGGAGCGCTGCGACGATTGTCCGTCCGGGGCACGAAGTCGGGTGGTGGTGGGGGGTGACCCGGAACGGACCCCGAGTCTGACCCCGGAAGGTGACGACCCGGCATACGCCGCCGCGAAGCGTGTGTGACAGTTGCGCCATGACGCAGCAGCCCCAAGGCACCCCGACCGCACAGCCCACCCGCTTCCGGATGCGGCAGAAACTCACGATGATGGTCAACCGCTACGAGATCCACGGTGTGGGTCCGGACGGCGCCGAGACCGGACTCTGGGCGTTCGCTGAGCAGAAGCGGATGGCGTTCAAGGAGCAGGTGACGTTCTTCGCCGATGCAGGCAAGACCCAGCCGGTGTTCGGGTTCAAGGCGCGCACGCGCATGGACCTCGGGGCGACCTATGACATCACCGACGCGTCAGGGGCGCCGATCGGTCAGTTCCGCAAGGACTTCGGCAAGTCGCTGCTGCGCTCGACGTGGCACCTCACCACCGCCGACGGCCGCGTGGCCCTGGGCCAGGAACGCAACCAGACCATCGCGATCGTGCGCCGCGTCTGGGGACTCATCCCTGTGGTCGGCGAAATCCCCATCCCGTTCCTCTTCCACTTCGACTTCACGCTGCCCGACGGCCAGGTCGTCCTCAGCTCCACGAAGAAGCCGGCACTGCGCGACGTCTACGAGGTCGAGCTCCCCGTCGTCGACGGCGCCCAGCCCATCGACTGGCGTGTGGCTGCAGCGATGTCCGTGGCCCTGGACGCCCTCCAGTCCCGCTGAGCCAAATCGCGACACAATGGGCCCGTGGCCGATGCAGCGAACCCTCGCGAACGCCCGGTGTTCGTGCTCCACGAGCACCGCAAACCGCGCCCCCACTTCGACCTGCGGCTCGAGGAGGGCGGGGCCCTTCGGTCGTGGGCGGTCCCACGTGGCCTACCCGACGACCCGGCCCACGATCGGCTCGCCGTCGCGGTTCCTGACCACGACCTCGAGCACGCCACGTACACCGACGAGGACAAGGACATCGCCGACAGCGGCTGGTGGGAGCTCGTCGACCGCACTCCCCGCCGGTTCGTCTTCGTCCTGCACGGACAGTCCGGCGCGCGACGGTACGCCCTGATCGACACCGGCCGGGACTGGTTGCTGCACCTGACGAAGGAACAGCACCCCGCCTAGGGCGCCGGCGAGCACACGGCATACGTCCAGACAACTCCCAGACTCGGGGCGGACACTGGCAATGTGACAACCACAGCCAAGGTCCCCGAAGCCACGCTCCTCGTCGTCGAGGACGAACCCAACATCCGTGAGCTCCTCGCGACCTCGCTGCGCTTCGCCGGCTTCGAGGTCGTCACCGCTGCGACCGGCGGCGAGGCCGTCAAGCTCGCCGACCAGCACCACCCCGACCTCTGCGTCCTCGACGTGATGCTGCCCGACATGGACGGCTTCGCTGTGACCCGCAAGCTGCGTGAGTCCGGCCGCCGTCTGCCCATCGTCTTCGTCACCGCCCGCGACTCGGTGGACGACAAGATCAAGGGCCTCACTGTGGGCGGCGACGACTACGTCACCAAGCCGTTCAGCCTCGAGGAGGTCGTGGCTCGCATTCGCGCCGTCCTGCGACGCACGCGCGGCGACATCGACGACAACTCCGCGCTGCGCTTCGAGGACCTCGAGCTCGACGAGGACAGCCACGAGGTGCGTCGCGCCGGCCGCGTCATCGAGACGAGCCCGACCGAGTTCAAGCTCCTGCGCTACCTCATGCTCAACCCCAACCGCGTGCTGTCGAAGGCGCAGATCCTCGATCACGTGTGGGAGTACGACTTCCGCGGCGAGAGCGGCATCGTCGAGTCCTACATCTCCTACCTCCGGCGCAAGATCGACACCGAGGCCCTGCCGCCGCTGATCCACACCAAGCGCGGTGTCGGCTACGTGCTGCGCCTGCCCCCTCAGGGCTGATGGCCGGCTCACCGGCACCCCGGGCGGTGGTACGCCGCCTCGAGGCGATGCCGCTGCGCGTGCGGCTCGTCGCGATCGTGCTCATGGTTCTCGCCGCGGCTCTTCTGTTCTCCAACCTCGCCACGGCCTACCTCATGCAGCGAGATCTCATGAGCCGCGTGGACGACGAGTTGCACAGCGTCACGGCGCCCGTGGCGAATCAGGCACTTGCCGATCTCAGCCGGGGGGACGCGAAGACAACACCCACGGGCTATGCCTTCGTTCTCTTCCCGGTGAACTCACCGACGATCGCCGTGAATCCGACGGGTGAGGACCTCCGACCCGATGTTCCACGACTTGCCCTCGATGACGCTCGGGTGACCACCCACCGACCCTTCACGGTGAAGTCCCTTCATGGCAACGTGAATTGGCGTTTCGTCGCAGGCAAGACCTCAAAGAACGAGGCGACGTTTGCCGTCGGCGTCCCCCTGGAGTCGGTGAAGCACACGGTGACGCGGCTCCTCGTGACAACCGGGGCGCTGAGCGCTCTTGTCCTCGCCGGTTCGGCACTGCTCGGGTGGTATGCCGTCCGGCGGGCTTTCCGTCCCCTGGCCCAGATCGAGGACACCGCAGCCGCCATCGCTGGTGGCGACCTGACCAAGCGCATCCCGGTGCGAGCAGCCGAGGACGAGGTGACGTCCCTGTCCCGCAGCCTCAACGCCATGCTCGCCCAGATCGAGACGTCGTTCGCCGTTCGCGAGGCATCCGAGGACCGCATGCGACAGTTCGTCGCCGACGCGAGCCACGAGCTCCGCACTCCCCTGGCGACGGTCCGCGGCTACGCCGAGCTGCACCGCCAGGGCGCCATCTCGAGCGCCGACGACACCCGCGCGGCGATGGAACGCATCGAGTCCGAGTCGGGTCGCATGAGCGGACTCGTCGAGGACCTCCTCACCCTGGCCCGGCTCGACGAGGAACCCACGACTGCCATGGGCGAGGTCGACCTCACCGTCCTGGCCGCCGACGCCACCTCGGACGCGCGGGTGCGCTCCGGTGGTCGACGGATCACTCTCACCGGCCTCGGCGGGCCCGTTGACGCGACCGTGGTGTGGGGATCCGAATCGAGACTCCGGCAGGTGGTGACGAACCTCGTCGCCAATGCCGTCCGGCATACGCCGCAAGGCACCCCGATCGAACTCGCCGTCGGCAAGGACGGCACCGACGGTGTCATCGAAGTTCGCGACCACGGTGACGGAATCCCTTCTGGCACAGCGCATCGCGTGTTCGAGCGGTTCTATCGGGCCGACCCCTCGCGCGGTCGCAGCGCCGGGGGCGGCAACGGTCTCGGACTCGCGATCGTCGCGGCCATCGTGGCCGCACATCGCGGTCGCGTCGGCGTGCAGCCCACTCCCGGCGGCGGTGCGACGTTCGTGGTTCGCATACCCACAGGCCCCTCACAGGCCCGGTCCAGCGACTCTTGATGTCGAGGCACTTGAGTAGGCAGTGCCAGCCCGACGAAGGAGACCAAAGATGAGCAACACCGAACCGGGACAGACCGGACCGTCGACGAGCAACACCCCCGACACCCCGGCTCCCCAGGGCGGAGCCGTGACCCAGACGCTCCCGCAGCAGGCCGCTCCCCAGGCCCCTTCGTCGCAGCCCGGCCACGAAGCGCCGACCACGTGGTACGGCGCCCACGAGCCCGCCGGACCGGTGTTCCCCCCGCCACCGGCCTACGGGGCAGCCCCGCAGAACCCTGAACCGAAGCCTCCTCAGCGGCGTCGGATGGGGGAACTCTTCGCGGTGGCTGCGCTCACTGCCGCCCTCGCATCGGGCGGCACGTACGCCGCGACCCAGCTGGGGTCGCAGGACACGCAGAACCCCTCCACTGCGTCCCCCTCCTCCAGCCTGGGTCGCGGCGCATCGACCGCACCGGTCTCCCAGACCGACCCCCAGTCACCGAACTGGACCGCCACCGCCGCCGCCGTCTCCCCCAGCGTCGTCGCGATCAAGACGGACAGCGGTGAGGGATCGGGCGTCATCATCGACGACTCCGGCCACGTCCTCACCAACAACCACGTCGTCTCCGGCGCCCAGGAGCTCACCGTCACGCTTTCGGACGGCCGGGCGTTCAAGGGCAAGATCCAGGGCACTGACCCGTCGACCGACCTCGCCGTCGTGACGATCGAGGGCGCGCCCAAGGACCTCCAGCCCATCTCGATCGGTGACTCGGATGCCCTCAAGGTCGGCGACCCGGTCATGGCCGTCGGCAACCCCCTGGGCCTGGCCGGCACGGTCACGACCGGCATCGTCAGCGCCGTCAACCGCCCCGTCACCACCGAAGCCGCGCAGGAGGAGCAGCCGCAGCAGCAGAACCCGTTCGGCAACCAGACGCCACAGCAGCAGCAGTCGAGCAGCGAGCCGGTCGTCACCAACGCCATCCAGACGTCGGCGGCGATCAACCCCGGCAACAGCGGTGGCGCCCTCGTCAACGCCAATGGCCAGCTCGTGGGCATCAACTCCTCGATCGCGTCCCTCGGTTCGTCCGGGTCGTCGCAGAGCGGCAACATCGGCATCGGTTTCGCGATCCCCGCCAAGGAGGCCGCCTCGATCGCCGAGCAGCTCATCAAGGACGGCAAGGCCGAGCACGCCTACCTCGGGGTCGCACCGGTCGACGGCACCGCCTCCGACGGCAGCGCCACCCGCGCCGGAGCCAAGCTCAGCACCGTCTCCCCGGGCACTCCCGCCGAGAAGGCCGGGCTGAAGGTCAACGACGTGATCATCGCGGTCAACGGCGAGCGGGTCGACTCCGCCGAGGCACTCGTCGCCCACATCCGCGAGTACTCCGTCGGCGACTCCGTGAAGCTCACGGTCCTGCGCGACAACAAGACCCAGGAGATCTCGGCGAACCTCGTCGCGGCCCCCGCAAGCTGACCCGCCAGTGAGTCCGAACAGGGACGGACCCACGCCCGACCACTCAGCAGGCACGCCAGCACCTGAGTGATCCGGTGAGTACCCCGACTCATGGAGTCGGGGTACTCGTCGTTCCATCCTGTGAACATGACGCAACAGCTGCAGGACGTGCGGCGCCTCGAAGCCGAGTTCGCCGACGCGATGAACCGCATGTATGCCGTGGGCAACGGCCTCGCTCGGATGCGCGCCTCCCTGGAGATGGGCGAGGTCACCGTGGCCCCTCCCGCTCCCGCAGCCGCTTCCATGTCCTCACCGGCGCCTTCGACCGCACCCATCGGGATGCCTGTCGAGGCACCAGGTCCCGCTCCCGTTCCGGCTGCACCCCCGGTCCCTGAAGCCGTGCCGTCGTGGTGGCAGCGCGAGGGTGCGGTCACCCGCGTTCTCGCGGTCGCCGGCGCCGTCGTCACGCTCGTGGGCATCGCGATGCTCCTCGCCCTCGCGATGCAGCAGGGCTGGTTCGTGCCCGAGCTGCGGGTCGCCCTCGGCGTCCTGCTCGCCGTTGCTCTCGTCGCCACCGGCCACGTCGTGCGGGCCCGCGAGACGTCGCGAGGACGCTCCAGCGCCGCTCCGGTCGCCCTCGCGGCCACCGGGTATGCCGCGGGCTACCTTGACGTCGTCGCCGTCACGACCGTCTATGGCTGGGTCCCCCAGGTGGCCGGTCTGGTGTTGGCCGGCGCCGTCGCCGTCACCGGACTTCTCCTCGCCCGCCGTTGGAACAGCCAACTCCTCGCCGTGCTCACCGTCCTCGGCGCCACGCTCCTTGCTCCCGTCGTCACCGAGAAGTTCGGCGACGAGGTCTCGCTCTTCGTCGTGATCCTGTCGGCGGCTGCGCTCCTGGCCCGCGGGGACCGCGGTTGGCCGATGCTCGCCGTGGCCCGCACCATGCCCTCGACCGGCTTGATCCTCCTGGGCATCGCCGTCGCCGAGGGTGACGGTGCGCCGTCCAGGATCGCGATCGGTGCGGCTGCCGCGCTCACCGGCCTGGCCCTTGTCGGTGCCGTGTCCGCTGGTCGCCACAACCGGGCGGACCTCATCGGCAGCGCCACGCTGGCCGCCGCCACGATCTCGCTGCTCGTGGCGTTCGGGGTGCATGGCGACACGCTACGCACGACCGGATTCGCCCTGATTGCAGTCGCTTTCGCCGTCGCCCTGGCCGTGACGTCACGCGCGCCGATCGGCCCGGTTCCCACGACGCTCGCCACGACCATCGGTGCGATCTCGGGTGTCTCGGCCCTGCTCGCGGTGATGAGCGGCGCTCCGGAGCGCTGGGTCGTCACCGGCATCTTGATCACTGCACTTGGGTATGCCGCAGCGGCCGTCACGACGCGTTCTCGCGTCACGCTCTGGGTCGCCGCCGGAACCACAGTGGTCGCCTCGGTCGCCTACCTCACCCACCCGGCGGCCTACGTCGAACTGGGCATGGCCCGGGACCACGACGCCACCACCGCATTGCTCGACAGCCTCCTGGCCGGCGGGATCGCCGCCCTGGGCGCCTGGGGTGTGGACGTCGTCCGCGGCATCCCGGTCCGCGTTCGCCGCCTCACCCGGATCGGGGCGCTCATCGCCGGGCTCGCCACATCCGCCGTGGCCGTCATCTCGATCGGACTGCTCGTGGGCAAGGCGCTCGAGGCGACCTCCGCCGGCTTCCTCGCCGGTCACGCGCTCGCCACCGTCCTGTGGATGGTCACCTCCGCCTGGCTCCTCCTGCGCGGGCTGCAGGCGGAGGCGCACCGCGCCCTGTCGCTGCGACTGGGCCTGGGCCTCGCCGCCGTCAGCGTCGCGAAGCTGTTCCTCTTCGACCTCGCCACCCTCGACGGGTTGTGGCGGGTCGTGGCGTTCATCGTCACGGGACTTCTGCTCCTGGCCAGCGGGACGGCATACGCGAAAGCTCTGGACCGGACCCGACCGCCGGCGGCGACCGCCTGAGAGACTGGCCCGCATGCTGCGGGACGAGATGTGGGACGAGGCCGTGCGGGCCGTCAGGGGTGACGCGCACGGCCTCGTCTCCGTTCGCGAGGACCTCGCGAAGCGGTGGTCCGAGGCTCATCGCGGCTACCACGACCTGCGTCACCTCGACGAGGTCATCGACGGGTTGAGCCAGCTGCGCGACAGCGCACTCGGCGGCGACACAGAGTGGGCGTGCGTGGTGTTCGCCGCGTGGTTACACGACGCGGTCTATGACATCACCGCTGGAGCGGAGAACGAGCGGATGAGCGCCGAGTTGGCGCGAACCACCCTGTCCGCCAATGGAATCGGCACGGAGGTCGTGGACGCGGTCGTGTCACTCGTCCTGGCATCGGAGGCTCACGACGTCCAGGAGACTCGCGGCCCGCAGGCAGCCTTCCACGACGCCGACCTCTGGATCCTCAGCGCGTCCGAACGCCGCTTCGACGACTACTGCACAGCCGTCCGGCGGGAGTATGCCGCCGTGCCCGACGACGCGTACGCCCGGGGCCGCACCGCCATCCTGGCGCCCTTCCTCGAGCGTGAGTCCGTCTATCGGACCACGCAGGCCCGTCAGCAGTGGGAGCCGGCCGCCCGGCGCAACCTCACCCGTGAACTGACCCGCCTCGCTCAGAACGACTGAACATCGCGCGCACCGGTTCTCGATGGGCGCTGCAACACCCGATCAACGACGAGCCCGAGGCCTCCAGCGAGCGCGATACCGCCGAACGCACCAAGGAGCGGGTTGTCCTGCACCCAGTGACCCGCGAGGGCGCCGATGGCGACGGAGTAGGTCGCCCAGCTCAGCGCTGCCAGCGCGGAGAGCAGGACGAATCGTCGCTGCGAGAAGGTGCCTGCACCTGCGGTGATGTTGACCGCGACGCGCCCCACCGGGATGTATCGCGCGATGACGATCGCGATCCCTCCGCGCCGGTCGAGCTCGCGCTCACCTCTGAGGAAGGCCTGCCGCAGTTTGGGCCTCGGGCTGTGGCGCAGCTCGCGAAGGCGTGAGCGTCTGGCGAGGTGGAAGGTGAGGTTGTCGCCGAGGAAGGCTCCCAGGGCCGCCACGAGCCCGAGCGCGACGAGGTGGGGTGAGCCGGTGGCGGCGCCGAACGCCGCGAGGGTGATCACGACGGAGTCGCTCGGTACGGGAGGAATGAGCGCATCGAACGTCGCCAGGAGGAACAGCACAGGCAGCACCCACAGAGCAGCAGCGTTCTGCTCGATGAGAGTGTTGACGGTCTCGAACATGCGAATCGCCCCTTGGGACAGGGGTATTGAGATCTGCGGGTGTCGCCGATCGACCTGTCACTGCCAACCTAGGATCCCGGCTGGGCGGGGACCATGGGGTGACTCCCCCGCCTGCCCCTGAGCCGACCCCGGGTTCGTCAGGGGTGCACGTGCTCCGGCACCTGAGCACCCGGGTCGACAAGCGGCCACCAGTGCCGCTCACCGAGCTCCGACATCTGGCTCTGCGACGGCAACCACGTGCCCGAGGCGTCCTCGAGTCCGTCGGTGGCCACGGCGTAGAGGGCAAAGCATGCGTTCGGCGAAGGCCACGGATAGGTGACGTCAGGCTGTTTCACGACGTTGCGCACGTAGCCGAGGAGCACGGCGCCCTCAGCCGCGACGCCGAGTTCGTCGCCCAGTGCCCGCAACGCGTCCTCTGCACTCTGTCCGTCACCCACCGTCCGGGTGGGGAGGTCCAGGCCGCGACCGTCGGCGCGCTCGACGACCAGCAGCGCACCAGCGTTGCGGACGACGGCTCGCACCACCACGGTGTTCGGGGGCGGGTTGTCCTGTCGCGAGGCGATCACGTCGGCCCGGCTCCCCGGCGGCAGCCACGGCGCGCCAGGGGTGCTCATGACGACGCGCTCATGTTTGCGCTTGGAGATGCGAAGTCCGCTGTCCCGCAGGCGTTTGAGCAACTCTCGACCGTCGATGGGGACGGCACCCGCAGCGACGACGTCGTCGTAGCGCTCCTGCGGGATGTCGTAGTGATCTCCCTCGAACGCACGCCGCGAGATGCCGGCACGTCCCGCGAAGTCGTGCAGCTCGGCATACGACGTCGTGCTCACGAGGTGGGACCACAGCCGTCCGTGGGCCGGCCACGCAGGCGGGTCGATGAGGAGCACTCCGTGATCGTATGCCGCACCGGCCCACCCGAGCCTGTGGACAACTCTCCGGCGGGTTTCGCGAAATTCCCTAGCGTCGGAGGTCAGTGGTCGCACCACAGGGTGCGGCGCCGACGAAGGGGACCAAGACATGTCAGCCCAGTTCCAGGTCGACACCGAGCGCATCCAGGCCGCTTCCGGTGACATCGCCCGCATCTCGAGCCAGATCGAAGGTCAGGTCGCCCAGATGCTGTCCAAGCTCACCGCCCTGCAGGACGCGTGGAAGGGCGGGGCGGCAACCCAGTTCCATGGCGTCGTGACCCAGTGGCAGGGCACCCAGCGTCAGGTCCAGACCTCGCTCGACTCGATCGGTCAGGTGCTCGCTGCCGCGGGTGCTCAGTACGCCGAGACCGAGGCCCAGAACATGCGCATGTTCACCTGAGCCGCACAGACACCGGTGGCGGGCACGACACCCCTGAGGTCGTGCCCGCCACCGGTTGCTTGCGACTTCGTGCCCTTCCCGGACCTGGCGAGCGCAGCGAGGTGGGTCCGGGAAGGGCACGAAGTCGGTCAACTACTCGGTCGTGACGGCGCGCAGGATGTCGAGCTTCGATGCCCGCCATCCCGGCCACCACGCGGCGAGGATCCCGACCAGACCGGCCATCGCGACGAAGAGGCCGAGCTGTGGCCACGGGATCGACAGGACGTCGATGCCGTCGTCACTGAGCGAACGCTGCAGGGCGATCCCGAAGACCACGCCCAACCCGATGCCCAGTGCCGCCCCGAGCAGGGCGATGACGATCGACTCGAGTCGCAGCATCCGCTTCAACTGTCGCCGGCTGAGGCCCACCGCCCGCAGCAGTCCGATCTCACGAGTGCGCTCGATGACCGACAGGGCCAGCGTGTTGATGATGCCGAGGATCGCGATGATGACGGCCAGTCCGAGCAGGGCATAGATCAGGTAGAGCATCTGGTTGATCTGGGCGCGTTGCTCATCGGCGAACTCGCCCTGGTCCTTGACCGTGACGACCGGGAGGTCGGCGATGGCCTTGTCGAGGTCACGACCCACCACAGCGGGCACGGTCCCGGGCTCACGGGTGATGAAGAGGAACGAGTCCGTCCTGGGCCCACCCAGGGACTCCAGCGCCGCCAGGCTGAGGAGGTAGTCCGAGGAGAGCAGCGCCGACTCCCCGTGGATGGCCGACACCGTGAAGGGCTTCGTCACGCCGGCCCGGGTCAGATCAAGCTTCGACCCGACCGCGAGCTTGTCGGCAGTGGCCCGCTCCTGCGAGATTGACACAGTGGTGGGCGTGAGGTCGGCGAGCCGTCCCGACACCATCGGCGTCGGCCCGAGCACGCTGACGTGGCCGGGGTCGATCCCGATGACCCCACCGCGCTCGCCCTTGACGTCGAGGGCGTCCCAGCGGAAGGCCGCGACCTCCTCGACCCCGGGAACGGCCGTGAGCTCCTTCGTGACCTCGGTCGAGAACGGCGTGCCCACGACGCTCGACACGACGTAGTCCGCAACGAACTCCTTCTCGATGGACTTGTCGATGCTCGCCTTCGCACTGGCCCCGAAGACCGCCATCATCGACACGAGGGTCACGCCGATCATGAGCGCCGATGCCGTGGCGGCGGTGCGACGCGGGTTGCGCTGCGCGTTCTGCTCGGCCATGAGGCCGACGGCCCCGAAGACCTTGCGCCAGATCCAGCCGATGGCCGCGATGACCGGACGCCCGACGAGTGGGCTGATCAGGGCCACCCCGAGGACGACCCCGAGGATGCCTCCGCCGACCCAGTAGGTGGGGTTCGGCACGTCGACGAACAGCCCGGTGATGAGCAGGGCGGCGCCCACGATCGTGAGGAGGCCACCGACGATGATGCGTCCGCGCATGCCGCTCTCGGCCAGGACGGCATCGTCGCGCATCGCCGCGACCGGCGGGACCTTGCCCGCCTTGCGTGCCGGAAGGTAGGCCGCGATGAGGGTCACGAAGAGCCCGACGACCAAGGACACAACGACCGTGCGGGGGGTGATGATGAGCGACTGGCCACTGAGGTCCAGACCGAACCGGCCGAAGAGGACGCGGATGCCCATGGCAAGGACAACGCCGAGACCCAGTCCGATGATCGAGCCGACGAGCCCGATGACGGTGGCCTCGAAGAGCACCGATCGAGCCACCTGTCGCCGCGTCGCCCCCATTGCCCGGAACAGCGCGAGCTCGCGGGACCGCTGTGCCACAAGGATGCTGAACGTGTTGACGATGAGGAACGAACCCACGACGAGCGCCACCCCGGCAAAGATCAGCAGGAACGTCGTGATGAAGCCGAGCGCCTCCTGGATGTCGCTCGCAGCAGCCTTGGCGGCCGCGTCACCGGTGACGGCCTCGACCCCGCTGGGCAGCTTGGCCGCAACGGCGTCACGCAGTTCCGCCTGGCTGGTTCCCGGAGCGGCCGTCACCCAGATGTCGCTGTAGACGTCCTTGCCCTCCATGAAGAGGGCCCGAGCCTGGGCGGTGTCGAAGATGGACAGGCTCGCACCAGCGAGGCCTCCGTCCATCGTCGCGATCCCGACGAGCTTGGCCTGGATCCGGGGCTGGGCGCCCGAGCTGACGATGTTGACCTTCTCGCCCACGAGATAGCCGGCCTTGGTCGCGGTCTTGTTGTCGAGGACGACCTCCCCCGGCCCCTGGGGCCAGTGACCTGAGTCGAGCGTGAGTGGCCGCAGACCCTTGGCGGCAGGGCTATCGGTGTAGTTCAACCCGAGCCCGGGGGGCCCGAAGCCGCCGATGAGTTTGCCGTTCTTGCCGACGACGAACGTGCCGAAGTTGGTGATGTTGCCGTCGGCGCGCGCCGCACCCTCGACCTCGGCGAGCTCCTTGACGAGCGAGCCGGGGAGCGTGGCGCTGGACGGCTGCTGCTCGAGGTCGACCTCACCGGTCACCGGGCGCACGACGACGTCGCCCACGGATCCGTTCATGATCGAGTCGAAGCTCTTGCCGAGGGTGTCGGTGAAGACGAAGGAGCCGGCAACGAAGGCCACGCCGAGGATGATGGCGAAGGCACTCATGAACAGCCGCAGCTTGCGGGCCATGAGGCTCTTCCAGCTGGCGCGAAGCATCGGTCAGCCCTTCGCGTTCGAGTCGATGTTCTTCATCGTCTCGAGGATCAGCTCGGGCGTCGGCTCGCGCAGCTCGGTGACGATCTTGCCGTCAGCGAGGAAGACCACTCGGTCGGTCCAGCTCGCGGCCCCCGGGTCGTGGGTGACCATGACGATCGTCTGACCGAACTCATCGACGGAGCGACGCAGGAACCCGAGCACCTCGGCGCCGGAGGTCGAGTCGAGGTTGCCCGTCGGCTCGTCGGCGAAGATGATCTCGGGCCGGCTCACCAATGCGCGCGCGCAGGCCACGCGCTGCTGCTGTCCACCCGACAGCTCGCCGGGACGGTGCCCCAACCGGTCGCCCAGTCCGACGGTCGAAATGACCTGGTCGAACCAGGCGCGGTCCGGCTTGCGCCCGGCAATCGAGAGCGGCAGGAGGATGTTCTCCTCGGCGTTCAGCGTCGGGATGAGGTTGAAGGACTGGAAGACGAAGCCGATGTGGTCGCGCCGAACCTTCGTGAGGTCCTTCTCCTTGAGCGTGGTGAGCTCGATGTCGCCCAGCTGCACCGAACCACTCGTCACCGAGTCCAGCCCAGCCGCGCAGTGCATGAGCGTGGACTTGCCCGACCCGGACGGGCCCATGATCGCGGTGAACTCGCGTCGGTTGAGGTCGAGGCTCACGCCCTTGAGGGCGGTGACGGCCATGTCGCCGGAGCCGTAGGTCTTGACGAGGTCGGTCACGCGAGCGGCGACCCGAGCCGGGCCGGTGGTGCTGGTGTCGCGGCGTTCGAGAGCTTGGTCAGTGGTCATGGCGACCACGCTAGGTGGCGGACGGCATACGCGCTGTGGGTTTCTTCCCCCAGAGAACCCTGAGAGCACCCTGAACGCGGAACGCGAAAGGGCGGCCTCCCGTTGGGGAGACCGCCCTTCCTTCGCGTATGCCGTGTGGTCGGCTGCGCTTCGATCAGTGCGTACGGGTCAGAAACCCATACCGCCCATCTCGTCGCCGCCACCCTGCATCGGGGGGCCAGCCTTTTCGGGCTTGTCGGCGATGACTGCCTCAGTGGTGAGGAACAGCGCGGCGATCGACGCGGCGTTCTGGAGCGCGGAACGCGTCACCTTGGCCGGGTCGATGATGCCCGCAGCGATGAGGTCGACGTACTCACCCGTCGCGGCGTTGAGGCCCCAACCGGACTCGAGGTTGGCGACCTTCTCGGAGACGACGCCGCCTTCGAGGCCAGCGTTGATGGCGATCTGCTTGAGCGGAGCCGAGATCGCGACACGCACGATGTTGGCGCCCGTCGCCTCGTCACCCTCGAGCTCGAGCTTCTCGAACGCGACCTTGCCGGCCTGGAGGAGAGCGACGCCACCACCGGCGACGATGCCCTCTTCGACGGCAGCCTTGGCGTTGCGCACGGCGTCCTCGATGCGGTGCTTGCGCTCCTTGAGCTCGACCTCGGTGGCCGCGCCCGCCTTGATGACAGCGACGCCACCGGCGAGCTTGGCGAGGCGCTCCTGGAGCTTCTCGCGGTCGTAGTCGGAGTCCGACTTCTCGATCTCGGCGCGGATCTGGTTGACGCGACCCTGGATCTGGTCGGCGTCCCCGTCACCCTCGACGATGGTCGTCTCGTCCTTGGTGACAACGACCTTGCGGGCCTTGCCGAGCAGGTCGATCTCTGCGGTGTCGAGCTTGAGCCCGACCTCCTCGGAGATGACCTGACCACCGGTGAGGATGGCGATGTCGGCGAGCATGGCCTTGCGACGGTCACCGAAGCCGGGAGCCTTGACGGCAACCGACTTGAAGGTGCCGCGGATCTTGTTGACGACGAGTGTGGAGAGCGCTTCGCCCTCGACGTCCTCGGCAATGATGAGCAGCGGCTTGCCGGACTGCATGACCTTCTCCAGCAGCGGCAGCAGGTCCTTGATCTGGCCGATCTTGGAGTTGACGACGAGCACGTAGGGGTCGTCGAGGACGGTCTCCATGCGCTCGGGGTCGGTCACGAAGTAGTGGCTGATGTAGCCCTTGTCGAAGCGCATGCCCTCGGTGAGCTCGAGCTCGAGACCGAAGGTGTTGCTCTCCTCGACCGTGATGACGCCTTCCTTGCCGACCTTGTCCATGGCCTCGGCGATCATCTCGCCGATCAGGGGGTCAGCTGCGGAGATCGAGGCGGTAGCAGCAATCTGCTCCTTGGTCTCGACGTCCTTGGCGTTGTTGAGCAGCTCAGCGGAGACAGCCTCGACAGCCTTCTCGATGCCGCGCTTGAGCGCCATCGGGTTGGCGCCAGCCGCAACGTTGCGCAGGCCTTCCTTGACGAGGGCCTGGGCGAGAACGGTCGCCGTCGTCGTGCCGTCACCGGCGACGTCGTCGGTCTTCTTGGCGACCTCCTTGACCAGCTCGGCGCCGATCTTCTCGTAGGGGTCGTCGAGCTCGATCTCCTTGGCGATGGACACACCGTCGTTGGTGATCGTGGGGGCTCCCCACTTCTTCTCCAGCACGACGTTGCGGCCCTTGGGGCCCAGGGTGACTCTGACGGCGTCGGCGAGGATGTTCATTCCTCGCTCGAGTCCGCGGCGTGCCTCTTCATCAAATGCGATGATCTTGGCCATTCGGGTGGTTCCTCCCACGCGAATCGAAGGTGTTGGCCAGGTGGCGCCCGCGACGGACGAGCAGGCCTGCGCACTTCATGTCTGTGCGCGTGCCGACCCTCACCAGACTGGCCAGATTGTCACTCTCATGCCGAGAGTGCCAACCCATTATTGGCACTCTCGGGTGGAGAGTGCAAACGCTCCACACCCACTGGACCTCGCACTTTTCTCACCAATCCCTCCAAAGGGACACGACACGCCGGTATGCCGTGTGCGCACCTCCCCCAGACACGTGCGTCCGCGCGGACGGCCTCACTCGGACCATCCGCGCGGACGCGGCTTGTGGACGCTCCTCGCGCCCGGTCAGCGGCGGGTCTGCGTGACGATGTGACCGGTCACGCCTTGGATCTCGGTGCCGTTGTAGGTCACGGTCCCGACTGCGGCGCGCTCCTGAACGACCAGCGTGTAGGTGCCAGCCGTGGGGTCGGACTGCTCGTGGGCCTCCTGGGTCAGGGGCCCAGCACCGGTGAAGGCGGCGGAGATGCCCAGAGCCGTGGGGACGGAGTCGCCCTCACCGTCCACGACCTCGCCGACGACGGACGAGGATCCGATGGCCGACCTGAGCTTCTTGGCAATGCTCAGATCGGCGGCGGCCTCGAAGTCCATGGCGCTGGTGCGGCGCAGCTGGATGCAGGAGCCGTCGTCGGGAGAGGACGACTCCTCGGGGCACTGCCAGTCGTAGGCGCTGAGTGCGGTCAACCGGCCCGACCCGTCACTGAGGTTGATGTTGCCGGTGTGGACGTTGCCCGGCGCCCCAGCCAAGGTTCCCCCGACACGCCACTCCCCGATCAGGGTCGAGCTGAGCGGCACCTTGGCTTTGGGTGCGGCCTGCGACGGCGCCGCGATGGCGGCAAACGTCGCGGCGGTGAAGCCGATGGCAGTCATGGTGCGGATCTTGCGAGACACGTGGTCCCCCCTGGTTCTCGGCACTGGGCCGGTCACGAGCCACCCCCTGTGGCTCTGACCATCACTACGTGCGCCGAGGCGATTCGGTTGCGTGCCAGCGGGACTTTCTTTCAGGCAGCAGCCTCAGAGAGTCGGTGCGTGGCCCTCGAACGTGGCTCGCATCGTGCCGTCGGCCTCCGAGGCCACCGGGTCGTCCAGGTCCGCGACGAACACGGCGACCAGGGTGCGGGCCGGATTGGACTGCGCCTCGGCCAGGGCCACTCGCCAGGCGGCAAGGTTTGGGTGGTCGAGCTCCGTGCAGGCCTCGGCCGGCTCGAGCGACTCCACGGCGGCGGCGAGCTGCGAGGTCGTCAACTCGAGGGTGGCGGTCGATCCGTCGTGTCCCAGCACCGTGGCCAGGATGACTGCGGGGAGCCCGTGCCGGCCGCCCGGAGCGTTGACGTGCCCGAAGTCCAGCTCAGCCGAGCTGGACGCGGAACTCAGCCCCACGGCATACGCCACAGGAGGGCGCCAGCCCTCGATCTTGGCGGAGAGGTGGTCCTTGATGGCGGCGAGGCCATCGGGCGTGCTCCAGTCGAGCTCGCTCACCGGGTCAGCCCTGCGGCTGCAGGCCGAGGCGGCGTGCCGAGCGCGCGCGCTGACGGGTCGCGCGCTGACGGCGCAGGCGCTTGACGAGCATCGGGTCGTGCTCGAGCGCCACGGTGCTGTCGATGAGGGCGTTGAGCACCTGGTAGTAGCGCGTGGGGCTCATGTCGAAGAGCTCCTTGATGGCCGACTCCTTGGACCCGGCGTACTTCCACCACTGGCGCTCGAAGTCGATGATGCGGCGGTCACGGTCGGTCAGCCCCTCGACACTGGGTGCTGCGGACTGCTCTTCGTGGACGGCGTTCACGGTTCGACCCTTCTGGTGCGACGGCTGCGATGGCCACCCTATCGGTCGAATGACACGGCTGTCATTAGGCTCGGCGTGTCCGCTGGACACACGCCGGGTCGGTCTGCTCAGACGCCTCAGGTGTCACATGGGCCCCGTCATCAGGTATGCCGTGAGCTCGCCGACGCTGTCGACGACCGTGTCCGGGTCGGTCGCCTCAAGTGCCGCGCGCTCCCCTGCGCCCCAGGTCACGGCGACCGCGGCCATGCCGGCAGCGCGGGCCGCGATGATGTCGACGGTGGCGTCGCCGACGTAGACGGCCGTGGTGGGGTCGACGCCGAGCTTGGCGGCCGCGACGAGAAGGGGCTCGGGGTGGGGCTTGTGGTTCGTCGTGTGCTCGAGCGCGCCGACGACGTCGATGAGGTGGTCGATCCCGACTCCCACGAGCGCCAACCGGGCCGTGTCGGTGCGCTTGCTCGTGACGATGTGGACGTTGGCGCCTGCGGCAGTGAGCGTCGTGAGCATCTCGGGGACACCGTCGTAGCGCTCGATGAGCCGCTCGGTGTTGGCAAGGTTCCACTCGCGGTAGGTGGAGTCGAGGTCGTGCCCGCGCTCGGGGTCTTCCTCGAGGAGGGCGCCGAGGAGCGGCCGCCCGATCCAGGCCCGGGCCCTGGCGTCGTCGATCTCCTCGCCGCGCACCTCGCGGAACGCGTGCTGGTAGCTCGCGACGATGAGCGGGATGGTGTTGGCGAGCGTGCCGTCGAGGTCGAAGAAGATGGTCTGCCAACGGAGGGAACTCACCCCCACATCCTCGCGGGTCGCGTCAGGAGGCAGTCGACGGGGTGGTGGGCCAGGCGTTGGGCCGGCAGCCCCTGAGACTGATCGACTGCTGCAGCATCACCGGCGCAGCGGCCCCGGCCTTGGGGCAGCCGACGTGGCCCCGCCCCAAGAAGTGACCGACCTCGTGGTTGACCATGTACGCGCGGTATTCGGTGAGGTCGTCATAGGTCGGCGTCATGAGCTGCCACCTGTCCGAGTTCAGCACGACCTTGCTCCCCGCAGCGCAGCTCCACTTGCCACCGACCCGCAGCGGCGCGCACATCCTGTTGGTCGTCGGCGGCGATGCGATGTAGACGACGAAGTCGGCTCGGGCCGGATCGGCCACGGCGGCGAAGCTCGCGCCGTTGTTGCCGGTCCATCCACGCGGGTCGTTGAGGATGGCGTGGACGTGCTGTGCGACGTCGTCGGGGTCGACCCGGACGCCCCCCTCGACCTTCACGATGAACGTGTGCAGCTTCGGGGTCTGGCGGACCGCTGGCCTCGCCCACGTCGACGTCGTGAACGCGCCGGAGCCCACGAGGCCGGAGCGTTTGATCCCGGTCGAGGTCGTCGCGCTCACCGACGGAGAAGGCGTGGGTTTCGTCGTCGTGGGTTTCGTCGTCGCGGACTTCGTCGGCGACGGCGTCGCGGACTGGCCGTTCAACGCGGGTGACGGCTTGGGTCCCGCATTGCCGTTGGCCGCGGTCGACGCGGAGGCGGCCGAGCCCTTCGTCACGGGACTGGCATCGCTCACGACCGCCCGGATCGTGAGCGCGACGAGCACCACGGTGAGAACGAGGACGACGAGCATGACGCGTCGCCCTCGCACGGTGAGCACCAACGGCGGCTCCCCGTGCAGGTCCGGCCTCATTGCTGTGTGCGCGCGTGTCACAAGGTCATCACACCAGCGCCCGCAACCGGAGCCGGGGACCTTCGATCCCTCGGTGGGTCGCGGTCAGGGTCGCGTGGGCTCGATGTCGAGGCTGGCGAGAAGCTCGAGGACGCGGCGCTTGATGTCGTCGCGGATCGGGCGCACCGACTCGACACCCTTGCCGGCCGGGTCCTCGAGCTCCCAGTCCTCGTAGCGCTTGCCCGGGAAGATCGGGCACGCGTCGCCACAGCCCATGGTGATGACGACGTCGGAGGCCTGGACTGCGTCGGTGGTGAGCACCTTGGGCGACGCAGCGGTGAGGTCGATGCCCTCCTCGGCCATGGCCTCGACCGCGGCGGCGTTCACCTGGTCGGCGGGCGCGCTGCCGGCGGAGCGGACCTCGACCTGCCCGCCACCGAGGGCCTCGAGGTAGCCGGCAGCCATCTGGGAGCGCCCGGCATTGTGGACGCAGACGAAGAGCACGGAGGGGCGTTCGGTCATGAGGACTCCTGAGTTTCAGAGACAAGCAGGCGTATGCCGCCCAGCCCGATCGCGACGCCCGTCACCTGGGCGAGGACGAAGGGAAGGACGGAGGCCGGGGCGATGCCGGCGAAGGTGTCGCTGAACATCCGCGCGATGGTGACGGCCGGGTTGGCGAAGGACGTCGAGGAGGTGAACCAGTAGGCCGCGAAGATCCACGCGGCGACGAGGGTCGGGGCGAGGTGGCCGCGACCTCCTCGGCTCACGTGGCCGACGACGAGGACGAGTCCAGCGGTGGCAACAATCTCACCAATCCACTGTCCCGCACCAGTTCTCACCTTTCCGGAGAGGTGGAGCGGTGCGAGGTCGTACATCAGGTTCGCGACCGCGACGCCGACGGTTCCGCCGAGAACCTGCGCGACGGCATACCCCGGAAATCGGGACCACGGGAGGTCGCGACGGATCGCTTGGGCGAGCGAGACGGCCGGGTTGAAGTGGGCTCCGCTCACGGGCGCGATGACCGCGATGAGGACCGCGAGGGCGGCCACGGAGGCGACGGCGTTGGCGAGGAGCTGGAGGCCGACGTCGTCGGTGAGGCGCTGCGCCATGATGCCCGAGCCGACGACAGCCGCGAGGAGCCCCGCGGTGCCGACGGCCTCAGCGGCGAGCGCCCGTGGGAGGGAGCTCACGCGCAGCAGCCAGCCTTCGCGCTCGAGCCGGAGACGTCGAGGACTTCGAGGCTCGCGGTGGCCGGGCGGGCGTCCGCAGGGTTCTCGTCCTTGACCGTGTAGACCTCCCACGGGGCGCCAGCGGGGTCGTGGACCCACACCTTGTCCTGGAGCGCGTAGCAACAGGTCGTGTCGTTCTCGTCAAAGGCGGCGAGACCCGCATCGGCGAAGCGCTCGCGGGCCGCGGTGACGCCCTCCACGGACGAGACCTCGACGCCGAGGTGGTTGAGCGCGCCGGCCGTTCCGCTGCCCCGGTTCTCCTCGGTGGTCTCGATGAGGACGAGCTTGAGGGGCGGCTCGGTCACGGCGAAGTTGGCGTAGCCGGGGCGGCGCTTGGCGGGCTCGACGCCGAACATGGCGGAGTAGAAGGCGATGGACGCCTCGAGGTCGACGACGTTGAGGGCGAGCTGGACCCGCGAGGTGGTGGAGACGGTGGCTGCAGTGGTCATCTGAGGTGCCTTCCCGTAGATTGATGACTGTCGATGGATGAAGTGAACCCCATATATCGATGAACGTCAATACTTAGGATGGCATGATGAAGCGCGAGGCAACCGGAGGGATGACATGACGACGAGCGCGACCACGAAGGCGAGCGCACGAGCGCGCGAGAACCTTCTGGAGGCGGCGCCCTGTTGTGGGATCACGACCCCCGGGGGCCTGACCCGCGAGCAGGCGGAGACCAACGCCCAACTGCTCAAGGCCGTCGCCGACCCCGTCCGACTGCGCCTGCTGAGCATCATTCGCGACAGCGAGGGCGGTGAGGCGTGCGTCTGCGACCTCACCCCGGCCGTCGGTCTGGCCCAGCCGACGGTGAGCCATCACCTCAAGGTGCTCACCGAGGCCGGGCTCATCGAGCGCGAGAAGCGGGGCACCTGGGCCTGGTTCCGCGTGGTCCCGTCCCGCCTCGACGACGTCCGCTCGATCTTCAGTTGACCGGGGCACCAGATCACCCCACTGCTACCGCACCGTAAGTGGGGTGATCACCCCACTTACGGTGCAGTAGGCGCGGATTCGGTCAGGCGGCTGCCTCGGCGGCGAGGATGTCATCAATCTGGCCGATGGCGCCTCGAAGGCCCTCCTCCATGCCCATCCCGACGACCTTCGCGAGGTCCTCGGCGCTGCCATAGGTCGTCGTCGTGACCATGCGGGTCCCGCCGTCCCGCTCGGTGAGCTCGACGACGCAGGTGCCGACCGGCATACCCTCTGCGGGGTTGCCGTTGTCGTCGGCGAAGGCGTCCTGGAAGGTGAGCCGGTGGGGCGCCTCGATGGAGTCGAGGGTCCAGAGGCCACCGAACTTCTCGCCCTCGGGGCTGGTCATGTAGTAGCCGACGCGACCGCCAGGCACGAAGTCGAAGTCGGAGACCGTGGCCGGGTAGGTCGGCGGCCCCCACCACTGCTCGAGCTGGCGCGGGTCGGACCACAACTGCCAGATGCGCTCGACGGGAGCGGGGAAGTCGGAGGTGACGACGATCGAGTGGTCATCGAGGTTCTTGTCGACGCTCGTGACAGGCATGGTGCTCTCCTTCGGGTTGTGACTCAGGGATGGCTCATTCGGGACCGGCGAGGAGGTCGTCGATCCGACCGATGCGGCCGCGCCACACGGCTTCGAACTCGCCGAGCAGGGAGGCGACGGACCGGATGGCCTCGACCTCTCCACTCGCCAGCGCCTCGCGGCCGCTGCGGCGTTTGCTGATCAGTCCCGCTCGCTCGAGGACCGCGACGTGCTTCTGCACGGCCGCGAAGCTCATGTCATAGCTGCGGGCCAGGGCCGACACCGAGTGCTCCCCTGCCAGGACGCGGCGCAGGATGTCGCGCCGTGTGCTGTCGGCGAGCGCGTGGAAGAGGGCGTCGGCCCGCTTCTCGTGCTCCTCGGTGGTGGTCATGCCGCCAACCTACAACCATTCAGTTGTAGGTTGTCAACCCCCACTTACCGACTTCGCGCCCCGGACGGACACGGGAGGGCGGCCTTCGGCCGGGTGGACCGTGTCCGTCCGGGGCACGAAGTCGAGGCCTAAGGTTGGGGGCGTGACTTCGCGCCCGTTGACCGAGCTCGTCCACCCCTCGTGGGCACAGGCCCTGGCTCCGGTCGAGTCGACCCTGACCGAGTTGGGCGAGTTCCTCCGGGCCGAGGTGGCGGCGGGACGGGGCTATCTGCCGGGCGGACCTCACATCCTGCGGGCCTTCGAACAGCCCCTCGACGACGTCCGCGTCCTCATCGTCGGCCAGGACCCCTATCCGACTCCGGGACATCCCATCGGCCTGAGTTTCGCCGTGGCCCCCGACGTGCGGCCCATCCCGCGCAGCCTCGTCAACATCTACACGGAGATGCAGACCGACCTCGGCGTGCCCGCCCCCACGTCCGGCGACCTCACCCCGTGGGCCGAGCGCGGCGTCCTCCTCCTCAACCGCGTCCTCACCGTGCGACCCGGCGCGTCCGCGAGCCACCGCGGCAAAGGCTGGGAGCAGGTCACCGACTGCGCCATCGACGCCCTCGTGCAACGCGGTGGCCCGCTCGTCGCGATCCTCTGGGGGCGCGATGCCCGATCGCTGCGCCCCCGGCTCGGCGACATGGCGTGTGTGGAGAGCGCCCATCCCTCTCCCCTGTCGGCGCGATCCGGGTTCTTCGGCTCGCAACCGTTCAGCCAGGTCAACGACCTGCTCGTCCGCCAGGGCGCCGAGCCACTCGACTGGAGACTGCCGTGACCCCCTTGCCGCCGAACGCCCCGCGCGTCTGGAGCAGCTACGTCGCGATCGGCGACTCGTTCACCGAGGGCATGTCCGACCCGGATCCCGAGAACGACAACGCCTACATCGGCTGGGCCGACCGCCTGGCGGAGTCGTTGAGCGATCTGGCCCAGATGGAGCACCTGCCGTTCCGCTACGCCAACCTCGCCGTGCGCGGACGCCTGCTCGGAGACGTCGTCGGGCCCCAGCTCGATCGCGCTCTCTCGATGTCCCCTGACCTCGTGTCCCTCGTCGGTGGCGGTAACGACCTCTTGCGACCGGGCGTTGACACCAACGCGCTCATGGAGACGCTCGAGGATGCGGTGATTCGGTTGCGGCAGAGCGGTGCTGACGTCCTGTTGGCCACCCCCGTCGACCCGCAGGAGGCCGGACTCCTCAAGCCCTTGCGCGGTCGGCACGCGGTCCACACGGCCAACATCTTCACGATCGCCCAACGTCACGGCTGCCATGTGCTCAACCTCTGGGGGCTCCCTGCCCTGCGCGACTGGCGCCTGTGGGCACCTGACCGCATCCACCTCACAACCGAGGGCCACCGACGCGTGGCACTCGCCGCCCTGACTGCGCTCGGGCACGCCACCGATGAGGACGACTGGCGCACGCCACTGCCCCAGGGGGTTGCCGTGACCAAGCGTCAGGAGCTTCGCGCGCACGCCGCCTGGGCCCGCGAGCACCTGGCCCCCTGGGTCCAGCGACGCATGAAGGGGCAGTCGAGCGGCGACACCGTCGAACCGAAACGACCGGACCTCTCGCCGATGCGGCCGTTCGACGACGCTCCCGGAGGCTGACCCGGCTCGCCTTCGGCTCGCAGCACGCTCGCGTTACAGTCGCGCGTATGCCGGTCAATCGCCTTCTGCCCACCGATGAGGGTCACGATCTCATCGAGCTCACCCGCGAGATCTGCGACAAGGAGCTGCGTCCGCGCGTCGATGAGGCCGAGCGCGCCGCGGCGAAGGACGAGCAGTTCCCCACCGAGGTCTTCCGCACTCTCGGGCGGGCGGGACTGTTGTCGCTCCCCCACCCCGAGGAGCACGGTGGCGGCGGGCAGCCCTACGAGGTCTACCTGCAGGTCGTCGAGGAGGTCGCCTCCGCGTGGATGAGCGTGGCCGTGGGTGTTTCGGTGCACTCGCTGACCGCCTATCCGGTGACGACCTTCGGGACGCCAGAGCAGCAGGCGGCGCTCCTTCCGGGGATGCTGTCGGGCGACCAGCTCGGCGCCTACGCCCTCTCGGAGCCGCTCGCCGGTTCGGACGTGGGCTCGATGACAACGCGAGCGACGCGCGATGGTGACAACGCGGCATACACGGTCAAGGGCCGCAAGGCCTGGATCTCTCACGCTGGTCACGCCGACTACTACACGACGTTCGCGCGCACCTCCGACGACGGCGGGCGCGGGCTGTCGTGCTTCATCGTGCCGGCTGGATCCGACGCGATGACCTTCGGTGCACCGGAGAAGAAGATGGGTCTGCACTGCGACACCGTGCGCGAGGTCATCTATGACGGCGTCCCCGTCGACGAGGCCAACCGCATCGGCGACGAGGGTCAGGGCATGGCCATCGCGCTGTCGGCGCTGGACGCGGGTCGGCTCGGAATCGCCGCTGGCGCAACGGGATTGGCACAGTCGGCGCTCGACGCGGCCGCGGCATACGCCAAGGAACGGCAGCAGTTCGGACGGGCGATCGCGGCCAACCAGGGCCTGGCGTTCCTGATCGCCGACATGGAGGCTGCGGTCTCGGGGGCGCGAGCGGCCTACCTGTATGCCGCGCGCCTCAAGGACGCCGGTCGTCCGTTCTCGAAGGAGGCGGCGGTGGCCAAGCTGCTCGCCACCGATGCGGCGATGAAGGTGACGACGGACGCGGTGCAGGTGCTTGGCGGGGCGGGCTACACGCAGGACTTCCCGGTGGAGCGCATGTTCCGCGAGGCCAAGGTGACCCAGATCTTCGAGGGCACCAACCAGATCCAGCGGCTCGTCATCAGCCGTCACGTCCTGCGCTGACCGGCCGGCTCCATGGGGCCAACCGCGCGACATTGCGCGCCCTTGGCCCCATGAGCGGAGAAATGTCAGACCGGGCCGTCTCATACACGGCCCGGTCACCCCAGTTATAGGTCGCAGACCCGGCCCAGCCGGTGACCGACACGCGTCAGGCAGGCAAACGGCGGCAGATCACTCGGGGCGGCAGCGTCGGGTCAGTCGGGGTCGCGCGAGATGCCGGGCAGCAACGTGTCGCCGGCCCGCAGTGCGTCGAGGGCACCCGGGTGCTCGTCGACGAACGACAGCCCCTTGTGCCGATAGCGCCAGATCTGGACCGCGCCGAGGCCCCAGAGGAGGAACTGCACCGACATTGCGACCTTGAAGTCCGTGAGCGTGTAGGTCCCCTGCCCACCCGGCGCCCGGTGGTCGAGGATGAAGCCGATGAGCGCCATCGTCACGAGCGAGGCAAAGAACCCGCCGATGTTGATGACGCCTGTTGCCCGCCCCAACCGGTCGGACGGGTGGAAACTGCGGGCGAGGTCGAAGCCCACCATCGAACCCGGCCCACCGAATGCCATCACGCACACGAGCAGCACGAGCAGCGGCAGTGGCGCACGCCCGGGCCACAGGAGGACGACGGCCCACACGCCCGCGATGGCCGCAACGATGCACAGGACGATCTGCGAGCGGCGATAGGGCAGACGCCCGGTGAGGCTGCCGACGATCGGCCCGGCCACCATCGACGAGAGCGTGAGCGTGATGAGGAGTCCGCCAGCAACCGCCGGGCTGAGCCCCTGCCCTTCGACGAGGAACGGGTAGCCCCACAGCATCGTGAACACGGTGGCCCCGAACTGGCCGGTGAAGTGGATCCACATGCCGAGGCGGGTACCGGGGTTGCCCCAGACCTCGCCGAGGGTCCGGGCGAGGGCGCGCACCTTGATCTTCTCGACGGCCTCACCGGTGTAGGGCGAGTCCTTGACGACGAAGAAGAGGGCGACGAGGAGCAGTGCGCCGGAACCCGCCGTGATCGAGAAGGACCGCTCCCAGCCCCAACGGTCGAGGGCCAGAGCCAGCGGCGTGGCTGCCGCGACCGCACCGAGTTGCCCGACCATGCCGCTCAGCTGGGTGATGATCGGCGCCTGCTTCACGTGGAACCACAACGCGACGAGGCGCAGCATGCTCGTGAAGATCATGGCGTCGCCGATGCCGAGCAGGACGCGCGCCGCGAGGCCCATCGCATAGCTGTCCGCGAAGGCGAACCACATCTGACCGGCGGTCATGAGCGTGAGGCCGACGAGCAGCAGGCGACGCGACCCGAAGCGGTCGAGGAGGACGCCCACGGGAATCTGCATCCCGGCATACACCACGAGTTGCAGGACCGTGAAGGTCGCGAGCTGGGACGCGGTGATGTCAAAGCGTTCTGCCGCAACAAGTCCCGCGACGCCGAGTGAGGTGCGGTGGAAGATCGCGACCGTGTAGACCGCGAGCGCCACGACCCAGATCGTCCACGCGCGACGACGACCGATGTCGTGGATCTGGCGGCGGAGCGGTCGCGTCACCGCTCAATTCTAGGGACGGACGGGGTATGCCGTCCGCCCCCGTCCGCGTGCGAGCCGCCGGTCCGTGAAGAGCTGCCTTCCGGCGATGGCGCGTCGGCCAGCGGCGGCAGGTAAAGTTCGGGTCGCCGTCGGGGGCGAATGCCTGCCGACGCGCGCTGGCGTGGCGCAATTGGTAGCGCACCTGTCTTGTAAACAGGAGGTTAGGGGTTCGAGTCCCCTCGCCAGCTCAAGGCGATGTCTCAGGACATCGGCACCCCCCGAAGCGAGCCCAAGATCTGCGCGCCAGCCTGTCTGGTCGCCTACTGGACCGTTGCCAGCCTGCGGTCGGCTGGGGCGATGGCCACGGACTGACCCCACGAGAGCGTGAGTCGATCGCTCTCGATGCCGTCTCCGAAGACGATGAGCGAGTCCGACTCGACGTGGATTCTCACGGCTGCGTCACTGACTGTTCCGCCGGTCATCGAGGCACCTGTCGACGGCGACGGCCACGGCTCACGAACGAACCAGGCAAGCGTCCGGGCGGACGGTCCGGGCAGGGCGAGCCTGGGTGCCTGAACCTGCCGCAGTGAAAGGCACCATCCCGTCGCGCCGGTTCCGGTTCCGACGATGACACCGGATGAGGACTGGCGCTCCACGGCATCAGCGACCTGCAAGGTGTAACGCGCTGACTGATGCGTGGGCTGCCCGACGTAGACCTCGTTGAGGGCAATCAGACTCTGCCCGTCGTCCGCCTCGGCACGCACCATGGTTCGTTCGAGGATCTGGGCCGTGCCCCTGCTCACCGACTGAAGGAGTTTCCCGATCGCCTGTGGCGGGTGCGGCACCAGCACGCCGGCGTTTGAGCCCGGGAGGGGGTTGATCCCGATGACGGGTTGACCGTCGAGGTACTTCGCCAGGTTGGCGACCAAGCCATCCTGTCCAACCACCACGACGATGTCCTCGGGGCGAATCACGAACTGGGACAGGTCATCTCGTTCAACCAGTGCTCGGGACCACTCCGCCGGAATGCCCGCGCTGATGGTCGCCAAGGCAGCCGTTGTGAGTGCATGACGCTGCTCGACAGCAGTGAGGTCCAGCTGCCGCGTGCCGAGGAAGAACTCGGCCTGGCCGCGGGTGCCGTGGCGCGCGATGAGTTCGTCGTACTCGGTCCGCCGGTGGACGACAACGACGCGGGGAGTGGTCATCGGCCTGCCCTCATGCCTTGGCGCCGAGCCTGTTGACCAGACCAGTCAACATGTCCGGCGTGATGGTGATCTGGTCGATGGCCGGAAGGTTTGCGGCGAGCTCCCGCAGCGCGAGAGCCATGAGGAGCTCCTGCGAGACACCCTCATTCGCGGCGAGCTTGGCACGCTCGGTGTCCGCTGCGGCCTGCCCGATGGAGCGCTCGGCCGTGGCCTGCGCCGCGGCCAGCGCGGTGATCCGAGCCGCTTCGGCCTCGGCAGCGACGGCGTCGGCCACCGCAGCGTCTTCCGCTGTCTTTCGCGCATTGGACCCCTTCTGGGCGATGAGCTGCTCCTGGCGCCGGGCGAGCTCGATCTGATTGGCCAATTCGTTCTCGCCGATGGCGGCCTCACGTTCCACGGCGAGTGCACGTCGTTCGAACGTGGCCTTGTCCGCTTCCTGCTGGATCACTTCACGCGCGGGCGTCTGGAGGGCACGCTCCACATCCGAGTCGGGCCGCAGGACGCTGAACCTCACGCCCACGACGTCAATGCCGATGGACACGAGACGCTCGTCTTGCGAGAGCTGCGCCGCCACGGCCCTCCCCAACTCCTCGAGGTCCATCGTGAGGACGCGAACCAGGTCCAGGCCCGTCAGGGCCGACGTCACTGCGGCCGACGTGGCGCCGTGGATCGTGGCACCCACGCGCTCCAAGGGACGCTCCAGCCACACGCCCGTGCGCAGGTCGATCGAGAAGTCGATACGAGTTGCCGTGACCTCTGGTCGGGCAAACCGGAAAGTGACGGTGCCGGGAGCCGCGACCTCCTGCAGGTCTGCGGTCCGGACGCGCACCAGGACCTCCTGCTCGCGATCGTCGACGGGAACCTCGCTGATCGCGGCCGTCAACGGTCGGAACCAGAACGATGCTCCCGGTGCGTCGTGACGCACGCTGCCGGCTGACAAGTGTTGGACGTGGCTCGTCGCGGACGCGCGCAGGTGCCGCAGGAACGGAACGGTGGTGATGGTGGCCATGGGCCCTCCTTCAGTGGTTATCGTGAGAATGACGATAATCTCTCAATCACTAATCGTCAACTTGACGATTAGTGGCTAGACTTCTCTCGTGACCGACACCGGCATGGCCCTCACCGCCGACCTCGTGGTGCTCACCATCCGTGAGCACCAACTGTGTGTGCTCCTCGTCGAACGCGGCATCGAACCCTTCGCCGGGCGATGGGCGCTCCCCGGGGGCTTCGTCCTCCCCAGTGAGGACCTGATCGATGCCGCCTATCGCGAACTGCACGAGGAAACCGGCATCAGCAGGGGCGTTCACCTGGAGCAGCTCGCGACCTATGGCGCGCCGGGCCGGGACCCCCGCGGCCGGACGGTCACCGTTGCCTGGCTGGCCCTGGCCCCGGGACTGGTCGAGCCGGTCGCCGGCAGTGACGCAGCCGGCGCCACGTGGGTACCCGTCGTCGATGCGACCGCCAAGGCAACGTCGCTCGCCTTCGACCACGCCGAGATCCTGGCCGACGGCCTCGAGCGCGCCCGCGCCAAACTCGAGTACAGCCCGCTGGCGGCCGCGTTCTGCCCTCCGAAGTTCACCGTCGCCCAACTGCGCGCGGTCTACGAAGCCGTCTGGGGGCAGTCCTTGGATCCGCGCAACTTCCACCGCAAGGTCACCCGGACCCCGGGATTCCTTCATCCCACCGGCCAGGTCAGCAATGCCGACGGCGGGCGGCCGGCGCAGCTCTTCACTCGCGGCGGCCTCGACGTCCTCAACCCCCCGATCACCCGCCACTGAGGTTCAGCCCTCGCCTGCACTCTCCTCTCGATGCCCCGCAACCGCTGCCTCCGGCGCTAGCCTGAGGAACATGGCTGACTCTGAGTTTGAACAGGCTGTGGCTGCGGTCGCGGACCTCACCAACGACCCGGGCAACGACACCAAGTTGCGCCTCTATGCGCTCTACAAGCAGGCCACGGTGGGGGACGCGGATGGCAAGCGCCCCGGCTTCACGAATCCGGTGGGCCGCGCGAAGTACGACGCGTGGGCCAAGCTCTCCGGAACCTCAAGCGAGCAGGCCGAGGCCGGCTACATCGCCGAAGTCGCTCGCCTGTCCTGAGCGTCCTGAGACTCCCGCCTGTCCTGAGCGTCCTGAAGCTGACCGGAACGCCCGCTAACGTCGGCGGGGAGCGCCGAGACCGGCTCGGGCGTCTGCGCGAAGGAAGCTGTCATGGACTTCAAGATCGAGCTCGTGCCCATCAGCGTCAGCGACGTCGACGCCGCCGTGCAGTTCTACGGCGACAAAGTCGGCTGGACCGTCGATCACGACCAGACGCCGATGGACGGGCTGCGCTTCGTGCAGGTCACGCCGCCGGGGTCAGCATGTTCGTTCTGCTTCGGCACCGGCCTGGACATGCTGCCCACGGGCCAGACCCAGCACATCCAGATCGTTGTCGCGGACGCCGACGCCGCGTGTGACTATCTGCGCGACCGGGACGTCGAGTGCACTGACGTCAAGGACCTCGCCTGGGGTCGCTTCGTCGACTTCAGCGACCCCGACGGCAACCAGTGGACGCTGCAGCAGCTGCCCGACCGCAGCTGACCCTGACTGACCGGGAACTCAGTCGAAGACGCGGTTGAGGTAGCCCTGCAGCGCGGCGGTGGTCTTGGGACCCCAGGAGCCGTCCTGAGTCGCGCCGACCTTGGCCTGGAGGGCCTTGGTCGTCTTCGGCCCGATCGAGCCGTCCTGAGTCGCGCCGACCTTGCCCTGAAGCTTCTTGACGTCGTCGGGTGACCAGATCGCATCGATCGACCCACCGACCCAGGTCTCGACGGCCTTGCGCGTGCCCGGCCCCTTCTGGCCGTCGACGGTCAGGGGGAACAGGCTTCGGGTGGTGTCGCGCGAGACGGGAACAGCAAGGCCGTTCGCCAGGGTGAGGCCTGCGCGGACACTGCACACCGGCCAGGCGCCGGGGCCCTGGACCTTGAGGACCTTCTGGGCGACGAGGATCTGCTGCGACTTCGACGCGAGGTTCGCGGTGGTCGCGTAGGTCTGTCCGCCGAAGGCCTTCCACGTCGAGTACGAGAACTGCAGCCCGCCGTAGTAGCCGTTGCCCGTGTTGATCGACCAGTTGCCGCCGCTCTCGCAGGTGGCCACGCGGTCCCAGACGTTCTCGGTCGCCCCGGCGCCGGTCGCGAGACCGAGGACAGTTGCTGACGCGGTCGTGGCGAGGAGCGCGGTGCCGACGACTGCGCGGCGCAGAGGCCGGCGTCGAGTCGGGCGAGTGGGGAATTCAGGAGCGAAGAGCATGACCGAAGTCCTTTGCGTCAGGGGACGACAAAGGACGCTACGTCACATCAGTCACAGATTTCAATCCTGTCACATAACTACACGACTGTAACTTCAACCCCACGTGTCACGCAAGTATGCCGACGGCGTGTCGCCCGCCCGAGCACCACCCGCGCCAATCCGACAAGCAGGGCCCCACGACGACGGGGTGGATCCGGCCAGTGCCGGATCCACCCCGTCGTCACAAGCGTTGCTGTCAGCGGGCGTTGAGGTGACGCTGCAGAGCCGCGGTGGTCTTGGGACCCCATGAGCCATCGGCCGTGGAACCGACGAGCCGCTGAAGCCTGCGCACATCTGAGCGCTCGAAGGAGCCATTGACCGAGCCGCCGACCTTCTTCTCGAGCAGGCGCATGTCGGCCTTGCCGAGCGAGGCGTTGACGGACCCGCCGATCCATGACTCGATCGCCCGGCGCGTCGCGGGACCCTTCACGCCGTCGACGACGAGCAGCCCAGGTCGCGCCGTGCCGCGCGAGACCCCGGTCGCGGGGGCAGGGACAGCCGCTCCGTTGGCGCGCGTCAGCCCGGCACGGACACTGCAGACCGGCCAGGCGCCAGGGCCCTGGACCTTGAGGACCTTCTGGGCGATCTCGATCTGCTGACCCTTGGAGGCCCTGTTGGCGGTGGTGGCGTAGCGCTGACCGCCGAAGCCCTTCCACGTCGAGTAGGAGAACTGCAGCCCGCCGTAGTAGCCGTTGCCCGTGTTGATCGACCAGTTGCCACCGCTTTCGCAGGCCGCGACCCGGTCCCAGACGGTCCCACCGGCAGATGCCGGCTGAGCCATCGCAGCGGCGCCACCCACGGCGGCCACGGAGGTCACCGCGACACCTGCCAGGCGACGACGGACGGGTGCAGATTTCGGGGCAGCGTGCTTCGGGCTGTAGAACATCGGCAGGGGTCCTTGCGGTGAGGGGTGACCCAACAGGGGATTCGGGCCAAGCCTCGAAGGTACCCACGATCAGTAAAGGTCACAAGAAGATCACGGATATTCACAAGTCTGTGAAACCTCGCACCCGAGCCCAGCCCTCTGCTCGCCCACCGAAAAGTGGTCAGACGCGCGCGCGCCGCCGCACCCGGGCCACGCGCCGGTCCCACGGCGACGCGATGATCTCACCGAGCGTCGTCCCGGTCGCGATGGCGAGCAGGACGCCGGCCGCTCCGAGCAGGGTCGCGACACCGGCCTGGAAGGACAGCGTCCCGATGTCGGTGGCGTTCTGACCGACGAGCTCATAGAGGCCGCGGAAGATGGTCAGACCGGGCAGGAGCCCGAAGCTCGCCGGCACGACAACCACCATGGCCGGCGCACCCAGACGCAGGGCCACCAGACGACCGACCAGCCCGAGAGCGACGGCTGCCAGCCCGGTCGCCGTCACGGCACCCACGTCGAAAAGGCGGGTCAGCACGGCATACACACTGCCCGCAGCCACCGCCATCGCAGCGGTCGGCAACACGAGACGCTGACGGGTCTGCATCGTGACCGACCCGCAGGCACCCACGATGAAGGCACCGATGACCGAAGCCCACCACTCCGCCTGGGTCGTGCGCAGGTCGAGCACCGACGGCGAGACGAAGGTGAAGGACAGCGCCTCGGTGAGCCGGATCGTCGTGCCCAGCGCCACCGCGACGCCGATGATGATTCCGGTGAGCGACACCATGACGGCGAGGAGCCGTCCGGCGCCCGTCACGGCATACCCAGAGATGACGTCCTCGACAGCCGAGGCCATCGTCCGCCCCGGCAGGAGCGCAACGATTCCACCGGCCACGATGAAAGCAAAGTCCTTGCCCCCCAACGGAATCCACCCCTGCGCACCCACGGAATAGGCGACCCACGCGAGCAGTGTCGCAACGAAGGCGCTCACGGCGTTCGAGTAGAAGTCGGGCAGGTGGATCGGCCGCATCACGCGCTCGACGGCCGACACCGCGAGGACGACGAGAACCGTGACCGCCGCCGTGAAAAGGGTCGCGCCGATCATCACGGCGACGGCCGCGGCCAACATCGCCGTCGAGGCAGTCACCGACCAGTCCGGCCAGATGCGCCGAGCCCGCTTGATGTCGCGCAACTGCTCGACGGCTTCCGGGAGCTCGATGTGGCCACTGACGAAGGCGTCGACCAGCTCGTGCACCGCCACCAGTCGCGCATAGTCGTGACGGGTCGACCGCACGACCCGCAGCTCGGTCACCGCGTGCACCGCGTCGATGCGCGCGTGGACGAGCAAGGACTGCAGCGTGATGTCGATCTCGACGTTGGTGAGCCCCGCCGCGGCGCAGACGGCAGCGACCGATCCCTCGACCTGAGGAGCCCCGGCGCCGGAGCGCAGCATGAGCTCACCGAGGCGCACGGCGAGGTCGAGGGCCTCGCGCACGCGCGCTTCCTCTGCGGCCTCGATGGCGACCCGGGCGTTGCGATAGGGGGTGCGTCGCAAGAGGTCGACGAGCGGCATGGGCTCGGTCGGAGGCCCGCCCTGCAGGCGCCAGGCCCGGCGGCGACGGTCTGCGTCGCTCACGGCAGGTTGAGCTGGTCGGCCCACGACGTCCCGGTCGGCCACCACGACGGCTGGCCGCTGACGACACCCGCCGCCGCCACGGCGACCGCGGTGACGAGCAGGAGGAGGACGAGGACCCGACCCATGCTCGGGCCGGGACTGACGCCCCGGACGATGCTGCGGGTGCCGCGGCGCAGACTGGCGCCGCCCGGCCCCCACCACGCCATGAGCCCCGCGAGGAGCCCTCCGACGGCGAGGGGCGCGAGCGCATCGGGCTCCGGCGATCCGGTCCCCTGGATGGCGACGACGGCCAGTGCCGCGCAGAACACACCCGACACGGCCATGAGCGCCGGCATGATCGCGCCGAACAAGGAGCTGATGATGCCCACCAGGAAGTGCCAGGGGCTGGTCACGACCGCGAGCGGGATGTCACTGCGCCGCCGCCCCTTGTCGTGGCGCCGCAAGATGAGCGAGGTCACCGAACGGTCGGCGGTGCGTGCGAGGACGATCCACGACAGCAGTCCGATCGCAGCGACAACGGGAGCGGTCGCCGCTGTCGCCACGAGCACGGCAAGCAACGCCGCGACCGTGCCGCTGCGGCTCTGCCGACCGATGCGCGGATCGATCTGTTGCTGGCCGTCCCTCGCGGCATCCCAGTCGTTCTGGCCGCCTTCCTGCGGAGGGTATGCCGGGTGCTCCAGCTGTCGTTCCGGCGCGACCTGGGGTGCCCCGGCCGGAGGTCCGAACAGGGCCTCGGCGGGAGTCGGACGCTGCGCCACCAGTGGCACGACAGCCGGCATCACGGCGGGCGCCACTGCGGGACGCGCGGGCTGAATCTGCGTGCGGGACAACGGAAGTACCGCCGTGCGAGGCATCGCCAGCGACTGTGTGGGGGGCGACGGGCGCCGCACCTTGATGATGTCGGTGACGAGTCCGCCGTGGGCATACCTCTCGAGCGCCGCCACGACCTCGCGCTGGTGCGGGCGGTCCTGCGGAACGGGAGCCAGGGCGGCATACAGCAGGGGTGCAATGCGCTTGTCGACCCCGTCGAGGTCCGGCTCGCCGCTGGTGACCCGGGTGAGAACGGCGTCCATCGGTCCGCGCCCGAAGGGCGGACGGCCCGACGCGGCATACGCCAGGGTTGCGGCCCAACCCCACCAGTCGGTGGCGGTCGACACGGGTGATCCCTCGACGACCTCGGGTGAGAGATAGCCGGGCGTGCCCATGACGAGTCCGGTCAAGGTGAGGCGGATGTCGTCGGCGACGTGGGCGATGCCGAAGTCGATGACCACGGGGTCGCCGTCGACGATGAGGACGTTGCCCGGCTTGAGGTCACGGTGGATGACATCGCTCGCGTGGATGACGTCGAGCGCTTCGGCGAGACCGCGGCCGAGGCGGTGGAGGTCGTCCGGACCCATCGGACCCTGGGCGTTGACGACCTCGTCGAGCGGCGGGCCGGGGACATAGCGGGTGACGATGAACGGGCGCTCTCCGTCGACGTCTGCGTCGATGATCGGGGCGACGCGAGGGCTGCGGATCCGGCGGAGGGTCTCGACCTCGCGCGTCAGTCGCGCCCGAGCTGCGGGGTCGTGTGCGACGTGCGGTCGCAGCACCTTGATGGCGACGGCCTTGCCCTGGCGGTCGAGTCCGAGGTGGACGACACCCATGCCGCCCTCGCCGAGTCGCTGGACGAGACGGTACGAACCGAGCAGCGCATGCTCGGGGAGCTCGTCCCTCCCACCCGAGTCGTCAAGGATTTCGGCAGTCATGCAGACACGGTATGCCGTGTGCCTGTACGAAACCTGTCCGAATCGCCGACGCCGGTGTGACTGGTGTGGCTGATGTGACTCAGGTGCTGGCGCTCGCAAGCATGAGGGTTCGCGCCCCGCTGCTCGCCGAGCTGCTCTGACCGGCATGAATCGGTGTGCGACTTTGTGCTGGTGACCTCAACACGGTTCAGGCGAACGCGGTCGGGTGCAGTACGGGCACGAACCCGTGGGCCAGCGCCGCCACGGACGTCGGTGGGGTCAGCACTTCGACGCGCTCGTCCGTGACCGCCAGCGGCGCACCCCAGCCCTCGAAGGCGAACGGCCGCAGCGCCTCCCCCGTCCACAGACACGGCCGACGCTCGTCATCCAACACGACCGTCCAGACCGGCAGCCCGGCGATGGGCGCGCGCCACGTCCTGCGATCCGTGGCCCGGTCGATCCCGCGACCCGGGCTCAGTCGCTCGTCCGCCAGCCGTCGGTTGAGTTCCGTTGCGGTCAGCAACTTTTGAGGACTGCCCGGCTTCTGGGCACCCAGGGCCACGGACACAGCGTCGCGGTACGCGGCATACGCCGTTCTTCGGCATTCACCACACGGTCGGTGACCGGCGGCCAGCGCCACCGCCTCATCGAGGAAGAAGAGCGGAGTCCAGCGGTTCGGGCGAGCAAGGTCCACCCGCCACCCCTTGAACTCGAGCAGACAGGTGATCCACAGGAGGTTCGTCTTGTGGTGGCGGACGACGTTCTCATGGTCATCGACCAGACAGCCCCGGTTGCCCGTGAACAGTCCGCGGGCGGGGTTCGCCACCAGGTCACCCCACGGGTCGACCCGGTTGCGACGTGGCACGGCCGCGCGACTTACTGCTGGATGTAGGCGCTCAGCTGGTCGCGCTCCGCCTGGAGGTCGGTGATCCGGTGCTTGACCACGTCGCCGATGCTGACGATCGCAGCCAGGTGCCCATCCACGACGACGGGGACGTGGCGGATGCGGAGCTCGGTCATGGTGTGCTCGAGGGCACCAAGCTCGTCCTCGGGGGCACACGTCTGCACCTCGCTCGTCATGATCGACGACACGGGCTTGCCCAGCACGTCGGCACCGAGCTGCTGGAGATGACGCACAATGTCACGCTCACTGACGATCCCGTCGACGCTCTGACCGTCATCGCTCACGACGACGGCGCCGATGCGATGTTCGGCGAGCAGGTCGAGGAGGTCGGTGACACTGGCGTCGGAGCGCACCGTGATGACGGTGTCTCCCTTGCGCTTCACGACATCGGAGATCCTCATGTGCCGACGGTAGTGGTCCGCGCGTGCCCGCGCCAGAGTTGGGCGATCACCCTGCGATCACGCTGCGGTGAGACAGAGAGTGACAGGGGCCACGGCATACGGCATGCTGGCAAAACCGCTCACACCGACGTGGGCGGGTTTTTCCCTTTACAACGGATCGTCCGGCACGTTCCTGCCGGTGAAGGAAGGCAATGCAGCCATGGCTACAGTCAAGTTCGACGAGTCCACCCGGATCTACCCCGGGAACGACAGCCCTTCGGTTGACCGACTGAACATCGACGTCAAGGACGGCGAGTTCCTCGTCCTCGTCGGTCCCTCAGGAAGCGGCAAGTCGACCGCACTCCGCATGCTGGCCGGCCTCGAAGAGGTCAACGCCGGCAAGATCTGGATCGGTGACCGCGACGTCACCAACCTGTCCCCCAAGGACCGCGACGTCGCCATGGTCTTCCAGAACTACGCGCTCTACCCGCACATGTCCGTCGCCGACAACATGGGCTTCGCGCTCAAGATCGCCGGCGTCGACAAGGCCGAGATCCGCAAGCGCGTCGACGAGGCCGCCAAGATCCTCGACCTCGAGGCCTACCTCGAGCGCAAGCCCAAGGCCCTCTCGGGTGGTCAACGTCAGCGCGTTGCCATGGGTCGCGCCATCGTCCGTTCACCTCAGGTGTTCCTCATGGACGAGCCGCTCTCCAATCTCGACGCCAAGCTTCGCGTCCAGACCCGCACCCAGATCGCCTCTCTCCAGCGGCGATTGGGCGTCACGACGGTCTACGTGACCCACGACCAGGTCGAGGCCATGACCATGGGTGACCGCATCGCGGTGCTCAAGGACGGCATTCTCCAACAGGTCGCGACGCCGCGCGAGATGTATGACACCCCGGCCAACGTCTTCGTCGCCGGCTTCATCGGCTCCCCCGCGATGAACCTCATCAGCGTCCCCGTCACCGACGGTGGCGTGAAGTTCGGCTCGCACACCCTGGAGGTCCCGCGCGACTCCCTCAAGGGCGTCAGTTCCAACGCCATCGTCGGAGTTCGCCCCGAGGACGTCGAGGTCACGAGTGAAGGTCAGGGTCTCGAGATCACGATCGATGTCGTCGAGGAGCTCGGAGCCGATGCCTACGTCTACGGCACGCCGTCCGACGACGCCATCCGCCTCGAAGGTGGCGAGGACTCGCTGCCGAAGCCGTTCATCGCCCGCGTCGACGGTCGTCGCGTCCCCCTCAAGGGCGACAAGATCTGGGTCCAGCCCAACGCGAGCCACATGCACATCTTCAACGCCGAGTCCGGGGTTCGTCTCAGCCACTGACGACGCACCACCACTGCCTTCGGGGGTGCCGAGAGCGGCGTATGCCGCGTGCTCGGCACCCCTGAAGCGTTCCGTACCCGTGTTGTCATGTCGGAGGTAGCGATGGCCCTGCAGATCACAACCGCCCGGCCCGATCCCGCCCTGCTCGACCTGCCATGGTCGACGCCGCTCGAGGACTGGCCGGAACACCACCTCGCTGCCCTCCCCCGAGGCATCTCCCGCCACGTCGTCCGCTTCGTCCGCCTGTCGGGCCGGGTGCTCGCCGTCAAGGAGATCAAGGAGGACCTGGCCCGGCGCGAGTACGAGATGCTGCGCAACCTGCGGCGTCTCGACCAGCCCAGCGTCGAGCCCTTCGGAATCGTGAGCGGTCGGGTCGACGCCGACGGCAACCCCCTCGATGCGTGCCTGCTGACCCGGCACCTCAAGTTCTCACTGCCCTACCGCGCCCTGTTCTCGCAGGGTTTGCGGCCCGGCACCGAGACGCGCCTCATCGACGCCCTCGCCGTGCTGCTCGTGCGCCTGCACCTCATGGGCTTCTTCTGGGGTGACGTGTCCCTGTCCAACACGCTCTTCCGTCGCGACGCCGGAAGCTTCGCGGCATACCTTGTCGACGCCGAGACGGGCGAGCTCTTCCCCACCCTCAGCGCCGGCCAACGCGCACACGACCTCGACATCGCCCGCGTCAACATCGCCGGTGAGCTCATGGACCTCCAGGCCGGCGAACTCCTCGACGAGGGCGTCGACCCAGTGGCGATCTCGAACCGGATCGTCACCCGCTACGAGGAGCTGTGGGTCGAGCTCACCGAGACCGAGGAGTTCGATACCGGCGAGCGCTGGCGGGTCGAGGAGCGCATCCGCCGCCTCAACGCGGTCGGCTTCGACGTCGACGAGCTGGCGATCACCACCGACATCGGCGGGACGACCATCAGCATCCAGCCCAAGGTCGTCGACGCCGGCCACCACTCGCGACGACTGTTGCGGCTCACCGGTCTTGACGTCGGCGAAGGCCAAGCGCGGCGACTGCTCAACGACCTCGACAGCTACCGCGCGGGCACCGAACGCCAGAACGACGACGAAGAGATCGTCGCCCACGACTGGCTGACCCGGATCTACGAACCCATCACCCGACGCGTCCCCCGAGAGCTCTCGGGCAAGCTCGAACCGGCCGAGCTGTTCCACGAGGTGCTCGAGCACCGCTGGTACATGGCCGAGCGGGAGCAGAAGGACGTCCCGATCGAGCGCGCCATCGAGGACTACGTCGCCTCGATCCTCCCCACCAAGCCGGACGAGGTCTCCGTCGTCGGCGTCGACACCGTCGAGATGCCGGTCATCGTCGAGCGCCCCGGTCGCCCCTAGAATCAGGGCGTCCGAGCACACACTCCCCAGGGGGAAGCACCGCATGTCCGAACCGAACGACTCGAACCAGCCGCCGCCGGTCCCGCCGTCGCAGCCGTCCGTCCCGCAGCAGCCGCAGCAGCCGCAGCAGGCGAACCCGTATGCCGGTGGGGCGCCTTCGCCCTACGAGGCGGCTCCCACGGTGAACCCCTATGGCGTTGGCGCACCTGCGTACCCCGGTACGAGGGCTTACGTAGAGCAGCAGTTCGGCCCGGTCGCTGGCTTCGGCAGCCGCGTCGGCGCGTTCCTCATCGACGTGCTCCTGTCCTTCATCGGGCTGATCCCGCTCATCATCGGTCTGGTTCTGCTCGTCGTCGCGGGTCCCGACGTCGACGAGTTCGGCAACTCCGTCAGCGGCACGGGCGATGCTGGAATGGCTGCGATGGGCGGCATCCTCGCCCTGCTCGGCGTGCTGCTGATGTGGGGCATCGTGATCTGGAACCGCATTTTCAAGATGGGCCGCACCGGCCAGAGCGTCGGCAAGAAGGCGATGGGCCTCAAGCTCATCCACGAGCAGACCGGTCAGCCGATCGGTGCAGGAATGGCCTTCGGACGCGAGATCCTCTCGCAGTTCATCAACCAGATCCTCTTCCTCAGCAACCTCTGGATGCTGTGGGACGACAACAAGCAGACCCTGCATGACAAGATCGTCAGTTCGACCGTCATCGAGGTCCCCAAGTCCTGACCTCGTCGAGCACCTAGAAGGCGCCGACAGCAGATCCCGCTGGTGGCGCCTTCTTGTCCTCGGGACGTCAGTCAGCTGACGATGCCCCGCTCCAGGTTCCACCGCTGGGCACTCTGATATGCGTCGACCATCGCCCAGATCCAGATGGCTGGTGCCGTCAGGAAGCCGATGAGCACGAACATCAGCAGGAAACTGAAGACATAACCGAGGAACATCCCGATGCTTCGTCGCGGTCGTCTTGACCCTATGACGATCTCCTCGAAATCGCATTCGAAAGGCGGAAGTCCTGGTATTCAGGCGCTCAGGCTGGTGAAAGCCATGTCCAGCCAGGAATGTTACGCAGAATCCAGAAAGCCCATAACAGCACGACCATGCCATAGAGCAGCCAGGCGGGAGAGCTACCTCGGCGCCTTTCGTCGCGCCATTGCCTACCGAACCAACGAAGCAGGAAAACGAGCCCGAGAACTGCTGCCACGACCACCACGGGGTTGCGCTGGAGTGCGAGGAGCACATCACCCTCGGTGAGGGCGTGTGTGGCACGCAAGGTGCCACAGCCCGGGCAGTACGTCCCCGTAAGCACCAGCCACGGGCACGTCGGGTAGTTGCCCGACTCGTTCGGATCTACCAGATGCACGATGACGCCATAAGCCATGACCGCACCCGCCGTGACCAGAGGTCCCCAAAGACGACGCGTCCGCCCTACTCGGGGATCTCGCGACTCGACGTGGCTCATGAGAATAGGATCGCATCTCCAGGTCTGGTCACCCACGGCACGTCTCCAGTGAGTTGATGGCGGTACTGGCCGTGCTTTCGACGTCCAAGTGCGGCCACGCCCGCTCGTAGGTGCTTAGATGAACGCGTTCATGCACCCATTGCGGAGGTAACTAGATGTCCGACACGCCGTCCATTCCCTCAGGTCCTGACAATTCGGGCAGCACGCCCCCTCCCCCGCCCCCGACCGGTGGTGGCTACAACGCCCCTCCCCCACCCCCCGCCGGTGGTGGCTACAACGCCCCTCCACCGCCCTCGGGTGGTGACTACGGCGCCCCGCCACCCGCAGGTGGATACGGCGGGCAGCCGGTCAACCCCCAGAACAAGAAGGCCCTGTGGTCGATGATCCTCGGGATCGCCAGCATCCCGCTGGTGTTCTGCTGCTACTTCGGGGTTCCGCTCGCGATCGCCGGCATCGTCCTTAGCGTTATCAGCAAGGGCGAGATCGAGAGGTCCGGCGGCGTGCAAACCAATGGCGGGAACGCGAAGGTCGGGCTCATCACAAGCATTGTGGCGCTGGCTCTCGTCGTTCTACTCATCATCTTGGCTGTGAGCGGGGTCCTCGACCCGTCGGAGTGGGCGCGTCAGATGGAAGGGCAGTCAGGCTCCTGATCAAACACAGCCCGGCGAGCCATCGACATGTGGCTCGCCGGGCTGTTGCATTGGCGACCTGCCATCAACGGCACACCACACCGAGATCAGCGCCGACGTCGGCGGCGAGAGACCTCGTAGAGGGTGACCCCAGTGGCGATACCGGCGTTGAGCGACTCGACGGCCGACGACATCGGCACCGAGACGATCTGGTCGCAGGTTTCACGCACGAGCCGGGAGAGTCCCTTGCCCTCGGAACCCACCACGATGACGATCGGCTCGTTGGCCAACTCGAGATCGGGCAGTTCGACATCGCCCTCCATGTCGAGTCCGATGACGAAGAAGCCGGCCTTGCGGTAGTCCTCGAGGGTCCGGGTGAGGTTGGTGCACTGCGCCACCGGGATGCGGGCGGCGGCACCGGCAGATGTCTTCCACGCCGAGGCCGTCATGCCGACCGAGCGTCGAGCGGGCACGACGACACCGTGACCGCCGAACGCTGCCACGGAACGCACGATGGCTCCGAGGTTGCGCGGGTCGGTGATGCCGTCGAGCGCCACGACGAGCGGGATGCCCGGCAGCTCGGGGTCGATGAGGTCGTTCGGGTGTGCGTACTCGTAGGGCGGCACCTGAAGGGCCAAACCCTGGTGCACGGCACCGTCGGTGATCCGGTCGAGCTCGCCGCGCGGCGTCTCGAGGATCGGCAGGCTGCGCTCGGTCGCGATCTTGAGGGCCTCGCGCACTCGGTCATCGCTGTCGATGCGCCCGGCGATGTACATCGTCGTGACGGGCACGTCGTTGCGCAGGGCCTCGAGGACGGAGTTGCGTCCGGCCACGACCTCACTCGACGCCTTGGCCTTGCGGCCACCGGTCGGGCGCCCGCCGGAGCGTCGCTCGCCGGCCTTCGCGGCCGAGTGGGCCTTGTGATAGGTCCGGTCCTCCGCGCGCGGAGTCGCTCCCTTGGGCTCAAGTCCTCGGCGTCGCTGACCACCGGAACCGACAGTTGGGGCCTTCTTTCCGCCCTTGCGGACGGCTCCTCGTCGCTGGCTGTTGCCTGCCACGGCTACTCTCCTCGTCCACGGGTCAACGACCAGCGAGCGCCGGTCGGAGTGTCTTCGATCGTGATGCCGGCACTGATCAGCTGGTCGCGGATCGCGTCGGATGTTGCGTAGTCGCGCGCCGAGCGCGCGGTGGTCCTGGCGGCGAGGCGCTCACTCACGAGCGCGTCGAGAGCCGATTGGGCGTCGCTGGACGAGCTGTCCGCGCCGGCCCACGCCGGATCCAGTGGGTTGACCCCGAGGATGTCGGTCATGGCGATGACGAGTCCGGCGAGCTCACGGGCCGTGTCGTTCTCGCCGTCGTCGAGGGCGGTGTTGCCCTGGGTCACGGTGTCGTGGATGGCGGCAAGTGCGCCGGACACTCCCAGGTCGTCGTCCATGGCCTCGACGAACTCGACGGGCAGCTTCTCGTCGCCCCTCGGCGTCACGGCGCTGTCGGGGCCGAGCGCGCGACGCAGGAATCCCTCGATGCGGTCGACCGCGGCCTCCGCCTCCGCGAGGGAGCCCTCGTGGAACTCGATCATCGACCGGTAGTGCGCAGCGGTCAGGTAGTAGCGCACGGCAAGAGGCCGGGCCTTCTTGGTGACCTCGTGGATGAGCAGGCTGTTGCCCAGCGACTTGCTCATCTTCTCGCCGCTGATCGTCACCCACGCGTTGTGCATCCACATCGACGTGAAGGGCAGTCCGGCTGCGCGCGACTGGGCCTGCTCGTTCTCGTGGTGCGGGAAGCGCAGGTCGACGCCGCCACCGTGGATGTCGAAGGCGTCGCCGAGGTACTTGCGGGCCATCGCCGAGCACTCGAGGTGCCAGCCGGGGCGTCCGCGACCCCAGGGCGTCGGCCAGCTCGCGGACTCGGGCTCGTCGTCCTTGCGGCCCTTCCAGAGGGCGAAGTCGCGGGGGTCGCGCTTGCCGCGCGGGTCGGCGTCCTCTGCGGCGGCCATGTCGTCGATCTTCTGGTTCGTCACTTCTCCGTAGGCCGGCCAGGACCGGACGTCGAAGTAGACGTCACCCGAGCCATCTTCCGCGGCATACGCATGGCCGTTGTCGATGAGCAGCTCGACGAGCTCGACCATCTCGGTGATGTGACCCATGGCGCGCGGCTCGTACGTCGGAGGCAGGACTCCGAGGAGGGTCAGCGCCTCGGAGGTCGCGACCTCGTTGCGGTAGGACAGGGCGAACCAGTCCTCGCCGGACTCGGCGGACTTGCGCAGGATCTTGTCGTCGAGGTCGGTGACGTTGCGCACGAGCGAGACGTCGAGTCCGTGACCGCGCACGAGCCAGCGACGGAGGACGTCGAAGGCGACGGCAAAACGCACGTGGCCGATGTGCGGAGGGGCTTGTGTGGTGAGTCCACAGATGTAGATCCCGACCCGGCCAGGCTGCAGCGGGACGAAGTCACGCAGTGCGCGCGACTGGGAGTCAAACAATCTGAGAGTCACCCGCACAAGGGTACCGGCGCCACGCACGGCTCCCCGCCACGCGGCATACCCCCATGTGGTCAGTGACCGCGGGCGATCCACTCGTCAAGGTGAGGTGCCTCGGCACCGACGGTCGTCGCGTCTCCGTGGCCCGTGAGGACGATCGTTCCCGAGGGGAGGGTCAGGAGTCGCGTCCGGATCGACTCGATGATCTGGCCGAAGTTGCTGAACGACCGCCCGGTGGCACCCGGCCCGCCCTGGAAGAGCGTGTCCCCGGTGAAGACGACGTGCATCGCCGACGCGTGGAAGGAACAGCTGCCCGGCGAGTGTCCGGGAGTGTGCAGAACGCGCAGCGTGACGTCGCCGACGTGGAACTCCTGCCCGTCGGTCATGTCGTCAGGAGGTGGAGTGTCCTGGCTCAGGGCCCAGATCAGCCGACCGTCGCGATGGAGGTGAATCGGCGCGTGGGTGGCCGACACCAGTTCAGCCGCAGCACCAATGTGGTCGTTGTGCCCGTGCGTGAGCAGGATGGCGCGGACGGTGCGGCCCTTGACAGCCGCGAGAATCGCGTCGGCGTCGTGCGCGGCGTCGATGACGATGCACTCGCGCTCGTCACCGATGACCCAGACGTTGTTGTCGACCTCCCAGGATCCTCCATCGAGCTCGAAGGTCCCGGACGTGACGACTCGGTCAACCCGAACACCGTTGTGGGTGGGGGCGATTGCGGGGACGCCATCGAGGGATGCATCGGAGGACATCAGAGCACCACCACTGAACGCAGCACTTCTCCGCGTTCCATCTTCTCGAACGCCGACTCGACGTCGCCGAGCTCGATGCGTTCGGAGACGAAGGCGTCGAGGTCGAACCGGCCCTGGCGATAGAGGTCGACGAGCATCGGGAAGTCGCGGCTCGGGAGGCAGTCGCCGTACCAGCTGGACTTGAGAGCACCTCCACGACCGAAGATCTCGATCATCGGCAGCGTCACCTCCTTGTCGGGCGTCGGCACACCCACGAGAACCACGGTGCCGGCGAGGTCGCGCGCATAGAACGCCTGCTCATAGGTCTCGGGGCGCCCGACGGCCTCGATGACGACGTCGGCGCCGAAGCCACCGGTGAGCTCACGGATGCGCTCGACGACGTCCTCGGTCTTGCCGTTGACGGTGTGGGTGGCGCCGAACTTCTTGGCACCCTCGAGCTTGCGGTCGTCGACGTCGACGGCGATGACCGTGGTCGCGCCGGCGACGGAGGCTCCGGCGATCGCGGCATTGCCCACGCCGCCGCACCCGATGACGGCGACCGAGTCACCGCGGCCGACACCACCGGTGTTCACGGCGGCCCCGAAGCCGGCCATGACGCCGCATCCGAGGAGCCCGACAGCAGCTGCGTCGGCGTCGGCGTCGACCTTGGTGCACTGGCCTGCAGCGACGAGGGTCTTCTCGATGAACGCACCGATGCCGAGCGCCGGGCTGAGCTCGGTCCCATCGGTGAGGGTCATCCTCTGCTTGGCGTTGTGGGTGGTGAAGCAGTACCAGGGCTTGCCCTTGGCACAGGCGCGGCACTGACCGCAGACGGCCCGCCAGTTGAGGATGACGAAGTCTCCCGGCGCGACCTCGGTGACCCCCTCGCCGACCGCCTCGACGACCCCCGCTGCCTCGTGTCCGAGCAGGAACGGAAACTCGTCGTTGATCCCACCCTCGCGATAGTGCAGGTCGGTGTGGCACACGCCGCAGGACTGCACGTGGACGACGGCCTCTCCCGGCCCCGGGTCGGGTACGACGACGTCGACGAGCTCGACACCCGCGCCCTTGGCGCGGGCGATGACACCCTTGACGGTCTGCGGCATGTTCCCCTCCATTGGTCCCTTATGACTGTATGCCGTCACTCGCGTGGCGCAACCGGAGCACCTTCTCGTCGCATCCTCGCAGGTGGCAGCGGGTGTAGCGACCGCTGGCGCACAGGCATCTAGCCCCGGGGATCCGCCGTCAGTCGGTGGGAACGATGAGGGCCGTCGCGATGGCAGCGACTCCCTCGCCACGGCCGGTGAGTCCGAGGCCGTCGGTGGTCGTTGCGCTCACGGACACCGGGGCGCCGCACGCGCCGGACAGAGCCTTCTCGGCCTCCGCCCGCCGGGACCCGACCTTGGGTCGGTTGCCGATGACCTGCACGGCGACGTTGCCGATCTCGAAGCCCGCCTCACGCACGAGTCGCGCGGCCTCGGCGAGCAGCGTCACGCCCGAGGCTCCCGCGAGTTCGGGGCGATCGGTGCCGAAGTGCTGGCCGAGGTCACCGATGCCCGCAGCCGAGAACAACGCGTCGCACGCGGCGTGAGCCGCGACGTCGGCGTCGGAGTGGCCGTCGAGACCACGCTCGCCGGGCCAGAGCAGCCCCGCCACCCAGAGCTCACGCACGGAGCCTTCGGGTGCCAGCGCGTGCACGTCCACACCGACACCGGTGCGCGGTAGTGCCGCTCGGGTCATTTGCCGTCCCGCCAGTCGATGGAGCCGCGGTGCAGGAGGTGGGGTGCGGCCTGGGCCACGGGCTTGACGACGAGGGTGTCGATGTTGACGTGCTGCGGCAGCCCGACGGCGAAGGCGACGCACGCCGCGACATCATCGGCGATGAGGGGCCGGTCCACGCCTTCATAGACCTTGTCGGCTGCGGACTGGTCCCCGTGGAGCCGGGTCAGCGAGAACTCCTCGGTGTGCACCATTCCGGGGCGGATCTCGATGACGCGCACGTGTGAGCCGTTGAGCTCGAGGCGGAGCGTCTCCGAGACGACCGACTGGCCGTGCTTGGCGGCCGTGTAGCCGCCGCCCCCGGCATACGCGCGCTCCCCCGCGATCGAGCTGACGTTGACTATGGTGCCCCGAGCCGACTCGCGCAGCAGCGGCAACGCGGCCTGGGTCATGCGGACGGTGCCCAGCACGTTGGTCTCATACATCGCCTGCCACTCGTCGAGGTCAGCCTTCTCGACGGAGCTCAGGCCGAGGGCCCCACCAGCGTTGTTGACGAGCAGGTCGAGCCGCTCGACGGAGGAGAGGGCCGAGTCGATGCTCTTGGCATCGGTGACGTCGAGGCGCATTGCCGTGACGCCGTCACCGAGCAGGGTGGCCACCGACTCGATGCGGTCAGGTCGGCGACCGGCCACGATGACGTCGTACCCGTCATTGACCAGGCGGCGAGTGATGGCGGCACCGATGCCGGTGCCGCCTCCGGTGACAAGGGCGACGGGTCTCTGGCTCACGAGCCGAGGATACGGCTGGCCCGCTCCAAGTCGGTTTGAGTGGTCACCTTGAAGGCCAGGTCGTCTCCGTCGACCACCAGCACTGCGGCGCCGAGACGCTCGACGAGGGCTGCGTCGTCGGTGGCCTCGAGACCTGCGGCATGGGCCTGCGCGAGAACCGTGCGACGGAAGGCCTGCGGTGTCTGGATGGCCCGCAGGGTCGAGCGCTCAGGAGTGGCGACCACGCGACCCTGCTCATCGACCTGCTTGATCGTGTCGGTGACCGGCAGGCCGGGGACGACCGCGTCGTGGCCCGCACGCACGGCGGCCACGAGCCGGTCGAAGAGCGAGGCCGGAGCCAGGCACCGAGCGGCGTCGTGCACCAGCACGATCTCGACGTCCTCGCGCAGAGCGGCGAGACCGGCTGAGACCGAGAGGGTCCGCTCCGAGCCACCGGCGACCACGGTGATGTCAGCGACGCGGGGGTGCGCAGACACGAGCGCGCCCGCCTCCCCGAGGTGGGAGGCAGGCGCGACGATGATGATCTGGGAGATGTAGGCAGCCTCGAACGCGCGGGTGACGGCGTGCTCGATCAGCGTGGTGCCCGCGACGCGGACAAAAGCCTTGGGCTGCGTTGCCCGAAGCCTCGTGCCAAGTCCAGCAGCGACGAGGATGATGCCGACGTTCACGCCGCCATTGGTGTCAGCAGCGTTGATGTCAGCAGCCGATCAGGACGCGAGAACCTCGTCGAGGATGGTCTCTGCCTTTTCCTCGTCGGTCTTCTCGGCCAGAGCGAGCTCGGACACGAGGATCTGGCGTGCCTTGGAGAGCATGCGCTTCTCGCCGGCGGACAGCCCGCGGTCCTTGTCACGACGCCAGAGGTCGCGCACGACCTCTGCGACCTTGATGACGTCGCCGGAGGCGAGCTTCTCGAGGTTGGCCTTGAAGCGGCGCGACCAGTTGGTCGGCTCCTCGGCAAACGGGGCCCGAAGCACTTCGAAGACCTTCTCGAGGCCGGCCTTGTCGACGACGTCACGCACACCGACCAGGTCACAGTTCTCGGCGGGAACCTCAATGACGAGGTCTCCTTGGGCCACCTTGAGCTTCAGGTACAGCCTCTCAACGCCCTTGATGGTGCGCTTGTTGATCTCTTCGATGCGCGCAGCCCCGTGGTGGGGGTACACGACCGTTTCGCCGACCTTGAAAACCATATGCAACTTGCCCCTTTCGCGACGCCCAGTTTAACACGCCGGAACCGACACAGAGAATCGGAGAGGGACGGCATACCCGCAGGTCAGAACGCTGAAAACCGTTGGCAGGCACCGAAACTGGGTCTTGACACATTGCCTTTCCCGTGCCTGTGCGGTGCCGGGGACGTGCGCGGGGCCGGTCGTCACCACCACTGTGCACACGGTGGCGGATGGCGCTCGCTACGCTGTCCCCCGTGACGACCGCACCAGTGACCACTCCCCGCCATCGCCTGCGCGCAGCCCTTGCGGCCGCCGCACTCGGCACCACCCTGCTCGGTGGCTGCGCCGTGTTCTCACCGGTGCAGACCGACGTGGCCTATCAGGCATCGGACGGCGTCGACGCAACGTTCGGCGACCTCGACGTGCGCGGGGTGCTCGTGATTTCCGACGCCAAGGACGCCGCCGGCAACATCGTGGGCCAGCTCGTCAACTCGAGCAACGAGGACCTGGCCGTCGCGTTCGCGACCGACGGTGGCGCCGGCCCCCAGCTCACCGTCGCCCGACACTCCTCGCTCACTCTCGGCGAGGGCGAAGCAGCCACGCTGCCCAAGGTGACCGTCTCGCCCGGCGACGTCCTCCAGCTCCAGGTCATCACGGCGGCCACGGGACAGAACGTCCTCACGGTCCCGGTCCTGCCCGCGAAGGGCTACTACACCGGCGACAAGCCGACCCCGTCGGCGAGCGCCACCCCCTGATCCAACAACGGCCCTGTATGCCGTGAGCCCACCGTGCGCGACCGCGCGCCGGTGGGCTCTTGCGCTTGCCAGATTTCTGCGCCGCTGGCGCCCGAGGCGCTCATCGTGACGAGAGGAGCTGCCATGCGAGCGCCCTTGGTGAGCCTCTGCGCCGTCGGCGCCAACGGCGCAGAACGTGGCCAGCGACGGCCGGGGCCGAGGGTGGTCGACCGTTCGTGCTGCGTCGCTGGTCAGGCCTCGAACTTGTAGCCGAGGCCGCGCACGGTGACGATGTGCCTGGGTGCTGCCGGGTCGGGTTCGACCTTGGCGCGCAGCCGCTTCACGTGGACGTCGAGGGTCTTGGTGTCCCCGACGTAGTCGCTGCCCCAGACCCGGTCGATCAGCTGCATGCGGGTGAGGACACGGCCGGTGTTGCGCAGCAGCATCTCGAGGAGCTCGAACTCCTTGAGCGGCAGCTGCGTCGCGGCGCCGCCCACAGTGACGACGTGGCGCTCGACGTCCATCCGGACCGGCCCCGCCTCGAGGGTTGTCGGGAGCAGCTCCTCCGGCTCGCTGAGCCGGCGCAGGACCGCCTTGATGCGGGCGAGCAGCTCACGCGACGAATAGGGCTTGGTGACGTAGTCGTCGGCGCCGAGCTCGAGCCCGACGACCTTGTCTATCTCACTGTCCTTGGCGGTCAGCATGATGACCGGAACGTTCGAGCGCTGCCGGAGCGCACGGCATACATCCACGCCTGAAAGGCCCGGAAGCATCAGGTCGAGGAGCACGAGATCCGCTCCGCCACTGTCGAACTCGGTGAGGGCGTCGTTGCCGTTCTCGGCGACGCTCACTTCGTAGCCCTCCTTGCGCAGGAGGTAGGACAGGGGATCGGAGAAGGACACTTCGTCCTCGACGACGAGAATGCGGGTCATCCTGGCTGTTCTCCTTGTGCTGTGCCGACCGTGTGCCGATCGGAGTCTGCCGCAGTCCGGTCGGACGCAGCAGGAAGTCTCATGGTGAAGGTGGAGCCGTGGCCCTCCTCGCTCCACACCGACACGTCACCGCCGTGGGTCGCACACACGTGCTTGACGATGGCGAGGCCGAGGCCGGTGCCGCCCGTCGCCCGCGAGCGGGCAGCATCGACGCGGTAGAAGCGTTCGAAGATGCGGCTCTGCTCGGTGGTCGGGATCCCCTGGCCCTGGTCCGACACCGTGATCTCGATGGTGTCGCCCACTCGACGCGCCGCCACTGCGACCCGGGTGCCGGTCTCGGAGTAGTTCACGGCGTTGGAGACGAGATTGGCGACAGCCGTCGCGAGCAGCTCGGTGTCGCCGAAGACGGCGGCGCGCTCGTCGGCCACCGCCTCGAGGGTGATCTGCCGGGCCTCGGCCGCGACGCGTACCCGGTCGACCGCCTCGGCGACGACCTGCGGGATCTGGACGAGCTCGGGCTCGTGGAGGGTGTCGGCGACCTGGAGGCGGGAGAGGTCGACGATCTCCTTGACCAGGCGGGTGAGGCGGGTCGACTCGACCTGGATGCGCGCTGCGAAGCGTGACACGGCCTCGGGGTCGTCGCGGGCATCAAGCACGGCCTCGGCAAGCAGGGCGATGCCGCCGACCGGGGTCTTGAGCTCGTGCGACACGTTGGCGACGAAGTCGCGGCGCACCTCCTCGACCCGTCGGGCGTGGGTGTGGTCCTCGGCGAGGATGAGGATGTGCGGGGCGCCGAGGGGCGCGACTCGAGCGGTCATCACCGTGTTGGTCGTCGTGCCGAAACCGCGGGTGAGCTCGAGCTCGACCTCGCGGATCTCGCCGTCGCGTCGCACCTGTCGGGCGAGCTGGCGCAGCTCGGTGTGCACGAGCTCGCCGTGACGCACCAGGCCATAGCTCACGGCAGACGCGGAGTTGTTGACGACGGCGTCCGAGGAGTCCAGGACGATGGCGATCGAGCGGAGAACGGCGAGCACATCACTCACCCCCGAGGGCAGCGGCGGGGGTGCGCTCGGCGGGATCGTCTTCAGCTTGCGTTCGCTCAGCCGACTGGCGGCGACGGCCACGGCACCGATGACCAGTCCCAGGCCGCCACCCACGATTCCGGCGAGCGTCGCATCCACCGGATCAGCGTAGACGGACGGAGAATGAACTCAGACCCACTCACTGGTGGCCAGTGGTGGGCAGGCAGCAGATGTTCACCTGCCCGGTGGCGGGAATTCATCACCTCGTGCCACGCTGCCGTCGAAGACGGACGCCCTAGTCCGCGTGCCCGCCGGGCCGGAGGGCGTCAGTCGCTGGTGTCGAGAGGGTATTCATGCGCAAGGCATTCCACGAGGAGTTGGACCGGGTCACGCAGGGTCTGGTCGAGATGACCCGACTCGCGAGCTCGGCCATGTCCCGGGCGACGACCGCTCTGCTCGATGCAGACGTGCAGCTCGCCGAGTCGGTCATCGGCGCCGACGCCGAGATCGACGCACTCCGCGAAGAGCTCGACCTGTTGTCCTTTGACCTCCTGGCCCTGCAGCAGCCGGTCGCGACCGACCTGCGCATGGTCGTCACGTCGATGCGCATGAGCGCCGACATCGAGCGCATGGGTGACCTCGCCCGCCACGTCGCCAAGGTCGCACGGCTGCGCTACCCGAACTCCGCCGTGCCCCCCGAGCTGCGCTCGATCATCCTCGAGATGGGCCAGGTCGCCGAACGCATCGTCACCAAGGCCGGTTCCGTCATCGCCGCCCGCGACGTCGAGGCCGCGAAGCAGATCGAACGCGACGACGACGCGATGGACGACCTCCACCGTCGCCTGTTCGAAGCCCTCGCCTCGGACTCGTGGAACCAGCCGGCCGAGGTGACCGTCGACCTCACGCTCGTCGGCCGCTACTACGAGCGCTTCGCCGACCACGCCGTCTCCGTCGCGCGTCGCGTCATCTTCCTCGTCACCGGCGAGCACAGCGCCGAGAGCGAGTCGAGCCACGAGGACGACGAGGACGACCAGGCCCACCCGGAGACCACGACTCCCTGACGCGTTCCTCCCGCACAGCGATAGTCCACAGATCCCGTATGCCGGCCGCCCGGCATACGGAATCTGTGGCGTCCCAGCCCGCTCGCCCGGGCTCCAGGCGTCTTCGTGCCCGAAACGGACAGGCGTGCTGAATGTCCGGGAGGGGCACGAAGTCGTCGGAGGTGGGCGAAGCAAACTCTTGGGTATGCCGCTCTCAACCTTTCGTGGCCAGGTCGCGTTCTCTTGGGGTGACAGGGGTGCGATCGACGTGAGGATGGGGACGTGGACCGAGACGACGAGGCGGCATTCGCCGAGTTCGTGACGCGCGAGTGGTCACGACTCGTGCGGGTCGGCTTCCTGCTCACCAGCGACGTCGGCCGGGCCGAGGACCTCGTGCAGCAGGCGCTCGTCAAGGTTCACCGCCACTGGCCGCGCGTGTATCGCGACGGCTCGCCGTATGCCTACACACGGGCGGCGGTCGCCAACGAGTCGACGTCCTGGTGGCGTCGAAAGCGGGTCGACGAGGCGCTCGGCGACATCCCGGTCCACGCCGACCGAGCCCGCTCCGACGCGTACGCCGGCGTCGACAACCGCGACGAACTCGTTCGCGTTCTGCACGGCCTGCCCCCACGGATGCGCGCCGTGATCGTCCTCCGGTTCTACGACGACCTTTCCGAGGCCGAGACGGCTCATGCCCTCGGGATCTCGGTGGGTTCGGTCAAGAGCCAGACCTCTCGCGGTCTCGACCGGATGCGGGCCGCGATCACCGCGTCGTCCGAACCCGGACGCCTCACCCCCACCACTCAGTCGAATGGAGCGTGACATGAGCATCGAGACCCAGCTGCGCGACGCACTGACCTCTCACGCCGGCTCGATCGAGTCGATGGAGGCCCACCCCTACGAGCGGGTGGCCGGAGCCGTCGCCAAGAACCGGACGCGTCGACGCACGGTCGGCGCTGCGGCCGTGGCGGTGGTGGCCGCGATCGTCATCGGAGTCCCGACGGTCTCGAGCCGCCTCGCCGACGGCCGGGCGACTCCGGCGGGCAGCTCGGCCCACGTACCCCCGCCGACCGACAAGGCCTGGCGCAACATCGCGACATGGCCCACCCGCGGCGAGCTCGCGAACGACCCAGCGCTGGTCGCGAAAGTCGATGCGAAGTTCTCCGGGCGCACGATCTTCATCGAGGACATGGGTGCCGAGCGCGTCGCGCTCATCGCCAACAACACTGGCACGCTCGTCTTCGCGACCGGGCCGCGTGGAGCCGTGGCGAACCTCTCCTCCGGGCAGGAAAACCCCACGACGGACTATGGGGACCAGCTGCTCTCAATCGCAGGCGGCGGACAGCTTGTCTTCCTCACGACACCCAATCGCGAAAGCGTCGAAGTGTCAGTGGTCCCCGAGGTCGGGCTCGACGGGTCCGTGAAGCGGTCGTGGGCCACCATCGCGCTGCCACAGGGCCTCGGTCGGACGACGTGGACGCCGTTGACTCGCTACCGACTGGGCGACACGGCCGGTGCCGTGGATTTCTTGGCAGGTGACGGCGGGGTCCCTCTGCCGGAGCCCAGTCCTTGTCCGGGCGAGTGCCCCACCGAGGACCGGAGAGCGATGGTCGAGAACACGGCTGACCTTGCTGCCGCGCGACTCTACGGGCTTGCGCAGGAACGAATTACCACGCGGACTTCGTACGTTGGAGACGTGCCCGCCGACATCACCGCGCGCCTCATCGAAGGGGCACCCAAGGACACTTCGGCCACGTTGCAGGTCACCTTCAGCACGCTGCCCGAAGGTCAGGTGCTCCGTACAGTGCACATTGCGGTCGAGGACTCGAACCCCGAGCATTCAGTTAGCCTCGAGCTCGCAAATCCGGTGCCTGCAAGCACTCCGGACATCAAGCCGATCGTCCTCAATCAGGTGGGGCAGGACTCAGGTTCGACGACCGCGTGGGTTGTGGCTCCCGGTGCCGCAGCGGTGCAGGCCGTCTCCAAGGACACCGACCTGTGGCCATCCAGCGGTCGCCTTCCACTCAAAGGTGGGGCTGCACGGATCGAGCTCCCCGTTGACCAGCTCTACTTCCAGAGCCAGTACGACCTCCGGGTCTTTGATGCCTCCGGTCGCGCCCTCGGCACCTACCCCGTGCTGCCATCCGACGCACGAACCTATGAAGTGACGCCCTGACCGAGCGGTGGGCGGGCGGCATACGCCCTGCTTGCGTCTGCGGATTCGGCGGCTAGAACAACCGGATCCGCAGACGCAGGGAGTCTGTCAGCGGCCCTGGTTGGCGACTGCTGCGGCTGCGGCTGCGGCAGCCTCAGGGTCGAGGTACTCGCCCGGCTTGGTCGGCATGAAGTCGTCGCCGAGCTCGTAGACGAGCGGCTGGCCGGTGGGGATGTTGAGTCCGGCGATGGCCTCGTCGGAGATCCCGTCGAGGTGCTTGACGAGGCCGCGGAGGCTGTTGCCGTGAGCGACGACCAGGACCGTCTCGCCGGCCGTGAGGTCGTCGCGGATCGAGCCCTCCCAGTAGGGCGTGAAGCGCTCGATGACGTCCTTGAGGCACTCCGTGCGCGGCACCTCGATGCCGGAGTAGCGTGGGTCGCCCGTCTGGTCGAACTCCGAGCCGAGCTCGATGGGCGGCGGCGGGGTGTCGAACGAACGACGCCACAGCATGAACTGCTCGTCGCCGTACTTGTCGCGCGTCGCCGCCTTGTCGAGACCCTGCAGCGCGCCGTAGTGACGCTCGTTGAGGCGCCAGTCGCGACGCACCGGGATCCAGTGGCGGTCGGCGGCGTCGAGCGCGAGGTTGGCGGTGGTGATCGCGCGACGCAGCACCGAGGTGTGGACGACGGTCGGCAGGACACCGCGCTCCTTGAGCAGGCGGCCACCGTTGACGGCCTCCTCACGCCCCTGGTCGTTGAGGTCGACATCGACCCATCCGGTGAAGAGGTTCTTGGCGTTCCACTCGGAGTGGCCGTGACGCAGCAGGATCAGGGTGTGTGCCATGGGCGGCAGCCTAGCGAGGCGACCCGCGAGCGCATCGGGAGCACCCGGCATACGGAATCGGTCGTTCAGGACTTGTCGAGGAGGTGACGGAACGCCTCGAGGTTGCGCAACGACTCACCCCGCGAGACCCGCCAGTCCCACTCCTTCTGCATCGACGTGAGGAAGCCGATGACGAGGAGCTCGTTGAACGGTGAGTCGGCCGCCTCCAACACGACGCCGAAGAGCTGGTCGAGCAGTTCCGCGTCCACGCCCGCGGCCGGGATGCGACCGGTGACATAGACGTCGCCACTGCCGTCGATCGCATAGGCGAGGCCCGGCAGCCTGAGGTTGCGTCGCAGGAGGCTGCGATAGAACGCCTCGTGGTTCTCGTCGGGGTTGCGGATGACGAACGCCGAGACCGAGAGGTCCGCGCCGGCCACCAGGGACACGACGGTCTTGAGCTTCTTTTCGCCGGGCAGCGTCACGACGAACTCGCCGTCGCGCGCGCCCGCCTCCCACTCGATCTCGGTCTCGTCGAGGAACGTCTCAACAACTGCGGCCAGCTCCGGCTGTGTTTTCATGGGATCACCGCAGTGGGTATGCCGGCCAGTGCGTCTGACTCGTTGATCGAGGCTCTGCGTGGGGTCGCCAGCGCGGCTTCGTAGACGGCTGCCAACCGCTCGGCGGTCACCTCCCAAGCGAAACTGCGAGCCCGTTCGACGGCTCGGGCGGACAGGGCGGCCTGGCGTTCGGGGTTGTCGATGACGGACTCGATGGCGTCGACCCACGTGTGGACGTCGTGCCCGTCGACGAGAAGTCCGGCGTCGCCGACGGCCGTGGGCAGGCCACCCACGTTGGTGGCGATGACGACGGCGCCGGAGGCCTGGGCCTCGACGGCGACGAGTCCGAACGACTCGTTGTGCGACGGGACGGCCACGATGTCGGCAGCCCGCATCCACGTGGCGAGGGTGTCGCGATCGGTGGGTTCGACGAAGCGCACGAGGTCGGCGATGCCCTCGTCGCGCGCGAGCCGGTCCAGTGCCATGGGGGTGCGCACCGCTCCCCCACTGGGACCGCCCAGGATGCCGACGACGAGCCGCTCGCGCAGGTGGGGGTCGCGACGAGTCAACATGGCCGCGGCACGGATGAGGACATCAGGGGCCTTGAGCGGCTGGATGCGTCCGACGAAGAGCAGGAGGACGGCATCCTCGGGGACATCCACGCTGCGCCGGGCCTTGGAGCGGTTGCCGGGGTGGAAAACGTCGAGGTCCACACCGGGCGGGACGACGTCGACACGTTCGGGGTCGGCGCCGTAGAGCTCGATGAGCTCGCGAGCCTCGTCCTTCGTGTTGGCCACGAGCCGGTCCGCAGCCTCGACGACCTGCGCCTCACCGATCTCCCGGCCTCGGGGCTCCTCGGCGTCACCCTCGGCGCGGTGAAGGTTCTTGACCCGGGCCATCGTGTGCATCGTGTGGACGAGGGGCACGTCCCAGCGGTCTGCGGCGAGCCAGCCGACCTGCCCGGAGAGCCAGTAGTGCGAGTGGACGAGGTCGTAGTGCCCCTCGGGGGCGTGAGCCGCGACCCGCATCATGCCTGCCGCGAAGGCGCACAGCTGGCCCGGCAGGTCCTCCTTGTTGAGTCCCTCATAGGGGCCCGCAGCGACGTGGCGGACCACGACGCCGGGCTCCACCTCAACCACGGGCGCGTCCGAGGCCGTCGTCTGGCGGGTGAAGATGTCGACGTCGATTCCCCTGCGCGCCAACCGTTTTGCCGTCTCAATGACATAGACGTTCATGCCGCCCGCGTCACCTGTGCCCGGCTGCGCGAGGGGCGAGGTGTGCACCGACACCATCGCCACCCGGCGCCGAGGTCGTGGCTCGTCGATCGTCATCCGGTCAGTCTGACACGCACCGTTGGCGCCCTGCTCAGCCCGGTCGCGGCACACCGCTGAGGGTGAGTGTCGCTCGGTTGGACCACACGTGGACGTCGAGACGACCATCCGGCCGGAGGTCGAGTCCTCGCGTCTGGACGGCGGGACCGATGCCGACGACCGCCTCGCGTGCCGTCGTGAAGGCCCGCTGCTCCCCCGCCCTGGGCACGACCCACCAGCCGCGGGTGCGCAGGTTGTGATCCGGGAGTACCGGATCGATGCCAGTCGTCCCGGGAATCGCATCCAGGTGGACGATCACCGCGTCGGCGCCCTGGATGTGCGCCGTCACGTGCACTCCCGCCGTGGTGAGCAGGAAGACGATGCGGAGCGGCATACTGCGTCGCTGCCCGTCGACGACGTCATAGACCTCGCCGCTGTATGCCGCGCGGCCGGGCTCGATGCGTACGTCATCGATGAGCACGTGATTGAGGGTGGCCTCGACGTGCTCGATCGGATGGTCGTCTCGCTCACCGAGGTCGCCGAGGACGGCGCTGACCGGGGATCCGCGGGTGATGGTGTCGACCAGCGGCCCACTCGCAGCTGAGACCCGGAAGCCGGACTGGTAGGCCGCGACCGTGTAGCCCCGGCCCAGGGTGGCGATCCCCCGCGTGCCCTCGTCGACGGTGAGCAGCCCCGGCGGGACGGGGACGAGACCGATGTCCGTGCGCAGCACCCCGGGCAACCAGGTCGCAAGGCCCAGGGCAAGGGCGGCTGCCACGGAGACGACGAGCGCCACCATGCTCCGACTCACGTCGCGGCCACGGCCGCGCACTCCCCACTGGCGCACGTCAGCAGCCTACGTGCGCTCAGGCGTGGCTCTCGCCCGACGCAGCTTTGTGCCCCACACGGACAGGCGCGTCGATGTCCGTGCGGGGCACGAAGTCACGATGGTGGGCACAGGTGAGCGAACGGCATACGCAGGTGGAGCCACCTTTGTGCCCCACACGGACAGGCACGTCGATGTCCGTGCGGGGCACGAAGGCCCTGCCCCGCTGCAGCCGACCTCAGTCGAGTGCGCGCAACGCATCGGCGAAACCGGAAACCACAGGCTGCTCGTACGCTGGGGCCCGTGGCGAGGACGAGACCGGTCGGGGTGATCACCCGTGGCACGACCAACCCCAACCGCCTCCGCCGCTGCGACCGCTGGCTCGCCGGTCCTGCCGCGTGGCGGCTGCGTCGCGCGACTGGCTTCCCTCCGATCGTCGTCGACCTGGGTTATGGCGCCTCACCGGTCACGGCCGTTGAGCTGCACGAGCGACTCACCCGAGTGCGCCCCGACGTCGAAGTCGTGGGCATCGAGATCGACCCTGCTCGCGTCGCCGCCGGGCAGCGGCTCGCCCGACCGGGGCTGAGCTTTCGCCGCGGCGGGTTCGAGGTGCCGCTCGACGGTCGAAGTGCCACAGTGGTGCGGGCCTTCAACGTGCTGCGCCAATACGCCGAGGAAGAAGTGCCGGGGGCGTGGGAGGCCGTCTGCAGCCGACTCACCGACGACGGCCTGCTGGTCGATGGCACCTGCGACGAACTCGGCCGCCTGGCGACGTGGGTTGCCGTCGAACGCTCGGGACCGGTCAGCCTCACCCTGTCGTGGCACCTCCGTGGGCTCGACCAGCCCTCGGCCATCGCCGAGCGTCTCCCCAAAGCGCTCATCCACCGCAACATCCCCGGTGAGGCCGTCCACAACTACCTGACCGACCTCGACCGGCACTGGGCACGCAGCGCCAGCCACGCGGCATACGGTGTGAGACAACGGTTCCTGACCACAGCGCAAGCCATGCGTGACGGCGGCTGGCCACTGCTCGACGGACCGTCCAGGTGGCGACTCGGCGAACTCACCGTCGCCTGGGACGCCGTGGCGCCTGCCGGACCTGGCTCAGATCCGGTGAGTCACCAAGGACCGTAGGGGCCCTGGCGCGAACCGCTGCCCTTGCCCTGCACCGACTCGACTGCGGGGCGCACGTCGGCGAGGTAGACCCCGGCTGCGGCCACAGCGATCATCCCGAGGAAGAGCACTGCCCCGCCCAGAGCGACGAACCCGAGCAGGACAGCAACCCCAGTCACCGCGAGCCAGAAGTTCTTGGTGCGCTTGCCGGCCGCCGCGAAGGCGTCGGCACGGGTCCGGAGGGCATGTACGAAGGCGAACACCTCGACGGCGAGGGCGGCGATGGTGAGCGCGAGCATGACGTAGGCCTGCGCGTTACCGAGTGCGAACATGGGACAAGACTACGGCGCGGATGAGTCCACGACGATCGTGACGGGTCCGTCGGCAACGCTCTCGATCTCAATGTGGGCGCCGAACTGGCCCGTCGCGACCGTCAGGCCGCGGGCACGCAGCGCCGAGACAACCTGTGCCACAACGGGTTCGGCAACATCTCCGGGGGCCGCCGCGTTCCACGATGGGCGGCGGCCCTTGCGGGTGTCGGCGAGCAGGGTGAACTGGCTGACGACGAGCACCGGCGCACCGGCGTCAGTCACGGACTGCTCGCCCTCGAGCAGACGCAGGTCCGCCACCTTGCGGGCGATGAACTCGACCTCGGCCGGGCCGTCGTCATGACCGACCCCGACGAGGACGAACAGACCGGACCGGGTGATCTCACCAACGGTCTCGCCGTCGACGACGACGGCGGCCCGTCGGACTCGCTGGATGACTGCTCTCACTCAGATGCCCACGGCGACAACGGATCCCACGGGCTCACCGTGCCCCAGGATCGGCGCGTCCTCGAGGGCTTGGAGCGCACCGGTCTCGACGCCGAGGCGACGCAGCACCGCGGCGAGGATGACCGTCCGGGCCCGCTGGCCTCCGTCAGCCACCTTGAGAGCGATGCCGCGTCCGTCAGCCAGCCCCACGGCATACACGGCTTCTGCTCCGTCCTTGGCGATCGCTCCGGGAGTGCGCTGAATGAACGTCGTGACGTCGCGACCCGTGCCACCGAGGAACTCGGGGTGGCTGCGGATCGCGTCGGCGACACGTGCCTCGTCCGTGCCGGGGGCAGCGCTGGCGACGCGGCCGAAGGCCCGCGCCAGGCCGGCGAGTGAGACGGCCATGACTGGTGCGCCGCAGCCATCGATGGCGGTTGCCGCGATCGGCTCCCCCGCGAGGTCCGCAAGCGTCTCGTCGCAGGCGCGCTGCAGCGGGTGGTCGATCTCGAGGTATGCCGTGTGGTCCCACCCGGAGGCGACGCACGTCGCGAGCATGCCCGAGTGCTTGCCCGAACAGTTCTGGGCGAGCGACTCCTTGTCGTGGCCGGCGCGGATCCAGTCGAGCCTGGCCGCGTCGTCGATCGGGTAGTCCGGGGTGTTCTGCAGGTCGGCGACGGTGAGTCCGGCGCCGCCCAGGATCTCGAGCACAGCGTCGAGGTGGAACGGCTCACCCGAGTGGCTGGCGCTCACGAGGGCCAGATGGTGGGGAGCGACGTCGAGGCCGCTGCGCACCATGGCGAGGGCCTGGATCGGCTTGTTGGAGGACCGCGGGAAGACCGGGTCCGTGGCATTGCCGAGTTCCAGCTCGACCGAACCATCGGCCGCGGTGACGGCGACGCTGGCTCGGTGGACGGATTCGACAAAGCCGCCCCGGATCGCTTGCGCGAGAACCGGGGCGGCGTCGAGGACTGCAGGGGTGCGGGAGGTCTGGGGGATGCTCACGCGTCCCAGACTAGGTCCGCGGAGTATTGCGTCAGTTGCCGACCTTGTCAGCAGCCTTGGCGGTCGCCTTCGTGGTGGAGGCGGCGGCCTTCTTGGCGCTGGTGGTGGTGGCCTTGGCCGACGTGGTGGTGCGCTTGGCGGCGTTGGTCGCCGTCGTGCTGGTGCGCTTGGCGGCGGTGCGGGTGCGCTTCGCTGCAGCCTTGACCTCGGTCGCGGCGACGTCGGCGTTGTTGTCGACGGTCTCGACGAGGGTCTCGGCGACCTTGACGGCCTCCTTGCGACCGGTCGTGAAGGTGGCGAGGGCCGAGCTGCGGACGTCGAGGACGGCCTTGCGGGCGGTCGTGACGGCACCCTTGCCGAGGCTGAGGGTGGTCTCGGCCTGGGCGACGAGGTCCTTGGTGGCCTTCTGGTTCTTGATGCGGGTGACGAGCTTCTCGCCACGGACCGCGAGGTCCTCGTAGCTCTTGGTGACCTGGTCGGCCGTGGCGACACCCTGGTTGAGGGCCTTGGTCGGGAGCGCCTTGACGTCCTCGATCACGGTCTCGGCGCGCTTCTGGACGGCGGTCGGGGCCAGGTCGGCCTTGAGCTCGGTGCGAACCTTGTCGGCGCGGACACGGGCGTCACGGGCACGCTCCACGGCGAGGTCGGTGGCGCCGACGACGGCGAACAGCGGGGTGGCAGGGCTCTTGGTGGCTGTCTTCGTGGTCATGTTCACTCCTGGTGAATTGGGTGGTGAGGTTGTGGGTGGTGCGAAGGAAGGGGTACGTCTGGGTCAGCGCTTGGGGTCCGCGCCGATGAAGGACTCATAGACGTCGAGGAGGGTCGCTCGTTGACGGTCGGTGAGATTCGGGTCGGCGGCGATGGCGTCCCGGACGGTGGTGGTGCTGGTGGACTCGGCCACGGGCTGCTCGTCGAGGATCCCGGCCTTGACGTAGAGCGTCTCGGCCGACACCTCCAGCCCCTTGGCCAGCTGCTGCAGGATCTCGGCGCTCGGGCGCTTGAGGCCGCGCTCCAGCTGGGAGAGATAGGGGTTCGAGATCCCGGCGAGCTCGGAGAGCTGACGCAACGACAGACGGTGCGACAGACGCTGCTCACGCAGGTAGTCGCCCAGTCCGGCGAGGTCGTTCAGCGGGTTCCGGCTCATGGATCCAGTGTGCTTGCTCTAGTTAGCAAAATGCAAACCGGGGCAAGCGTGATGGTGAACACTTGCCCTCGACTTCGTGCCCGAGACGGACAGGAGGAGCCGAGCGACGGGTGTCCGTCTCGGGCACGAAGTCGAACTGAGGACTGAGACGGGGTATGCCGTGTGCTTGGGTTTGACATAACCTTGCCTTATGTCTGCGCGCGAGCTCCTCACCTTCCCCAACCCGGTCAACGAGAAGGCGGCCCGGTCGGTGGCTGGTGGCGTCGTCGTCCTCGCACTGCTCACCCTGCTCACCCAGTGGTGGTGGCTGGCTGCGCTCCTCGCGGTCGGGTTCGCCCTGCGCGTGGCCGGCGGACCGCGTTACAGCCCGCTGGGACGCCTCGCCGTCCACGTCATCGCTCCCCGCTTCGGGGAGGCGCGCCTCGTGCCGGGCCCGCCCAAGCGTTTCGCCCAGACGGTCGGCCTGCTGTTCAGTGGCGTCGCCGTGATCGCAGCCCTGGGCTTCGGCGCGACGACCTTCGCATCGGTCCTGCTCGCAGTCCTCGTCGTCTTCGCCCTGCTCGAGTCAGGACTGGGGTTCTGCGCGGGCTGCTGGGTGTTCGGTCACCTCATGCGCCTCGGCGTCATCCCGCAGGAGACCTGCGCAGCCTGCAACGACATCACCCTCCGCAACCCCGAGCGCGCCAACCAACCCGCCTGACTCACACCGACTTCGTGCCCCATACGGACATGCGAGCCCCGGCGAGCGTGTCCGTATGGGGCACGAAGTCGGGTTCTCAGGCGGGTCAGCGGGGCTTGATGCCGAGTAGTTCGCGGGCCGATGCCGTGGACATGGGCGGGCGTTGCATGGTGGTGGCCAGCTCGGCGGCGCGGGCGACCAGCTCGGAGTTCTGCTGCACCTGCTGACCTCGCGCAAAGACGATGTTGTCCTCCATGCCGACGCGCAGGTGTCCACCGGCCGACAATGCCGCAGCCAGGACGGGCAGGTGGGTACGGCCGATCCCCGTCGCCGACCACGACGTCACCGCGTCGGGCAGCATCGCGACGCCAGCCATGAGGGCTGCGGCAGTCCCCGGCATCGCGCCCGGCACACCCAGGACGAAGTCGACGTGGACCTTGCCGCCGAACGGCAGCCCGTGGGTGTCGAGGAGCCGCTGCAACGCGTGGACATGGCCCAGCTCGAAGAGTTCGAACTCGGGCACCACCTCGCACTCCTGCGCCTGCACATAGAGGTCGGACATGAAGCCCCACGGGTTGAGGAACACGTCGTCCCCGAAGTTCGTCGTGCCACACGTCAACGAGCACGAGTCGGGTTCGGCGTCGAGGACGGTGAGCCGCTGCTCGAGCGGGTCGTGCACGGAGCCGCCCGTGGAGAGCTGGACGATGAGGTCGGTCTCGGAGCGGATCGCGTCGACCGCAGCCTTGAGGTATCCACCGTCGAGTGTCGGACGGTGTTCGCCGTCGCGGATGTGCAGGTGAATCAAGGCAGCCCCCGCCGCCTCGCACGTGCGCGCCGTCTCGACGAGCTCGTCGAGGGTCGTGGGCAGCTGCGGCACATCGGCCTTCGCGTGCTCGGCCCCAGTGGGGGCAACGGTGATCAGGGTCGCGGACGATGCGGTGGCCATGGCCTCAGTCTGTCAGGAGGACCAGACCTGCCGGGACCCGGATCGCGCAGATCCTGCGGTCAATCAGCGTCCGACGATGACGGTTTGCGCTCCGGCGACCGTTCCGGCGACAAGATCGACATCCTCGGGGGTGTTGCGCTTGATGACGGCCAGGGCGATCGGACCGTCCTCGTGGTGTCGGGCCACGCTCGTGATCCGACCGACCTCGCGACCTTCCAGGACCAGCGGAGCCCCCGCCTCGGGCAGCAGGTGGCCCGAGCCGTCGAGGTGCAGGAAGACGATGCGTCGCGGGGGTCGGCCAAGGTTGTGGACGCGCGCGACGGTTTCCTGTCCGCGGTAGCAGCCCTTGTGCAGGTGCACGGCAGTGCGCAGCCAGTCGACCTCGTGCGCGATCGTGCGGTGGTCGGTCTCGAAGCCCAGTCGCGGACGCCAGGCAGCAACCCGCAACGCCTCCGCCGCCCAGATCCCGGCCAGGGGGCGGTCACCCACGGCGGCCTCGAGCCCGGCGCGAGGAACGATGAGCTCACGCCAGCGACGCGCCTCACCCGGGTGATCCGTCTCCGGCCCGTATGCCGCGGTGTCACCGACGAGGTTCGGCCACGGGTCGACCCACGCCAAGGGTTCGCCCTCGACACTGGCAGCCGTAAGCGGTTCTCCGAGAACGGCATACGCATCGGTGACGTCTGAAACCTCGACACGCAACATGAAGCGCATGGAGTCGAGCCAGGCCGCGAGCGCTGGCGCTGTGCCCGGCTCGACAGTGATCCACGTCGACTCGCCGTCGTCGACGATGTGCAGGGCGTGCTCGATGTGGCCCTTGGGTGAGAGCACGAGCGACTCGGTCGAGACCCGCGGCGCGAGACCGGTGAGCTGCTGCGTGGTGATCGAGTGCAACCAGGACAAGCGGTCGGGACCCGACACGCGCACGACCCCACGGTGGGAGAGGTCGACGACCGCGAGGCCCTCCTCGAGCAGCCGCTGCTCACGACCGGGGTCGCCGTAGTGCGCGGCCACTCCGGCGTCGAGTCCCTCACCCGCGACGGCACCGGGCCTGGTCAACAGGGGTGAGGTGGGACGGACGGTCGTCGTGTCGGTCATGACTGCTTCCTGCAGGTGCGGCAGAGGCCGTGGATGGCGGCGTGGGTGACGTCGGCCTCGAATCCAAGAGAACCGTCGAGCCGGGCCACGAATTCCTCGGCCACCTCGACAGGCGCCTCGTCCACGGAACCGCACTCACGGCACACGACATGGATGTGGGTGGCGTGGGTGGTGAGGTGATAGCTCGGGACGCGGTGGTCGACGTGGGTGTGGCTCACGAGGCCGAGCTCCTGGAGCGCCTCGAGGGAGCGGTAGACGGTCGACAGGGCCATCGGCGTCTCGGCCTTGGCGCAGACGGCGTCGACGATCTGCTCGGGCGTCGCGTGACCGAGCCGCTCGACCGCGTCGAGCACCTGCTGGCGCTGCGGCGTGAGCCGCCGGCCGGCAGCTCGCAGACGCGTGCCGAGATCACTCACACCACCAATGTATGCCGGTCGGCCGGCTGGCCCTCAGGCGCACCTACACTGGGCCGGGTGCTAGACGACTTCGCCGCCGAGGACACCCGTGCAGACCGCCAGGCTCACAGGAAGCCGCGCTGGGGGCGTCGGTTCCTCCTCGTCGTGGCCTCGTTCGTGGCCGTGACCCTCGTCGGCGCGGTCGGCTTCGTGGTCTTCCTCGACCGCAAGGCAGCGAGCAACATCACCCAGGAGGACCTCCTTCCCCCCAAGTCCACCCCGACGACGAAGGACGGCAAGCCCGTCCCGCTCAAGGGCGTGGGGCAGAACTACCTCATCGTCGGCGCGGACACGCGCCCCGGCGACGCGGGCCGAGCCGACGTCATCGTCCTCGCCCACGTGCCCGAGGACAAGAAATCCGTCCAGCTCATCCACTTCCCTCGCGACCTCTATGTCTCGATCCCGGGGCGCAAGAAGGACAAGATCAACGCGGCCTACGCCTACGGCGGGGCACCCCTGCTGGTGAGCACGCTCCAGGACCTCCTCGGCGTCAAGATCGACCACGTGGCCAAGACCGACTTCGAAGGCTTCCGCAGGATGACCGACGCCGTCGGTGGCGTGCGCGTCTATGCCGAGGAGGCCAGCAACGAGGGCGCCTTCCAGGTCCGCGAGGGCTGGAACAACTTCAATGGTGAGCAGGCCCTGGCCTTCGTGCGAGAGCGCCACGAACTCTCCGAGGGCGACATCTCGCGCGGCCGACGCCAGCAGGCGTTCATCAAGGCCCTGATGATCAAGACGCTCACCCCGTCGGTCATCGCCAACCCGATCACGCTCACGAAGTTCGTCAACGCAGCGACGAGCAACCTGGTCGTCGACAGCGCCCTCAATGTGGGAACGATGCGCAGCGAGGCGATCTCGCTGCGCAACCTCCGCAGCGGCGACATCGTCTTCATCACCGCACCCTTCACCGGCTTCGGAACCTCTCCGGAGGGCGGCGCCATCGACGTCGTCGACGAGGCCGGCATGGACGCTCTGGGCAAGGGCCTGCGCACCGACACGATGGACGACTACGCAGACGTGTCCGTCACGCCGTAAGGACCGGCCTGCCGGCAGCCGACCAGCCGGAAGGGGGAACGACTACTCGACGCGCTTGAGCTCGGCCGAGAGGTGTGAGGTCAGCGGCTGACCCATGGCGGCCATGTCCATGACCCACATGAGGTTGGAGTTCACGTAGCCGTACATCCGGTGCGCCGCGGTGTACTCCTTGGCGTGCGGGCTGCGCATGACGCCGTCGGTGCGGAGCTCGACCTTGGCCGGCTGGGCGTGCCCGGCATACATCTCCACGAATCCCGTGGGGTGGGCGAGCAGCAGTTCGACGTTGGTGCCGTCCGGCGTCTCGGGCACGGGTCGCCAGAAGCCGACCTCGGTCGCGAGTGGGCGGACCTTCTCGCCCGCGTCGTCAAGGAGCCAGGACTGGCTGCGCCACTCGAGGAAGGGCCGGCCGTCATGGGCGCAGATGATCTCCTGGCCGAAGTTCGCCGACTCCATCGTGGGGTAGCCGACGACGCCGGCACCGACCCATTTGCCGATCAGCCAGGCGAGGGGCGCGAGCTCAGGCGGGAGGTCTGTGTCGAGATGGAAGGCCACGAGTGGGATCGTAGCCGTACCCCTGAGGAGGACCCATGGCCAATCCCTCGAGCATCCGACCGCTCGTCGTCAAGATCACCTGCGGCGCCGAAGCCCTCGAACGCCTCAACCAAGGCTTCACCGTTGCCGTCATCGCCGTCACCGCCGGCACCGAGGTCAGCGTCTGGCTCAGCGGGGAGGCCACGTGGATGGCTGTCGCCGGCCGCGCCGAGGAGCTCTCCCTCCCCCACGGCACCCCTCTCGCGGCCCTTCGTGACGCCCTGCTCGCCGGCGCCACCGTCACGGTCTGCGGCCAGTGCGCGGCCCGCCGTGACCTCTCGCCCGACGACCTGCTGGAGGGCGCGACGATCAGGGGCGCCGCGGCATACGTCGAGGAAATCCTGCGACCGGACGCGCAGGCGATCGTCTACTGACGCATCCCGGACTGCGTATGCCGTGTGGTCCGTCAGCCGACGATGAGTCGCGACAGCAGGTAGACCGGAACGGCAGTCACGAGGACCGAGGCCGCCGCGGCCGTGATCTGGCCGCGCATCCCGCGAATCGGCGAAAGGGTGCACAGCGCACGTCGCGTCACGTGCGCCAGCACGCCGACCACCGCGCCGAGCAGAGCTCCAGAAGGCGCACCGACCACGTCGACGAACAGGCCGGCGACCCCTCCGGCGACGAGACCGATGGCACCTGCCGCCGCCACCATCCAAGGACGAGCCCTGGCCATCGGTGCACCGAGGTCGGCGATGGCGGACAGGGCGAGGGAGGCCGCCACGACCGCAACCACTTCACGACCACCGAACGTGCGACCGAGCGGGACGTAGGCCGCACCGATCGCGGCGATCGCGATGCCGGCTGCGCTCACCGCCAGGGACTGCGTGAGGCGGGGCCGACCGTCACGGCGCAGCAGTTGGTGCAGGAACATCGCGAGCATGGCGACGGCCACGACGACAGGGACATGCCGCAGGAAGGGCTCCTCCGAGGTCACTGCGACGGCCACAGGAGCGAGCACGCCGGCCAGGCCGATGGCGAGCGACGAGCCGAACTTGCTCGACGAACCCAGCAGCTCGGGCCAGCCCCAGGCGAGCACGAGGCCGCCCCAGGCGATCGCCGCAGCGCCGAGAGCCTGGTCAGCTGCGGTTGCCAGAGCCAGCAGCACCGCGAACACCGCCGTGGCCAGGACCAGGATCACCCGGCGCTCCGTGGCGATCGGCGGCAGGATCGGGTTGCGGCGGCGATCCTCCCGCGCCGCACGCCGGGCAGCACGCGACTCGTTCACTGGTTCGTTCACCGGGTCACTCACGGGGTCACTCACGGGCTCCGTCGCATCCACGATCGGCATCCTGCCATCAGTCATGCGGTCAGCCACCGGCGAACGGGGGGAGCACTTCGACGACCTTGTCCAGCCCGACTTCGGCGTCACGACCGACGGAGCGCCCGTCGAGGAGGACCGAACAGACGGCGACGACGTCGCGAAGGGCCGGGTGCGCCGCGACCGCAGCGTCAAGGACGTCGCCGACGCGCGGTCCCGCCTCGAACGTCTCCTCGGTCACCCCTGCTGCCGCTCGGGCACCGGCCCAATAACGCAGTGTCACCGGTCTCATGCCCCGGTGAGAGCCGTCGGTCGCGGTCATGTCCACCTATTCTGTGCTGGATGGCCCAACTCCTGCTGCTGACGAACGCCTTGGCGCCGAGCGCCGAGGTGCTGCCAGCTCTGGGCCTGCTCAGCCACCATGTTCGCATCCTCCCGGCCGAGCCGACCGCCCTCATCGACGCTCCGCCCGCTGACGCAGTGCTCGTCGACGCCCGTCGCGAGCTCGCGATGGCTCGTTCGCTGTGCCGCGTCATCCGCACGACCGGGCTGTCCGCGCCCCTGTTTGCCGTGCTCACCGAGGGTGGGCTCGCGGGCCTGACCCCTGAGTGGGGCATCGACGACGTGCTGCTCGACAGTGCCGGGCCGGCCGAGGTCGAGGCCCGGCTGCGGCTCGCCATTGCTCGCGGCCTGGAGGGCGACCCGGGCGACGACGACGTGCGGATCACCGCTGGCGTCCTCGTCATCGATGAGGCGACCTACTCGGTCAAGCTGCGCGGAAAGGCCCTCGACCTCACCTACAAGGAGTTCGAGCTCCTCAAATACCTCGCGCAGCACCCGGGGCGCGTCTTCACCCGCGCCCAGCTGCTGCAGGAGGTCTGGGGTTACGACTACTTCGGTGGCACCCGCACCGTCGACGTCCACGTCCGCCGGCTGCGCGCCAAGCTGGGCTCCGACCACGAGACGCTCATCGGCACGGTTCGCAACGTCGGCTACCGGTTCGTTCCCGAAGAGGCCGAAGCCGCTGCCGAGGCCGAGATCGCGTCCTCGTGACCTCCGTGCACCTCGACACGTCGTCGCACCTGGACGCGACAGCGGCTGCTGACGTCCTCGCGTTGGCTGGGCGGGCGGCTGACGCCGATGGCGTCGACGCGATCTCGGAGGCCTTTCGTCTCGCTCTCACCTCCGCTCGTGCCGAGGTCTCACACGTTGCGGCGTATGCCGCCCAGTCCCGTCTCGTGGGCTACGCGGCTCTCGATGCGGCCGGGTCCGCAGAACTGGTGGTCGATCCTGATGCCCGCCGGCAGGGCGTGGGTCGGGCGTTGGTGCGGACCTTGTTCGCCTCGCAACAGGTGGCGAAGGGCGTGTGGGCTCACGGGGATCTGCCCGCAGCCCGGGCCTTGGCTGCGGCCGAAGGTCTGGTGTCGACCCGCGAACTTCATGTGATGGCGCGCGTCGTTGCGCCCGGCGACGATGTCGATCCCGTTCTGCCAGAGGGCTTTTCGGTGCGGGCGTTTGAGCCGGGGCGTGATGAGCAGGCGTGGTTGGAGGTCAACGGCCTGGCGTTTGCGAGTCACCCGGAGCAGGGTTCGATCACGCTGCAGGACCTGCAGGACCGCATGGCCCAGGACTGGTTCGACCCCGCAGGTCTCCTGCTTGTCGAGGACACCACTGTGACCGCGGCCGACGGCAATCACCCCCTCGCGGCGTCCCACTGGACCAAAAGGGAACCTGGCTCAAGCACGGGCGAGGTCTACGTCGTAGGCGTGCACCCGGCATACCAAGGACGTGGTCTTGCGGGACCGCTCACGGGACTGGGTACGGCCCACCTCGCCCGTCAGGGCGTCGACGCGATCGACCTCTATGTCGACGGTGACAACACGCGTGCCCTCGCGACCTATCGGCGCGCGGGCTTCGAGGACGCGGCCATCCACGTCGTCTACGGACGTCCCTCCGCGCCGTAGAGTGGCCCGGTCCACCGAGGAACCCGCAGGGAGAGCACGTGACCGACACCCGCCCCGAGGGCGCCGGAGTAGATCCCGAAGGCGCCACCCCGCCCAGTGGCACGGGTGACAACAGCGTCGCCCGCAACAGCGCGATCATGGCGATGGGGACGTTCGGCTCACGCATCCTCGGCTTCGTCCGGATGGCCCTGCTCACCGGGGTCGTCGGCGCGGCGCTGGCCTCGGACTCCTACACCGTGGCGAACTCCCTGCCCACGCAGATCTACGTCCTCATCAACGGTGGCCTGTTGTCGGCCCTGCTGATCCCCCAGATCACCAAGGCGATGCTGCGCAAGGACGGCGGCCAGGACTTCAGCGACCGGCTCATCACCGCATGCTTCCTCGTGCTGGGGGTGAGCACGATTGCGTGTCTGGCTGCGGCCCCGTGGATCGTGCGCCTGCTCAGCGACAACGACCGTCCGAACTACCTGTCGCTCACGACGACCATGGCCTACATCTGCCTGCCGCAGCTCTTCTTCTACGGGCTCTACTCGGTGCTCGGTCAGGTGCTCAACGCGCGTGGGCACTTCGTGGCCTACGCTTGGGCGCCCGCGTGGGCGAACGTCGTGCAGATCATCGGCCTGACCTGGTTCATCATTCAATGGGGCAAGCAGCCGACGGTGGACACCTGGACTCCGGCGATGATCTGGCTGCTTGGTGGCACGACGACCCTGGGCATTGTGGTGCAGGGCGTCTGCCTCGTCGCCCCTCTGCTGCGATCAGGGTTCGCCTACAGGCCTCGTTTCGGGTGGCGTGGATACGGCTTCGGCGAGATGTCGCGCATGGGCATGTGGACGATCGCGGCGTTGCTGGTGTCGCAGGCGTACGGCTTCCTGAGCACCTACACCTACAGCACAGGCTCGAGCAGGGCCGACAACGTGGCCGGCAATGGCGCGCAGGGGTACGCCTACACGTTCTACATGCTCCCCCACTCGATCATCACCATCTCGATCATCACCGCGATGTTCCCCGCCATGTCGCGCGCCCACGAGCAGGGCGATCTCGCGGCGATGCGTCGGTGGCTGGTCCACGGACTGACCGCTCCGGCGGTGCTGGTCCTCCCCGCCTCGGCCGCGCTCATCGCCCTCGGTCGGCCGCTCGTCTCGACCCTGCTGCCCGGGACGGACTACATCCCCAGCAAGGGGATCGACCAAGCGCGGGACATCGCGCTCATCCTCGCCGTCAGTGCCGTGGGAAGCGTTCCGTTCGGCATCACGGCGCTCAAGCAGCGCTACTGCTTCGCACGTGGCGACGGGAAGATGAACTTCTGGACGGTCGTGCTGCTCATGGCAGGCAACGCCCTGGGCTGTGTCGTGGCGCTGCTGTGGACCGCGCCGCAGTACGTCGTCGCGGTCGTCGCGGGTGGTGCGAGCATCTCGAACTTCATTGCGGCGGGCGCGTTCCTCCTCATCGCCCGGAGCCAGCTCGGCGGACTCAACCTCGCGACGGTGGCCCGGATGTGGACCCGTCTCACGGTCGCCGCGACGATCTCCGGCGTCGCGGGGTGGGGGGTCGCCGCCCTCATCGCCGACCCCGGGAGCCCCTGGCTGTCACAGTTCCTCGCGCTGGCTTGTGGCGGAATCGCGTTGGCGGTCGTGTTCTATGGCTTCGCCAGGCTCATGAAGATCCGTGAGGTCGACGAGATGCTCGCGCCCATCCTCCGCCGCCTCCCTGGCCGCGCCTGACCTCATCTCCCCTGGCCCCACCCGCCTTCTTGCGCAAAAGCCACACGTAACCGGGGTTTCGACCCGGATGAAGTCGCTCCAGCGCAATAAGACCTCAGGGGCGGGGGAGGTCGGAGTCGGCGGCCTCGCCGCCGGGGTGGAACGCTGCCTCGGGGTCGTAGTACTGGTGGAACTTGCGGTCATAGCTCACGCCGGCGGCGAGGATCTTGGCCCACCGCACCGGGTGCTTCTCGGCCTTGTAGTGCATCGGGTTGCGCAGCCCACCGGCCTTGATGACGCGCTGGACCCGCGCCCACAGCTCGGGGTGACCCGCGAGCGCCCACTTGATGGTCCGCACCGGCACCACTGAGTAGACAGTCTCGGTGTCGGCCTCGATGAGCTCGAACTCGTCGGGAAGGTTGTCGTGGACGTACTCGTCGACGTACCAGGTGATGGCGTTGAAGCCCGTCCCCGTGACGTAGTAGTTCGAGCGCCCGAGCCGAGGGTTGAGCTCGAAGAACTTGCTCTTGCCGTCGCGCGGGTCGTACTTGAGGTCGAAGTTCGCGTAGCCCACCCACTTGAGCTCAGCGAGCAACCGCACGGCCTCGTCGACGATCTCGCGGTTCTGGCCGGTGAGGATCGCCGCCGGCACCCCGATGAGTCCGGGCGAGTGCTCCTCGATCAGCGTCCGGCCGTAGGACGCGAAGCGCACCTGCGAGTTCCTGTCGCAGTAGCAGGTGAGGATCCGCATCCCCGTGTCGTCGCCGGGGATCATGTCCTGGAGGATCAGCTTGGCGCGGTAGCCGGACGCGTGGATCCGGTCGAGAAGGTCACGCAGCTCGTCAGCGGACGCGACCTCGTGCACCTTGGCCTGGCCCTCGAACGTCACCGTGTTCCAGGCGCGCGGGGCCGTTGGCTTGAGAATCAGCGGATAGCCCTCTGCCGGAACCTTGATCGCGTATGCCGTTCCGTCGCCTTCGTCGGACAGGTCGATGATCGTCGTGGTCGGGATGGAGACCCCCGCCGCCGCGGCAGCCTGCTCGAAGGTGTGCTTGCGGGTCGCCCTCTCCAGGATCTCGGCGCGGACGTACGGCACCTTCCACGACTCGTCGAGCTGGTCGCGCATGGCGTCGATGACGTCGACGAGCGAATCCGACGTCGCGAGAAGGATCTTGGGCTGCGACAGCTCCGCGAACGGCGAGCCCTCGAGGGTCGCAGCAAGGACGTCGGCGTCGTGGGCGTCGGGGCAGCCGACGACCTCAAGGATCGCCGAGTTGTCGACGACCCACGAGGACGCGCCGGTGACGACGAGCGACTTCACGCCGTACGCCTCATGGAACGCGCGCACGAGCGAGTACCCGCCGACATGGGCCCCGACGATCACGGGCACGAACGGCTGGTCCGCGATGGACGCAAACTTGTTGTCGGACAACGGGATTCGCCTCTCAGCGGCGCTTGTAGACGCGGACGGCAAGGTCGATGAGCCGACCGGAAAGGGGACGGAGCTGCTTGGTGAACTCACCGGCATACTCGCGTCGTTCCGGGTTCCACTGGCGCTTGAACTCCTCGAGTCCCTCGGACGCGTCGATGCCACCGAAGTCGAACGTCGTGACGCCCTTGGCCGCAGCGTCCTGCATGATCTGCCAGACCATGAGGTAGTTCGGGCGCAGGTTGCGGTGCTCGTCGGACGACGCGGCGTACAGGTAGGAACCGCGCGTGCCGCAGGTCGCGAAGACGGAGCCGGCCAAGTACTGGCCGTCAGGGTGCTGGGCGTGCGAAGCCTCGAACTGCGCCGCCGAGCCCTCGTTCTTCTCGATGCTCTCCTCGAGACCTGCGACCTGGCGGTCGGCCTTCTCGGAGGGGTACTTCTCTCGCTTGGCCGATGCCTTCTCGAGCTGACCGCGCAGGTCCTCCAGCTTGGTGCGCGCCGACTCGGCGGCGGCGCCGTGGTCGAGCTTGACGAGCGAGATGACGATGTCGTCGGTGGGCGAGAGCACGTCGTAGAGGGTGGTGAAGTACTCCATGCTGCGGATGCCGAAGCCGTCGCGCGCGCCGGTCGTCTTCATGAGCTCGTAGAACGCGGGGATCTTGTCGCGACCGACCGACTCGTAGACCAGGCCGGACTTCTCGGCCTTGCGGATCGACTGCCGCGTGCCCTGCGTGAGGTCCTTGTGCAGGGCCTCGAGGTCGCTGATGTCGGTGACCATGCGCAGCGCCGGCTGGGCGAGCGTCTTGGCCGCGTCGTCGCCCGGGTCGGTGCGGGTGAAGCCACGCGACTCGAGGGCCGGCCGGATGTCGGGGTTGTCGATGCGGACGGCCGGGTCGACGCGAAGCAGGACGCCTCGGCTCTCCTTGGCAACCCGCGTGACCTCGGCGAGCAGCGCGTCGACGCTCTCGGCGTCGGACCAGTCGACGACGAACCCACGCGGGCAATAGGCCAGCGCCATGGGCACGACCGGAGTGCGCCGGAAGAGGATCAGCGCGGCGCCGGTGATTTCGTCGGCGCCGTCGGCTCCGGCACCCTTGCGACCCACGGCGACGGTGCGCCAGGTCCAGCCGGTGTGCTCCTTCTCCTTGCCCCACGGCGTCGTCTGCATGAGGTGCCCGTTGGGGTGGTCACGAACGAAGTCGTCGTGCTCACGCTCGGTGAGGGACAGGGCCGACAGTGCCACGAAGCTCCTTGGTAGGGGTCGTCAGGGATCGCCCCGGAGTCTATCCGCCGGGCTCTTGATCATCGGTCGGCGTCAGACCCACGCGTCGCCGTCGCGTCGCCTCGCGGCTCTCTTTCGGCCGTCGTAGCCAGATGACCAGGAAGGCGATTTCGAGCACGCCCACGCCAGAGAAGATCAAGACAAGGACGTGGCTCTCCGGCCTTGGTCCTCCAGTCAGCCAGCGGATGACAAAGAATAGACACACGATCGGAAGGGCCAACAGCCCTTGGATGGACCAAGAGACAGCGTCGAAGTAGCGGCGGCGTGGGCGCTCCATCCACTCGGTCACTCGCTGTCTGGGCCTCACGGCGACCAGGTCCAGGGGTCGAGGCGCGCGACGCCGAGGGGCTCGAAGTGGCGGACGTTGCGGGTGACGACGGTGAACTCCCGAGCCTGCGCCACCGCAGCGATCAGGGCATCGTCCAGCGGAGCATGCTCTGGCACGCGGTAGGTCGCCAGAATCCGCGCTGCGGCCACGTCGAAGGGCAGCACACGATCCGCGAAAGCCGGCAGGACTCGCTCCTCGAACCACCGACGCAGAACCTCACCTTGAGCAGCGTCGGAGCGTTCCCGGCCCGCGACTCCACGCTCGATCTCGCTGATCGTCATGGCGGTGACGAACTGCTCGGCGACAGGAACCGAGACAGCCCACGCCTCAACCTCGGGATGGCGACCGCGCACCCGAAGCGCCGACACGACATTGGTGTCGAGGACGTAGCTCACAGGACGGCAGTGCGGGCCGTCAGGCCGAGCCGACCGGGCTCGAAGTCGATGCCCGCCCCCTCGTCGCCAGACAGCAGGTCCACGAGGGTGACAGGGTCGCGCTCCAAGGCGGCCGCAAGGACTTCACGCGCCTCAGCCTCCGCCGACCGGTGATGTTGCCGGGCACGCGCCTTGAGCGCGGCCTTCGTGCCCGCGGGAAGATTGCGGATCAGGATCTGCTCCATGACAACCACCTCCGATATCACCGACAGGATATCACTGTGCCCGCCGGTCTGTGAACCGGAAATCTCACGCATTCCCGGTTATAACCGGGACGATCCACGATTTCCGCGTCATCGGCGACGAGGGCGTGCGGGTTAGGCTCGAAGCGTGCGCAACGAACCAGTCGGCATCCTCGGCGGCGTGGGCCCGATGGCCACCGTCTACTTCATGCAGCGCGTCCTCGAGATGACCGACGCGGGCCGCGACCAGGACCACGTCGACATGCTCGTGTGGAACCACGCCAGCATTCCGGACCGGACGGCATACATCGTCGGAGACAGTGACGAGAGCCCCGGACCGGTGATGGCCGAGGACGCCCGCCAGCTCGAGCGCGCCGGCGCGAAGTTCATCGCCCTGCCGTGCAACACCGCCCAGGCCTTCCAGGACGAGGTCGCGGCCGCCGTCGACATCCCCGTCATCGACATCGTCGCCGTGACGGTCCAGGCCGCCCAGGCCGCGGTGCCCGGGCTGACGACACTGGGCATCCTCGCGACCGACGGCACGCTGCGCGCCGAGACCTATCACCGGGCGGCCGAGGCAGCCGGGCTCCAGCCCATCGTTCCCGACGACGTCGTCCAGAAGGACGTCATGTCGATGATCTATGACGGCGTCAAAGCGGGTATGCCGGTCGAGCGTGACCGCTTCGACGCTGCGGTCGCGCACCTGCGCGCCAAGGGTGCCGGCGCCATCGTGCTCGGCTGCACCGAGCTGTCCATCCTGCAGACCGACCTCAAGGTCGATGAGCCCGACGTCGTCGACTCGCTCGATGCGCTTGCGGCACGCACGGTGGTGCTCGCCGGCGGACGTCTGCGCTGACCCCGTGATGTCTTCTCCTGTTCACCTCGAACTGACACGATGAATCCATGACGACGTCGACGACCCAGGACAGCTCACTGGACCTGGACCAGCCCGAGGTTTTGACGAAAGCGGCGGATGCGACCGCCGCCGACACGGCTGCCCGGGCTGCTGCTGATGCGAACTTCGTCCGTGAGGTGTCCATCGCGAGCGCCTCCGCGTCCGAGGCCCGCGCGATCCAGCCCCGCTCCTCCAACGGCCGCTTCGCACGGACCGACGAGGAGGACGACGGGCTGCCCGCCGACCGGTTCCTCGACCGCGAGATCTCGTGGCTGCAGTTCAACGAGCGGGTCCTGCAACTGGCCGCCGACGAGAACGTCCCCCTGCTCGAGCGGGCGCGGTTCCTCGCGATCTTCACGTCCAACCTCGACGAGTTCTTCATGGTGCGCGTCGCCGGTCTCAAGCGCCGCATCGCCACCGGCCTGGCCGTCCGCTCGGCCTCGGGCCTCGAACCCCGCGAGGTCCTCGAGCAGATCTCCACCGTGGCCCACGAGCTCCTCGACATGCAGGCCCGCGTCTACGACGACCTCGTGCAGCCCGCGCTCGAGGACGAAGGCATCCAGGTCATGCGCTGGGACGAGCTGTCCGAGGACGAGCAGACCGAGCTCGGGCAACTCTTCACCGACCGGGTCTTCCCCGTCCTCACGCCGCTCGCCGTCGACCCGGCCCACCCGTTCCCCTACATCTCCGGGCTGTCGCTCAACCTCGCGGTCCTCCTGGTCAACCCCAAGACCGGCAAGGAGCACTTCGCCCGGGTCAAGGTCCCACCGCTCCTCCCCCGCCTGCTCCGCGTGGGCGAGACCGGCTCGGCGGGCGACGTCTACGACGTGCGGTTCGTCCCGCTCGAGGACGTCATGGCCTCTCACCTCGACCAGCTCTTCCCCGGCATGGAGGTCCACGAGCACTACACCTTCCGGGTCACCCGCAACGAGGACCTCGAGGTCGAGGAGGACGACGCCGAGAACCTCCTCGCCGCCCTGGAGAAGGAGCTGACCCGGCGCCGCTTCGGCCCGCCCGTCCGGCTCGAGGTCGACCGTGACATGGACGACCACGTCATGGACCTGCTCGTGCGCGAGCTCGGTGTCTCGGGCCACGAGGTCTACCGCCTGCCCGCACCGCTCGACCTGCGCGGGCTCAACATCATCGCCGACCTCGAACGCTCCGACCTGCACTACCCGGCGTTCGTCTCGCGCACCAACAGCGACCTCGCCCCGACCGAGAGCGCCAAGGCCCGCGACATCTTCGCGAGCATCCGCAAGCAGGACGTCCTCCTCCAGCACCCCTACGACTCGTTCTCGACGTCGGTGCAGGCGTTCATCGAGCAGGCAGCGGCCGACCCCAACGTCCTCGCCATCAAGCAGACCCTCTATCGCACGAGCGGCGACTCCCCCATCATCGACGCCCTCATCGACGCCGCCGACAGCGGCAAGCAGGTGCTGGCCGTCGTCGAGATCAAGGCCCGCTTCGACGAGCAGAACAACATCTCCTGGGCCCGCAAGCTCGAGCGCGCCGGCGTCCACGTCGTCTACGGCATCGTCGGACTCAAGACCCACTGCAAGCTCAGCCTCGTCGTCCGCCAGGAGGAGGACGGCCTGCGCCGCTACTGCCACGTCGGCACCGGCAACTACAACCCCAAGACGGCCCGCCTCTACGAGGACTTCGGCCTGCTCACCTGCGACCCCCAGGTCGGCGAGGACCTCTCGCGACTGTTCAACCAGCTGTCGGGCATCGCGCCACGGACCAAGTTCAAGCGCCTTCTGGTGGCGCCGCGATCGGTGCGCACCGGGCTCCTCGAGCGCATCGACTCACAAATCCAGAAGGAGCGCGCGAGCACGGGGAGTGGCTACATCGGCTTCAAGGTCAACTCCATCGTCGACGAGCAGATCATCGACGCCCTCTATCGCGCCTCGCAGGCCGGCGTGAAGGTCGACGTCTGGGTCCGCGGCATCTCCTCCCTGCGACCCGGGGTCGCAGGCCTGTCCGAGACCATCACGGTTCACTCGATCCTCGGCCGCTTCCTGGAGCACTCCCGCGTCTTCCTCTTCGGCACCGGCGACGACGTCGAGGCCCTGATCGGCAGCGCCGACATGATGCACCGCAACCTGGACCGCCGCGTCGAGTGCCTCGTGCGACTTTCCGACCCACGCCACCTCCACGACCTCACGTCACTCATGACCAAGGGCATGAGTGGCGACTACTCGCACTGGAGTCTCGAGAGCGACGGCCGCTGGGCCCGACACCACGTCGGCACTGACGGCGAACTGCTCGAGGACGTGCAGGCCGTCCTCATCGAGATGCACGCGAAGCGTCGACGCAAGGCTCGTCGGCGCTGAGCACTCAGGCCCGAGCCCAGAGCATCCCCGCGGCAGGCACGCTGCCGTGGCGGATGCGTGACGGCGTGCTCGAAGTCGCCCTCGTCCACCGCCCTCGCTACGACGACTGGTCCTGGCCCAAGGGCAAACTCGACGCGGGCGAGGACTGGGGCACCGCCGCGGCCCGCGAGACGCTCGAGGAGACCGGGCTCGAGGTGCGCCTCGGTCGGCCCCTGCCCGAAGCCCGTTACCTGCTGCTCACCAAGGCGGGCGAGCAGGGCGAGAAGATCGTCCGCTACTGGGCCTCCACGGTCACCGGCGGCAGCGGACTCCTCGAGAACGAGATCGACGCGGTCGAGTGGCTCGACGTGGTCGAGGCCAACGTCCGCCTCGACTACGCCCACGACCGCGAGCAGCTGCGAGCCCTCGTGCGCGCTCACACCGAAGGTTCGCTGGACACCTGGCCACTGGTGATCGTGCGGCACGCCAAGGCTGTGCCGCGCTCGGACTGGAAGGGCGATGACCGCGAGCGCCCCCTTGAGGCGCGCGGACGAGAACGCGCGGATGCGCTCATCCCAGTGCTCACGGCATACGGGATCTCCCGGATCCTCACGTCACCGTCCGTGCGTTGTCTCGACACGATCTCCCCGTATGCCGTGTGGTCCGGGATCGTGCCCCGCGCCAAGAAGGGCCTGTCCGAGGAGGGCCACGAAGCGGACCCCGCGAAGACCGAACAGCACCTCGAGCGCGTCCTTGAGCGCGGTGAGCCGGCGGCGGTGTGCTCGCACGGACCTGTGATGGGCACCCTGCTCGGTGCTCTCGGCACACGACTCGATCTCGTGGGCGACGGCTCGGTGGAGATGCTCGAGGCCTTCGTCGAGGCGCAGGACGACAACCTCGTCAAGGGCGAGGCGTTCGTGTGCCACGTCGCCGGTGTCGGGTCGGACGCACGCATCGTCGCCGTCGAGCGCCACCTGAACCCCTGAATCTCGACTTCGTGCCCCGCACGGACAACTCGCTGGCGCTCGCCGTAGCGCCTGACTCTCGTCTTCGTGCCCCGCACGGACAACTCGCTGGCGCTCGCCGTAGCGCCTGACTCTCGTCTTCGTGCCCCGCACGGACAACTCGCTGGCGCTCGCCGTCCGTGCGGGGCACGAAGACGAACTGGGGGGATCTGACTCCCACTTGAACTGCGCGAAAGGCAATGGCCGAACAGCGTTCACGTCGCGTTCACCGGGCACGGGCCATCGCGTCATCGGCCATCCCTACCTTCGCAGTGTCGGGCACCACGCTCGGCCCAGATTCCTTGTCCTTGTGAGAGGTCCACACAGTGAAGATTCAGCGTCTCGGCGCGATGGCGTCCCTCGCCCTCGTCGGTTCGATTGCCCTGGCCGGTTGCGGCTCCGACAACAACGCCAGCGCCGACGCCGGCACCGGCGACAGCACCGCGTCATCGAGCGGCTCCGCCGGCACCGAGGACTGCTTCGAAGGCACCCTCAACGCCGAAGGCTCGTCGGCCCAGAAGAACGCCTTTGAGGAGGTCGGCTCGAAGTTCAGCGAGAAGTGCTCCGGTGCGACGATCAACTACAACCCGTCTGGCTCCGGCGCGGGCGTCAAGCAGTTCATCGGCGGTCAGGTCGACTTCGCCGGCTCCGACTCGGCCCTCAAGACGGTGGAGAAGGACGGCAAGGTCGAGGCCACCGACGCAGCCACCTTCTGTGGCTCCCCCGCGTGGAACATCCCCATGGTCACCGGCCCCATCTCCGTGGCCTACAACCTCAAGGGTGTCGACAAGCTCACCCTGACCCCCGCCGTCATCGGCGACATCTTCCAGGGCAAGATCACCACCTGGAACGACCCGAAGATCGCCGCGGTCAACTCTGGTGTCAGCCTCCCCGCCACCGCGATCAAGCCCTTCTTCCGCTCCGACGAGTCGGGCACGACCGAGAACTTCACCAAGTACCTCAAGGCCGCTGCCGAGGCGAACTGGCCGGGCGAGCCCGCGAAGACGTGGGACGGCAAGGGCGAGGGCAAGGGCAAGTCCGCCGGTGTCACCGAAGGCGTCAAGAGCACCGACGGTGGCATCACCTACGTCGAGTGGAGCTACGCGAAGGACGCCGACCTTGGTGTCGCCGCGATCGACAACGGCGCCGGCGCCGTCGAGCTCACCTCCGAGACCGTCGGCAAGGCCATCGCCACGGCGAAGCAGACCGGCACGGGCAACGACCTCGCCCTGAAGCTCGACTACGCCACGAAGGAAGCCGGGGCCTACCCGATCAACCTCGTGACCTACGAGATCGTCTGCTCCAAGGGCAAGGACGCCGCGAAGCAGAAGAACATCAAGGCGTTCCTCAAGTACTTCGCCTCCGAAGAGGCCCAGAAGGCCATCGAGGAGATCGGCTACGCGCCGCTCCCCGCCGACGTGCAGACCAAGGTCGCGACCGCGATCGACGCGATCTCCTGATCAGGTCCCTTCCAGACCTTCAGATCATCTGATCCACTGAGGGGGCGGAGCCAGACCGGCTCCGCCCCCTCTCCCCTCCCCCACCATTTCCGAGAGGAATCGACCTCGTGCCATCGATCACCGGTCACAGTGCGATCGACGAACTGCCCACCGAGGACGGCCGCCCACTGCTCGAGGCCGACAGGGCCGACACCGGTCGACTCGGAGACCGCATCTTCGGCGGCCTCGCGACCGGATCGGGCATTTTCGTCGTTGTCCTGGTCACCCTCGTGGGGGTCTTCCTCGTCATCCAGGCAGTGCCGTCGTTGCTCAACAACAACGCGAACTTCCTCACGTCACGTGAATGGGTGGCCAGCGGCACGGATCCGCGCTTCGGCATCGTCGACCTGTTGTGGGCCACGATCATCACCTCGCTCATTGCCATGTTCATCGCCGTGCCTCTCGGCGTGGCTGTGGCGCTGTTCATCACCCAGTACGCCCCCGACTGGCTGAGCAAGCCTGCGGCAGCGCTGGTGGACCTGCTGGCCGCCGTCCCCTCGATCGTCTACGGGCTGTGGGGCCTCTTGGTCGCAGGTCAGTACTTCGAACCCATTGCGAAGCTCATCGACACGGTGCTGGGGTGGCTCCCGTTCTTCACCTACACCGGAACACCGAGCGCCAAGAGCACCCTTGCCTTCGCCGGGGTCATCCTCGCCATCATGATCCTGCCGATCGTCACGGCGATCTCGCGTGAGGTCTTCGCGCAGGTGCCGACGACGCACAAGGAGGGCGCCCTCGCTCTGGGGGCGACGAAGTGGGAGATGATCCGCACCGCCGTCCTGCCGTTCGGCAAGCCCGGCATCATCTCGGCGGCCATGCTCGGCCTGGGACGGGCGCTGGGCGAGACGCTCGCCGTGACCTTGCTCCTGTCCGCCCTGAACACGTCCGACAAGTTCTCGTTCTCGATCTTCGGCGGCGGCGAGACGTTCGCATCCCGCATCGCCAACGACGCCGGTGAGTTCGACTCGGCGCAGAAGACGGGTGCCTACATCGCAGCTGGCCTCGTCCTGTTCATCCTCACCTTCATCGTCAACGCGGCCGCGAGAGTCGTCATCGACCGTCGGAAGGCCTTCAGCGAATGAGCACCCTCAGCACCCTCGACGATGCAGCCCTGCCCACGGCGCGTGCCGACGACGACTTCGGCGGCAAGTCCAGCGGGCGCGCCTTCAAGGACCAGCTCGCACGAGTCCTGATGTGGACTGCCTTCCTGATCGCCCTCATCCCCCTGATCTGGATCCTCGGGTCAACGATCTACAAGGGCGGCGCCATGCTGCTCGACGCCGGGTGGTGGACCAGGTCCCAGGCAGGAATCACCGCCCGTCGGGAGGGCGGAGGCGCTGTCCACGCCATCCAGGGGACTCTCATCCAAGCGGGCGTCACGGCCCTCATCTCGGTGCCGATCGGTATCTTCACCGCGGTGTACCTCGTGGAGTACGGCCGAGGTCGACTCGCCAAGGTCGTGTCATTCATGGTCGACATCCTCACCGGCATCCCGTCGATCGTGGCCGCGCTGTTCATCTACGCCCTCTGGGTCACGACGTTCAACTTCCAACGCGTCGGCATCGCCGTCTGCCTGGCCCTGACGATGCTGATGATTCCCACGGTCGTCCGGTCGACCGAGGAGATGCTCAAGCTCGTGCCCAACGAGCTGCGCGAGGCGTCCTATGCCCTCGGCGTGCCGAAGTGGAAGACGATCATGAAGATCGTCATCCCCACCTCGTTCTCGGGCATCGTCACCGGCATCCTGCTCGGCCTCGCCCGTGTCATCGGCGAGACGGCACCGCTGATCATCCTCGGGCCATACACAGCGGTCATCGCAACGAACCTCTTCGACGGGCTCATGCCGACCCTGCCGACGATGATCTACCAGAACTACGGCGAGACCCTCGAACCTTCTGTCGACCGGTTGTGGGGTGCTGCCCTGACCCTCATCCTCATCGTCTTCCTGCTGAACATCGCCGGCCGGTTCATCGGCCGGTTCAGCAAGGTGCGGAACTGACCGCGCCGCGCACACGGCATACCCCTGAATTTCTGAACCCAGAGAGAAACGACAGCACATGGCCAAGCGCATTGACGTCAAGGACCTCGACATCTACTACGGCGACTTCAAGGCCGTCGAAGGGGTCACCCTCACCGTCGAGCCCCGCTCCGTGACGGCCTTCATCGGCCCGTCCGGCTGCGGCAAGTCGACGGTGCTCCGCACCCTCAACCGGATGCACGAGGTCATCCCCGGTGGTCGCGTCGACGGCAAGGTGACGCTCGACGACCAGGACCTCTATGCGTCGTCGATGGACCCGGTGGCCGTGCGACGCACCGTCGGCATGGTGTTCCAACGGCCCAACCCGTTCCCGACGATGTCCATCCGCGACAACGTCGCCGCCGGGCTCAAGCTCAACGGCGTCAAGAACAAGAAGAAGCTCGACGAGGTCGTCGAGAAGTCACTCCAGAGCGCCAACCTGTGGAACGAGGTCAAGGACCGCCTCGACAAGCCGGGCGCCGGCCTCTCCGGTGGTCAGCAGCAGCGGCTCTGCATCGCTCGCGCCATCGCGGTCGACCCACAGGTGCTCCTCATGGACGAGCCCTGCTCCGCGCTCGACCCGATCTCGACCCTCGCCATCGAGGACCTGATCAACGAGCTCAAGAGCCAGTTCACCGTCGTCATCGTCACGCACAACATGCAGCAGGCGGCGCGCGTGTCCGACCAGACGGCGTTCTTCAACCTCAAGGCGACCGGTCAGCCCGGGCGCCTGGTCGAGGTCGACGACACCCAGAAGATCTTCAGCAACCCGACGCAGAAGGCCACCGAGGACTACATCTCGGGCCGCTTCGGCTGAGCCGCAGCACCCCGGCCAGGGCCGGACACCAGAGCACGCCGTGCGGCAGGGGGGGCACGGCGTGCTCCGCTGTCTCTGGGGCGTTTGGGCGGGGCAGGCGGGGGGGCGAGACGTCCACCTCTTGATGGAACACCCATGTGGAGGTGGACACCCCGTCAGGAAGTGATCCTTTCGCGACTCAACCGGGCGAGAGGGCGGGCAGGGCGGGGGTCAGGAGGTGACGAACTTGAGGAGCAGGTAGGTGCCTGCGGCCACGAGACCGGCGCCCGGGAAGGTGAAGACCCAGGCCCCGACGATGTTCTTGGCCACGCCCCAGCGCACCGCCTTGATCGACTTGGTCGAGCCGACGCCCATGATCGCCGACGTGATGGCGTGGGTCGTCGAGATCGGGGCACCCGTGGCGGTGGCGACGAACAGCACGGCTGCAGCCGTCGTCTCTGCCGCGAAACCCTGGGGCGGGTCGAGGTGGATGATGCGCCGGCCGAGAGTGCGCATGATCCGCCACCCACCGGCATACGTGCCGGCAGAGATGACCAGTGCGCTGGCGACGAGCACCCACAGCGGAATGTGGTCGTCGCCGGTGGCGTGGAAGCCGCCGACGGTCAACGCGAGCACGACGACACCGGCCGTCTTCGCTGCGTCCTGCATGCCGTGCCCGAACGCCATCGCGGCGGCCGACACCGTCTGGGCGTAGCGGAAACCACGGTTGACCCTGCCCGGGTGGCCCTTCTGGAAGATCCAGAGGATCGCCGTCATGACGAGGAAGCCGACGATGAGCCCGATGACGGGCGAGGCCACCATCGGGATGATGACCTTCTCGAAGACCTTGGCCCAGTGGACCGTCGTCGACGCCGCGATGGCCGCGCCGCCCAGCCCACCGATGAGCGCGTGGGACGAAGACGACGGCAGGCCGAACCACCAGGTCAGGAGGTTCCAGGCGATGGCGCCGACGAGCCCGGCCGCACAGATGGTCAGACCGACCTTGCCGGCGGGGGCGTCGATGATGCCGCTGCCGACGGTCTTGGCGACCTTGGTGCCGAGGAAGGCGCCGAAGAGGTTGGCGATCGCCGCCATTCCCAACGCAATTCGCGGAGTCAGGGCACGGGTCGACACCGACGTTGCGATGGCATTGGCCGCGTCGTGAAAACCGTTGGTGTAGTTGAAGCCCATCGCCAGTGCAACGACGAGGGCCACCGGGATCCAGCTGTCCACAGTGGTCAGGACTCCTTGACGGCGATGCCCTCGACCTTGTGGGCCACCGTCTCGAACGCATCGGCAGCGGCCTCGAGCTCGTCGATGAGCTCCTTGTGCTTCATCACGGTGATGGCGTCGGCACCCTCGGCGTTGAAGAGCTTGGCCAGCATGCGTCGGTAGGCCTTGTCAGCCGAGTTCTCGAGCCGGTTGATCTCGATCCAGTAGTCGCTCAGGTCCTTCATCGAGCGCAGCTTGGGCATCGCCTCGACGGTGAGCTCGGCCATGCGCGACAGGATCTCGACCTGCTTGGTGACGCCCTTGGGGAGGTTGTCGATCCGGTAGAGCGCCACGAGGTCGGCGGCAGCTTCCATGTGGTCGACGCAGTCGTCGAGGGCGCTCGCGAGGCCGTGGATGTCCTCACGGTCGAACGGCGTGATGAACGAGGAGTTCACCTTGCGCAGGAGCTCATGGGTGGCCTCGTCGGCCGACGTCTCCACATCGCTCATGCGAGCGGCGATGATCTCGCGCTCCTCTTGGGTCTCCGCGCCGAGAATGGCGGTGAGCTCCGCCGCGCCCTCGATGAGGTGCTTCGCGGAAATCGAGAAGAGTTCGTAGAACCCGTTGTCCTTGGGGGTGAGGCTGAAGCCCACGAGAGTCGCTCCGAACGGCTCGAGGTACAGGTGTCGCTGACAAGGCTAAGGCCTCTTGGCCATCCACGTGTCATCGGCGGTTCACCGAGTGTTCGACCTGCGGGTTCGCGGACGAGAGGGGGGAAGAGGTGTGGTGCCGGACCGGGAGCACCTCACGGCGCGAGGCCGCTCGTAGCGGCTGAAATTGGGACCCGGGGCTGCCGCGATCCGGCACCACCAGACAAGCCTAACGCCGGTGCAGTCCCGATGTGTTCCCGACTTCGAAGACGTCGGGTATGCCGTGTGGCTCAGTCCAGCTCGTCGGCGCGCCAGAGAGCGGCGCTGGCGACGAGGTCCTCGCCGGTGCGCTGCATAGCGGCGGCGCTCGTGGTGAGAGTGCCTGCGGTCGCCGGGTCGGTGGAATCGCGGTCGTGAGCCAGCTCCGCGCGCCCTGCGGCGATGACGGCGCAGAACGCCGCGGCACGCTCCAGGGCGACGGCCAGGTCACCGGCGAACACACCCGTGAGGATCTCGTCGGCGAGAGCCATGACCTCGGCGGGACCGGGCGGTTCGGCCACCCCGGCCACAGCGTGGGCGACGTCGGTGAATCGCATCCCCGCGGCATACTGCCGGCTTGCCTCCACGGGCTGGCGGCGCACCCACTCGCGCAGTGCGTAGAGGCGCCACAGGGTGCCCGGCAGGCTGCGGGCCGGGCGGGCAGCCCAGAGATCCGCGACGGTCGAGAGGCCGAGCTCGTCCACGAGCGCGACCAGCCGGCCCGTCACGGTCGGGTCGTGAACAGCGCGGCCAGTGCCGACAAGGACGGCCGCGGTCTGGTGCGCGATCTCGACGATCTCGGCGGGGCCGGGGAGGCCTGCGCCGTGGGCTTCAATGGCGTCCGGACCGAAGTGGACCGGGCGCCGGGGGACGTTGCGCCCACCTTCGGAGGTCATGCCCCCATTCTCGCACCGGGTCTACGGTGGGGATGTGTGCAGCTATTGCGGGTGCCAGTCGATCGAGATGATCGGGCGCTTCATGGCCGAGCACGAGGACATCGTCAACCTCGCCGGGGACCTGCGGCGCACGGCGGTGAGCGGTGACGCCCAGGCCGTGTCGGACGCCCTCGACAGCGCCGTGGGGCATCTTCAGCCGCACACCGGGGCCGAGGAGAAGGGCCTGTTCACGGTCCTGCGCCGCAACCCCGACTTCACCGACCACATCGCCACCCTCTGCGCCGAGCACGACCGCCTCGACGAGCTGGCCGAGCAGATCCGTGGTGGCCACCTGGAGCTGATCGACACGTTCGTCCACGAGCTGCGCGAACACATCGACAAGGAAGAGAACGGCCTCTTCCCCGCCGCCGCGATCGAGATGTCCGGCGAGGACTGGGACGAGGCCGAGACGCTGACCCGGGCCCCATAGGTTGGGTTCCATGACGGACACCGCTGCCCCTGAGGCCTACGAGACCTTGCTCTGGGAGGTGTCGGACGACGGCATCCTCACACTCACCCTCAACAGGCCGGAGGCACTCAACGCGTTCACCGTGACGATGGCGCGCGAGCTCGAGCACGCGTTCCGTCGGGTCAACGGCGACGACTCGGTGGCAGCCGTCGTGGTGACCGGTGCGGGGCGGGCGTTCTGCGCGGGGATGGACCTGTCGCGCGCGGGCAACGTGTTCGGGCTGGACGAGTCGCTGTCGCCGACGTTGGAGGACATGCGCGAACGGCTGGACTCGCCCGAGATCGCGGAGGGCGTGCGCGACACCGGCGGTCGCGTCGCCCTGGCGATCTTTGACTGCACCAAGCCGGTCATCGCGGCGATCAACGGACCGGCCGTGGGGATTGGCGCGACGATGACGCTGCCGATGGACGTGCGCCTGGCGTCGACGGCGGCGCGGATCGGGTTCGTCTTCGGGAAGATCGGCATCGTGCCGGAGGCCTGCTCTTCGTGGTTCCTGCCGCGTTTGGTGGGCGTATCGCGCGCGCTCGAATGGACGTATGCCGCCGACATCCTCTCCCCCGCCGACGCCCTGGAGGGTGGCTTGGTTCGCACGGTGGTGGAGCCAGAAGCGTTGTTGGGCACGGCATACGAGCTCGCCCGTCGTTTTGTTGTCGGGAAGTCGCGGGTCGGTACGGCACTGACTCGGCAGATGATGTGGCGCAACGCTGCTCAACCGCACCCGCTCGAAGCGCACCGCGTCGACTCGCTCGCGATGTGGGTCACGAGCGTCGGCGACGGCAAGGAGGGTGTGGCCGCGTTCAAGGAGAAGCGGGCGGCGGAGTTCACGTCGGCGGCGTCCACCGACCTGCCCGGCTGGGTGCCGTGGAACTAGCCCGGTTCGTCGAGGCTCAGGACGCGGGCGGGACGTATGCCGCAGCCCTCGCCGAGCTGAGGCATGGCCGCAAGAAGAGCCACTGGATGTGGTTCGTCTTCCCGCAGATTGCCGGTCTCGGGCGGAGCGCCATGGCGCAGCGGTATGCCGTGTCAGACCTTGCGGAGGCCCGCGCCTTTCTCACGGATCCCGTTCTCGGACAGCGGCTGCGGGAGTGCTGCGCGGTGTTGTTGGAGCTGCAGGGGTCGGATCCGGTGGCCGTGTTCGGCGGGATCGATGCCGTGAAACTGCGCTCGTCCATGACCTTGTTCACGCACGCTGCCGAGGCCGAGCTGGACCGCGATCTGTTCGTCGGCGTGCTCGACAAGTACTTCGACGGCGCCGAGGACTCCGCCACCATCGCGCTCCTCGGCTGAAGGACCCCAGCGCCGCCCGGTATCGTCTGCGGTCGTGTGGGTTCACGCCCGCGCGGGCCTCTAGCTCAATGGTTAGAGCTGCGGACTTTTAATCCGTAGGTTGTGGGTTCGAGTCCCACGGGGCCCACCATCGAATGTCGACAAGGACTTCAGGTCATGGGCCATCACCACTCGCGCCACACCGGTCAGGACACGAAGCGGATGCGCAACATCGCGCTCGCCGTGATCGTTCCCTGCGGGCTCATCACCCTCCTTGCGCTGATCTGGCTCTGGCCCCCGGCCACAGACACGGTGGACCAGTCCGGAAGGGCGGACCAGTCCAGTGCGCAGGTCATCGGCGTCGACGAGGTGGACTGTCCCAAGACCGAAGCACCGGAGGAGCCCCAGACCAGCGGAACGTCGCTGGTTGCAACGGTCTGCGGGACGGCACAAGTGCAGATCACCAACGGTGCGGACCGCGACCGACGAGTCACCGTTGAACTGCCCAACGGTCCGGGCGCCCCCACAGTCTCCGAGGGCGACAACGTCATCGTCGTGAAGACCACCGCACCGGAGGGGGATCGCTACGACATCGTGGACCACCAGCGGGGCACGGGGCTGTGGCTCCTGGCCGTCGCCTTCGTCCTCGCGGTGGTGGCCTTCGGCAGGTGGCGCGGCTTTGCAGCCCTCATCGGGCTGGCCGTGACCTTTGCCCTGCTCCTGTACTTCGTCGTGCCCGCCATCCTTGCCGGGTCCTCGCCACTCCTCGTGGCCATCGTGGGCTCTGCCGCCATCATGCTCACCGTCCTGTACCTCACTCACGGTCTCAGCCTCCTGACCTCCGTCGCCGTGTTGGGGACTCTGGCCAGCCTCTGCCTCACCGGAATCCTCTCGGCGCTGTGGGTGGCCGGCATGCATCTCAGTGGGTTCTCGGACGAGTCATCGACCTTCCTGGCTACGTCGCAGGGCGTCAACATGCAGGGCCTGCTGCTCGCCGGAATCGTCATCGGAACCCTCGGCGTCCTGGACGACGTCACGGTCACCCAGGCGGCCACCGTGACCGAGGTTGCCCGGGCCAATCCGGGGTACGGCCTGCGCGAGCTCTATCGCGCCGGCACCCGCGTTGGCCGGGCGCACATCGCTTCGGTGATCAACACCATCATTTTGGCGTATGCCGGATCGTCACTTCCGCTCCTCATCCTGATCGCCGCGAACAACACCTCGATCAGCAACGTCGTCACGACCCAGGTCATCGCTCAGGAGATCGTCCGCAGCGTCGTGGCCACCCTGGGGCTGATCGCCGCAGTCCCCATCACGACGGCCCTGGCCGCCGTGACCGCACGACGGGCCCTCTGACCCGAACGGGTGAACCCGGGGGCAGGGATCCGGCGAACCGTTGACAATCAGCATTCTGGACATCTAATATCTAGATTATGAGGATGAACGAAGGCGTGGAGTGGGCGCTCCACAGTTGTGTGAACCTGTGCTTCATTCCAGGAGAGACGGTGACCGCAAAGCGGCTCGCCGCGTTCTACGAGCTACCCACGGCGTACCTCAACAAGCAGTTGCAGGCACTCGGCCGGGCCGGGATCCTGAGCTCGACCTCCGGACCCAAGGGCGGGTTCGAGCTGGCCCGCAGCCCCGAGCGGATCACCGTCCTGGACGTCGTCACCGCAATCGACGGGCCCGAAGAGGCCTTCAGATGCACGGAAATCCTCAAGGCCGGACCCGGCGCCGACCAGAAGGCCGACTACCGCAAGACCTGCTTGGTCTCCATGACGATGCGCAAGGCCGAGCTGACCTACCGCCGCGAACTGGCCGGCACAACGATCGCTGATCTGGTCGGCCAGGTCGAGCAGACCCACCCGGAGACAGCGGTCAACACCCGCAACTGGTTCGCCAACCTCACGTCCTGACGCCCTCAGCAAACCCACGCACTCAAGGCAACACCAGGTTCTGGACATCACACATCAACATTAGGAGCAGACCCATGATCCTCGTTCGCGCAGCAGAAGCCGAAGTACTCCCCGCCAGCGGCGTCACTCTCTTCGCCGACACCCCTGCCACCGACGGCCACCTCACCAGCCACCGGTCGGTCTTCAGGCCGGGCAAGGAAGGCGCACCGCCGCACCTCCACCACGAAGCATCAGAACTTTTCTACGTGATCGCCGGCAGCCTCCGGGTCCTCACCGGCGAAACCCTCACCACCTTGAATGTGGGCGACTTCCTGGTGGTCCCCCCGAACACCCCGCACGCCTTCGAAGCAGCCGGGACAACAGATGCCCAGGTTCTCTTCGTCCTCACCAACGCCAAGCCCCGGTTCGACTACTACCGCCTCCTCGAGCGGGTCTACCGCGGCGAGGCCGATCCCAAGGAACTTGGCACCACCAGCACGCTCTACGACAACCACTACGTCGACAGCCCCACCTGGCAGACCCGCTGACCTCACAGCCCCGGACGTCGATTCACTAGAAGTCGCTGTCGTTGTCCGTCTCGGCGTAGGTCGTGGTGGCGGCGGCGTTGCTGGCGAGGTCACGCACGCTGGCACTCGGGATCCAGCTCATGTTGGCTGCTGCACCGGCGATCGTGATCCTGGTCGTGAGGCTGGGGGTGCCGAGGGTGATGGTGAGGGTGGAGCCGTTCATGGTGAGAGTCGAGAGTGTCCCCGTGACCCCGAAGTTCACTGCGCCAGTGACGTAGTCGGTCCTGTTCAGGTTGATGGTGCCCAACGGCAGCAGGGTGGTGTTGGCGCCGTTGTAGACGGTGAGCCGGTCCTTGGTGCCGCCGCTCCCGGTGGCCCGGACCACCACGTTCTGGGCGGTTGCTCCGTTCCATCCGGCGATGATCGAGCTCGGGGTGACCGCCTCCGAGTACGTCAGGGTGAGGGTGTCCTTCAGGTCGAGCTTGCGCACCGTTCCGCCAGTGGTGTTGGTCGCGGTCAGACCGGCCGCCACCGGCTTGGTGCGGTCGATGGCGTATGCCGTGCTGGCGGTCCGCGCGTTGCCGACGGTGTCGGTGGCGCGAACGGTCAGGGTGTAGGTGTCGTCCGCGGGGAAGGTGCTGGCAGCCAGTGGCAGGCTCCACGACGTGGTGCCATTGGCCGGGACCCACATCGGGGTGGCGGAGCCGAAGGTGGTGCCGGACAGGAAGAGCCCGGTGCTGGCGCGCTGCACGCTGACCTCCACGGTGGCGACACCGGCCGGTGAGTCAAGGGTGGTACCGCAGATGTCGCCGGTGGCTGCGACACAGCCGGCGTCGTAGGTGGTGGCGTTGTAGCGGCCACCCACCGCGGGGAAGGTGGTGGCGATGGTGGGGGCAGTGGCGTCGACGGTCCAGGACCGGCTGGTGGCTGGGCCGGTGTTGCCCGCGACATCCACGGCGCGGACCGCGAAGGTGCGCGAACCATCGGCGAGGGACGCGTAGGTCCTGGGGCTGGTGCACGCGGTCCAGGTCCCACCGTCGAGCTGGCACTCGAAGCGAGCATTGGACTCGCCCGTGAAGGTGAACGTGCCGCTTCCGGAGGTCGTGCCGGTCGGCCCGCTGGTGATGGTCGGCGCGGCGGGCGCGGCGCGGTCGAGGGTGATGCTCACCGAGTCGAGCGCAGTCAGGCCGACACCGTCAGTGGCGCGGGCGCGCACCGTGTAGACCCCGTCGGCCGGGAAGGACGCACCGGGCATCGACAAGGACCAGGTGGTGGAGCGGGTCACCGGCAGGAACACCTCGGAAGGGCTGCCGAAGCTGCTCCCGTTCCAGTACAGCTGCGTGGACGCTCGCTGGATGCTGACGTGGACGGCGGACAGGTTGCCCTGGGGGTCGGAGGCGGTGCCGCAGATGTCGCCTGCGGGCGTGCCGCACCCGGCGTTGTAGCCGGTTTCGTTGTAGGCACGGCCACCGGCGGGCGAGCTGACGTTGACGTTGGGTATGCCGGTGTCGACGGTCCAGCTGTAGGACGTCGCGGCGCTGACGTTGCCAGCGGCATCGGTCCTGCGGACAGCGAAGGTGTGCGCACCAGGAGCCAGCGGGCTGTAGCCGACCGGGCCGGTGCAGACGGTCCAGGAGCCGGCGTCGAGGCGGCACTCGGACACAGTGCCGGTCTCTGCGGTGGTGAAGTCGAACTGGACGGAAGGGCCACTGGGATCCTGCGGGGCCTGGACGATGACGGGCGCCGAGGGCGCCGCAGTGTCCACGGTCAGGTCCGTACCCCCAGTCGTGGAGTTGCCCACAGCATCGGTGGCGCGCCACCGGACGGTGTAGGCGCCGTCGGCGGGAAAGCTGGTGGCCTCGAACGGGTAGCGCCACGACGTGGTTCCGGTTGCGGTCTGCCAGGTCTCACTCGCCGCCGCGAACCCAGTGCCGTCCCAGTAGCCGTTGGTGGCCACCCGACGGATGCTGACCGCGACGCTGGCCAGTCCGCTGCGCGCGTCGCTGGCCGTTCCACACAGGTCCCCGGTGGTCGGTGTGGCGCAGCCCGCAGCCCAGCTGGCGTGGTTGTAGGTGCCAGAGCTGGGGAAGGTCAGCCCCGCGGAGGGGGCGATGGCGTCGACCGTCCAGGTGCGTGAGGTGACGGTGCTGATATTGCCGGCCCGGTCGAGCGCCCGCACCGCGACGGTGTGCGACCCGTCGCTCAGCGCGTCGTACTGCTTCGGGCTCGCACAGGGCGTCCACGGCCCGCTGTCCAGGCGGCACTCGAAGGTGGCGTTCGGGTCGCCGGCGCTGAAGCCAACGGTCACCGCCGGCCCGCTGGTTGCCGGCGGCGAGATGGTCAGAGTTGGTGCGGTCGGGGCGGTGCGGTCAACGGTGAAGGTGCGGGAGTCGTAGCCGAGGTTGGCCCCGTCGCTGGCCCTCGCGCGCACTGTGTAGTCGCCCTCGAGCAGCGAGCCCGACCCGATGGCGTAGCTCCAGTCGGTGGCGGTCAGCGACCCCGGCAAAAAGGTCTCGGTGCCCCCGGAGAAGCTCGCTCCGTTCCAGTACAGGCCGGTGCTGATCTGGCGCAGGCTCACCGCGACCGCGGTCACGGCGGTGTCGTCCTCTGCCGTGCCGCACAGGTCGCCAATGGAGGCCGTGCCGCAGCCGGTCGTGAAGCCTGTGTCGTTGTAGGAGCCCCCCAGGGCGGGGAAGCCGATGCTCACCGTCGGGATCGTCAGGTTGACGGTCCACGTGTAGGACGTGACCGCGCTGACGTTGCCCACCGTGTCGGTCGCGCGCGCCTGGAAGGTGTGTGAGCCGGCCGCCAGTTCGGCAAAGCTCGTCGGGCTCTCGCACGACGCGTATGCCGCGGTGTCGAGACGGCACTCCACCGTGGCCCCCGCTTCGGCCTCGGTGAAGGCGAAGGTGGCGGTGTCGCCGCTCGGGTTGACGGGCGTCTGGGTGAAGACAGGCGCCGGGGGTGCCGTTCCGTCGACGACCACGTCGGTCGCGGCCGCCTCACCGGTCGGTGAGGCGACGGCATACACGGTGTGGGTGCCGTCGCTGGCACCCGACGGGATCAGGACCGTGAGCGCCCCGCCCCCACCGGAGGGAACGACAGCAGGCGTGGCATTGCCGGCCAGGGTGCCGGTCAGTTCGGCGCCGGTAGGACTGTCGAGGCGGTAGCGCAGCGTCTCACCCACGATGAAGCCGCTGGCCGTGCCGGACAGGGACGTCCCGGGCCTCGCCCGGGTCGAGGACAGCGCCAAGGTGGGCGCGGCCACCGTGACGGGGCTGCTCTTGACGCTTTCCAGGCCGCGCCAGTTGGTGGCGAGCACGGGCGTGACGGAGTAGACCCAGGTTCCGGCCGGGACGCCAGACTCCACGCAGCTGGCCAGGAAAAGGGTTCCCGCACAACCGGATCCAACGATCTGCGGGCTGAGTGTCGCCGCGTCGTAGCGCCTGACCAGATAGCCGTCCACGGACGCGCCGTTGGACACCGTGCTCTCCGCCCAGGTGACGCGGACAGCCCGACCCGTGGCTACGGCGCTGGGAGTGGGGACCTGGTTGAGCGATGCCGTTTGGGAGGCGCCGCTGCTCCCCGGTGTCGCGGAGGTCGTCCAGAACGCCCAGGCGGCACCGCCCGTCATGCCGAGGCCCAGCAGCACGACGAGCAGGACCCTGAGCAGGGTCCGCCGCGTGGAGGTCATGGGCCCACCGCCAGGTAGACCGTGATCCGGGCGCCCTGGCACGCGTTCGCGGCGTCCAGGCTCATCGTCAGCGCGTTCGGCAACCTGATCTCGAGCGTGCCGTCAACGCTCCCGCTTCTCGGGGGAACGGCCCAGCCGACACCCCCGTTGGTCTGCGCTGCATAGCTGAGGGCCGACAACGCACACCCGGAATGACCGGCGTCCACGGCGAATCCGCCTGTCCCCTGCGCCCCCTGGAGCACGAGCGCCTCGACGCGCACCGACGAGGCGTTGGGGTTGGTCATGGTCAGGAGGATGTCGGCCCGACCACCGGGGACGAGGTCTGCGTTGGGCAGGCCCGGACTCAGCGTGACGGGCATGACTTTCGCGGTCCTCCCGGCGCCGGAGCCGCTCCCGGACGCACTCCAGAACGCAAAGGCGGCTCCCGCGCCCGCGATGAAGAGCACCGCCAGTCCGAGGAGCAGCGCTGCGCGTGCACCTGCCACCCGCACGCTCACCATCCGATCGACCCGGACGCGCCGTGGACCAGCTCCAGCGACGCGCCCTTGCACCCGTCCCGGTTCCCGGTCGGGTTCGCCACGAGCTCGACGCTCGGCCAGGACCGCTCGGGCAGCGCCAGACCACTGAGGGTGCGCGTGGCCCGGGCGGGGATGGTGATCTTTGTGCCCGCCGGGACCTGCTCCACGGTGTAGTCGCTGATGCCGCACGGATGCTCGGAGTCCGCGTGCGGGGCTCTGACCGCGCGAACACTCACCCGTACGTCGCGGACCACCAGAGGTAGCCAGCGCGGGTTCGCGAACTCCAGGTCGATGCTCGCCCTCGAGCCCGGGGTGATCGGTTCGCTGGCATCACCCGAGATGGTGAACGAAGAACCTGACGACGTGGCCCGACCTCCACCGTGGCCCGTGCCCGTGTCGTCCGGACCCCCGCACCTGATCAAGAGCATGACGATGGCCGCCCCGAGCAGCGCCAGCGCGCCGACCGGGACGTGACGCCTGCGCGCATCGTCGGTCATCAAGCCCTCCGGGAGACGCCGGACGTCCCGGCCCTCTCGCGGTGCAGGTGGATCTCTCGGATCAGCTGTTCGAGGCGGCGTACGCGATGGTGACGACGGCGTCCTTGCAGGCGTCCTGGTTGACGGCCGGCTTGTTGTTGAACGCGATGGTCAGACCCGACCAGCTCCCCACGCCGGTGCCCGCGGGAACCTCCGCGTTGACGGGGGCCGTGCCGCCAATCGTGTAGTCGGTCGGGCCGCAGCCGGCCTTGTCGGTGCCAGTGACGGTGGCGGTGACCGTGCCGACGCGGACCGGGCTGGTGTTCGGGTTGTCGAAGTTGCCGCTCAGGGCCTGTGCCGGCAGTCCCGGCGCGAGACCGGTGACCGTGCTGGTCTGCTTGACCACAATGCTCTGGTTGGACCCGGTCGTCGCCCCACCTGTGCCGGACCCAGTGTTGGTCCAGTAGGCGAACGCCACTCCACCACCCAGGAGAACGAGTGTGGCGGCGGCCCCGATGACAACGGTCTTCTTGTTCAGTGTGCGCATGTGAATAGCCCTGTCCCTAATGTGATTGCCAGCCCGCCCCAGGGCGCCAAGACGGCAGACCCCCAGCCTCGGACCCGCCTGACGACGGCCTAACCCATGGCTGGCACGTCTCAGTGGCTCAAGTGGCTCAAGTGTCTCTCACATGGCGGCATCGCGCGCGGCGAGGCCCGTTGGGGAACGCAGGACCTCGTCCGTCCCGTCCTGCACGAGCTCAGAGTGGGAATGCCAACCCACGAGAGCGCAGGTAGTCGACGCCCACGGCGAGCAGGAAACCGAGGACGGGCGCGCCGACGAAACTGGCGATGCCGGGAAGGCGCTTCTTGAGCGGCGGGTCGGGCTGGCGACGGAACCCGATGAGCTCCATCACGGCATACGCAATGAAACCCAGGAACCAGGGACCGATGACCATCGCCCAGAACCAGAACCACCGCGTCCCCACCCGCGGTGCAGAGCCGGCCACGAGGCCAAGCAGGACGAGGAGACCACCGAGCTTGGCAAGGTTCTCCAGCCCTGTGGATTCAAAGAAGTCGTAGGGCCGCATCGAGACGCCCGCATCGCGCAGCTGCTTCACCACAGCCTTCGACTCCTCCGACGCCTCCGCGCTGAGTCCGCCCATCCCCTGGATTTCGGAGTCAGCGGTGGCCACCTTCCAGCCCGAGTCGCCCCACGTGCGCCAGACGAGGATCCCGCCCGAGGGCTCTCCGGGCCCGTTCAGGGAGGTCGAGTTCGAGACCGTCGTTCCGTCCTCCGTGACGACCTCGTCGTGGAGCGTCGACTGGCGCGCCTCCATCCGGTCGAAGTCGCCCTTGTCGATGCTGTCGGCGACGTACCACTCCTGCACGCTGCCCTGACCGATGTCGGCTCGCAGGTCTCCGAACGTCGCCGCGCGCAGTCCCTCGCTCCAGGACATGGCAATGAGGATCAGGGCGACGATGACGACGGCACCGCCGAACGCCGCGATGAACCGCGCATGCCACCCCGGCTCGGTGCGCTCCCGCTCCGGGGTCGCGACCTGCGCGACGTCGTCCCCTACCCCCACCCCAACCGTCATGACTGAAATATGGCACGACAAACCCCCGCTGACCAGATGCCAACGGGGGCCTGTGAGTCGGGGCGGGTCGGTCAGTCGAACAATTCGGACATGAAGGACTTCTTGCGTCGCGGGTGTCCGTAGCCGTACTGACCCTTGCCGGGCGAGGACGAGTAGCGCGGCGCCTGCCCATAGGCCTGGGCGGCCGGCTGACCATAGGGCTGTTGTTCTTGCCCGTATGCCGGCTGCTGCGGTGCCGCTGCCGGCGGCGCCTGGGGTGGGGCCTGCTGTGCCTGTGGCTGGTGCCAGGCGTTCTCGGCGTTGACGAGGGCCTCGAGCTCGCCGCGGTCGAGGAAGAGGCCGCCGCAGCCGGTGCATTGGTCGACGTGGACCTGGTTGCGCTCGTAGTTCCGCATCTCAGATGCGCACTTGGGGCAGGTGAGGGTGCTCATGCCCACCCCAACGACCGAGCCCCCTCGATCGTCCCGACACCCACACCCGACTTCGTGCCCCACACGGACATGAGGAGCCCAGCGACGATGGTCCGTGTGGGGCACGAAGTCGCTCAGCCGGCAGCGGCGAGGACGTGGGGCAGCAGGAAGAGCATGCCGAGCGACCAGGTGAGGTGGGTGATGATCGGGCCGAGGATGCCGCCGGTGACGCGGCGCTGCAGGCCGACGACGATGCCCAGCAGCACAGCCGCCAACACGAGCAGGGGGACGCCAGCGGCAGCCGAGACCACGGCATACACGATCGTCGTGACGAGAACGGCATGCCGACGACCGACGGCCGCAAAGAGCGCACCCCGATAGAAGAGCTCCTCAGCAACCCCGTTCACCGCGGTGATGACGGCCACGACGGCAAGGGAGCCAAAGCGGGCGTGGTCGAGCAGCCCGTCCACCGGCTGACGCAGCACCGGGATGCGCGCGACGACGAGCGCTCCGACGAGGAACAGCGCGAGAAGCAGGAGCCCCAGGACGAGCGACTGCACGACCGACCGGCTCCGCTCATCACCGCCGCGGGTGTGCGCCCGCCCGAGATGGAGGGGACCGGACAGGAACGCGCCGCCGGCCCACACAGCAGCCAGCGCCAACGTCGCACCATAGAAGAGGCCGTCGCCCGGCGGGATGCGCAGCGCCCAGGCATTCAGGACGAGGCCGACGACGAGCGTGGCCACGGCGACAATGCGCCGTCGTTGGAACGCCCGGTCGGACTCCGCGTGGTCGCGAGCCACGGGCACGACAAGGGTCGCGCGGAAGAACCGCTGCAGTTCCGTGAGTGCATGTCGCATGGCAGTGAGACGATGCCACAGATGACTTCTGACCAGCACGTTCGTGTCCTCGTCACGGGGGCGACCGGCTACATCGGTTCGCGCCTCGTGCCCGCCCTTCTTGCTGCCGGTCACGAGGTCCGCGTCCTCACGCGCTCGGCCGACCGCCTCACCAGCCGCGACTGGCACGACGCCGTCGACATCATCGAGGGTGACGCGACATCTCGCGCCGACCTCGACCGGGCCCTGACGGACATCGACGTCGCCTACTACCTGCTCCACTCGATGGACGGAGGCGCTGACTTCGAGGAGCGCGACCGCGAGCTGGCGCGCACGTTCGGCCTGGCAGCCCAGGCGGCCGACGTCCAGCGCCTCGTCTATCTCTCCGGTCTGCATCCCGATGAGAAGAAGCTGTCGACCCACCTCGCCTCGCGGGTCGAGGTCGGTGACCTGCTCATGGCCTCGGGCGTGCCCACCGTGGTTCTGCAGGCGGCGATCATCATCGGGTCCGGCTCGGCCTCCTTCGAGATGCTCCGGCACCTCACCCACAACCTCCCGGTGATGCTGACGCCCAAGTGGGTCAACAACCGGATCCAACCGATCGCGATCGGTGATGTCCTCCACTACCTCATCGGCGCCGCCACCCTCGGCGGCGAGCACAACCGGACGTTCGACATCGGTGGGCCCGACGTCCTCACCTACCGCGACATGATCCACCGCTTCGCCAGGGTGGCGGGTCTGCGTGACCGGGCCATCGTGACCGTGCCGGTCCTCACCCCCGGTCTGGCCAGCCACTGGGTCGGACTCGTCACCCCCGTGCCGTCGGGCATCGCGAAACCCTTGGTGGGGAGCCTCATTCACGAGGTGGTGTGCCAGGAGAACGACGTCGACGACGTCATCGGCGCGCCCGAGGGCGGGGCGATGACCTTTGAGGACTCCGTGAAGGCCGCCCTCGTGGGCAAGGACGAGACCACCCGTCCCGAGCCGGGCACCGTCGAGCCCGCCCGACTCACGGCCGCCGACCCCGACTGGGCCGGCTGAGCAGCTCGAGAGTTCGACATGGGCAGCGGCCCACCGGAGTCCGGTGGGCCGCTGCATCACGCGAGAGCTACTTCAGGATCACCCGAGTCACTCGTTGTCGGCGCCGGGCAGCGCCCCACCGGGGACCTGCGACGGCGTGTAGATCGTGGAGTCACCCGGGTAGGGCAGGTCCCAGTTGTGCGTCTGGTACCACGTGTACCGGTTCATCTGCTCCGGGTGGGAGAAGTCCGCGCGCGGAGTCTTCCCGCTGAAGTGCTGCTTCTGCGCCCACTTCTCCCACTCCACCGAGGTGGACACCTGCGCGGGTGCCACCGTGGGGGCAACCGGAGGGTTGGCCACCTCGTCCAGGCCGCACTCAGGTGCGGTCTTGACGTTCTCGGTGAGGGGAATGCGGTTCGGCAGGGCAGTGAACGGCGTGAGGTCCGGCCTCTGCGAGAACGCGTTGAACATCGGCGTGGCCGCAGCAACCTTCTGGTTCAGCGGCTCGGCCCCGAGGATCTGCTCGATCGTTCGAACCATGTTGATCTGCGAGTAGTACGTCGAGACCGTCTTGCCGTGGACCGCATACGGGCTGATGACCTGGATCGGTGCACGGTGACCGTCGACGTGGTCAGGGCCGTTCTGGCTGTCGTCCTCGACCACGAAGATCGCCGAGTCCTTCCACCACTTGCTGTGCGAGATCGTGTCGACGATCTTGCCCACCGCCAGGTCACCATCGGCGACCTGGGCGCGCGGGTCGGGAGCGCCACCGGTGTGGTCGCTCGAGAGCCACATCATCTGGAAGTTCGCGGGGCCCTGCTTCTCGAACTCCTGCTTCCAGATCTGGTAGCGGTACAGGTCCGGGATGTTCGAGTCGAACATCGGCGAATCGTGGTTGGAGATCGCGTTGAGGGACGGGATCGGTGAGACCTGGTTGACCCGGATCGCGGGATCGGTGAGCTGGGCGGGGTCGCCACCGGCCTCCACGCTCTTCGTCGCGCAGTAGTACTTCTGCCAGGTCGCGCCGGCCGGCTTGTTCTCGAAGAAGGAGAACTCACCGAAGTTGCGGGCGGTGTTGCCAGCCGCCTGGACCGCGGTCCACAAGAAGCCGGAGCGCTGGTGTCCCAAGACGTCGTTCTCGGTGTCGTAGGAACGGGTGTACTCACCGGCGCTCGACTCGGTGTACTCCGGGTTGTCACCCTGCATGAGCCAGTTGTGACCCTCGGCGGAGTTGGTGCCGACGTCGTAGGTGTTGTCGTAGAGGCCGAACTGGCGGGCCAACGCGTGGGTGTTGGGGGTGACCTGCTCCCCGAACTGGGCCAAGGTCGGGTCCCCGTTCCCCTCCGGCATGTCGCCGTGGACCTGGTCGTAGGTCCGGTTCTCCTTGACCAGCAGGAAGACGTGCTTGATGGTCGACGGATCGCCGATGCGCTTGGGCACCGCAACCGGCTTGACCTTGCGGTTGCCCTTGGCCCGCTCCACATCGGAGTCCTTCTTGCCCCAACCGTTCTGAGTGAACACCTGCGGCGTGTAGGTCCTCCGGATTGCGGTGTCACTCGGCAGGCTGAACCGGGTCAGTGAGGCGGTGGTGCTGTGCGTGCCGTGGCCGGTGGCGGGCGTGGTGCCGTAGCCCGCGTTGTAGGTGATCTCCGGGCCACGGGCGTCGATGCCGCGACGGTTGGCCACGACGAGCTCGTCACCCACGGGGAAGACGTCCTCGGGGTAGAAGTCGGTCGGGAGCAGGCCGACATAGCTGACCGGGTCAAGGGCATTCGCGCCGAGCTTGTAGACGGCGACCGCGTTCGCCCGTCCGAGGGTGACCAGGAGTCGATCGTCCTTGACGGTCATTCCGGTCGGCTCGTAGCCGACCTTCGAGCTGGCCCAGGGCTGGGTCGCGATGGTCTGGACGACCTTGTCGGTCTTCGTGTCGACGACCGAGATGGTGTCGTCGTTGGTGTTGGCGACATAGAGGTCGGTGCCGTTGAGGTGCATGGCGGTCGGGTGCAGGCCGACCTCGAGCGAAGCGACCGGCGCACCGGCAGTCGCCGTGTCGATGACGCTGAGTATGCCGTTGGTCGAGGTGCCGAGAACCGGGTTGGCCGGGACGTTGGTGCCGTACGACTCGATCGTGGTCTCACCGGGCCTGGCCAGGCGGCCACCCTCGTCGGAGACATAGAGCTTGGTGCCGACGAACTTCACCTGGCGCGGGGCGATGCCCACGTTCCAGGTCCGGGTGATCGTGCCGGCGACCGGATCGATGGCGACAACCGAGTTCTGACCGTTGACCGCGGCATACAGGGTCTTGCCGTCCGCAGAGAAGGTCATGCCGGCGGTGAGCGCCTGGCGGCTCGGCGTGGCCAAGGTGGGGATGGCGATCTTCGTCCCGGCCGAAAGGGTGCCGTCGGCCTTGACGGGGAAGCGAGTGATCCCCGTGGCGTTCGGCATGAAGAGGAACTGGCCGTCGGGCGAGTACGTGGGACCTTCCTGGCCGACGGTGTTGTCCGCCGGGCGCAGATTGGCGCCAGCAGCAGTGCCCGCGCGGAAGATCAGCGCGTTGTTCCGGAGGTCGAAAATCTGCAGGGAGATCGAGCGGTCGTTCGCGGTCGCCGCGAGGTAGCGGCCGTCCGGGCTGATGGTCGAGCCCATGAACTTGCCGTACTCGGTAAGGAGCCGCTGACCGATCGGCTTGATCAGCTGGTTCGAGGAGATCTGCCGGCCGTTCGCATACTCGGTGCCGACCAGGTTCTCGCCGAAGCCATTGGTCGTGCCGTAGGCGATCCCTCCGGTGACGACCAGGGCGAGCGAACCAGCAGTGACTGCCATCAGGTGGCGGGAGACGTGGCGGCCTGCGGCCTTCTCCACGCGATTGCGTGTGACGCGCATGGGAAACCTTTCTTGAGTTGTGTGTTGAGTTGTGTTTTCAGTTGTTACTTCTCGAGCAGGTCGACGAGACCGTCGAACTGCCACAGGGGGTTGGGTGCATCCCCCGTCTGGGTGTGGACCAGGAAGTAGCCGTTGACTTCCTTGGGTCCGTCGCCGTCGGCCATGTAGCGGCCGTCCGGCAGGACATCGAGCTGGTAGATGGCGTTGGCTGACCCGGCGGCACCGGGCACTGTCCAGGTCACGACGCAGCGCCAGTCGTTGCCCGGGCCGGTGTCCTCGACCCGGTCGCCACCCTTGTCGCACTCGGCGGTTGACCTGAGCTGGTCCTCACTCATCGCCGGTCGGTTCAGCTCGGTGTTCTGGAGCACGTAGAGGTGCGAGAAAGAGGTGGCCAGGGAGGCCTCGAGCTTGGCCCGGTTGATGCCGCTGCCGGCCACCCCGGTCACCGTTGACACGGCAGCTGCGGTCGCGATGAACAGGCCGACGAGCGGGAGCAGACCCGTGACCGCGAACCGACGGGCGGAACCGTCGTTGGCGAGGTCGGTGAAGTCGCGCCGGACAAAGGTTCGGTAGGCCAGGTAGGTCGCCAACCCCGCCCAGGCCACGCTGACCACGAGGCCGATGCCGAGCATGCCGACCTGGGCCGGTTCCGTGAACAGACCTCTGTATGCCGTGAAGGGGCTCGTCGGCGTTGCCGCCCGAAGGGCGACCGGGGCCGGCATCAGGTGGACCAGGTCGAGGACGACGGCGAACACCACCGGCATGAGCAGGCCGAGCGGCGAGCGACCGAAGGAGACCGAACCGAGCAGGCCGATGGCCGAGAAGGCCAGCGTCGGCGGGATGACTGTGGCCCAGGAGAGGAGGACCAACCCGGAGAGCTCGCCCGAGCTGATCAGGTGTCCGTCGAGACCGGGCACCGGGTGGCTGCCCACGACCAGCAGCCCGCCGACGATGGACGAGATCACGAGCGGCACGAACAGGGCGAGCGTCACGGTCAGCGCCGCGAGCGCCTTGGCGCCGAAGATCAACCGCGGCGAGCGGACCGTGACCAGCAGGTGGCGCCAGGTTCCGAGCCGGTCCTCCACGGCGTAGATGTCGCCGGACACGACACTCGTGAGGAGCGGCAGGACGAGCGTGCCCATAAACACGAGGATGACCAGGGATCCGGCCCAGCCCGACTGGTTCATCCACCGTCCGTAGACAGAGTCGGCGGGCAAGGAGGTCTGGCTGCTCACGACTGCGGTGTAGAGGGCGGGGACGACGAGGCAGGCGAGGAAGACTGCCTTCAGACGCCACTGGGCGAGGAGCTTGACCAGCTCGAAGCGGTAGACGGCGGCCAGACCGGTTCGCGCGGCCGGAGCGGTCGGCGATGGAGGACCTGTCGGCGCAGCCTCCCCTTGGGAGTCAGGACGGTCGAGAGTGGTCGTCATCGCGCGGGCTCCTCGACAAGGGTGGGTTCACGTGGGGTGAGCTGCTCCGGGAAGTAGCTCTGCGTGTCGGCCCCCGTCAGCGCCAGGAACGCCGCTTCGAGCGGTGGGACGGTCGGTGCCAGCTCGCGGATCGCGATTCCTGATCGGACCAGATCACCCACGAGGACGTCGACGGCGGACTCGTGACCGCGCACGACCATCGCCCGCGCATCGGCCAGGCCAAGGGTGTCGCGGGTGTGGACGATCTGCAGGCCGGGCGTTGACGCGGCAACCTCTCTGGCCCCGTCGCCGTCCGACGTGAGGATCCGGTAGTCGAGGAGTCCGCCTTCGACGGCGAGTTTTTTCGGGGGCCCGGAGAAGACCATTTGGCCGGTCGACAGCAGGGTGACGTCGGTGCACAGCGCGGCGAGGTCGTCCATCCGGTGGCTCGACAGGATCACCGTGGCGCCAGCCTCGGCGAAGTCGGTGAGGACACGGTGCACCTGACGCTTGCCGGCCGGGTCGAGGCCGTTGGCCGGCTCGTCGAGGATGAGCAGCCGGGGTTCACTGAGCAGTGCCGCGGCCAGACCAAGACGTTGGCGCATCCCCAGGGAGAACCCGCGCACCGGGTCGTCCGCGACATCCTCGAGGCCGACCTTGGCCAAGGCATCGTCGACGTCATCGCGACGATGACGCTGACCTCGAAGGCTCACGACCGAGAAGAGGTTCTGGCGCGCCGTCAGGGATGGGTAGAGCCCGGGTCCGTCCACGAAGCCGGCGACACCCTCCGGGGTCGACAGCACGGGGCCGACCGGCGCACCCAAGACCTCGAGGCTTCCGGAATCGGCCACTGCAAGGCCGAGCAGCAGACCGAGCAGGGTGGTCTTGCCTGCGCCGTTGGGCCCGACGAGTCCATGAATCTGACCCGGTTCGACATCGAGATCCAGGGCGTCGAGTGCGACGACGTCACCGAACTTCTTGGTGAGTCCGCGCGCCCGGACCGCCGTGCTCCGATTCATGATGTGTGTCTCCCGTAGTTGCTCGCGCCCCTGCCTTGAGGGAAGTTACGAGCGCGAGGGAGACGTGGCGGGTCCCCTACGACGAACGCAGGGGAAACGCGCACCGAACTTTCGAGAGGTCAGCAGCGCAGCATGAATGGATGCTGAACACTGTCGGCCGACTTCGTGGAGCGAAGGTCTGCGGCCGGCAAAGTGGCCTCAGTCGCGGCGCAGGGTCACCTGGGCGACGTCGAGATAGCCAGAGGCGAATCCGGCCTCGCAGTAGGCGAGGTAGAACTCCCACATCCGCTTGAACGTCTCGTCGAACGTGCCGCCCTCGATCTGCGGCCACGCCTCGAGAAACTGAAAACGCCAGCGCCGCAACGTTTCTGCGTAGTCGCCGCCGAACGCGCGCACGTCGCGAACCTTCAGTCCCGTATGCCGTCCGGTCACCTCCGAGATCGCGTCCAGTGAGGGGATGAGGCCACCGGGGAAGATGTACTTCTGGATCCAGCCGTAGGAGTTGCGGGTCGCGAGGTAGCGGTTGTGGTCCATGAGAATCGCCTGGACGGCAGCAGTGCCACCGGGTGCCAGGAGGTTGTCGATCGCCCCGAAGTACGTCGGCCAGTACTCCTCGCCCACGGCCTCGATCATCTCGACCGAGACGATGGCATCGAACTCCCCCGTCACCTCGCGGTAGTCCTGCAGCCGCACCTCGACGCGGTCGGTGAGACCGGCGGCGGCGATGCGTTCCTGGGCCAGCGCCCGCTGCTCGTGGGAGAGGGTGATCGACAGGACGTCGGCGCCGCGGGCCGCTGCGCGCAGCGCGAGTTCGCCCCAGCCCGTGCCGATCTCGAGGACGCGCGAGCCCGGGCCGACGGCCGTCGAGTCGAGGATGGCGTCGATCTTGCGGTGCTGTGCCTCGACGAGGTCCTGGCCGGCCAGCGGCTTGGTGTGGTCGAACAGGGCCGACGAATAGGACATCGTCGGGTCGAGGAACGCGGCAAAGAGGTCGTTGGAGAGGTCGTAGTGCGCCTCGATGTTGGCGCGGCTGCCGGTGAGCGTGTTGCGGGTGCCGGCGGGCAGGGCGCGGTCAGCGATGCGTCGCAGGGACAGCAGGGGCTTGGGCAGGAGCTGCCCCATCCTGGCCGCGAACGGCAACAGTGCCTGGGCGAGGTCGGTGCCGGGGGCCGCGCGCCAGTCGCCGGCCATGTAGGCCTCGCCCAGACCGATCTTGGGGTGCTGCTCGATGCGCCGATACATCGCGGCGGCACGAACGATGTCGAGCGTCGGACCAGCCTCGCTGCCGCCGCCAACGTGCGAACCGTCGGGGTAGCGCAACCGCACCGGCACACCGGCGACGATCTTGTGGATCAGCGTGCGCGCGACGGCTCCCCGCGTGAACAGCGTCTTGGCAGTGGGGATTTCGAAGGACGGAAGGACATCGGTAGTCATCGGACGCTCTCCTCGGAGGCAGGGGGACGGGGTTGGACAGGCAGGCGGCGGGCCCACAGTCGGATGCCGTGCATCCGGATGAGTGCGGTCACCCGCTGGGTCATGAGGGGGTGGCGGGCGACAGTGGCCAGCACGGAGCGCGGCGTCGCGGGGACGAGCTCACCCTCGACCACGGCGGTGAGCACGAGCTGGCCCTCGCGGTGCAGCCTGATGCCCACGGACACCCGGTCGGCGTCGAGGTGGAACCGGATCGCGTACTCCCCCGACGTGTCGTTGAAGGGTGAGACGTAGAAGTCCTTGTCCACGGAGGCGGCGCCGCTGGGATCGGGCGCGACGGCATACGCATGCCGTCCGCCGTAGGTGTTGTGCACTTCCACGACGACACCGCGCAGGACTCCGGTGTCCGTGAGGCACCAGTAGGCGGTCATCGGGTCGAAGACGTGCCCGAGGACGCGGGCGTTCGTCAGTGCGACGACGCGCGTCACACCCTCGGCGGGTATGCCGCTGCGCTCGAGACAGCGCAGGACGTTCGCCTTGAGCTCGGCGTGGGATCCGGAGCCGGCCAGGTGGTCTTCCGGGTGAAAGGATGCGACCGGGCTCAGCCAGGCCGGGAGGGTCAGGGGCTCATCGAGGTCGATGAGCCACTGGTAGTGCCGGTGGGTGAACGTGTGGCGCATCGGCATGTGCCGGGTGTGGTGGACCCGACCGACGACGAGGGCCGGCAGGGTGGGGAGATCCAGCGCCACGACCCCAGCATCCGTCACGACCCCAGCATCCGTCACAACCCCAACATCCGTGGAGAGGGCTGGCATGTCCACCGTCATGTCCACTGCACCCCGAGAGCATGGGCGGCCTCGACGCCGGAGCGGCAGCCGTCCTCGTGGAAGCCCCAGCCCCAGTGCGCACCGGCGAAGGCCGTGCGGGTGGTGGTGATCTCGTCGCGGCGGCGCTGGGCGCGCACGGCGTCGAGGTCGTGGATGGGGTGGGCGTAGTCCATGACCGCGATGACCTTGGCCGGGTCGATGAGAGCCGTCGCGTTGAGGGTGACGTAGAGCGGGTCGGCGGACGGCAGGCCCTGCAGGCGCGTCATGTCATAGGTGACGACGGGTCCGGTTGTTCCCTCGTCGTGGCCGGGGCGAGCCACGCGGTAGTTCCAGGACGCGCGGGCCCACTTCGCGGACGGCAGGAGCGACTCGTCGCGGTGGAGCACGGTCTCGTTGCGCGAGTAGCGGAACGCGCCCAGGACCTCCTTCTCGGCGGGGGTCGCGTCGACGAGCAGGTGCAGGGCGTCGTCGGCGTGGGTGGCGATGACGACGTGGTCGAATCGCTCGTCGCCGGCCCGGGTCGTGATGGTGACTGCGTCGTCGTCGCGCTCGATTCCGAGGACTCCCTGCCCACGTCGCACATCGGTCAGTCGCGCGGCGAGCGCCTCGACGTAGGTGGCCGAGCCGCCCACGACGGTGCGCCACTGCGGTGACCCGGTGACGCTGAGCATCCCGTGGTGGTCGAGGAACTCGAAGAGGTAGCGCGCGGGGTAGTCCATGGCGTCGCCGCGCCCGCTGGACCACACGCACGAGACGAGCGGCACGGCATACAACTCGACGAAGCTCGACGGGAAGCTGCGCGCGGCGATGAACTCCCCATAGGTCGTCCGGTCGTCGGCATCGGTCGCTGAGAGGAAGGCGGTGGCCTCGGTGTGGAAGCGACGCACCGAGCGCAGCATCGTGAGGAAGTCGCGGGAGAGCAGCTGACGGGGTCGGGCGAGGAAGCCGGTGATGCCACGGCCGCCGGCGTACTGCAGGCCACTCGCGGGGTCCAGGATCGACATCGACATCTCCGTGTCGCGTACGGGGATGTCGAGCTCACCGAAGAGCCGCTGCAGGTGGGGGTACGTGCGGTCGTTGTGGACGATGAATCCGGTGTCGACGCGGACGGCACCCTCACCGTCCGAGGTCTCGACGGTGTGGGTGTGGGCGTGTCCGCCGAGCCGGGGATCGGCTTCGAACAGGGTGACGTGGTGGTGCCGCGAGAGCACGTGCGCCGCCGTCAACCCGGACACTCCGGAGCCGACGACAGCGGTGCGAGGGGCGGCGGCTGTCGAGGTCATGCTGTCCATTCGTCGCGCCGGGTGAGATTGGATTGGGTCCATCTTGGCCGCCATGCACCCAATCCGCGCGAGGGAGCCCTACGAATGACGACTGTGAGCACTTCATCCCCTGACCTCGCCCCCCGGATCGCCGACGCGCTGGTTCCCCTCCTGCGTGGGCCACTTCCCATCGGGCTGCGGGCATGGGACGGCTCCCGAGCGGGACCGGAGGAGGGGCCGGTCCTCGTTCTGCGCTCACCGCAGGCGCTGCGGCGACTGTTGTGGTCGCCGGGTGAGCTCGGCGCGGCGCAGGCCTACGTGACCGGCGAGATCGACGTCCAGGGCGACGTCGGCGAGGCGCTCGACGTGGCCCGCACCGTCCTCGCCGAGCGTGGAGTCGATCGCCTGCCGGTGGGTGCGCTTGCCCGCTCGGCGCCGCGACTCGTGGCCCTGGCCCGTGAGGTGGGTGTCCTCCGCGGGCCGCTCGAGGCTCCGGCGAGCCAGGCCCGGCTGCGCGGTCGGCTGCACTCCGTTGGTCGTGACCGGTCGGCCATCAGCCACCACTACGACCTCTCCAACGCGTTCTACGAGCTCCTGCTCGACCCGCACATGGCCTACTCCTCGGGGTGGTGGAGCGCAGACCCCAACCGGACCCAGCAGTCGCTGGAGTCCGCCCAGTCCGCCAAGCTCGATCTCGTCTGCCGCAAGATCGGTCTGTACGAGGGTTCGCATTTCCTCGACGTGGGCTGTGGCTGGGGTTCTCTGTCCCTGTATGCCGCAGAGCACTACGGCGCGAAGGTCACCGGCGTGACCATCGCCAAGGAGCAGAAGGCGTTCATCGACGCCCGCATCCGCGAGCGCGGCCTCGAGGACCGGGTCGAGATCCGGCTGCAGGACTACCGCGAGGTGAACGACGGGCCGTACGACGCGGTGGCGTCGCTCGAGATGGGTGAGCATGTCGGCCAGGGCAACTACCCGGCCTATGTGTCCGTCCTTCGCGAAGCGGTGAAGCCCGGCGGATATGTCCTCATCCAGCAGATGTCACGTCGTGGACGTCACCCCGGTGGAGGGCCGTTCATCGAGTCGTTCATCGCGCCCGACATGCACATGCGGCCTGTCGGCGAGACGGTCGAGCTCATCGAGTCCGGCGGGCTGGAGGTGCGTGACGTGCACGCGATGCGGGAGCACTACGTGTGGACCGTCGATGCGTGGCTCGAGACGTTCGAGAAGAACTGGGCGGCCGTCGTCGAACTCGTCGGTGAGGAGGTCGCCCGCGTGTGGCGGCTGTATCTCGTCGGAGGCAGCCAGGCGTTCCGTGACGGCCGCATGGGTGTCGACCAGATCCTGTCCCGTCGTTCAGGCGGGGCACCCGTGGCGCATGACACGGTGCGTTGATGCATCGTTTCCTGCTCGTCACGCTCAGCTCACTCGTCGCCGCTGCCGTCGTCATGGGCGTCACTGCCCTCATTGCCCGACGGCTCGGCAGGATCAGTGTCGTCGACATCGCGTGGGGCCTCGTCTTCGTGGTCATCGCGGGGGTCTGCGCCTTCTTCGGTGCGGGCCCCCGCGGGATCCTGCTCGCTGTGCTCGTGACCGTGTGGGGTGGGCGTCTGGCGTGGCACATCCGCCGCCGGGCGCTGGGTGCCGGCGAGGACCCCCGCTACGAGAAGATGCTGTCCGCGGCGCCGCCGGAAAAGCGTTTTGCGTATGCCGTCCGCAAGGTGTTCGTCGTCCAGGGCCTCGCGGCATACGTCGTCTCTCTGCCCCTTCAGGTAGCCGCGGCGGCAACGGGGTTGCACCCGCTCGGCTGGGTGGCAGCGCTCGGCGTCGTCGTGTTCCTCGTGGGGATCGGGTTCGAGGCGATCGGCGACGCGCAGCTGGCTCGGTTCAAGGCGGACCCGGCCAACAAGGGTCGGATCATGGATCGCGGCCTGTGGGCGTGGACACGGCACCCGAACTACTTCGGTGACGCCGCAGTCTGGTGGGGGCTGTGGCTCATTGCGTCCGAGGTCTGGCCAGCAGTGCTGACGGTGTTCTCGCCGATCGTCATGACCTACTTCCTCGCCTTCGCCACCGGGGCGCGGCTGCTGGAGTCCGAGATGGCCAAACGTCCCGGCTACCCCGAATACATGCAGCGCACCTCGATGTTCTTCCCGCGACCTCCCCGTAGGCCATCCGCGAGCTGACGGCAGCATTCTGGCTGGTCACTGGCCGTTTCTCACCCTGCACCAAGCCACCGGAAGCCGCCTCTGGGGGCTACTTTCAAAGGTGCTGAGGACTTTTCCTCACCACACCGAAGGAGTGAACCCCATGGACACCATCTGGTGGTTGGTCATCGCAGTCGTCGTGCTCGCCCTGCTTGCGCTGCTCCTCATGCAGATGCGGAAGCGGAGCGAGGAGTCCCGGCGCCAACAGGCCTCTGAGGTGCGCGAGGAGGCCCAGGAGCACTCACAAGTCCTCCATGAACGCGAGGCGCACGCGAGTCAGGCGGATGCCGCAGCCCGTCAGGCGCGTGCCGATGCCGAGCTCAAGCTGGCCGAGGCGGAGAAGCTCGAGAACGAGCGGGCCCGACGCGGCACCGCGGCAGCGGAGACCCGCTCCGAGCTCGACGAGAAGATGCGGCGGGCAGATGAGCTCGACCCCGACGTCGACACCAGCGCCGACGGCTACCGCGCTGATGAGCGGGACGGCCTCCGCGCTGATGATCGGGACGGCCTCCGCGCCGACGACGACGCCCGCCTGCGCGACTCCGACCGCGTGGGTGACGACACCCGTCGCCTCGACGACGGCGACGACGGCGACCTCACCCGCCGCTCCCGCCGGGACATCTGACCCGACCCTGACTCATGGCCCACAGCGGCCGACGCCCGTGACGCACCCGGACTCGTCGCTGTGGGCCAGGAGCTGGCCCGCCCGGCAGTGGGTCAGCGGGCGATGGAGCTCAGGGCGTGGATGACGATCCCGGCGAGGGCGCCGACGATCGTGCCGTTGATCCGGATGAACTGCAGGTCGCGCCCGACCTGCAGCTCGATCCGCTCCGAGGCCTCGCGCCCGTCCCACTTCTCGACCGTCACCGAGATCACCTCGGCCAGCTCGGATCCGTAGGTGTTGACGAAGAACGACACGGCCTCCCCGAGGTGCCCTTCGAGCCGCGAGCGCCATTCCTCGTCCTCGACCAGGTGCTGGCCGAGGTGCTCGAGGAGCTCCTCACCGCGCACGTGGAGGTAGGACTGCGAGTCGTCCATGGCTGCCTCCAGCGCGGCCTTGAACGAGTTCCACAACCCGACCGCGGTCTCGGGCACCTGAGGGTGGGACAGCAGCCGGGCCTTGAGCGACTCGGCCCGCTGCATGACGTCCTCGTCGGTCTGTAGGTCGTGAGCCAGCCGAGCCAGCAGGTCGTCGAGGGCCAAACGCGCCGGATGGTTGGGCGTGACCTGGATGTCGTGCAGCCAGGTGAGCACCTGCTGATAGCTCCAGCCGATGACCTTGTCATCCACCCATGGCGGTGACCACCACGGCGCGCGCTCGCCGATCACGGCTTGGAACGTGCCCGGGTTCTCCCTGAGCCAGTCGTGCAGCTGCTCGAGGCCGAGGTCCACGAGTCCGTGGTGCGTCTTCTCCGCCACGACGCCCTCGAGGAGCGAGCCGGCGATCGGACTGATCGGCTCGGTCGCCAGTCGGGGCAGGACGAACTTCTCGATGACCTCGCGCACGTCGTCATCGGACATGCGCCCCAAGCCAGCGCGGGTTGCCCGGACGACCTCGGCCATCACCCGTTGACGGTGCTGGGCCTCGCCGAGCCACAACCCCAACCGCTCCCCGACCCGGGCCGCCGTGAGCCGCTCACGCGCGATCTCCTCGGTGAGGAAGTTCTCCGTGACGAAGTCCTGGAGGTTGCGTCCGATCTCGTTCTTGCGCTTGGGGATGATCGCCGTGTGCGGCACCGGGATCCCCAACGGGTGGCGGAACAGTGCCGTCACCGCGAACCAGTCCGCGAGCGCCCCGATCATCGCGGCCTCGGCCCCGGCCTTGACGTAGCCCAGCCAACCGGTCTCGTGACGCAACGTCACGGCATACACGATCGCGGCGAGCACGAGCAGAGCGAGGGCAAGCGCGCGCATGCGGCGCAGGCCGACGCGGCGCTGCGCGTCGGCGGGTGACGGGGCCAGGAGACTCACAGGCACGATCCTGCTACACCTCGCCTCATAGAGTGGTGCCGTGCATTTCCTCAACGACCTCCAGCCGCAGTTCGACCTCACCTACGACGACGTCTTCATGGTGCCGAACCAGTCGGATGTCACCAGCCGCCTTGACGTCGACCTCAGCTCCGACGACGACACGGGCACGACCATCCCCCTCGTCGTCGCCAACATGACCGCCATCGCCGGACGCCGCATGGCCGAGACGACCGCTCGCCGTGGAGCGCTGACGATCATCCCGCAGGACATCCCTCGTGACGTCGTCAGCGAGGTCATCGGCTGGACCAAGCAGCGCCACCTCGTCTTCGACACGGCCATCACCCTCGACCCGCACACCACCGTCGGCGAGGCGCAGGTCCTCATCGGCAAGCGGGCCCACGGCGCGGCGGTCGTCATCGAGGGCGACAAGCCGATTGGCGTCGTGACCGAGAAGGACCTCGGCGGGGTCGACCGCTTCGTCCAGGTGCGTGACGTCATGTCGCGTGACCTCGTCACCGTGCGCGACGACGTTGACGTCGTCGGAGCCTTCGACACCCTCAACGAGAGTCGTCGTCGCCTCGCTCCGGTCGTCGCCGCGGACGGCACGCTCGTCGGAGTCCTCACCCGCCAAGGAGCACTGCGCGCCAACCTCTATTCCCCTGCGCTCGACGCCAACGGCGCGCTCCGCATCGGCGCGGCGGTCGGCATCAACGGCGACGTCGCAGCCAAGGCCGCACAGCTTCTCGAAGCCGGCGCGGACGTCCTCGTCATCGACACCGCTCACGGCCACCAGCGCAAGATGCTCGAGGCCCTCAAGGCCGTGCGCGACCTCGACCCCCAGGTTCCGATCGTCGCCGGCAACGTCGTCAGCGCCGCTGGCACCCGGGACCTCATCAAGGCGGGCGCTGACATCGTCAAGGTCGGCGTCGGCCCCGGAGCCATGTGCACCACCCGCATGATGACGGCTGTGGGTCGCCCGCAGTTCTCCGCAGTCCTCGAATGCGCCTCTGCTGCAAGGGAGCTCGGCAAGCACGTCTGGGCCGACGGCGGTGTCCGCCACCCCCGCGACGTGGCCCTCGCCCTCGCCGCCGGGGCGTCCAACGTCATGATCGGCTCGTGGTTCGCCGGCACGCTCGAGTCACCCGGCGACCTCTTCAGCGACGAGAAGGGCCGCCAGTTCAAGGAGTCCTTCGGCATGGCGTCCTCGCGTGCCGTGCGCAACCGGACCGCGACCGACTCCGCCTACGAGCGCGCCCGCAAGGCCATGTTCGAGGAGGGCATCAGCTCGGCCCGCATGTTCATCGACCCCGCCCGCCCCTCGGTCGAGGACGTCATCGACGAGATCATCGCCGGCCTCCGCAGCAGCTGCACCTATGCCGGCGCGCGCACCCTCGCCGAGTTCCACGAGCGCGCGACGGTTGGCATCCAGAGCACCGCCGGCTTTGCCGAAGGCCGCCCGCTGCACCAGTCCTGGTGACCCTGCCCGGCGTGCGCGCCACCTCGCGTCGACCGATCGCGTATGCCGTCCTCGCGGCTTTCGTTGTCGTCCTCACCCTTGTGGTCGGCTGGCTCACGACGCCACGGACACAGGGCCTTGAGGGCGAGTGGGAGACCGCTGCCGTGCGCGGCGAGGTACTCGGTGGGCGCGCCCTCGTGGGCGCCGACTCGACGGTCGCCATCGACCTCGTCAGTGGCACGCGCATCACCCTCGGCTCGGTGACCGACGGGACCCCGGCCATCGGCGCGGGTCGCCTGCTCGTCCTGCAGGGGTCGAGGCTCGATGGGGCGGGACTCGACGGGCGCTCCCGATGGACGTGGCAGGGCCCTCCGGCCCACCAGCTCGCCCTCGTGGCGGCGGCCCCGTCGCTGACGGTCGCGCAGGCCTGCGGTGGGACGCCGGTCGCCTGCCGGCTCATCGGTGTGGACAACAACGGCAAGGAGTCGTGGCAGACCCCTCAGCCGACGGCCACCGGCACGTCGAAGCCCACGGTCGGCGCGGACGGAAGCCTGCCGACCGTCGGGGTCCTCACTGCCTCCGACGGCACGCTCCTGCTCGTCGACCCCGCAACCAGCCGGGTCGTGCTCCGACCGGCCGCCGTCGCCTCCGTCGGCCGAGACGGCGCCCTGACCCTGAGCACGACCTCGGGCGGCCAGTGCACCCGCACGACGTTCCAGACCCTGGACCGCACGTCGATCGCCTCGACCCCTGGCCCCTGCCCCGCCGCCGCAACCGGAGCTGAAGCGGGGGCCAAGCCCGGGTCGGACGCGTCAGCGACGACCACGACCACCTCGACGCGTTCGGGCGTGTGGTGGTGGCCGTTCGGCGACGGAAGGCCGACACTCACGGTGAGCGGACGGCATACCGGACGGGTTGTCAGTCGCGAAGCGCTCCACACGCTGCGCATCGACGACACGGGTCTCACCGTCCTCGACGGCGAGACGGTGCGGCGCTACTCGTGGCTCAGCGGCGGCTGAGGGTCGCGAGAAAGCCGACGATCCCGGCCGTCCACCACGCCACCTGAGAGACGACGAGACTGGCGATCATCGCGATCCGGTGACGTCGGGGCAGCTCGGAGATCCCGTGGATCCGTGGCTTGAGGAGGCTCAACCGAGCCCCCAGCCGGCGCACCGCCACCCCGTTGTTGACCAGGGCCAGGACGGCCAACTGCTTGACCCAGGTCGTCGGTTCGCGAAGGTCGGGGCCGAGGAACGCGCCCGTGACGATGATCAGGAGCAGGCCCATCCACACGAGTGGGTGGGCCGCCTCGCCGATCCGCAGCGAGTCACGGAAGGTGCGCAGCCCCGACAGCCAGACGAGACCGTGCCAGTCCACGAGCAGCACTGCCCCGAAGCCGACAACCATGCCGATGAGGTGCCCGCCGAGGGCGATGTCATGGCCGACGCCGGACGCCTCGAGGAAGGGTGACAAGGCCAGGGCGAGGGCCCAGCCCGCTGTGACGATGGCGTGCCAACGCCACTGGACCTGACGCATGGCCGAGGCCCATGGGCGTGGCGAACTTCCCTCCACGGAACTGTCAGTGGAGGAGGTCATGGCCACATACAAGGCCATAGGGGGGTACACCGTGCCCCAAACGGACCATTTGCGAGGTCGCGGACACCAAATGAGCCATTCGCCTTCCCCGTGAACGAACGGCTGGAACCATCAGGCAGGTGGGGAGACACTCCGGAACGAATGCCAGCCTGGTGACCGCCGTCGTGGTCGCAGGCGTCGTCCTCGTCGCAGGCGGCGGCACGTGGGCGATGGGCTCGATCCTCAAGGACGACCCAGGTTCGGCCAGCGCCGGACCCAGCACCTCGGCGAGCGTGAGCGCACCTGCGTCGTCCACGCCGGAGCCAACACCCTCGGCCTCCACACCGTCATCCACGCCATCACCCAGCACCCCCGACGCCACGACAGCCTCAGCCGAGGTGCGCGCAGCATGTGTCGCTCAGGTCAGGGCCGCCGAGGGCATCGCCGCCGCCGCCAAGAACTCCGCCGCCCACTGGAAGGCGCACACCGACGCCTACCTCCAGAAGAAGAACGGGAAGTTCACCCTGGCGCAGACGAAGGCGCAGTATGCCGCGTCGAAGTCGTTCGGTCTCGCGGACGAGAAGGCCATCGCGGCGACGACCAAGGCGTTCACGGCGACGGGAGCTGCGTGCGGCGATGCCGCCAGGGCCGCATCAGCGGATGCTGACATCGCTGCCTGCACGACGCGACTCAAGGCCCTCGAGGCCGTCCGGCTCACCGGCACCAAGGTGCAGGACGAGTGGTCCGCCCACCTGCGCATGATGGACAAGAAGGCGCACACCGATGGTGGCGCCTACTTCACGACGTGGGTGAAGGCCGTGGGCAGCGCGCAGAAGAGCGTGCCCGCCTACGCGGCCGCCGCGGCGGTGGTCGCGAAGGCCCCGGCCTGCACCTGAGCATCGCCGTGACATGGGTACGTTGACGTCATGACCTATGACGTTGAAGCGGTCCGCTCACTCTTCCCGGCGCTCCGCGAAGGAGCGGCCCACTTCGATGGGCCCGGCGGGTCCCAGACCCCGACCCCGGTGGCGGAGGCCGTGCGCGACACCTTGGTGTCGGCGATCTCCAACCGTGGCGACGTCACGGCGAGCGAACGACGAGCCGAGTCGGTGGTCGTCGAGGCACGCGCCGCCATGGCGGACCTGCTCGGCGCCGACCCGCGAGGTGTCGTCTTCGGGCGCAGCGCCACGGCACTGACCTACGACCTGTCGCGGGCCCTGGCCCGCACCTGGAGGGCCGGCGACGAGGTCATCGTCACCCGCCTCGACCACGACTCCAACATCCGCCCGTGGGTCCAGGCAGCCGAGTCGGTGGGTGCTGTCGTCAAGTGGGCCGACTTCGAGGCCGAGACGGGCGAGCTGCACTCCGAGGCAGTGACCTCTCTCATCACCGAACGCACCCGACTCGTCGCGACGAGTGCCGCCTCCAACCTCATCGGCACCAAACCGCCCGTCTGCAAGATCGCCCGGGCCGTCCACGAGGTCGGGGCGATGCACTGGGTCGACGGGGTGCACTCGACAGCTCATGCCTCGGTCGACCTGGAGGTGCTCGGCGTTGACTTCTGGACCTGCTCGCCCTACAAGTTCCTCGGCCCCCACCTCGGCGTCGTGGCGGCCTCCCCCGCACTGCTCGAGACCCTGACGATGGACAAGCTGCTGCCGTCCAGCGATGCGGTGCCCGAGCGTTTTGAGTTGGGGACGCTGCCCTATGAGCTGCTGGCCGGTGCGACTGCCGCGGTCGACGTGCTCGCCGGTTTGGACCCGTCCGCGACCGGCTCGCGTCGCGAACGCATCCTCGCGAGCTTCGACGCGTTGCAGCAGCACGAGCACCGGCTCCTCGACCGGCTCGAAGCCGGACTGCTGGGTATGCCGGGTGTGCGGCTGTTCTCGAATGCTCGCAAGCGCACGCCCACCGTTCTTTTCACCGTGGACGGGAAGTCGCCCCAGGAGGTGCGGCGGGCCCTGGCCGAGAGCGGCGTCAACGCGCCGGCCGGGCACTTCTACGCGATCGAGGCTTCACGTCATCTGGGGCTCGGGGACGGGGGTGGCGTCCGGGTCGGACTCGCGCCCTACACCGACGGCAGCGACATCGACCGCCTCCTGACGGCCCTCGCCGACCTCAGCTGAATCCCCAGTTCCCGGCTAGCCTGATCGACGTGACGAGATCGTGGGAGGGGGACGGCCCGCTGCCCTGGGTCGGCATGGTCGTGACGGTCGGCGTGGCCGCGCTCTGTGCCGCCGCGCTCCTGCCGACCGGGTTGTCCGCCGTGGCCGACGGCGGCCTCGACGCCGGCTGGCGCTGGGGCCTCGCCGCGCTGCTCGTCGCCCTCCACCTCACCCTCGTCCCACCGCTGGTCACGCAATGGCCCGTGGTCGCCCTCGCCATCGGTTCGGCCAGCATGCTGGGCCTGGTCGTGGCGCCAGACCTCGGCGGCACACTCGCCGCGGAGTCGGGCGGCGCTGTCCCTCCGGTCTTCCTTCCCAGTGGACTCGTGTGGTTCGTGCTCCTGTATGCCGTGAGCGCCCGGACCGTTGCCCCGTGGCCGTCCATCGGCCTGGCCACAGGGCTCGTCGGAAGCGTCCTCGTCCTTGTGCGCCTGTGGGACTCCAGCGCGTCCGAGGCGCTCCAGGGACCTCTCGGGTGGCGGCTGCTGCTCGGCGGTTCGCTGCTGGCAGGCACCGTCGCCGCCTGGGCCCTGGGCCGCTACCGTGCCACGCGACAGGCATGGACGGCGGCGCTCTCCGATCGGGCTGCGGCGCAGGAACGCCGCCGCATCGCCCGCGAGATGCACGACGTCGTCGCCCATTCGCTCGCTGTCGTCGTCGCCCAGGCCGAGGGCGGTCGCATGCTGGCGGCGACCCAACCCGAGCGGGCACCGGAGATTCTCGACGGCATCGCCTCGCAGGGGCGAGAGGCGCTCGGACAGATGCGTGGCCTGCTCGGGGTGTTGCGTGAGGCCGGGGACGGTTCCGTCGCCGACGGGTCGGGCGCCGAGGCGCCTCAGCCGACGCTGGCCGACCTGCCCACACTCGTTGCGCAGGTCCGGGCCACCGGCCATCAGGTCGAGCTCGAGACCTTCGGGGACCCGAGGCGAGTCGACCCGGGAACGGCCCTGACGGCATACCGCGTCGTGCAGGAATCCCTGACCAACGTCGTCAAGCACGCAGGGCGGGGCGCCACTGCCCGCGTCAGCGTCGACTGGACGAACGGACTCACCCTCACTGTCAGCGACGACGGGACAGGTGCGCCCGCGCCTGCGGCTGGTGTTGGGCGAGGGCTCATCGGGATGCATGAGCGCATCGAATTGGTCGGCGGCACCCTTGCCGTGGGACCGCAGACCGACGGTGGGTGGCAGACGTGCGCGAGGATTCCGGCATGAGGGCTGACGAGCCGATCCGTGTTGCGCTGGTCGATGACCAGGAACTGATGCGCTCCGCCCTGCGCATGACCGTGGAGTCCCAGCCGGACCTTGTGCTCGTCGGTGAGGCCAGCGACGGGCACGAAGCCCTGGCGCTGGTCCGGGCCCATCGGGTCGACGTCGTGCTCATGGACCTGCGGATGCCGCGCCTCGACGGGATCAAGGCGACCGAGGTGATCACGGCCGAACTTCCGGCCACCCGGGTCGTGGCGTTGACGACCTTCGACCTGGATGAGTACGCGTTCGCCGCGATCCGCGCCGGCGCGAGCGCCTTCCTGCTCAAGGATGCGCGGGCCGAGGAGATCATCGAGGCCATCCGGGTCGTGCATGCCGGTCAGGCAGTGGTGGCCCCCTCGACGACGCGGCGCCTCATCGAGCACCTCGCCTCGACCCCGGACTTCGACCCGTCCCGTGGCGAGGCGGTGTTGGAGGCTCTGACGCCACGTGAGTCCGAGGTGTTGCGCCGGATCGCGACGGGTGCCACGAATGCCGAGATCGCCACGGCCATGCACCTGTCCGGCACGACCGTGAAGACCCACGTCGGTCACGTCCTCGCCAAGCTGGGCCTGCGTGACCGGGTTCAGGCAGTGGTGCTCGCCTACGAGTCAGGTCTCGTGCGTCCGGGTCAGTGACACCTCCTCCTGAAGGATGAGAAGGACGGGCCTGCGCGACGAGGCCACGTCGGTGGGTTCGGGGCGAACGTGGGTGCATGACAACTCACTCGCACGAAAAAGGCACAGGCACAGGCGAACTGGCGCCTCCGGCATACGACAACTCTGCGATCGGCCAACGGCCGGGGCGCATCACCAGGACAGCCCCTTGGCTGGCCGGACTCTGGGTGGGGGCCTACGTGCCCATGGCGGTGCTGCACCTGGTGCGGGACACCGACCCGCCGTGGACGCACTCACCCGCGTCCGCCCTGGCGGCCCTCACTTCGGGGCAGGTGTCCGCCCTGATCATCGCGCTGGGCCTGATCGCCGCTGCCGCGCTCGCAGCTGTGACGGCATCGCGTCGCGTCGGTCGCGTCCGGATGGGTGGATGGCTGCTCATCGCGGTCGGACTCATCCTCACGCTGGCGGTCGCCGACGCTCGCTCCCTGAGCTTCGTCGGCTACGGCCCGATGCTCCTGCTCGGGCTCTTCGGTGTCGGGCCGGTCGCGACCGGAGGCGTCAGTGCGGAGGTCATCACCGGCTCCCTGCTCTCTCTGGGATCGACAACGGCCGGGATCGGCATGCTCGTCGCTGGGGCACACGCCGTGTCCGATCGAGGCGGCCGGTCCCTGTGGGGCACGCCGGAGCGAACCCGGCTCATCACGCGGTGGGCAGTGGGGATCGCGGCCGTCATCCCGGTCATGTATGCCGTGACCCGGATCGCGTGGACCGTCGGCGTCCCGCTCGGAGTCAGTGACGAGTTCCTCGTTGACCTTGGTGATGCGAAATGGGCCGGCTTCGGTCTGGGTGCCTTCGCGGTCGTCGGCGCCCTGCTCACTCTCGGTCTGGTCCAGCGGTGGGGCGAGGTGTTCTGGTCGTGGGTGCCGGTGATCGGTGGGCGACCGGTACCGGTCGGCATGGCCGTGATCCCTGCACTGTTCGTGGCGGCGATCGTCACGTCCGCCGGCACGGGGTTCTGGGGCTCGGTCTTCTCCGGCCACCTTGCCGACCTGCCCGGTGCGCAGGAGGACTGGGCGGCGTGGGCCCCGGAGATGCTGTGGCCCGCATGGGGAATCGCTCTGGCCGTGGCCGCCCTCGCCTATCGCCGCCGTCGGCTGACTGGCACGGCCGGGTCCTGACGTCAATCTCCCCCGCTGTGCACTGCTGCAGTACGGCGCAGCGGTGCACAGCCGTGCGGGTCACGAGGGACCCGTCAGGAACCCTTCCCGGGTGATGTCGGCGATGGAGACGGCTCCGGTGAGGCCCATCGTCAGGTCGAGTTCGGCGATGACGTTGTCGATGACATCACGCACCCCCTTGGCGCCGTCGAGTGCCAGCCCGTAGATGTGCGGACGACCGATGAGTGCCGCGTCCGCGCCGAGGGCCAAGGCGACGAAGACGTCGGCACCGGTGCGGATGCCGCTGTCGAGGAGGACGACGGGGTCCCGGCCGAGTCGATCGCGGATCGAGACAAGGGCATCGAGCGAGGCGATCGACCGGTCCACCTGACGGCCCCCATGGTTCGACACGATGATCCCGTCGATGCCCAGGTCCACCGCACGTTGGGCGTCGTCGGGATGCAGGATTCCCTTGAGCAACACTGGAAGTCGCGTCCGCTCACGCAGGGTCTCGATGTGCGCCCACGACAGCCCCGGGTTCGAGTAGATGTCGAGGAACGTCTCCACGGCGGCCCGCGGCTCCGCTGAGCGCAGGTTGTCGCGAGTGCCGCCGGGGTGGCGACGCGACTGGTTGAGCAAGGTCCGCGCTCCGCTGGCGGCAGCGATGAGCTTCTCCGCTCCCTTGGTCCCGGCAAGCGGTGAGGGTTCGTCGCCGGCGGCAGCGACGCGCTCCCGCACGATCTCCATGAAGCGCGGGTCGGAGGTGTACTGCGCGATGCCGATGCCCTGGGTGAACGGCAGCGACCCGAGGTCAAGGTCTAGGGTGCGCCAGCCGAGCATCGTCGTGTCAAGGGTGACGACGAGGGCTTTGGCGCCTGCGGCCTCAGCGCGTCCGATGAGTGAGTCGACCAGGCCCTCGTCGACCGACCAGTAGAGCTGGAACCACCAGGGGACGTCCCCCATCGCCTTCGCCGTCTCCTCCATGGGCGAGCAGCCCTGGGTCGAGAAGATGTAGGGCGTTCCTGCAGCCGAAGCACCGCGGGCGATGTCGAGGTCCGAGTCAGGGGCGACCAGTTCCGCGGCCCCGACAGGAGCCAGCATCACCGGTGCGGCGAGGGGCGTGCCGAGGATCTCGGTGCGCAGGTCGCGGGTCGTGTTGCCGTGGAGCATCCGAGGCACGATCTGCCAGCGGTCGAAGGCGGCACGGTTGGCCCGAACGGTCGCACCGGCACCCGCACCACCGGAAACGTAGGCCCACGCCTGGGCGCTCATCTCCCTGCGGGCCCGGCCCTCGAGCTCGCCAGGGTCGGTCGGCACGCGGGGCGGCTGGCCGAGGGTCCCGCGGCGATAGATCGCACTCTGCCGGGTGCGCCCTGGTCCGATGGCCGGCTCTGAAGGGGTCTGCTCAGTCACCTCGCCAAACTAGCGCGCCGCCGACCGGTCCCGAGGCCCGTCAGGCGAGGGCCTTGGCGGCTGCGACCGCTGCGTCATAGGCGACACCGGCCAAAGCACCACCGGTTGAGACGCGTCGCACGCCGAGCTCGCCCAACCGCTCGACGGGGGGGTGGTCGCCGGCAGCGAGGACGTTGACCGGGCGGCCGAGCGCGACGATCGCCGCGATGCCCTCCTCGTCGTTGACGAGTGGCGCGAAGAGGACGTCGGCCCCCGCGTCGCGGTAGGCCGAGAGGCGGGCCAGGTGGTCCGCCCCCAAGCCGTAGAGGACGCTCTCGCAGCGGGCGGTCACGACGATCCCGTGCTGGTGGGCGGCCTCGACGACGGTCGCCACTCGCTCGACGGCTTCGTCGAAGGGGACGATCGCCGACGTCACCGGGTCGTAGTCCTCGATCGACAGCCCACTCGCCCCCGCCTTCGCGAGGAGCTCCACGGTCCGGGCAACTCCACCCGCTTCGCGCGGGAAGCAGTCGGCCGAGTCGATGTTGAGCGGCACCGTGATGACGCTCGTGAGGAGGGCGACGTGCGCGACGAGTTCGTCGCGCGTCACTTCCAGGTCGGACTTGCCGAGCGTGGCGGCGTGGCCGTGGCTCGTCGTCGCGAGCGCGGGGAAGCCTGCCTCCTCGAGCCGCTTGGCCGAGCCGGCGTCGAAGGCGTTGGGCATGACAAAGAGGCCGCTCTCGTGGAGCTCTGCGAAGGACATGCCTGCATCCTGCCCGCCCCCACTGACATCCACCCCCTCGACTTCGTGCCCCATACGGACACGCGGCGGCGGCCTACGGCCGACCCTGCCTGTCAGTATGGGGCACAAAGTCGCAAAGATGGGGTCATGGTTGCGCTGCTCACCCCACTCGAGGCCCCGGTCGAACCCACCGAGGCGTTGCGCCGGATCGCCTTCCTCCTCGAACGGACCCGGGCCGGCACCTATCGGGTCGAGGCCTTCCGCAATGCCGTCAAGGCGCTCAAGGAGATCAGCGACGACGAGCTCGACCAGCACGTCGAGGCCGGCACGCTCCAGGAGATCCCCGGCATCGGGAAGTCCACGTCAGCGGTCGTCGAGGAGGCAGCGCAAGGTGAGCTGCCGGCATACCTTGCGTCGTTGCAGGACAAGAGCGGCGGTCCGCTCGTCAGCGGTGGCGCGGACCTGTATGCCGCGTTGCGCGGAGATTGCCACCTCCACTCCGACTGGTCGGACGGTGGTTCACCGATCGACGAGATGGTGCTCACCGGGATCGAGCTCGGCCACGAGTGGATGGTTCTCACTGACCACTCCCCACAGCTGCGCGTCGCCAACGGACTCACGGCCGAGCGGCTGACGAAGCAAATTGCCATCGTCGACGCGATCAATCGCGGTGTGGGACAGGCATTCCGGCTGTTCAAGGGGATCGAGGTCGACATCCTCGACGACGGCCGCCTCGACCAGACCGACGCGATGCTCGGCCAGCTCGACTTCGTCACGGCGTCGGTGCACAGCAAGCTCAGGATGAACGCCGACCCGATGACCAAGCGCATGGTCAACGCCGTCCTCAACCCGCGCGTCAACGTGCTCGGCCACTGCACCGGGCGGCTCGTCGAGGGATCTCGCGGGACTCGACCGCAGTCCGACTTCGACGCTCACGCCGTCTTCGAAGCCTGCCTCGAGGGCAACACCGCGGTCGAGATCAACAGCCGCCCCGAGCGACGCGACCCGCCCGACGAACTCATCGAGCTGGCCCTGGAGATCGGCTGCCTGTTCTCGATCGACTCCGATGCGCACGCACCTGGACAGCTCGACATGAAGGCCTACGGGTGCGAGCGGGCCGAACAGCTCGGCGTGCCGTGGGATCGGATCATCACGACGTGGGATGCCGACACGCTTCACGCCTGGGCCAATCCCGCCTGACACAACCCCTGACCATCCGGACATAGACGGGACATGAGCACCCCAGCAGCGGCGAGAGAGCAGCGGTTCCGTGCCCTCTACGCCGACCACTACGACCACGTGTTGCGGTTCGTGGCCCGACGAAGCAGCCCCGCCAGCGCCGAAGACGTTGTGGCAGAGGCGTTTCTGGTGGCGTGGCGCCGACTCGACGATGTCCCGACCCGCGTTGGCGAAGCACTGCCGTGGCTGTATGCCGTGGCTCGCAACTGCCTGCTCAATTCGGCTCGCGCAACAGGGCGGCAGGGAGCCCTCGCTGTGCGCATCGCGGATGCCGGACCGAGCGACGCCCACCACACGCACCTCGACACCGACCACATCGCCCGCCGCGTCGACCTCGCCACCGCCTGGCAAAGGCTCACCGATGCCGAGCAGGAGGTGCTCGCCCTCGCCATCTGGGAGGACCTGCCCTCCCCGGCGGCGGCGCGCGTTCTCGGCACGACCGCCGCGGCATACCGGCTGCGGCTTTCCCGAGCGCGACGCACGCTGCGTCGCCACCTCGACCCCACTGACACCCCGGTGCGGGCGCTGCCTGCACCCGCGCTCCTCAAGGAGAACTCATGAACACCCACGTCCTGGATCCGACCACCGATGTCGAACTACGTTCTCTCGACGCTGCATCCGACGTCTCTGGCGACCCCGCTCGCCGGGCGACCACCCTCGACAGCATTCTCGGTGCACCGGCCGCGACTTCCGCCTTGGTCACGCCACTGCTCCCCGTTGCACCTCGCCGAACGGCTCGCCGCTGGGCTGCCCTCGGAGCTGTCGCCGCCGCAGCAGTCACGGGTGCAGTCGTGTTGCCGACGCTCAACGCCGCACCGTCCTACGCGTCGTGGACCGCCCGTCCCGACACCGTCACGGCAGCCGAGTCCACGCTCGTGCGCGAGGCCTGCCTCGACCAGCAGGGTCCGTCCATCGGCGACGGCTTCATGGCGACGAAGGACCTCGCCGTCCAGCTCGCCGAACGGCGCGGCGACTTCGTGACGATGCTGCTCTCGAAGCGGACGCCGGATCGCCTCGTCGCTTCGGTCTACTGCCTCGCCGAGTTGCCCCTCGGCGCAGAGGACGTGGCTGATGTCGAGACCGGCGCGACCGGCGGCGGCGGGTTCCCCGCACCGACGGGCCGACAGTTCACCCAGGGCGGCATCTCGCAGTTCGGCGGCGACGACGGCGCGTCCATCACCGAGGGCGAGGTCGGACCCGACGTCGTCGGACTCACCCTTCACGCCGACGGTCACGATGTCGTCGCCACGATCAAGGACGGCACGTATGCCGCGTGGTGGCCGGGCAAGGCCTTCGCGGACTCCGCGGGTCGGTCCGGTAAGGGCGGGCCGGCGCCGGCGATCACCTACGACGTGACCTTCGCCGACGGGACGGTCGCGCGAGATGTCGCACCGACCGAGCCCGGAGGCCCCGGCGGCGAGATCCACACGGAGACGCCTCCGACGAGCTGACCGCTGGCTGGGTCGTTCCGGTGCTGCAGGGTGCGCGGCAGGGCGCGCATCCTGCAGCACACCCTTGACAACGCTCGAGAAGTTATGTCTCAATGGATTAAGTCATTGATACATAGAGGGAGCGTCATGTTTGCAAGCCGTTGGCTCGATTTCCTTGTGCTGATCGCCATCGCCGTTGTGCTGTTCGGAACCCTTGGGCCGCTGTTTCGGGGCCTTCGTGCTTCCGGGCTCAGCGCCGCAGCGGCCACCGCACGTCGACGAGCCATTGCGGCGTCCGCCGCCACGGGGGTGGCGGCGATCGGAGCGATCGCACTCACCTTGGCACTCACAGGTAGTGGGTATTTTGCCTTCGTCGTCGCCACCGGTCCCGCGCTGACCGGCGCGGCCATGATCGCCGTCGCCACCGTTGCGGAACGCACCTGGCCACGACCCAGCGGCCAAGTACGCTCCGCGGCTCTGCGGACCAGGCGGGCAGGCTCCGGGTCCATCGCCATGTCGCGCATGGCGATTGTGGGTGGCGTGGCCAGTGTGATGCTGCTGATCTTTGCTGCGCTCACCGATGAGCCGGGCGGCGTTGGCGCGCAACTCACCTGGGACTCAGGCAAGGCCACGGCTGGTCCCTACCCGGGAAGCCACTACACCTGGGCGGTGCTCGGCGCACTGGCTCTCGTCTGCGGCCTGACCCTGCTCGGACTGCGCGTCGTCGACGCTCGTCCAGCGCTGGGTGTCGGACTCGAACTTGAGGATGAAGCCGCGCGCGAAGCCTCACGGGTGAGAATCCTGCGCGGCAGCGCGTTCGCAATGCTGATCACCACCGCAGGCTTGCTGATGAGCGTGGTCCTGTCGTGGGCAAAAGTCCTCGAAAGCGCCCAGATGGACGCCCCACAGGCCTTCGACACCGTTGGATGGAGACTCGTTCAACCCCTGGGTGTCTTCGCCTATGTGCTGGGCGCGGCGGTCGCGATCCTCGCAATCAAGGTGTTCCTGACACCCGGCCCGCCGATGCCCACGGCAGACCAGACGCCCGTCTCGCCCGCAGCCGTGACGCCCTCCCGTGGCGCCGCCGCATGAACGACCTCGTCATCACCGTGGACGTGTCGGCGCACGAGCCGCCGTTCGAACAGGTCCGCGCGCAGCTCGCCGGTCTCATCGCACGAGGCGCCCTCGCTGAAGGTGACCGCCTCCCGACCGTTCGCGCCCTCGCCGCCGACCTCGGGATCGCCGTGAACACCGTCGCTCGCGCCTACAAGGAGCTCGAGGGCGAGGGGCTCGTGACAACCGGCCGCCGAGCCGGCACCACCGTCGCCCCCGGCGGCCACGCCACGGACACTGCCCTCCACCGCAGCGCAGCGGCCTACGCGATCAGCGTGGCGCGGGCCGGACTGACCGACTCCGCAGCCATCGACCTCGTCCGGGCAGCGCTCCGGGAGGCGCGCGCGTGAGGTGAGCGCGGGTCCCACGGTCTGCGTGGGCCGGCATACCGGATGGTCGTTCAGCAGCCCTGCGGACCTCGTTTTGGATGCAGCGCGAACGTCCCTTATGCTTTCCGAGTCCACGACGGATCTCGAGCGCTGCGCGCTGCGCGACGTGGGGTCTGTCGTCTCGACGGGTCCCCATCGTCTAGCGGCCCAGGACTCCGCCCTTTCACGGCGGCAGCACGGGTTCGAATCCCGTTGGGGATACGCATGGCAGTTGGAAATGCAGTTCAGCAGTGAAGGTCTTGCACCACGCAAGGCCCCGTAGCGCAGTTGGTTAGCGCGCCGCCCTGTCACGGCGGAGGTCGCGGGTTCGAGTCCCGTCGGGGTCGCCAGCACGAGAGGCCCACACCACCAGGTGTGGGCCTCTCGTCGTCGGTGCCTCCGGATGACGTCGCGCGGAGCGGACGGACGTGACCTAGCCGTCGGCCGGGTCGCGCGGGACGCCATACTCGTGCGCGGCATCGAGGCCCCGCAGCTCCTCGATGAGGTCGATGAGGCGGCCCATCACCTCGTCGGCCACGCGACGGACAGTCGCCTCATCGGGGTCAGCCCCGGCGAGCGCCACCACGTCGATCGTCTCCCCCACGAGCACGCTGACCTCCGGCGGCAGGGCGAGGTTGCGTAGCGTGCGACGCAGGTTGCGGCTGCGGCCGACGACGTCCTGGGCGCCCTGCAGGGCCACGGGAACGACCGGCGCACCCGTGCGCAGAGCCAGCCGCACGGCCCCCGTCTTCGAGCGCTCTGGCCAGTGGCCGGGGTCGCGCGTGATCCGTCCCTCGGGGAACAGCCCGACGGCCTCACCCGCCGCCAGTGCCTCTGCGGCGGCGTCGAGGGAACGCGCCGCGGCGTCCGACCCGCGGTGCACCGGGATGAACCCGAGCCGGCGCACCACCGGCCCGAGCAGTGGCGCCCGGAAGACGCCGGCCGTGGCGAGGAGCCGCAACGACCGGCCGAGGTCGCGGCAGGCGATGGCGAGCAGGATCCCGTCGGCATAGCTGGTGTGGTTGGCGATGACGATGAGCGGCCCGCCCGGCAGCTGCTGGGCGACGGACCGACGCCCCACCTGTCGCGCGCCCTCGAGGCGCGCGACACTCGCCACGAGACCGCCCGCAACTGCCGCGGCGACCCCGTAGAGCAGGGCGTCCCGTCGACCCGGCTGTCTCCAGTTCATGGGCGCCGAGGGTACCCGGGACTGCGACGCTCCTGAGCCGTTTTGCGACGAACCGTCAGCGGCTGACCTCGATCGCGATCTTGCCGCGCACGTGCCCGCTCTGGCTCAGCTCGAACGCCTTCGCCACGTCCTCGAGCGCAAACGCCTGCGCCACGGGCACGGTGAGCTTGCCGGCGTCAGCGAGGTCCGCGAGCGCCTGCAGGTCGTCCGCGTCGGGGCGCGCCCACAGCGCGATGCCGCCGGCCTCGGCCACCGTGCTGTCAGCGATGGACGCGTGACGACCACCCTCGGCGAGGACAGCCTGCGTGGTCTCGAGGACGCCACCCACGAAGTCTGCGACGACGTCGACGCCCTCGGGCGAGAGCTCGCGGACCCGCTCGGCCAGTCCGTCGCCATAGGTGACCGGCTCGACGCCCAACTCACGCAGGAACTCGTGGTTGCCCTCGGACGCGGTGCCGATGACGCGGGCGCCGAGGGCCTTCGCGATCTGCACGCCGAGGATGCCGACGCCGCCGGCCGCGGCGTGGACGAGGACCGTGTCGCCTTCCGTGGTGCGCAGGCGCGTGAGGAGCTGGTATGCCGTGAGGCCGGCCAGCGGAAGGCCTGCGGCTTCGTTCCAATCCAGGGCGGCCGGCTTGCGCGCGACCATGCGGACAGGGGCCGAGACGAGTTCGGCGAAGGTGCCCTGCTGGACCCAGTCCTTGCGGGCGTAGGCGATGACCTCGTCACCCACGGCGTACTCCGGGGTGTCCGGGCCGATGGCCTCGACGACACCAGAGACGTCCCAACCGGGGATCGCCGGGAAGTCGACCTGCATGAGGCCGTCGAGGTAGCCCGCGAGGACCTTCCAGTCCACCGGGTTGACCGAGGCGCTGCGCACCCGGATGAGGACCTCGCCCGGCCCGACCTTGGGATCGGGGACGTCGGTGAGGGTGAGGGTGTCAGGGGTGCCGTACTGGCTGTAGGTGATTGCTCGCATGCCCGGGCCAACGCACGGGTGACGGCGGCGCATTCCACGTCGGCGTCCCGGAGCGCGTGACGGATGTCAGGCGCCGCGGTGGAGTGGTGGAGGGGTGGGGCCGGCAGGACCCGGGTCAGCTGTGACTGACGGCTGCTCTCACCACCGGAAGCGCCTGCACGTAGCGCTTCATGAACGAGTCGAAGCCGGCGACGTCCTCGGGCTGCGGGTCCACCGTGCACAGCACGGCGTCGGCGAAGACCTCGGTGTCGAGGAAGGCCGCGAGCCCAGCCGGGTGTCCCCCCTGCTGGCTGAAGGCGGCGAGGACCGCGATCCCCCAGGCTCCGCCCTCGGCGGCCACGTCACCCACGGCGACGGGGGTGTCGAGGGCGCCGGCGAGGAACGCCTGCGCGACACCGGCGGTCTTGAAGAGCCCGCCGTGCGCGAACAGGCGCTCCAGCTCCACGCCCTCCTCCCGCTGCAGCACGTCCATGCCCAGCCGGAGCGTGGCGAGCACGGCATACAGCTGCGTGCGCACGAACGTCCCGAGGTCCAGGGCGCTCCCCGGCGTGCGGAAGAACAGGGGCCGCCCCTCCTCGAGGTCAGTGATCGGCTCACCGGACAGGTAGTTGAAGGCCATGAGGCCGCCACCGTCGGGGGACGCGTCGCGGGCCGAACCGAGGAGCACCTCGAAGACCGCGCCGGGCTCGACGGGCGTGCCTGCGGCGCGGGCGAACTGGGCGAACAGGCCCGCCCAGGCGTTGAGCTCGCTGGCGCCGTTGTTGCAGTGCACCATCGCGACCGGGTCGCCGGCCGGGGTGGTCACCAGGTCGACCTCGCGGTGCGGACGGCCGAGCGGGCCCTCGAGCACGGCCATGGCGAAGATGCTCGTCCCGGCGCTGACGTTGCCGGTGCGCGGAGCCACCGAGTTCGTCGCCACCATCCCCGTGCCGGCGTCACCCTCGGGCGGACACATGACGGCACCGGGAGCGAGCCCTCCGGTGGGGTCCAGCAGGAGTGCACCGTCCGCGGTGAGGGCGCCGGCCTCCCGACCCGCCACCAGCACGGGCGGCAGGAGGTCCGCGAGCTTCGCCGCGAGCGCGCTGTCGGCGGTGAGCCGGTCGAACTCGTCGAGCATCGCCGCGTCATAGCCACCCGTGGTGGAGTCGATGGGGAACATGCCGCTGGCATCGCCGACCCCGAGGCACCGCTGACCGCTGAGCCGCCAGTGGACGTAGCCGGCCAACGTGGTGAGGTGCGCGATCCGGGGCACGTGGGGCTCGTCGTCGAGTACGGCCTGGTAGAGGTGGGCGACACTCCAGCGGTGCGGGATGTTGGCGCCGAACGCGGCGCTGAGCGCGTCGGCGGCGCGACCGGTGTTGGTGTTGCGCCACGTCCGGAAGGGCGTGAGCAGCTCGCCGTCGGCGTCGAGGGCCAGGTAGCCGTGCATCATCGCCGAGATCCCCAGCCCGCCCACGGACGCCAGCTGGACGGCATACGTTCGTCTCACGTCGGCGGCCAGAGCGGCGTAGCACTGCTGCAGCCCCGCCCACACCGCGTCCACGGAGTAGGTCCACACACGGTCGACGAACTGGTTCTCCCACTCGGCCGTCCCCACGGCCAGGGGGCGGTGGTCCGAGCCGATGAGCACGGCCTTGATCCTCGTCGAGCCCAGCTCGATGCCCAAGGTCGTCCGGCCCCCGAGGATCTCGGCGGCGAGGTCCGCGGTCACGCCGGGCCGGGCCGGGTCGAGAGGGTCCACCGTGTGTGCGCCCGGTACGTCTCCCCCGGTCGCAGCACGGTCGACGGGAACTGGGGCTGGTTGGGTGCGTCGGGGAGCTGCTGGGTCTCGAGGCAGATCCCGTCGCCCTGGCGCAGGAGCGTGCCACCACGACCGAGCAGCGCGCCGTCGAGCCGGTTGCCGGTGTAGACCTGAAGCGAGGGCTGGTCGGTGGCGACCTCGAGGGACCTGCCGCTGTCGGGGTGCTCCAGCAGGGCGACCGTCCTGTCGCCACTGCCGGGCAGGACGTAGGTGTGGTCGATCCCGCTGACGACCGCCACCTGCGGGTGCCCGGCCCTGACCCGGTCGCGCAGCGGGACAGACGTCGTGAGGTCCAGCGGCGTGCCGGTCACGGACTCGACCGCGCCCTCGGGGACGGAGCGCGAGTCCACCGGGAGGTAGGCATCCGACCGGACGGTGAGGCGGTGCGCGTCGACTCCCCCACCGCCGGGCCCACCGAGGTCGAAGTAGGCGTGGTTGGTGAGGCTGACGACGGTCGGCGCGTCCGTCGTGGCCTCGTACGTGAGCACGACCGAGTCGCCCTCGAGTGCATAGGTCGCCGTCACCGTCAGCTCGCCGGGGAAGCCCTGGTCGCCGTCGGGGCTCACGAGCCGCAGGGTGATGCTGGCCGGCGTTGCGTCGATGACCGACCAGAGCCGGGCATGGAACCCGTCTGCGCCGCCGTGCAGGCAGGTTGGTCCTTCGTTCGCGCTGAGGTCGTGGCGGGTGCCGTCGAGGACGAACGAGGCGTCGGCGATCCGGTTCGCGTAGCGCCCGACCGTGGCCCCGAGGTAGGGGTTGCCCGCCTGCACGTAGCCCTCCACGTCGTCGAAGCCGAGGGTGAGCTCGACGAGCTCGCCCCGCGCGTCCGTGACGCAGAGACTCTGCAGGGTGGCCCCGAGGTCGAGCACCACGAGCTGGAGTCCGTGGTCGTTGCTCAGGGTGTGTGCGGTGACGGCCTCACCCGAGGGCAGGGTGCCGAAGTTCGCAGGCATGGGGAGCAGTTCCTCCGTTGGTCTAGAGCCGGGCCGCGAGGCGATGGTATGCCGCGTTCCACCGGAGTTCTCGGCGCACCGAGTCGGGGGTCGCGCCGGCGTCGATGACGACGAGCTCGGTGCCGATGATCTCGGCAAGGTCCCGGAACTCCTGGGTCGTGAGGGCCGACGAGAGCACGGTGTGGTGCGGGCCGCCCGAGAGCAGCCAGCACTCGGCCGACGTCGACAGGCTCGGCTGCGGCTCCCAGACCGCACAGGCGACCGGGAGCTTCGGCAGGTCGTGGTCGGGGTCGACGACCTCGACCTCGTTGAGGGTCAGGCGGAAGCGGCCGCCCATGTCGCTGATCCCGACGATGACCGCAGGCCCGGGCGCCCCGGTGAACCGCAGGCGCACGGGGTCCTCGCGGTCCCCGATCCCCAGGGGGTGGATCTCGAGCGACGGCCTGGCGCTGGCGATGGTCGGACAGACCTCGAGCATGTGCGCGCCGAGGATCTTCTCCTCCCCCGGGACCAGGTGGTACGTGTAGTCCTCCATGAAGCTGGTGCCGCCCTCGACACCCTCGGCCATGACCTTGGCGGCGCGGAGCACGACCGAGGTCTTCCAGTCGCCCTCGCCGCCGAAGCCGTAGCCGTCGGCCATCAGCCGCTGCACGGCCAGGCCCGGCAGCTGGCGCAGCCCACCGAGGTCCTGGAAGTTGGTGGTGAAGGCGCGGAACCCGCCGTCGGTGAGGAAGGTGCGAAGGCCGGCCTCGATGCGCGCTCCGTAGCGCAGCGACTCGTGGCGCTCACCGCCTGGACGCAGCTCGGTCGCGACGTCGTAGGCCTCGAGGTACTGGTCCACGAGGTCGCCGACGGCTGCGTCGGAGACCTGGTCGACGACCTCGACGAGCTCGTTGACGCCGTAGGTGTTGATGGAGACGCCGAAGCGGAGCTGGGCCTCGACCTTGTCGCCCTCGGTGACCGCGACGTCGCGCATGTTGTCGCCGAAGCGGGCAAGCTTGAGCGTCCTCAGCTCGTGCGCCCCCCGGGCCGCACGGGCCCACGTCGCCACCCGCTCGACCACGACGGGGTTGCCCACGTGACCGGCGATGATCTTGCGGGCCACGCCCAGGCGCGCCCCGATGTAGCCGAACTCCCGGTCGCCGTGGGCGGCCTGGTTGAGGTTCATGAAGTCCATGTCGATGGTCGACCACGGCAGCTCGGCACCGGCCTGCGTGTGCAGGTGGAGCATCGGCTTGCGCAGGGCGTCCATGCCCGCAATCCACATCTTGGCCGGCGAGAACGTGTGCATCCAGGTGATGACGCCCACGCAGTTCGGCGCGGCGTTCGCGGCCAGGATCTGCGCGTGGATGGCTCCGGAGTCGGCGAGGATCGGCTTCCACACGACGCGGGCCGGGATCGCACCACTGGCGTCGAGCTCCTTGACGATCGCCTGCGACTGCTCGGCGACCTGGCGCAGCGTGTCCTCGCCGTAGAGGTGCTGGCTCCCCGTGAGGAACCAGAGCTCGGGCTGCGCGGACGTGTCGGGGGTCATCGGATCTCCTCGTGGTGGCGTGCGGTCGGACGGGTCATCGCTGCCCGTAGACGTTCTGGTAGCGGTCGAACAGTGCGTCGACGTGGTGCTGCTCGATGGGGAGGGGCTCCCCCAGCTGGCGCGAGATGTGGACGGTGCGGGCGACGTCCTCGCACATGACCGCGGCCTTCACGGCGGTGCGAGCGTTCTTGCCGATCGTGAACACCCCGTGGTTGCTCATGAGGACTGCCGGAGAACGACTGTCCCGCAACGTCTCGACGATGCCGCGGCCGATCGAGTCGTCCCCGATGAGGGCGAACGGGCCGACCGGCACCTCGCCGCCGAACTCGTCGGCCATCATCGTGAGCACGCAGGGGATCGGCTCGCCGCGCGCGGCCCAGGCGGTCGCGTAGGTCGAGTGGGTGTGCACGACCCCTCCGACGTTCGGCATGTGTCGGTAGACGTAGGCCTGCGCGTCGGTGTCCGAGGAGGGTGCGTGGTCACCCTCGACAACGGCACCGTGCAGGTCGCAGACCACCATCGAGTCGGCGGTGAGGTCCTCGTAGGCGACCCCGGACGGCTTGATGACCATGAGGTCGTGACCCGGCACCCGGGCGGAGACGTTGCCGGCGGTCCAGACCACGAGCTGGTACCTCGTGAGCTCGGCGTGCAGCTCGGCGACCTCGGCCCGCAGGCGGGAGAGTGTGTCGCGGACCTCGGACAGGACGGTCACGGTGCCACCTCCGGGCGGCGAGCGGTGCTGTCGCGCACCACGAGGACGGGGTGGAGCAAGGGCGACGGGGTCAGCTCGCCGTCCTGCATCGCCTCCTGGATGACCTCGATCGCCCGACGTCCGACGGCCGGGAAGTCCTGGCGCACGGTGGTGAGCGGAGGGATGAGGTACTCGGCCTCGGGGACGTCGTCGAACCCCACGACGCTGATGTCACCCGGCACCGCTCGGCCGCACTCGTGCAGGGCCCGCAGGATGCCGATGGCCATCTGGTCGTTGGCGGCGAAGACCGCCGTCACGTCCGGCATCTCGCAGACGGCCAGCCCTGCGGCATACCCGCTCTGGGAGCTCCAGTCCCCGACGATCGGTTCGGCTGGACGCACGCCCGCGTCGAGCAGGGCACCGCGCCAGCCCTCGAGCCGGGCTCGCGCCTCGGTCCAGTCGAGCGGTCCGCTCACGTGGGCGATCTCGCGGTGACCGAGGTCGAGGAGGTGCTGGGTGGCCATCCGGGCGCCGGCGACCTGGTCGACTCCGACGGTCAGCGCCCCCTTGCTGAGGTCGCCCTCGACGACGACGAAGGGGATGCCGGAGCGCTGGGCCCGCACGATTTCCAGGGCGGCGTCGTGGCCGGCGATCATGACAATGCCCTCGACCCCGACGGTCATGAGGTGCTCGATGGCACCGTCCAGCGACTCCCGGGTCATCTCGGCGAGGTTGACCGAGCTGGCGAAGAAGCCGGCCTCGCGGGCCGCTTGCTCGACGGTGCGGTGGATGCTCGTCGGCCCGAACTCCACGGCCGCCGTGCCGATGATGCCGATGATGCCGGTGCGACCCCGCACGAGCGCGCGGGCAGCGGTGTTGGGGCGGTAGCCGAGACGCTCGATGGCGGCGAGCACCTTGTCGCGCGTCTCCGGCCGCAGCTTCGGCGAGCCGTTGATGACCCGTGAGACGGTCTGGTGCGACACGCCCGCGAGACGGGCGACGTCGGCCATGACCGGGGCCTTCATCGTGTCGGTCACGGCTGCCTCCGCACGATGATCCGCTGCATCACGATGAACATCAGGAGCAGGGTGCCGATTGCGATCTTCGTCCACCATGAGCTGAGTGTGCCTTGGAAGGAGATCAGGGTCTGGATGACACCGAGGACCATGACGCCGAGGACGCTGCCCGCGACGTAGCCGACCCCACCGGCCAGCAGCGTGCCGCCGATGACGACCGCGGCGATGGCGTCCAGCTCCATCCCCACGGCGTGCAGGCCGTAGCCCGAGAGCATGTAGAGGCTGAACAGCAGCCCGGCGATGGCCGAGCACAGACCGCTGACGACGTAGACGCCGACTTTGACCCTGGCGACCGACAGTCCCATGAGCATCGCGGACGACTCACTGCCACCGATCGCGTATGCCGTCCGCCCGAAGCGAGTCTTGTGCAGCACCCAGGCGGCCACCACGACCACGACCAGCGCGATGACGACGCTCCAGGTGATGGTCACTCCGCCCGGGAGTGGGATCGCCGCAGTCGCCAAGGCCCGGAAGCCGGAGTCCTTGATCGGAACCGACTCGACCCCGACGACGAAGCACAGGCCCCGGGCGAGGAACATGCCGGCGAGGGTGACGATGAACGGCTGGATCTCGAAGTGGTGGATGACCAGCCCCATGAGCAGCCCGAAGGTCGACCCCATCGCGAGGACGAGCAGGACCACGAGCGGAGCCGACCAGCCCGCCTGGAGCAGGGCCGCGGTCACCATCGTCGACAGGGCCACGACCGCGCCCACCGACAGGTCGATGCCACCGGTGAGGATGACAAAGGTCATCCCCACGGCCAGCACGATGAGGAACGCGTTGTCGATGAAGAGGTTGGCGACGACCTGGCCCGAGGAGAAGCCCTCGAACCGCGCCGACCCCGCTCCGAAGAGGATGAGGAAGAGCAGGAACGTCGCGAGGGTCGGCAGGACGCGTGCCGGGATGGAGCGTCCGCCGAGGACTGCGGCGAGGGCCCCGCGACGGCCCACGGACGTGCTTGTGGCGGTCATGACCGACCTGCTTCCTGGCTCGGGGACGCGGAGACCGCGACCTGGTCGCGACGCGTCGCCTGGCGGGCCGGCTCACGGTTCTCGCTTGCCTCTGGTGACGCCGGGGCGGCCGGCTGCCTGCGGCTTCTCGTCCCGGGACCTCCGCGGGAGAGGAGCGCCCGGAACTTCGGTGCCTGGAGGAGGCAGACGGTGACGACTACGACAGCCTTGAACACCAGGGTGATCTCGGGGGCGATGCCCATGCTGTAGACGGTGGTGGTCAGTGTCTGGATGGTCAGGGCGCCGATCAAGGTGCCCACGAGGCTGTACCTGCCGCCCGCCAGCGAGGTGCCACCGATGACGACGGCCAGGATGGCGTCCATCTCGATCCACAGCCCGGCGTTGTTGGCGTCCGCGGCGCTGACGTTGGAGCTGATCATCAGCCCGGCGACGCCGGCGCACAGACCGGCAAAGACGTAGACGGTCCAGCGGATCGTGCGGGCGTGGATGCCGGTGAGCCGGCTGGCCTCCGGGTTCACGCCGACGCTCTCGATGAGCAGGCCCAGCGCGGTCCGCCTCGTGACGAGCGCGACGGCGACCAGGACGGCGAGGGCGATCAGGATGGAGACCGGAAGGAAGAGGAAGCCGGCACCGACCGTCCGGTATGCCGGGCTGTTGACCGTGATGATCTGGCCGTCGGTGATGAGCATGGCGATCCCGCGGCCCGCCGTCATGAGCACGAGGGTCGCGATGATCGGCTGGATCCCGAGGACCGCCACGAGGAAGCCGTTCCAGACCCCGAGCACGACGCAGAGCACGAGCGCGATCCCCATGCCGATGAGCGCGGTCTGCGCGCTGCCGGGGTCAGGCGCTGCGGCGATGTACGTGCAGGTGACGGCGCCCGAGATGGCGACGACGGCGCCGACCGACAGGTCGATCCCGCGAGTGGCGATGACGAGGCACATGCCCAGGGCGATGAGCAGCGTCGGTGCGCCGTTCTTGAGGATGTCGATGAGGCTGCCGTAGAGGTGGCCGTCCTGCATCCGCAGCGCCAGGAAGGAGGGCCGCACGACGGCGTTCGCCGCGAGCAGGGCCACCAGGGCGAGCAGGGGCCAGAGCAGTCCGCTGTCGCGCAGCCGGTCCATCCGTCGTTCCGTGCTCATGAGGCCACCGCCGTCCGGTCGCCGTGGACCCCGGTCCCGGAGGCGTCCTCGACCGTGGCGATGAGCTGCATGATCTCGTCCACCGTCGCCGTGTCGTCGAGCTCGGCGACCTTGGCACGGTCCTTCATGACGACGATGCGGTTGCTGAGGCGGACGACCTCCTCGAGCTCTGCGGAGATGTAGATCACCGCCATGCCCTCGGTCGCCAGCTGCGCGACCAGCTTCTGGATCTGCGCCTTGGCACCGACGTCGATGCCTCGGGTGGGTTCGTCGAGGATGAGCAGGGCTGGCTCGGTGACGAGCCAGCGGGCGAGCAGGACCTTCTGCTGGTTTCCGCCAGAGAGTCGGCCGACGAGCGCGTCCGGGTTCGTGGGGCGGATGTCGAGCGCCGTGATCCACTTCTGGACGATCTCGTCCTTGGTGCGCCGCGGCAGTGGGCGGGCCCAGCCGCGGGAGGCCTGCAGCGCGAGCACGATGTTGTCGCGGATGCTGAGGTCGGCGATGACGCCCTCGCCCTTGCGGTCCTCGGAGCAGAACGCGATGCCGGCGGCGATCGCTGCCCGTGGGGTCCGGATCGAGCGGGACCGGCCATCCATCTCGATCTCACCGGAGTCGGCACGGTCGGCACCGAAGAGCAGGCGGGCCACCTCGGTCCGACCGGACCCGAGGAGCCCCGCGAGCCCGACGACCTCGCCACGGTTGACGTGGAGGTCGAACGGGGCCACCGAGCCCTTGCGGCCCAGCCCGGTCGCGCGGATGACCGGCACACCGGAGGCGTTGCCGGCCGCCTGCTCGGCGATCCGTTCGACCTCGGCCAGCTCGCCGAGCTCGCGACCGACCATGAGCGAGACCAGCTGGATGCGGCTGAGCTCGGAGGTGCGGTACTCCCCGACGAGCTTGCCGTTGCGCAGCACCGTCATGCGGTCGGAGATCTCGTAGACCTGCTCGAGGAAGTGCGAGACGAAGAGGATCGCGACTCCCTTGTCCCGCAGCACCCGCATGATCCGGAACAGCTCGGCGACCTCGTCCTGGTCGAGGCTGGAGGTCGGTTCGTCGAGGATGAGGACCTTGGCGTCGACGGCCACCGCCCGGGCGATCGCGACCAGCTGCTGGATGGCGATGGGGTGCTCGGCCAGGGTCGAGCCCGGGTCGATGTCCAGGCCCATGTCGGTGAGCAGCTGTGCGGCGCGGCGGCGGGTGGCTCCGCCGTCGATGGCCCCGAACCGGCGGGGCTCCCGGCCCAGGAGGATGTTCTCGGCGACGCTGAGGTTGGGGCAGAGGTTGACCTCCTGGTACACGGTGCTGACACCGTGCTCCTGCGCGTCGCCCGGCCCCGTGAAGGACACGGGGGCGCCGTCGAGGTGAACCGTTCCGGACGTCGCCTTGTAGACGCCGGTGAGGACCTTGATGAGGGTGGACTTGCCGGCGCCGTTCTCACCCATGAGGGCGTGGACCTCGCCCGGCACGAGGCGGAAGGCGACGTCGTCGAGCGACTTCACCTGGCCGAAATGCATCCGGATTCCGCTCATCGAGATCACCGGGTCGAGAGCGTCCGGCTGGTCCTCGCGGGTCGGGGTTGTCATCAGGGCCTCCGTGGAAGATCGTCGGTCGGAAGGAGTCAACGAGAGTGTGGTGGTGACGCCTCCTCCGTCGCGCGATCAGTGCGCGCGACGGAGGAGGCGCGGGTGGGGCTGAGGCTGCGCTCAGTACTTGCGGGTGGGCAGCGCGGCCTTCGCCTGCGCCTGGTCGAAGGCAGCCTCCTCGGTCACCACGCGCTCAGGCACGCTCTCACCGGCAAGCACCTTCTTGGAGAGGTCCATCAGCTGGTCGCCCAGCAGCGGGCTGCACTCGACGATGTAGTTGATCTTGCCGTCGGCCAGGGCCTGCATGCCGTCCTTGACCGCGTCGACCGTGATGATCTTGATGTCCCTGCCGGGCACCTTGCCGGCAGCCTCAATGGCCTCGATCGCACCGAGCCCCATGTCGTCGTTGTGCGCATAGACGACGTCGATGTCCGGGTTCGACTTGAGGAACGCCTCCATGACCTGCTTGCCACCGGACCGGGTGAAGTCGCCCGTCTGCGACGCGACGACCTTGATCTGCGGGTTCGCCTTGATGGCCTCGGCGAAGCCCTCCTTGCGGTCGATCGCGGGCGCGGCGCCCGTGGTTCCCTGCAGCTCGACGACATTGACCGCACCTGCGCTTGCGGAGTCCTTCACGAGCCACTCGCCGGCCTTCTTGCCCTCGAGGACGAAGTCGGAGCCGAGGAAGGTCTTGTAGAGCGTCTTGTCCTCGGAGTCGACGGCGCGGTCGGTGAGGATGACGGGGATCTTCGCGCGCTTGGCCTCGAGCAGGATGGTGTCCCACCCGGTCTCGACCACCGGGCTGAAGGCGATGACGTCGACCTTCTGCTGGATGTAGCTGCGGATCGCCTTGATCTGGTTCTCCTGCTTCTGCTGCGCGTCGGAGAACTTGAGCGTCACACCCGCGGCCTTGGCCGACTCCTGGATGGACTTGGTGTTGGCGGTGCGCCAACCGGACTCAGCGCCGACCTGGGCGAAGCCCATGACGATCGCGTCGCCGCCGCCGGCCGCGGCGGCGCTGTCCGGCGTGGCCGAGTCGGAACCGCAGGCCGTGAGGGAGGCGGCGAGAGCGATGCTCGCGGCCACCGGAAGGAACTTCTTGAACACTGGTGCCTCCATGTGTGTGACGCCGTCGTTGGCGTCGCCCAAGCGGCCGACCGAGGTTGCCGCCGTGACATCGTCGTCACGTTGCAGACGAGTGTGAGCGTTAACATCACGCCTGTCAAGGACTTCTTTTGCGCTCACCCGAGCGCCGCTCACCAGATGGATGGTCGGCCTGGCTACGCCGCATGTTCACGCGCACACCGCGACACTCCGGCGTTGGTCGTCGGTGCCTTGGCTGCGCCTCGGCGGGATGACCCCGCTCGGGCGCGAGCCGTCCTGGCGCCCCTGCGACGGCGTTTCTGCGCCCTCACGGGGTTGGGTTATAGTTGCCGTCGCGCCAGGGAGGCCTGGCGCTGTCGTTCGACCAGGACAGCCCGTGGGACTACTGTCGCGACACGGCCAGGTAGCTCAGTTGGTACGAGCGTCCGACTGAAAATCGGAAGGTCGACGGTTCGACCCCGTCCCTGGCCACCACCACGACGAAGCCGCAGGTCAGAGACATTCTGACCTGCGGCTTCTCTCGTGAGACGACCTTTCGAGTCCGGCCGGTCAGTGGCGCCACTGACCGTCGGCTCCTGGGTCATGCGAGGACCTTTCTCCCCGGGTGCCATTCATGGTCCCGTTGTCGCCCAGCCACGCTCCGTTGTGCGTGGCCGTTCCTGCTGGTGTGCCTCTACGAGCGGTCTCGGCCAGCGCGATGCCACACAGCACGGCTGCGCCACCGGCGAGCTGTCCCAGCGTCAGGAGCTCCCCCATGACCGCCCAGGCGCACAGGGCCGCCACGACCGGTTCCGCCATACCGACCAGACCGCTACGGGCCGGTCCCATGGCGCGGATGGCGGTGAGTACCAGGGCGAATGGCGCCACGGTGCCAAGCACGATGATCCATGCGACGAGCGCCCACACGGGCCCTACCGTCCCACTCAACGGACCGGGAAGCGCGACCGGCTCGGCGAGGACGCTGAAGGGAAAGGTCCACCATGGCAGGAGCACGGACCAGAACACTCCGGCCGCCAGGAAGAGCCAGGCGGCGAGGCTCAGCTCGTCCCGCGCGGCCACGGCCTTCTCCCCGGTGAGGTAGTAGGCCGCCAAGGCAACCGCGGCTCCCAGCGCGGCCAGCAACCCGACGCCGTCCAACGTGAGTCCGCGCCACCCCTGGACCACGACGGCGAGACCCAACAAGGCAAGTCCTTGGGCGGCCCACAGTCGAGCGCGGACCGGCTCGCGGCGCACGAGACGCACCCACAGCACGACGATGACCGGGGCCAGGAACTGCACCAGCAGCGCGATGCCCACCGGCAGTCGAGCGATGGCCACGAAGTAGAGCCACTGGACCAGACCGATCCCGACCACGCCCGCCGGCAGCAGGAAGCCGAGGTCGCGCAGGGTCACCCGCAGCGCGCGCGGGCGCGTCATGCCCATCAGGGCGACCAGCAGGACGGCGGAGCCCACCGAACGGATCTCGACAAGCTGCAACGAGCTCAGACCGTTCTCGAGAGCCAGTTTGCTGACGGTGCCGTTGACCCCAAACATCACGGCAGCCACCAACGCGGCGACCAGACCAGCGACGGGGCGATGACGACGGGCAGGTGCCCTCAGCGCTCGGGACACCGACGTCGTTGTGACCGTCATGTGTGGACGACCTGCAGCGGCAGTATGCCGGCGTGGATGCGTCCTTCGCTGTCACTCAGGTGGCGACCAGTGCCACCCCAACGGGCCGCGATCACCTCTGAGGCGATGGAGACCGCAGTCTCCTCGGGGGTCCGAGCGCCGATGTCCATCCCGATGGGAGAGTGCAGACGACGGAGGTCGGGCTCGGTCACGCCGACCTCCCTCAGACGTTTGAGACGCTCGTCGTGCGTGCGACGAGAGCCCATCGCCCCGACATAACCCAAGTCGGCGCGCAGCGCGATCTCCAGTACGGGGACGTCGAATCTCGGGTCATGGGTCAGTACGCAGACCACGGTGCGGGCGTCGACCAGGCCCGAATCGATCTCGCCGCGTAGGTATCGGTGCGGCCAGTCCACGACCACCTCGTGAGCGCCAGGGAACCGTTCAGTCGTGGCAAAGACGCCACGTGCATCGCAGACCGTGACGTGGAAGCCAAGGAAGGCGCCCATCCGCGCAGTCGCTGCTGCGAAGTCGATGGCACCGAAGATCAGCATCCTCGGCGGTGGGGTGAAAGAGGTGATGAACAGGGTCAACTCGTCGCCTCGCCGCTCCCCGTCAGCGCCGTAGTGGAGTGTGGCCGAGATGCCGGCCGCCAGGAAGCCCCGGACATCCTCCGTGGCAGCGTCATCCAGCCGCCGGGTGCCGAGAGAGCCGCGCACGTCGTCGGGCCACACCGTGAGCCGTCGACCCCTGCGGTGCGGAGGGCCGGCGACGCACGTCGCGATCGCCACCGGACTTCCGGCTCTCACGGAGGCCGCCACGTCACCCAGCTCGGGGAAGCTGCGCTGGTCCACTCGTTCGACATAGACCTCGATGGCTCCACCACACGTCAGGCCCACTGCCATGGCGTCCTCGTCCTCGACACCGTACTGCTGGAGCACCGGGTCACCGGTCGCCACGACCTGTTGCGTCAGCTCGTAGACGGCGCTCTCGACACAACCCCCCGAGACGCTGCCGCGCACTACGGCGTGCCCGACCGCACCCGACCGCACGGCCATGACCGCACCCGGCTGGCGGGGGGTGGAGCCGCTGGTGCGCACGACCGTGGCCAGGCCCACCGGCTCGCCGACCGCCCACCAACCCACCACGTCGTCGAGGACCTCGCGCACCTGTCTCGCCTCCTCAGTTGTCGTATCTGTTTCGAGAACCGAACATCAGCCGGATGCTGCCTGTGAGCCCATCCGGGTGGCCGCGAGCCGCACGGCGTCGAGGATCTTCTCGTAGCCCGTGCAACGGCAGAGGTTGCCAGCGAGCGCCTCCCGAGTCTCCGGGCCGCTCGGGTCTGGGTTCGTGGTGAGTAGGTCGTGGGTGGCGACAATGAGGCCGGGTGTGCAGAACCCGCACTGGACGGCACCTGCTTCGAGGAACGCCTGCTGGACAGGGTGGAGGTCTTCCTCGGTGGCCAGGCCCTCGACCGTGGTGACCTTCCGGCCCTGTGCCTGGCCCGCCGCGACAAGGCAGGAGCAGACCAGGGTCTCGTCGAGGTAGACCGAGCAAGAGCCACACTCGCCCTGCTCACAGGCGTTCTTGGACCCGGGCAGTCCGACACGTTCACGCAGCATGTAGAGGAGGCTTTCGCCCTCCCACACGTCGTCTATCTCGCGCTCGGTTCCATTGACAGTAGTGGTGATTCGCATGAGTCAGGCTGCTCTCTGGTAGTCGTTCCAGGCCCAGACAAGGGTGCGGCGGGCCATCACGGACAAGGCATGCAAGCGGTATGCCGCGGTGCCTCGGACGTCGTCGATGGGAGACGCCGCGTCGGCTACGCGTTCGCCAAAGGCGGCGGTCAGGCTCGGAGGTAGGGCACCTCGGGAGTGCCACAGGTTGTGCGCCGTGAGCTCCCCCGCCAGGAACTTCTCGGCGTGGGTGGCGCGACGGGGCGTGGGGGCTGCAGAGCCGATGCCGGTGCCGATTGCCTCATGTGCCGGGTGCAGCGCCAGTCCGAACGCAGCGACGGAGATCACCATCGCGTTGCGCGTGCCGATCTTGGAGAACTGCTGCGGGCCAGACGGAGGGGTGATCCAGATGGCCGCGATCAGCTCGTCCGCTGCCAAGGCATTGCGCTTGACCCCGGTGAAGAACTCCGTGATGGGTATCCGCCTGACTCCCCGCACCGAGGCCGCTTCCACCTCGGCGTCGGCCGCCAGCAGTGCCGGATGCGCGTCTCCGGCCGGTGACGCCGCGCCGAGGTTGCCACCGACCGTGCCTCGGTTCCGGATCTGCGGCGAGCCCACGGTGCGAGCGGCCATTGCCAGGCCGGGCAGAGTCTGGCCAAGTTCGGCGATCACGCGGGTGTACGGGGCGCCCGCGCCGAGGCGGACCTGCCCGTCGACCATCGTCCATTGGGACAGCTCGGCGACCCCGCCCAGATCCAGTAGCGCGGGTGGCCGCACCTTGTCGAAGTTGAGCTCCACCATCACATCGGTGCCGCCTGCGACCGGTACCGCATCGGGGTGAGCTGCCTTGAGCTGCAGGGCCCGCTCCAGGGTCAGTGGGCGAAGAAACTCCATGATCGTCTCCTGTTGGTGCTGGTTGGTGGGTTCCCGGCAGCGGTCTTGGCCTTGATCACGATGGGACGTCCGCAGTTGGCTGCTCGGTCGTGAAGTGCTCGGGCCGAACGGGTACGCGAGGCAGCTCGAGGCCGGTTGCGTCGCGCAGGGCGTTGAGGATCGCCGGGGTGGAGGACAGCGTCGGGGGTTCACCGACGCCGTTCAGTCCGTAGGGGGAGTCCGGGTGTGGGAACTCGAACAGGGTGATGGGCATCGGCGGGATGTCGAGGATCGTGGGGATCAGGTAGTCGGTGAAGGACGGATTGCGCACCCTGCCCTGGTCGTCGAGCAGGATTTCCTCCATGAGCGCGAGGCCCAGTCCCTGCGCACTGCCCCCCTCAATCTGACCTTCCACGGCCAGTGGGTTCATGGCCTTCCCGACGTCCTGGGAGGTGGCCAGCTCGACCACCTTGACCAGGCCGAGGTCGACGTCGACGTCGACCACGGCCCGATGCGCCGCGAACGCGAAGGCGATGTGCGCATCTCCCTGGCCGGTCTCGGGGTCGATGCTCTGCGTTGGCCGGTGGTGGTACTCGAAGACGTGCTCGATGCTGCCCTCGCCGACAAGGTCAGCCACGGCGCAGACCCGTTGGCCCGTCGCGTTGTCCGTCACCCCGTCGTCCGACAGCGCGAGTGTGCTCGCGGGCCGCCCGGCCGCCTGTGCGGCGCGCAACAGCAGTTCACGCGCGATGCCTCTGCAGGCACCTTGGACGGCCCCACTGGACATCCACGTCATCCGTGACGCGGACGCTGAACCGGCGTCCCCCACCTGGGTGTCGGCGGGCGCCACCACCACCCGCGCGACTCCCAGCTCGGTGCTGGCGATCTGCGCCTGGACCGTGGTGACACCCTGCCCGCACTCGGCGGCGGCGGTGTGCACCACGACGAACGGTTCGCCTGCCACCACCGACAGCTTCACCCTTGCGGTCGAGATGTCGTCGACTCCTCCGGAGTAGCCGATCGCCTTGACACCCACGGCATACCCCACACCCCGTCGCACACCTTCCCCGTGGGTGGTGTTCGCCACTCCCCCGGGCAGGTCCAGCAGGTCGCGCGCGCCATCTGCCATGGGTGGCATGGGCCTGTCCCGAAGGTTCTCCAGCAGTTCCCGCACCGCCGCGGGGCCGTCGACGGCCTGGCCGGTCGGAAGCACGGTCCCCGTGGTCATGGCGTTCTTCAGACGCAGGTGGAGCGGGTCCATGCCCAGCGCTCGGGCGAGCTTGTCCATGTTGGACTCGCAGCCATACGCGGACTGGACGGCACCGAACCCCCGCATCGCGCCGCACGGTGGGTTGTTGGTGAACACGGCGAAGCCGTCGATCTCAGCGTGAGGTACCTCGTAGGCACCCGCCACGAAGTAGGAGGCGTTGGCGATCACCACGGGAGAGGTGGAGGTGTAGGCGCCGCCGTCGAGCAGCAGTCGTGCCTTGACGTACACGAGTTGCCCGTCCTTCGTGGCGCCGTGCTCGTACCGCATCCGGGCAGGATGGCGATGGACGTGACCGAAGAAGGACTCGTACCGGTTGTAGACCATCCGCACGGGCTTGCCCAGGTGAAGCGCGAGCATGCACGCGTGCACATGCACCGAGAGGTCCTCGCGCCCACCAAAGGCACCACCCACCCCGGCCAGCGTGAGCCGCACCTTGTCGGGAGGAAGACCCAGGCAGGGCGCCAGCTGCTCCAGGTCCTTGTGCAACCACTGGGATGAGACGTACAGCTCCACCCCGCCGTCATCGGCGGGGATGGCAAGACCGGACTCCGGACCCAGGAAGGCCTGGTCCTGCATTCCGACCTCGTAGTCCCCCACGACGACGACCTCGGCCAACTCACGAGCCCGTGCCATGTCACCGTGCCGGATCTTGACGTGCCGCACGAGGTTTCCGTGCACACGTACCTGAGAGGTGTCGTAGTCGAAGACCTCTTCCTCCGTGATCGTCGGCTCGAGCGGCGAGTACTCGATGCTGCCTTGGTGGACGGCGCGGACGTCGTTCTCGAGCGCGGTCTCCGGATCAGTCACAGGAGCCAGCAGCTCATACCTGATCTCGACGAGCTTCGCCGCCTGACGAGCGGTCTCCGGGTCGTCAGCCGCGACCAGGGCGACGGCCTCGCCCTGGTAGCGCACCTCGTCGATCGCAAGAACGGGCTGGTCCGCGACCTTCATGCCGTAGGTCTTTGCCCCGGGAACGTCCTCATGCGTGAGCACTGCATGGACCCCTGGGAGAGCGAGCGCGCGCGTGGTGTCCATCGAGAGGATGCGAGCCGCGGCGTGCGGACTCCGCACCGTGGTGGCGAAGACCGTTCCCTCGACAGATATGTCCGAGGAGTAGGCGAACTGCCCGGTGACCTTGAGCCTGCCGTCGGGGCGGGCCGCGTTCGTGCCCACGCCCTGTGCCGATCGGGTTTCGGCCGACTGTGTGAGCGTCACGACGAGACTCCCACCGGCGAGACGGTTCGGCGCCGTTCGGGCGATCCGGTGATCGACATGCGCATCGTTGGCTCCTTTGAAGATCTACACGAGTAGAGTCACTCAACACGTGTAGACCCCGCCTGTCAAGAGTCTGCCCGCCCGCGATAGGGTGACGACGTGCAGAGGGTGACCCGCAACGATGTCGCACGTCGCGCCGGCACCTCGTCGGCTGTCGTCAGCTATGTGCTCAACGACGGGCCGCGGCCTGTGGCGGCCGCGACGCGTGCGCGTGTCGAGGCGGCCGTGGTGGAACTCGGATATCGACCCAACCTGGTGGCTCGTGCCCTGCGTTCCTCGCGCAGCAACACCATCGGGCTTGTCGTTCCCGACAGCACCCAAGCGTTCTTCACCGAGCTCATCCACGCCGTGGAGCGAGCCGCCTTTGCCGACGGTTCTCTCGTGCTGTTGGGCAACTCCGGCTTCTCCCGCACGATGGAGCGCCGATATGCGGAGTCGCTCGCGGGCATGCAGGTCGACGGCCTCCTGCTCATCGAGTCCGAGGTGGAGAGTCGACGTCTGGTCCTGGGAATGGGTGCTGGACTCGCGGTGCCCCTGGTCTACCTCAACCACAGCGCGCCACGCGGCGCCGACGCCACCTCCGTCGTGCTCGCCAACCACCGAGGAGGTGCGCTGGCGGCGGAACACCTCATGTGGCACGGATACCGGCGTATTGCCTGCCTCACCGGCACCGCGCGGTCAGGACCGGTGGCAGACCGTGCGCGCGGCTGTGCCGCCGCACTGCAACGGGCGGGCCTGGACAGCTCGATCATGCTCCGCACCGGCTTGGACCGACACTCCACCCGAAAGCAGGTGAAGAAGTGGCTTCAACGGTCGGATCGGCCGCAGGCTGTGATGGCGACCGCTGACGGCCTGGCCCTGGACCTGCTGAGCGTGGCACAGGAGATCGGTGTGAAGGTGCCGGAAGACCTTGCGGTGATGGGCTTCGGCGGCACCGACGAGTCCGCCCACAGCTGGCCGACCTTGAGCACCGTGGGGCATCCATTCGAGGATTTCGGCCAACAGGCGGTCGCAACCCTCAAGGAAGTGCAACGGAGCGGGCAGCGCCAGCCGGACGTCGTGCTCGAGGTCGAGCTGACGGTCCGCCACAGCTGTGGCTGTACCGACGACACCCCGCGACCCCCGACTCTCGCAACAAAAGGTTCACCGTGACTCAGCAGCAACGCCCCTTGGATCCGCTGCCACCGGGAGGGTTCATCGGGGAACGCACCTACGAGGCGGTCAAGGTAGCCATCTTGGCAAACCGCCTCCCCCCCGGCACGGCTCTGAGCGTCCCGGAGCTTGCCCGCCAGCTGGGCGTGAGCCGCAGCCCTGTGCGAGAAGCGGTCCAGCGACTCATCTACGACGGCCTGGCCACCCATGTCCCCAACCGCGGCGCGGAGGTCAGCCGCGTGGACATCGACGACCTGCGTGAGCTGTACGTCGTGCGTGAGCTGCTGGAGGGACTGGCGGCTCGCCTGGCTACCGAGAACCTGGACGTGGACGGCCTCACCCTCCTGCGGGGCATCCTGACCGACCACGAGGAGGTGCTCGCAGCCGAGACCGACATCGCCGCGCACGTGCACCTCGACACCCTGTTTCACCGCACGCTTCGGGACCTTGCGGGCAACACTCACCTGACCGGTGCTCTGGAACCCATCGTGGGCAGGTCGCACTTCGCCCTGCACTCCTTGTGGCGCAGTGCCGATGCACCACGCCTCGCGCTGGACGAGCACTGCCGCATCGTGGACGCCATGGTGACCGGCGACCCTGCGCTCGCTGAGACCGCGGCCCGGCAGCACATAGCCAGGCTTCGGATCCGACTGTCCCAGGCCACGCTGCGAGAAGCTGCGATCCCGCCACGGCGGCGAAGGTCCGGCACGTCGGCATTGAGCTGAGGCTGCGAATCCCAGACGGGATCCGCAGCCTCAAGGCAAGACGCCGACCTCAGACAGCCGCGCCCTCACGAGCTTCGAGCTCCGCCGGTGACGCGTCGTCAGCCCACGATTCCGGCGTGTAGTCGGAGTAGTGGTCGGCGTGCGAGTTCACCGCGGAGGCCTGCGGGATCTCACCTCGAAGGTAGGCCTGGGCCTCCGCCTTGTCCTTGGGCGGAGGTGTGGGCTGCAGGCCGAGCAGCTTGGCCATGTTGTTGCCCAGGTAGCCCTCGAGGTCGTCCTCGGAGAGGTTCAGCCCCTGCGGCGGCTCGTGACACAGCACTTCCAGCTCACGCGCCCACATGCCCGGCTCGTTCGGCGGCGAGTCAGTGCCGAAGACCAGCTTGCTCTTCTTCATCTCCTTGGCGAACTCCACGATGCGCGACTGCAGGAGCCAGCCCGACTCACCCAGCACGTTGGGGGAATCCTGGATCATCCAGAACGCCTCGAAGCAGTAGACCCCGCCAGTCTGGATACCGAAGTGCCCCAAGATGAAGTTGACGTTCGGGAACTCCCGGATGATCGGGTAGAACTGCGTGGGGATGGAGTACGGGCCGTCTCCGGTGTGGATGAGCACCGTGACGCCGAGCTCCTCGCACTTCCGCATCGCGGGCCGGAGCCAGTCGAGTGCCCGGTCGGGCCGGTACGAGTGCATGTTCGCGTGGAGCTTCAGCATCTTGTAGCCGTACTCCTTGACGTGGAACTCGAGCTCCGCCGCGCCGTTCTCAGGCCCGAACCGCGGATTGTAGATGAACTGACCCACGAACCGGTCCGGGTACTGCTGCACGAGAGACGAGACGTACGCCTGGTAGTCCCGGATCCCCTCTCGGCCGCTGCGATTGCCCTCGCGCCATGCGGTGTTGCCCGGCGGCGGCATGATGCAGGACACGTCGACGCGCCGCGGCTTGCCGTTGATGTAGAAGGGCCCGTCCATCATCTCCAGCGTTCGTTCGCCGGTGAACGGGGTGCCGGTGTGGCGCCAGGCCTCGTCGACGAGGTTGGTCGGATGGACGTGAGTGTCGATGATCACGGGAACTCCTCCAGGGTCTGCTGAGACACCCCGGCCGCGTTCCAACCGCACCTTCGGGCCGCCGCATTGGGAGCGGCACCGCAGCGACTAGTTGTCGTCACTGCGGCTTGTGGTCGACCAGAGCTCGCTGCAGAAGAGCGGCTCAGGTAGGTCGACCGGATCGATTCCAGCATTCGCTGGCCGCTTCTGTCAAGCAATTACATGCAACTATTCCAAAGATGCGCCGCTCCGGACCGTCGCGACCCTCGCAACCTGTTTCACGGTCCGCAGACACGGGGACTCTTGACACGGGGTGCGACTTCAAGATTACATGTCGCTTGCAGGCAGTCATCGTCGACTCTCGGTCGATGACGCTGTCCCGCATCGCCGGTGACCTCCCCCTCCAGGGTTCAACCGTTCGGCGTCCTGACCGCAGGTCTCGGGTCGGGAGATCAAGTCCGTAACGAGAGGGACGGCTCTGCCGTCCGGGAGGTGTTGGCACGATGACTGACCAGAGCTTGCTGCGCTGCGACCTGCTGCTCACCGGTGGCACCGTCGTCACGGTGAACGACGACCGCGAGGTGCACCTGCGGGGGTCCGTGGCTGTGTCGGGCGATCGCATCGTCGCCGTCGGACCCGATGACGAGATGACCGGCTGGCACGCCGACACGGTCATCGACTGCGGTGGCAAGGCAGTGCTGCCCGGGTTCATCGACGGGCACAACCACCTGTACCAGGCCCTGGCTCGCGGTCTGGGTGAGGGCATGTCGATCGTGCCGTGGCTGTGCGAGTTCATGTGGCCCTACTCGATCGCCATCACGGGCGAGGAGGCCCTTGCCGGCGTCCGTCTCGGTTCGGCGGAGGCGGTGCGGACGGGGATCACCACCGTGATCGACAACCATTACGCGCCTAGCGATCTGGAGACCACGCTCGCAGTGGCCGACGTCCTGGAAGAGGTGGGCCTGCGAGGGGCCGTCGCACGAGGCGTCGTCGGAGAGCGCACTCAGATCGCGGCCCGTCGGGGCCAGCCGGATGAGCTGTTCCGCTACAGCCTCAAGGACGAGCTGGCCATGACGCGTGAAGCGATCCAGCACCGCCCTCCCGGGTCAAAGGTGGAGATCTGGCCCGCCCCCCTGAACTTGACGTACGTGGACCGGGACCTTGTCCGAGGGTGTGTCGAGCTCGCGCGCGAGCTGGGCACGCGATGGCACACCCATTGCTGTGAGGGCCAGAAGGACCCGGAGAGCTACCTCGAGGCCTACGGCACCCGCCCGGTGCAGTGGCTTGCAGAGGAAGGGCTGCTCGACGACCGTGCCACGCTGGCGCACGCGATCTGGCTGGACGCCAAGGAGATCGAGCAGATCGCCGATGCCGGTGCCGGGATCGCCCACAACCCGACCTCCAACGCCTACCTGGCGTCGGGCACCCTCCAGCTGGGCGAGCTCCGCGAACGCGGAGTGCCAGTCTCGCTGGGCACGGACGGTCCCAGCTGCGGGCACCGCCAAGACATGTTCGAGTGCATGAAGCAGTCGATCTTCGCCCAGCGGCTGGCCACGCTCGACCCGGCAGCGGCTCGCGCTGAGCAAGCACTGGAGCTCGCGACCCGCGAGGGTGCGCGCTACGCAGGCGTGGACGCCGGCGTGCTCGAGGCCGGGCGGCTGGCGGACATCGTCGTGGTGGACCTCGATCAACCGCACCTTCGTCCCCTGCACCGCGTCGTCAGCACCCTCGTCTACTCGGCCAGGGGCTCGGACGTGCACACGACCATCATCGGCGGCGAGATCGTCTACACCGACGGCCGTTGCCTGCGCATCGACGAAAACACCGTGATGAGCGATGCGCAGGAGCAGGCCAATCGTCTGCTGACCCGCGCAGGCATGGGCGACCTGCTGACGCCCTGGATCCGCTGACAAGCGGCACCGCCCCAGCTCGGCTCTCCCCGCTCGTCGCTCGGCGAACGGCCATCCGCCCCTTGGAGGAACAATGTTCTCTCTCGCACGCCAACGAAGTACGCAGGTCCATCCTGTCGACGCCCTTCCCCCACTGCGTCTGCTGGCCCCCCTGGGCCTCCAGCACGTCCTCATCGCCTACTCGGGCATGGTCACCTGCCCTCTTCTGATCGGCTTGGGGATAGGGCTACCCCAGCAACAGATCGCCACGCTCATCACCGCCAACGTCTTCATCGGTGGAGTGGCGACGCTGCTGCAAACCCTGGGCATCTTCAACATCGGAGCCCGTCTCCCGCTGATTATGGGGTCCACCTTCACCGGCATCACCCCCGCCATCATCGTCGGAGGCCAGGGCGGCCTCCCCGCAGTGTTCGGCGCCACCATCGTGGCCGGTCTCCTGGCGTGGCTGGCGGCTCCCTATTTCAGCAAGCTGTTGCGGTTCTTTCCGCCGCTGGTGACCGGCACCATCATCGCCATCATCGGTTTCTCGCTTCTGCCTTCGACGTCGAACCTCATCGCTGGCAGCGACCCGACTGCGGAGAGCTATGCCTCTCCGAAGCGGCTGCTCCTCGCCGCGCTCACCATCGTCATCGTGCTGGTCATCGAACGTATGGCGCCACCAGCACTGCGGCGCATAGGCATCCTCACCGGTTTGGTGCTGGGCACGCTGGTTGCCTTTCCGCTCGGGATGACGGACTTCTCCAGCGCCGGCGCAGCGGAGGCCTTCGGCATCGTGACGCCGTTCAGCTTCGGCCTGCCGACCTTCGCGATCGCGGCCATCGTGCCGATGCTCGTCGTGCAGGCCGTCAACATGGTCGAGACCACGGGCCACGTCCTGGCGATCGGCGACATCACGGGCAAGAAGATCGATGAGCGCACCATCGCCGGGGCTCTGCGTGCGGACGGAGCCTCCGCCGCCCTGGCCGGGGTCTTCAACACCTTTCCGATCGTGACGTTCAGCAACAACGTGGGCGTCGTGAGCATCACAAAGATCTTCAGCCGGTTCGTGGTCGCCATAGCCGGAGTCTTCCTGGTGCTCATGGGCCTCCTGCCGAAGCTCGGCGCGGTCATCGCGGCGCTGCCAGGTCCGGTGCTCGGTGGCGTCACCCTCATCATGTTCGGGACGGTCGGCGTGGTTGGCCTGAAGATCGCTGCTCAGGCTGACCTGAGCAACCCTCGCAACATCATGGTGGTCGCGGTGGCCTTCGGGTTCGGCATGATGCCAACCGGAGCCCCGCAGATCTACCAGAACCTGCCCCAGTCGGTGCAGACCATCCTCGGCAGCGGCATCGCTGCCGGTGGGATCTGCGCCATCGTGCTCAACTGGATCCTCAACCGCAACCGGGACCAGCACCCGGCCAGCCCGTCGGGCGGTGCCACCGGCGTGGCACCCCTTGACCCGGGTAACCCGGCACGAGGTCAGGACCTGGCCCGCGCAACAGACGAGCGGGACCTGACCGCCGAGAGGGAGTCGACAGTCGGGACCCCGAGGAGCAAGGCGGCCGACACCGCCAAGGCGAAAACGAACCAACCTTGACTCACGTGCAGGATTACATGCAATATGTGAGAACAGCGTAGCGAGAACACCATCGCCCCGTAGGTGCAGCGGTCACGACCGCGCGGCCGGGGGCCCACCGGTCCGTCTTCGGACGGCCGGGGCCAGGGCCAAACCGGTCATCACCGTTGTGTGGCCCTGACCCCGGAGACCGGCGCCCAGCGGCCTGCCTACGAGGTGAGTGAGAGCATGGTTCAGCAGATCCGGCCCGAAGGGCCGCCGTCCGAATCGCCGTCCGAATCCGGGATCGCAGCCGTCGACGAGCGTCTGCCCTTGGGGCGAACGACGATTCTCGGCCTCCAGCACGTCCTCGTGATGTACGCGGGTGTCGTGGTCGTCCCCATCGTGGTGGGCGCCGGGCTCGGACTCACAGGGAATGAAGTCGCCGCCCTCGTCAGCATCGACCTGGTGCTGGCGGGGATCGGGACACTGCTCCAGGCGCTTGGCCTCTGGAAGTTCGGCATCCGGATGCCACTGGTCGTCGGAGCGGCATCCAACGGCATCGTTCCCATGGTCCTGGTGGGTCAGAGTCACGGACTGGGCACCGTCTACGGCTCACTGCTGGTCTCTGGAGTCATCTGGATACTGGCTGCTCCGTACTTCAGCAGGCTGCTGCGGTTGTTCCCGGCGGTCGTCACGGGCACGGTGATCATGCTGATCGGGCTGACCCTCATCCCCGTCGGGCTGCGCCTCATCGCAGGGCCAGACCCCGCAGCCCCCGGGTATGGCGATCTGGACAAGATCGGTCTCGGAGCGTTCACGTTGGCTCTGATGGCCGTGTTCTATCGCGTGCTCCGGGGCTTCCTGGGCCAGCTGTCCATCCTGCTGGCCATCGTCATCGGCGCCATCGTGGGATGGGTCATGGGCCTCGGCACCCTGAGTGAGGTCGGCAACGGTCCCGTCTTCTCGATGATCGCCCCCTTCCATTTCGGAGCGTTGCAGTTCCACATCCCATCCATCCTGCTGTTCCTCATCATCGTCTTCGTCCTGATGGTCGAGGGGGCCGGGCAGGGCCTTGCTGTGGGCGAGCTGTTGGACAAGAAGATCACTCCGAACGACATCACCCGACTGCTGCGAGTGGACGGCTTGCTCACTGCCGCCAGCGGTGTCTTCAGCGGCTTCGTCTACACCACGTTCGGCCAGAACATCGGCCTCATCGCGCTGACCGGGGTCCGCAGCCGGTTCCCGGTGGCAGCCGGTGGTCTCATCCTCATCGCCCTTGGTGTCGTGCAGCCTGTGGGGCGGGTCATGGCGGCGATTCCTGCCCCGGTGGTGGGAGCTGCCGCAGTCGCGACCTTCTCCGCCCTGGCCGTTGCCGGAATACAACTTCTGTCGAAGGTCGACTACAGCAGGTCGAGCAACCTTCTGATCGTCATGCTCGGGTTGAGCGTCGGGCTCATCCCATCGGTAGCCCCGAGCTTCTATGTCCAGATGCCTGAGATCACGCGGATGTTCTTCAAGAGTGGCGTCGCCACCGGGACCATCCTTGCCATTCTGCTCAACCTCCTGTTCCACGAACTGGGCCGCAAGGCGCAGCCAGTGCCGCCCGGCCAAATCCCTGGCCAGATCTCCGGCCAGATCTCCGGCGAGGCCCGGGGGCCGAGCAGTGAGCCGACCCCCCGGGACCCACTCGAAGGTTCTGCAGACCACCTCTCACGTTGAGCCACACCCCTCCGCTGTGACGGAACAGCTGGAAAGGCAGACATGTCCACCCATCACCTGAGTCCCCCGAGTCTGACGAGGGACTCCATGCCCAGTGCCCAACACCTGGTCGTCGGGATCACCGGAGCGAGCGCCCCTCACCTGGGCATCCACCTGCTCAGGTCCCTGCGACAGCTGGGCACGGTCGAGACCCACCTCGTCATCTCCCGCGCGGCAGTCCGCACGATAGAGATCGAGACCGGCCTGCGCCTTGCCGAGGTCGCGGCTCTGGCTGACGTCTTCCATCCTCGTGGGGACATCGCAGCGAGCATCGCGTCCGGGTCCTTCAGGACCATGGGTATGGCCGTGGTGCCCTGCTCGATGAAGACGCTGGCGGGCATCGCGCACGGCTACAGCGACGACCTGCTGACGAGGGCAGCCGACGTCTGTCTGAAGGAGCGCAGACCCCTGGTGCTGGTCGCACGCGAGACGCCGCTGAGCCTCGTGCATTTGAGGAACATGGTGGCGGTCACGGAGGCCGGCGCCACCGTCCTGCCACCCATGCCCGCGTTCTACCAGAGGCCCCAATCCATCGACGACCTGCTGGCGCACCTGACCGGCAAGGTTCTCGACCAGTTCGCCATCGAGCACGATCTCTACCCCCGCTGGCAAGGCCTCGCGGAATCCGACCAACCCGCCCAAGGAGCACTGCTGTGACCTATCCCCAGCTGGCATCACGACAGGATCCCCACGTCTTCGTCGAGGCTTACGTCACCGAACATCCCGACGACGTCGTCGTGGTCGAGGACGTCGTCCTGGCCGATGAAGGCGTCACCGGCCTGATCTACGAGCTGACCGCCACCGGCCGCAACGAGATGCTGCTGTGTCGCAAGGTGGACGGGCTCGACGTGCCGGTGGTCAGCAACCTCTTTGCATCTCGCGATCGGATCGCTCGGATGCTGGGGGTCACCCAGGACCGCCTGCACGAGACCTACCAGCAGCGATCGGCCATCCCGCTGCCCATGCGGGAGGTCGACGACGGCCCCATCTGCGAGGTGGTCGATTCCGGCGACGACGTCGACCTGCGCACCCTGCCGATGCTGCGGCACTTCGCCTCGGACCGGGCGCCATACATCACCAGCGCCATCCTCATCGCCGAGGACCCGGACACCGGCGTCGGCAACATGAGCTACCACCGCTCGATGATCCACTCCCCCACCGAGCTGGCAACCAGCCTGCACTCGCGCGGCGACCTGTGGCGGATGCTCAACAAGTACGGCGACCGGGGCAAGCCCATGCCCACCGCGTTGGTCATCGGCGGACATCCCCTCTTCATGCTGGCAGCTTCAGCACGCGTCGGGTACGACGTCGACGAACGGGAGATCGCGGGGGCCCTGCTCGGTGAGCCGCTTGAGGTGGTGCGCACGCCGAAGCACGGGATCCGCGTGCCGGCCTGGGCCGACTTCGTGCTCGAGGGCACGATCGACCCCGAGGCCCGTGCAGAGGAGGGGCCCTTCGGAGAGTTCTCCGGCTACTCCTCGAACCGCTCCACCAACAACGTGATGCACGTGGACACCATTCTGCGGCGCAGAGAGCCGCTGCTCATCGACGTCGAGGGCGGGAACACCGCTGAGCACCTCAACCTGGCACGCATCCCCCGCGAGTCGGAGATGGCCGAGAAGATCAAGGCACGTTTTCCCGACGTGACGGCCCTGCACTACCCCACCTCCGGAACCCACTTCCACTGCTATGTGGCGCTGCGTCAGAAGCGCCCGGGTCAGGCGCGCCAGGTCATGCTGGGGCTCCTTGGGTGGGACCCCTACGTCAAGACCGTCTTCGCGGTGGACGACGACGTGGACGTGACCAACGACGCGGAGGTGCTCTGGGCGCTGGCCACCCACTTCCAGCCCCACCGAGACCTCTTCACCGTCGACGGACTCCCCGGCTCGCCGCTGGACCCGTCCTCCGGAAGTGACGGAACCACCTCCCGGATGGGCCTGGATGCCACCCGGGGTCCCGACTTCGACGGCCAGCGGATCGTCGTCTCCGAGGACTCGCGCGCCGCAGCCCGCCAGCTGCTCGGGCTGAGACGCGAGTAGCGAAGTCACGACGGCGGTACGCGAACCAATGCCCCAGCCGCACCGACCAACCACGAACACAAACCCGAAGGAAGAACATGAGCACCCACGACGAGAAGACCCCCGTGACAGTCCTGACCGGATTCCTCGGTTCTGGCAAGACGACCCTCGTGAATCACATTCTGACCGCAGACCATGGGCACCGCATTGCGGTCATCGAGAACGAGTTCGGCGAGATCCCCATCGACAACGCCTTGGTGCTCGGCGGCGAGGAGAAGATCGTCGAGATGAGCAACGGCTGCTGCCTGTGCTGCACAGCCCGCACGGACCTGATCGAGATCCTCCAGTCGCTCAGTGAGCGGCGGGAGAAGTTCGACCGGATCCTGATCGAGACGAGCGGGCTGGCGGACCCCAACCCCGTTGCTCAGACGTTCTTCGTCGACGACGAGGTGGCCAAGCACTTCACCCTTGACGCCATCGTCACCCTGATCGACGCCAAGCACATCGGGGCTCATCTCGACGAGAAGGGCGACGACGGAGTCAGCGCGCAGGCGTTTGACCAGATCGCCTTCGCCGACCGCATCGTGATCAACAAGGTCGACCTGGTGACCGACGGCGAACTGGCGGCGCTCCGGGACAGGGTGCGTGGCATCAATGCGACGGCAGAGATGATCACGTCGACCTACGCGGACATCGATGTGTCGCAGATTCTCGGGATCGGCGCCTTCGACCTCACCCGGACGATGGCGGACCAGCCGAACTGGCTGGAGGACACCGACCACCAACACGATCCCGCGCTGATGTCAGTCGGGGTCGAGATGGCAGGCGACGTTGACCAAGATGCCTTGCAGGCATGGCTGTCATCCTTCGTGGCGCAGCACGGCGATGACCTGTACCGCCTGAAGGGCATGGTCGCGGTGAGCGGAGACGACCTACGGCATGTCGTGCAGGGCATCCACCGCATGTTCGACGTCCGCGCCAGCACCCCGTGGGGGCTGGAGCCGCGGACGAGCAAAATGGTCTTCATCGGGCGTGACCTCGAGAGAGAGACGCTCACGGCGGGCCTGCGCTCGTGTGTCGCGGTCGAGCGGGATCCGGCGTGCCAGCTGCAGACGTGACGGTGCCGCAGCCCATCTCGTCTGTGGTGCCCTCACCGGAGCCAACCCCCCGCGCGTCCAGCGTGCGCTCGCTCGAGCGTGCCTTTGGGATCCTCGAAGCGATCGCCGATGCGGGTGGCACGATCGCACTGTCACAACTCAGTCTGGTGATGGGCCTGCCGCCACCCACGGTTCATCGACTTTCGCGAACCCTTGTGGACCTGGGTTACCTGCGGCAGGAGCGCTCCCGGATGTACTCCCTCGGGCCGCAGCTGATCCCGCTGGGCGAGGCCACGGCGGAGCGCATCGCCATCTGGGCACGTCCCCACATGTTCGATGTCGCCCAGGCCCTGGGTGAGTCAGTCGCCTTGGCCACACTGGATGGCGACGCCGTCCTCTACACCGCGCAGGTGCAACATGCCAGCCACTCCATGCGCATGTTCACCGACATCGGAACGCGGGCCCGACCCCACGCAACGGCCGCTGGCAAAGCCATCTTGGCCAAGCGAACCACCGTCGAAGTACAGGCGCTTCTCGCTCGCACGGGCATGCCACCGCATACGACGTCGACCCTCACGACCGTTGACGCCTTCCTCGCCGAGCTGGACGGGACCCGCGAGCACGGATTTGCTATGGAGGACGGCGAGCAGGAGCTGGGGGTTCGATCCGTGGCCGTGGCGTTTTCCGGAGCACCCTTTCTCATGGCCTTGTCCGTGTCGGCGCCCGTCATCCGCATGACTGACGAGGTGATCGCTCGGGCGGCGGCGTTGCTGCAACTGGCGGCAGACCGAATCTGCGACGAGTTTCAGCGCGGTTCTCCTCGCGGTGAATCACGCGCTGACGGCCGCGTACGCAGCGACTGCTTCTCGTCCGCCCACATCCGCGAGCCTTGCGATCGGGTCGTGAATGATGCTGGACGAGAGATGGGACGGGCGCCGATGAGTGCGCCCTGACCCGTGAGTGTGCGTCTGACTGAAAACCGGAAGGTCGACGGTTCGACCCCGTCCCTGGCCACCACAGGACACAGACGAAACCGCAGGTATGCCGTGAGGCGCACCTGCGGTTTCGTCGTTGCCGCCGGTGCCTACTCGGCGGTCGCCCTGGTTGCCGCGGGCGCCCCGGTCGCCCCGGTCGCCGCGGTGGCCCCGGCGCCCTGGTGGCTCGGGCGCTCGAAGAGCACGGCCGCGACCACACCGATGAGCAGGACCGCAGCCGGCAGGACGATCGCCTGGGACATCGCCTGCCCGAACCCGTCGGCGAACTGCGGAGGCAGCTTCGCTCCAGCTCCCTGGAGCCCGCCACCCTCGGGCATGCCGGGCAGGTGCGCGGCCAAACGGTTCTCCATGAGCGCCGCGATCGCCGCGCTGCCGAAGACAGCGCCAACCTGACGTGTCGTGTTGTAGACACCAGCCCCTGCACCGGCGGCCCGGAGGGGCAGGTTGCGTGTGGCCGTCGCACCAAGTGGCGCCCACATGCACGCGCTGCCCACACCCATGAGGGTCATGGGCAGGAGCAGCTGCCACGTCGCCGTGTCGGGCGTCATGATGCGGCTCAGCCAGAACAGGCTCACCGACGAGGTCGCGACGCCGAAGCCGACGAGCTGACGCGGGTGCATGCGGTCGGTGAGCTTGCCGACCAGTGGAGCCAGAACGATGGAGACGATCGCCATCGGCACGAGGAGCAGCGCGGCCCGTGTTGGGCTGAAGCCCAGCACGACCTGGGCAAAGAGCATGAGCGGGAAACCCATTGCGGTGAAGGCGAACCCGATCGTGGTGATCGCGACGTTGGCGAGTGAGAAGTTGCGGTCGGCGAACAGCCCGAGAGGCAGCAGGGGTTCGCTGGTGTTGCGGCGCTGCCACCACAGGAAGACCGCGAGCATGATGAGGCCGGCGCCGATGAGCAGCGGCACCGAGATCACGCCGGTGATGGTCCCCCAGTCGTAGGTCTCCCCCTCCTGCACGCCGAACACGAGCAGGAACATGCCGACTGCCGACAGGCCCACACCGAGCCAGTCGAAGCTGTGCGAGTGGGTCTCGAGGCGAGGCACGAGGCGCCAAGCTAGCACCAGACCGACGATGCCGACGGGGACGTTGATGAAGAAGATCCACTCCCAGCCGGGCCCGTCCGTGAGCACCCCACCGAGGACCGGGCCAACGAGAATCGCCACGCCCGCGGTGGCTCCCCACAGCGCCATCGCACTCCCACGAGAGGCCGCCGGGAAAGTCCGCGTGATGACGGCCATCGTCTGCGGCGTCAGCATCGAGGCACCGAGCCCCTGCACGATACGAGCAGCCACGAGTCCGCCGATCGAGTCCGTCAGCCCGCACCACAAGGACGCGAGCGTGAACACGGCGAGGCCGATGAGATAGAGGTTCTTGGGCCCGAACCGGTCACCGAGCCGCCCGGTGATGAGCAGCGGGACGGCATACGCGAGCAGGTAGGCGCTCGTCACCCAGACGACACCGTTGACGTCGGTGTCGAGGCCCTCCATGATCGCCGGCGTCGCCACCGACACGATCGTCGTGTCGACGAGGATCATGAAGAAGCCGAGCACCATCGCCCACAGCGCCGGCCACGGGCTGCGCTCCACGGCTGGCGTTCCGGACGTTGCCACCTGATCGTTCACGGTCATCCGGATCTCCTCGCGCGACGTGCTGCGGCGGCCACCTCGGCAGCCTGACGAGCGGCACACTACGCCCGGGCGGTGACACTCAGCGGGAGCGGTGCAGCCGGAGGAAGTCACCGCCGCCGGGGAGGCGTTTCAGTGCCGGTCGCAACACGGCCGGAGCAGCGGCGAGCGCCACGTCGGCACCCACGAACTCCGGATCCGTGACCCTCTCGTCCCGACCCTGCCAGTGCACGGTTCCGCCGCCGGCAGCGCGAAGGTTGCGCACCCAGTCGGTGCCCTTGCCCCAGGGCAGCCCGATGATGAACGCGTCCGAAGTGGTCAGCACGGCAACGGGCGTCGAGTACTCCTTGCCACTCTTGCGGCCTCGGTGAAGCACCACCGCCCACACCGGCACATGTCGTCGCCCAGCCACCTGCACCGCCAGCTTGTTGAAGGCCTTGGCTCCGGGAGGAGGACCGTTCATCACGAGCTCGATTCGGGTTGCGTCTCAGGGCCGGTGATGCCTCCGGCCGGCGGACCGTCGAGGATCGTGGGGACATATTCGAGCAGCTGCAGCCCGGGCGCGAACGTCTGGTGCTCGACCAGTTCGAGCCCCAGGTCGGGGTAGCCGTCGAAGATTCGCTCCTGACCCGTGGCCCCCGTGATGAACGGGAAGATGACGACCCGGAAACGGTCCACCAGTCCCGCAGAGATGAGCGCACGGCATACCGAAAGGCTTCCCAGGGTGTGCATCGGCCGGTCAGCGGTCTCCTTGGCCGCGCGCACCCAATCCACGACATCCGTCGCGACGAGCTGCGAGTTCGTCCATGGGAGCGGTTCTTCGAGGGAGGAGGAGAAGACGACCTTCGGCGTCGCAGCCAGGTGCGCGAAGCCCGGGTCGTCACCCACCTGCTCGGCGAACCCCGACATGAGGCGATAGGTCGTCGCACCCATCAGGTAGGTGTAGGGGTCACCGGTCTGGGAGCCGAGCCATGCGAGGTACTCCGGACTGTCCACCCCCCAGAGGCCCGGCCACCCTTTCGCTGAGGCGTAGCCGTCGAGACTGATGATGAAGTCGACCATGACGCTCTGCATGAGATGTCCTTCGGCGAAAGGTTCCCTCGATCCTCTCGCAGGCACCACTGGGATGGAAGGCCCTGCGGGTCAGTCGCGGGGTGGAGGAAGGCCGAGAGCAGCTTCGCCGAGTCCTTGCGTGGCAGTGCCTTTATGAGCGACAGGACCGTGTGAGGTCGAGGTCGCCTCCCGCTCTGGCACCGTCCGCAAGAGCAACAGGTTCGGGTATGCCGGTGTGAGACAACGCTTCCGGGCTCGGCAGTGCCTGTCCCCGGACGGCGTCGGCGGCCTCGACCAGGGTCGGCACCAGTTCGCCCAACAACCTGTCGGTCACGGGAGTGATCGTGAGGTGCCGATCGAGACCGAGCACCATCCGCATCGTCGTCGACTTGCCCGCGCCGTTCGGGCCGAGGAAGCCGGTCACCTTCCCAGCGGGAGATCAACCTGTGAAGGTTGTGTGCAGAAGAGCCGGAGCCAGGCTCAGGAGTTCTGCTGGGGTTCACCCGGACGTATGCCGTCCGTTCCCTTCACTGGGCAGGCTGCGGCCATGACTTCACGCCGATTCGCCCTGCCCGCGTGCGCGCTCGCAGCCGCAGTCCTGATCGCCCCTGCCGTCGGTGCCGCAACGCCGAGCATCGCCAGCGCGGCCGGTCGCCCGGTTCCTGCGGCCCCGACTGCGCAGGTGCAGGGCTTCTCGGTGCTGCCGGCCGAGACCTATGTGCCCGGCAGCGAGACTTCCGGACACTGGACGGCCGGGAACGCCGCCGTGCCTGCGCCCTACCGCGGCCAGCCAGTGCAGGGCTTCTCCGGCACCCACCGCAACCCTGACGGCTCCTACCTGGTGCTCAGCGACAACGGCTTCGGCGCCAAGGGCAACAGCCAGGACGCTCTGCTGGCCATCCACCGGATCCGACCGAACACGACAACAGGCGCAACGGCATACGAGAGAACGCTTTTCACGTTCTCCGACCCCAAGCGACTCATTCCGTGGACGACGTGGCGCGACGGTGGGTGCGCGGCTGCGGCCAGCCTGCCGGCGGGGTACGCGTGCCCGACGCCCGACCGCAAGCTCACCGGATGGGACTTCGACCCGGAGTCGCTGCAGGTCGGGACGGACGGGACCTACTGGGTGGGTGAGGAGTTCGGTCCGTTCCTGCTCCACTTCGATCAGCAGGGTCAGCTGCTCGAGGCACCCGTGCCGACTCCCGGCGTGAAGTCGCCGTCGAACCCGGTCCTCGGCACGGACACGCCCAACATCGCGAACTCCAAGGGCTTCGAGGGCATGGCCATCAGCCCCGACGGCCGCACGCTGTACCCGATGCTCGAGGGTTCGACCGCCGAGGACAAGGCCGCGGGTCTCGCGAGCGACCTGCGCATCTATGAGGCGCCGATCGCCAAGGGCGGCACGGCTGCCTTCACCGGTGACTTCCGCCGCTATCGCATGCAGGACCCGGCCAACGCTCTCGGCGACTTCATCGCGATCAACAAGCACCAGTTCCTCGTCATCGAGCGCGACAACGGCCAGGGCCCGAGGGCAGTGTTCAAGCGGATCTACCTCGTCGACACCCGCGGCGTCGCGGCGGGTGGCTACGTGTCAAAGACCCTCCTTGTCGACCTCATGAACGTGGCAAACCCCACTGGCGCAGGCGGATTCGCCGACCCGTTCACCTTCCCGTTCTTCACGATCGAGGACGTCGAGCTCGTCAATGACCGCACCATCGCGGTGATGAACGACAACAACTTCCCGGCCGCCGGAGGCCGCAGCGCGACTGTGCCCGACCAGAACGAGTTCGTCCTCATCCGCCTCGGCTCGGCACTCCAGGTCGACCACCGCCTGCTGTGACTACCGATTCGCGATGCCGTCGAGGCGCAGCTCGTCCGAGTCGTCGCGATGGGTCCCGGTGGAGCCGACGTGCTTGTCCGGAGATGCCCGCGCCGTTCTTGATCACGTGGACCAGGGCCATGCCGTGGCCACGACCGAGGCCATGGTCCTCAGCCAGCCAGGCGAGGATCTCGCCGGCCTTGGTCTCTGGGCCGAACCCGCGCGCATGCGCCTGGTCCACGAGCTCCTGCGGGGTGTGACCGGTCTTCTTCTCAGCGGCATCGAGGTAGGCCTGGAACGACATGGTGACTCCTTGATCGGTGGTGAATGACGGTCCTTCACCCAGAGTGCCGAACGAACCAAGCAGATTTCGACAGGGAATCGACTCGACCCTGACGGGAACCCACATGCCGTGCAGAAGGACCCCCCGCTAGATGCGTCGTCTCCCCACGCGCGATCCTCCAGGTCCCTAGCGTGACCTTCACGGACACGCGAGGAGCGGACCATGACCCAGAGATTCAACGCACCGCCCGAATGGCCCCAACCTCCGAGAAGGCGTCCGTGTCGTACGCCAGAGCGGGTGTCGTGACTGTTGGAGCACTCCTGATCGGAACCGCGGTCGGCGCAGGCGGAGCGAACGGAACGGACGCCGACGCCAGCGCTGCCGCACCCACAAGCCGGCCCAGCGTGTCGATCTCGGTGAGGCCGGGACCGACAACGACAGTGACCGTCTTGGCGACTCCAGCGCCCGCCCCGACGGTCACGGTCACTGCGAAGCCAGCCCCCGCACCCACGGTGACAGTCACCAAAGCGCCCGCGACCAGGGCGGTGCCGTTCGTGGCACCTCCGCCACAGGAGGATTCGTCCGTCTACAACGCGAACTGTGATGCGGCCCGCGCAGCAGGTGTGGCACCGCTGCGGCGCGACGACCCCGGATACCGCTCTGGGTTGGACCGCGACAACGACGGCGTGGCCTGCGAGTAGCCCAGGGCTCAGGAGGTGGCCCTGAGGTGGGCAACGACGTAGAGCACCCCGAACGGATCGCTCACCTCCAACTGCTCGACCCGGTATGCCGCCCGCTCACCTTCCGCCGACCCCGCGCTTGCGCGGACGGCGGCCGCCAGGCCCTGCAGTGGTGCCCGACCAGCGACGAGCAGGTCAGCACAGAGCTCCACGTCGAGATCGAGGAGACGGTCGAGGCTCCCGTCGCCGCTGCCCCGGATCGCTCCGACGATGGCGTCGTCGACAGACAATGCCCGCTCGTCAAGGTGTCCGGGTGCCTTCTCGGTGCGGCGAGCCGATCCGTCCGCGACGACAAGGAGCGTCGTGGCCGGAGTTTCGCGAGGGATCGCCCCAGAAGGTGCCTTTGCTTCACCCTGAGATGCAAAGACACTCCCCTTTGCTTCGCCATCGGATGCAAAGGGGTGTGTCTTTGCATCACCATCCGGAGCAATTGGGGGTGCCTTTGCATCGTCGGTTGAAGCAAAGGCACTTCCTGAGCGGGACCCTGTTGGCCACCGATCGTGGAACCTGCCTACCAGGGCGTGCCCCGCGATCACGCACTCCTCGACGGTGGCGTCCCACGGCACGGCGACGTGCTCGACGTCGAAGTTCTCGTGGGTCGCAGCGAGCAGGTGATCTGCCACCCGCAGACCCACGGCCGGCTTCGTGCTGCGGGGATCGCGATCGGTCGCGTGCACGACGACCACGTGGTGTGCCGAACCCACCGCCTCGCGCACCACGCCAACGCAGGACTCGAGGAGCCCAGGTGCGGCCGCCACCCGCCCCTGGTACTCGGGCAACAACAGCGGCGCCCCCGGCACGATGACGATGTCCGTGATCATGCGAGCCCCCGAGCTGTCCGGGCTGGCGGCAGGTCGCCGGAGATGACCGACACCATGTCGAGCACCTGCCGGGTCTCGACCACCTCGTGCACGCGATAGATGTGTGCCCCGTGCCACGCCGAGATCGCCGTCGCCGCAAGGGTCCCGGTGAGCCGCTCCCCCACGGGCAGGTCGAGCGCCTCCCCCACGAAGTCCTTGTTGGACAGCGACACGAGCAGCGGCCAGTCCAGGGCCACGAGCTCGTCGAGCCGTCGCGTCACCTCGAGTGAGTGCCACGAGTTCTTGCCGAAGTCGTGCGCCGGATCGATGACGATCCGCTCGCGCGCCACTCCCACGGAGACGGCCCGATCGGCCTGTGCCACAAGGGATTCCACGACGGCCTCGACGACGTCGTCGTACTCGATCCGGTGCGGCCGCGTCCTCGGAGTCACACCACCCGTGTGAGTGCAGACCACCGCAGCATCGAACTCAGCGGCCACCTCGACCAGACCAGGATCCGCCCCACCCCACGCGTCGTTGAGGATGTCCGCCCCCGCCTCGAGCACCGCACGGCCGACCGAAGCCCGCCACGTGTCGACACTGATGAGCAGGTCCGGGTGCTCGGCGCGCACAGCAGCGACGAAGTCGACGACGCGCGCCTTCTCCTCGTCCGCGCCGATCTCGACACCGGGCGCTGCCTTGATGCCGCCGATGTCGACGATGTCGGCTCCCTGCGCGACGACCTCGCGCACGCGGTCGAAGGCCGCGTCCTCCCGCCACGTCGATCCCTTGTCATAGAAGGAGTCCGGCGTGCGGTTGACGATCGCCATGACGAGGCGCGAGTGCGCATCGAACTCGCGGCGACCCAAGCGGAAACGCAACCCGGTCATCGGGACTCCGCAGACGGCATACCCACCGAATTGGCCGGAGGACGCTCACCGATCGCCACCGCGGTGACGCGCGGCTCGAAGCCGACAGCTCCACGGGAGTACTGCGTCAGGTTGACCGTGGCACCCGACGCCACGTCACCGACGACAGCAGCGACCCGACGACGATCAGCGGCTGCGAGGACCTGGACTGCCATGAGCCCGAGCGTGTCATGACGGTGATGACGATGGGTGCGCAGCCCCAGGTCGACCTGCGCGATGGCGTCGACCCCGAAGCGATCGGCCGTGTCGAGGACCGCAGCGATCTCCACGCCATAGCCGACGGGCACCGAGAACCCGGCAAGACTCGAACGCCGGATGGCCCACTCCCCCGACAGCGGCTGCACGATCCCGGCCAGTTCGGGTCGGTGGAGGCCGAGCCACGGACGGGCCACGAGCTCGGTGACACGCCCGCCCTGCTCCTCCTCGTTGCCGGAGTCGTCGAGCATCGGCCGGTCATAGACGGCCTTGACGAGGTGGATGTCGTCGCGCGTGAGCAGCGGGCCCAGCAGGCCGGTCACGAAGTGCGTGCCCCAGTCGACCAAGTCCGCATCGACGAAGACCACAAGATCGCCGCGCGTGACGAACTGCGACTTCCACAGCGCCTCGCCCTTGCCCGCGACCGCACCGAGCTCGGGACGAATATCGGCCGCGGAGTGGACGATTGCCCCTGCCCGCCGAGCCACCTCACTCGTCGCATCCGTCGAGTCCGAGTCGATGACGACGACCTCGTCGACGAGCTCACCCAGGTCGGCGAGGATACGGCTCGCGACGTCTCCGACGGTCGCCTCTTCGTTCTTGGCGGGGATGACGACGGAGATCGTCCGGTCGCCCTTGAGGGCCAGCAGGACCTCGGCCGTCCAGTCAGAAGCCGCGTATGCCGGCCCACGCAGAGCGTGGGACCCGCGCCCGCCGGAGGCGTTCCCCTCCCCCACCGCTTCCGTCACCGACCGAAGGTCGGGCGGCGCTTCTCGCGGAAGGCGGCGAGGCCCTCGGCGAAGTCGTCGGTGCGCAGCAGAGCGTGCTGTCCGCGCTCCTCACGGTCGAGGGTGGCGTCGAGGTCGAGCGCGGCATCGGTGATGGCCGCCGTGGTGAGAGCCGTGCCATCGGGTGCGAGGGAGGCAAGGTGAGCGATCAGTTCGTCGGCGCGTGCCGAGAACCCCTCTGCGGCAACGGATTCCGAGACGAGGCCCCACTCTGCGGCGGTGGCACCGCTGAGCTTCTCACCGGTCAGGGCGAGGCGCAGGGCCCGCGCGCGTCCGATCGAGGCCACGACGAGCGACGTCGCACCACCATCGGGCATGAGACCGAGGGCGCCGAAGGCCAGGAGGAGCTTGGCGTCATCGGCAACCAGGACATAGTCCGCAGCCAGAGCCAGCGAGAGCCCGGCCCCCGCAGCGACCCCGGGCACGAGCGACAGCACCGGGGTTCGCGCCTCGAGGATCGCGCGCACGACGGACCCGAGGCCGAACAGGGTGGCGTCAAGGTCGCCCATGTCCTCGTGGGCCGTGATGTTCGCGCCCGCCGAGAACGCCCTTCCCTCGCCCGCGAGGACGATGACCCGAACTCTCGGGTCGGCGTCGAGCCGGGCGACCTCGACGGTCAGGGATTCGAGCATGGCCGCATCGAGGGAGTTGAGTCGATCCGGCACGGTGAACGTGATCCGCCCGATCGCGCCCTCGATCGCAACGCTCACAGCAGGGGACGTCACGCGTCAGCCTTGGTCGCGTTGGGGCGATAGAAGGTGATGAGCAGACCGGCCGCGGCGGCCACACCGCCGACGAGGGCGATGATGCCCCAGCCGAGGCCCGCGAGGTCGAGGCCAAGGGCGTGGTCGAGGGACCAACGCCCGGGGCCGACGACGGCGAGCGCCACCGCGACGATGCCCACGAGGACGACGTACTCGGCACCACCCTTGAAGATGAAGTAGCCCTTGCCGCGGTGGTCGGTCAGCGCGGCCACCGTCATGAGACCGACGAACGCCATCGCTCCCAGACCGTTGAGCAGGCCGAGCGTGACGATGATCCCGGCACCGATCTCGGTGAACGCGGCGACCCGGGCGTGCAGCCAACCGGGCTTGAGCCCCAGCGACTCGAACCAGCCGACCGTGCCGTCGAGGCCACCCTGGACCTTGTTGAGTCCGTGGAGGACGAGCATCGGTCCGAGCGCGAGGCGCAGGATGAGAGACGCGACGTCGAGCTCGGTCGAGGAGATTGCGGTGGCGTCCATCAGGAGTTGTCCTTGGTGGCGGTCGGTGCGGTGGTCAGGTCAGCGGGCACAAGTTCACGCAGGCCGGGCACGACCTGCTCCGTGAAGGTCCGCAGGAACCGCTCCTGGTCGTGGCCGGGTCCGTGGAAGACGAGGTGGTCGAAGCCGAGGTCGGTGTACTCCTTGACCGCCGCGACGACATCATCCGGTGAGGACGCGACGATCCAGCGCTTGGCCACTTGTTCGATGGGCAGCTCGTCGGCCGCCTTCTCCATCTCGGCGGGGCTGTGGATCGAGTGCTTCTGCTCGGGAGTGAGCGACAGCGGCGCCCAGAAGCGGGTGTTCTCGAGCGCCTGGTCGGCGTCGGGGTCCCAGGACACCTTGATCTCGATCATCCGATCGATGTCACTGCCGGACCGGCCGCCCTTGTCGAGCCCCTCGGCCACAGCGGGCAGCAGCTTGTCGGCATAGAGCTCACGCCCCTTGCCCGAGGTGCAGATGAAACCGTCACCGGACCGGCCGGCATACCTGGCAACGAGCGGGCCACCCGCAGCGATGTAGACGGGGATCGGCGCATCCGGGCGGTCGAAGATCCGCGCGTCCTCGGTGCGGTAGTACTCGCCCTCGAAGGTCACGGACTCCTCGGTCCACAGGGCCCGCATGAGCCTGACCGACTCGCGCAGCCGCGCGTAGCGCTCCTTGAACTCGGGCCAGCCACTCTCGGGCACCGACCCGACGGCCACCTCGTTGAGCGCCTCACCCGTGCCGACACCGAGCATGATGCGGCCGGGCGCGAGACAACCCAGGGTCGCGAACGTCTGCGCGACGACGGCCGGGTTGTAGCGATAGGTCGGGGTCATGACCGACGTCCCGAGCATGACCCGCTCGGTGCGGGCCGCGACCCACGACAGCCACGCGATCGAGTTCGGGGCGTGGCCGCCTTCGAGCCGCCAGGGCTGGAAGTGGTCGGAGATCGTGACCGAGTCCAGTCCCAGCTCCTCCGCGAGGACGGCGTATGCCGCCAGGTCGGCTGGAGCGAACTGTTCGGCCGAAGCCTTGTAGCCGATGCGCATGCCGCCATCCTCTCCCATGCAGGTGCCATAGTGGTCGCGTGCCTGCTGACCTGCGCAAACGTCCACGTATGCCGTGCCTCGCCGTCTGCGGTGCGGCGCTCCTCACGCTCGTGTCGCTGACCGGCTGCGCCGGCCGCGGGTCGGTCGAGAACTCGGCAGTGGACGATGCCGCCGGACGGTTCATCTCCGCCGCGAGCACCGAGCCAGCCAAGGCCTGCGACACCCTGGCCCCCGCCACCCTCGACTCGATCGCCTCAGACGACGAGGAGTGTGCCACCGCGATCGCCGACCTCGGGGTGGAGACGTTGAGGGCGGACGGCCCAGAGCTTCGGGCCCAGGTCTATGGACGCGACGCGATCGTCCAGTGGGAGGACCAGACCATGTTCCTCGCCCGCTTCGACAGTGGCTGGCTTGTCACTGCTGCCGGGTGCACCCCGCGCGGCAAGGACCTCCCCTACGACTGCTCCATCGAAGGGCGGTGACCGTCGTGCGATGGTCGTTCATCGGGTGGCTCGTCTTCATCGTCGCGGGGCTTGCGTGGTGCTTCGTCATGGGGGTGAGCGGGCGATGAGGCGACTGCGCGAGCACGGGCTCCCCCTCGTCTTCGGCGCCCTCCTGCTCCTGGCCCTCGTCGGTCAGGCCATCTCGGGACTCGCTGGCGTCAACGGTGACGCCCGCGACCACGGACTCCAGACGATCGGGATGGCTGAGTACCTCGCGTCGTCGGACTTCGCCGTCGACCTCGCTGAGAACTGGCAGTCCGAGTACCTCCAGTTCCTCCTCTTCATCGTCCTCACGGTCTGGTTCGTCCAGAAGGGATCTCCCGAGTCCAAACCGCTCGACAAGACCGGGCGCGAGAGCGACGAGGAGCAGAAGGTCGGACGGTTCGCCGAACCCGACTCGCCGGCGTGGGCCAAGGTCGATGGCTGGCGCAGAGGCCTCTACTCCCACTCCCTCGGGCTCGTCATGGGGGCGATCTTCGTCGGCTCGTGGTCGGCGCAGTTCATTGCCGGCCACGCGGCATACAACGCCGAACAGATCCGCGACCTCAAGGAGACTCTGACCTTCGGGGAGTACCTCGCCGCGCCCGACTTCTGGAGCCGCACCTTCCAGAACTGGCAGTCCGAGTTCCTCGCCGTCGCGAGCATGGTCGTTCTGGCGATCTACCTGCGCGAGCGCGGATCACCCGAGTCCAAGCCGGTCGGGTCCTCCCACGAGGCCACGGGGATCGAAGGCTAGGGTTCGGTTCGTCGGAACACCGACGACGTGGCCCGCCCGCAGCGGGCCGCGGGGGAAGATTTCTTTGACGTGAGGGTGGGTTCCACATGGGTGGACAGAAGTTTCGAATGGGCTGCGCGGCAGTCGGGGCAGCTGCGTTCGTGGTGGCAGCCTCTCCGGCGCACGCGAGCAGCGGACCGGTGCCGGTCGCCGCAGTGGGTCCCGCAGCATGGTGCTCGATCCACCTCAACGGGGTCGTGGCGACGGGTGCCAACACCGGCCAGATCACGCGCCGGTTCTACGAGACCCGCAACGGTCAGCCTGCCTCGACCCTCGATCGCTACAACCCGGGGCGGCTCGGATTCGTCCCGCGGGGCCTCGTGACCGATCCGGGCGGCGCCGGAGGGATTCCCGCCGTGAACTCGTTCTACCTGGGCAACTCCGCGGCAGGCAACTTCTACCGGATCTCCGCCGTGGGGCAGAACAGCAGTGAGGAGGTCAAGGTCACGGCGACGTCCGTCGGCACCTCCTGGTCCGCGATCCGGACGCTCACGACGACCGGATCCGGCGGTTCGAACTCCAACTACATCTACGGGCTGAGTGACGCTGGCGGCTTCTACCGCTACCAGTACGGCCCGGCGAGCCAAGCGCCCTACGGCCGGGTCACGGTCGGCGCTTCCGGGTGGCAGGTGGTGAAGACCATCGCTCGCACCCGGACCGTGACCCTCCCGGGCACGACACGACAGGCCGACGTCCTGCTCGCGACCACCACCGACGGCAAGCTGGTCGAATACACCGTCCCCCTCGACCAACCGGCTCAATGGACCCGCGTGGACCTGAAGACCACGAGCTGGGGCGGCTTCAAGGCCCTCCACAGCGGCGACTGCTACAACAACAGCGGCGCTGCCGTGGGGCGAATCCTGCTTGGGGTCACCACCGCAGGCGACGTTTACCTCTACCACGACAAGAACGCCAACGACGGGTCCGGGTCGGACGTCGTCGGCTACGGCAAGATCAGTTCCGGGTGGACCGAGAAGATCTTCTAGTTCGCGGCGACGGGCCTACGCTTGGTGGTGCGTGAGACCCACGCACCACCTTGCTGCGCCATCGCGCGGCCCGTTTCTGACAAAGGAGTCACCACCGTGACCGCGTCGCCCACCACCACCGCGCCCGCAGGTTTGAGCACTGCGCCGCACCTCTCGCTCGCGGAGCACGAGCAGGTCGTCCACTGCTCCGACCCCAAGTCCGGCCTGCGCGCGATCATCGCGATCCACAACAGCGCCCTCGGCCCCGCGCTCGGCGGCACCCGGTTCTACCCCTACGCCAGTGACGACGAGGCCCTCGCCGACGTCCTCCGGCTCTCTCGGGGAATGTCCTACAAGAACGCGGTCGCGGGCATCCCGCACGGCGGCGGCAAGGCCGTCATCATCGGCGACCCGGCGACGCTCAAGACCCCCGAGCTGCTTCGCGCCTACGGTCGGTTCGTCGAGAGCCTCGGTGGCCGCTACGTCACGGCGTGCGACGTGGGCACCTACGTGCAGGACATGGACGTCGTCGCCGAGACGACGCGCTTCGCAACCGGCCGCTCCCCCGAGAAGGGCGGCGCCGGCGACTCCTCGGTGCTCACCGCGTTCGGAGTCTTCCAGGGCATGCGCGCCGCCGCTCAGCACGTGTGGGGCGAGCCGACGCTGCGCGGCCGTCGGGTCGGCATCGCCGGTGTCGGCAAGGTCGGACGCATCCTCGCAGGCCACCTCGTCGAGGACGGCGCCCAGGTCGTCGTCACCGACGTCAACGCCGACGCCGTCGCGGCGCTCGAGGCGAAGCACCCCGAGATCGAGATCCTCGGTGACGTCGCCGCCCTCGTGCGCGCCGACCTCGACGTCTACGCCCCCTGCGCACTCGGTGGAGCACTCGATGACGACACCGTCGACGTCCTCAAGGCGCGCATCGTGTGCGGTGGCGCCAACAACCAGCTCGTGACCGAAGGCGACGGCGGCACGGCCGACCGTCTCGTCTCGCGCGGCATCACCTACTGCCCCGACTTCCTCGTCAACGCCGGTGGAGTCATCCAGGTGAGCGACGAGCTCCTCGGCTTCGACTTCGACCGTGCCAAGGTCGGTGCGACGGCGATCTTGGAGCACACCCTCGAGGTCCTCCGCACCGCCGACGAGCGTGGCGAGAGCCCCGCCGCCGCAGCCGACCACATCGCCGAGAAGCGCATGGCCGCCGGTTCGTCGACGATCTGGCTCCCCCAGCGTTAGACGCTTTTCAAGCCAACCATGGCGTATGCCGGGTGCCCACCTCTCGAGGTGAGCACCCGGCATACGCCATCGTCGTTGTTCTGGAGGGTCACTCCCCGGCGAAGCGCACGGACGCGAGGATCTCCGCGGTCGAGGTGTTGCCAACGAGATCATGGAAGCGCAACTGCGTCGTCGGCAGCCACCACATCGTCGAGGTGAAACTGCGACCCTCGGCACATGAGACGGCATAGCGGTACATCTCCGCCATCTTGGAGCCGACTGGAGCGTAGGACTTCGTGGGGGTCTGGTCCACCTGCATGATGTCGCCCTGGTCGGGTGCAGACAGATCACCGGTTGGCAGGAAGCACGGGGCCGCGTCAGTGCGGTGGTACCAGCCTCCCGCCTGTCCCGGCGTCCACGGCTGGCGCTCGCTGCCCAAGGTCACCGGCCCCCACTGGATCTCGATGTCGCAGTCCACCGACAGGCCGTTGGCCTTCCCATCGTTGAGGCACACGGTCTCGACCGTGCTGCCAGCCGCGTCGTCGACGTAGGTGGACAAGCCCTGCGACGTCCAACCCTGCGGTACGACAACCGTGGCTTTGCCCCCGAGATCGATCCGTGCCACCGACGGCGTGACGGCTGGAGTCGTGGCGGTCGGTATGGCCGCCGGTGTCGCGGGTAGCAAGGTGTCGTCTCCGCCGTTGCCCAACTGGCTGGCAATCACCGTGCCGCCGATGATCGCCGCAACGGCGAGGGTGGCACCGGCCGTGGCGATGCGCTGGTTGCGCCGGCGCCGGTCACCGCCCCGGTGGATCTCCTCCACCGGGGGAAGCGTGGTCGTGTGCGCGCTCTGGCTGCCGAAAGCACGCAGCCGGTCGGCCAGGGGGTCCTCGCCGGGCTGGGGGCGGTTGGTGTGGTCAGACATGGGAGCCCTCCGTCGTGGGAGCGAGGAGTGTGGCGAGTGCGGCCCGACCGCGGGAGAGGCGAGCCTTGACCGTGCCCTCGGGCACGTCGAGTTCTCGGGAGATCTGCGCGACGGACAGATCCGCGAGATGGTGGAGGATGATCGCCTCACGTTGCGCGGTCGGGAGCTGGTTGAGGGCGGCCACGAGTGCGGGGTCAAAGGGTTGGGCCTGCTCGTGCTCGTGGGGGTCAGCCCGCCGCGTCCAGGCGATGATGGCGTTCTTGCTCTTGCGCCAGCGGCTTACCCCCAGACGCATCGCCGTGGTGCGCACCCAGGCCTCCGGAGCCCGAGCTGCGTCGATGCGGTCACGGTGCTGCCAGGCCCGGATGAACGCTTCCTGCACGACGTCCTCCGCCTCGGTCCGGCTGCCGCACATGGCATACACCTGGCCGATCAGCCTGGGAGCCGCTGCGTGGTACAGCCGGTCGAACTCCTCCGGATTCATGCCCTCTCCCTCCCCGAAAACACTGCTTGGTCGACAGGTCTACGCGTGGCAACCGCGACCGGTTGCATTGAATCGCACGCCAATGTTGCGACCCCGTCTCAGCAAGTCGACCCCTGGAGCGGAAACACTTCGGGCTGATGTAGCGTTGTCCCCACGACATACACACGATTCCCGGGACCACAGCTCGACTTGGGATGACCCCTTCGGGGCCGTCCCATTTGGGTATGTCGCCCGGCAGACGCACAAGGGGGTCTCGCCATGGGGCGCGGCCGAGCAAAAGCCAAGCAGACCAAGGTGGCACGGGAGCTGAAGTACTACAGCCCCGACACTGACCTGAGCTCGCTTGAGCGCGAACTCCACGGGAGTTCTCCGACGCTGCCTTCGACTCGGGTCGCCGAGCCGGAGACCGACGAGGATGACGACTACGACAAGTGGGTCAACGGACGTCGTTGACGTCTGACCATCCGCTCGGGTTTCACCTGCACATCCTTGTGCGGCAAGCACGTCCTGCCGTCGGAGATCTGACATGCTCACGGGCATGACTGACGTGCGCACTGCCGACGCTGCGAAGCGACTCGGCGTCGAGACCACCGGCATCGAGATCATCGACGAGGCGGAACGCACCGCCGCGCCCCGAGATCTCTTCTGGCCGTGGTTCGCCGCCAACGTCTCCGTCTTCGGTGTCTCCTACGCGGCCTTCGTCCTCGGCTTCGGCATCTCCTTCTGGCAGGCCGTCGTCGTGACGATCATCGGCGTCGTGGTGTCGTTCGCCCTCTGCGGCATCATCGCGATCGCCGGCAAGCGCGGATCCGCCCCGACGATGGTCCTGTCGCGCGCCGCCTTCGGCGTCAAGGGGCAGAAGGTGCCCGGCGTCATCTCGTGGCTCACCTCGATCGGGTGGGAGACCTTCCTCGCCATCCTGGCCGTCCTCGCGACCGCGACGATCTTCGAGCGCCTCGGCTGGGGCGGTGGGACGGCCACCAAGATCGTCGCCGCCGTGGTCGTCGCCGCGATGATCGTGGCCGCGGCCGTCGCCGGCTATCACATCATCATGCGGATGCAGTCGGTCCTCACCTGGATCACCGGCATCATCACGGTCCTCTATGTCGTCATGACCTTCCGCCACCTCGACTGGTCCGCGGTCTCCGCGATGCCGTCCGGCGGGATCGGCGCCACCATCGGCGCCCTGGTGACGGTCATGACCGGCTTCGGCCTCGGCTGGATCAACATCGCGGCCGACTGGTCCCGCTACCAGCGCCGGGACGCGAGCGGCACCGCCATCGTCGGCTGGAACACCTTCGGCGGAGCCCTCGCCCCGGCCCTGCTCGTCTGCTACGGCCTCGCCCTCGCCGGCTCGGACAAGAAGGTCCTCGAGGGCATCGGTACCGACCCGATCGGCACCCTGGCCACCCTGCTCCCGACGTGGGTGCTCGTGCCCTTCCTCGTCGCGGCGATCCTCTCCCTCGTGTCAGGCGCCGTCCTGGGCATCTACTCGTCGGGCCTCACGCTGCTCTCCCTCGGGGTGCGCATCCCACGCCCGATGGCGGCGCTGGTCGACGGCGTCATCCTCACCCTCGGCACGTTCTACGTCGTCTTCGTCGCAGAGAGCTTCATCAACCCGTTCCAGTCGTTCCTCATCACCCTCGGAGTGCCACTGGCGTCGTGGGCGGGGATCATGATCGCGGACATCGCTCTGCGCAAGCGTGACTATGACGACGATGCGCTCTTCGACGCGTCCGGTCGTTATGGTGCCTTCGACTGGGTCTCGATCGGGACGATGATCGTCACCTCGGTGCTCGGCTGGGGCCTCGTCGTCAACATCTACGCGGACGACGCCGCCTGGAACAACTGGCAGGGCTTCCTGCTGGACCCCCTCGGCCTCGGCACCTTCGTCAAGGACCCTGCCGGCTCCTACTGGGAGGGCACCTTCGCCTACGCCAACCTCGGCGTCCTGCTGGCCCTTGTGCTGTCGTTCGCCGTCACCTACGTCGCGCGACGTGGAACGGTGCAGCGCCAGGAGAGCGGGGCATGACCCGAGGGCCAGTCGAGTCCGTCGAGCCGCTGGACGACGAGTGGCTCGTCATCATCGACCCGCAGGTCATCTTCGCCGACCCGAGGACAAGCGCTTGGGGTTCGCCCATGTGGGCAGAGACGGTGCCGCGCATCGCTCGTCTCTCGGCGGCATACGCCGGTCGTGTGGTGGTCACGCGGTTCGTCGCGGACCCGGGCCTCGGTGGGTCATGGGCGGACTACTACGACGACTGGCAGTTCGCGCTCGTCCCGGACAAGGACCCCCTGTATGCCGTGGTGCCCGAGCTCGTGAAGCTCGCCGACCATGTGGTCACAGAGGGGACGTTCGGCAAGTGGGGCCCGAAGCTGCGGGCCGTCATCGGCGACCAGCCACGGATCGCGCTCGCGGGGGTGGCCACCGACTGCTGCGTCATCGCCACTGCGATCCCCGCCGGTGATGCCGGTGCGAGCGTGCGCGTCATCGCTCAGGCCTGCGCCGGGTCGAGCGTCGAGAAGCACGAGCAGGCACTGGGCGCCATGGAGATGTTCGCCCCCCAGATCACCGTGATCTGACCCCTTCTGCGACTCAGTCGCCGCGGACCGGTTCGTTCGCGGCCTCGAGGTCGACATGGTCACGCATCGCCATGACCCCGCTGGGCGGCCCGCTGGACGGACGTGCGTTCCCGGTCGTCCCGGGGTGACTGCCGACGACCTGCACGGAGCCGCCGTCGACGCCCTTGGCACCCCGCACGACCTCGACGCCGTCCTCGATGTGAGCGTCCTCGAGCGCCGTCACCTCACCCATCGGCCACGCCACGATGCCGCTCTTGGCCAGGGTGGCCACGGCCAGCTCGGCCTGGTCGGCGGGCAACATGGCCACGAATCCGACGCCCATGTTGAGCGTGCGCTCGATGTCTGCCTGCGGCACCCGGCCCAGGCGCTGAACGGTTGAGAACACCGCCGGCGGGGTCCACGTGCTGCGGTCGACGCGGGCAAACACGTCGTCGGGCAGGACGCGGGCGAGGTTGGCCGCGAGGCCGCCACCAGTGACGTGCGAGAGGGCGTGGAGGTCGACGCCATCGGTGCCGATGAGGTCGAGCAGGTCGCGCGAATAGACGCGGGTGGGCTCGAGCAGCTCCTCACCCAGGGTGCGACCGAACTCGTCGACGTGGCGGTCGAGTGCCCATCCGGCATGCGCGATGACCTTGCGCACGAGTGAGTAGCCATTGGAGTGCAGCCCCGAACTGGCCAGACCCAACACCACGTCGCCGGTGCGAACACGCTGGGGGCCGAGCACCGCGGCATACTCCACCACGCCCGTCGCGGCGCCGGCCACGTCATATTCGTCGGGCTCCAACAGACCGGGGTGCTCGGCGGTCTCGCCACCGATGAGGGCGACGCCGGCCTGCTGGCAGGCGCGCGCGATGCCGCCGACGATCGCGGCGATCCGCTCGGGCACGACCTTGCCCGTGGCGATGTAGTCGGTCATGAAGAGGGGTTCGGCGCCGCAGACGACGATGTCGTCGACGACCATGCCGACGAGGTCGAAGCCGATGGTGTCGTGGATGTCGAGCGCCTGGGCGATGGCGACCTTGGTCCCCACCCCGTCGGTCGACGTGGCGAGGATCGGGCGGTCCATGCGGGCGATGGCGGAGGCGTCGAACATGCCCGCGAAACCACCCAGACCACCGAGCACCTCGGGTCGGGTCGCTCGGCGGACATCGGCCTTCATCAGCTCGACGGCCTTGTCACCGGCCTCGACATCGACGCCCGCGCCGGCATAGGTGATCTGTTCGCTCTGACTGCCTCTGTCGCTCACGCGGGAGAGCCTATTGCCCGGGCCATCACGGACGGCGGACGGCCTCGGCGGCGCCGCCAGCGGCGGTGACCGAGACGCGATCGATGTCGAGCGTGCCCACGTCCGAGGCGTCGCTCTCGCCGGCCTCGACGGGGAACTCGAGCTCGAGCAGGCCCTTGCCGACGCGCTCGCTGGCGGGCATCTCCAACGGATAGGTCCCGGTGAAGCAGGCCGAGCAGAGGATCTCGCGTGGCTGGTCGGTCGCCGCGATCATGCCGTCCTCGGAGATGTAGCCGAGAGAGTCGGCGCCGATCGAGCGACAGACCTCTTCGACCCCGATGCCGGTCGCGATGAGCTCAGCCCGGGTCGCGAAGTCGATGCCGTAGAAACAGGGCCACCGCACGGGCGGCGACGAGATGCGCACGTGGACCTCGGCCGCACCGGCCTCGCGCAGCATCCGCACGAGGGCGCGCTGGGTGTTGCCGCGCACGATCGAGTCGTCGACGACGATGAGGCGCTTGCCCTTGATGACCTCGCGCAGCGGGTTGAGCTTGAGCCGGATCCCCAGCTGGCGGATCGTCTGCGACGGCGCGATGAACGTGCGGCCGACGTAGGCGTTCTTGACCAGGCCTTGGCCATAGGGGATGCCCGACTCCTGGGCATAACCGATGGCGGCCGGTGTGCCCGACTCGGGCGTGGGCATGACGAGGTCGGCATCGACTGGGTGCTCGCGGGCCAGGGTCCGACCCATCTCGACGCGGGCCTCGTGGACGACCCGACCGTTGATCGTCGTGTCGGGGCGGGCGAGGTAGACGTACTCGAAGACGCACCCCTTGCGGTCGGGCTCGGCGAACCTCTGCGAGCGCAGACCGTCCTCGTCGATGGCGATGAGCTCGCCCGGCTCGACCTCACGGATGAAGGAGGCGCCGACGATGTCGAGCGCCGCGGTCTCGGAGGCGACCACCCAGCCACGTTCAAGGCGACCCAGAACGAGGGGGCGGATCCCCTGGGGGTCGCGGGCGGCATACAGGGTGTGTTCGTTCATGAAGACGAAGCAGAAGGCGCCGCGCAGCTTGGGCAGGACCTCAAGGGCGGACTCCTCGAGCGTGCGGTCCTCGTCGGCGGTGAGCAGGGCCGTGACCAGGGCGGTGTCGGTGGTGTTGCCGCGCGCGAGCTCGCCGCGATGCGCCTCGTCACCGTTGGCCGCCTCGACCATGTCGCGCAGCTCGGCGGAGTTGATGAGGTTGCCGTTGTGGGCCAGGGCGACGGTCCCGCCGTCGTGACCGCCGAGGGTCGGCTGGGCGTTCTCCCAGATCGACGCACCCGTGGTCGAGTAGCGGCAGTGCCCGATGGCGAGGTGACCGGTGAGGGAACCGAGGGAGCGCTCGTCGAAGACCTGCGAGACCAGACCCATGTCCTTGTAGACCAGGAGGCGTCGGCCATTGCTCGTCGCGATGCCCGCGGACTCCTGGCCACGGTGCTGTAGCGCATAGAGCCCGTAGTAGGTCAGCTTGGCGACGTCTTCGCCGGGAGCCCAGACGCCGAAGACCCCGCAAGCGTCCTGCGGCCCCTTCTCGTCGGGCATCAGGTCGTGGGTCAGTCGTCCGTCTCCGCGTGCCACACTCCCAGTGTCCCACGGGTTCGCGGGGCACTGACGCGCCGCTCCAATCCGTGGCGCCCCCTCGCTCCGAATGGCTTGCCATGGACGCATCTGAACGATCGACCGGACCCCGTTGGCCGTATGCCGTGAGCGGGCTTCTCGCCGCTGCTGGCGGTGCCGCTGCTGGTCACCTCGTCGCGGCGTTCGTCTCCCCTGAGTCCTCGCCCGTTCTGGCCGTAGGCTCGCAGGTCATTGACGCCACGCCCACCCCGGTCAAGGAATGGGCCGTGGCGACGATGGGAACCGCCGACAAGCCCGTCCTCATCGGCAGCGTCGCCGTCGTCACGCTGATCTTCGCCGCGGTCGCTGGGTTGGTGTCTCGGCGCCACCCCACCGTCGGCCGGCTCATGATCGTCGTGCTCGCCGCCCTGGCCTCCGCCGCAGCGGTCCTGCGTCCGACCGCGGGACCGACCGACATCATCCCCGGTCTCGTGACCGGCCTCGTCGGCGTTGGCCTGCTCGTCCTCCTGCTGCGACTCATCCCGCGCGCTGGGGGCGCGGGAGCGGTCGAGAGCCCGACCGACCACAACGCCCGTGCAACCGGCGACGCGAGCCCGGCCGGCCGCCGCGCCTTCCTGCTCGGCGCCGGTGGAGTGACTGTCGGAGCCGCCGCAGTGGGCGCCTTCGGCCAGAAGCTCACGACCGACGCGATCGCCCCCTCCAACATCACCCTCCCCGCCCCCGCCAAGCCTTTGCCCGCGCTGGTGCAAGGGATCGAGGGCAAGGTCAAGGGCCTCACGGCGTTCCGCACCAACAATGCCGACTTCTATCGGATCGACACCGCGCTCGTCATCCCGCGCGTTGACCCGGACTCCTGGGAGCTGACCATCGACGGTGAGGTCGACAAGCCCCTCACGCTCACCTACGCCGACATCCTCAAGATGGACCTCATCGAGAAGGACATCACGATGTGCTGCGTGAGCAACGAGGTCGGCGGTGGCTACATCGGCGGCGCCCGCTGGCTCGGAGTTCCCGTGCGAGAACTGCTGGAACGAGCCGGAGTTCGCTCGGGCGCCGACCAGATTCTCAGCACGTCCGTGGATGGCATGACCATCTCGACGCCCATCCAGGCACTCACCGACGACCGCGAGGCCCTGCTCGCCATCGGCATGAACGGGGAGCCACTCCCCCGCCGCCACGGCTATCCCGTGCGGCTCGTCACTCCCGGGCTCTATGGCTTCGTCGGTTCGACGAAGTGGCTCAAGAGCCTCACGGCCACGACGTATGCCGCCAAGAAGGCCTACTGGACCGAGCGCGACTGGGCGACCGACGGACGGATTCTCACCCAGTCCCGCATCGACACCCCTCGCGGCCTCGCCACCCTCAAGGCCGGCAAGAACGTCATCGGCGGCGTGTCCTGGGCACAGGGCCGCGGCATCGAGAAGGTCGAGATCCGGGTGGACGACGGCCCCTGGCAGAAGGCCACGCTCGGCCCGGACGCCAACATCGACTACTGGCGTCAGTGGTTCTTCGACTGGGATGCGCAGGCTGGCCGGCACGAGCTGACCGTGCGCGCAACCGACCTGACCGGAGCGGTGCAGACCGAGAAGCGCGCCTCCCCGTTCCCCCGGGGCGCCACGGGCTGGCACACCATCCCCGTCAACGTCGAATAGCCCCACTGCAACCCACTCCAACGACCTATTGCCCGTTCGCGCGCCCGTCCCAGCACCGTTCCCGGTGCTGGGACCCGCGCGAACGGGCAATACGTCGTTCTTGGGGCGGGCGGCATACCTGGCGGTAGGAAGTTTGAAAAAGGTTGAGGGTCAACCAATCCGGGCTTGTGGCGGCGGCGAATAAGAGATGTAAGCCAACCCGCCTCAAGGAGACGACCATGAAACTCACCCACCGCACCGCCGCCCTTGCCCTCGCTCTGTCGCTGCCCCTCGGCCTCGCGGCCTGTGGCAGCTCCGATGACACGGACGCCGGCTCGACGACCTCGTCGTCGACGACCTCAGCGCCAGCCCCTTCGGAGTCGCCTTCGGAGTCTGCATCCGCTGACGACATGGCAGCCAAGCCGTTCGGCCCTGGCTGCGCCAAGGTCCCCACCACGGGCGCCGGTTCGTTCGACGGCATGGCCACCGCCCCGGTCGCCACCGCTGCGAGCGCCAACCCGCTCCTCAAGACGCTCGTGACCGCAGTTGGGGAAGCCGGCCTCGTCGACACCCTCAACGGCGCCCCGGCGCTCACCGTGTTCGCGCCGATCGACAGCGCGTTCGCTGCCCTCCCGAAGGCAACGATGGACGCCGCAATGGCCGACCCCAAGGGCCTGCTCTCCAAGGTGCTCACCAACCACGTCCTCGAGGGCAAGATCGCACCCGACAAGATCGCGGGTGAGCACAAGACGCTCGGTGGCGGCACCATCACCGTCTCGGGCAGTGGCGAGGACTTCAAGGTCGGCGAGGCCAGCGTCATCTGCGGCAACGTCCAGACCGCGAACGCCACCGTCTACATCGTCGACAAGGTCCTGCTCCCGGCCATGTGATCGACACGATCACAGGCTCGATGAACGCTCAAGAGACGAAGTAGGCAATCATGGTCGTCATGGCAGCAGTCGGATCAGGCAATACGCCCGCACCGACTGCTGCCATGGGACCGGATCTCGGCGCTCTGCTGACTCGATCCGCACGAGGTGACGAGTCGGCGTTCGCTCAGCTCTACGACGCCACCGCCGCCAGGATCCACGGCCTCGTCGTCCGAGTCGTCCGCGACCGGGCACAGAGTGAAGAGGTCACGCAAGAGGCCTTCCTCGACATCTGGCGGCACTGCACCCGCTTCGACCCCTCGCGGGGCTCGCCCCTCTCATGGATGCTCACCATCGCGCACCGCAAGGCCGTGGACCGGGTTCGCTCGGCCGAAGCCAGCAAGGCACGCGAAGTGACCTACGAGACCACCACGACCGAACGCGAGCACGACTCGACTCTCGAAGAGGTCGAGGTCCGGCTCGACCAGCAACGCGTGCGTCGCGCTCTGGCCACATTGACCGAGACCCAACGGGGCGCGGTCGAGCTGGCCTACCTGGGCGGACACACGCACACCGAGGTCGCAGCACTCCTGGGCATTCCGCTCGGGACAGCAAAGACCCGGATCCGAGACGGACTCATCAGACTGCGTGACACTTTGGAGGTGACGGCATGAACCCAGATACCCACGCTTTGGCAGGTGCGTATGCCGTCAATGCCCTGACCCTCGAGGAGCGCAGCTCCTTCGAGATCCACCTCGACCTCTGCGAGGACTGCCGCGCCGAGGTGGCCGAGCTGCAAGAGGCCGCCGCTGCGCTGGCCATCGACGTCGAGCTGCTTCCCCCGCCTCCCCTGCGTGCCTCGATCCTCTCGGCCATCTCCCAGACCCGCCAGCTCTCGCCGATCACGTCGGCCGAGTCGGTCGAGCGGGCCACCGCCATTCAGGCCGACCGGATCGAGTCGACCCGTGAGAGCGAGTCGGCGACGCCGGCCTCCGCTCCCGTCGACGAGCTCGCTGCCCGTCGTCGGTTCCGGGTGCAGCCCTGGCTCGCCGCGGCAGCCGCCGCAGCTGTCTTCGCCGTTGGCGGCGCCGTCTGGCAGCCGTGGAACGAGGACTCCCCACAGGGGACCGTGACCGAACAGGTCCTGAGCGCCAGCGATGCCCAGCGCGTCGAGCAGCCCATGGGGAGCTCCGAGATCACCATCGTGCGCAGTCCGTCGCACAAGAAGGCCGTCTTCCTCGCCGACGCGATGCCTGAGGCACCCTTCGGCAAGGCCTACCAGCTGTGGTTCGACGTGCCCGGCAAGGGAATGGTCAGCGCCGGCCTCATCAGGGGCAGCGGTGCCGTGACGATCCCGATGCAGGGTGACGCGACGGTGGCCACCGGTGCAGGGATCACCTTGGAGCCCGCCAGCGGTTCTGAGCACCCCACGAGCGACCCGGTCGCCCTCTTCTCCTTCGCCTGAGTCGGACCTGGCTCAGGCCGGGGCAGGGGCGCTGCTCGACAGCTCCTCCACGAGAAGTACACGGGCCATCGGGGACCCGACGAGAGCCGGACTGTTCGCGGGAAGCGCCCAGACCCTCGTCCGAAGGACCTCGTGGAAGGCCGTCGCTTCGGCTTCCGTGTCGAAATCGAGGTCGACGACGACGTAGCAGTCGTCGTCCACCGGGTGTGCCACCCGGTGGGCTCGGACACCTGCGCCGGTCCGCATCTCGGCGAATCGGTCAAAGGCTCCCTTCCAGGTGGCGTAGTTGGTGATGGGGTGCTCGATGTGAAGTGTGTGCATGTGTCCAGCGTCCGACGCCGGCGGGGCTGTCGGTATCCCAGAAAACTGGGGTTCTGCCCCCTTCGGCCTCCTACTCTTGCAACGTGGGCATGCCCGGGCTGCGCGGACTGGAGCCAGCCGCCATCGAGCGGCTGGCCCTCCATGCGGAGGACTCGCGCTCTCTGCGCAGCGAGCTCCTGACGAGGCTGCGTGCGGTCATCGAGTTCGACTGGTACGCATGGGTCCTCACCGATCCGACGACGTCCGTCGGGGTCGATCCTCTCGCCGAACTTCCCGATCCGGCGGCGATCCCCGCGACCATCCGGCTCAAGTACCTCACCTCCCTCAACCGGTGGACGTCGCTCGACGGTGTCGCCAGCCTCGCGACCAGGGCCAGCGAGAGTCCGCTCTGGCAGGAGGAACAGGCGCGCCATGGAGTGGTCGACGTCGCGTCACTGGCCCTGCGTGACCGCTACGGATGCTGGGGTTTCCTCGACCTGTGGTCGACCCGAGCGTATGCCGTTCGCGAGCTCGCACTCCTGCTGGACCTTGCGCCGTCGCTCACGAATGCCGTGCGACTCGTGCGGGCGCGCAGTTTCCACGTGGCCGGTGGTGAGTCCGTGGCATCGACTGGGCCCACCGTCCTCGTCCTCAGCGACGACCTGACGATCCTCGACCGAGCACGGGGGTCCGAGGAGTGGCTGCGTCTCCTCCTTCCCCAGCCGGATGGGACGCGCCCGGTCCCGGCATGTGCCTACAACGTGGCGGCGCAGCTCCTGGCCCGTGAAGCCGGGGTCGATGACAACCCGCCCATGGCTCGGATGCCCCTTCCCGATGGGGCCTGGGTGACACTGCGGGCCTCACGGCTGGAGGCTCACCACGAGATCGCGGTGACGATCGAACAGTCCACGCCCCATGACCGCTTGGACGTGTTCTGCCGCGCTCATGGCCTCTCTCCCCGGGAGTCCGAGCTCCTCACCGTCATTGCGACGGGCGCGGACACTGCGACGGCAGCCGCGCAACTCCACCTTTCGCCGCACACCATCCAGGACCACCTCAAGGCGATCTTCGCGAAGACCGACGAGCACAGCCGCAGAGAACTGCTCGCCCGCGCCATGGGCACTCCGACGATCTGATTGTCAGCGGCGGCCCGTCAGCGGCGGCGCCGTGGTTTCTCAGCGGTTACGGCGCTCCGAGAGTGCTTCCAACAGGACCGACACGCCCGCCGCGAGCAGGCCGACGACCAGCGCACCCAGAAGTCCCAGGTAACCGACTGCCGACGACGTGGAGTACTCCCCCTGGGACACGCGACCTGACGACTCGAGGCCGCGGTAGACACCGAGGAACCCGCCGAGCGCAAAGCCCACCAATGCTCCCATGACGAGGACGCGGAGGTGGTTGGGGCGACGAACCTGGCTGCTCACGGCCTCCACGCTACTTGCCGTTCGCAGGCGCGACGACATCGGAGGCGACGGCTTCGAGCGTTGCCAGCGAACCGGCATACGGGGATTCGGATCGCGGCCAGTGAGTGATGGTGTCGGTGAAGCCCAGCTCCGCCGCGCGTCCGGTCATGTCTTGGTAGACCCCCACGGATTCCAGCGAGAACTGTGGTGACGCGTCGAGCAGGAGATAGCGGTCGACCCCCTCGGAGCCGGCGGTCGCCGTGAACTTCTCCGCCAACCCGGCGACGCCCGTCCACCAGTCCTCGAGCGTCTCGGCCTTCACCCCCGTCGTCACCCAGCCCTGCCCGTGGGCAGCAGCCAGCCGCAGCGAGCGCGGCCCGTTGGCGGCCACGACGAAGGGCACCCGATCGCGAACGGGACCCGGCAGCGTGCGGGCGTCGCGGACGGCATACCAGTCGCCGTCGTGGTCGACGTGATCCTCGCGGAGCAGCCGGTCCAACAGAGGAACGTACTCGTGAAACCGGTCGACCCGTGCCTTGACCGTGTGGGACTCCCCGAGCACCGCCGAGTCCAGATCGCCGCCGGTGCCCAGTCCGCAGATGAACCGCCCATCGGACAGGTCGTCCAACGCCAGGACGTCGCGGGCGAAGACGTAGGGGTGGCGGAAGTTCGGCGACGTCACGAACGTTCCGAGCCCCATGGTCGAGGTCACCCCCGCCGCCGCGGCCAGAGTCGGCACCGCCGGGAACCACGCACTGTCGGGGAGCCCACCCCACACGAGGTGGTCATAGACCCAGGCGTGCGCGAACCCCATCTCCTCGGCGGCCCGCCACCGCGGGCCGGCCTCGCGCCAGGGGAGGTCGGGCAGGATCGAGATTCCGTGTCGCATGGTCAGCCTTCGGTGTCGGGAAACAGCGGGAGGTATGCCGTGAGGTCGGCTCGCGTGCCACTCACCCTGAGTGCCCCCGCAGCCGCTGCATCCGCCGTGCTGAGGTGTCCGACCGAGAGCGCCAGCCACGTCGCCGCATCCGTCTCGATGACGTTGGGCGGGGTGCCACGCCGGTGCTGGAGACCCTCGACGCACTGGACGACGCCGAAGGGCGGGACGCGCACCTCGACGCTGCGGCCGGGGGCGCGAAGCCCCAACTCCTCGAGGGTGAAACGCACGGCAGTTGCGGTCGTGGAACGGTCCGTTGTGCCCGGGTCGGTGGACCACGAGGTGAGTGCAGCGCGACCGTCGGCGACGGAGACACGGCGACGGGACGGCATACTCGACATCGTAGGTCGGCGCACCCCGTGCGCCACCACGGCGCAGGGGGTGCTTGGCTTTGGGGCGTGACCGACGCCGCGCAGTTCGAGCAGGACGGTGACGTCACGTGGATCCGCATCGGTGAGCACCCGCAGTCGGCGGTGTCGTTGAACGACCCTGAGCTGCTCGTCTTCGAGTACGTCCAGCAGCTGGCGCTCTGCATCGACGCCGTCTTTGCGCGGCCGGCGCCGTTGCGCGTGACGCATGTCGGCGGGGCCGGGTTGACCTTGGCACGGTGGGTGCATGCGACGCGGCCGGGTTCACCGCAGATCGTGTTGGAGCCGGACGTCGCCCTCACCGAGGCGGTTCGGCGTGAGTTGCCGCTCCCGCGTGGGCACCGGATCCGGGTGCGGCCGTTGCGCGGCGAAGAGGGAGTTGTCGGATTGGCCTCTGCCAGTGCAGATCTCGTCATTCTTGATGCGTACGTCGACGGGCAGGTGCCTGCCTCACTCGCCACCGTGGAGTGGTTGAGGGAGGTTGCGCGAGTTCTCGCACCGGGCGGTCTGTTCCTCGCGAACCTCGCAGATCGACCCGGGCTCCGGTATGCCGCCCGCGTCGCCTCGGGTGCCCGGGCCGCGTTGGGCCCGGGTGCGCAGACGGCCTACGTCGGATTGCACCAAGTCCTCAAGAGCAAGGGCTTCGGCAACGTCGTGCTGGCTGCCTCGCGCGACCCCCTGCCCCTGTTCGACATGCGACGCGCGACGGCGCGACTCGCCCTGCCGACCGGCGTCGTGCCGCCGAACGAGGTGATCTCCCGTGGCTCACATGCCGCCCCGTTCAGCGCCACCGCAGGAGAGACCTCCGACTCCCCTGCCCCACCCGCCTGACGGCGCCTTTTCCGCCATCGCGCGAGCACCGCGCGCGGCAAACGCCCGGAATCTGCCGCGGACGAGCACCCCCTGAGCACGGAACGTGCAGTGCCCCTCAACAATTGCCGCGCTCCGTGCCCGCCCCAGAACCTAGGCGGCGGCAGTGAGGACGACGGGGAGGGAGTCGAGGGCGACGTCCTGTCTGTGCCTGACGCCGGACTGATTGCGGGCCCTCGGGGTGCGGCATCAAGGCCGTGAACCGGCCGTCCGTGGTGGTCACCGAGATGAATCCGCCGCTCTCACCCTGCGGCTCGGTCATCTCGGCGGCCGGAAGTCCTCCGGCGACCAGTCCTGGGGGTAGCCCATGGCGGCGCCGTTCCCCAGGTTGTCCGACGAGTCAAGGGGTGCCTGCGCCGGAACCGGGAGGCTCCCGGCGGCCTCCTCCTCAACCGACGCGTCGAGGTCGTCACTGGGCTCGTCGGCCGCGTCGTCGGCGGGGTCGTCGGTCCCGTCAGCGACTGGCTCGAGGCGCAGCCACCACAGGCCGGCGGCGGTGAGGGTGAGGACCGAGGCCAAGAGGGTCGGCAGGTTGCCGAGGATCGGCTCGGTCAAGGGCTGCGGGCCCATGTAGTCCGGCAGGCCTCTGGTCGCGTCGTCGGAAGGCGTGAGGACGTAAAGATTGGCGAGGACGAGTCCCACGACGGGGGCGAGGGCGACGAGCCCAGCACCCAACACCTCCCACCGGACCAGTCGGACCTGCGCCCACGACGGATTCCGGTGGAGGACAACCACGGCTGCGCCCACCAACGCAGCCGCGAGCAACAGCTGGAGGCCGATCTGTCGGTAGCCGAGATCGAACATCGCCAAGGTGAGGCGTTGAGCGAAAGGCACGCCAGTGCCGTCGACCTGCCCGTCGGGCCCGTAGTTCTGCCCGCTCTGTTGCCACGACATCCGTAATGCGAGCCCAACCCCGATCGAGCTCAACACCGACGCAACCGCCAGCAGTCGTGCACTGACCCCCCAGAGTCGCTCGGTCGACTTCGGTCATGCACGCATCGCCCACCCCTTCCCATCGACACCCTGCCCGGGCTCAGGCTAAGGGGCAACCATGCTCGGGGTTGGGAGTTCGGGTCAGCCGATGAAGGTTCGGGCGTTGCGGAACATGCGCATCCACGGCGAGACCTCTTCGACCCGACCGCTCGTCCACGACATCTGCGCGTTGCGCTGGACCCGCTCGGGGTGCGGCATCATCGCAGTGAACCGACCGTCCGTCGTGGTCACCGACGTGAGCCCGTCCGGGGACCCGTTGGGATTGAACGGGTATGCCGTCGCGACGCCACCATCGTTGTTGACGAACCGGGCCACTCGCTGAACGGCAGCCTGGTCGCCACGGGTGGAGAAGTTCGCGAACCCCTCACCGTGGGCGACGGCGATGGGGATCCGCGACCCCGCCATACCGGTGGTGAAGATCGACGGCGACTCGAGCACCTCGACCAGTGAGAGCCGGGCTTCGTACTGCTCGGACCGGTTGCGGGTGAATCGCGGCCACGCGTCCGCTCCCGGGATGAGGTCCGCAAGCGCAGCGAACATCTGGGCACCGTTGCAGATGCCCAGCCCAAAGGTGTCGCCTCGCGAGAAGAACGTCGAGAACTCGTCGGTCAGGTCTTCGTTGAAGAGCACGGACCGCGCCCAGCCCTCGCCGGCGCCCAAGGTGTCGCCGTAGGAGAAGCCGCCACACGCCACCAGCCCCACGACGTCGGACAGTGAGGCCCGACCGGTCTGGAGGTCGGTCATGTGGACGTCGAGCGTCTCGAACCCGGCGCGGTGGAAGGCATACGCCGTCTCGATGTGGGAGTTCACGCCCTGCTCGCGCAACACCGCGACGCGGGGGCGGGCACCCAGATTGAAATACGGCGCAGCAACATCATCGGTCGGGTCGAACGACGTCGACACGTGCAGCCCGGGGTCGTCCTCGTTGCCAAACGCTGCGTGCTCCTGATCGGCGCACTCCGGGTTGTCCCGCAGCGACGAGATGCGCCAGGACACCTCGTCCCAGGCCTGAGCAAGGTCCTGCGTGGACTCATCGAGCGGCACCTCGCCGTCGACCGAGACCGTGACCCGACGCTCCGGGTGCGTCCCGCCGATGATCGACGAGAACTCGCCGACACCAGCGCTGATGAGGACCTCGCGGACCTCACTGACCGAGTCGGCGCGCACGCCGAGCACGGCGCCCAACTCTTCGGTGAAGAGTGCCTCAACCGAGTCGACCGCGATCTCGACTCCGAACCCACTCGCGAACGCCATCTCACACACGGTCGCCCACAGGCCACCATCCGAGCGGTCGTGATAGGCCGAAAGCAGCCCGCGAGAACGCAATTCGCGCAAAGCGTCGGCCAAGGCAACCAGTCGAGCCGGGTCGTCGAGGTCGGGCACATCGCCGCCAAAGACACCGGACACCTGCGCGAGCATCGATCCGCCGAGACGGTTCGCGCCCGCCCCAAGGTCCACCAGAACCAACGCCGAGTCGGGCTCGAGCTGCGGAGTGAGTGTGCCGCGAACATCCGGCAGTGCCGCGAACGCCGACACGACGAGGGAAACCGGCGACGTCACCTGGCGGTCCTCGCCGGACGCCTGATCCGTCCACTTCGTCCGCATCGACATCGAGTCCTTGCCGACGGGCACCGAGATCCCCAGCGCCGGGCACAGCTCCATCGCGACGGCCTCGACCGTGTCGAACAGCGCAGCATCCTCGCCGGACTCGCCAGCGGCGGCCATCCAGTTGCACGACAGCTTGACGGCCGACAGCGCGGGCAGGGGCGCAGCCAAGAGGTTGGTCAGCGCCTCCCCGACCGCCATCCGACCGGAGGCGGGGGCATTGACGGAAGCGAGCGGCATACGCTCCCCCGAGGCCATGGCCTCACCCGCGAAGCCGGCGTGGTCCGCCAGGGTGACCGCGACGTCAGCCACGGGCACCTGCCATGGTCCGACGAGCTGGTCTCGGTGCGAGAAGCCGCCGACCGTGCGGTCACCGATGGTGATGAGAAAGCGCTTGCTCGCAACCGAGGGGTGACGCAGGACGGCGTAGGCCGCGTCGCGCACGTCGATGTCACTCACGTCGAGCGGATCGCCCGTCCACGACCCCCGCTTCGCGTCACGCGTCATGCGCGGCGGCTTGCCGAGGAGGACCTCCATGGGCATGTCGATGGGCACGTCGTCGTCAGAGTCACCGGCGACCAGCAGTTGCGCATCGTCAGCCGCGACGCCGATGACCGCCAGCGGGCAGCGCTCACGTGCGGCGAAGGTCTCGAGCAGCTCGAGAGACTCGGGCGCGATCGCCATGACGTAGCGCTCCTGGCTCTCGTTGACCCAGATCTCCTTGGGCGCGAGACCGGACTCCTCGAGCTGGATCGCGGACAGGTCGAAGCGCGCACCGAGGCCAGCGTCGTTGACGAGCTCGGGGAAGGCGTTGGAGAGCCCACCCGCTCCGACGTCGTGGATGGCGAGCACCGGGTTGTCGGCACCGAGGGACCAGCAGTGGTTGATGACCTCCTGCGCGCGCCGCTCCATCTCGGGGTTGCCGCGCTGCACGGAGTTGAAGTCGAGGTCAGCAGCGTTGGTACCAGAGGCCATCGACGACGCCGCCCCACCGCCCATCCCGATGCGCATGCCCGGTCCACCGATCTGGACGAGCAGCGTGCCAGCGGGGAAGAGCACCTTCTCGGTCTGGTCGGCGCTGATCGAGCCGAGGCCACCGGCGCTCATGATCGGCTTGTGGTAGCCGCGGCGCACACCGTCGACGGTCTGCTCATAGACGCGGAAGAAGCCGCCGAGCCCCGGCCGACCGAACTCGTTGTTGAACGCTGCGGCACCGATCGGACCGTCGACCATGATCTCGAGCGGGGTCGCGATGTGGTCGGGCGCGCCATAGGTCTCGCTCTCCCACGGCTCGTTCGTCCCGGGGAGGTGCAGGTTCGAGACGACGAAGCCGGTGAGCCCCGCCTTGGGCGCCGAGCCCCGTCCGGTCGCACCCTCGTCGCGGATCTCGCCACCAGCACCCGTCGCGGCCCCCGCGAACGGCGAGATCGCGGTCGGGTGGTTGTGCGTCTCGACCTTCATGAGGACGTGGACGTCCTCCTCACGAGCGGCGTATGCCGTCGGACCGTCACCGCGCCCGGGAAGCCAGCGCTCGATCCGCCCGCCTTCCATGACGCTGGCGTTGTCCTTGTAGGCCACGATCGTGCCGGCCCCGGCGACCTTCTCGGTGTGCCGGATCATGCCGAAGAGGCTCTTGACCTGCGGCTCGCCGTCGACGATGAAGTCGGCGTTGAAGATCTTGTGGCGACAGTGCTCGGAGTTGGCCTGCGCAAACATCATCAGCTCGACGTCGGTCGGGTTGCGCTGAAGTCCGGTGAACGCTGCCGCCAGGTAGTCGATCTCATCGTCCGACAAGGCGAGCCCGTATGCCGTGTTCGCACCTTCCAGCGCCTCGCGACCGCCGCCGAGGACGTCGACGTGCTCCATCGGCTCGGCCTCGCGCTCCTCGAAGAGAGCTGCGGCGGCCTCACGCAGCGGGAGAGCGGTCTCGGTCATGCGGTCGTGGAGGACTGCGGCGATCGCGCCCCACTGCTCTGCGTCGGACTCGCTGCTGGTCAGCTTGACGCCTTCGACGACGAACTCGGTGACCCGCTCGACCCGGCGGAGGTCGATGCCGCAGTTGTGGGCGATGTCGGTGGCTTTGCTCGCCCAGGGCGAGATGGTGCCCAGGCGCGGCGCGACCACGACGAGAGTGTGGGGGTCCTGCGTAGGTGAGCCACCGGCATACGCGTCGCCGTAGGCCAGGAGACGCTCGACCGTGGCGCGCTGTGCGTCGTCGAGGGGCTCTTCACTCGCGACCCAGTGGACGAAGCGAGCACTCACTCCCGTGATGGCCGGATCGACTGCTTGCAGCCTCGCGAGCAGCGCGCGGGCCCGGAAAGGTGAGAGCGCAGACCCTCCATCGACAGTGGTCAGGGCGAGGTCATGCGTCGAAACCATCACGTGGGGGATCTCCAGGGAGGTGCGGCTGGGCCGAGTCACAGGCTACTGGCCCGGCCAGCCGTGTCCGTCCGCGACCTCCCATGCATCACCAGTCCAGGCCGAAGGCGTGAAAGACAGCCGCCGCCAGTGCGGCCTCCTTGGCGGCCGCGAGTTGGCCGATCTGAGGACCGAGATCGTCGACAAGGATGGTCGTGATCTCGTCCAAGTTGACGACCGAAGGACGGTCCAAACCATCGGCAGGCCCGACGGGCACCTCGACACTCAGTCCTCTGACGGTGGACGTGATGGTGGCGACGGTGACTCGCGACCGGTGTGGGCGGACGTCAGCACGAGTCAGCACAAGCACCGTCCGTACCTTGTCGAGCCTTGCGGTGTGGATCGAGTGCATCAGTCGTCAAGCGACGGGTAGGTCCGCTCGCGGAGCCAGTCGTTCATCCCTGCGAGCTCAGGATCTTCGCCGTGCTCGCGATAGATCTCCGCATCTCGTTGGTAGAGCCGCCTGCGCAACTCGGCCTCCAGAGCGGACTCGACGAGCTCGGCTCGGCTCTTGGCAGCGCCGGATGCGACAAGCGCGTCCAGCTCGAAGACGACGCGGTCGTTGAGGCGGACGGAGATCTGGGTGCTCATGAGCCCAGCGTACCCAAGATGGGTGACAGCGTGAATCCCAAGTTCAGCGGAGGAACTCGGCCCTCCAGCGAGAGGGGGTGTCAGCCAGATGGAGCTGTTCGACGGCAACCTTGGTGAGACCGTGCCGGGCGAAGGACTCGATCTCCTCGCGAGTGAGGGGCCATGGCGGGCCCGAACCATCGTCGTCGGGTTCGAGGACCGCCTGGATGACGAGCAACGTGCCGCCGCTCGCGACCAGGTCACACACTCCGGCGACCATCTGGTCGCGCAGTTCGCGAGGCACGGCCTGGACCGTGTAGATCTCGACGACGAGATCGAAGGCCTGGCGCCAGTCCCGCGGCGGGTCGAGGAGGTCGGCCACCCGGTAGTCCACGGTCGAGTCCGGGTGACGCGAGCGGGCCGTGCGGATCGCCGTCGGCGACAGGTCGAACGCTGCCGTGGCGAACCCCAGCGCTGCGAGGTGCTCTGCCTCGGCGCCGAGACCACAACCGACGACGAGCGCACGGCGCCCCGCGCCTCTCACGTCTCCCTCGTGGGTCCAGTCCGCGAACAGCGGCTGTGGGTCGTCGTGGTCCCACGCCATCGTCACCTCACCCGACTCGCCCGCGGCGTAGAGCTCCTCGAACCACCCGGTCGGGTCACCTCGCTCCACGCTTGCGTTGGCCAGTCGATCCGCCTCCGCCTGCCATCCCCGCGGCTCACTCCTCATGCCCCGACGCTAGGCCCGACCGACCGACCCCGCGAGTCGGGGGTTGCGGCTGACTCAGAAGGTCTTGCCGGTGAGGCGTTCGTAGGCCTCGACGTACTTCGCGCGCGTCCGTTCGACGACCTCAGCGGGCAGCGCCGGCGGAGCCTCGCCCGATGCCTTCGACCAACCGCTCTCCGGCGACAGCAGCCACTCACGCACGAACTCCTTGTCGAAGCTCGGTTGCGTGTGGCCGGGCTCCCACTGGTCGGCTGGCCAGAAGCGCGACGAGTCCGGGGTCAGCACCTCATCGGCGAGCACCAGCGCTCCGGCTGGATCGAGGCCGAACTCGACCTTGGTGTCGGCGATGAGGATGCCGCGCTTCCCCGCGATCTCGTTGCCACGACCCAGGATTCGCGTCGTCAGGTTACGCAGGGTCGCGGCCAGCTCGGGCCCCACCTCGGCCTCGACCGCCCCATAGGACATCGGCTCGTCGTGCTCCCCCATCGGCGCCTTGGTCGACGGCGTGAACAGCACCTCGTCAAAACGGTCGCCGTCCCGCAGACCGGACGGCAAGGACAAACCGCTCACGGTGCCGTCCGCGGCATACTCCCGCAGTCCGCCACCCGTGAGATAGGCCCGCGCCACGCACTCGACCGGCACCATGTCGAGCTTGCGCACGAGCACCGCCCGCCCGGCCACGACCTCGGGCACGTCCGTCGAGACCACGTGGTTGGGCACGAGGTCGGCCAGTTGTTCGAACCACCACAGCGACAGCTGGGTCAGCACCGCGCCCTTGTCGGGGATGGGCGGGTCGAGGATGAAGTCGAACGCCGAGATCCGGTCCGACGCCACGAGCAGCAGCTGGTCGTCGCGGCCGTCCGGCTCGTAGAGGTCGCGGACCTTGCCGGAGTAGACGTGTGTGAAGCCGGGGATCTCGAGGGGTGACTGCGTCGGGGGCGTCGTCATGCCGCAGATTCTGTCAGCCGCACGACGGACGAGTCATGCCCTGGCTGCGGCCGGCCACCGCTGCGCCCCCGGACCGTCCGCAGCGCGCCCATCCTCGGCGTTGTAGATCGGACACGAGGTCAACGACAGACACCCGCACCCGATGCAGTCGGTGAGCCCGTCGCGGACCTTGGTGAGCGCCTCGATCCGCTCCGACAACGCGTCGTGCCACACGGTCGAGAGCCGGGCCCAGTCGCGTTTCGTCGGCGGGTGGTCGGACGGCAGGGTCGCGAGCGCTTCACCGATCTCGGCGAGGCTCAGCCCGAACCGTTGCCCGGCGCGCACGACGGCAATGCGGCGGAGCGTATGCCGTGCATACCGGCGGTGGTTTCCGGCGTTCCTCACGCTCTGGATGAGTCCGCGATCCTCGTAGAAGCGGACTGTGGGGATGGAGACGCCACTGCGTGCAGCGACCTCACCGATGGGCAGCTCGTCGTTCTTGTCCACCACTCCAGAGTAGGCCTTGATCTCAAGTGCCCTTGAGATATCAGGATGCTCTCCATGACCTCGACGGCCGACGCGCCCGCAACCCCCACAGCGCCAACCCAGACCGAGCTCCCACCGGAGAGGCTGTTCAGCGCCAAGCACCTCCCCGTGGCCCTGGGCATCATCGCCCTCGTCACCCTGGGGGCCTTCGAGAACCGCGCCACGATCAGCATCATGCCCACGGCTGCCCGGGCACTCGACGGACTCGCCTGGTTCGGACCGGCCAACGCCGCGTCGATGGTGACCTTCATGGTCGCGGTGGTCGTCGCCGGGCGTTGGGTCGATCGCGCCGGGGCCCGAGCCGTCCTGCTCACGGGGCTCGCAACCTTCGCCGCCGCACAGGTGGTCACCGCGAGTGCCCCCTCGATGGCTGTCTTCATCGCGGGGCGCGGGCTCTCCGGCATCGCCGAGGGCCTCATCGACGTGTCCACCCTCGTCTTCGCAGCCCGTGCCCTGCCGGAGCACCTGCGCGCCAAGGTCTTCGCGACGTTCGCGGCTGCCTGGATCCTGCCGAGCCTCCTCGGGCCCGGGGCCGCGGGGGCAGCCGAGGCCCTCGTGGGTTGGCGACTCGTCTTCCTGCTGCCGACCTTCCTCCTCGTCCCTGCCCTGCTGCTCCTCATCCCGGGACTTCTCCGGGTCAGCGACCGCACACGTGGCGAGCAAGCCACCGAGTTGTCGGATGCCCAGAAGGACAAACCGCTCCTGCCTGCCCTCGGGCTCGCCGGCGCCGTGGCCCTGCTCAGCGTCGGCGGGCCCCTCGCCTTCGACGGCGGCGACCACCGCATCGCCGGCCTCGCCAGCCTTGTCGTCGGCGCCGCCACTCTCGTCGCCACGATCCGAGCGGCACTGCCAGCCGGAACGCTGACGGCAGCACCCGGCATACCCGCCGTCGTTGCTCTGCGCACGCTGCTCGTCATCGCCTTCGGCGGCATCGGCGGCTACCTGCCGCTCATGCTCGACGTCACCCACGACGTCGGCCCGGCCATCGCGGGGATCAGCCTCAGCCTCACGGGAGTGTTCTGGGCGGCGGGTTCGGCCTTCCACAGCCTTGACGCGGTCCAGCGCCGGTTCGACGCCGCCGCGCGCGTCCGCCTGGGCCTCACCCTCATCACCCTGGGCGGCATCGGCCCCTTGCTGCTCTCGCTCGAGGTCGTCGGCCTCGTCCCCGGACTCGCCGGCTGGGCGCTCGCCTCAGCCGGCATGGGCCTGTGCTCACCCAGCCTGGCCACCGAGATCTTCACCCTCGCTCCCGAGCACGAGCAGGGACAGGCGACGGCCGCCTCACAGATCGGTGCCAGCCTCGGCAGCGCCCTCACCACGGCCGGTGGTGGCGCCCTCATCGCGGCCCGCCACGACACCCTCGACGGGGGCGTCTTCGCCGTACTCATGGGTATCTCCCTGGGCGCCGCCGTGATTGCCCTCACGCTCACGCAGCGGATGCGCCCGTAGAAGAATCACGGGCACGGACGGGGGTGCCGCAACCCCTTGTCGGACTGGCACACTCCGTCCATGCTCAAGTCCCGCGACCTCGCGCTCATTGCCATCTTCACCGGCGTCATCGCCGCACTCGGCCTCATCCCGGCCATTGCCCCGTTCGGCGGCGCCGTGCCCATCACGGCCCAGTCGATGGGCATCATGCTCGCCGGCGCCATCCTCGGCTCGAAGCGCGGCGCCCTCTCGGTCCTGCTCTTCCTCGCGCTCGTCGCGATCGGCCTGCCCCTCCTTTCGGGCGGCCGTGGCGGCCTCGGTGTGTTCGCCGGCCCGAGCGTCGGCTACCTCGTCGGCTTCCCCGTCGCCGCGTTCCTGGTCGGCCTCCTCACCGAGAAGGTCGGCCGCCCCTACAAGCTCACCCTCGGTGTCATGGCCAACATCCTCGGCGGCGTCATCGCCCTCAACATCATCGGCATCATCGGCATGGCGATCATGCTCGACGTCTCGCTGGTCAAGGCCACGACCCTGGCTGCGGTCTTCATGCCCGGCGACGTCGTCAAGGCCGTCATCACCGCGTTCGTCGCGGCCGGCGTCCACACCGCCTACCCGGGCCTCATCCCGGCGCGCGCCCCGCGGGCGGCGTCGGCCGACCGCGTCCCCGTCTGACCCAGGAGATCCCCACCACCGTGCCACAAGGCTTCTGATGCCACAGATCCGCGTCGCTTCCGTCAGCCACTCCTTCGGCGACGGGGCGGCGCGGCGGCCGGTCCTGGTGGACCTCGACGTCACGCTCACCGAGCCGCGCATCGGCATCGTCGGGGCCAACGGCTCGGGCAAGTCCACCTTCGTCCGCCTCCTCAACGGCCTCGTCCACCCCGACTCGGGCACGGTGACGATCGACGGGCGCGACACCGTTCGCGACGGGCGCGAGGTCCGGCGCCGGGTGGGCTTCTGCTTCACCGACCCCGACGCGCAGATCGTCATGCCGACCGTGGGCGAGGACATCGCGTTCGGGCTGCGTCGTCGAGGCCTCTCGAAGGACGAGATGCGCGCCCGCACTGAAGGAGCGCTCACGGCATACGGGCTCGATGGTCACGCCGACCACCCCGCCCACCTGCTCTCCGGCGGCCAGAAGCAGCTCCTGGCGCTCGCCAGCGTCCTCGTCACCGAGCCGGACCTGCTCGTCCTCGACGAACCCACCACCCTCCTCGACCTCCGCAATGCTGCGATGGTGCGTCGCGTCGTCGACGGACTGCCGCAACAGGTCGTCCTCGTCACCCACCACCTCGACCTGCTCGACGGCTTCGACCGCGTGCTCGTCTTCGACGAGGGTCGGATCGTCCACGACGGCGCACCCACCGAGGCCGTGGCGGCCTACCGCGCGCTCGCCACTCGCTGATGGCTCAGGCTGTCCCGCTCTTCCACCCCGGCACCTCTGTCGTGCACCGGGTGGGTGCCGGCACGAAGCTCCTGGTGTTGCTGGCTGCCGGCATCGCGCTGGCGATCTGGCGCTCACCGTGGCAAATCGGGCTCGCCCTTGCGCTCGTTCTTGTCGGGTATGCCGTCGCTCGCCTGCCGTTCCGAGCTCTCGTTCGTCAGGTGGTCGGGCTGGCGTGGATTGCGGTGCCGCTGTTGGTGATTCAGTGGATCTTTGCGTCGTGGCAGACCGGCGTGGGAGTCGTGGGGTCGTTCGTCTCGCTCGTCCTGCTGGCCGGGCTCGTGACACTGACCACCCGCACGACGGCCATGGTCGACATCGTCGTCCGAATGAGCGGCTGGTTGCGGCGGTTCGGCGTCGACCCCGAGCGCGTCGGGCTCATGCTCGCCCTGGGTATCCGCTCAGTGCACGTGGTCATCGGCCTGGCCGAGGAGGTCCGTGAGGCCCAGCACGCGCGGGGGCTTCGAGCGAGTCCGCGGGCGTTCGCCGTGCCGCTCATCGTCCGGTCGCTGCGGCATGCGGACCGGTTGGGCGAGGCTCTGACGGCCCGAGGCGTCGACGACGGACCGCCCGCTCGATAGCGTCAAGGGCATGCGCACCACCGAGACGATCACCAATCTGCACGTCGACGACATGGAGGCGGCAGGGGCATTCTTCGGCGATGTCCTCGGCCTCATCCACTTGGACATGGGTTTGGACTGGGTCACCCGATGGGTCGATGACGAGTCCGGCGCGGCCGTGCAGCTCGTGACCCGCGATGCCACCGCACCCGAGGACTCCGCGATGACGGTGAAGGTCGACGATGTCGAAGCGGCGTATGCCGCGGCGCAGGCGGCCGGCCACGAGATCGTGCACCCCCTGACGGACGAGCCATGGGGAATCACCCGCTTCTTCGTGCGGGCCCCGGGCGGCGCGGTCATCAACGTCGCACAGCACCGCGTGTGAGGCCCTGAGGCCCGACGCCAGCACGCCGGGAACCCCTCAGCCGATGCAGAACTCGTTGCCCTCGGGGTCCTCCATGACGAAGTGGTCGAGGTGTCCGTCGACGCGATCCTCGCGTTGGCGGCGCGCACCGTGGGCGACGAGGTCGGCCTCCTTCTCCCGGATGCGTGACTCCCGCAGGCCCTGGTCGATGTGCCGACCGCCGCTGACCTTGACGTCGAGGTGGACGCGGTTCTTCACCGTCTTGGACTCCGGAACCTTGAGGAAGCTGATCGTCGGACCCTCTCCGGATGCGGGCGTGATGGCCGCACCATCGCCCCACTCCTCCTCGGGCACGTCGTGGTCGCGCAGGAAGCTCGGCCAGTCGCTCCACCCCGTGGGAGGCGGGGACTCGACGTAGCCCAGGGCGCGACACCAGAACGCCGCCGCCACCTGCGCGTCGAAGCAGTCGACCGTGATGCCCAGGACGAGTGGAGTGCTCATTCCGTCAACGTAGCGCGGGGCGCCGACAGCGCTCGCAGCCCTCGCCTCGGGCGGTCCGTAGGGTTGGCGTCATGGACTTCCGGATCTTCACCGAGCCCCAGCAGGGCGCCACCTATGACGATCTGCTCGCCGTCGCGCGCACGACTGAGGACGCGGGGTTCGATGCGTTCTTCCGGTCGGACCACTACCTCCACATGAGCGGTGACGGCGACCCCGGCCCCACCGACGCGTGGATCACGCTCGCCGGCCTGGCTCGCGACACCTCCCGGATCCGCCTCGGCACGCTCGTCACCGCAGCCACCTTCCGCCTCCCCGGACCACTGGCCATCCAGGTGGCCAACGTCGACCAGATGTCCGGTGGTCGAGTCGAGATGGGTCTGGGTGCGGGATGGTTCGAAGCCGAGCACACGGCATACGGAATCCCCTTCCCTGACGTCAAGGAACGGTTCGACCGCTTCGAGGAGCAGCTCGCCGTCATCACCGGACTGTGGACGACACCGCGCGGCGAGACCTTCGACCACGACGGGTCGCACTACCCCATCGTCGACGCCCCCGGGCTGGGTACGCCCGACCACCGCGGCGGCATCCCGATCATCATTGGCGGCCAGGGCAAGCGCCGCACGCCAGAACTCGCGGCGCGCTACGCCAGCGAGTTCAACGCGGTCTTCCGGCCCGCCGAGGAGACGCGCGAGCTCTATGCCCGGGTCCGCGCCGCCTGTGAGGACCGCCACCGGGACCCCGACGAGCTCACCCTCTCGGCTGCCAACGTCGTCTGCCTCGGCAACGACGACGCGGCCCTGCGCCGTCGCGCCGAGGCGATCTCACGGGACGTCGATGAGTTGCGCACCAACGGTTTTGCCGGTTCGGCTGACGAGATCGTCGACAAGCTCGGCCGGTTCGCCGAGGTCGGCACGACCCGCTTCTACCTCCAGGTACTCGACCTCGACGACCTCGACCATTTGGAAGAGATCGCGGCGACTGTCGTGCCCCAGCTCAGCTGATCAGCGAAGTGCCCCGCCTCTCGACGCGCTGGGAGGCGGGGCACTTCGGTGTCAGCGATCGACGGCCTCAGCGAGGCCCACGAAGTCACCAGTAGGGGTTGTCCCGGTAGTCGCTGCCTGCAGCCGCACAGCCCACGGACTCCACGCAGGCAACGACGGTGGCGTCATTGATGCGCCGCGAAGAGGACCACGAGGCCGACGACTCCGTGTAGGGCGCAGATTCGCAGGTCCCCTCGTCCCTACGGGTCCCCACCGTGGTCCACCCGGAGTCGCCCTCGTAGCGAACCACGAACTTCAGGATGGCCACGTGGCCATCGCCAGGACAGGTGTCGTTGACGTAGATGTCCTGCCACACCACCTTGGTCGAGCTGGACCAGTTCACGTAGGCCTGGGCCGTGGACCCGCCCCCGCCCATGGCCGTGTAATGCGACGAGACACCTCCGTCGACGGCCGCTGCTGGCCCCATCCCGGCACCCAGCACCACCGGTGTCGTGAGCAGACTGGCCAGTCCGATGCCGACAGCTGTCCGGCGAATCTTCCTCAGAGTTCCCACATGAGCCTCCTCAGCACACGGGGGATAGCTCCGTTGCGCTCCCCCTGTGCGTCAAAGGTTTACCAGTTCACCCCACCGCGCGCATGTCGAGGAGAACTGGCCCATTGACGTGCACCCGAGAGTGCGGCCAACTCGCCTGTCGCACAGCGCCTTTCACCGACCCAGTGGATTGTTCAGCTGATGCTGATCTCGTCGCGCGAAGCCCTGAGCGCAATGTCACTGCGGTGGTGTGACCCGTCGAGTTCGACGAGTTCGACCGCGGCGTAGGCGCGTTCGCGCGCCTCGGCGAGGTCGGCACCAGTGGCGACGACGGACAGCACGCGCCCACCGGAGGACACGAGCGTCCCGTCACCATCGAGGGTGGTTCCGGCGTGGAGCACGTATGCCGTGGGCACGCTTTCGATCGCCTCGAGCCCTGCGATGGGGTCACCCGTGCGCGGCGTCCCCGGGTAGTTGTGAGAGGCCACGACGACGGTCACGGCGTGATCCCTGGACCAGCGGAGGGTCTCGTAGTCGTCGAGCCGGTTCGTGGCCGCGGCCTTGAGCAGGCCACCCAGTGGCGTCAGGAGGCGGGCCAGCACGACCTGCGTCTCGGGGTCGCCGAAGCGGGCGTTGAACTCGATGACCCGCGGCCCCCTCGACGTGATGGCCACACCGATGAAGAGCACCCCGACAAAGGGGGTCCCCCGACGCCGCATCTCGTCGACCGTCGGCTGCGCCACCCTGGCCACGAGATCGGCCGTGAGGGTGTCAGGAGCCCAGCCCAGCGGGCTGTAGGCACCCATGCCGCCGGTGTTGGGGCCCGCGTCGTCGTCGCCGACGCGCTTGAAGTCCTGGGCCGGAGCCAGGGGCAGGACTGTCAGCCCGTCGCTGAGGACGAAGAGCGAGACCTCGGGTCCGTCGAGGAACTCCTCGACGACGACGCTCCCGCCCTCCTTGGCCAGACAGGCCTCGGCATGGGCCAGGGCGGCGTCGCGGTCATCCGTGACGACGACGCCCTTGCCTGCCGCGAGGCCGTCCTCCTTGATGACGTGAGGAGCGCCGAGCGCATCCATGGCGTCGGTGACCTGTTCGATGGTCGTGCACACGTGCGCGAGGCCGGTGGGCACGTCCGCCGCCGACATGACGTCCTTGGCAAAGGCCTTGCTGCCCTCGAGGCGGGCAGCCTCGGCAGAGGGCCCGAAGACGTCAAACCCACGGTCCCGCAACACATCAGCGACACCCGCGACGAGCGGAGCCTCGGGCCCGATGATCACGAGGTCCACGGCGTGCCGCTGGGCGATGGCCAGGACGGCCGTGCTGTCCGTGACGTCCGCGAGAGGTTCGCACCGGGCGAGGGTGTCAATGCCCGGATTGCCCGGCGCGACGATCACCGCGTCGACGACCAGGTCGGCCACGAGGCTGCGAACGATGGCGTGCTCACGGGCACCGGAGCCGACGACGAGGACCTTCATGGGCGCCAAGCCTAGGGGTGAGGACGGCGAGCCGAGACGGCAGTCCGCGAGGCGGCATACTCCGTCATTTTCGTGGAACCACACCCGCAAAAAAAGGTGTGGGCGCGACGCGCCCGGGGAGCAGGGGGGTACCCCCGGGTGCGCCGCGCCCGTTCACACGGCACTCACAGTTGGGGGGAACTGGAGGCTCTGTGTGAACGTCGACGAGGTCGACAAGAACAACCATGACACGTGGCTCACCCTTCATTCAAACCGAAGGGCGGCGGATTCCTGACAATGTCGCTTTCCCGCCATAGTGTGAGCACGTGAGCGAGTTCGAGACCCGACCCCTGGGCGATGAGCTGACGACGCGGATCTATCTCCTTCTCCTGCGCCTGCCATCACCACGTCGCTCCGCCCTGCTGCAGGAGGGCTACACCGAGGACGAGGTCGCGACGTCCCTCGCGACCCTGCAGGAGCGCGGGATGGTCCAGGCCTCCCGCCAGGACGTCATCGAGGTCTTCCCACCCGACACCACGCTGCCGGCCTACGCCGCGGACCTCGAGCGGCAGGCTCGCACCACCCGTTCGGCGATCGAGGGCCTTTCCCACCTGTTCTACGAGTCCCGCAGCGGCACGGCTGGCGCTCGCACGAGTCCCGAGGTCACGCTGCTCGACACGGTCGAGGACATCGAGGCAGCCTTCTTCCGGGCAGCCGGGCGTGCCGAGAGCCGCATCGTGCGCCTCGTCGCCCGCAGCGACCGCATGGACAAGGTCGTGATCAGGCACGCCGAGTCGATCATCGCCCCGCGTGCGACGGCGTCCAGACCGAGCCTGGAGCGCATGGTCGTCTTCGAGCAGTCGATCCTCGAGGTCGATGGAGCCTTCAACGCGCTCGAGACCATGCGCGCCAACGGCATCGAGGTGCGGCTCACCCCCCACCTCGCGTTCTCGGTCCTCGCCGTCGACCGCACCGCCGCGGTCGTCGACATCAGCCATCTCGAACCCGGCGGCGGCGGTTCGCTCTACGTCCAACAACGCCAGCTCGCCAGTGCCCTGATGGACATGTGCATCGGTCTGTTCTCGCTGAGCACGCCTCTCCCGCGCACTCCCCGCGGTCCAAGCCTGAGGCGCCTCACCGACCGAGACGGTCAGATCATCGCCATGCTGGCCGCTGGTGCGAGCGACCTGACGATCGCCCGGCAGCTGAGCATTTCGCAACGCACGGTCGAGCGTCGGGTGCGCACGATCATGGAGGAGCTCGGCGCCACGACCCGGTTCCAGGCGGGCGCCATCGCGGTGCGTCGAGGCTTCCTCTGAGCAGGCCTGTGCGCGTCAGGGCGGCTCGGTCACGAAGGCCCCTGCGCGCGCGTAGACTCGATGCTTCCGTGCGCTGGGAGCACGGCACATCCGCAGCACTGCAGGGAGGGCCTCGAACGTGACGACCACGCGCCCCGGTGCCACTGACACCTCGGCTGATGTCGCCCGTGAGATCGCGATCGAACAGGCTCACGTCGATCGTGTCTACGCCGAGCTCCAGAAGGCCTCACTGCGCGCCAACGACGTCGAGGCCGACGGCATGGCCCGCGGCAAGACGATGCGCACCGGCGACGTCCGCGACGAGGAGATGACCGGGCTCTTCGAACGCGATGCCCTGGTGTATGCCGCCGCGAAACGCCGTGCCGCGATCGAGAAGCAGTACGAAGGCCTCGTCTTCGGGCGCCTTGACCTGGGCGACCTGGAGACCCCTCCCGCTGAACGGGACGTCCGGCACATCGGCCGTCTCGGAGTGCGGGACGACGACTACGAGCCCCTCGTCGTCGACTGGCGCGCGCCCGCCGCAGCGGCGTTCTATCGCGCGACGCCGGTGGACCCGATGGGCGTGCTCCGCCGCCGGGTCCTGCGCTGCAGCGGCGCCACCGTCATCGGCGCCGAGGACGACCTCATGGTCCCCGAGGCGCCCGAGGGCCTTGTCGTCCTTGGCGACGGCGCCCTCATCGCCGCTCTGACCCGCAGCCGTGGACGACAGATGCGCGACATCGTCGCCACCATCCAGCGCCACCAGGACGAAGCGATCCGGGCACCCTCACGAGGCGTCACCGAGATCACCGGCGGACCCGGCACCGGCAAGACGGTCGTCGCCCTGCACCGCGCGGCCTACCTGCTCTACTCCGAACGGCGCCGCTTCGAGTCGGGTGGCATCCTCGTCGTCGGACCCTCGTCCGCCTACACGGCATACATCGAGCGGGTCCTGCCCTCACTCGGCGAGGACAGCGTCTCGCTCCGCGCCCTTGGTGACCTTGTGGATGGCGTGACCGCGACGCGTCTGGACCAGCCCGAGGTCGCAGCGGTCAAGGGATCGCTGCGCATCCGGCGCCTCCTCTCGCGGGCGGCCACACGTCCGCCGGAAGGCGCCCCGACCCAGCTGCGCGCCTTCATCAATGGACACGCCGTGCGACTCGATGAGGCTGTCCTGCACCGCATTCGGCGCCAGGTCCTCCGCACGAGCCAGCACAACGTCGCCACCAAGCACGCCCGGGAGGAGCTCGTCCAGGCGGCCTGGAAGTCAGTCCGTCAGGGTGAGCGCGACGAGTTCTTCGACGCCTTCGACTCCTCGCGCGACATCGACGAGTTCATGCTGTCGTGGTGGCGCCAGCTCGACCCACGCGAGGTCCTGCTGACCCTCGCCGACACGGACCACGTCTATGGCCTCGCCCGAGGCGTGCTCGACCACGAAGAGGCCGCGGCTCTCGCCCACTCGATGCGCGAGGCCCTCTCGCTCGGCTCGTGGTCGGTCTCCGACATCGCGCTCATCGACGACCTCTGCGCCAAGCTGGGCCAGGTCCAGGAGCCCGAGGTCGAGGAGCGCGGCTTCTACGACATCGAGGAGTACGACGACCTCGCGTCCTACGGCGTGCTGGATGTCCGGGCCGGTGTAGACCGCCGTGTGCGGGACGACGACAACCGCAGCGCCGTCACGCCGACCGACGCCCGCGACCGCCTGCTCCACGGACGCATCGACCGCCCGTCCAGCAGCGCCCACGTCCTCGTCGACGAGGCCCAGGACCTCTCACCGATGCAGTGGCGCATGCTGGCCCGCCGCGGTCGCAACGCGTCCTGGACCGTCGTCGGCGATGCTGCGCAGGCCTCCTGGGGAGACCTCGAGGAAGCGCGTTCGGCGCGTCTTGAGGCCTACGGAACGCAGCAGCTGCGCGGCTTCCACATGGACACGAACTACCGCAACGCCACTGAGATCTTCGACTACGCCCGCGACGTCATCCTGCCGCTGGTGCCCGACGCCGACATCCCGGTTGCGGTGCGCGAGACCGGAGTTGACCCGATCGACCGCGTCGTCGAGGCGCCGCCGATCGCGTCTGCCGAGGCCGCCGTCGATGAGCTCCTCACCGAGGTCGAGGGCTCGATCGCCGTCATCACGCCGGCACGCTGGGCCGATCGGCTCGCGCACCTCGACGGCGCCGGCAACGGTCGCGTCCAGGTCATCGACCCGCTGTCGACCAAGGGCCTCGAATGGGACGCGACCGTGGTCATCGACCCCGACGCGATCATCGACGAGTCACCCGGCGGAGTGCGCGTGCTCTACGTCGTGCTGACCCGAGCAGCGCACCGCATGACCGTCCTGCGCCCGAACTGACCCCCCGCCCGCTTACGTCTGCGCATGTGGCGGTTCTAGCACCCACATCCGCAGACGCTGCGAGCTGGGGCCGGGTAGCGTCTGCGCATGTGGCGGTTCTAGCAACCACTTCCGCAGACGCTGTGGGTGGGGTCAGTCGAGCAGGGCGTGGCGCTCGATGATCTCGTGGCGGCCGGGGCCGACACCGATCGCCGAGACGCGGGCCCCGATGAGCTCTTCGACGCGCAGCACGTAGGCCTGCGCGTTGGCCGGCAGCGACTCGAACGTGCGGCACTCGGAGATGTCCTCCCACCAACCGGGGAGCTCTTCGTAGATCGGCTTCGCGTGGTGGAAGTCGCTCTGCCCCACCGGCATCTCGTCATGACGGACCCCGTCGACCTCGTAGGCGACACAGATGGGGACGGTGTCCAGGCCCGTGAGCACGTCGAGCTTGGTGATGACGAAGTCGGTGACACCGTTGATGCGGGTGGCATAGCGGCCGATGACGACATCGAGCCAGCCGCAGCGACGCGGGCGGCCGGTCGTGGTGCCGTACTCAGCACCGGTCTTGCGCAGGAACTCGCCGTTGTCGTCGTCGAGCTCGGTCGGGAACGGACCTTCACCCACTCGTGTCGTGTAGGCCTTGAGGATCGCGATGACCCGCGACACCCGAGTCGGCGGGATGCCGGACCCGGTGCACGCGCCACCTGCCGTGGCCGATGAGGACGTCACGAACGGGTAGGTGCCGTGGTCGACGTCGAGCAGGGTCGCCTGGCCGGCCTCGAGGAGCACGTTCTTGCCGTCGTTGAGCGCCTGCTCGAGCACGAGCGCAGTGTCAGCGACCATGGGACGCAAGCGGTCGGCATACGAGAGAAGTTCTTCCACAACACGATCGGCGTCGGCAGCGCGCGTGTTGTAGATCTTGACGAGCACCTGGTTCTTGAGCGACAGCGCCGCCTCGACCTTCTGGCGCAGGATGCCCTCGTCGAAGATGTCCTGGATGCGGATGCCGACGCGGTTCATCTTGTCGGCGTAGGTCGGGCCGATGCCGCGGCCGGTCGTGCCGATCTTGCGCGCACCGAGGAAGCGCTCGGTCACCTTGTCGAGGGTGCGGTTGTAGGGCGCGATGACGTGCGCGTTGGCGCTGATGAGCAGCTTGCTCGTGTCGACTCCGCGCGCGTTCAGACCATCGAGCTCCTCGAAGAGCACCTCGAGGTCGACGACGACACCGTTGCCGATGATCGGGGTGACGGTCGGCGTGAGGATGCCGGAGGGCAGGAGGTGGAGGGCGTACTTCTCGCGCTGGCCGTCCTCGCCTTCGATGACGACCGTGTGGCCCGCGTTGTTGCCCCCGTTGAACTTGACGACGTAGTCGACGTCCTCGCCCATGAGGTCGGTGGCCTTGCCCTTGCCTTCGTCGCCCCACTGGGCTCCGACGAGCACGATTGCCGGCATGTGGTTGTGTCCTTCCTTGCGCGGAAGGCCCGCGCGTGCGTGACATGCGAGGAACCCGGCGCGTGGTGACGCGGCGGGCCCCCGATGCCACCAAGACTAGCGTGGCCCCGGTCACGCCCCGTCCGGTGACTCCCTAGCGGATCCTCGGTCGTTGGGTGGCGAGCGCGGCTCCGAGCTGGAAGCGGGTGTCGACTCCGTGCACCGACATCAGCGCCGCGATCCGCCGACGGACGGTGCGCAACCCGATGCCGAGGAAGCGGGCGATCGCCTCGTCCTTGAGGCCCATGCCGAGCAGCTCGAGAAGACGCTGGTCGCCGGGCAGGCTGGCCGCGAAGGGCACGGCGTGCGCGTGCTCCCACGCGAGGTCGAAGTAGGCGATCAGCGTCGAGATGAGCAACGGGTCGCGCACGAGGACGTAGCCCGAGGTGAGGTCACCCCAGCGCGCCAACCCGACCGCTCCCGTCTCGCCGAACACCGCGAACTCCGAACCCACCTGGGGCAACAGTCGCTGCTCCTCCCCCACGCCGGCCCAGGAGCGCAGCCACTGCACCCCCTGGGGCGTGTCGAGTGCCGCCGCAGGATAGATCGTCCGCTGGAGGTTGCCATCGCTGATCCACTGCTGGTTGTCGCGCATCGTGGCGTCATCGAGGGCCGGACCGGAGTCCACGACCATGGCGACATTGCGCAGCACGCCGCTTGCTTCGTGGAGCAGCCGCTGGACGACCGTCGGCGCGAGGTCGTCGCTGATCGGCTCGACGCCTGGCCTCGGATGGGCCGGGTCGGCCTCGCGCAGCCGGTCGATCAGACCTCGGACCTGCCCGAGGTCCCGCAGTCGCTCTTCGATCCGCGCGTTCTCGCGGTCGAAGTACTCCTCGAGCAGTCGACCCGGCGAGGTGACATCCGGCGAGTTCAGCGGCATGGGTGCCTCCAGCACGAGCGCGACGGCAGGTTGCTGCCATTGGCATCTAAGTGTCGCAGAAAACTCTGTGCAGAGTGCATGATGGGCGCACGCTCGTCCCAAGGTGGCAGGGGACACTCTCGGACGGGTGCGCGCTTCGGCGCGGCATCCCTGGCAGGGGAAGAGGGGCTCGGACCATGGTCCGAGCCCCTCTCGCATGCATTTTCACCACCGGGTATGCCGCCTCGCCGGCTTGGTCGTTCGGGTCTCTGACCTGCGCGCTACAGTCCCAGCTCTCGCGCGCCTGTGGCCGACGAGTCACGCAGGAAGTCGGCGCAGCGACGCTCCTCATCGACCTCGCCGATGGCTCCGGCCGCCTTGGACAGGGCGGCGAGCGCGCGCAGGAAGCCGCGGTTGGGCTCGTGCTCCCACGGGACCGGACCCTGGCCGCGCCAGCCGTTCTTGCGGAGCGAGTCGAGCGCCCGGTGGTAGCCGGTGCGCGCATAGGCGTAGCCCTCGACGGTGCGACCGTCGGCGAGGGCATCCTCGGCGAGGGTGGCCCAGGCCAACGACGACGTGGGGTTGGCCGCGGCGACCTGGTCGGCGGCCACACCGTCATCGAGCAGGCGCGCTGCGGGGTCCTGCGGGAGGCGGGTCTCGGGGATGCCGAGGAGATTCTCCGTCATGGGTGCGTGACCTCTCAGGCCTGGTGGGTGCCGGCGGAACGAAGGTTCTCGCAGGCCTCGCGAACGCGGGCGGCCAGGCCTGCCTCGGCCTCCTTGCCCCAGGCACGCGGGTCGTACTGCTTCTTGTTGCCGACCTCGCCGTCGATCTTGAGGACACCGTCGTAGTTGCGGAACATCCACTCGGCGACCGGGCGGGTGAAGGCGTACTGGGTGTCGGTGTCGATGTTCATCTTGACCACGCCGTAGTCAACGGCCTCGGCGATCTCCTCGGCGGTCGAGCCCGAGCCACCGTGGAAGACGAGGTGGAAGGGCTTGTCGTTGGGAGTGTTGAACTCCGTGTGGACCGCGTCCTGGGCTGCCTTGAGGACCGCCGGCTTGAGCTTGACGTTGCCCGGCTTGTAGACGCCGTGCACGTTGCCGAAGGTGAGGGCAGTCATGTAGTAACCCTGCTCGCCGGTGCCGAGCGCACGCGCCGTGGCGATGGCGTCGTCGGGCGTCGAGTACAGCTGGTCGTTGATCTCGTTGGCGACACCGTCCTCCTCGCCACCGACGACACCCACCTCGATCTCGAGGATGATCCTGGCGGCCTTGCAGAGCGCCAGCAGCTCCTCGGCGATGACGAGGTTCTCCTCGAGGGGCACGACCGAGCCGTCCCACATGTGCGACTGGAAGATCGGCAGGCCGCCGGCCCTGACCCGCTCCGTGCTCGCCGCGATGAGGGGACGCACGAACCCGTCGAGCTTGTCCTTCGGGCAGTGGTCGGTGTGCAGCGCGATGTTGACCGGGTAGTTCTTGGCCACCACCTCTGCGTAGGCCGCGAGCGCGAGCGAACCCGTGACCATGTCCTTGATCGTCGAACCGGATGCGTACTCACCACCGCCGGTGGAGACCTGGATGATGCCGTCACTCCCAGCCTCGGCGAAGCCGCGGATCGCCGCGGTGATCGTCTGGCTCGACGTGACGTTGATGGCCGGGTAGGCGAACGAGCCGTTCTTGGCCCGGTCGAGCATGTCGGCATAGATCTCGGGTGTGGCGATGGGCATGGGGTCTCCTTGTCAACGGTGAGCAGGATCTCCCGCCGATCCTTCCACGAGGGTCCTCGGGACAACAGGCCATGCCCAGCCAGCGACCGCAAACCACCGCGTCAGGTCTTGGGAACGACACGAGTTGGCGGCTCATCGTGGCGAACCTCAGCACGTCGACGCTCCAGATGTCGCCGCTCGATCTCGTTGTCGCAGAGGGATATCGCCGTCGCAAGACTGTCCCTTGCCGCCTCGAGGTCCCCCGCCCGGGCGAGGAGCTCGCCGCGAACCGCGGGCAGCCGGTGCCCGGGCAGGTCCAGGCCGTCGAGCAGTGCCAGCCCTGCCCGTGGCCCGTCCGCCTCTGCCACCGCGACTGCTCTGGCGACCCGGACGGCAGGTGAGGGGGAGAGCTGTTCGAGGGCGGCATACAAGGTGGTGATGCGGTCCCATCGGGTCGCTTCCGGTGATGGTGCGGTCGCGTGCTCAGCCGCGATCCGCGCCTGCAAGCGGTAGCTCTCGGACAGGGGCGACGACCCTGGCCGCGTGGCGTCGAGGAGGGCCACCGCCTCAGCGATCTCGTCGTGGTGCCAGCGGTGACGGTCCTGGTCGGGGAGGAGGACGAGCGATCCGTCGGGGCTGACCCGGGCGTCCCGCCGCGAGTGCTGTAGCGACATGAGGGCGATGAGGTGCGCGAGCGCGTCGGTCGGTCGAAGGCGGTGTGCCACTCGGGCGAGCCGGATCGCCTCACCGGCGAGCTCGGCGCGCAGGAGGTCGGGTCCGCTCCCGGGCGCGTAGCCGGCCGTGAACGCGAGGTATGCCGTGTGTGCCACGACGTCGAGTCGCTCACCGATCGCTTCGGTCCCGGGGATGGCGAAGGGGATGCCCGCGCTGACGATCTTCTTCTTGGCCCGGGTGATCCGCGCCGCCATCGTTGGTTCGGGCACGAGGAAGAGTCGCGCGACGTCCGCGGTCGAGATACCCATGACGAGGCGGAGGGACAGGGCAGCGGCGCCCTCGGCGGGCAGGGCCGGGTGGGCGCACATGAGGACGAGGCGGAGCAGGTCGTCGTCGACGATGGAGCCGTCGTCGACCATGAGGCCCTCCTGTCGTTGCCGGTGCGTCGCCTCGACGAGGAGGAGTGGCTCCTTGCGGGCGGCCATGGCTTCGGCGCGGAGCCGGTCGAGGATGCGGCGCCGGGCCGCTGTGACGAGCCAGGCGCTGGGGTTGTCGGGTTCGCCGTCGTCGGGCCAGCGCGCCTGAGCGGTCGCGACGGCCTCGGCGAGCGCGTCCTCGACGAGGTCGAGGCGTCGGAACTGGGCGAGGAGCAGGGCCACGAGTCGGCCCCACTCCTCGCGCACGACGCGCTCGAGAGCGGTCACGCGGTCGCGGCCTCCCCCATCGAGATGGTCGGCCGGATCTCGATGGCGTAGCCGGACGGCAGGAGGGCCGCCCCCTCGATGGCGACGTCGAGGCTCGGGAGCTCGATGTCGTAGTAGCCGCCAACGGTCTCCGTCGTCTCGGCGAACGGACCGTCGGTGACCACGCGCTGACCCTCGATGTGGCGGACGGTCGTCGCATCGCTGACGCTGGCCAGCGGAGCCGTCGCGATCGTGCGCCCATGGAGGGCGACGAACGCGTGGAAGCGCTCGTGATCCTCCATCCACGACTGCTGCTGCTCGACTGACGCCTCGCCCCAGATGCTCTCGCGGTAGGCGAGGAGGAAGACGTAGCGCTTCACGACGACACCCGATCCTCGTCACCGATGACGCGACGCACCTCGACGCCGCCCATGCCGGCGCGGTCGTGATCTGGTCCGGCGACGAGGCCCACCAGCTGGAGCAGGTCCTCGAGGTCGTCGGTCTCGACCTCGTAGTAGCCGGTCAGCTGTTCGGCGGTCTCCGCGAAGGGACCATCGCTCACCATGACCTTCCCGTCGGCATCTGCCCGCACGAGCTTGGCCTCACGCGAGTGGGTGAGCTCGGCACCACCGACAACGGTGTGGCCGTGCGCCCTCAGCTGCTGACCGAACTCGTCGTGTCGCGCATAGACCGCGTCACGGTGCTCCTGGGTCGCGGCCTCCCACGCCGACTCGTCGCCGGGCAGCAGGATGACGTAGCGCTTCATGACGCCCGGTCCTCGTCGGTGACGACCGGGCGGACCTCGATGCCGTCGCCGAGCTCGGCGAGCATCTGGCAGCACTCGAGGAGGTCGTCGAGATTCTCCGTCCTGACCTGGTAGAAGCCTCCGACCTGCTCGGCCGACTCCGCGTACGGGCCGTCGGTGACGGGGCCCCCGCCGGCACGGATGGTCCTGGCGGTGGAGGAGAGATTCAGTTCGGCTCCACCAGTCACCTCGTGTCCACGCTCGGCGAGCTCTTCACCGAAACGGTCGTAGACGGCATACCCGGCCTTGCGTTCCTCGTCGGTCATCGTGGTCCACCAGCGATCGGCGTCTCCGATGATGAGGACGACGTATTCCTTGGTCTGTGCGCTCATGTCAGATCCTCTTCTGTCTCGGCCATCCGGCGGAACTCGATGTGTTCACCACGGGACGCGAACTCCTCGCAGACGCGACGCAGGTCGTCACCGTCCTCGGAGTCCAGGAGGTAGAAGCCGACGATCTGCTCGACGGATTCAGTGAACGGACCTTCGGTGACGAGCGCTGGCCCGCCCCGCTCGCCGGGGCGCATCGAGACTGCGCGCGCCGACGGCTCCAACGGGCCGCCAGCCACGATCTTGTGTTGACCCGCGGCGAGGTCACGATGGAACTGCTCGTGGGAGCGCATCCCCTTCTCGTGCTCCTCGGCTGGGAGCTGCGCCCACTCCGCCTCAGGTGCGGGCAGCAGGACGAGGAAGCGACTCATCGGGTTCTCCAAGTGGTCGTGGTGAGTGAGGGCGCGAGTGCGACCTCACTCACCTGACGAGCGAACCACAGCCGAATCGACAACACGACTCGAAACGCGTCAGAAGGGGATGGGTTGGGGCGGGCGGGGTGGTCGCGGTGGGAAGTCGACGTGGTAGCGGTTCCAGCTGGGGTTGAAGTCGAGGTCGATGCGTGGTGGTGGGCCGCCGAAGGTGTTGCCGTTCATGTCGAACGCGAACGGGTACGCGCGGGGTTGGGCGTTGTCGGGTCCGCCGAGGAGTTCGATGAGCTCCTCCTCGAAGGTGGTGGGGATGTCGCCGCCGTCGGCTCGCGCCGAGGACGTGGTGGACGCGGACGGGTCGCGGTGGGTGTGTCCGGCGGTGACGAGGTGGAGGTGGTCCACGGGCCACGTGGTGCGTTGCAGCCTGGTGGGGTCGGTCCAGGTGACTGTGCCGTCGGGGTGGAGTGTCACGGTCCAGCCGTCGCGTTGCTTGATGCGGTGGTGGCGTCGGCACAGGCACATGAGGTTGATCGGGCTTGTGGGTCCGGTCGGCCAGGGGCGGACGTGGTCGAGGTCGCACTGGTGTGCGGGCACAGTGCACCCCGGGAAGCGACAGGATCCATCGCGTAGTCGGGTGAGTCGGGCCATGCCGTCGGGCACCCGGTAGGACTGGCTGAAGTCTTCGAGGTTCTGGTCGGAGCGTTCGGCTTTGCGGTGGGCACGTCGGGCGCGAGCCTGTCCGCGAGCCAACGCTGCGGGTACGTCACCGTGCACGAGTGCGCCGGTGTCGCGGTCGCAGGTCAGTTCCCGGTCGGGGTCGGAGGTGCCGGCATTGTCGAGCCATTCACGGCGCACGAAGGTCGTGCCACCTTGTCCGAGGCCACCCACCTCAACCAGGTCCTCCGCTGCACCGCTCGCCGCGGCGGTGTTGGTGTCGGCGGTGGTGGCGGTGGTGTCACCGTCGTCGGCGGCGCGGGTGGTGTGGACGATGACCTTGACATCACTGTGTTCGAGGATGAGTTCCATCATCGCGTCCGCCCGGGCGAGTTCGAGGCTGTGGGCCTTGTTCTCCCGCACCAGCTGGCGGGCGCGTTCGGTGACAGCAGCCCACGCACCACGCGCGTCCTCGACACGGAAGTCACCGCGCCAGTGATCAGTACCGTTGACGCCGGTGCGACGCGTCAACCCGCGCCGGGCGCGCTCGTCCTCCACATGCGCGGTCACCGCATCCGGGTCCACCAGCGCCGCGGTCCGGGCCAGGAATTGACGCAACGGGCCCACGGTCAGCTGCCCCCACACGTCCTTGACCCGGTCCACCACCTCCGCCGCGGACTCCGCCGACAAGAACTCCGTCTCCTCCGTCACAACCCGGGCACGGTACTCATCCAGGTCACCACAGGCCATGGCATCGACCACGGCCGGGGTGCGGGTCATCTGCCGGATCGCATCCAGGATCCGGTTCGTCGCCACGAACACCGAACACCCCAACCTGGGTGCCGCCAGCTCCGGCCCGTCCAGGCGTTGGTAGCCCAACCCGTGATGCACCTCCGCAGGCATGCCGTCCTCCTGCCGGTGCGCATCGCGCGCGGACAGGTGCGCCAACGCCACCGCCTGCCGGGCCGACGCCGCGTCCTTCTCCCGCTGCGCGAGCTCGATGACGTCCAGGAGCTCATCGGAACTCAACTGGTCAGCGCACGCACGCAACGCGGCATACCGGCCCTCAAGGGCGGCGGTCGCAGCGGTGGTCTCCATGACCCAACAATACTCGAACGTGAGTTCTAGAGTCAAGGTTTTCGGGCTACGCTCTGGGCTGAATTCGCAAGTGGCACAACGATATTCACCATACAGGCACGACAAGCCGCACCCTCGTCAACCAGGCTGACAACAGCCACTGACAGCGTCGGGAACCCTAGTTCCTCAAGGCGTCCGGAAGTGGCGCGGAGTGGACGACGGTGAGATCGGAAACGGCACGAGTGAGGACGACGTACAGACGCCGCAGGCCCGTGCGCTCGTCCGGCTCGGCGGCCGCGATCTCGCCCGGCTCCAACACGAGGACGTGGTCGAACTCGAGGCCCTTGGCCACCGTCGCGGGAACGACGTCAACCTGGTGGTCAACGTCCCCATGAGTGGCACCGAGCGTGCCGTGCTCGATCCCGGCAGCATCGAGCGCTCGGGACACCTCGGCGACCCGCCCGTCAGGAACGATGACGCCGCTACTGCCTTCGAGGACACGCAGCCGATCCACCTGCGAGACAGTCTCACTCACCAGATCGGCGGGTCCCACGGTAACCAGATCGAGCCGACCAGGGTTGTCTCGCACCGATTCCGGAGCCGCGAGACCGGGCGCCGCCTGGGGCAGCAGCCGCGCCGCGAACTCGATGACGCTCGCCGGCACGCGGAACCCGCGGCGCAGCTCTGACACCACGCCGTCGGGTTTGCCGAGGTGGTGGAGACTCTCGGCCCACGACGCCGTCGACCACGGCGTCGTCCCCTGCGCAATGTCACCAAGCACCGTCGCGGCCCCCGTCGAGCAGCGTCGACCGACCGCTCGCAGCTGCATCGGTGAGAGGTCCTGGGCCTCGTCCAACACGACGTGGCCCAGGCTCGGTGTCCGGTTGAGGAGGTCGCCCAACTCATCCAGCAGCACCGTGTCGGCGAGGGTCCACTTCGCCGATCCCGCTGCGCGAGAGGGCTTTTCCCAGAGCAACAGCTGCTGCTCCTCGTCGCTCAGCACGCCTTCGGCCGCGGTCGCGAGTGCATCACTGTCCGACAACAACCGGTGCAGCAGCGCACGGGCGTCGACCTTGGGCCAGAGCGACGCGGCATACGCCTTGACCGGAGCGCTGCGCGCGATGGCGTCCTGCACGCGGTCATCGGGGTACTCCCCCAACGCCTCCATCTTGACCAGCACGGCGTGAGCAAGCCGCTGCGGCAACAGCACCCGAGCGGCGTCGTAGCGGATATCGCGACCCGCGAGCCCATCGACCAGAGGAGCGATGTCGTATGCCGCGACCCGCCACCTGCGCGCCCCGCGCGGCACAACCATCGCCTCACCGGGCGGCACGAGGTGCGACCACACGGCGCGGTGCAACACCGCGGCCATCCGCGCGTCACCCTTGAGCTGTGCGACGGCTGTCGCCTCCGTCGCGCGGATCGGCACCGATGCGGTGAGTGCCTCGATGCTCGTGTGCCGGACCTCGACCTCACCAAGTGTGGGCAACACTGCACCGATGTGTTCGAGAAAGGCGTCGTTCGGGCCGATGACGAGGACTCCGCTGCGACCGAGCCGAGCGCGATAGGCATAGAGCAACCACGCCGCGCGGTGCAGACCGACCGCCGTCTTACCCGTCCCCGGTGCGCCCTGGATGCAGACCGTCGTCGTCGCGTCGACACGCACCAACGCGTCCTGCTCGGGCTGGATCGTCGCGACGATGTCACGCATGGGGCCGACGCGCGGGCGCTCGATCTCGGTCGCCAGGATCCGCGAGCGCGCTTCCGGCTCACCGACGTCGAGCAGGTGCTCGTCCTCCATGGCGGTGATCGAGCCGTGGTCGTAGCCGAAGCGTCGCCGCAGCCGCACGCCCATCGGCTCGGTGTGCGACGCGCGATAGAACGTCGTCGACACCGGCGCTCTCCAGTCGATCACCAAGGGGTCGCCCGCGTCGTCGGTGACGTGGCGACGGCCGATGTACCAGCGCTCGTCGGTGTCGAGGTCGACGCGGCCGAAGAAGAGCGCCGTCGTCGGGTCGTCCTCGAGCGATCGGGCCCGACGCCACAGGGTCTCGGCGAGCCGCTCCGACGAGACCGCGTCACCGCCCTGGATGTCGAGCGCCAGGGTGCGTTCGCGCATGCGGGCCAGTTCGGCTCGCGCGTTCGCGAGATGGTGCTGTTCTTCCGTGAGCTCCTCGTTCATGGGCATGACGAAGTGCCTCTCCTGAGCTCAGGGTGTGTTGGGGGGAAGAGACAGCCTAGGTGATCGGCTGGTCGAAGACGTGCCGTCGCACCCAGGCGTGCATGGCGATGGCTGCGGCAGCGCCGGCATTGATCGAGCGGGTCGAACCGAACTGCTCGATGTGCAGCGTCGCCTCGCACTCCGCACGCATCGCCTCGGACAACCCCGGCCCCTCCTGCCCGAAGACGAGCATCGCGTTCCTCGGGAGGTCGTAGGTCTCGAGCGGGCGGCTGCCGGGCAGGTTGTCGATCCCGATGAGGCGTATGCCGTTCGCACCAGCCCACGTGGCCAGGTCACCTGGCGCGGGGTGGTGGTGCTCGTGCTGGTAGCGGTCCGTGACCATCGCACCCCTGCGGTTCCACCGGCGCCGGCCGACGATGTGGAAGGCGGCGGCGCCCATCGCGTTGGCGGTGCGGACGACCGAGCCGATGTTGAAGTCGTGCTCCCAGTTCTCGATGGCGATGTGGAAGTCGTGGCGACGCGTGTCGAGGTCGGCGACGATCGCGTCGTGCCGCCAGTAGCGGTAGTCGTCGACGACGTTGCGCCGATCGCCGTCGCGCAGCAGGTCCGGGTCGAGCCGGTCGTCGTCGGGCCACGGCCCCTCCCAGGGGCCGACGCCAACAATCGCCTCGCGCTCGTCACTCACGGGGCCAACAATGTCAGGCATGAGCAACGAGACGTACGACGACATGTGGGTGGCGCCCGACGAGGACCCCCGCGAGAGCGACAGCCCGCCGATGGACGAACGCGACAACTACGCGGCATACCTGCGTCATCGTCGACAGACGCTCGAGCTGAAGTGCGACGGGCTGAACCCGGAGCAGATGGCTCAGCGTTCCGTCCCACCGTCGTCGATGTCCCTGCTCGGACTCGTGCGACACCTCGCGGAGGTCGAGCGCGGCTGGTGGCGCCGGACCCTGGCCGGCGAGGACGCCGAGCGGCTCTGGGGACCGCCGCGCTCCGACGCCGACTTCAACGATGTCGTGGGCGACCAGGAGTCGGTCGATGCCGCTTGGGCGGCGTGGCGTGAAGAGGTCGCGTATGCCGAAGCCTGGCTCGCCGCGCACGACGACATGGGTCAGGTCATCGACGCGGGCCACCACGGCGAACTCAATGTTCGCGACGTCGTCGTCCACCTCATCGAGGAGTATGCCCAGCACCTCGGGCACGCCGACCTGCTGCGCGAGTGCATCGACGGTCGCACCGGCCAGTGAGCCGTTCAGCGGACGTTCAGAGACACGGCATACCCTTGCGCCCGTGATGATGCCCTCGCTCGGCCCCGACTTCATGGACCCCCAGTGGCTCCTGGACCGCTTCGGCTCCCAGTTCTTCTGGGTCAGTGTCCTCATCGTGTTCATCGAGTGCGGACTGCTCTTCCCGATCCTCCCGGGCGACTCGCTGCTCTTCGCGATCGGCCTGTTCATCAACCGCGGCGACATCGGCATCAACATCGGTTTGGCGTGCGTGATCCTCAGCATCGCGGCCTTCCTGGGCAACGTCGCCGGCTACGAGATCGGCCGGGCCATCGGCACCCCGCTCTATGAGCGCGAGGGCCGCTTCATCAAGAAGAAGTACTTCGACCAGACGCACGCGTTCTTCGAGAAGTACGGCGCCAAGGCGCTCGTCATCGGCCGGTTCGTGCCGATCGTGCGCACCTTCATCACCGTCGTCGCCGGCGTCGGCAAAATGGATCGCCGCCACTTCTTCGTGTGGAGCGCCGTCGGAGCCGTCCTGTGGGCCACGACCATCACGCTGCTGGGCTACTTCCTCGGCGGCATCACGTTCATCCACGACAACCTCGAGGCTGCCGTCCTTCTCATCGTGTTCGCCTCGGTGCTGCCGATGCTCTTCGAGTACCTCCGGCACCGCAACAAGGCCCGCGAGAACGCCTGAGCCAGGTCGGCGCAGTTCAGTTCAGTGCAGTCAGTGCAGTTCAGCTCCAGCTGGGCGGCGGTGGGGGTGCGCCCGTTCCCTGACCGCCGCCGAGGTCCTCGCTGGACGTTGGCGGGGCCGCTGCGGGGGGCGGCGGGGCGCTGCCCATCGGCGCCGGGGGCGGCGGCGGGGCCTGGGCGGCTTCGTGGGCGCTGCGCACCGCGCCGGGAGGCGGCGGCGGAGCCCCGGGGGCGGCATACGCCGAGGTGAGCGTGAGGTCGAGTCCGCCCGCGGACTCGAGACGCTGCAGCTCGCCCATGATTCGCTGGTGCTCGTCAGCCGAACCAGGACGACCCTGCGCGTTCAGGTAGGCGAGCACCCCGAGATCACGCAACAGTCGGTCGGCCGGGGCGCCGCCGCTGGGGCCTCCCCCCAGGTTGCCACTCATCAGGTTGGGATTGGCTGCCTGGAAGTCTGTCGCAGCCTTCTTGGCGTCGGTCGCGGCCTGCTTGGCCGCCGCTGTGGCCTTGTCGAGGAACCCCATGTCTGCCTCCTGCGCTGGTCGTGCGCTCGTGGTGGTGAGTCTGTTGAAACGATAGCCCTGCGATCACGCGGTGGAATACGTTTGCAGACAAGCGCCCGGCCCCAGTTTCGGGCAGAGACACCAACTGCGAGGGGTACCGAAGATGACGATCCACGGCTCGCTTTTCCAGGACTTCAAGGAGAAGGAGGCGGCCGACCCGTTCTCCCTGCAGAACAAGAAACTGCTCCGCGTCGACATGCGCTACGGCGAGGTCATGGCCCGCGCCGGATCGATGGTCGCCTACCAGGGTGACGTGCGCTTCGCCAAGAAGGGCTCCGGCATGGGGAAGTTCCTCAAGTCCGCCGTCACGGGCGAGGGCCTGACCATGATGACCTGCTCCGGGCAGGGCGACCTGTTCCTCGCGGAGGCCGCTGCCGAGGTCCAGATCATGTATCTCGAGAACGACGCCATCTCGGTCAACGGCAACAACGTGCTGGCCTTCAGCAGCTCGATCACCTGGGACATCCACCGGATCCAGGCCCGCGGTGCGGCCATGACCGGCGGCCTCTACAACGTCTCGCTCCAGGGGACCGGCTACGTCGCGGTCACGACCAAGGGCGACCCCGTGGCCCTCGATGTCGCCAGTGCCCCCACGTTCGGGGACGCCCAGGCCGTTGTGCTGTGGACTGCAGGCGTGCAGATGGATGTCCGTGTCGACACCGGAGGCCTCGGCTCCCTGGTGCGCGGTGGGTCCGGTGAGACGTTGCAGATGGCCTTCACCGGCCAGGGCTACGTCCTCGTCCAGCCCAGCGAGTCGGTCGTCGACGGCGCCCACCAGCAGCAGGGTGGCGGCGGCAGTGGAGGCGCAGGCGGCCTCCTCGGCCAGGTCCTCGGCTGAGGGTCAGTTCCGCGGCAGCGTGATCAGACCGATCCTGTATGCCGCCGTGACCGCGGCGGTCCTGTCCGTCACCTCGAGCTTGGCGAAGATCCGCAGCAGGTGGGTCTTGACGGTTGCCTCGCCGATGAAGAGTTCGCGACCGATCTCTCCGTTGGACAGCCCGCGTGCCACAGCACGCAGGACGTCCAGTTCTCGGGGGGTCAGTTCGACCTGTGCTGGGGCGCGCAGTCGCTCGGCGAGTCGGGCCGCCACTGGTGGCGCGAGGACCGTTTCACCCAGGGCGGCGCGGCGGATGGCGTCGGCGAGGACGGCTGGCGGGGTGTCCTTGAGCAGATAGCCGCGAGCGCCCGACTCGACGGCCCGCACGATGTCGGCGTCGGTGTCGTAGGTCGTGAGGACGAGCACCTCGGGCGGGTCCGGTTGGGCACGAAGGCGAGCGGTGGCCTCGGCACCGTCCATGACCGGCATACGCAGATCCATGAGGACCACATCGGGAGCGAGCTTCGGCGAGAGGGCGAGCGCCTCGGCGCCGTTGCCAGCTTCTCCGACGACGTCGAGGTCCTCGAGTTCGCTGAGCAGCGCAACCATTCCGGCGCGCACGACGGGGTGGTCGTCGACGACAAGGATGCGGATCATCGGGGCAGCTCCATGACGAGTCGGGTGCCGCTCGGTGTTCCGCGAGCGATGGTGACGTCTCCGCCGAGTTCGGTTGCACGAGAGCGCAATCCGTCGAGGCCGAACCCACTGGCTGTCGCGGGGTCGAAGCCGGATCCATCGTCGATCACCTCGAGGGCGATGCGCTCGGGCTCATAGGCGAGGGTCACGGCCGCGGTCTGCGCGCCGGAGTGGCGACGAACGTTGGACAGTGCCTCCTGGGCGCAGCGCAGCACGACGACCTCGGCGTTGCCACCCAGCGGGGCTGGTTCCCCTGCGACGGACGACGACACCTGTATGCCGGTCTCTCGCGTCATCGTGTCGGCGAGCCGTGCGAGCGCCTCGACGAGCGTGCGCGACTGGAGGTGACCGGGGGTGAGCTCGGCGACGATGACGCGCGCCTCGGCGAGGTTGTCGACGGCAGTGCTCTCGATCATGGCGAGCCGCTCCCGAGCCTTGTCGACGTCATCGCGATCGAGGGCGGAACTGGCGGCCCGGGCCAGCGCGATGACCGAGGTGAAGCCCTGGGCCAGGGTGTCGTGGATCTCGCGGGAGAGGCGGCTGCGCTCGTCCTGCACACCGTGGGCGCGCTCTACGGCGGCGAGCTGAGCCCTGGTGGAGCGCAGCTCGTCAATGACCATGGCTCGCTCCTCCGCTTCACTGATGATCCGGTGGATGAACATGCCCAAGGAGGCCGACAGGACGAACGAGATGACGACGGACACGAGGGCGCTGGGCACCTCCGCGACCGGATCGGCGGCCGGCACGACGGCTGCGGTGAACAGCGCGGCCAGGGCCAGGCCCGTCCCGATCAGCGCCGACCTCTTCTCAAACGTGGCCCAGATCTGGGGGAAGAGGCAGAAGAAGAGCAGCCACGACTCGAAGCCGGGGTCGATGACGATGACGGTGAGGAGGCAGGCCCACGCGCACAACTGGTAGAGCACGGCATACCGAGTGCCTTCGCGTTGGATCGCGCGGCGACCAAAAACGGTGTAGGCGACCGCGATCCCCACAAGCAGGACGACGGTCGGCAGGCGACCATGCGCCCCCGGCCCTTCGAGCAGCACGACGGTGACCGCCGTCGCGATCAGTGCGTAGCAGCCGAGGTGCCACCACTTCGCCTGCCCGCGCCACATCGCGGCGAGCTGGTCGCTCGAGAGCTCTGCCATCGGGGTCGGCGACTCGGTCACGGTGCCATCATGTCGTGCCGCGCTTGAACCAGCGGAAGGTGAGAACGCACAGGACCAGGCCAGCGACGGCCCACACGCCGAGCACCATCGCGGTGCGGCCGTGCTCCCAGGTGCCACCCATCTCCAAGGAGGCCATCACATCGGGGAAGAAGACGGATCGCATGCCCTGCGCAATCCACTTGAGCGGGAAGACCGAGGCGATCTGCTGGAGCCATGACGGGATGTCGGTGAAGGCGAAGTAGACGCCGGAGATGAACTGCAGGATGAGCATCGGCGCGATGACGATGGCGCCGACCGAGCGCGCCGAGGCGAGCGAGCTGTAGGCCGTGCCGAGGACGGTGCCGGCGAAGGCTCCGAGCCCGAAGACCCACGCGAAGGTGAACCAGCGGCCAGCCGTGTCGGGCAGGTCCACCCCGAAGGCGAACTTGGCGACGGCGAGGAGCAGCACCTGCTGGGCGAGGGCGGTGACGACGACCAAACCGACCTTGCCGAGGAAGTAGGACACCGCCGGCATGGGAGTGCTGCGCAGTCGCTTGAGGGTGCCGTCGTCCCGCTCGGCGGTCACCGACATCGCCATCGTCTGGAACGACGTGAGCAGGATGCCTGCCGAGATCATGCCGGGCAGGAAGTACTCGGCGGCGCTCATCTGCGCGCCGCCGGACTCCATGTCGTCTCCGAAGATCACCGAGAAGAGGCCGAGCATGAGGATGGGGAAGAGGAACGAGAAGAAGACGGCTTCCTTCTCGCGCGAGTACATCTTGAGTTCGAGGACCGTGCGGTCGACTCCCAGGGCGAGGGCGTTCATGCCATGACCTCTTCTGTCTGAACAGCTTCGATGTGCGGTGCGATGAGTGAGAGATAGGTGTCCTCGAGCGAGGGACGACTGACGACGAGTTCGGGGACTTCGCCGCCGAGCCGCTCGGCGAGTCGCGTGACCTCGAGGGTCGGGGTGGCAGAGCGCAGGGTGCGTCGCTGGCCGTCCTCGGTCCACGACACCGTGGCCTCCTCGGAGGCACGGCCGCCGAGGTTGGCGGGGGTGTCGAGTGCGAGCAGCTTGCCGGCCGCGATGACACCGACGCGGTCAGCCAGCTGTTCGGCCTCGTCGAGGTAGTGGGTCGTGAGGAGGATCGTCGTGCCCTCGGAGGCCAGGCTGCGGATGAGCCCCCAGAAGTCGCGGCGTGCCTGCGGGTCGAAGCCGGTCGTCGGCTCATCAAGGAAGAGGAGCTCGGGTCGGCCGACGATCCCGAGACCGACGTCGAGGCGGCGGCGCTGTCCTCCGGAGAGTCCAGTGATGCGCACGTCGGCCTTCTCCTCGAGCCCGACAGAGGCGATGACGTCGTCGACGTCGCGTGGGTGGGCATACGCACGGCCCGTCGACCTGAGGATCTCGCGGGGCGTGAGGAGGTCAAGGCCGGAGGAGTTCTGCAGGACGATGCCGATTCGGTTGCGCCACAGGCGATCTGCCGACGCTGGATCCTGTCCGAGGACGCTCACCTCCCCGGCGTCGCGGGTACGGAACCCCTCGAGGATCTCCACCGTCGTGGTCTTGCCGGCACCGTTGGGGCCGAGGAGCGAGAAGACCTCGCCGGATTCGATGTCCAGGTCGAGCCCGTCAACGGCTCGCTTGTCGCCATAGCCCTTGACGAGCCCGCGGATGCTGATCGCTGTCATGGGTCCAGCATGGTGCGGTCAGGTGCCGCGCGGCACCGACCGCCGGGTGGACTCGGCATCCACCGACCGGTGGATGGCGCTGCGAACTCTGAGCGCGGCGGACGCCGCGATGAGCAGCCCGAGAGAACCACAGACGACGTATGCCGTCCGCGCACCCAGCTGCGTAGCAAGCACTCCCCCGATGGCGAGGGCCGCGATCGTCGTCGTTCTCGACAGACCGCTCACGAGGGCGATGACCTTGCCACGGTCACCCTCGGTGATCTCGTGCAGGAAGAGGGCAAAGATCAAGGCGTTGACGACGCCCAGGGCGAGACCGACGGCAAAGGCTGACACGGCATACACACCGAGGTTGGGAGCCAGCCCCTGCACGATCTGGACGATGGGCACCGCGGCGATGCCGATCAGAAGTCCGACGATGCGGCGGTCGCGAGTCCTCACCGCTGCGGCCGCGAACGAGCCGACCACGGCACCGACTCCGCCGCATGCCTCGGCGAGTCCGAACTGAGCGGGGCTCGCACCGAGTTCGCCCCGGACGAGGAAGACCTCAACGGCGTTGACCGCCTCGACGGTGAGGATGATCGGCACGACACCGAAGACCAGGGCCGCGATCACGGGGTTGGCACGAAGGGCCGCGAGTCCGTCACGTGGTAGGAACGATGTCGCGTGGCGGGCGGTTGGTCTGCGGGTGACGCGCAGGGCGACAGCGGCAGCGAGAAGTCCGGCGAAGCTCGCAGCATTGAGACCGAGGACCGCCTGACTCCCCCAGTGCTGGACCAACACCCCGGCGAGCGCGGCGCCCAGCGGTGACGCGACCGCCCGCAGTCCTTGCGACAGGGAGACGTAGGTGCCGGAGAGGTCCTCGCCGACGACAAGGGGCATCACGGCTGACCAGACCGGGTTGGCGAAGGCGAACCCGGTCTGCAGCACCAACACCGAGACACAGGTCCAGCCGAGCGAGGGCGCGACGACGAGGCCGAGGGCGCCCACGGCTTGCACCAGGGTCGCGACGACCAGGACTCGGCGGGGGTCGAGTGCGTCCGCGACCGAGCCCGCGACGCCCATCGTCAGCACGAGCGGCAGGGCGAAACAGATGAGGAGCACCATGACGGCGGACGGTCCATGACCTGTGTCATGGAGGTGCAGAAGCAGCGCGACCATGGCCATCACGTCGCCGACGACCGACGTGAGGCTCGCCCCGAGGACAAGGCGAGCCTGCGGCACACCCAGCACACCGGCATACTCGTGAAGTAGTTGCTTCATAACTATGAAGGTAACGCTTCACGAATTGATCCGTCAACACTAAAGTGGGGTCATGGCGAAGAAGCGACCCGACGAGCTGCGCATCACGGACCCCCGGGCCCTGCGTGCGCTGGCTCACCCGGCCCGGCAGCGACTCATCACCGAGTTGTTCTCGGGCGAAGTGCTCACCGCGACCGAGGCGGCATCTCTCGTGGACCTCACACCGTCGGCGACGAGCTATCACCTGCGCGCGCTGGAGAAGTGGGGCGTCGTCGAGCGCGACTCGTCGAGTGATGGGCGCGAGCGGCCCTGGCGATCGACGGCGACGACGATCTCGATCCTGCCGGAGGCCCACCGGGCTGCGGGTCGGGATCTGAGCCGGTCGTCACTGGCCAAATGGTTCGTGGGGTTGGATGCGGGGCTGGACCGGCTCGCGGAGTCCTTGGAGACCGGCGATGAGGTGGGCATGACCTCGCGAGGACGGCTGTGGGTCACCGACGCCGAGCTCGAGGTCCTCAAGGAGCAGTTGCACGCGGTGTTCCGAGCGCACCGTGGACGCACCCGTCGCGAGCACCCCGCCGACGCTCGGCCGTGGGACGTCTACGCGCTGGTCCTCCCTGCGGAGAAGTAGCGGGAACCGAACGGTGCGCGGACAGGTCCAAGTGTCATGAGAGTCGTCGCGTGGCGGACGTGGACCGTGATCGGCGTGGTCGCTGCCCTCCTCCTCGGGGGCGCGTACGCCGTGTGGTCGGCTCGCGATCGCGCGTCCGAGAACGATGCCGGCTGGCTCACCTCGCTTGACGGTGTGCAGGGGCAGTGGGTGTCTCACGTGGGCTTCGCCTCCAATGGGACGAAGCCGTGGACCACGCCGGTGCGACTCACCATCAAGGACGACGAACTGCGCCTGTATGCCGCCTGCAACCACCTGAGTGCCAAGGTCACCATCGAGGATCATCGCCTTTCGGCCGTCGACGGGATCGTCATGACCGAGATCGGCTGCCCCGAGGAACCGGCCGCCGTGGACGCTTGGCTGGCCGCCCTCATCGACGACCACGCCAGCGTGCAGCTCAAGGGTTCGACAGACGGGCCGATGCTCGCGTTCGACACCGACGCGGGGTGGATCGGCTTCATCCGCTGACGTGGCGCCGCGGGCCTGTCAGAGGCTTCTGATGGACTCCTGAGTGGGTGGTCAGCGGGTGGAGCAGGCGGCCGATGTCGGCGTGCCTGTACATGCTACGAAGTGATGAATTGTGCTGTGCTGCAGCTGAATTCGTGTGTGGATAACCGCTTGGGTGTCGGTGGACAGGTGTACGATGAGAGGCATGGAGGGGACACCATTCGCCGCAGGGCCTGAGGTTCAGGTCCGCTCCTTCTTGTCCTCTTTGGCCACGGTCGAGCCCGAGGGTTTGACCGAGGCGGAGCGGGTTGAGGTGGTCGCCGCGTTGGAGTGCCTCAAGGGTGCTGCGGCTGCGGCGCAGGCTCGCGTGACCGCTGCCTCAGTGGTGGACCGTGAAGCGTTGGGTGAGGACTCGCGCAGTGTCCGCGCCGACCTGGCGTTGGCTCGTCGGTGTTCTCCGACCTTGGCGGATCAGCACGTGGGTGTCGCGAAAGCGCTCGTCGGCGAGATGCCCGAAACTCTGGCCGCGTTGACCCGCGGTGAGCTCAGTGAGAAGCGGGCGGGGATCCTGGTCCGCGAGACCGCGTGCCTGTCGCGCGAGCACCGCGCCGAGGTCGACAAGCGGTTGGCCGCGACGATGACATCGCTGGGTGACAAGGCGTTGGCTGGGGCGGCCCGTCGTGTGGGTGCCCAGCTGGACGCCGAGTCGTTGGCCGAGCGGAACCGGCGGGCAGTCGCCTCACGCCGCATGAGTGTGCGTCCCGCACCCGACGGGATGGCGTGGATGTCGATCCTGGGACCGATGAAGGACATCATCGGAGCCCACGTCGCCCTGCTGGCCGAGGAAGGACGCCGCCACCAGATCGACCCCGACCTGCCCGCCGACCAGTGGGACGCCGCCGCCGCTGCCGCGAGGGCCGACACCCGCGGCAAGGGTGCCTGGCTCTCCGACCGCGCACTCGAACTGCTCTCCGGGCGGGCGAAGGGTCAGCCGCAACCCGTCGAGGTCAACCTCGTCATGACGGACACAGTCCTGCTCCCGGCAATGTTCGGCGGCAACGCGCCCGCGGACGACGTGGCGGTCATCCCCGGCTGGGGACCGATCCCCGGAGCCGAAGCTCGCGCCCACATCGCCGCCCTCCTCGACCACGCCACCGCAACCAACGACAAGACAACCGCCGCCGCGACCACTGGCGACGCTGGCGCGTTCGCGTGGCTGCGCCGCTTGTTCACCGACCCCACCGGGCGTGACCTCGTCGCTCTCGACTCCACGCGCCGCCGATTCCAAGGCGGCCTCCGCCGCTTCCTCGAGCTGCGTGACCCGACCTGCCGCGTCCCTTGGTGTGACGCCCCCGCCATCGAGGCCGACCACGTCCAACCCGTCCATGACGGCGGCGCCACGACCGGCGCCAACGCCGGCGGGCTCTGCAAACGCCACAACCTCGTCAAAGAAGAAGTCGGCTGGTACTTCACCGTGCGCTCGACCGGCCTCGACGGAACCGGACCGCACGACATACGCATCACGACCCCAACCGGACGGATCCACGACTCCACCGCACCACCGATCCTCGGCGAGGGCTGGATCGCGCCCGAAACCGTTCCTGACGACTGGGCGAACGACGTCCACCTCCAGGACCTCCCCCTGCCCGAAGATCCTTGGGGCGGATGGATTCCCGACCCGCCGGACGACTGGTGTCTCGAGCACGAGATGCAGGTCGCGTGAACGTCGGTCAGGCGAGGACGGACTCCTGGCGCAGGACGATGCGGGTCCATGACCCGAGGTAGAGCACGTGACCGGAAGCCAGCGGGTGACCGGCATCGATCGGGTCGTCGGGGATGTCGCCGATCATCGTGCTGACATAGGTGCCGTTGGCCGAGCCGAGGTCCTCGACGACCCAGCCGAGGTTGTGACGGGTGAGCTGGGCGTGGCGCCGACTCACGCCGGCGTCCCCTTCGCAGTCGATCTGCGGCACCACGGACTTGACCTCGCTGTGCCGACCGATGAGCACCTGGCTGCCCCGCAAGCTGACGACCGTCGGCGGTCCGGGGTCAGGCAAACGGTCGGGACTGCTCTGACACTCGTACCACTGCGGATCAACCCAGATCTCGGCCACCCATGGCGCAGCGGCGGTGTTGCGACTTCCCCCCAGAACGGACATGACCAGCTCAGACCCGAGGCGCTGGAGGTGCGGGCGGAACGTCGCCCGGGGTGGTCGGCGCGATCGGCTGGGTGCCATCCACCGGAGCCGCAGGCGTGGTCGCCGGGGACGACGGAGCAGGCGGGTTCGACGCGGAAGGCGACGGGCCGGCATACCCACTGGGCGGCGGGATCGTGGCGTCACGCTGACCGAAGTCGACCTTGGGGGCCTCGCGCTGCTCGCCGACGGCCTCGAAGTACTCGGCCGTCTTGATGCCGAAGATGCCGGCGATGAAGTTGGTGGGGACCGTCTCGACCTTGGTGTTGAGGTCACGCACGGTCGCGTTGTAGTAGCGCCGGGCCGAGGCGATCCGGTCCTCGGTGCTCGTGAGCTCCTGCTGGAGGGCGAGGAAGTTCTGGTTGGCCTTGAGGTCGGGGTAGGCCTCGGCGATCGCGAGGAGTCGACCGAGCGCCTGGCTGAGCATGTTCTCGCTCTCGGCCTGCTGGCCCGGCGACTGGTTCGGCGCCATCGCGGCCGAACGAGCCTTGATGACGTCCTCCAGGGTGCCGCGCTCGTGCGCCGCGTAGCCCTTGACCGTCTCGACGAGGTTGCCGATGAGGTCGTGACGCCGGGTGAGCTCGACATCGATCTGGCGCCAGGCCTCCTGCACGAGGTTGCGCAGCTTGATGAGGCCGTTGTACATCCCCACGACGATGCCGACGAGCAGCAGCAGGACGACGACGATGACGATGGTGGTGATCATGGGAACTCCCCTGTTGGTGGCGTCTCGCTCGCGATCCTAGAGCCTGGGTGCCGTGTGGCACTGGAGGCGCATTGGTCAGGCGAGGCCGAGGTCCGTCAGTCCGAACGCGTGGCGGTACTCGAGACCGGCGTCGGCGAACACTTCGGCGGCACCTGTGGCCCGGTCGGCAATCGTGGCGACACCGACGACGGTGGCGCCAGCCTCCTGCGCGGCCTTCGCAGCGTCGAGGGGGGAGGCACCCGTGGTGGAGGTGTCCTCCACGATGAGCACGCGGCGGCCCGTGATGGACGGACCCTCGATGCGCTGCTGGAGACCGTGGGCCTTGCCCTCCTTGCGGACGACGAAGGCGTCGAGGCGCTCGCCGGCAGCGGCGGCCGCGTGGAGCATCGAGGTGGCCACCGGGTCGGCGCCCAGCGTGAGTCCCCCGACGGCGTCGAAGTCGAGGTCGGCGACCATCTCGCGCATGACGCGGCCGACCAGCGGGCTGGCCTCACCCTCGAGCGTGATGCGGCGCAGGTCGACGTAATAGTCGGCCTCCTTGCCGGATGACAGAGTGACGCGGCCATGAACGATGGCCTTGTCCTTGATGATCTCGAGCAGGCGGGCGCGGTCGGCAGCGTTGTCAGTCACGGCCCCGAGGCTACCGACCCGACGCCACCCGGGCGAGGGCGGTGATCGCGGGCCAGTCCGCTGCGCGGACGAGGTCGGGTGGCGTGAGCCAGGAACCTCCCACGCAGGGCACGTTCCCCATCGACAGGTATGCCGGTGCGCTGGCTTGCGTGATTCCTCCCGTGGGGCAGACCCGGACATCACGAACCGGGGCCAGCAGCGCCTTGAGGAAGGCCGGTCCGCCGAGGGGTTCAGCGGGGAAGACCTTGATCTCAGTGAAGCCGGCGTCCCTGAGCTCGAGCACCTCACTCACCGAGCCCGCACCGGGCAGCACGGGGACGCCGACCTCTCCGAGGGCAGTGCGCAGGGTCTGGGACGTCCCGGGCGTGACGACGAACTGGGCTCCGGCGGCGAGAGCCGCCCCGAGCCCGGCAAGGTCCAGGACGCTGCCTGCGCCGACGAGGATCTCGGGCACCTGTTCACGAATGGCGCAGATGGCGTCGATTGCCCCATCCGTCCGCAGCGTCACTTCGATGATCAAGATCCCACCGGCGACCAGGGCCCGCGCGATCCCCACACCCGCCAGCACGGGGTCGCAGTCCGGTGGGAGCTGCACCACGGGGATGACGGGCGACACGTCCAGGGGCGAGGTGCTCATCCGGCATCGACCTGCGCCAAGGGGCGGCCAAGGACGGTCGAGATGGCCGAAGCCGTGGCGGCCACCATGGCCCCGAGCTCCTCGACCTCGGCGCCTGTGACGTCGAAGACCAAGGAGGAGATGGACACTCCCCCGATGGGCTCGCCCCGGTGGTTGACCACTGCGGCCCCGACACAGCGGGTGTGCGGCTCGTTCTCCTCGTCGTCCACGGCATACGCCCTCTGGCGCACCTTGCCGAGGTGACGCAACAGAACGTTGACGTCGGTCATGGTCCGCGGAGTGAGTGCCGGGAGGCCGGTCCGGTTGGCCAACTGACGCACGTCCGCGTCGGTCATCTGCGCGAGCACCGCCTTGCCAATTGCGGTGCAGTGCAATGGGAGCATCATCCCGATGCGGGACTTCATCGAATAGGCGCGGGTGCCCTCGTGCTTGTCGAGGTAGACGAGCTGGTCACCGTCGATCACGGCAAAGTGCACCGTGCGCCCGCTCGCCTCGCAGAGCTGGCGCAACTGCGGTCGGGCAAGACGGGCGAGGTCGTCGGTACCCGTCGACCGTGACGGCAGCGAGAGCAACCGAGCACCCATCGCGTAGGTCCGCCCCTCCTCCTCACGGGCCCAACCCACAGAGACGAGTTCCTGCAGGATGCGGTGCACGGTCGAGACCGGAAGCCCGGTGTGCCGCGCGATGTCGCTGAGTCGGCGCTCGTGAGCCAGGGCCTCGACGACGGCGATGGCCTTCTGCAGGGCGGAGAGCTGCGTCATCGCGCCATCCATCCGCCGTCGACCGTCAGCACATGACCGTGGACGTAGGCCGCGGCCGGGCTCACGAGATAGACCACGGCGGGGGCGATGTCGTCCGGAGTCGCCCACCGCCCCGCCGGGATGCGCGCCGAGATCGACTCTCGCCGCTCCTCGTCGGCGCGCAACGCCTCGGTGTTGTTGGTCTCGACGTAGCCCGGAGCCACCGCGTTGACCCGCACACCCGAGGCCGCCCATTCGTTCGCGAACGCCTTGGTGAGGCCGGCGACGGCGTGCTTCGTCGCGGCATACCCCGGGACGTTCACTCCGCCCTGGAAGGCGAGGAGGGAGGCAATGGTGACCACGGCGCCGTCACCTCGCGCGACCATGGCGGCGCCGAGGGTCTGGGTGAGGATCCACACCGAGTCGAGGTTGACGACGCGCACGAGGTCCCAGTCCTCCAGGGACATCTGTGCGGCCGGCGTGCGCCGGATGGTGCCGGCGTTGTTGACGAGGATGTCGACCTGGTGATCGGTGGCGACGCCAGTGGCCAGCGCTTGCACAGCCTCCCGGTCAGAGAAGTCGGCGGCGACACCAAAAGCCCTGCGCCCCAACGCTTCCACCTCAGCCGCGACCTCGTCACAGTCACCTTCGGAGCGACCCCACAGCACGACGTCGGCTCCCGCAGAGGCCAGCGCGAGGGCGCAGGCGCGACCGATCCCGGTGCGGGCTCCCGTGACAAGAGCTGTCCGCCCAGCCAAGCCGAACTGTTGCTCGAGCCAGGAGTTCTCGCTCATCGGAGGTCCGTCGTGGCCACCGCGTCCATGTCGTCGTAGGCGAGGTTCTCCCCGGCCGTCGACCAGACGAACTTGTAGGACGAGGTGCCGGCCCCGAAGTGCACCGACCACGGCGGCGAGATGATCGCCTGGCGGTCGGCGACGACCATGCTCTTGGTCTGCCCCGGCTGGCCGGCGATGTGGATGACGCGCTCACCCTCGGGGAGGCCGAAGTAGAGGTAGCACTCGGTACGGCGGTCGTGGGTGTGGCAGGGCATCGTGTTCCAGACGTTGCCCGGCTCGATCGTCGTGATGCCCAGTGCCAGCTCGCAGGAGGCGACTCCCTGGTCGTGGACGTACTTGCGCAGGGTGCGTCGACTGGCCTTCTCCTCGTCACCGATCTCGACCGACTGGGAGTCGGCCCTGCGGATCAGGGTGGTCGGGTGCGCAAGGTGCGCCGGAGCACTCACGAGATAGAAGGCCGCGTCCCCGGAAAGCGTGACCTGCCCACTGCCAGAACCGATGTAGACAATGTCCTCGGTCTCCACGGCATACGCCTCACCGCCGTCAACGGCCACGGAACCCGAGCCGTGGAGGCAGACGACACCGAGCTCGCGGCGATCGGTGAGCGTTCCCTTGGAACGGATCTCGGGAGGGGCCTCGAGAGCCAGTGAGCCACCGTCGGGGAGCGCGCCACCGAGAAGGATGCGGTCGCTCTGACTGAGCATCCACCGGACCTCGCCGTCCACGAAAAGCCCTTCCACGAGGAAGCGCTCACGCATCTCGTCGGGAGTGAGGCGGACGAACTCCGCGGGGTGGGTGGCGATGCGGACGTCGGTCATGGCTCTCCTGAGTTCGAGGATTCTTCCCGTCCAGCGGAAATGACTTCCCTTGACGCTGAATATGGAACCACTATGCACCAACGGCAACGTCGCCGCCAGAGCCCTCCGGCGGACGGCCCGCGCACAGCACAGGAGAATCCCGATGCGTTCGACCCTCATCACCGGCCTGGCGGCAGTGAGCATCGCCGCCCTCACGGCCTGCTCCCCCGGCACCACCGAGTCCCCCGACGCAGCGGCGCCCAAGGCGTCCGGATCCGTCGACCTCAGCTCGTTCAAGGGCAAGACGATCACCTACCTCTACTTCACCGACGGCCCCGACGAGGCCGCGACCAGAGGCCTGCTCAAGGAGTTCGAGACCAAGACCGGCGGCAAGGTGGACCTGCAGATCGTCCCGTTCGCCGACCTCCAGCAGTCGTTGCAGGCCCGCCTGTCGGGCGGCAACGCTCCCGACGTCGCCCGCCTCGCCGACCTCGCACCCTTCCGCGATGACCTCATGGACCTCTCCGGAGTCGTCGGCAAGGACTACACCAACGAGTTCCTCGCCGGACCGGCCGCAGCGGTCAAGGACGGCGACAAGATCATCGCGGTCCCCAACGACCTCACGATGAACGGGCCGTTCGTCAACGTCGACCTCTTCAAGAAGGCTGGCGTGGCCATCCCCACCAAGTGGACCTGGGACGAGATGGTCGCCGACGCCAAGAAGGTCCAGGCCGCGAACAAGACCGAGGCCGGCATCGCCATCGACAAGTCCGGCCACCGGCTCTCGACGATCCTCAGCCAGTTCGGCACGACGATGGTCGGCAAGGACATGACCAACACCCTCGACGTGACCAAGGCGACCAAGGCCATCGACAGCCTGCTCACGCTGATCAAGGACGGCACGATCCCCAAGGACTTCTGGATCGAGTCCGGCAGCAAGTACAAGGGCGCCAACGAGATCTTCCTCGCGCAGCAGGCCCCGATCTACATCTCCGGCAACTGGCAGGTCGGACAGTTCGCGAAGTCGGCGAAGTTCGCCTGGCAGGCCGTGCCCAACGCCTGCTCCGAGCGCTGCGGGGGCTTCCCCGGCGGCAAGTACACCGTGGGCCTGAGCCAGTCCAAGGAACCGCAGATGGCGGCCGCCCTCGTCCAGTTCCTCAACTCCAAGGAGTCGCAGGCCAGGATGGACGCCGAGTCCATGTGGCTGCCGACCCGCAACGACCTCAGCGAGTCCAAGGGCGTCACCTACCCGAGTCACCAGGCCGACATGGAGGTGTTCGCCGCAGACGTGGCGGAGACGCCGGCTGACACGTACGACGCCGTGGCCTCGCCCGCCTTCGGACCCTCCGCCACCGTGTTCGTCGAAGAGTTCGCCAAGGCCGTGGCCGGCCAGCAGGACGCCGCCACCACCGCCAAGAACCTGAAGGCGGGGATCGACAAGGTCATCGCCGACAGCAAGTGAGCGCGACCACCGTCGCGGGCGCCCCGAAGACCGGGCGCCCGTCGGCGGACGGGCCGTCGGGCAAGCCCTCCCGCCTACGGTCAAGGTCTCGCTGGGCGCCCTACCTGTTCGTCGCGCCCAACATGATCGTCTTCGCCATCTTCACCATCTGGCCGGCGATCAACGGCTTCAACATCTCCTTCTTCGACAGCCGCAACGGGCGCACCTTCAAGCCCGTCGGCACCGGGAACTACAAGCAGATCCTCGGCGACGACGAGTTCTGGGGCGTGGTCCGGCACACCGCGATCTTCGTCATCGCGTTCGTCGTCGTGACCATGGTGCTGTCCACCGCTCTGGCCCTCATGCTCAACGCCCAGCAACGCGGTCGCGGAGTCCTGCGAGCGGCATACTTCCTGCCTGTCCTGCTTTCGCCAGTCGTTGTCGGCCTCATCTGGGGCTGGGCGCTCGAGCGCCGGGTCGGGCTCGTCAACACCATCACCGAGGCGATCGGACTCGGACAGCCCGGCTGGCTCATCGACCCCACCCTCGCGATGACCTGCACCGTGCTTGTCGGCGTCTGGACCCACCTCGGCTTCTACGGCCTGATCCTGTTGTCCGGGCTGCAGGGCATCGACGGCAACGTCTACGAAGCTGCCCGACTCGACGGGGCCGACACCTGGCAGACGATCCGCCTCATCACCCTGCCGATGCTGCGCCCCACGATGCTCGTCGTCCTCATCCTGTCGACGATCGCCGGGTTCCAGGCCTTCGACTTCATCTACACGCTGACCGGCGGCGGCCCCACGGGGTCGACGACGCTCATCGTCCAGTACATCTACGAGCAGGCCTTCGAGTCGCCGATCCGCTATGGGTTGGCCAGCGCGGCCGGGGTCATCCTCTTCATCACGATCTTCGGGATCACCCTGCTCAACTACCTGCTCGGCCGACGTCAGGAGGCGGTGTGAGCACCGCGACCGCAACACGCCCCACCACCGCTGTGCGCAGCGCCCCCAGCACGGGCACGATCATCCGCACGACGCTCCTCATCGCGGGCGCGATCATCATGCTCATCCCCGTCGTGTGGGCCGTGTTGTCGTCCTTCAAGGACACATCCGAGCTGGCTCAGCGCCCACCGACGATCATTCCCAAGGACCCGACGTTCTCGAACTACACCGAAGCCCTCACGAGCTTCAACTTCTTCACGTACTTCAAGAACAGCGTCATCGTCACGGTCTCTGCGACAGCGTTGACCCTGCTCATCAACTCGATGGCGGCGTTCGCGCTCTCGAAGTACAACTTCCGGGGACGCAACGCCCTCTTCCTGCTCACGCTCGCAACGATCATGATCCCGCTCCAGGTCATCCTGCTGCCGGTCTACCAGGTCGTCGCCAACCTCGGTCTGGTCAACAGCCTCTGGGGTCTCATCATCCCGCCGGCCGCGACCCCGACCGGGGTCTTCCTGCTGCGGCAGTACATGTTGACGATCCCCGACGACCTCATGGAGGCCGCCCGGATCGACGGCGCGTCGGAGTGGCGGATCTTCTGGCGGATCATGATGCCGCTGTGTCGCCCGGCCCTGGCAGTCGTCGCGATCTTCTCGATCATCTGGCGGTGGAACGACTTCCTCTGGCCGCTCATCATCGCCCAGGACGAGAGCGTCTACACCCTGCCCGTGGCGCTCGCCCGCTTCAACGGTCAACAGGTCGTGCCCTTCAACCTCGTGCTCGCGATGTCGGTGCTGACGATCCTTCCCGTCGTCATCATCTTCCTCGTGCTCCAGCGCCACATCCTCACCGGAATCGCCCAGACGGGCCTGAAATGAACGGACTCACGTGAGCCGCACCGTCCACCGCCTCGGTCCTGACGGGGCGATCCTCGACTGGCTCGTCGGTCCCGTCTGGGAGGCACCCTGCACCGCTCTCGACCAGGTCGTGTCACCCGACGGTTCGCCGTGGGACGACGACGACCGGCTCGGTCGGTGGAGACTCACCAACGGGCCGGACGTCGCTGTCGTCAAGGACGCCCTGTATGCCGTCCGCTCCCCTGCCGTGCCACCCTCGCCTCCGTCGTTGGACGACGCGGAGGGCACACAGTTCCAGTGGATGGGTGAACGCGGGCTCTGGGAACGACACCACACGGCATACGACGGAGTCATCGAGCGGAGCACCTTCTGCTACACCCCGACCGAGCGCGCCTTCGTGGCGGCGACGCGGCTCGAAGTGGACCAGCCCGAGGTGCGGCGGCTGGTGGTGCGCAGCACTGGACCCCTGCGGGTCTGGCTTCGCGGTGAGCTCGTGCTCGACCACGCGGAGTTCGGCTACATGCAGCCGTGGACCCAGGTCATCGAGACCCTGCTGCCCTCGGGCACGAGCGACCTCGTCGTCGAGTCCTGGAATGTCGCCCTGCGTGAGCTCCGCCAGACGGTTTCGGTCAGGGTGGATGGCCTGCCCGTGCGAGTCGTCATCCCGTCCGCCGGTGCGGACGAGCACCGCGACAGCGTGGGTGAGGGACTCCTTGACGGCGTGGCCGTGCAGCAGTGGGAGACGACCGACGGTGTTGCCACCCTGCACGGCCCGCCCGGCCTGCGGGTGCGCGTGGATGTCGGCGGACAGACCGTCCCTCCCGTCACCTTCGACGAAAACGGCTCTGCTGACGTGCTGCTCGTCGCGGCCGATGCAGACAGTTCGCAGGCCTCGATGCTCGGCACGGGTGAAGTGACGCTCACCGTCCGGATGGACGACGACGTATGCCGCTCGCGTCGGGACCTGCTCGTCGGTCACCTTCCGTGGACGCAGCGACACTCACCCGAGGGCGAGCCGGAGGTGTGGCGCACGGAGCTGCTCGAGCACGTGCGGGGACGCAGTGGCTCGGCGCGCGCTCTCGCTCGTCACGCGCTCGCCAGCGACACCGGCGAGATGGCCGTGCTGCCGGAGGACCTGACGGCCGCGCTCGGCTTCATCACGAGTCGGTCCGACTGCGCCGACTTCGAGGCCGTCGGGCTCATGCTCCTGTGGCACCGCGTGCCGGAGGCGCAGTGGGACCCGGGTGCGCGCGCTTCGGTGCGCGAAGCCCTCCTCGACTTCAAGTACTGGATCGACCAGCCCGGCGATGACGCCATGTGCTATTTCACCGAGAACCACCAGATGGTCTGGCACACGGCCGAAACCCTTGTGGGAGAGGCGTTCTCGGACGAGAAGTTCGCCAACACCGGCTGGACCGGAGCCGAGCATGCCGATCACGGGCGCGAGCTGGCGCGGGCCTGGGTCAACCGCAAGCTCACCTCGGGGTTCAGCGAGTTCGACTCCAACGCCTACCTCGCGATCGACGCTCTCGCGCTCGTGGCGCTCGTCGACCATGCCGCCGACGAGGACCTTCGGCGCCGGGCCGAGGCCCTGCTCGACAAGATCCTGCTCACCCTGGCCTGCAACTCCTGGCGTGGCACGCACGGGTCGGCCCACGGCCGGAGCTACACCCCAACGCTCCGGGCATCATGCCTGGAGGAGACGGCCTCGATCATGTGGCTCTACTGGGGCATGGGGGCGCTCAACGAGGCGACCCTGCCAGCCACGGCACTGGCGACGAGCACGGCATACGTTCTGCCGCAGGCGATCCGCGCGATCGCCTCGGATCCTGACCACGAGTGGACGGGAACCCAGCACTACCGCGGCGAGTACGCGATGGAGCGCGACCTGCTCACGCGCAGCTATGCCTCGACGGTCGAGGTACGTCGCGGCCCCGGCGGGATGGTGTCATCCGTGCAGGACTACCGCGTGGGTCTGCCCGGCCTGCAGGAGCACATCTGGGGCATCACGCTGCCCGGATCACTGCAGGTGTGGGCGACGAATCCGGCTGCGGCCAACCATGGTTCGCACACGCGCCCCAGCGGCTGGGTGGGCCACCGAGTCCTCCCACGTGTGCGCCAGCACGACCGGACGGTCATCGCGCTCCATCGTGGCGACGCCCTCGCCGAGCAGGTGCACCTCTGGTTCCCGGCGGCTCGCTTCGACGAATGGCAGACATCCGGCGACTGGCTCGTCGGACGCAGGGCCAACGGACTCGTTGCAGTCGCCGGACCCGGAGGTTTCGACCCCACCACGACCGGCGATGAGGCCTGGCAGAGCTGGCGACCGCGCGGCGCACCACTGCTCGTCGCCGTCCACGCCCACACGGGTGAGTTCGCTGGGCTCGCCGAGTTCGTGGCGGCCCTGCCCGGGCTCGACTGGCGGGAGGCGGACAGTGGCGTGCGGGTCATCGCCAGGCATGGTCCTGCTCTCGAACTCGCCTGGACCGGACCGTTCCTCATCGATGGCCAGCCAGCCGACGTCGAGGCCGGAACGCCCGCCACGGCGCCACACCTCGACAACCCAGCCACGACCGTTGCGTCCGCGACCGATCCGGTTCGCGTGGCCTGGGCCGGGCAGCACCTCGAGATCGACCCCGTGGCCGGACGGCGCCTGACTCCTCCGAGCGGTGTCTCCCATGGCGGCTGAGGACACCGACAACGCCCGGCTCGCCGTGCCGCCCCGCCCTGGCTGGACGGTCGAGGCGACGACAGCACTCAACCTCCACCGCGTGACCCACGAGGTCGCGGCCGCCACCTGGCGACTCGGCCTGCGCCGCTGGTTCTGGGGCGAGGGTGTGTGCCTCCTCGGCCTCGTCCGTGCCGCCGAGGCGTTCGATGAGCCCGTGCCCCAGGCCGTGCTCGACTGGTACGACTCCCACCTCGCCGACCCCTCGGTCGACCCCACCGCCCTCCTCGACCACGTCAACGAGGTCGCCCCGGGCACAGCGGCAGTCCACCTGGTCACGCACGGCGCGCGGACGGCATACCTGCCGGCCCTGGACCGCCTCGAGAAGTGGACCCGCCGACCTGAGGTGACCCGCGACGTCACCGGCGCGATCGAGCACTGGCCGGGCGGGGTGTGGGCCGACACGATGGTCATGGTCGGGGCGTTCCTCCTGCGGCTTGGCGAGCAGCGACGCGATCGGACGCTCGTCGCCGAGGGCGTGGCCCAGGTGCTGGCCCACGCCGAGGTGCTGCAGGCCGACAACGGGCTCTTCGTCCACGGCTCGCACCATGGCGAGGCGATCCCTTGCCACTGGGGACGCGCCAATGCGTGGGCAGCGCTCGCCCTCGTCGAGGCGCTCGAGATCGACCGAGACCTGGTCGACCCCGATTCGCGGGACGAGCTGCGACGCCGACTCGACCTGCAGCTCTCCGCCCTCGTGGCCACCCAACCCGACCACGGGATCTGGGACGTCCTCGTCGACGGCCACCCCGAGACCGCAGGGATCATCGAGTCCTCGGCGGCCGCCGGGATCGCCGCCGCGATGCTCCGCTCGGTGCCGCTGTTGGGCACGGACCGGTATGCCGCGTCCGGCTGGCTCGCCCTGCGCGGAGTCCTCGGCCAGGTCGACGATGGAGTGCTCACCCGCGTCAGCGCCGGGACCGTGCTGCAACTGATTCCGTTCGGCTACAGCGTGATTCGCGACGACCGGCCTCAGCCGTGGGGGCAGGGTCTGCTCCTGCTCGCCCTCGCCGCAGCCGGTGACGCACTCAGCCGCGGAGAGTTCGTGCGATGACAGCCCCCACGATCCTGTGCTGTGGTGAGCCCCTCGTCGTGCTGACGCCCCACGTTGGCCAGGACCTCGTCACGGCTCACGAACTGTCGATCGGCGTGGCCGGCGCCGAGCTCAACGTCGCGCTCCACCTGGCCCGGCTCGGTTTGGACGTGCGCTTTGCCGGAGCCGTCGGAGCCGACCCGTTCGGGGAGCGCATCCGCAGTGCCTGTGTCGCTGAGGGGGTCGACGACCGCGCGCTGCACGAGGTGGGCGATCGGCCGACGGGCATCTACTTCAAGCAGAGGGCAGGTGAGGCAGGCGATGGCAGCAGCGTCCACTACTACCGCGAGGGTTCAGCCGCTGCCGGCCCCTGGCCGCTCACGACCGAGGACCTCGCATCGGTCCGGCACGTCCACGTCAGCGGTGTGGCGGCGGCCGTGTCGGACGAGTTCATCGAGCGTCTCGAGGCCCTGAGCGTTCCCGGGCGCACCTGGACGGTGTCCTTCGACCTCAACCACCGACCGGCGCTGTGGCCTGACGGAACAGCGGCCGAGGTGCTCCTGCGGATCGCGCGGCGCTGCGACATCGTGCTCATCGGGCTGGACGAGGCCACCGAGGTGTGGGGAGCGCAGACGCCTGACGCGATCCGCAAACTCCTGCCCGAAGTGGGAGAGATCGTCGTCAAGGACGGTGCCCAACCGGCGTCCGTCTGGGTTGACGGGGCGTGGACGACGAGCGAGCCCGTCCCGGTGGTCGTCGTGGAGCTGGTCGGTGCCGGTGATGCCTTCGCCGCGGCCTACCTTGCGTCCCGACTGACCGGGCACGGCCCGGGAGCGTCCATGCAGGCCGGCCATGTCCTCGCCGCCCACGTCATCTCGGAGACAGGCGACCAGGGCTCAGCCGACGCCGAGGCCTACGCCCAGATCCGCGACATCCTCGGCTGAGCCGAAATCATCAGGTCGAGCTGGGGCGGTGGGCTCCGCGCGACTGCCTGCGGACGAGCGGGCGCGGAAGGATCCGCAGCGCCGTGACGATCGCCTTGTACTGGCGGCCCGGCACGGACACGACCTTGCCCCTGTCGACGTCGGCGAGGGCATCGCGGACGAGTCGGGGCGCGTCGAGCCACATGAACTCGGGCATCTTGGACATGTCGACGTCGGCGCGCTGGTGGAACTCGGTGTGGGTGAAGCCGGGGCAGAGCGCCGTCACCGTCACTCCGGTCCCGGCCAGCTCCGCCGCCAGCCCCTCGCTGAAGACGGTCGCGAACGACTTGCTGGCACTGTAGGGCCCGGCAGCCATGAACGCCGCCACGGACGACACGTTGACGATCGCGCCGCGACCCCGCACCCGCATGGCACTGCCCGCTGCGTGAGAAAGCACGAGCACTGCCCGAGTCAGGACGTCGAACACGGCCTCCTCGGCGGAGACGTCGTTGTCGAGGAAGCGCTTCTTGAGGGAGTAGCCGGCGTTGTTGACGAGGACGTCCACGGGCTTGTCGGTGGACGCGACCCGGTCGGCAACCTGCCCGAGCTGGTCTCGGGCGCTGAGGTCGGCACCGATCACCTCCACGTCCACCCCGTGAGCGGTGCGCAACTCCCCCGCGAAGGCCTCGAGGCGCGCGACGTCGCGCGCAACGAGCACGAGGTCGTCACCCCGGGCGGCGAGCTGGAGGGCGAACTCGCGGCCGATGCCGGCGGTGGCGCCGGTGACAAGTGCAGTGGTCATGGTCACGACCCCAAGCATGCCGCGAGGACCGGCTTCTCGGACCTGCCGCACTGGGGCGAACCCGCCGCCGAGGAGGCGCGGGCCATCGGCGCGACCTGCGGCGACATCCGCAAGAGCCATGTGAGCCCGCCCAAGCGTGCCGCCTTTCAGACCGTGCTCGACGCGGGTGTCAGCGACGTCGTCCGCCCGCACACGTCAGAACCGGGCACCTACACCTACTGGGACTACCAGCGCCTCGCCTTCCAGAAGCGGCGCGGCATGCGGATCGACTTCATCCTCGCGTCGGACCCTCTGGCACAGCGTGTGGGGGGCGCCCATCGACCGCGAGGAACGCAAGAGCAAGGGCGCGAGCGACCACGCTCCCGGCGATATCGAGGTGCAGAACGCGTGAGCCCGCTCGTCCTTTGGCATGGCCGGCAACCGGAGAAGGAACCCAATCTGGCCGTTTCTCATGCGTTAGGTAAAGAGATGGTAAGTTGGTCCCGCAAGAAGCAAAGATGCCGAGGCACTTGGCTCTTCGCAACGAGTGGACCAGCACTCCCCTTGCCCCAGCCCCAGCCCCAGCCCGTGGTCGGCCAGGCGGGCTCCGATGAGGCGCTGATGCCACATGCGGACCTGTCAGGTTCGGCCTCTGGCGCGAGGCACGGAGGAACACATGCGTTCACGAATCGGCGTCCCCCTCGTCATGGCTGCAGGTGCAGCTGTCCTGATGGCTGCCCCGGCGTTGGCCGCCGTGGGCACGTCACCGGCGTCGTCGTCCGATGTGGTCGGTCCGGTCCTGAGCTCGGTGGAGGCTGGAGGCCGCCTGTACATCGGGGGAACATTCACCAGGGTCGACACCACCAGCCACGCTGGGCTGGCGGCCGTCGACGCTTCCACCGGTGTACGCGACCCGGGGTTTCGCGCGGATGTCACCGGCGCGGTTCGCGCCCTAGCAACCGACGGGACGAACATCTTCATTGGTGGGTCGTTCAGCAGCGTGGGAGGTGTGTCGCGCACCAACTTGGCTGCCCTCACTCCCTCCGGTCAGCTGATCGGCACCTTCCAGCCGAAAGCGTCCTCCACCGTCGAGTCCTTGGACTACGTCAACGGGACCCTGTACGTCGGTGGTGCCTTCACCACCATCAACGGTGTCAACCGCAAGTACCTCGCCGCGCTGGATCCCATCAACGGGACGGTCAGCAGCACGTTCAACCCGCAGCCCAACGGCATCGTCCATGTGGTCAAGTCCAGCGGCAGCCAGATTTATGCGGGCGGCAAGTTCACGACGATCGGCGGAGCCGCGCGCAACTACGTGGCCCGGCTGGACGCCGCCGGAGTCGTGCAGCCTTACGACGCACGACTGGGATTGGACGCGCAGGTGTTCGACATCGCCCCCACGGACTCTGACGTCTACCTGGGCGCCGGCGGACACCTGCCGGTCGGCAACTCCGCCTATGCCACCGATGTGGTTACCGGTGCCCAGCGTTGGCAGGTGAAGGTCGACGGTGACGTGGAGTCGATCGAGCCTCAGGGTGGAGACGTCTACGTCGGCGGCCACTTCAACAACACGTGTTCCGCCAGCTCGACAACAACATGCCTGATCGATTTTGCCTCTCGTAAGGCAGTGGTCGTCGACGCCGGAACTGGTGCCCCACGTCCCTTCGCGAGCTTCAACTCGGCCGCCGGGATCCGGAGTTTTACGACGGCCGGAGGCAACCTCTACGCCTTGGGCGAGTTCACCAAGGTGAACGGCATGCCTCGTGCAGGCATCGCCCGCTTCCCCATCCAGTAGTCCGTGGATGCTGGCTACACGCCGGCCGACGGACCACGTGGCCCGCCAACCCGGACGTGTGCGCTGAGCCAGGATCGTGGGCTACTCCGTCAACTCGCGGATGAAGTCGTTGCTGGCCAGTCGCCGCCTCGCGGAACGCCGTCAGTCCGCAGTCACCTGTCGCCACGATCGTCCACGCCGACAGACAGGTCACTCAGGCGCAGACGCAGCGGTCAGCCACGCGGTCCTCCCGAGGTGTCCACGACCAACCCCATCGCACCGGCCACGGTCGGCCATGGAGTGAACTTGAAGTTGGTGCCACCCTCCGGCGCATTGTTGCCATCCTGGGTGACAAGCATGCCCTGCGAGTACTGGCCACCCAAGGACACGTTCATGACGTCGAGTCCATCTGTCTGCTCGACCGCGTCCGTGCTCGGCCCCGCCCCGATCGCGAAGGCTCCCAGGTAGTTCTGTCCGCTCCGGTCGAAGACTGTGAAGATCGACTTCTGCTGGTTGGAGATGATCAGGTACCCCGTTGCGTCGCGGGCATCCCGTCGGTACAGGCCGATCCCCTCGAGGTCCCCGGGCAGGTAGGGCTCGCCGTAGCTCGTGGATGTGGCGTCGACCCTGCACTTCTGGTTGACGACCGTGTAGGTCTGGCCGAAACGGGTCAACGGGTGCACGAGTTCCCGCGCCGTGAAGTCGGTGTTCATCTTCCAGAGGCCCACGATTTCCTGGTCGACCCAGAGCGTCCCCGTCGACGGATCCACCACCATCCCCTCGGCGTGTGCCTGCCAGTCCGGATGGGCCGGGTTGAAGCACGGCGTCCAGGAGCTACCGTTCGGCAAGGTGAAGCTGTTGGGAAGGCTGATCGAGGCCACCTTCTGGTAACCCACCTTGCCGCCCCCGGCGTCCGTGAGGACGAGCTTGGCGATGTTGGTGGTGTTCTCCTGCGTGACGAAGAGCTCGCCCCTGCCCGGCGACGGGCTCCACGCCGTGAGGCCGTACGTCGTCTTCGACCTGATCTTCTTCGTGCCGCCGAAGACGAGTGGCACCCCGGCAGCGGTCACCTCGGTCAGGGGCGCAGTCGCGCTGCCGTCGATGCGATACACGTGGATCTTGTCCGTACCCCGGTCACTCACCACGGCGAGGTCCTGCGGCGCACCAGCGACCTGGATGCCGTAGAGGACGTCCACGTTGTTGAAACGAATCGTGGTGGGAATGGAGATCGTCTGGACCAGCTGCCCGGTCGGACGAAAGACGTCGATGCCAGCCTGCTTCACCGTGGTGATGATGAGGCTCTGAGCAGGATCCGTCGGATGCACCCAGAACGACGGGTCGTCCGCGTCGTTGGTGCCGGACGGCTGGCGGTCCACCGTCTGCGTCGTGGCAAGCACCGTCGTGGTCGCCGCGAACGCCGGGGCGACACCCATGACGGTGACCATTCCCACGGCCAGGATGAGTCGTGCATGTCCTCGTCGCATATCTGATGCCTCCGTTGAACCGGTCCGGCACGAATACGTCCAGCGTCCCACCGCCAACGGGCCTTGTCCATCGTCTTCGCATCCACTGCACGACGGCGCAGCCACCCGACGGCGCATGCACTGGCGCTGCGTGCAGGCGGTGGGCGCACCTGGGCAGGACCTTCAGGACCAGGCATACCGGTGGGTAGGGTGAGGTGGTGCGCATCGCGACCTGGAACGTCAACTCCATCCGTTCACGCATCGACCGGGTCGAGGCGTGGCTGGAGCGCACGGACGTCGACGTCCTGGCGATCCAGGAGACGAAGTGCCGCGAGGACCAGTTCCCGTTCGATCGCTTCGAAGCCCTCGGGTATGCCGTGGCGCACCACGGTCTGAGCCAGTGGAACGGCGTCGCGATCGCCTCCCGCGTGGGTCTGGACGACGTGAGCCGCGGCTTCCCGGACGTGCCGCACTGGGGTGAGCCGGCTGTTGCGGAGGCGCGAGCGATCGGGGCCACGTGCAGCGGCATCCGCCTCTGGTCCCTCTACGTCCCCAACGGGCGCGCGCTCGAGGACCCGCACATGCACTACAAGCTTGCCTGGCTCGAGCAGCTGCGTGTCCAGACCGGCGCCTGGGCCGCCGAGGGCACACCGTTCGCGCTCATGGGCGACTGGAACATCGCGCCGCAGGACGAGGACGTGTGGTCGATGGACTACTACCTCGACAAGAGCCACGTCAGCCCGCCGGAGCGCGCCGCCTTCCAGGCCGTGCTCGACGCCGGGGTCAGCGACGTCGTCCGCCCGCACACGTCAGAACCGGGTACCTACACCTACTGGGACTACCAGCGCCTCGCCTTCCAGAAGCGACGCGGCATGCGGATCGACTTCATCCTTGCGAGCGACCCACTGGCACAACGGGTTCGGGGCGCGGCCATCGACCGCGAGGAACGCAAGGGCAAGGGCGCCAGCGACCACGCACCCGTCGTCATCGAAGTGGAGAATCCATGATCACCCCACAAAGTTCTACGTTCCTCCGTCTCTCCGATACTTTGCGAGGACCCCGATGAACACCCGCACCCTGTCGATCCCGGCAGCGAACGGCGGCAACCTCACGGCGACCGAGTTCCGCCCGTCGACCACGCCCGACCCGGACACCCCCACCCTGATCCTGGCCCACGGCTGGACCCTCACCCGCGCCAGCTGGGAGCTCGTCGTGGCAGAAGTCCAGTCGCACAGGGCTGTTCGCGTCATCACCTACGACCAGCGCGGCCACGGACGCTCCACCTGGGGTTCGGTCAGGTCACAGTCGATCAAGGGGCTCGCCGACGACCTCGCCACCGTCATCGCCGCCACTGCACCCACCGGACCGCTCGTCCTCGGCGGTCACTCGATGGGCGGAATGACGATCCTCGCGTATGCCGGTGCGCACAGTTCGGAGTTCCGTGACCGTGTGCGCGGGGTCGCCCTCGTCTCCACGACGGCCTCGATCGATGGTCGCCCGGAAGTCCGGGGTGAGGCTCTCGCCATGGCCCTCGCGGCGCGAGTTCCGTTGCTGCGCACTGGGATGTTCGTCCCTGGCAGGGTCCTGCGCGACCTCAACTTCGGCGAGAACCCCGACAGGGCCACTGTGCGCGACATGACCCGACTCATGGGCCAGACGTCCTTGGCGACGACGGGCCGCTACTTCGCCTCGATCCGCGACCACGACGAGACCGAGTCGCTGGCCGAGTTCGCGGACATGCCGACCCACGTCCTGGTCGGCACCAAGGACAAACTCACACCGGTGAGGTGGGCACGCAGCCTGCACGACGGCATACCCGGTTCGCAGTTGACGGTTTTGCCCGGCAAGGGGCACATGCTCATGCACGAGGCGACCGATGTCGTCGCCGACGCGATCATCGAGCTGGTCGACCAGTCCTGATCCGCCGACGCGGTAACGGTCAGACGAGCTTGGCGGGAAGGATCCGCTTCGACGACGCGGCGACGACGTCCTGGTAGCGCGCGCCACTGAACTTGGCGAACGTGTGCAGGGCGTGCGCGTCCAGGCCCACGAGCACGCGAGGGCGATTGCGCGTCACGCCGCGCAGGATGACCTTCGCGGCGCGGTCTGGACCCATCGTGGCGATCTTGTCGAAGAACTTCGCCGTCGCCTCCTTGTCCTCGCTTGCGCAGACGCGGGCGTTGCGGGCGATCTCGGTCTTGATGCCGCCCGGGTGGACCACCGTGACGCGGACGTTGTGCTTGCCGATGAGCATCTCCTGCCGCAATGACTCGCTGAAGCCCCGGACGGCGTACTTGGTGGCGTTGTAGGCGCTCTGCCCCGGGATCGAGAGCAGTCCGAAGAGCGAGGAGAGATTGACGATGTGGCCGTCACCGGACGCGATGAGGTGCGGCAGGAACTCCTTGGTCCCGTGCACGACGCCCCAGAAGTTGATGCCGACGATCCAGTCGAAGTCGGCGTACTCGATCTCCTCGAAGTTGCCGGCCACCGCGACGCCCGCGTTGTTGATGACGACGTTGACCCGGCCGAAGTGCTCCGCGACGGTGGCGGCGTAGTCGCGGAACGCCGCGCGGTCGGCGACGTCGAGCCGGGCGGTGTGCACGTCCGGCGCCCCTGCGCGGCGGGCGAGGTCCGCGGTCTCCGCCAGCCCTTCCTCGTTGATGTCGGAAAGTGCGAGGAGCGCTCCGTCGCGGGCTGTGGCGACCGCGAGTGAGCGGCCGATCCCGGATCCGGCTCCGGTGATGACGACGACCTTGTCGTGGAACGGCTGGTCCGAAGAAGAGGTGGTTCTCCGTCCGGAACGGACCTCGCGGAAGGGCGAAAGGAACTTCATGGGTCAGTACTCCTGAAACGGGTGGCGAACACCCGGAGGACACCGGGTGGGCGGCGTCATTGTAGGCCGGACGCCACGTCCAAGGTAGCCCTGACCGAGGGGTCGGCACTGTGACGTGGGACGCACCCCACAACCCCTTATGTTGGACAGGCTGTCCGTGCTACTTTCGGCCCACTATGACTGACACCACTCACTTCGAGGTCCTGATCATCGGGGCCGGCCTCTCCGGCATCGGCGCGGCGTGCCATCTCGTGCGCGAGGACGCCACGACGAACTTCGCGATCCTCGAGCGACGCGAGGCGATCGGCGGCACCTGGGACCTCTTCACCTACCCCGGGGTCCGGTCCGACTCGGACATGCTGACCTTCGGCTACGGCTTCCGCCCCTGGGTCGGCACCAAGGTGCTGGCCGACGGGCCGAGCATCAAGAGCTACGTCGAGCAGACCGCGGCCGAGTTCGGCGTGACCGACAGGATCCGGTTCGGTCGGCGCGTCACAAAGTTCTCGTGGTCCTCGCAGGACGACCTGTGGACCGTCGAGGCGACCGCGGCCGACCAGCGCGAGGTCTACACCTGCCGCTTCCTCGTCGGCGCGACCGGCTACTACAACTACGACCAGGGCTTCCGGCCGAAGTTCCCCGGCGAGGAGAGCTTCGGCGGACAGATCGTGCACCCACAGTTCTGGCCGGCCGATCTCGACCACACCGGCAAGAACGTCGTCATCATCGGGAGCGGTGCCACGGCGATCACGCTCGTCCCGTCGATGGCCAAGGACGCGGCCCACGTCACCATGCTCCAGCGCTCGCCGAGCTACGTGATGCCGGTGCCCGAGACCGACCCCGTCGCCTCGCCGCTGGCCAGGATCGGCGTGCCCGCGCGACTCATCCACCGCTTCGGTCACCGACGCAACGTGCTGCTGCAGCAGGGGCTCTACAAGTTCTGCCGCGCCAACCCCCGGCTCGCCCGCCGCGTCCTGCTCGGAGTGGCCCGACGACAGCTGCGCGGCAAGGTCGACATGGCTCACTTCACCCCGTCCTACAACCCCTGGGACGAGCGGCTGTGCGTCGTGCCCAACGGCGACCTCTTCAAGACCCTGCGCGACGGCGAGGCGTCGATCGTGACTGACCACATCGAGACCTTCACCGAGACCGGCATCCGCACGAAGTCGGGTGAGGAGATTCCCGCGGACCTCGTCGTATCGGCGACCGGCCTGCAGATCCAGCTCGCCGGTGGCGCGTCCATCGAGGTCGACGGGGAGCCGGTGGTCGTCCAGGACCGCCTGCTCTACAAGGGCGTGCTCATGGAGGGCGTGCCGAATGCGATGTTCGTCGTCGGCTACACCAACGCCTCGTGGACCCTCAAGGCCGACCTGGCCAGCGCCTACCTGTGCCGGCTGCTCAAGCACATGGCGTCGCAAGGGCACACCCGTGTCGTGCCCACTGCGACCGACGCCCCCCATGACGAGGCGTCGATCCTGGGCGACTCGATGCGATCGGGCTACATCCAGCGCGGCAACTCGGTGATGCCGCGCCAGGGCAAGGCCGCACCGTGGCGCATCTTCAACGACTACTACAAGGACACGCCGATGCTGCTCCGCCAGAGCATCACCGACGATGCGCTGCAGTTCAGCACGACGAGCAGCGCGACCACCAGCACCGCAACCACCAACGCCTCGGTCTCTGACGAGTCCGTGGCAGTTTGAGGAGGAAGAGATGAGCCAGCTGCAGACCTACGAAGAGAAGTTGCAGACCCTTTCCGAGGGCTCTGTGCGCGTCTCCTTCAACGCCTTCACCGACATCCGTTGGGACGACCCGGACTACGCAGTGATCCCGGACGACGCTCGTTGGGTCCTCCCCGCCGTCGACCCGATGGGTGGCCACGAGTGGTACCTCTCGCTGCCCCTCGACCGCCAGATCGAGATCGGCAAGGCCCGGATGGCCAACATCGCCAAGGTCGGCTGGCAGTTCGAGAACATCCTCATCAAGGGCGTCCTCGAGTACCTCGTGAACGCGCCGAACAACAGTGCCGAGTTCCGCTACCTCATGCACGAGGTGACGGAGGAGACCCACCACATCCAGATGTTCCAGGAGCTCGTGAACCGCACCGGCGCCGACGTGCTGGGCGCACCTCGCTGGTTCCGGGCCAGCCAGTCGATCCTGCCCGTCTTCGGGCGCCTGCTCCCGGAGGTGTTCTTCACCGGGATCCTCGCGGGCGAGGAGCCGATCGACCACCTGCAGAAGTCTTTCCTGCGCTCCGGTGTCGACGTGCACCCGGTCTTCCACCGGGTGATGCAGATCCACGTGGCCGAGGAAGCCCGCCACATCTCCTTCGCCCACGAGTTCCTGGCCCGCAAGGTGCCCACCCTTCCCAGGTGGCGCCGCCAGCTCCTCGCCGTCACGTACCCGATCATCATGCGAGTCCTCTGCGACGTCATCGCGCGCCCGTCACGCCAGTTCAACAAGCAGTTCGGGATCCCGCGCTCGGTGGCCAAGGAGGTCTACTGGCGAGCACCGGAGTCGCGCAAGCTGCTGCGGGACCTGTTCGCCGACGTCCGCGCGCTCGCCGTGGAGACGCGCCTGATGAACCCGGTCTCCAAGGCCTTCTGGCGGGCCATGCGGATCGACGGTCGGCCGTCGCGATTCCGCAGCGAGCCCGCGCCGAAATCTGCCTGAGCGCCCCGAGAACCAGAGAGTCCTGCCGTGCCCTATGTCGTGACGCAGTCCTGCTGCGCCGATGCCTCGTGCGTCGTCGCCTGCCCGGTCAACGCAATCCATCCCACGCCCGGCGAGCCCGGCTTCGCCGAGGCCGAGATGCTCTTCGTCGACCCCGCGACCTGCGTGGACTGTGGGGCCTGTGCCACGGCCTGCCCGGTGGATGCCGTGCTCCCGCACTCCAAGCTGGCTCCCAACCAGCTGCCGTTCATCGAGCTCAACGCGCTGCACTACAAGCAGAACCCCTACGCGGACCGCACTGCCATGGAGGTGATCCCGGCGCAACGGGACGTGGCCGTCGACGACCTGCGCGTGGCGGTCGTGGGCGCGGGACCTGCCGGTCTCTACGCCGCGGACGAGCTGCTCAAGCTCCCGGGCGTGCGGGTCGACGTGTTCGACCGGCTTCCGGTGCCCCACGGTCTGGCCCGCTACGGGGTGGCTCCTGACCACCAGCACACCAAGAAGATCATGGACCTCTTCAGCTCCATGGAGCAGGAGAAGGGTTTCCGATACCGACTCAACGTCACGGTCGGCAGTGACGTCTCCCACGAACAGCTGCGGACGGCATACCACGCAGTTGTGTATGCCGTGGGCGCAGCGAGCGATCGTCGGCTGGGTCTCGAGGGTGAGGACCTCTCAGGCAGTGGCTCCGCCACGGAGTTCGTGGCTTGGTACAACGGCCACCCCGACCAGGCAGGCGTCTCCTACCCCCTGGACAGTGAGCGTGCCGTCGTCATCGGGAACGGCAACGTCGCCCTGGACGTCGCGCGCATCCTCACCTCCGACCCGGAGGTGCTGGCCGGCACGGACATCGCAGACGGCGCGCTGGAAGCGTTGCGCGACAGCGCGATTCGCGAAGTCATCGTGCTCGGACGCCGAGGACCCGCGGAGGCGGCGTTCACCCTTCCCGAACTCGTCGGTCTCGCCGGGATCGAGGGCATCGACGTCGTCGTCGAGGGTGAGGTCGACCCGCTGGCCTCCTCGGTGCTGGGTGAGCTCGCCGGCCGGCCGCGTCGCGAGGGACTCCCCCGCGTCGTGCTGCGCTTCAACACCGCACCCGTGCGTCTCATCGGTGGGGACCGCGTCGAGGGGCTCGAGATCGCGACGACGGAGGTCGTGGACGGCCGTGCGGTTCCCACGGGACACACCGAGATCATCACCACCGGACTCGTGCTCCGCGCGATCGGATATCGCGCGACCCCGGTCAAGGACCTGCCGTTCGACGACGACCGCGCGGTCGTCCCTCACGACGGTGGCAGGGTCGCGCCCGGTGTCTACGTGACCGGCTGGATCAAGCGGGGCCCGACGGGGTTCCTTGGTTCCAACAAGACCTGCGCCCAGCAGACGGTGGTGGCTCTCCTGGACGATGCCGACGCCGGCCTCCTTGCGCCCCCCACCGGGACCCTGCCTCGACTTCCGGGTGAGGTGAGCACCGAGGGGTGGCGAGCCATCGATCGAGCCGAGCGCACAGCCGGCGCGCTCGCCGGTCGTCCACGCATCAAGCTCGTCGACCGCGAGGCCATGATCGATGCCACGCGTGAGCCCCAGCGCGCCCGCCGGATCCAGCGCTCACGCGTAGTGGCCCGCGCGGTCTGACGCGACGGCGTCGTGGGACCTCGCCTCGTTGACAACCAGGGCCGTCAAGGTCGAGGGCGGCTGGTAGGTCACGGGTCAGAAGGTCTGGACAACGGTGGCGCACTTCTCGGACTGGGCCATGCTCATCGCGCGCACCGCACCGGACGCACCCAAGCACCAGGGCATCACCTACTTCGTCCTCGACATGAGGTCGCCAGGGGTGACCGTCCGCCCATTGCGTGAGATGACCGGCTCGGCGCTGTTCAACGACGGTGACCTTCTTCGGTTCGCCGCCGGATCGCCGAGTTCGTCGTGGCCGAGCTGGGTCTGGCCGGAACCGTGAGGATCGCGGGTCAGCCGAGCGACAGGTCGATGGAGCAGCGGCTGGCAGGACGGGCCACGACGATCTGTGGCGGCACGACCGAGGTCCAGCTCAACGTCATCGAAACACAGGGCTGAGCAGTCCCCTCGACGCGTTCTGACGGGACACTCAGGGCGAGTCGAGGGGGGTCCCGATCTCTGCCTCGCCGGCGAGCGAGAAGTCCGGGTCGAGTTCGATCCCGAGGCGGGTGGCCGCTCCGGCCAGTGTTCCCCAGACCGTGTCACAGAGGAACTCGGTGAGGTCCTCGACCGAGGTCCGCAGCTCCGGCGGCCGCGACACCCAGCGGTTGACGGAGCCGTCCACCAACCCGACGATGCCGAACGCGACGTTCTCCGCGGTGCCGGCCGGCACGGCTCGGCGACCGAGCCGTGCGAGCTGAAGGTCGAGCAGGGCCGCGAGGTAGACCGCAATCGCGGTCCGGGTCCCGGCCACGATCTTGGCGCCCGGACTGGGGCTGACGGCGCCGACCCCGAGGAACTGGTGCAGTGCGGGATGTCGGCTCACCCAGCCGACATGGACGGCGATGGCGTCGGAGATCGCCTCGCGGATGGTCCCTTCGGGGTTGAGTGCCGGCTCGAGCTCGCTCATGAGGTCCTCAATGATCCGGACGCGGATCTGCTCGTCGAGGTCCTCACGGTTGCGAAAGAGGCGATAGACGACAGAGCGAGGGATGCCTGCCTCAGCCGCGATCTGGGCGACGGCGATCTCGCTGCCCCTGCGCTCGATGGCGTTGATCGCGGTGCGCAGCATGTTGTCCCGCCGCTGTGCGCGGTGGCCGTCCCAACGCGTGTGGCGTCCGTCCTCGCGCGTCGTCTCGTCCTGCGGCTCACCCCGGCTCATTGTCGACACCGTACCTGCCGCATCCCTTCCCTGACCTGAGGTGTCACGCGGCCCAGGACGTGGGACCCCCTGCCCACCTCAGCCGATGGCGAGGGTGTCGCCAGCGCCGTAGGTGTTGAGCAGCACATTGATCGCGCCGATCGCACCGTTGGGTCCGGTCCAGAACTGGGCACCTCGCGGGTCCAGGGCAACGACCGATCCGTCGCCGACCACGGTTGTCGCGGCACCGGGAGTCACGCGGAGCGCGGTGTTCTCGCCGACGCCCCAGGCGACCCGGCCCGGCTCCAGGGCGCCGAGATCATAGAGTTTGCCCCAGCGGTAGTCGACCGTGAGCGAGGGGACGAGCGAGCCTGTCACGAGGCCCAGTCCGCGCTGCCACGCACCGTCACCCGTGCGGAAGTTGGCGACGCTCTCTTCCTCGTAGTTCGTCGCGGTCGGGTCGGCCTTCGTCGAGAACCACGTGCCCAGGGCAGCCGTCAGGTGACGGTCGGCGAGGACGACGGGACTGGTGAGGACGGCCGAGCGCACGACACCCGCGAAGGTTGCGTCGCCCAGGGCCGTCGCCACGGCTGCGGGGGTCTCCCCCACGAGGACGACACCAGCGGCGCCAGCCGCAGACACCCGGGAGTTCTTGCCCTGCTCGACGACCTCGACCTTGCCCGACCAGCCGGCTGCCTTGAGCGCACTCGAATACGCGTTGATCGCCTTCATGTCCTTCGACGAGGCCGCGAGCACGACGATTCGCGCTTGCGCTCCCCCGGCCACCGCTGCCCTGGCGTCGGCGACGACCTGGCTCACGACGGTTGTCGAGCCACCACCGACGACGTCACCCCCGAGATAGACCTTGCCCGTCGCTCCGGGGACAGTCGGTCCGGCCGCTGCGGCCGGGGTCGGCGTCGCGACGGCGACTCCCGCTCGGGTCACCGTGCGCGTCGCGAGGTCGTATGCCGTCGGGCTGCCTGCGCTGTCGGGCGGCAGCAGGTGGGTGACGACGTTGCGGGTCGAGATCACCTTGCTGGGGCCGACCCAGGCGATCGGCGACGCCAGCGACTCGAGGTCGAGGACGGCGGTGGAAGAAGCGCCAAAGGTCTGAGTGAGAGTCGTGTCAGCGGTGTTGTGGATGCCGGTCGCGTAGTCGACCCCGACGCCGACCCTGCTCACTCCACCGAACTGGGCATCGGACGTGGCGAGGGTCGAGAGCAGACGACCGAAGCGCCCGCGCTGGTAGAAGTGCTGGTCGAAGATCGCCCGCTGCGAGCCGAAGGTCAGTCCACGCTCGCGGTCGGCGTCGTCGCCCCACCAGATGATCGAACTCCCCTGTCGCAGACCGTCAGCCGGTCCGAGGGCGCCGACGTAACCGTTGATCATGGTCTTTGACTCGACCGCCGCACCGGCGCTCGTGCCACCGACAGCTGCGCCGCGGGCGAAGGCTGCCGCCATCCTCGTCTCGGCGGGCGAGTCCGCGAGGATCGACATCGCCAACCCCTGGTCACCACCGAGGATGAAGAAACCGTCGGTCTGGTCGGTGATCATCGCCGAGTTGGCGGGGTCGTCGGCGTCGGCCCGGTTGAGCAGCGGCGCGAGGACCGCGGCACACCCGGTGAACGGGGCGGTGACGACGGCATCGCAGGCAGCATCGACCTCGTTGGTGCGCTGCTGCGCGAGGACGAGGTTCTCGGCCCGGTCGGCGGGAGCGTCGCCATAGGACGACGGCACGACGACGATGTCCACGGTGGGACCGGTTGCCCCGTTGGCGGCTGCCCGACCAAAGCCCTGCAAGGTCTCGAGGGTGTAGCCGCCCCCGATCGGGGTCATGGTCGTCGGGTCGGCAGCCCGGGCCGCACCTCCCCCGAGTCCGACGCCGCACACGGCAACAGTGGCGAGAGCAAGGACACGGGTGGCGCGAGGGCGCGAAGAGGCCATGGACCCAACCTAGGTCGGCCAGCGAAGTTACGCCCCGGTAGCGCGGTCCCGGGACCCGGGATCGGGAAGTCGGCGGTTGAGCGAGAAGAGCCGACCGAGCATCGGCATGAGGACGATGTTGAGACCGTGCAGGATCCCGATGATGAGCAGGATGCCGCCGATCCGGGACAGCTCGTAGGTGACCTGACCCGCGGTGACGGTCTCCACGGGCTCCCGCAGCAGCGACCATTCCGGGTTCGGCGCCACCTTGATCGAGAAGAGGATGTAGGCCGTGAAGATCAGGTAGTAGACGATGTCCGTGAGGACGATGTAGCTCTTGCCTGTCAGCGGGTTGTCGTGGAAGACGTCGGCGGCGTAGGCCCGCCCGAACCGCTTGATGAAGGGCCCGAGCCACAGGGCGATGGCGACGAGCACGAGGTTCGTGGCAACTTCGAGGATCCACCAAGGCATGGCGAGAGCTCCGTTCACTCGGGGGGTCTGGGTGAGCACGGCCGTGACGGCCAGGACGACGAACAGCACTGCGACGAGGGACCATCGCCGGATCGAGCGGCGACGGACCCGGTCCGCAGCGATGCCCTCGACGACTCGTTCGAAGAGGTCGGGCGACGGCTCGATGGGGTAGTCCGTCAAGGCACGGGCAAGTCGGTCTTCGAGATCACTCATCGATTCCCCTCCAAGGTCTGGGCGAGGCTGGCGAGCCCGCGTTGCAGGTGGGTCTTGACGGTGTTGGCCGACAGGCCGAGGGTCTCGGCGATGTCCGGGATGGACAGGTCGAGGTAGTAGCGGAGCGTGACGCAGTCGCGTTGGCGGCGCGGCAGGGTGCGCAGCGCGTCGATGACTTCCTGCCGTTGCGCGCGGGTCGCCGCATCCTCCTCGGCCGAGGCCGAGTCGCCGATCGCAGGTGGACGGTGACGGAGTGAGACCAGACCACGACGGTTGTGGTCGCGGGCCAGGTTGATGACGATCGACCGCAGGTATGCCGCCGCGTTGTCGGATCCGCGCAGCTGAGCGGGAGAGGCGGATGAAGGCCTCCTGAACGAGGTCTTCGGCGGCGGTGCGGTCATCGAGATAGAAGCGCGCCAACCGCGTGAGCGAGGCCCCCTCCTGCGCGAACAACGCCATGACGTCGAGGCCTGCCCCGACGTCGATCGGGTCGAGGGCGAGCTCGGCAACGGTCTCCATCGCCCTGACAGACGTGTGAGACGTGCCGTTCGGGTGACTCGTGAACGCACTGTTCTCAGGGGTTTTCGCCGTGTCACCCATTCGCGGCAGTCCGACGTCTGCCTTGATGTCGACACCTCGTCGGCCCCGAAGAAAGGACACCCGATGCTCACCTCCTCGCAGGCTCGGATCGCAGCAACTGCTACCGCGATCGTCCTCCTCACTGCCACCCCCGCGCTGGCACTTGGCGCCATCATCCGCACCGACGGGCTCCTGAGTGACCTTGCGCCCAGTTCGTCCGGACCGTTCGACGGTGCCCGGGCGCGAGTGCAGATCGCCGAGTCGGCCAACGGTGCGAGCCACGCCGTCCTCACGGTCAAGGGCATCGGCGCGGCCGCCGAGGGCCAGACCTTCGGCGCCCACCTCCACGACGGTCCCTGCGTCGCCGGCGACGGAGCGGCCGCACTGGGTCACTACAACTCACATGTCCAAGGCGGCCTCTCTCCCGAGGTCAGCGACCGGACCGAGATCTGGCTGGACTTCACGGTCGCCGATGGTGCCGGGACAGGCACGGCCACTGTTCCCTTCGTGCCGGTGTCCGGGTCACATTCGGTCGTCGTCCACGCGGCGCCGACCAATCCTCAGACCGGTGCGGCAGGTGCCCGGCTCGCCTGCCTCACGGTGTCGTGGTGACGTTCCTTCGCCACCTCGGCCTGGGTCTCGTCCTCGGCGTCCTCACGGGCGCCGAGGCACGCGGCTTCATGCGGCTGCTCGCCGAGGACCCCGAGTTCACGTGGGTGGGAACAGGGTTCATCGTCGGCATCTTCGCTGTCGCCGGTGTCGCCCTGGCAGCGGCCTACGACCTGAAGCAGCGTCGCCGGTCGCGGTGGTGGAAGCTTCTCGCGTTGCCAGCCATCGTCCTCGGCCTGGGGCAGGGCATGCTCCTCATTCCCGGCATCGTCTCCGTGACCCTCGTGCTGTCCCGGCGACGCAGGACGCGCCTCATCGGAGCAGTGCTCGGTCTGGCGTATCTCGTGGGGATAGCTGTCCTTCTCGGATCGTCGGGAGCGCCCATCACCCCGCGGTTCGTGGCGGGCATGGCCGCTCTGGCGGTGTGTTGCGCCGCCGTCGGGGCCGGCGCGCGAACGGCACTCACCGGTTGGTCCAGGCGCACGACGAAGTCAGGAACGGCGGGTGACGCCGAGCGCGACCGAGGACAGGGCGCCGACCACGGCCGCAATCGCAGCTCCGCGGAAGACCCACTCGACCTGCACGACCGCAGCGTCGAGCAGGGCCTGCCCGTCGGTCTGGTCGGGCAGGGCAGCGACGGCGGCGTAGTACTGGTGCAGGCCGATCGCGGTGAGCAGGGCGAGCCCGACGACCATGCCAATCATCCGGGCGACGACGACGAGGGCGCTCGCCGTGCCGTGCGCGTCATCGGGTGAGTCGGCCAGTGCCGCATTGTTGACGGGGGCGAGGGCCAGGCCGATGCCGAGTCCGACGAGTGCGAGGACAAGAGTCGACGAGACCTCGTCGAGGGACCCACGCCCCCAGGTCGACATGATGACGAGACCGAGGGCTGCGAGCGCGAGCCCGACCCCGCTCACGAGTCCGTCGCCCAGCCAGCGGAGCGACCAGCCACCGAGAAGGGCACCGACGGGCACGGCGATGAGGAACCGGACGAGCACGAAGGCCGCCACGGTCTCGCTCTCGGTGTGCACCAGGCGCGCCAACAACGGCACATCGACGATGACCGCGACGAGCGCGATGCCCACACACAAGGAGACGAGCAGCGCCCACCGAGCGCGACCGACCACGACACCTCGAGGCACGAGAGGCTGGGCGGCACGACGGTGGTGCAGGAGATAGAGACCCGCGAGCACTGCAGCCACGGGCAGGAGCGCGAACCCGAGCGGGCCGACGATCTCCTTCTCGGGGTTGGCCGCAGCGAAGGTCAGGACGATGCAGCCGAGGGCCCCACCGAGCAGCAGGGCACCGAGGAGGTCGGCCCGACTCAGCACCGGCCAGGCACCACGCACCCACAACGCCACGGCAGCAACGGCAAGCACCAGCGCCGCCACACCGATGGGCGTCAGCACCCGCGACGTCGACTCGCCGAACGGCACGAACGGCACGCCCAGCGAGACCGACGTCACGAGCGGCCCCGGAGCAGCCAGCGCAAGCCAGCCGACGAGCGCTGCGACGAGCGACACAGCGACGGGAAGCGCACGGGGGCGGGACGGCATACCCCCTCCGACAACGACCACAGCGCCGGCAAGCAGCACTCCCAAAAGAGCGTTGATCCAGAAGATGGCGCGCCAGTCCGCGACCGCGAGCACCGCGGCACCGAGCACCGGCCCCACGACGGAACCCAGCTCCTGCACCGCGCCCACGACACCGAGTGGAGTCCCACGGCGGTCGCGGTCCCACAGCTGCGCGACGATCGCCAGGGTGGCGGGCACGAGCCCACCGCCGCCGATGCCCTGGATGACGCGGCCCGCGACGAGCACCGGCAGCTCGACAGCGAGCGCGGTGATGGCCGAGCCGACGACGAAGATCGCGAGGCACCCGAGCAGAACCCGTTGTCGCTCAGTCAGATCCGCGAGTCGGCCGATGAGGGGCAGCACCGCGATGTAGCCGAGGAGGAAGCCCGAGATGATCGGCGTCGCACGCTGCAGGGCGTCAATGCCGATGCCGACGCCGGACATCATGTCGGTGAGGGCGAGCACGACGACATAGGTGTCGGCGGCCGCGAGCGCCACCGCAACGGACGCCGTCGCGAGGAGCGCCCTAGGGGCGGGTGATCTCAACCGGGGTCCCGTAGTTCCTGAGGCGCAAGGTGTAGGTCGACGTCGTCCCGGCGAAGAACGGTCCGGTCATCGTGGCGAGCTGCAGCTTGTCGCCCTCGCCGATGCCATAGGTGACCGTGAACTCGCCCGCGCCGTCCCCGAGGTTGAACAGCGCCTTGATGCGCGAGCCGGGGAGCGTGCCGGAGACCTGCTGCAGCACGGCGGCACCGTCGCGCACCTCCTTGCCCGCGGCGGGGCTGCCTGTCTCGACGAGGAGCTGCGAGATGCCCTTGGCAGGGTCGAAGAAGTCCGACGGGTTCGGCGCACCGAGGTCGGCGAGGTCGGCCGGGTTGTAGGTCGGCGTGAAGAACTTCATGTATGCCGCGTCGCCGATCGTGATGACCTCGGCCGCACCGCTGACACCCTTGATCGTCGCCGTCACGTTGCCCTTGAACTTCGGCTCTGTGGCGCTGATGGCGCCGGTGCCGATGGCGCCGGTGACGCCGTTCTCGGTCTTGGGGACGTCCTTGCTCGACAGCGTGAGGCCGACGAACTTGGCCTCGTCGAACACCTTCTTGGCTGCGGCGAGCTGGGCCTTGGGGTCGGCCTTGGCCTCGGGGGTGTCACCGCCACCGGAGCAACCCACGAGCATGGCGACGGCCACGGTCACTGAACTGGTCAGCAGAGCACGACGTCGCATGACGCCCACCCTACTGGCCGGTTGGTTGGCTCAGCGGAGGGTGAGCCCATCGTCACCGCGGTCCACGGTGACCGTCTGGCCGTCGCGGACATCTCCGGCGAGAAGGGCTCGGGCGAGCCGGTCCCCGATCTCCTTCTGGATCAGTCGCCGCAACGGACGAGCGCCGTATGCCGGGTCGTATCCCGTGTCCGCGAGCCACTCGCGTGCCGCGTCGGTCACCTCGAGGTCGATGCGCCTGTCACTCAGCCGGGCCCCGAGGGCACGGACCTGGAGCTCGACGATGTGGGCCAGCTCGTCACGACTGAGCGGGTCGAAGATCACGACCTCGTCGAGGCGGTTGAGGAACTCGGGCTTGAAGGCCGTGCGCACCGCGGCCATGACGGCCTCGCGCTTGTCCTCCGGCCCCAACGTCGGGTCGATGAGGAACTGGCTGCCGAGGTTGCTCGTCATGACGAGGATGACGTTGCGGAAGTCGACCGTGCGGCCCTGACCGTCGGTGAGGCGCCCGTCATCGAGGACTTGAAGAAGGATGTCGAAGGTTTCGGGGTGGGCCTTCTCGACCTCGTCAAGGAGCACGACGGAGTAGGGCCGCCGGCGGACGGCCTCGGTCAGCTGGCCACCTTCCTCGTGACCGATGTAGCCGGGAGGAGCGCCGATGAGCCGCGCGACGGCGTGGCGCTCGGAGTACTCGGACATGTCGATGCGGACCATCGCCCGCTCGTCGTCGAAGAGGAAGTCGGCGAGCGACTTCGCGAGCTCGGTCTTGCCGACACCGGTTGGCCCGAGGAAGAGGAAGCTGCCCGTGGGCCGGTCGGGGTCGGCGATGCCGGCCCGGCTGCGTCGCACCGCGTCGGAGACCGCCTGGACGGCGCTCGCCTGACCGATGAGGCGGGACCCGATGATGGCCTCCATGGACAGGAGCTTCTCGGTCTCGCCCTGGAGCAAGCGGCCGGCCGGGATGCCGGTCCAGGCCGAGATGACCTCGGCGATGTCGTCCGCACCCACCCGCTCCTTGACCATCAGATCGCCGTGGTCGGCGCTGGCAGTCGCCTCTCGGTCGGCGGCCGCGAGCTGCTTCTCGAGCTCGGGGATCTCACCGAACTCGATCCGGCTGGCGGTCTCGAAGTCGTATTCGCGCCGAGCCTTCTCGAGGCGGGTGCGGGCCTCGTCGACCTGGGCCTTGAGGTCACCGACCCGGTTGAGGCCGGACTTCTCGGCGTCCCACCGGGCGTTGAGACCGGCGAGCGCCTCGGACTTGTCGGCGAGGTCCGAGCGCAGACGCCTCAGCCTGTCGATGCTCGCGTCATCGGTCTCGCGCTCGAGGTGCAGCTCCTCCATCTTGAGCCGGTCGACGGCACGGCGGAGCTCGTCGATCTCGACGGGGCTGGAGTCGATCTCCATGCGCAGCCGGGATGCCGCCTCGTCGACGAGGTCGATCGCCTTGTCCGGCAGTTGGCGTCCAGTGATGTAGCGGTCCGACAGCGAGGCGGCTGCGACAAGCGCGGCGTCCTCGATCTCGACCTTGTGGTGCGCCTCGTAGCGCTCCTTGAGGCCGCGCAGGATCGCGATCGTGTCCTCGACCGACGGCTCGCCGACGAAGACCTGCTGGAAGCGACGCTCAAGCGCCGGGTCCTTCTCGACGTGTTGACGGAACTCGTCCAGGGTCGTCGCGCCCACCAGTCGCAGCTCGCCCCGGGCCAGCATCGGCTTGAGCATGTTGCTGGCGTCCATCGCGCCCTCACCGGTCGCGCCGGCACCCACGACAGTGTGCAGTTCGTCGATGAAGGTGACGATCTGGCCGTTGCTCGCCCTGATCTCCTCGAGCACGGCCTTGAGCCGCTCCTCGAACTCACCGCGGAACTTCGCCCCCGCGACCATTGCGCCGAGGTCAAGGCTGATGAGTCGCTTGTCCCGCAGTGACTCGGGGACATCACCATCAACGATGCGCTGGGCGAGTCCCTCGACGACGGCGGTCTTGCCGACGCCGGGCTCGCCGATGAGGACCGGGTTGTTCTTCGTGCGACGCGAGAGGACCTGGACGACGCGGCGGATCTCGGAGTCCCGACCAATGACCGGGTCGAGCTTGCCGTCACGGGCCTGCGCGGTGAGGTCGGTGCCGTACTTCTCGAGGGACTCGCTCCCACTCTCCTGCGCCTCGGACGTGACCTTGCGGCCAGCCCGCAACTCGCCGATGCGCGCCTCGACTGACTTGGCGGCCGATCGGTCGACGCCTGGGATGGCGCCCTTCTCGACGAGGGCGAGCACGAGGAGGTCCGTGGCCAGGTGGGTGTCGCCCTTGGCGGACATGAGGGTGCTCGCCTGCTGGAGCACCACGAGCGCGGCCTGCCCGAGCGCAGGCGTGGTGGTGCTGGGACCGGAACTCACCGGCATACGGGACAGCGCGGAGCGCGCCGCGGAGGCGACAGCCGACGCGGTGGTGCCGGCAGCCTCGAGGAGAGCAGGTGTCGACGTCTCCGGCTGCTCGGAGAGCGCCAACGCCAGGTGATCGGGGGTGATCTCCGGGTGTCCGTCGCTCTGCGCCGTCCGCTGGGCGAGCGCGAGCGCCTCGGCAACCTTGGTCGTCGGGGTCAGTTCCATCGTGGGGATCTCCTGAAGGGGCCGGGGTCAGCAGGTCGCGGCAAGGTCCTCCACCTCGTCGGTAGGCTCACTCGGGGTCGGGCGGCTCCCCGGCTGGGACTGGCTGGGAGTCACGCTCGGCGTCGGGGTGGCCTTGCTCGGCTTGGGAGCCGACGCGGGGTTGATCGCCGACTGCACGAGCGTGCGGATCTTGTCGAAGTCCGGGTTGGCGACCTTGACGACCTTGTTGGTGATCGGCAGGCTCCGGATGGATCCCTTGTCCTGGAGGGTGCCCACGAGCTCGGCCCACGCCGGCAGCTCGGACCCGGGGATGTCGATCGTCACGTTCTCCTTGACCACCTCGGCGAGCGCCGGGTAGTTGCGCAGGAGCTCGACCGGGTTGGCCTGGTTGAGGATCGCGCCGGTGACACAGCGTTGGCGGCGCATGCGGCTGAAGTCGTCACTGCCGGCGCGCGAACGGGCGTACCAGAGGGCGTGGTAGCCGTCGAGCTTCTGGAGGCCGGGTTCGATCCATTGCTCCTTGCCACCGCTGAAGACGATGCGACCGTTGACGTTCTTGCAGCTGACGCAGACGCGCTCCTGGACGTTGATCTCGACACCACCCATCGCGTTGACGAGGGCCTGGAAGCCGCGGAGGTTGACGACGAGGCTGCGGTCGATCTTGAGTCCGAGAATCTCTCCGATGACATCCTGGGTCGAGCTCAGGCCCGGGTTGTCATTGCCGGGGAAGAGGTCGGAGTGGTCCGTGGCGAGCGTCCAGATGCCATTGAGCAGGCACTCATCACCGCAGTCGTAGCCGTTGGGCCAGAGCTTCGACAACGGGTTCGACTTGGGGATCGGGACGTATTCGAGGTTGCGCGGAAGCCCGAAGAGGACCGTGTCCCCGGTCTCTGTGTCGATGCTCGCGACCATCATCGAGTCGGTGCGGATGCCGACCCGGTCGTCGCCGGCATCCGAGCCGAGAAGCAGCACGTTGACGCGGGGCTTGTCGGCCCAGGCATTGGCATCGTCCTCGTTGGCGCCGCCGTCGCCGCCGTTGTCGGTGAGGACGGTGATGACGTCGCGCTGAATGGTCAGGTAGCGCGCCGCCGTCGCAGCGGGGGCGATGACAAGGAGACAGCACACCACGGCGAAGGCTGCGCGCCACACGCTCCCCGGACCCCTGGGTGACGTCTCGCGTGCGGTGAGCACGATCCCCGCGCACCACAGCAGGGTGCCCACGACCGTGGCGACGAGCAGCCCGACCAGAACACGCGGTCGCACGGCGAGATCGAGGGCCGCAACGACGAAGCCCTTGCGCCAGGCATAGAAGAGGAAGAGTGAGCCGAGGAGCAGCGCCCCCAGGAACAGCGCCAGCCCGAACGCACGCCGACGCGTCGGGATGAGTCCGGCACCCGGGAGAAGCGTGCTCAGAGCGGTCAGGCGCAAGAATCGACCCGTCCCACCCCGGACGCGGCTGCGGCGTGCACCCCGGGTGTCGTACTCGTCGTAGTCGTCGTCGTGGAAGGGCACCCGGCCATCATGCCGTCACTGGCTGGGCCTTGACTGTGACCGCGCGGAACTCGCCCCCAGATCATTGTCGATGTCGAACCACGGGAAGGTCCCCGCAGGCCGCACCGGCACCGACCATTTGGGCACGACGAGCTCGCGTCGAGAGGCCCCCGTGGCCCACCGCGCGATGTGCGGAGCAGCGTGGACGCGCCACCAGTCGATCTCTGCGGCGAGGGTCTGCCCGAACCGGGACGGACGCGGTGGCTCCAGCTCGGGGGCGGCGGTGGCGTGTGTGGGGTCGGTGACGTGTGTGGCGACAGTGCCGAGTCCGAGGAGGTGCGCGACCTGGGCCGCCAGACGCTGGTGACCCAGCGGCGACGGGTGGACCCGATCCCCCGCCCACAGGCGCCGATCCGCCCACGCGCCACGCTCCGACACGTCAGCGATGAGGGCACCTCGATCCCGGGCGATCTCGCGCAATCCGGTGTTGAGGGCCCGGACCCGAGAGCGCAAAGGAGTGAGGGCCGGTGACCCGCTGATCTCGAAGCCGGTGAAGACGATGACCGTGGTCGTTGCCGCGAACTGCGCAAGGGCGTGGTCGAGTGGCGCCAGGACGTTGTCGAGCCTCAGCCTCGGGCGCAGGATGTCGTTGCCGCCGGCCCAGACCGTCACGATGTCGGGCCGCAGCGCCACGGCGGCCGGCAGCTGTTCGGCAGCCACGTCGCGGGCGGTCTTGCCGCGCAGCGCGAGGTTCGCGTAGTCAGATGCGGGGTCGTGCGCGGCGAGCAGGGCCGCCACGAGATCGGCCCAGCCCCGCAGTCCGTTGGGCCATGAGGGGTGGGGGTCGCCGACCCCTTCCGTGAGTGAGTCGCCGAGCGCGACGAACCTGGCCACGAGCGGACGGTATGCCGTCTGCCCGCCTGCCCTGTGACGTCCCGACGACGGGCACGGGACATCTGCGCGAACAACAGCCGACGTGGGCCCGATCGGGTTGAGGTGCGGCCGATTCCGTGAAAGGCATGGGGCATGCAGCCCGGTCGGTTCGTCGCTCTCGGAGACTCCTTCACCGAGGGGGTGGGCGATCCGAACCTGCACTACCCCAACGGATTTCGCGGATGGGCCGATCGGATGGCCCGCCAACTGGGTCGCGACGACCGCCGGTGGGAGTACGCGAACTTCGCCATCCGCAGCAAGGTGCTCGACCAGGTCGTCGAGGACCAGTTCGACGACGCGCTGGCCCTGGCACCGACGCACATCTCGTTCTATGCGGGCGGCAACGACCTCCTCTCGTTGCGTTCGGACCTCGACGCCCTGATGGGTCGCTACGAGGACGCGTTGACCCGACTCACCGCGAGTGGCGCTCACGTCCTCGTTTTCACCGCCTTCGACATGCGCACGACCGCGCTGCTCGAACCGTTGAGGCGCCGCGTCCTCACCTTCAACGATGTGGTGCGCGAGCTCGCGTCGACCCACGGCGCGACCCTGCTCGACCACTCGCTGATGCGGGAGTACGACGACCGGCGTCTCTGGGCACCCGACAAGATCCACATGAACCGGTTGGGGCACAAGCGAATGGCGGCCTTCGTCCTGCGCGAACTCGGCGTGCCGCACACCCTCAAGGTGCGCGAGCTCGACGAGTGGGAGCCGCGTGGGTGGCGCCGGGCGGTGCGCGACGAGGGTCGCTTCCTGCGCACCGAGGTGGCGCCTCTGGTACGCCGGCGACTCACCGGCCGGTCGGAGGGCGACCACGCCCTGCCCAAGTGGCCCGAACCCATCCGCCCCGCAGACGGCATGAAGCGCCTCGCCCGCCAACGCGCCCTTGCCCGTCAGCCCACCGGATAGGCCTTGGGAAGGCGCATGCCACGGTCGGTGAGGATGGTGCGGACCCGGTCCGGGTAGTCCGTGATGATCCCGTCGACACCCATGTCGATGAGCGCCTCGATCGTGGCCGGGTCGTCGCACGTCCACGGCACGACCTTGAGCCCGAGCGCGTGGGCGTCGGCCACCATCTGCTCACTCGGATAGAAGCGGAATCCGGGGTCACCGACCTTGCCGCTCTGCGGGAATCCGTAGTTCGGTGACAACGCCGTGACGCCTTCGATGGACGCCGCAGCAGCGACGAAGTCTCCACCGAAGTCATCCGCGTCGATGCCACCGAGCCACGGTGACGCGCCCGGCTTGCCCACCTGGAGGAAGTCGAAGTTCGTCAGGGCGACAAGGGGGCGTGTCGGCGCGAGCCGGTGCATCTCCATGAGTGAGCCCCAGTCGAACGACTGCACGGTCACCTGCTTGGCCAGGCCACTCGCCTCGATCTCCTCGTGGACGCGCCGGACGAACAACGCGCGAGGAGCGGTCTGCTCGGGGGCACCTGCCTCAACCTTCGTTTCGATGTTGAGGGTGACCTGACGGGCTTTGTGTGCCTTGACGACGTCGAAGACCTCGCTCAGCTCGACGATGCGCGCGCCGTCGACCTGCTCCTGCTGCGGGTGACCGGGCAGCTGCTGGAATCCGCAGTTCAACGTCTGGACCTGGGCGAGCGTGAGGTTCTTGATGTAGTCACGGACGTAGGGGTACTCGGGGTCGCCCGCAAATGCCGGCGCCGTGTCGGCGCACTTCTGGGCGCTCACCTGGCGGTCGTGGGTGACGACGACCTTCTCGTCCTGGGTGATCTGGGTGTCGAGCTCAAGGGTCGTGACGCCGAGCTCGAGCGCCTTGGCGAAGCCCTGCGGCGTGCTCTCCGTCGTCAGCCCGAGTCCACCGCGGTGCGCCTGCACGTCGAAGTGGGTCTTCTGCGGGAGCACGACCGCGCCGGACGGGTCGGAGGGGGAGGCGACCGCGTGTCCAGCTCCGACGGTCAGTGGGAGGCAGGCGGCAGCGAGGGTGGCGAGAGTGCGAAGTGGAGTCATGCTCTCGACGCTAGGTCGGCCGAGTCGACCGCGCGCGGCGAGGAGATGACGCGCGGGCGAACTTCAGCACGACTCAGGGCGCGACGGAGGATTCGGCCGGTGCGATGTCGAGCCAGGCAAGGGCTCGCTCGATGAGCTCCTCGGGACGCTGCCCGAGGTCCAGGACCATCCCGCTCTCACCAGGCTCGAGCGCCTCGAGGGTGTCGATCTGCGACTGGAGCAGGCTCGCCGGCATGAAGTGACCCTCACGCTTCGACATCCGGCCCTTGATGACCTCGGCCGGCCCGTCGAGGTGGAGGAAGTCGACCGAGGGCGGCCCTTCGCGCAGCACATCCCGATAGGTCCGCTTCAGCGCCGAGCACGTGATGATCGTCGAGATCCCGTCGTCCGCCTTGGCGTCCATCCAGGCGGCCAATGACCGGAGCCAGGGCCAACGGTCCTCGTCGGTCAGAGGAATACCCCGCTCCATTGTGGCGATGTTCGCGGCGGAGTGGAACGCGTCCGCCTCGGCGAACTCGAGCCCGGTCGCTTCGGCGACGCCTCGTGCGATGGTCGTCTTGCCGCTGCCCGACACTCCCATGACGACGACGTGCCGCGTCGGGTCACCAGTCATGAACGGTTCCGTCCTTCAGTCGGTTGAACGGCAGGTAGGCCGCTTGGTACGGGTGCGCGGCCGCCGCAGCCAGGTCGAGCTCGACCCCGAGGCCAGGCTGCTCTCCCGGGTGAAGGTACCCGTCCTCGAAGCTGAACGACTGCTGGAACACCTCGTTGGTGAGCGCGCCGTGCTGCATGTACTCCTGGATCCCGAAGTTGTGGATCGCCAGGTCGAGGTGCAGCGCTGCGGCCATGCCGACCGGCGAGATGTCGGTGGGCCCGTGGATGCCGGACTTCACCTGGTACTGCGCCGCGAAGTCGAGGATCTTCTTGAGCGCCGTGATGCCGCCGGTATGGGTGACGGCCGAGCGCACGTAGTCGATGAGCTGCTCCTGGATGAGCGTCTGGTAGTCCCACACGGTGTTGAAGATCTCGCCGATCGCGAGCGGGGTCGTCGTGTGCTGACGGACGAGCCGCAGGGCGTCCTGGTTCTCGGCGGGCGTGCAGTCCTCGAGCCAGAAGAGGTCGTAGGGCTCGAGCGACTTCCCGAGCTTGGCGGCCTGGATCGGCGTCATCCGGTGGTGCCCGTCGTGCAGCAGCGGGAGCTCCGGCCCGAACTCGGAGCGGACGGCCTCGAACACCGTGGGGATGTGCCGCAGGTAGGCGCGCGTGTCCCAGTCCTCCTCGGCCGGGAGCGGAGTGCGTTGGGCCGGCTCGTAGTCGTAGCGCTTCCCGTCGGCGCTGGGCTGGGCGGCTACCCCGTAGACGGCGTTGATCCCCGGCACGGCCGTCTGCACGCGGATCGAGCGGTAGCCGAGGTCGAGGTGCTTGCGGATGGAGTCGAAGAGCTCCTCCGTGTCGCGACCCGACGCGTGGCCGTAGGCCATGATCCCGGTGCGGGAGGCGCCGCCGAGGAGCTGGTAGAGCGGCATCCCCGCCGCCTTGGCCTTGATGTCCCACAGTGCGACGTCGACCGCGGCGATGGCAGCCATCGTGACGGGCCCGCGGCGCCAGTAGGCCGACCGGTAGAGGAACTGCCACGCGTCCTCGATCCGGTGCGGGTCGCGGCCGATGAGCAGGGGGACGACGTGGTCCTTGAGGTAGGACGCGACGGCGAGCTCACGCCCGTTGAGCGTGCCGTCGCCGAGGCCGGTGATGCCTTCGTCGGTCGTGATCTGCAGCGTCACGAAGTTGCGGTCGGGGCTGGAGACGATGACGTCTGCGGCGACGATCTTCACGAGCAGTCCTCTCGAGTTGCGTTGTGGTCAGGTCACATTCATGGCGTATGCCGTGCGCGCGGGTCAGCGGATCGTCTCGCCCGGGCGGTGGGTGGCGAGGTCGCCCAGGTCGCGGCGGCGGGGGAGGCCCTGCCAGTCCCCGTAGGTGCTCACGGCCCAGGCCCCGAGCTGGGCCGCCCTGTCGAGCCTGCCTGCGGGGTCGAGCCCGTCGAGGAGGCCGCTCAGCAGGCCAGCGCAGAACGCGTCACCGGCTCCGACGGTGTCGATCGCAGTGACGCGACGAGCGGGTGCGTCCACCCGGCCCTCTGACGTGAAGAGGGAGGCGCCGTCAGCGCCACGCTTGATGGCGACCTGCTCGATGCGTCCGCCCAGCAGGGCGGCCACGGCTTCGTCCTCGGGGCCCGTGGACACGAGGTCGAGCTCGTCGTCACTGGCAATGAGGAGGGACAGGTGCGGCAGCAGGTGGCGCAGGGCGGCAGCCGCCTCATCCCTGGCCCAGAGACGTGCCCGGTGGTTGACGTCAAGGGAGACGAAAGCACCTGCGGCAGACGCCTGTTGGACGGCAGCCTGCACGGTTGCGGCGGCTGGTGCAGAGAGCGCCGTGGTGATGCCCGTGACGTGGAGGGCGCGGACGTCCTCGAAGTCGACCAGGTCGATGTCCTCCGGTGACAGGCGCGAACCGGCTGACCCGGCGCGGTGGTACTCGACGCGCGTGAGATCGGCGGTGCGCTGCTCGAGGAACATGAGTCCCGTGGGAGCGGTGTCATCGACGACGACACGGTCGACCTCCACCCCCTCGGCGCGCAGAGTGCGCACTGCCTCGCCACCGAAGGCGTCATCACCGACCCGGCCGAGCCACTCGACGGAGTGCCCGAGGCGGGCCAACCCGATGGCCACGTTGGACTCTGCACCCGCCAGGCCCGGGGTGAGGGCGGCGCCGAACATGAGCGGGCCCGGTGAGCGGAACGAGACGAGGGCTTCGCCGATGGTGAGGACGTCCACGGTCACGACGACTCCCCCGCATCCTCCGCCCACGAGGCGAAGGCCCGGGCGCGGTGGCGCAGCGCGTCGAGCGAACCCCCGTTGGCGGCGTCCCCGACGAGCGGTCCCCCGACACCGACACCAATGGCACCAGCCGTGAGGTAGGCCCGAGCCTCGGAGATCCCGACACCGCCCACGGCCATGAAGGGAATCTGCGGGAAGGGGTCCCGCAGGGCCTTGAGGTAGGCCGGGCCGCCGGTCGATGCCGGGAAGAGCTTCACGACCTCGGCACCCCCGGTGAACGCCGCGTGCGCCTCCGTCGGCGTGAACGCCCCTGCAGCGCAGGGAATCCCGAGCCTGGCGGCCTCGGCCACCGAGGGTGTCACGGCGGGGGTGACGACGAACTCGGCACCAGCGCTCTTGGCGGCGGAGACGTCGTCCTCGATGAGCACGGTCCCCGCCCCGACGAAGGAACCCTCGGGCGCCAAGGCGCGAAGGGCCTCGATCGTGGCCAGGGCGCCCGGCGTCGTGAGGGTGATCTCGACGAGGCGAATTCCCTCCTCGAGCAGCACCCGGCCGGTGTCGAGCGCAGCCTCCTGCGACGTGCCGCGGATGATGGCCATGATGCGGTGGGCCCGCACGAGGGCAGGCAGCTGTCCCGGTTGCATCACCACTCCGCGAACGTGCCGTCGGGCTGACGCCACACCGGGCCGCGCCACGCGTGTCCGGCCTTGTCTGCAGCACGCACGGCGGCTTCGTCGATCTCGATGCCGAGCCCGGGTCCAGTGAGCCGCGCAATGTGGCCGTCGACGAACTCCAGCGGCTTCGTGTCCACGAGGTAGTCCAGGACGTCCGCCCCCTGGTTGTAGTGGATGCCGATGCTCTGCTCCTGGATGAGGTGGTTCGACGTCGCAAAGGCCACCTGCAGGGAGGACGCGAGGGCCAAGGGCCCCAGCGGGCAGTGCGGTGCCAGCGCAGCGTCGAAGGTCTCGGCGAGCGAGGCAATCTTGCGGACCTCGGTGATCCCACCGGCGTGCGAGAGGTCGGGCTGGACCACGGCCACCCCGGCCTGCAGGACCGGAAGGAACTCCTGGCGGCCATAGAGCCGCTCCCCCGTCGACACCGGAGTCGTCGTCGAACGGACGAACTCACCGATGAGGTGTGAGTTCTCCGGAGTCACCGGCTCCTCGAGGAACATCGGCCGATAGGGCTCGAGCAGAGGTGCGACCCGGCGCGCGTTGGCGAGGGTGAAGCGCCCGTGGAAGTCGACGGCCACGTCGCCGTGGTCTCCGAGCACTTCACGAGCGGCAGCGACGCGGGCGACGACACCGTCGATCTCGGCCACGGTCCCCAGCGGCGACATGCGCCCGCTCGCGTTCATCTTCACCGCCGTGAGGCCAGCCGCCATCTGCTCGGCGATGTGATCACGCACCTCGTTCGGTTCGTCCCCGCCGACCCAGCCATAGACACGGACCCGATCACGCACCGCCCCACCGAGCAGCTGGTGCACGGGCACGGCATACCTCTTGCCCTTGATGTCCCACAACGCCTGGTCGATGCCGGACACGGCACTGCCCAGGATCGGGCCGCCGCGATAGAACGACCCCTTGGTCATCACCGCCCAGTGGTCCTCGATGCGTTCCGGGTCACCGCCGATGACCATCTCGGCGAGCTGCTCCACCGCGGTGCGCACGGTCTCGGAGCGGCCCTCGCAGGTTGCCTCTCCCCAGCCGACGAGTCCGTCCGAGGTCTCGATCCGGACGAACAGCCAGCGGGGGGCGACGAGGAAGGTCTCGATCCGCTCAATCATCGATGCCATCCCCATCAGCCCTTGGTCGCACCGGCGGTGAGGCCGGAGACGACGTACTTCTGGGCGAGGAGGGCAAGGATCATGATCGGCACCGTGACAACGGTGGCGGCGGCCATGAGGCCACCCCAGTCGATCGCGGCATACCCGACGAAGTCGAAGATGGCGACCGGCAGAGTCTTGGTCTTGGCGCCCGAGAGCACCAGGGCGAACATGAAGTTGTTCCACGAGAAGATGAACGCCAGGATGCCGGCCGTGGCGATCCCGGGCGTGGACAGCGGCAGCGTGATCCGCCGGAAGGCACCGATCGGGGTGAGCCCGTCGATCTGACCCGACTCCTCCAGCTCCAGGGGCATGCCGTCGAAATAGCCCATCATGATGTAGACGACGAGCGGCAGCGACACGAACATGTGGCTCAGCACCAGGACCGTGAATCCGCCGACGAGCCTGAGGTTCGAGAAGACGTAGAACCACGGGACGAGCAGCGAGACGCCGGGGATGACGCGCGCCATGAGCACGACGAGAGCCGAGCGCCTCATCGTGAAACGGCTCATCGAGTAGGCCGCCGGGACACCGAGAAGCAGCGACAGCACGGTCGAGGCGAAGGCCACCCACAGGCTGTTGATGATGAAGGTGACGTAGTTGGCCTGGTCGAGGACGGTCTTGTAGTTCTCGACGGTCGGCGAGAAGAGCAGCGCCTTGCTCGTGTCATAGATGTCGACGTTCGTCTTGAGCGACGCCGCGACCATCCAGATGAGGGGCATGAGGAGGGCGAGGACGACGAGGACCAGTGCCCCGACGCGAAAGACCTTGTATGCCGTTCCGCTGCGCATCAGTGGTCCGCCTTCCGACGTGAGGTGATGACCCACATGGAGCCGATGATGAGGAGGAAGAAGATGATGAGCACCGTCGAGCTGGTGCCGTACTCGTTGTAGTCAAAGCTCAGGCCGTAGGCGTAGACGTTGAGTGTCTCGACCTCGTGGTAGCTGCCACCGCCCTTGCCCTTGGTGGCATAGAGGATGTCGAACGTCTTGAGCGCGTCGATGCCGCGGAGCAGGATCGCGACGAGGACGGTCGACTTCATCAGCGGGAGGGTGATGAAGCGGAAGCGCTGCCACCCGTTCGCTCCGTCGATGAGGGCGGCCTCCTGCGGCTCGTCCGACAGGGACGTGAGGCCTGCGAGAAGGATGAGGACCACCATCGGTGTCCACTGCCAGATGTCGATAAACATCGTCGTCCACAGCGCCGAGTTCTCACCGGCCAGCCACGGCTGTGCTGGAATGCCGACCCACCCGAGGGCCTGGTTGGCCAGGCCGATGTTGGGGTCGAAGATGAGTCGCCACATCATGCCGACCGCGACAGGCGTCGCAACCAGCGGCATGAGGATGGCGACCCGGACCCACTTCTCGCCGCGGAACGGACGCCACAGCAGGAGGGCGATGGCCATCCCGAGCACGACCTCGACGAGGAGCACGACACCGGTGAACTGGACCGTGCGCCAGACCGCCGGCCAGAAGCGCGCGGTGTCGGTGAGGACGTCGAGGTAGTTCTGGGCTCCGACGAACTCCTTCTCCGCTCGCACGGAGCCCTCGGCGTCGGTGAGGCTGAGATAGACGGTCCACGCCACCGGGAAGATGATGAGCACGGTGACGAATGCCATTGCGGGAGAGGCAAAGAGCCACTTGCGGTGGTTGTTCGCCCAGCGCGAGAACCCTGAGGTTCCCGTGACGGGGAGCGCGTCAGCTGACATGGGTGGTTCACCTTCGCTGCTGTGGATTTCGGGGTGGATCGGGCCCGGGTCCTGGTGCCGAGTGCCCTGCGGCTCTCGGCACCAGGGCCCATGGGTCAAAACTCAGGCTGCGTCAGCCCGTCACTTTGCTTCGTCGTCGAGCAGGGCCTGGAAGGCCTTGGCAGCCTCGTCGGCCGCGGCCCCCGAGTCCTTGCCGGTGATCGCGTCGACGATCGGGAGTCCGACGAGCTCACGAGCCTCGGGGACCTTCACGACCTGGGGGCGGTCGAAGCCGACACCGTTCTTGGCGCCTGCGGCAGCCGCCTCGACGAGGTCCTTCGGGTAGGTCGACGTCGCGTCCGCGTCACTCGAGACCGAGGTGCGGGCTCCGGGGACCCCTGCCTTCTGGTTGGCGAGCGTCTGCTCCTTGGTGGTGGCCCACTCGATGAACTTCCACGCGTTGGCCTTGTTCTCGGAGGCCTCGTTGATCCCCAGCGCCCACGACGGGACGTTGTAGGGCTTGGAGCCGGCCGGACCTTCAGGGAAGGGAGCGAATCCGACCGTCTCGGAGACCTTGGACTTGGCCGGGTCGGTGGCATTCTTGTAGAGCGAGCTCGCCTCGGTGTAGAAGGCGGCCTGACCCTGGGTGAAGATCGCCATGGCCTCCGGCCAGCTCATGTCCGTGCTGACGTTCTTGGGGCCGTGGTCGTGGAGGAGCCCCCCGTAGTAGGCGTAGGCCTGCTTGGCCTCAGCCGAGTTGACCGATGCCTTGCCGCTGTCGTCGACCCAGTTGCCACCGAAGCTGTAGAGGTAGCTCGAGAACTGCGTGACGGCCGCCGACTTCCCGGTGCGAGCCACGAACCCGGCGACGCCGGGGTTGGCGGCCTGCACCTTGGCGGCAGCCTCCTTGAGCTCGTCGAGCGTCTTGGGCGGTGCGGAGTAGCCAGCCTTCTGGAGCAGATCCTTGCGGTAGTAGAGGACCTCGGTCTCGGTGATGAGCGGCACGCCGACGACCTTGTCGTCATAGGTGGCGGCCTCGACCGGGCCCGGCTGGAAGTCGCCCCAGTTCCAGTCCTTGGCACCCTCGACGTCCTTGGTGAGGTCGGACAGGTAGCCGTTCTTGCCGAAGAGCTTGCCCTCCTGCAGGGGGCGATACATCATCACGTCGAGGTCGCTCGTGCCAGCGTTGAGCTTGACGTTGTACTGGTCCGAGAGCTGGTCCTCGCCGAGCTGGGTGAGCTCGACCTTGAGGCCCGTGGACTTCTCGAACTCGGGAAGGGCCGCCTTGAGGTTCTCGGTCCACACATGGTTGGCCAGAGTGACCTGGATGGTCTTCGAGCCGGTGCCTTCTTCGTCGCCGCCGCCACCACAGGCCGACAGGCCGAGGGCCGCGGCGAGAGCCAGAGCGGATCCGGTTGCTGTGCGTCGCAACACGTCGATCTCCTTGAGTGTCGAGGCCGCCCCGTCGTTGGAGCCGTCGCCGCGCCGGACCACTACGTCCGTCTAATCACGGGATACTAGAGTCATAAGTATGACTTGAGCAAGACTCTGACCAGAATGCGTATGATTTAACGCATGGCCACTGCCCCCCGCCCTGTCGACGAGGTCACCGGTCTGCACGGACGCCTCGTCGAGAGTCTTGGACTGGCCATCTGTGGCGGCGCCCTGGCGCCCGGGACCGTCCTGTTCATCGACGAGCTCGTGTCCGAGCACGCCGTCTCGCGCTCCGTGGTGCGCGAGGCGCTGCGCGTTCTCTCCTCCATGGGTCTCGTCGCGTCCCGCCGCAAGGTTGGCACCCTGGTCCTCGACGCCGGCTCCTGGAACGTCTACGACCCGCTGGTCATCCGCTGGCGCCTCGCGACCGACGGGCGCCTCATCCAGCTCCGGTCCATCACCGAGCTGCGCACCGCCGTCGAGCCACAGGCCGCGCGGTTGGCGGCTGAACGCGCCCTGCCGCTCGAGGCGAGCGGCCTCGTCACCCTCGCGGGCCAGCTCTGGGCCGCCGGTCAGGACGGGCGCATGGACGACTTCCTCGCCCTCGACATCGAGTTCCACCGACGCGTCCTCGCTGCCTCGGGCAACGAGATGTTCGAGCACCTGCACCGTCAGGTGGCCGAGGTCCTCACCGGTCGGCACGCCTACGGGCTCATGCCCCACCACCCCCACGTCGACGCGCTCCAGCTGCACACCGATGTCGCCTCCTCGATCCAGCGAGGCGACGGCGACATGGCCCACGCCGCGATGGTCGCGATCATGAGTCGCACCATGGGCGAGACCAAACAGCTCTGGGCCGAGCAGAAACAGGCACCGACCTCGCAAGGGTGAGCTGGCGGCATACGCCGCAGTGCCGTTCACCCTCGGGCACACAGACGCGCCTCGACCCCGCCACCGGGAGGGGGTGACGGGGCCGAGTGCGTGTGGACCGTGGGCTGTCAGCTCACTTGGTGAGCACGGACAGGGTCGGGTCGTTCGCGTACTCCTCCTTGGCGTTTGCCTTGGTGACGATGTGCGGCTCGAGCAAGTTGGCCGGAACCACCTTGACGGTGTTGTTGTAGGACTTGTCGTCCGTGACCGTCGGCTTCTCGCCCTTCTGGAGGGCGACGACCATCTCGATGGTGGCCTTGACGAGGTTGCGGGTGTCCTTGTTGATCGTGGAGTACTGCTCGCCAGCCATGATCGACTTCACCGACTCGACCTCGGAGTCCTGACCGGTGATGACCGGGACGGGCTTGCCTGCGGCCTTGACCGACGTGATGACAGCGCGGGCGAGGGTGTCGTTCGGGGAGAGGACGCCGTCGAGCGTGGCCGTCGAGTAGCTGGCGGAAAGAAGGGTGTCGGCGCGCTTCTGCGCGTTCTCGGCCTTCCAGCCCTGGGTGACGGCCTGGGTGAACTGCGTCTGACCCGAGACGACCTTGAGGGTGCCGTCGTCAATCTTCGGCTGGAGGACGCTCATGGCGCCGTCGAAGAAGACCTTGGCGTTGGCGTCGTCGGGCGAACCGGCGAAGAGCTCGATGTTGTAGGGACCGGCCGGCTTCTTGGCGGCCATGCCCTCGAGGAGCGCGTTGCCCTGCAGCACACCGACCTTGAAGTTGTCGTAGGCGACGTAGTAGTCGACCGCGGGAGTGTTGAGGAGGAGCCGGTCGTAGGCGATGACGGTCGCTCCGCTGTCCTTGGCGGCCTTGACCTGGGTGCCGAGCTGGGCACCGTCGATGGCGCCGACGACGACGACCTTGGCGCCCTTGGTGACCATGGACTGGAGCTGGTTCTGCTGCTCGCCGACACCACCGTTGGCGAACTGCACGTCGGCCTTGAAGCCGGCCTTGGCGAGGCCGTCCTTGAAGAGGTTCTCGGCGAGGACCCAGTTCTCGGAGGTCTTCTGCGGGAGGGAGACGCCGATCAGGGCGTCCTTCGGGAAGGCCTCGGCTGCGCCGCTGGCGGCACCACTCGCGGTGTCGGTCGGGGTCTTCTCGTCGGCACGGCCGCAGCCGGTCAGTGCAAGAGCTGCAATGGCGGAGACCGCCATCACCTTGGTGAGGGAACGCATGTTGTCTCTTTCTTTCGTATGCCGTGACGAACCCGGGGCGGAGACGTCACCTGTGGTGCCTATGAAGTTGGCTGGTCCGGCGAGCCCGGGGTCAGGACTCCTGCTTCACCGTCTCGGTCGTGTCCTGGGTCGCTCGCCGACCGAAGTTCTGGGTGAGCAGGCCCGTGATCGAGCGCCGGCCCTGTGACTTGTTGTAGACGTCGAAGGCGACGGCGGTGAGCAGCACGAGGCCCTTGATGATCTGGGTCATGTCGGCGCCCACACCCTTGAGCTGGAGCCCGTTGTTGAGGACGGCTATGACGAGACCCCCGATGACGGCTCCGACCACGGTGCCGACACCACCGGTGACGGCGGCGCCACCGATGAAGACGGCGGCGATCGCGTCAAGCTCCCAGCCGACCCCGTCGAACGGGCCGGAGGCGTTGGAGCGGGCGACGAACATCATCCCGGCGAGGGCCGCGAGGATCGACATGTTCATCATGACGAGGAAGTTGACCCGCTTGGAACGCACGCCGGACAGCTCGGCTGCGTGGCGGTTGCCACCGACGGCGTAGACGTGGCGTCCGATGATCGTGCGCGTGGAGATGAAGCCGTAGAGCAGGACGAGTCCGCCGAGGATGAGCGCGGATATCGGCAGGGAGGTACCACGCCGACCCGACGCCATGAGCATGGCGACGGCGAGGATGGCGACGGAGATCAGGCCGAGCCGGATCCACATGACCGAGCCGGCCTCGACGTCGACACCGATCTTGGCCTGGTTGCGCCTGTTGCGCAGGGTCCCGCCGATGATGGCCGCGCAGAGAAGCAGCCCGATGAGGATGGTGAGGTTGTTGTAGCCGGTCCTGGGCCCGACCTCAGGCAGATACCCGGCGCCGATGGTCTGGAAGTCCTCGCCGACAGGAACGGTGTTTGACTTGCCGACCCACTGGTTGGCCCCGCGGAAGATGAGCATGCCGGCCAGCGTGACGATGAAGGCGGGGATGCCGACGATGGCGACCCAGAACCCCTGCCAGGCGCCGGCCAGGGCGCCGATGGCGAGGCCGAGCAGGATGCCGAGGTACCAGGGGATGCCCCAGTCGCGCATCGCGATGGCGACGCAGATGCCGACAAAGGCGGCGATCGACCCGACCGAGAGGTCGATGTGGCCCGCGATGATGACGAGCACCATGCCGATGGCCATCACGAGGATGTAGCTGTTGCCCTGGAAGATGTTGATGACGTTGCCCGGGTCGAGCGTCAGCCCGTCCGTCAAGAACTGGAAGAGCACGATGAGGAAGACGAGGGCAAAGATCATCCCGAACTGGCGGGTGTCGCCTCCGAAGATCTCCTTGAGCTTGTTCATGCGGCGTCCTTCGGGGTCGAGTCGGAGGTGGAGTTCGTTGGCCCGGTCTTGGTCATGAGGCGCATGAGGGACTCCTGGTCCGCCGCGGCCTTGTCGAGGACGCCGGTGATCCGGCCCTCACTGATCGTGTAGATCCGGTCGCTCAGACCCAGCAGCTCGGGCAGCTCGGAGCTGACGACGATGACGCCCTTGCCCTCGTTCGCGAGGCGCTGGATGATCCCGTAGATCTCGAACTTCGCGCCGACGTCGATGCCGCGGGTGGGCTCGTCGAGGATGAGCAGGTCGGGATCGGTGAAGAGCCACTTGGCCAGGACGACCTTCTGCTGGTTGCCACCCGAGAGCTTGGCCACGCCATAGTCGACCGAAGGGGTCTTGGTGCGCAGCGCCTTGCGATAGTCGTCGGCCGCGGAGTGCTCGGCGCGACGGTCGATGACCAGCTGGTGGGTGATCTTCTTGAGCTTGGCCGAGACCGTCGTCGCCTTGATGTCGTCGAGCAGGTTGAGGCCGAGGGACTTGCGGTCCTCGGTGAGGTAGCCGATCCCCGCGTCGATGGCCGCGGGCACGTTGCGCAGGTCCACCCGTTTGCCGTTGAGCGTCATCTCGCCGCTCATCCAAGTGCCGTAGGAATGGCCGAAGATCGAGCGCATGAGCTCGGTGCGCCCGGAGCCCATGAGACCGGCGAAGCCGACGATCTCGCCGCGGCGCACGAAGAACTCGGACTGTTTGGCCACGAGGCGATCCGCAACCTGTGGGTGCCCGACGGTCCAGTTCTTGATCTCGAACATGACCTCGCCGATCTGCGGCGTGTGGTCGGGGAAGCGAGACTCGAGCGAACGCCCGACCATGCCGCGGATGATGCGGTCCTCGTCGACGGCACCCTCGCGCACGTCGAGGGTCTCGACCGTCTCGCCGTCACGGATGATCGTGATCGCGTCTGCGATGGCCTCGATCTCGTTGAGCTTGTGGCTGATCATGATGGACGTGATGCCCTTGCTCTGCAGGCCTCGGATGAGGCCGAGCAGGTGGCGCGAGTCCTCCTCGTTGAGCGCCGCAGTGGGCTCGTCGAGGATGAGCAGCTGCACATCCTTGGAGAGCGCCTTGGCGATCTCCACGAGCTGCTGCTTGCCGACACCGATGTTCTTGATCGGCGTCTCGGGGTCCTCCGCGAGGCCGACGCGTGCCAGGAGGTCGCGCGCCCGGTTGTTGGTCTTGACCCAATCGATCGCGCCGCGCTTGGTCTCCTCGTTGCCCAGGAAGATGTTCTCGGCGATGGAGAGCTCGGGAATGAGCGCCAGCTCCTGGTGGATGATCACGATGCCGGCGTGCTCGGAGTCGCGGATGTTGTTGAACGTCACGTCGGCGCCGTTGAAGCGGATCGTGCCTTCATAGGTGCCGTGCGGGTGGACGCCTGACAGGACCTTCATCAGGGTCGACTTGCCCGCGCCGTTCTCACCGCAGATCGCGTGGACGTCACCGCGGCGCACCGTCAGGGTGACGTCGGAGAGGGCCTTCACACCGGGAAAGGTCTTGGTGATGCCCGTCATCTCCAGGATGGGTGCCGAACCGGCCACATCGTCTCCTCATCGAGTCACTCACCGAGGACCTCGATGGCCTCGGTGAGCCGATGCTAGACCCGTCACCTGTCGTTGACGGTCACCTCGGTGGCGGGACGCCCAGCCTTGTCCAGTGGACAAGGCTAATCGGACAAAAACACCCGGGATGCCCCGTGATACCCGCGTCTGGTGCATGACAGGGCACTCCCGCATCGACAGCCGTATCGGTCAGGGATCTGTCGGAACGGGGTCGTACCAACCGTGGTGCTCCTTCGCGAGGGCCGCGAACCGGTCGCGCAGACCGCTCTCCACAGGTCCTGACTCGTCCTCGACCATGTCCTCACGCACGTGAACACCCCACTCGTGGTCCTCGGCGTCGTCTTCTCCCGCGAGGGCAACGCGCAGGACCCGGACCTCGCTGAAACCCTCGTCAGCAAGGTCGGCGGCGATCTCTTGTGCCACGGCGCGGTCGGGGAAGAGAAGCAGGTGCTCGGTCATGAAACGTGAGTATGCCGTTCAGCGGGCTTCCGGTGCTGCCGCCAGTCGCCCGTCCGGTCCGGCGGCCAGCGGGAACCACAGCTCGTAGCGATCAGCGGGAAGGACGGCCTCGGCGTACTCCACCGGGATGCCGGCAGCCGTGGCACGGCGGGTCAGGCGCACGATGGGAGACGCCGACGAGATGGCCAGGTGGCGTTGCTCGGACGCCGTCGGGAAGCCCACAACAACGCTCTCCTCACCCGCGTCCGGTAGCTGGCCGCGATCTCGGAGCCAGCCATACAGACTTGCCGGAGGCTCACCCTTGAGCAGGGGACGGGCGAGGCGCGCGGGGAGCCAAACACGTTCCAGCGCAAGCGGATTGCCATCGCCGAGCCGCAACCGGTCCAGGCGAACGGCCGCAGCTCCCGCCCGCAGCCGGAGGTGGACACGCACCGCCTCGGGTGGCGCGTCGTCCAGGGCCCGGCCCAGGGTTCGCGTTGTCGGGTTGAGCTGGGCGCGCTTGACCTCGTCGGCGAACGATCCGAGTCTCACCCGAAGGGCGATGGCCGGTGGCTGCACAAAGGTCCCGCGTCCCTGCTCGGCCCGCAGCCGGCCCTCGCGCGTGAGCACGGCAATCGCCCCGCGCACGGTCATGCGCGCAACGCTCCACTCCTCGGCGAGCGCCCGCTCGGTCGGGAGCATCGCCCCCGAGCCCAGGGTGTCGGCCAGTGCCCGAAGGCGCGAGATCGCCTGCGACTGCTTGGTCGGGCGCGTCTCCTCGACCTCGGATTGTCCTGCCATGACCGTGACAGTAGCCGGGGTAGGAGTGGTGTGCGGAAGGTCAGGGGCGCCAGAGGACCAGGGCCTGCGAAGCAGAGCCCCCACCGGGCCGACGGCGGGGCCGCTCCCCCAGACGGCTGGCGAAGATCTCGCCGCCCGGGCCCACGGAGAACACCCTCGACCCACCGAAGGCGGCGATGCGCAACCGCTCGGCCTCGAGCGTCACCTCGGCAATGCGGGCCTGCAGGGCGTCCACCCGGTTCTCGAGCTCGAGGATGCGGGCGATGCCGGGGAGGCTGATTCCCTCCTCCTGCGAGAGGCGTTGCACCTCACGAAGCATCTCGACGTCGCGCGCCGAATATCGGCGCCCGCCACCTCTGGTGCGTGACGGGGTGACGAGCCCGATCCGGTCGTACTGACGCAGGGTCTGGGCATGCATGCCAGCGAGCTCGGCCGCGACCGAGATGACGAAGACGGGTGCCTCGTCATCCGGTCGCGGGAGGCGCGGGCGGGAAGCCATGATCAGGCCTTGGCCCTGTCGGCGAGCTCGGCCCGCGGGTCGACGCCGTCGGCCTCGGCCTGCAGGACCTCGATCGCCTCACGAGCCCTGTCGGACAGGGCATCCGGCACGATGACCTGCACCTTGGCGAGCAGGTCGCCGGTCGAGTTCTTGCCCACGACCCCACGGCCCTTGACGCGCAGGACACGGCCCGAGGGCGTGCCGGGGGCGATGCGCACCTTGACGTCGTGGCCGTCGAGGGTGGGCACCGCGACCGTGGCACCGAGGGCAGCCTCGGCAAAGGTCACCGGCAGGTCGATCGTGAGGTTGTCGCCCTCACGTCCGAAGACCGGGTGCTTCTCGACCGAGACGGCGAGCATGAGATCGCCGGCCGCAGCACCCGGTTCGCCCGGCTGACCCTTGCCACGCAGACGGATCTTCTGACCGTCCCTGACGCCGGCCGGGATGCGCGCCGTGATGGTGCGCCCCTCAGCCGTGCGCAGCGTCACCGTCGAACCCTCGACGGCGTCGCGGAACGGCAGCGTCGTGGAGGCCTGGACATCGGCACCCTTGCGGGGACCGCGAGGGGCGCCGTAACCGGCATACCCCGGTTGTCCACCGCGGCCAGCGGCACCGCCGGCAGCGCCACCGAACATCTGCGACAGCAGATCGTTGATGTCCTCGCCGCCACCGCCACCGGGGTAGCCGCCGTAGGACGACCCACCACCGGTGTCGAAGCGCATGCGTGAACCGCCGCCACCGCCGAAGGCACTGAAGACGTCGTCGAAGCCACCATTGCCACCCGGACCACCCGCCGTGAAGCGAGCGCCGCCGTGGGCCATCTGGCGCACGGCGTCGTACTCCTCGCGCTGCTTGGTGTCGGACAGCACCGCGTTGGCCTCGCCGATGTCCTTGAACTTCTGCTCGGCGCCCGCATCACCCGGGTTCTTGTCCGGGTGGTGCGTGCGGGCGAGCTTGCGGTAGGCCTTCTTGATCGCGGCCGCGTCAGCGTCCTTGGAGACGCCGAGGATGGCGTAGAAGTCCTTCTCGAACCAGTCCTGACTGGCCATCAGCGCCTCCTTCGAAGAAACGGCCTCTCACGCTGCATCATTCAGGATCGGCGACGGCCACCCGCGCGGGGCGGAGGACCTGGTCGCCGGTGCGATAGCCGGGCTGGAGCACCTGGACGACGGTGGTGGCCGTCGCATCGGTCGGCAGCTCCGGGTTCGAGGCGTCCCACGCGGCGTGCATGAGGGCCTCGTGCTGCATCGGGTCGAACACCTCGCCGACGCCACCGAAGCGGGTCAGGCCGAACTTGCCGAGACTGGTCTCGAGCTTGTCGGCGATCGCCGCGAACGGGCCGTCGGTGAGATCGCCGTGGTCACGGGCCAGCTGGATGTCGTCGAGGACCGGCAGAACCGACTCGAGGACGTCGCGCACCGCACGCTCCTGGACGCTCGCCCGGTCACGGTCGACACGACGCTTGTAGTTGACGTACTCCGCGTTGAGCCGCTGGAGGTCGTCGAGCCGCTGCGCCGCGAGCGCCGTGTCCGGGTGTTCGCCGCCGGTCTCGCCGGTCTCGCGGGTGTCGCCGACGCCAGTTTCGCCAACATCGATGGCGTCGATCTGGTCCGCCACCGAGGCGGTGGCCCCGGTCTGGGCCGGAGCCACCTCCTCGCCGTCGTTGGCCGACTCGGTGTTGATCGCGTCGGAGAACTCCTCGTCCACGATCTCGCCGTCGAAGATCTCGTCGTCCCCCGGCACGCGGTCTCCCGCACTGCTCGAGTCGGTCACTTCTTGTCCTCGGTGTCAGCGGTGTCGTCGTCCTCCACGACCTCCGCGTCGACGACATCACTGTCGTCGTTGGCCTGGGCGTCGGCCTCGCCAGCGTCAGAAGCCTCGCCACCGGGAACGTCACCGGACTCGCCCTGCTCGGCCGCCGCGGCATACATGGCGGCGCCCATCTTCTGGGACTCCTCGTTGAGGGTGTCGATCTTGGACTGGATGTCCTCGCGCGACGCCTGGGCCTCCGGCTTCAGGGCGTCCTTGAGGGCGACGAGCGCCTCGTCGACGGGCTTGCGCGCGTCGTCGCTGAGCTTGTCACCGGACTCGGCGAGGAACTTCTCGGTCGAGAAGACGAGCGACTCGGCCTGGTTGCGGGTCTCGGTCTCCTCGCGGCGGGCCTTGTCCTCCTCGGCGTGAGCCTCGGCGTCCTTGACCATGCGCTCGATCTCCTCCTTGGACAGCGCGCTGCCGCCAGAGATGGTGATCTTCTGCTCCTTGCCGGTGCCGCGGTCCTTGGCCGTCACGTGGACGATGCCGTTGGCGTCGATGTCGAAGGTGACCTCGACCTGCGGGACGCCACGGGGGGCGGGCGCGATGCCGGAGAGCTCGAACGTGCCGAGCGCCTTGTTCTGCTGCGCGATCTCGCGCTCACCCTGGAAGACCTGGATGAGAACGCTGGGCTGGTTGTCCTCAGCGGTCGAGAACACCTCGGAGCGCTTCGTCGGGATCGCGGTGTTGCGCTCGATGAGCTTGGTGAAGAGCCCACCCTTGGTCTCGATGCCGAGCGAGAGCGGCGTGACGTCGATGAGGAGGACGTCCTTGCGCTCACCCTTGAGGACACCGGCCTGGAGGGCAGCGCCGAGCGCCACGACCTCGTCGGGGTTGACGCCCTTGTTGGGCTCCTTGCCACCGGTGAGCTCCTTGACGAGCTCGGTCACGGCGGGCATGCGGGTCGAGCCACCGACGAGGACCACGTGGTCGATGTCGGCGAGCTTGATGCCGGCGTCCTTGATGACGTTCTGGAACGGCTGCTTGGTGCGGTCCAGCAGGTCCTGGGTCATCTGCTCGAACTGGGCGCGGGTCAGCGTCTCGTCGAGGTGGATGGGGCCGTTCTCGCTCATGGAGAGGTACTGCATCGAGATGTTGGTCGAGCTGGCCGAGGAGAGCTCCTTCTTGGCCTGCTCGGCGGCGTCACGCAGACGCTGCATCGCGATCTTGTCCTTGGCGAGGTCGACGCCGGTGTTGTTCTTCACCGTGGTGAGGAGGTGCTGGACGACGCGGTCGTCCCAGTCGTCTCCACCGAGCTGGTTGTCACCGCTGGTCGCGCGGACCTGGATGGTGGCGAAGCCGTCCTCCGGGTCCTTGCCCACCTCGAGGAGGGACACGTCGAACGTGCCACCACCGAGGTCGAAGACGAGGATGAGCTCGTCCTCCTTGCCCTTGTCGAGGCCGTAGGCGAGGGCCGCAGCAGTGGGCTCGTTGACGATCCGCAGGACGTTGAGGCCCGCGATCTCACCGGCTTCCTTGGTGGCCTGACGCTCGGCGTCGTCGAAGTAGGCGGGGACGGTGATGACGGCGTCGGTGACGGGCTCACCGAGGTAGGCCTCCGCGTCGCGCTTGAGCTTCTGGAGCGTGCGCGCGCTGATCTCCTGCGAGTTGTACTTCTTGCCGTCGATGTCCTCGCTCGTCCAGTCGGTGCCGATGTGGCGCTTGACGGAGCGCAGCGTGCGGTCGGCGTTGGTCACGGCCTGGCGCTTCGCGATCTCGCCGACGAGGACCTCACCGCCCTTGGTGAAGGCGACGACCGACGGGGTCGTGCGTCCGCCCTCGGAGTTCGCGATGATCGTGGGCTCGCCACCTTCGAGGACGGCGACGGCTGAGTTCGTGGTTCCGAGGTCGATTCCGACTGCGCGGGCCATGTGGATCTCCTTGCGTGTTGAGCTTGCGTTGAGTTGCTTGCACTCAAGTTAGGAGCCGGTATGCCGCATGGCAAATCCGTGCGTCCAAACTTGCGTTCACTCGACTCAACTCTTGGCTGCGTGACCTTGTTCCCGGCGACCGTTCCTGAAACCAGATCAAGGCGCAGGTCACTGCGGAGCAATCCGGTTTCATCCCTGCACCGAACCCCTCTCGATGTGGCCGACGTCTCGGCCGCTTGATCCGGAGGCATCACCATGACTCGCAAGATCACGCTCCTCGCGCTCGTCCCCGCGCTGGCCCTGGGCCTGTCGGCCTGCAGCTCCTCGAACACGGACGATGGGGAAGCGTCCCCGACCTCGTCCACGTCCCCGACGCCCTCGCCGTCGACGTCAGCCACCCAGCCTGCGTCCCCGTCAGCCACGGCCGAGGCCGAAAAAGCGGTCATCTCGATCAAGGGTTTCAAGTACACGGTGCCTGCTTCGGTGGCGCCCGGCGCCAAGATCAGCATCACGAACGCCGACCCATCGGCCCACACGGTCACGGCCAACGACGGCGCGTTCGACGTCGAGATTGGCCCCGACGGGACGGCAACGTTGACCGCGCCGAGCAAGCCCGGGAGCTATCCGTTCATCTGCTCGTTCCACCCGAACATGACCGGCACACTGGTCGTGAGGTGAGCACCGCCCCGACGGCCACACGCCCACGTACCGCAGGGCCTCTGGTGCCGTTGATCCTTCGAGTGGTCATTGCGGTGTCGCTGCTGGTGGATGCTGTCGTCCACCTACGGCTCGCACCCGGCTACCAGCAGGCCGCACCAAGCGGCATCGGCGCCGGAAACCTGTTTCGCATCCAAGCCGTCGTGGCGTTGGTCGTTGCTGTGTGGGTGCTCTGGCGCGGTAGCCGCCCTGCGCTGATCTCCGCCTTCGCCGTCGGGCTCAGTGCTGTCGTTGCCGTCGTCCTCTACCGCTATGTCAACATCCCCGCCCTGGGGCCCTTGCCGGCGATGTATGAGCCCGTGTGGTTCCTCGAGAAGTCGTTGAGTGCATTCTTCGAGGGACTGGCCGCTGTCGCGGCATTGATCGCCCTGGTCCTGGGGCGCCGCCCACGCGCCAGGGACGAGAGGCACGCCCGGCACCGGGCGCACGGTTGACTCACGCCAGAAGCCGAATGTGGTGCATGGTGAAGTCATGGCTCACCACGATGGTCCTCGATTCACCGGCTCGCGGGTCATGGTGACCGGGGCCGCTCACGGCATCGGGCGAGCCTGCGCGCAGTGGCTGGCCGCTGAGGGGGCTCGCGTGGCCGTGGCCGACCTCGACCTCGCGACCGGCCGGGAGGTGGTCGCGGCCCTCGGCGGCTCGGGTGACCTGCACCTCGCGGTCGAGCTGGACGTCACCGACGACGACTCCGTCCGCGCCTGCGTCGCGACCGCGGCTGACCACTTCGGCGGCCTCGACGTCCTCATCAACGTCGCCGGCGGTGGTGTCGCGCACGAGGACTTCGAGCACGTCGGCGACGACACGTGGTCCCAGATGATCGAACTCAACCTGATGAGTGCCGTCCGGTGCATCCGCGCGGCGCTGCCCCACCTTCGCCGCAGTGAGAACCACCCGGCGATCGTCTCGGTGAGCTCGGTCAACGCACTGTCGGCTCTCGGCGGCGAGCCCTACTCGGCGGCGAAGCTCGGGCTGGTGTCGCTCACCCAGAACCTCGCCGCCCAGCTCGGACCGGCCGGCATACGGGTCAACGCCGTCGCGCCGGGCACCATTCGCACCCGGGTGTGGGACGACCAGGAGGGGGGCGCCGACCGCATGGTGCCGCTCTATCCGTTGGGGCGCGTGGGCGAGCCCGACGACATCGCGGCAGCCGTCGCCTTCCTCGCCTCCCACGAAGCCGGGTGGATCACCGGCCAGACCCTCCCTGTGGACGGTGGACTGCTCACCGGTCACCGACAGGTCTAGGGGCACTCACACGGTCCACGCCGACCGGGTCAGGTCTCCGGATGCTGCTCGCGGAGGAGCCGGGGAAGGAAGGCAGCGCCCGGTGCGGTCTTCGTGGAGGCGGCCCAGTCGCCGGAGTTCGAGATCCCACACCGCTGCAGGGACAGACATCCGCAGCCGATGCAGGAGTCGAGACCGTCGCGAAGCCGTTCGAGCGCAGCGATGCGCTCATCCAGGCGCCCACGCCAGTGCCGTGTGATGCGCTGCCAGTCGGCCTTGTTCGGGGTCCGGCCCTCTGGCAACCGCTGCAGCTCGTCACGAATCTCCTCGAGTGAGAGCCCGACGTTGGAGGCCGCTCTGATGAACGCGAGTCGCCTCAGCACACTGCGCTGATAGCGCCTCTGTCCGCCGCCGGTGCGATCGGCCTCGATCAGGCCCTGCGCCTCGTAGTAGCGCAGCGCTGACGTGGCGAAGCCGCTGCGATGCGCGACGGCGCCGACGGACAGCGCCTCCTGAGAATTCATTTCGTCCCTTGACTTCAAGTCGACTTGAAGTTGCAGCATGACTCCAAGGACACCACCACGTCAAGGAGTTCACATGTCTGCAGCCCTCATCACGGGCGGTTCTGCCGGTCTTGGCCTCGAGCTCGTCAGAGCACTCGCAGGTCAGGGCTGGACCGTCATCACCGACGGCCGCAACGCCGACCGGCTGAACGCCGCCACCGCCGCCCTGCCCCACGTCATCGCCATCCCCGGCGACGTCACCGACGCCGACCACCGCGAGCACCTGAGGCAGGCAGTCGCCGACCACGGGCGCCTCGACCTGCTCGTCCACAACGCCAGCACCCTCGGCCCCAGTCCGCTGCGTCCCCTCGACACGATGACGGTCGAGGACCTGCGCACGGTCTGGCAGAGCAACGTCGGGGCCCCACTCGTCCTGACCGCAACGCTGCTGCCCGCCCTCAGGGCAGCCGGCGGCGTCCTCGTCTCGATCTCCTCCGATGCAGCAATCGAGCACTACGAGGGCTGGGGGCTGTACGGCGCGTCGAAGGCCGGCCTGGACCACGTCACCCTCACCTACGGGCAGGAGGCGGGCCTGACGGCATACGCCATCGACCCCGGCGACATGCGCACGCAGATGCACCAGGACGCCTTCCCGGGTGAGGACATCTCCGACCGGCCGCTCCCGGAGTCGGTCGTGCCACACCTGCTGGGCCTGCTCGCCCAGCGTCCGCCGTCGGGGCGCTACAAGGCCGCTGACTTCGCAGCCGTTCACGCACCCGCCACTCAGGGGGTCTGACGTGCCCGTCCTCGCCCACACCCCCACCACGCGCTTCCGCGAGCCTGACGACATGACGGCCCCCGCCCCTGCCGAGGCCCGCGGGGTGGCCCGCGACGAGGTTCGCCTCATGGTGGCCGACGGCCACGACATCGTCCACGCGCACTTCCGTGACCTGCCCGACCACCTCGCTCCCGGTGACCTCGTGGTCATCAACAACTCGGCCACGGTGGCCGGGCAGATCGACGGACTCCGCGAAGGTCAGGGGCCGGTGGTCGTGCACGCAGCGACTCCGTTGGACGACGGCACGTGGGTGATCGAGCTGCGTACCGCGCCCGACGCGTCGACGCCGATCCTGGGGGCCGTGGCCGGTGAACGCATCGAGGTCGGTCGACTCGTCCTCACCCTGCTCGAGCCCTACCCGCACCCGCACTCGTCGCCGACGGGCGTCGGCAACCGGCTGTGGCGAGTGCTCGTCGACGGAGACCTGCCGGACACGATGAGGCGGCACGGGCGGCCGATCGCCTACGGGTACCTGGACCAGCGATATCCGCTGACCGACTACCAGAGCGTCTTCAGCACGGTGCCGGGTAGCGCCGAAATGCCTTCTGCTGGAAGGCCCTTCACCGATTCCATCATCACTCGACTGGTCGCCGGTGGCGTGGGCGTCGCGCCGATCACGCTGCACACCGGCGTCTCCTCCCAGGATGCTGGCGAGGCCCCACAAGCCGAGCGGTTCGCCGTTCCCGAGACCACCGCCCTCCTGGTCAACGCCACGCGCGCGACGGGTGGCCGCGTCATCGCCGTGGGTACGACCGTCACGAGGGCTCTCGAGTCAGCTGTCTCCCCCGGCGGTCGGCTGGAAGCAACCCGCGGCTGGACCGAGCGCGTCATCTCACCGGAGGAACCCGCCCGCGTCGTCGACGGGCTCATCACTGGGTGGCACAACCCGCAGGCCTCACATCTGCTCCTCGTGGAGTCGATCGCCGGCGCGGAGCTGACCCAGGCGGCATACGACGCCGCGATGGCGCACGGATACCTCTGGCACGAGTTCGGCGACTCGGCCCTGCTGCTCCCCTCGCGCAGCTGAACGCCTGTCCGCCCCTGGTCCTGATCAGGTGGTCGCGAGCAGACGCAGCCCGGCCAGTGACGCGCTGTCCGGTTCGGCCGTGTAGGTGAGCAGCCTCTGTCCGCTGGCCCCCGGCAGGTGCAGCACCTCGTAGTCCAGGTCGAGGTCGCCGACCTCCGGGTGATGGAAGCGCTTGGTGCCGCTCGTGCACAGCTTCACCGTGTGCCTGGCCCACAGCGATGCGAACTCCGGGCTGTTGAGGCTCAGCTCGCCAATGAGCTCTGCCAAACGGCGATCGTCCGGGAACTGGGCAGCGACGTAGCGGATCGAGGAGACCGCGAGCGCCGCCTCGCTCGCCCAGTCCCGGTGCAGCTCACGGGTGTGAGGGTCGAGGAAGAGCAGCTGGATCTGGTTGGGTCGCTCCGCCGGCCGGGACGGCGCCTCGGGATCGAGGTGGCCCGCGAGGAGCAGGTGGCCGAGCCGGTTCCACGCGAGGACGTCGTTGAAGCGTCCGAGCAGCAGGGCAGGTGTGTCGGCCATCGAGTGGAGGAGCTGCCGCGCGCCCGGCCTGGCGACCTCGGGGCGCGCCGCACGCCGGGGTTTCGTGGGAGCGGGGTGCGCCAGGGCAAAGAGGTGGGTGCGCTCGTCAGGGTCGAGCTGGAGCGCCCGGGCCAACGCGTCGATCACCGCGTCGGAGGCGTTCTGCGACTGGCCCTGCTCGAGGCGCGTCAAGTAGGTGACGGAGACTCCCGCGAGCTGCGCCAGCTCCTCACGTCGCAGGCCCGGCACGCGGCGCCGGCCGTAGCCGCGCACACCGGCCGTCTCCGGCGACAAGGCGTCCCTGCGAGATCGCAGGAACTCACCCAGCTCGGTGACCCGCGGGCCGCCGGGTCTGCGCAGTGAGGTCTCCATGGCACCAGTCTCCCCGATGGCCGGACCGAGAACCTGTCCCTGCCAGGGATAGTCAGACCAGAGGTCTGGTTGGGTTCGCCGCGGACTGTGAGCGTGAGGTCCATGAGTCACCCACACACCTCCACGCACACCCACGCCGAGCCGGAGGAGCGCTTGACCGGCCGGCAGCGCGCCGGTCTGGCCGTCCTGCTCACCGCCAACTTCACCCTGGCCGTCGACTTCTCCATCCTCAACGTCGCGCTGCCTCACATCGGGGCGGATCTCGGTTTTGCGACCAGCAACCTGCAGTGGATCGTCACAGCGTTCGCGCTGTGTGCCGCTGGCTTCACCCTGTTCTTCGGTCGCGTGGCGGACGTCCTCGGCCGCAGACGCGTGTTCCTCGCCGGCGTTGCCCTCCTGGGCGCCTCCTCCATGGTCGGGGGCCTCGCCCAGGAGCCGGTCCTCCTCCTCGCTGCCCGCGTCGCTCAGGGAATCGCGACCGCGATGGTCACGCCCGCCGCACTGTCCCTTCTGACGGCGATGTTCTCGGAGGGCCGAGCTCGCTCAAAAGCCCTGGGGCTCAACGGTGCCCTGATGGCTGCTGGGTTCACCACCGGCGCGGTCCTGGGCGGGCTGCTCACCGGCGTGGTCAGCTGGCGGTGGGCCTTCTTCATCAACGTCCTCATCGCCGTGGCCGTGCTGGTCGTCGCGCCTCGCGTGCTCACCGACGTGCGGGCCGAGCGCCGCCCGCGGCTGGACGCACCAGGTGCGATCACCGTGACGCTCGCCCTCGTCGCGCTCGTCTACGGCATCACCACCGCTGGGCAGTCCGGCTGGACCGCGACCGACTCGTGGTTGCCGATCCTGGGATCGATGGCTCTGTTCGGCTGGTTCTGGAGGATCGAGTCGCGCGTCGCAGAACCCCTCATCCAGCCCGCTCTGCTCACCCGCCGCAACGTGGCCTGGGGCAACGTCGCCGGACTGCTCGCCTTCGCGACCGAGACGTCGCTGGTCTTCCTGCTCACGCTCTACCTGCAGGACGTCCTCGGCTACAGCGCCGTCAGCGCGGGACTCATCCTTGCGGTGCTGGGGATGGGCACTGTGCTCGGTGGGCTCGCTGCTCCACGCGTCATCGGTCGCATCGGGTCCCGGAACGCGATCGTGGCCGGTTTCGTCCTCCAGGCAGCCGCGACGGCGCCCCTGGCCTTCGTCGGCGACAACCGAGCGTGGCTCCTCCCCCTGCTGGTCACCACGTTCGCAGGTGGCGTGGCCAACCTCGTCGCGATCGTGGGCTATGTCGTCACCTCGACCAACGGTGTCCCCGAAGGACAGCAGGGACTGGCGACCGGACTGGTCACCATGAGCCAACAGGTCGGCATCACTCTCGGCACACCGGTGATGTCCGCGATCGTCGCCAGCCAGGCGAGCACGACGACCGTGCACGGGCTGCGGTTGGCGATCGGCGTCAACGCTGCCGTCGCGCTCCTCACCGCGGGGGTCGTAGCCGTGGCGCTTCGACAACAGGCGGGCTCACACGAATGACCTGCGCGCCGTTGAAGAGGAGTGCGTCCAACCGCGGCGCACGTCCACCAACGCACAGGAGTCCCAACCGTGAAAACTGCATTGATCACCGGAGCAAACCGGGGCATCGGCCGAGCCGTCGCACAACAGCTCGCGGACCAGGGGATGACCGTCATCGTCGGCGCCAGGGACACCGCCGCCGGCGAGGCCGCAGCACAGGAGATCGGTCGCGGAGCGATGAGTGTCCAGCTCGACGTCACCGATCCTGCGTCGATCACCGCAGCCGCGCTGCAGATCTCCCGGACCCATGGCTCGTTGGACGTCTTGGTGAACAACGCTGGCATCCTGCCCGAGGCCACCAACGCGGATCCCACCGAGTCGGTCGACCTCGAGATGTTCCGACAGACCTATGCGACGAACGTCCTCGGCCCCGTCGGCGTCCTTGAGGCCTTCCTCCCCCTCCTGCGGACCTCGCCGGCCGGGCGCATCGTCAACGTCAGCTCGACCGTGGGATCTCTCTCGGACCAGACGAACCCGGAGTCGCCCTACTACTCGATGGTCCTGCCGGCATACCAGAGCTCCAAGGCAGCCCTCAACAACATCACCATCGCCTTGGCCAAACAGCTGGCGGACACCCCGATCACGGTGACCTCGGTATGCCCCGGTTTCGTCCAGACGGATCTGACCCCCATCAACCACGAGCAGGCACCACTCACGGCGGACCAGGCGGCCGTGCCGATCGTGGTGGCCGCGACCCTTCCCGAAGGCGCAGCGTCGGGAACCTTCATCGACGCCAACGGTCCGGTCGCCTGGTGAAGCCCGCGTGTGGACCCTGATCGCGACGAGCGCTGGCGTCGTCGCCACAGCCATCTTCGTCGCGGCCACGCTGCCCATGCTCATCAAGGCCCGACGAACCAAGGACCTCGCGTCCTACAGCGGCGCGAACCTCGTCATGGCCAACGCGGGCAACACCGTCCAGACCCTGTACCTGACCATCGTGCCGCCAGGGCCCCTGTGGGCGTTGCATGCGTTCAACACCACCGCCAGCGCCCTCATGCTCGCGTGGTGGCTACGGCACCGTGGCCGTGACAGGGGGACGCGGAAGCCGGGATGACACGGGGAGATCCGCGTCAACTGACGGCTTCCGCGTCACGCGGCCGACCCAGTCCCTAGAATTCGTGCCATGGGGGAGAACACCGGGGTCCTGCGACGAGCGGGCAGCTTCGTTCGCGGCCGGCCGACGACGCAGAAGGTCGGCGGCGGAGTGGCCGCCGCGCTGCTCGCGAGCACCCCGTTCGGCGGCCTGTCGGGGCCACCTGAGCCGCCACCTGACGGATTGCGGCTCGGCACACCGATCATGGTGGGGCCATTCGAGGTCGTCATCGACAAGGCTGTCGAGCTCCCTGACCTGGCACCCGCGGTGGAACCCAAAGCCCCGCAGCGCGTCATGGTGCTCGACTCCCACGTAACCCTGAAGGGTGATCGACCCGAGCTCACCACGACCCTGACCAGCAACCTCCGCATTTCTGGTGGCGGGGTCAAGACCCAGAAACCTGATCTGTACTTCGTCGATGACGCCACGAGGCTGACCGGCATGAATCCTGACGTCACCTACCGGCTGGCGATCACCTTCACGACGACGGGGCCGTGGGTGGGCGACACGGTGACCGTGAAGAGCAACCTCGTGGAGTTCGTCCACGAGGACCCCCTGACCCTCGACTCCGATGCGTGGAAGTCGCGCGACGAGATCGCGTCGCAGGGCACCCTCCCCGTGGTGAGGAAGTCATGAGGCGCAGCATCGCGACGGCGGCGTTCGTCATCGCCGCCATGGCCCTCGGCCGGCTCATCACCGACCACGTGCCCCTGGACGTGACAGCCGCAGAGCCGTTCAGCCACACCGGCTCCGTCGGCAAGGTCGTCGGACTCGAGTACGCCGACGTCACCGTCACGGCCGTGCACGTGACGCCGACCGTCATGGGCAATCCCGCCTCCGCGGCGGGTGGCCGCTGGCTCATCGTGGACACCGAGATGCTGGCCCGCACGGCGCCGGTGACGGTCGCCGGCCTCTTCCTCGTCGACGGGCAGGATCGCCGCTACATCGCGTCGGCCCGCGGCAGCGAGTGCGCCACCAGCGTCAAACTGGCCACCGGTGTGCGCAGCTATGCGAGTGTCTGTTTCGACATCCCCAAGAAGGCCCTCACGGGTGCTCGACTCTTCGCCACCCGCAGCGCCTACGACAGCGTCGAGTCGAACTTCCGCCGCGACGACCTCGCCGACATCGACCTCGGCATCTCGGCGTCCGAGGTCGATGCCCTCTGGGCTCAGAAGGACGCGATCAACGTCAAGGAGTCGAGCGTCATGCCACCGTCGGAGGACCGCCGATGAGCATCACGACGCCCCCCGATGTGGTCGAGCCGCGCACGACCCCACCCTCGTCCCCGCCAGGACGGCCCAGTCGTTGGTGGATCGCAGGGGTCCCGGTCGCCATCGTCACGATGCTCGCTGCCACCGGCTACCGGGTTCCCGTGTTCTGGTACCAGTCCGGGCTCCACCATGAGATCGCGAGTGCCGAGCCCGAGCAGTGGGCGCAGGTCAACGAGCCCTTCACCGACGCCCGTGGTGACACGACCCGCGACTACTCCGTGAGGTTCGCCGGCCTCGGAAGTGCCGGCCCGGCATACGAGGACCGCATCGGCGACGAAGTGACCCTCGCCGACGGCATGGTCGCGCAGGTGGTCACGCTCGACTTCAGGGCCGCACCGGAGCAGCCGCTCAAGGGCTGCGCCCTCACCCTCATCGACGACCAGGGCCGAGAGTTCAGGGTCGGGCATTCCTTCGACGCCATCGGGCCCAACGTCACCAACTGCGTCCCCGAAGAGACGCCGGGGCCCAGCCAGCCCATCCTTGCGCACCAGCAGCGTGGAGTGCTGCCCAAGGGCGAGCAACCTCGTCCCCGAGAGTGGTCGACGTCCCCGGCCATCGCCGTGCCGCGAGATGCGCGGTTCGTCGAGCTGAGGATCTCGTTCGAGGAACCGGACTACGTCACCCTCAAACTGGCGCGCTGATCTCTGCGGGGGCAGCAGGTTCTGGGTCTCCGGCACCCGCGGGCGCGAGCTTGGGACCCAGCAGCCAGTCGATCGCCGCGGCGAGCAGGGCGGCCGCGAGCACCATGGTGATCGCGAGCCCCGCGACCTTCTCCATCGGCGAGAAGGCCAGCCACGTCGTCGTCTCGGTAGGGCCGATCGCGAGCCGCAGCAGCTGACCGACGGCCCACGGGATCCGGATGACGAGGAGGAACGCGAGGCAGAAGGTCAGCATGGGCAGCAGTCCTGCCGTCGCCATCATCCGCAGGCCGTTCCAGAACGCCGACCAGCGCTCGCGAAGGTCGGCGACGAGCCCGCCACCGTAGCGACGGACCGGTGCAGGGATCCGCTCCCAGCGCGGGTTCGGTTCTCTCCCAGCGCTCTCGGGCGGGCTGAGCTTGTGGCCGAGCACGACGGCGCCCACGGTGAGCCATGCGAGAGGCACGATGACGACGGCGTCGATGGCTCCGAGCAGCCCGAAGAGCCAGCCGGTGACGGTGTCGACCGGGTTCGCCAGGGGGCCGAGGTTGGCGACGACGGTGTCGTACTGCTCCAGCACCGCGCGAGAGGCGCGTCGCCCCTCCACCCACGCGACACCTGCGTCACGGATTTCACTGACCTTCTGTGCCACCTGCGAGGTGTAGTAGACCTCGACGAGCGCACCGAGGAACGCCAGCCAGAGGAAGCGAGTCACGCTCTCGATCTTGCCGAGGGCGAAGCGCAGCACCCAGGCGATGGCGACGATGGTCAGGACGACCTGCCAGTCATAGATCGCGAGTCGCCCCGCGAAGTCGTAGTCCGGCGTCTCGCTCAGGCTGAACTGGTTGAACTCTGCGTAGGCCGCCTCGTTGGTGAAGCGGAGCAGGTCCTCCTTGAGCAGCCCGTAGGACACGTAGACCGCGAGGAACGGCACGAGCACGGACACGGCGACGTCAACGAGCCGCATCTCCCGCTTCTCGGTCGTGGCCTGACGCGCCTCGCGCTTCGACAGCTCCACGACGTTGGGCAGGGCGCCACGAGTCAGGTAGAGCATGGCGATCATCGCGAGGAGGAAGCCGAGCGGCGCGACGACAAGGATGAGCTGGGCGACGAACGCGTTGTGGTCACTGACCTCGACCGCGATCCAGAGGGCGCCACTGCGGACCGCGAGCCCCAGACAGGCAATGACGATGAAGGGCGCCCAGTAGGTGCGCAGGATCCGCGCCGCCGACACCAGCACCGCAGGGATGTCCCGGACCCGCATCTCGTCGTTCACTGGCACCCCAAAACTGTCATCCCCGCCGGACATTCACTCTGACGCCCGGAGCATATCCACTCAGGACTGCTGCGAAGCCGTCTTGTCGAGGAAGGCTCGCACCGCGGCGAGGAACTCCGTCGGCCTGGTCGAGTGGATCTCGTGTCCGGCGTCGATGGTGAGCAGTGTGCCGGTCGAGACCGTCTCGACGAGGTCGCCCACCCACTCCTGTGGGACGAAACTGTCCGGACCACCGCCGATGGCGAGGACGGGCACGGTGATTCGGCGCAGGACGTCGCGCCAGTCAGCCGCTGGTGAGTCGACCTCGGGGCGGGTCTGTTCGACCATCGCCCAGTCGAAGGGGAGGTCGCCCGGTGGCCGAGCGGGCATCGCCGGCTGGCGCCGCCTCATCAGTCCGACGTCCTCGAGGACAAGCGCGCGTACCTGGGTTGACGTGGCTGCCACCCGGCACGCCACGAGCCCGCCCAGAGAGTGACCGACGAGGTCGACCTCCGCGCCGAGTTGCGGCAGGAGGTTCATCACGTCGTCGGCCATCGCCTCGATCGAGTAGGTACCGGGCCAGTCACTCCCCCCGTGCCCGCGCAGGTCCACCGCGTGCACGGTCCGGTCCTGCGAGAGGTCACTCGCGACCACGTCCCAGTCCGCCGCTGTCAGCCCGGTGCCCGGTAGCAGGACCACGGGCCGGTGCGTCGGTTGGCTGCACTCCCACCAGCGCGTCGCCAGCGTCACGTCGCCAACCCTGAACTCACACATCTCCACCATCGGTCCAGCATGCGCCACCGAGCACCTGGCGTCGGACTCGGATAGGTTTCACGTCGTGACGTCAGGTGAGCCGAGCCGCGCGACCGGGATCGCGCGCGCCCTCACGCTGAGCTGGTTCGCCGGGGCGCTGGCTGGCGCGGCCCACCTCGCGGCGGGCGGCACCCCTCCGGGACTCACTGCCAGTCTCGTGGTGGGTGCCTTCCTGACAATCGCAGGTATGCCGTTGTGCCGCAGCGCTTTTCGGCTCACCCGGCACGGGCCGATGCTTCTCGTGCAGCAGTTCGTGACCCACGCTGCACTCAGCCAGATGTCGTCGAACCACAGCGCACCCGTTCGTCCGACCGCACAGCTCGCCGCCGCCCTCGACAACGGACACGCCGTCCACGCCTCGGTGGCGCACCTGCAGCACGCAGCATCCACGTCGTCTGTCATGGCCTCCGGCCACATGCTCATGCCGTCCCCGATGATGATCGTCGCCCACCTGTGCTCAGCCGTCCTCGTCGCCGCGCTCCTCACCCAGGCCGAGTCCGGCTGGGTCGGACTCCGCGCCCTGCAGCGCGGACAGGAGTGGGCAGCACAACGGCTGGTCGTCCTCCTGGCTCGCCTGTCGATCCCTGTGCTGACAGCCCTGAACCCGCCCCTGCCCGTGCTTCGTGGACACGACGAGTCCGGCTCCGCACCACCGCCTGCCCTGGCAGACCTCTGGCGCTCGCCCGCGCCCTGCCGTCGCGGACCCCCGCGACCCTGCGCTGCCTGAGCGCAGCTTCGAATCTTCTTGCTCCCCGGCGACTCCTCGCCGGGTCGAGCGGCGCACCTGTGCGCTTCCTTCCCCTGAATTCAGGAGTACCTGCATGGCTGTCATCGACGACCCCACGACAACCCCACCGGCACCGACCAAGCTGCGCGGGCGGCATACCGGATTGTTTCGAGCGTTCTGGCGTTGGCACTTCTATGCCTCCGTCGTCGTCATTCCCGTCCTTCTCGTGCTGGCCATCACGGGACTGGTCTATCTCTTCCGGTTCCAGATCGAGCCGGCCCTCCACGGCGACCTCATGCGCGTCGAGGCCACCACAGGCCAGTCAGCGCTGCCCTACGAGGTGCAGCGGTTCAATGTCGCCGCCGCCCACCCTGACAACACCATCGTGTCGATGACGGAGCCGGGAGGGCCAGACCAGAGCACCCGATTCACCACCACGACCGCGAGCGACGAGACACGCGATGTGTTCGTGAACCCCTACACGGCGAGGGTGCTGGGCGACCTCAACCCCGACACGACCCTCAGCGGACGAGCGATCCGCCTGCATGCCGACCTCATGGGCGGACGCGTCGGAGACCTCGTCATGGAGCTGGGTGCGTGCTGGGCGTTGGTCATGGCCATCACGGGCTACTACCTCTTCCTCAAGGGGCGGCGGGCGCGAAAGCGCCAGCGGGAGAGGGGCATTCGCTCGGCAATGCTGCGTTCCACCCATGCTCGCATCGGGTCGGTCATGGGCGTCGGCCTCCTGCTCCTCATCGCCTCCGGCCTGCCGTGGACCGGGGTGTGGGGTGCGCAGGTGCAGAAGCTCGTCACGGGTGCCGGCTCGTCGATGTGGTCAGACGACCACGGCGCCCTCTCCAACCCCACGTCCACCCTTGATGAGTCGCTCCCCCACAGCCATCACGTCGTCCCGTGGGCCCAGGAGAAGACTCCGGTGCCGACCTCGCCGACGCCGCCGGCGGCTGAGGGTGAGGTCTCGGTCGCGAACGTCGATACAGCCATCACGGTGGGTGCCCGCGAAGGTTTGGCCCGGCCGATGACCGTGGCCCTCCCGGCTGATGACGAGGGAGTGTTCTCGGCGATCGGCTACGCCTTCAACGACCCCGCGAAGGAGCGGACGGTCCACGTCGACCAGTACGGCGGCGGGGTCGCGAGCAGTTATGGCTACGACGACTACCCCGGACTGGCCAAGGTTGTCTCGCAGGGCATCGCGCTCCACGAGGGCCGCCGCTTCGGAACGCTCAACATGGTGCTCACGACGGTGTTCTGCCTCGCCGTGATCGCGTCGTGCGTGACCGGTCCGGTCATGTGGTGGCGTCGCCGCCCGCGGGGTTCGGGTTCGGTGGGCGCTCCGCGAGGGCGTATGCCGCTCGCCTCCAGTCCCGCTCTGGCCGTGGGCATCGTGGCGCTGGGGATCTTCCTTCCGGTGACAGGCATCTCACTGGTGCTCGTCCTGCTCCTCGACCGCCTGGTCCTGTCGCGGCTGTCCGCGCCCCGACGGTTCTTCGGGTCGGCGCCCAGCTGAGCTCCCGGCCGCGCTTGGACCGTGGCGGCCTGTTCTGCCGCTGGGTTGTTCACGAAGGTCGGAGCCGCGGTCGGTCCCAGGGCCACCACCACCACCCCGGCTCGGATTATGTATTTGCGGATCCAAAACGTGTTAACGTGACGCTCATGGGAAGACCGCGAATGTTCGATGAGGCGGCTGTGCTCGACGCGGTGGCGGGTGAGTTTCGGGTGCTGGGGTATGCCGACACCTCCACCGAGCGGCTCTGCGACGCCGCCGGAGTGCGGCGCAGCAGTCTCTACAACGCCTTCACCTCCAAGGACGAGCTGTTCCTGCGCGCCCTGGAGCACTACATCGACGTGGTACGTGTGCGCCAGACAGCGATCCTCGCGGACGATGCGCTCTGCGGCGCGGACCGGCTGCGCGCGCTGATCGACGTGGTCGTCGGTGAGGAACAAGATGCTGCTCAACGCGGCCGGGCAGCCGGCTGCATGGTCGTGCAGAGCTTCATGAGCCCAGCCCTGCGCCGACGGGACGATCGCGTCGCGCGCATCCTCGATCGCGACCTTCGGGCTCGGACCGCCCTCCTGGCCGAGGCTGTCCGTGCTGGCCAGCTCGACGGAACCGTAGCGAGCGACGTGGAGCCGGACGATGGGGCCATCCTCGTCAACACCGTCATCTCAGGGGTGCGCGTCACTGCACAGTCCGGCGCACCTCCAGAGACGCTCCGGCGGATCGCCTTGGCAGGGCTGCACGCCCTGCTGCACTGACTCCACCGCAACGCCCTCCTGAAGGGCGCTTTCGCATGCCATCGTTTTGGATTCTCAATCACAGAAAGTCGAGTCATGACCTCACGCACCCCATCCAGGGCCGTCCCCTTGCCGGTCTACGTCCTTGCTGCGGGCATCTTCGCGATGACGACCAGCGAATTCGCGGTCGCGGGCCTCATGCCCCAGCTGGCCCAAGGCCTCGGCACGGGTATCGAACAGATCGGATACCTCGTCACTGTCTTCGCCGTTGCGATGACGGTCGGCGGACCGGCCCTGACCATGGTTCTGCTGCGGATGCCGGCGAAGACCGCGTTGCTGGCGATCTTCGGGATCTTTCTCGTCGGCAACGTCACAGCGGCGCTGGCGGACTCCTACTCGGTCATGGTGATCGCCCGGATCATCAGCGGCGTCGCCGCCCAAGCCTTCTTCGGCATCGCCGTGTCGCTCAGCGCGCGACTCGTCGACGAAGGCATGCGTGGACGCGCGAGCGGGGTAGCAATGAACGGGCTGATGCTCGGGATACTGCTTGGACTGCCGCTGGCGACGTTCATCGGCGGACAGCTTGACTGGCGCGCCGCGTTCTGGACGATCTCCGTCCTGACGATCATCGCTGCGATTCTGACCATGATGTTCGTGCACAACCCCGCCGAGTCGGACACCCCGGAGGGTGCATCGAACTCGATGCGGGAGGAGCTCGCGGTGCTGCGCCGTCCCCAGTTCGTGCTGGCACTCGTCTCCAGCACGCTGATCATCGGAGCGACCTTCTCGGCGTTCAGCTTCTTCACGCCGATCCTCACCGAGATCACCGGGTTCTCGGACAGCCTCGTTCCGCTGCTCCTGCTCGCCTACGGAGCCGCAACCCTGGCCGGCAACATGATCGTCGCCCGCCTGGCGGATCGATACACCATTTCCACGCTGCTGATCGGCACCGGGTTGAATGCGGTCTTCCTGGCAGGGTTCGCGTTGTTCACGGATGTCCCGCCGCTGGCCTTGGCCTTCATGCTCGGCATTGGTCTGGTCGGTGTGACGATGAACCCCGCGATGGCCGTGAGGGTGCAGCGTGCTGGAAGCACGTCTGCGCTGGTCAACACGATCCACGCATCGTTCATCACCCTGGGGGTCATTCTCGGCTCGGCGATCGGGTCTGCGCTGATCCCTGTCCATGGGCTCCGTGCCCCCGTGGTCCTGGGAATGGGGATGGCTGTCCTCGCCATCCTGGCGATCCTTCCTGCGCTCACCAATGCGTACTTGCGCAACGGGAGCCGACGCCATGCCGAAACGCACGTATCGGTCGCGGCCTGACAGGTGACGGGGCTGCTGCGGGACGGTGTGTCAGGCGCGCGCGAGAAGAGCGGCGATGGCCGAGTGCCCGGCCATCTGTCCCGCGGCGGTGGCCATGACGACCGACGCCATGGGCATCGGGAACGCGGCAAGGTGGGCGAGGTCGCCTCCGGCGGTCACTCCGGGCACGCTCGTGCGCCCGAACTCGTCGATCCGTACGGCACCCGAGGGGTTGAGGTCGAGCCCCAACTGCATTGCAAACGGGGCTGACTGGTGCAGGGTCGGGACAACGAAGAGGACCGCCACGTCCTCGGTCGAGTCGTCGTCGAGGCTCACCCGGAGGCCATCGCCGACGCGCTCGATGCCCGTCATCCTTGCCTCGATGATCGGGGCATCCGTGGTCGCACCCTCGGGTAGCTCCTGGCCCTCGGCGAAGACGACGAACTCGCCCGCGACCGGTCCCATGAGCGCCGTGTAGTGACCTGCGGCGCCGGCCCCGACGATGCCGATCCGCTTGCCCGCGAACTCGAACGCGTGGCAGAAGGGGCACTGTGCCGCGAGGTCCCCCCACACGTCCTGCAGACCCGGGATCGGCGGCAACTCGTCGCGGACACCGGTGGCCAGCACAACGGCATACGCCGAAATGACGGAGCCATTCGCGAGGGTGAGCCGGAAGTCGTCGCCATGGCGCTCGATCGTCTCGACGCGTTCTTCGCGAACCGAAACCGTGTCGTATGCCGTGAGCTCGCGTCGTGCGTCCGCGCGGAAGTCTGCGGGTGGGGTGCCGTCGTGGGTGAGCACGTTGTGCATGTGGCCCACCGTGGCGTTGCGGTAAATGCCGTCGTCGAAGAGGGTGACGCGGCGGCGGACCCGGCCGGCGGTGAGGGCCGCCTGGAGCCCGGCGGGGCCGCCGCCGATGATCGCGATGTCGGTGTGCAGTGATTCCGTGTGCAGTGGTTCGGTGTGCTGTGAAGTCGTCATGCTCTGATGCTGAACCTTCAGGTTGACCTGAAGGCAAGCGCGGAAAATGGGGAGCACTCGGTGCGGCGGGCATGTATCTTGACGTCAAGACACTTTTGGAGGGGTTCCCAGTGATGACCAGATGGTGGCGGTCGATCGTTCCGCCGACGAAGCTCGAGCGCGACCTGGCGCTGCAGAGCGTGCTCTCGGCGTTCGCGACCGGGTCCTTCCTCACGGGGACGGCGGTCTTCTTCACCCAGATCGTCGGGCTCACCGGCGCGCAGGTCGGACTCGGCATGTCGATCGCAGCGGCAGTGACGCTGGCCCTGTCGATGCCACTGGGCCGGCTGACCGACATCATCGGAGCCAAGAAACTCTGGGTGGCGAGCGCTGGCGTCGAGGCGCTGCTGTATCTCGCCTGGCCATTGGCGAGCGGGTTCGTTGCCTTCGTCGTGCTGCTGGCAGTGCTCGCCTGCGTGGAGAACGCCGGCCGCTCGGCGCGCAACGTCTATCGCATCGAGGTCTTCCCCCGCGAGACCCGGGTGCGGGCCATGGCCTATCAGAGGGCGGCACGCAACGTGGGCTACACACTCGGCGCCGGCACCGCTGGTGTCGCCCTGGGCATCGGCACTCGCGAAGCCATCATCGCCGTCCCGTTGATCACGGCCGGGCTGCTCGTCATCAACGCGGTGATGATCTCGTTCCTGCCGACGATCCAGTCCTCTGCCCATGGGGCGTCCGGGTCGGAGGGACACGTCTCACCGGCTGCCCTCAAGAACCTCGGCTTCGTCGGTCTGGCGCTCTGCAACGGCGTGCTCCAGTCCAACCAGGTGCTGCTCAATGTCGTCGTGCCACTGTGGCTCGTCGAGCAGACCGATGCACCGCGCGCCCTGCTGGCCTGGCTCTTCGGCACCAACACGGTGCTGGCCGTGTTGCTGCAGGTCAGGGCCTCTCGAGGAGCGGAGACGGTGGCGGGGTCACTGCGCGCTGTCCGGTTGTCTGGTCTGGCTTTCGTGCTCTCGTGCGCCGTCATCAGCGTGACCCACGAGACGATTGGCTGGGTCTCGATCGTGCTCATCTGGATCGGGCACATCACCATCACCGGCGCTGAGCTGTGGCAGTCCGCGGCCGACTGGGGCTTCACCTCCGAGCTCTCGGACCCACGTCGCCTCGGCGACTACCAAGGCGTCTGGGGCCTCGGCTACCAGATCCAGCCCATCATCTTTCCGGCGCTCTACACGTTCCTCGCGCTGTCGTGGGGGCCGCCCGGATGGGCCGTCATCGCGGTCATCGCGGTGACCGCCGCAGTGTTGTCACACCCGGCCGCCCGGGCCGCCGAGCGACACCTGGAACGCCACGCGGCTCCGGCCTCAGCACCCGCGACGCCAGCACCAGCGACTCAGGACGCCCCAGCCACCTGAGCGGGGGTCAGGGGTGGGGGTTGGGGTCGGCGGCGGCGGGGCCGCCTCGGCCGGTGGTGCGGGGCTGCTCGTAGCCACCTTCGGGCGGGACCATCTCGGCGCGGACGCCGAGCAGCCGGATGGGTCGGTTGTCGTCAAGCCCGCGCAGGAGGTCCATCGCCGTTGCCGCGATGGCCGACGGATCGAAGGTCGGCTCGGGCAGCTTGCGAATGCGCGTCGTCGTGAAGAAGGGCGCGAAGCGCACCTTGAGGTGGACCCGCGCGCACGCCCTCTCCTCGCGCCGAATGTCCTCGACGACCTGTTCGGAGAGCAACAGGATCGCCGCCTCGATCTCGGCCGGCTCGACGAGGTTGGACTGGTAGGTCGTCTCACGGCCGTGTGCCCGGGCGATCCAGGGCGTGTCGTCGATGACGGTCGCTCCGAGTCCGCGACCGAGCCGTCCGTAGTGCGGCCCCATCCGCGGCCCGAACTCGGCGGTCAGCACCTCGTCGTCGGCATCGGCGAGTTGCTGCACCGACTCGTAGCCGTGCTCCGCGAGCCGGGCGGCGATCCGGTTGCCGACTCCCCACAGGGCGGTGGTCGGCCGCTCCCCCATGACCTCGAACCAGTTGTCACGCGTGAGGACGAACGTGCCCTGCGGCTTGCCGAAGTCGGTCGCGATCTTGGCGCGCACGGTCGTGTCCCCCACACCGACGGAGCAGTGCAGCTCCGAAGCCTCGAGCACCTCGGCCCGGATCGCGTCGGCGTGGGCCACTGCCTCGGCCACGTCGTCGCCGGGCGTCGAGATGCCGACGAAGGCCTCGTCCCAACCGAGGACCTGGACGACGGCTCCGGGATGGGCGCGCACGGTCTCCATGACGACGGCCGAAGCCGCGTCATAGGCCGGGCCGTCCACCGGGAGGAACACGGCGTCGGGGATCTTGCGGAAGGCGAGCTTGAGCGGCATACCGGAATGAACGCCGAAGGCGCGCGCCTCATAGGACGCCGTCGAGACGACGGCCCGCTCGGTCGGGTCACCCCGGCCGCCGACGACGACGGGCAGCCCGGCCAGCTCCGGGCGGCGCAGGATCTCGACCGCCGCGATGAACTGGTCGAGGTCGACGTGAAGCACCCATCGGGCCATGCCACCAGTGTGCCGTGAGGCGGGGACACCGATGGGGCCAAGCCGCGTGCATAGGGTGAAGGCATGGACTTGGGTGACCTCACAGAACGGATCTAGTACATCTCTGCGGGTTACGCCGACCTGCACGATGTCGAGCGCACCGATGAATGGATCCTGCTGAAGCTCACCGAGGAGGTGGGGGAGCTCGTCCAAGCGCACTTGACCTCGTCGGGTCAGAGCCGCGACCGCGGCTGTGGTGAGGACGCACAGCGCAGAGCGACCGAGGACGAGCTGGCTGATGTCGTCAGCATGTGTCTGGTCTATGCCCATCGGCAGGGCATCGACGTTGAGCAGGCCATCGAGCGGAAATGGTTTCGCCACGAGCAGCACCACCGCAAGCGTGGTTTCACAGCGGCGTCACCCAGGGACCAAGCCAACTGAACCGCTCGACCACCTGACTCACGCGGGCACGAACCCAGACGGGCAAGCGTTGAGGCTCACATGAAGCCTGCCGCAGACGAGAACTGGTCCATCAGCGACCTCGCGAGCCGCTTCGACCTGCCCACGCACGTCCTGCGCCACTGGGAGTCGATCGGCCTGCTCGAGCCGCGGCGTGACACCTCCGGCTACCGCCGCTACGGGCAGGACGATCTCGTGCGGATCGCGATCATCCAGCGCAACAAGCTCGCGGGCATGACGCTCGAGCAGATCCGGGTCCTCCTCGACGCCGAGGCCAAGGACCGGCACGAGGTTCTCGAGGGACACCTGCGCGATCTCGAGGAGCGGATGCTGGCTCTCGAACGCTCCCGCGAGATGACCGAGCACGCCCTGCGGTGCCGTGCCCACGACATCACGGCCTGCCCCCGCTTCGTGGCCGCCGTGCAGGACGTCATCGATGGCCGCGCCCACTTCGAGGTCACCACCTCCTGACCCCCGCCAACGCAGTCAGAGTCATGGGCTTGGATGAGCCCATGCGTGATGTCGTGGTCGTCGGAGGCGGGATCGTCGGTCTCGCGACGGCACTCGAGATCCTGCGCCGGCGACCGGGTGCTGACGTGCTGGTCATCGAGAAGGAGACCGAGGTCGCGCGACACCAGAGCGGCCACAACAGTGGCGTGATCCACGCGGGCGTCTACTACGCGCCCGGCAGCCTCAAGGCCAGCTTCTGTCGCGAGGGTGCGGCGCGAACCCGCGCCTACTGCACCGAGAAGCGAATCCCGTTCTCCGACACCGGGAAACTCGTCGTCGCGACCAACCCCAGGGAGGTCCAGCGGCTCGACGACCTGACCGAGCGCGCCGTCGCGAACGGGCTCACCGTCACTCCCCTGTCGGGCACAGCCCTGCGCGAGAGGGAGCCGCACATCACCGGACTGGCCGCCCTCCACGTCCCCGCCACGGGGATCACGGACTACCCCGCTGTATGCCGTGCGCTCGCCTTCGACATCTCGGCCGCCGGTGGCGTCGTCCGCGCCTCCACTGCGGTCACCGCGATCCACGAGTCCTCGGCCTCGGTCACCCTGACTCTCGTCGAGAACGGTTGGGAGAGCGTCGAATCCGCGCGTCAGGTCGTCGTGTGTGCCGGGCTGCAGGCCGACCGGCTCGCGACAATGTCGGGTCTCAACCACGGCGCCAACTCCTTCCAGATCGTGCCGTTCCGTGGCGAGTACTACCGCCTACCGGTAGTCCACAACGACCTCATCGACGCGCTCATCTATCCCGTGCCCGACCCTGCGATGCCCTTCCTCGGCGTGCACCTCACCCGCACCATCGACGGTGGCATCACCGTCGGCCCCAATGCCGTCCTCGGCTTCAGTCGAGAGGGCTATCGCAAGGGCTCGATCAACGTGCGCGACCTCGCCGCACTCGCCCGTTTCCCCGGGATGTGGCAGGTCGCCCGCACCCACTGGCGCACTGGCCTCACAGAGCAGTGGGACTCCTTGCGCCGACAGGGCTACCTCGACCTCGTCCGTCGCTACTGCCCAGAGCTCACGCTCGACGACCTCCTTCCCGAGCCGGCCGGCATACGCGCTCAGGCCGTCCTGCGGGACGGCACCCTCGTCCACGACTTCCTGATCCGCCGGACCGACCGCACCGTTCACGTCTGCAACGCGCCGTCGCCCGCGGCGACCTCGGCCTTCCCCATCGCCGAGCACATCGTCGATCTCGCAGCGGTCGCCGCATGAACAGTCAGGAACTGCTGGACCTCGCCGCCCGCATCGGTCCCGTGATGGTCTTCCTGATCGCGATGACGGTCGTCGCCGAGGTGGCCGAGATCGCCGGAGTCTTCGATGTCGCAGCGCACTGGACCGCCCACGCCGGGCGGCATCGGACCTGGCTGCTGTGGCTCCTTGTCGTGGCACTGGCGGTGGCCTGCACGATCGTCCTGAGCATCGACACCACTGCTGTCCTGCTCACGCCAGTGGTCATCGCCATGGCCCGTCAGCTGGGGATCGCGGCCATGCCGTTCGCGTTGACGACGGTCTGGCTGGCCAACACCGCCTCCCTTCTGCTCCCGGTGTCCAACCTCTCCAACCTCATTGCGCTGCACCGGTTCTCGCAGCTCGGAGCCGGGACGCACGAATACATCTCCCTCGCGTGGAAGCCAGCGCTGGCCGCGATCCTCGCCACGGTCGTCGTCCTCTTCGTCCTGCACCGCCGCGACCTGCTGACGCGCTACTCCCTCGACCCGCCAGCAGATCCGCACGACCGGGTCCTGCTCTGGATCTCTGGGGGCGTCTGCGTGGCCCTCGGACCGGCCTTCGTCAGCGGCGTCACGCCCGCGATCCCCGCCGTCATCGCGGCGGTCGTGCTCGTGGCGACCCTCGCGTGGCGCTGGCGACCCAAGGTGCGCTCCATCCAGGTGCCGTGGCTCATGGTGCTCGGCGTCTGCGCCCTCTTCATCGTCGTCGACATCGCGATGCGCCACGGCCTCGAGCCCGCCCTCTCTGCCCTCGTGGGCGGAAGCGGCGACGAGGGGAACCTGTGGCGCATCGGTGCCGTGGGGGCCATCAGCGCCAACGTCGTCAACAACCTGCCTGCGTACCTCGCGCTCGAGCCGGTCGCCGACAACTCACCAGCGCGCCTCATGGCGCTCCTCATCGGGGTCAACGTCGGCTCGATCGTGACCGTGTGGGGGTCTCTCGCGACCTTGCTCTGGCGCGACCGGTGTCGTCGCGCCGGGCTCACGATCGATGCGTGGCCGTATGCCGTCCGCAGCCTTCTGTGCGCGGCCGCGGCAGTGTCGGCCGCTCTCCTGGCCCTCAGCCTGGCGTGACGGCGCTGCGCAGCCACGTCGCCACGTCGTCGGCGAAGCTGCCGGGATGGCGCACCCACGTGAAGTGGTCGAAGGCCGGGCCGTCCTCGCCCGCCGGGCGGGTCACGAAACGATGCTCGACCCGCGAACCAGTGAGCTTGTCGGCGAGGTTGTCCACCGAGCCCTGCGGAGCCAGGTCGTCGTTGTCCAGGGTGATCGCGAGGACCGGCAGCGCGACGCCAGAGAAGTCCGGTTCGCCCACCACTGCACCCCGCTCCACCGCGAGATCGCCGCGCCGCGCGAACCGCGCCCACTCGCGCATCAGCTGGCGAGGTTGGCGCCCGCCGAAGCCGACCCGGTCTCCCGGCCAGTGCCCGCGCACGCGCGCCACTGCACCCAGGGTCTGCGTCTGGACGAGGAGCTTGAGCCGGTTCGGGAAGCCGCGCCAGTAGGGCGAGCCCGAGCCGATGAGCACCAGGGCGCTCACCGGCGAGGAGTGCGTGGCGAGATGAACCAGCGCGACCTGACCGCCGAACGAGTGCCCGAGGAACGCGAGCGGCCTTCCGGCCCGACGCTCCTGGGCCACAGCGACAGTGGCGGCAACAACGACATCGGACACGGCGGCATACCCGAAGTCGTGTTTGCGGCTCGCGAGTGGACGACTGACGCCCTGGCCCGGGAAGTCGGCCGAGAGGACGGCGACGCCCTGGGCGGCGAGGGCCGCGGCGAACGGGCCGTAGTAGCCCGCGGCCACGCCGAGCGCCGGGAGCAGGATGACAACCGGGTCGCCCGGGCCTCCACCATCGACGCCGATGACCGAGGTGTGTCCCCCACCGGGCAGGTCCAGATCAGTCACGTGTTCCACCCGAGAACCGTATGCCGCGTGGCAAGGGGCGGGCTCAGAAGGCTGTCGGCGTCCGACTGATCAGGTGCGAGAGAACGATGTTGGTCTCGGTCTTGCGGACGCTGGGGATGGCGCGCAGTGCCTGGACAGCGGCCTCGAGCCGGTCGGTGTCGGCGGCTACCAGCCGGACGATCGTGTCCGCGTCTCCGGTGACCGTGACGGCCTCGACGATCTCGGCGATGGGGCCGAGCGCACGGCGCAGACGGTCCACACCGAGGACCCCATCCGTGTGCAGCTCGACGAGCGCCTCGATCGGGCGACCGAGTCGCTTCTGGTCGACGAGGACCGTGAACCCGGTGATCACACCGGCTCGGCGCAACCTGTCGACACGACGCTTCACCGCCGCCGTCGAGAGGGCGACCTCGAGGCCGATCGAGGCGAAGCTGCGTCGTCCGTCGGCGGAGAGCGAGCCGATGATGAGGTCGTCGACCGCATCGGGCCGGAAGTCGTGGGGCACGCAACGATCGTTCACCAGTCAAAGCAGAAGCGCAACGATGTGCGACCAGACACAATGTTTGGGGCATGGCGTTGCGCCATCGCGTTGCCTAGCGTGAAGTCATGCCACTTCATGACACCGCAGCGATACAGCCCGTCGATCTGAGCGATGCCGAACGCCGGGCGCTGGACACGATCGACCTTGATGAGATCCGGTCCGAGCTGGTGTCGCTGATCGGCATCCCCAGCGTCTCGGGATCCGATGCGGAGTGCGAGATCCAACATGCCCTCGCCCGCCGCCTTGACGAGTGCGGGCTCGACGTCGACCTGTGGCAAGCCGACCTCGGCGCCCTCCGGGCGGACCCGGACTTCCCCGGTGAGGAGGTCGAGCGTTCAGAAGCATGGGGACTGGTCGCCTCCAGCGGGCCAGGGGTGCCCGCGCTCGTCCTCCAGGGCCACGTCGATGTCGTCCCCCCGGGTGATCTCGCCAAGTGGAGCGGCGACCCCTACGCCGCGCGGTTCGCTGGCACCCGGGTGCACGGCCGCGGGGCGTGCGACATGAAGGCCGGGCTGGTCGCCAACCTGGCCGCAGTTCGGGCGGTGCAGAGGGTGGGTCTGCCCACCTCCCGACCGATCGGACTCCACTTCGCGGTCGGCGAAGAGGACGGCGGGCTCGGCGCGTTCGCGACCGTCCGTCGGGGTCACCTCGCCGATGCGTGCATCATCACCGAACCGACCTCCGGCGGCATTGTGACAGCGGCGGGCGGAGCGCTGACCTTCGAGATCCGGGTCGGCGGGGTCGCGACTCACGGCAGCACGGCATACGCCGGACGCAGCGCCCTGAACCACTTCGTTCCCTTCCTCAAGGCGCTCGGGGACCTCGAGAGAAGGCGCAACGAGACCGTGGACCCACTGATGACTGGGCTCCCGGTGGCGTACCCCATCTCGATCGGACGGGTACGGTGCGGCGACTGGGCCAGCTCGGTGCCTGACCTGCTCGTGGCCGAAGGGCGTCTGGGCGTGGCACTCGACGAGGATCCTGCTGAGGCAAGGGCCGCCCTGGAAGAGGCGATTCAGCTCACTGCTCGGGGCGACGAGTGGCTGCGTCATCACCCACCCACGGTGAGCTGGACGGGCGGGCAGTACGCCAGCGGACGTCTGGTCAACGGCGCGCCACTCCTCGGCCTCCTCGGGGGCGCCCTGGACTCCGTGGGCGCCACCACGCCCCGTCAGCCTCGCGGCGTCCCCTATGGCAGCGACCTCCGCCTGTACTCGGGTGCGGGCGTCCCCACGCTGCACTACGGGCCGGGCAGCGCCCAAGTGGCGCACTCCCCGCGCGAAGAGGTCGATCTGCGCGAGGTGGTGCAGGTCGCGCAGACCCTCACCGTCGCGCTGCTGCGTGCCGCATCAGGAGCAACGAGCTGACGGTCCTCACACCGGCGAGCGGGGCGTGGGAGCCTGATGTGCGGACGACAGTTCGCCATGCCTCCCGACAGCGGCCCGAACCAGGAGAAGCGCATGCCCGAGTTCACCTGGCTGCCCGCCAACCAGGCAACAGTCGAGGACGTCGAGGCGGTGTTCGCCACGGGGGGTGCGAAGAAGTGCCGTTGCCAGGCCATGAAGGTGCCTGGCTGGATCTGGCGCGACACGAGCCAGGAGCAGAGAGACGTCGCGCTGCTCGAGCAGAGCGCCTGCGGCACCGCCGGACCGACGTCGGGGCTCATCGGATACGTCGACGGCGAGGCGGCCGGCTGGGTCGCGGTCGAGCCGCGGGAGAACTATCCCAGGCTGTGGAGTCGCAAGCAGCCGTGGATGCGGATGGACCCCGAGCTCGAGGGCGTCTGGTCAGTCACCTGTTTCGTCGTGCGCGCGGGCCAGCGTCAGTCGGGGCTGACCTACGAGCTCGCCGCAGCCACTGTCGAGTACGGCCAGCAGGTTGGCGCGCGCATCCTGGAGGGGTACCCGATAGAGCCGCCGCCGGGCAAGACCGTGATCTGGGACGAGGCGTCGGTCGGGCTGCTGCAGGTCTTCATCGAGGCCGGTTATCAGGTGGTGGCCTCACCCACCCTGCGACGGCGCGTGGTGCGTCAACGAGTTGGTCACCGCCCATGACCCTTTGCTCTTGACGCTGTCCCTACGCTGGGAGAAACGTTCGAGGGCATGGGCAACGCAGCTTGTCCCGGGAAGAGAGTGGTGCAGCGCATGACGCCCACAGCGCCGGGCAGAACCGCACCCGCATCGCCCGAGGACCTTGACGAGCTGTCGCGTGAGGGGATCGTCGCGCGACGAGGTGCCTTCGACGTCGCGTGGGTGGACCGCCTCCACAGCGACGTCCTCGCTGCGTTCGAGGAGGCCCGTCACCGCGAGGGTGGAGCCATCGGGCGGGGACCGCAACGGTGGTACGTCGAGGTCCACCCCGAACAGCTCGACGGCTTCGTCGACCTGGTGACCCACCCGTGGGTGACCGGGATCTGCGAGTCCGCCCTGGGGCAGGACTACGAGATCGTCGAGATCGGGTTCGACATCCCGTTCCCTGGGTCCGCCGACCAGCCGTGGCACCGTGACTTCCCGTCGCCGATCGAGACGCACGAGCAGCGCCGCCTGACGTCCTTGGCGTTCAACATCAGCACCGTCGACACCACCGCGGACATGGGCCCTTTCCAGATCGCCCCCGGCACCCATTACGAAGCCGGCCTGGACTGGCCGCACCAGATGTTCCCGCCCCGATCCGAGTGGCCGCGCTACCAGGAGATGTCGCAGCTGCGCGTGCCGCAGCGAGGCGACATCTCGGCGCGCTCGGCACTGACGCTGCATCGAGGAACGGCAAACCACAGCGAGCTCGCCAGGCCCGTGGTGGTGCTCGGAGTCGATGCCCCCGGGGCGGGACACGCCGAGCTGCACGACCTGATGGTCACCCAGCCCTTCTGGGACAGCCTTCCCGAGCAGGCTCGCCGACACCTCGACGCGCGCGTCGTGGAGATGCTGGAGCCGATTGTCCAGAAGCACGACATCGAAGGTCTCGTCATGGGCGCGACGGACGACTGATTGGCGCGCGCCCCTCAGATTGCGAAGTCCGTGTCACCGGTGCGGCGAGGCTTGGCCTCCGCGCCAAGGTCATCCTCGACCTGGTCGTCCGCGTATGCCGGGTTGCGACTGCCGACCTTGCGTGCGGTCGTGAGGTGACCACCGAGGTATCCGGAGGCCCCAGCGACCGCGGCTCCGGCCAGTGCCGTGGCCATGCCCAGGCCGTGGCGGCGGCGCCCGCGTGCCACCCATGAGGTGAGGTAGAGGGTGGTGGCCACAACATTGAGTACACCGTGGAGCGCGCCAACGCGCTGCGCCTCGCGGCCCGTGCGTGACCACTCCGCCAAGCCGGTGAGGGCGGTGGGACCGACGGCAGCCAGACCGACACCGACCAGTCGCCGGCTCGCGTCACGGTCCTCCGGGCGGCCACGGAGGTCGAGAACCGACGCAGCCGTCCAGCACCCCAGCGGCACGTCGGTCAGCAACGGATGCAGGGCGTGGCCGATGACCCCGGAGCGCAGCAGCTCGCTGCCCGACCAACGGTCCAGCGGTTTGGCTGCCACCGCATAGATGGCTCGCAGGCGGTCGAGGCCCGCGCTCTGCTCGAGGCGCTGGGTGGCGGCGACGAGGGAAGGCGTGGTCTGGAGGGTGCCCCCCGTAATGTCTGTCCCGGCATGAGTATTCATGGCTTCAGGACAACACTGCGTCGACGGTCTTCTTGAGTGCGCTCGGCTGCTCCGGGCGGCGAGGTGCCCCCTTCTTCGCTTCAGCGAGCTCGGCCCCGATCTCGCGCAGCTGGGTGCGGGACAGGCCATCGCGGACCTTGGGGAACCAGTCCTGCTCCTCTTCCTCGATGTGGTGCGTGACGTTCTCGATGAGCACCGTCGTCTTTGCCTCGAAGCGCTCGTCCTTGGGGGTCATCGTCACGAGCTCCATCACGAGCAGGTCGGCGACGTGGTGCTCCTCGTAGGACTCGAGCACGTCGTCCTCCAGCTCGGGGAGGAGCTCGCGCACCCTTGGGTACATCACTTCGTTCTCGATGTAGGTGTGGACCGTGAGCAGCTCGATGATCTGCTCCACGAGCTTGCCCTTGCGAGCGTCGGTCGTGGTGGACTTCTGGAACTCGCGGAACAGGCCTCGGACCTCCTTGTGGTCTGCCTTCAACATGACAATGGCGTCCTGCGACATGGGGTCTCCTCAAAGCACTCTTCTGGCGGGTCTGCTCAGCCCGATCATGCACGACATACCCTGCGGCGAGGGCCTGAAACCCGGGTTTCTTGACGGCCGGGCTCACCCTCAGTCGGCGTGCCTTGCATGACCGTCGCTGGGTTCGGAACCGGCGACGTGGTCGACGTGGCCCGGGACGTGGATGCCGCCGACAGCCTCGCCCGGCCGGGCGACGACGAACTGGCCCATGAGCCCTTGGTCCTCGTGCCGGAGCAGGTGGCAGTGGAACATGTACGGGTTGTTGGCATCGGCGAAGTCGGCGAAGCGCATCCGCAGCTCCACGCTCTCGTTCGGCGCGATGAAGATGGTGTCCTTCCACCCGGCGAGGACCGCCGGGGGTGGGCCGCCGGCATACCGGGTCACCTGGAACTGGACGTCGTGGATGTGGAAGTTGTGCGCCTGCCCGTCGGAGTTGGTGACGTCCCAGACCTCGGTGGTGTCGAGGCGGGAGACGACGTCGACGCGCTCCATGTCCATCTTGCCGAAGTTGGTGTTGCTGCCACTGAGGCTGATCTCACGAGTGGCCGAGACGGGGTCGTCGGAGAGGTCGGGGGCTGGCGCGAGGTCTGAGGGGATGGCGGGGCTGGGGCGCAGGGTCGCGGCCCCGCGCAGCTCGAGGATGTCGAGCCGGTCCGTGTCACCGGTGAAGCGGTTGGTGTCGACGAAGGGTGGGGTGCTCTGCAGGACCGTCCGGTCTCCGGGGCGCACGGTGACGACGATCTCGGCGCGCTCCCCCGGAGAGAGGAGCAGCTCCCTCGTCTCCACAGGTCTCGGAAGGAGGCCACCGTCACTGGCGACCACGGCATACGCCCGGTTGTCGTCGAAGTGGAAGCGGTAGACGCGGGCGTTCGAGCCGTTGAGGACGCGCAGGCGCACGCGCTCGGTCACCACGTCGAGGAACGGGCCGGGTGTGCCGTTGACGAGGACGGTGTCGCCGAGGATGCCGGCGGACTGGAAGAGTCCGTGGGTGTCGTCGAGCTGCGATCCGTCAAAGGCCTTGTCCTGCACCAGGATCGGGAAGTCATCGAGCCCATAGGTCTTGGGGAGCGCGACGTCGTTGGCGTCGTCGATGATGAACATCCCGGCGAGTCCCCGGTAGACGTGCTTTGCGGTCTCGCCGTGCGGGTGGGGGTGGTACCAGAGGGTGGCAGCGGGCTGGTCGACCTGCCAGTGCGGCGACCACGTGCCGCCGGGGTTGATCGCCTGGTGGGGCCCGCCGTCCATGGCCGCAGGGAGGTGCATGCCGTGCCAGTGCACCGTGGAGGTCTCGTCGAGCCGGTTGCTGACATTCACCCTGACCTGCTCACCGCGAGTCGCGCGCAGGGTGGGGCCGAGGAAGGCGCCGTTGAAGCCCCAGGTGCGGGTCGCGCCACCGCGGCCGAGGTCGGTCTCACCCGCCTGCATCGAGAGGTCAAAGGTGCGCACACCCTTGGCGTCGACCGTGGACTTCGCGAGCGGTGGGATCACGAGCGGCCGGTCGAAGTCGACCTTGCCGATGGTGTCGATGCTCGCCGTCGAGAACGACCACGCGATGTATGCCGCGAACCCGCCGACGACGAGGACCACCATGGTGACGACGGCGACGACGAGCCTGAGAGCGGTGCGCATGTCCCCACCGTCGTGGCTGACTACGGCGGTGAACAGGCTTTTCAGGGTGCCCTCAGGGACCCGGTCGGGGGTCGCTCAGGGCCAACCCCCATCCGGGCCACGTCCCGCCCCGCAGCTCGGGGCACCGAGCCGCGGGACGGGGACGCAGCGGGTCAGCGAGGGAACTTCGCCCCTGCCCAACCGGGGCCGTGCCACACCACAGTGGGGAACATGAGCCCGCTGGCGAAACGTCCAGCGTTGATGTTGGTGACGAGGTGCCCCGTGTCCGAGATCGACACGAGGTCGGCGCGTCCGTCACCGTTGAAGTCGGTCGGCGTCGGCAGCTTGGACGCGCTCCACCCACCTCCGACAGACGCACTCGCTCCGAGGGTGACGAAGGCACCGTTGGTTCCTTGGGTGACCCCCGTGTTCCGGAAGGCGCGCAACTCCCCGGAGCCCATGACGCCGAGGATATCCGCGCGGGCGTCGCCGTCGAGGTCCACCACGTGCATGGCGAGGAAGCCGGACCATCCCTCCCCCACTTTCTGCCCGTTGGCGAACATGGCACCCGAGAGGCTTCCGGTGTTGAGGAAGTGCCAGAGCGTGCCGTCCGGCCTGACCGTCATGACGTCGGCGCGTCCGTCGGCGTTCAGGTCGCCGACGAACGGCAGCTCGTTGGCAGCCCACCCCTGCCCAACCGTGAGCGGCGCCGCCCAGGTGACGGCTCCTCCACTCATGCCGTTGTTGCGGAAGGCGAGCAGCCGTCCGTCGGGGAAGACGCCGAGCAGGTCGGCACGTCCGTCCGCATCAAGGTCGGCGGGCCGCACGGCGAGGGTGCCTTGCCAACCGCTGCCGACCTGGACCCCGTCCTTCGCGATGCTGGCGAAGGAGGCTCCGGTGTTGCGGTACTGCATGAGCCGTCCGTCAGGCGTGACAGCAAGCAGGTCGGCGAGGCGGTCGCCGTCGAGATCCGCAGGAACCGGCATCATCGAGGCGCTCCACCCCTCGCCCACTCTCACGCCCTCTGGCTCGAGGTTGGGCCAGTTGTAGGTCGTGTTCCGGTTCTTGTAGGCCATGAGCTCTCCGGCACTGTTGACGGCCAGGACGTCGGCGCGGCCGTCCCCGTCGAGGTCCCCGGCAGGCACCCCTCGGCGCAGGGCGAGCGAGACGAGCGGCGGCAGCACGCCCGGGCTCACCGCTGCTGGCTCGGCCGCGATGGCCGGGAGCTTGTCGAGGAGCTGGAGACGGAGCGCAGCGGCCGTCGCCGTCTGGCCGGACTCCTCCGCGACGAGCAGGTCCACGGCGAGAGTGCCCGCGTCGGCGAGTCGGACAGCCTGCTCCAGCCACGGTTTGGACTGCGTCGCGAGGCTCGTCGTCATCGACTGGAGGTTCGTGCCTGCCGAGCGGATGGACGCGAGCTTCTGCTTGAGCGTGGTGGCAGAGGCGGCCACGTCGGTGTTGGTCCTCAGCGCCTGGCGGAAGGCGTCGATGCTCGCGGCGAGGGCAAGCGAGTCGGACTGCGTGAGCGCCGAGGAGCGGTTGAGCTCGGCAAAGGTCCTCAGGTCAGCTGCACGTGTCCCGCCCAACGCCGACAGAGCGCGAGTCCACGAGTCCTCGGCGTTGTAGCCCTCGGGTTTCCACGCGTAGTCGGCAGCCGTCAGGAGCGGCAGCTGGGACGGGCCCTGCTGGGTCATCTCGTTGAAGAGGATGCCGGGCGCGGAGCTGAGCCCGGCGTCACGACGGTCGACGGGGCCGAGGTGCAAGCGGTCCCAGACCTGGTCGTTGACCGGGTAGTTGTCCCAGATCGCCACGGACTCCCCGTGGCGCGGATAGGTCTTCGTGGCTGCCGCCAGGTCGGCCACCTGGATCTGCGGCGAGATGACCTCCGGGCCGGTCCAGTAGATCCCGACCGCGGAGCTCAGCGCCTGGTCCAGCACAGCCCGGTAGTTGGAGTCGGGGTTGTTGCCCGAGTACTCCGTCGGCACGGTGTAGAGACGCGGGAGGCCGTTGGGTGCGATGAACTGGGTCTGCACGAAGTTCGTGACGGCGGCCTGTGCGCGCGCCCACGCCGCCCGGTCGACCACCTTGGTGCCGTTCGGGCCGGGAGTTCCATAGGCAGCGGTGTCTGCGGGGCACACGAACTCCTCGCCGGCCGCGATGTCGTCCCAGGCCACGACGAACTGGCGAACGCCCATGCCATAGAGGGTCTTCAGACGGTTCACCAGCGTTGCGCGCTCGGCAGCGGACGAGTGGCAGATCCCCGCGGACTGCAACAGCGGGGCGGACGGGGAAATGCGGTAGACGACGTCCACGTGCAGAGGCTTGGCCTTGGCGACGATCGCCGCGAAGTCGTTGAGCTCGTCGGAGGAGTACTCATCGCGCCACGTGCCTTTCCCGGACAGACCACCTGTGTGCGGGTCGATGGCCGGGCCGTAGAAGAAGGTGTTCATCTTGTTGCGGGCCAGGACCTCGACCTGCTCGAGCCGGTCGGCCGTGGTCCAGCGAGCGACACCGTCGGGCGGCGGGTTGGCGGAGTCCATGCCTCCGCGGAACCCGAAGCCGGGCCAGTCGTTGATGGTAACGCGATCGACCGCCGCACCCGTGGCGTCGGGCGTGAGGACTTGGCGCAGCGTCTGAGCGGCGTAGAACGTGCCCGCCTTGTCGTGCCCGGAGAGCACGACGCGCTTGCGACCGCCCGAGTCCGTGCCGCTGGCCAGGACGTAGCCCTCAGGCTTGCGCGAATCGGGGGCAGCGACCACTCCCAGCGCAGTCAGGGCCGGGGCGCTCGCGGCAGTCTCGCTCGGTCCACCCACATAGATGGTGTCACCCGTGCCGGGGTCCGTGGTCCTCGTCGTGACCGACGTGCCGCTGGATGCCAGGGCAGCCAACGTGGCCGTGACCGCGGCAGGGTCAGCCCCCGCGCCCCGGACAACGGTGACCGACGACGTGAGGTCGAGGCGAGCCCCCGTCACCGTCAGCTGCTGCGGGCGAGGGCTGATCTGCGGCGCCGCAAGGGCGCTCGCCGCGGGAGTGCTCCCAGCGGGATTGCTCCCAGCGGGAGTGCTCGCCGCGGGGCCTGCACCGGTGCTGACTGCCGCGAACGCGGCCAGAGCGATCGGCGCGAGCCCTCCGCCCACCACTGCCCTGCCCTGCCGTCGTCGATGTGTTCTCTCGGGCCGCATCTGACGCCTTCCTTCACTGACGGCGTGCTCCCTGGTGAAGCGTCGGGTCGCTGGTGCGATCCGTGCCGTGGTCGGAATACTGGACTAGACCACAGCATTCCGTCAATGGGTCAGCTCACGGTCAGGGAGCTCGCCGCCCCGACGTGCATCTCGATGGCGTAGCGGTCGCCGCGGTAGAGCGACCGACCGAACTCGACGACCCTCCCCATGTTGTCGAGGGCTGTGCGCTCCACGAGGAATGCGGGATCCCCCTCCGCCACAGCGAGTTTCGTCGCGTCGCGGGCGGACAGTCGGGAGATTGAGACGCGCTGCCGGGCGCTCTCGAGGCGGATGCCATAGAGGCGCTGGATGAGGCCGTACAGGGACTCGTCAGCACTCATCTGGGCGCGGAGACCGGGGAAGCGGTCGAGGGAGACGTTCGTCCGCTCGAGCGCCATGGGCTCCCCGTCGGCGGTGCGGACACGTTCGATGTGCAGGATCTCGGACCCGGGCTCGACACCGAGTGCCGTCGCGATGGCCTGGGTCGCCCCGCGTGTCGAGGACCGGTAGCCCAGGGACCCCGGCTCCAGACCGCGGAGCCGCATGTCGTCGCTGAACGAGCGGAACGTCTCGGAGTGCGTGAGCTGCGGGTGCTTGACGAACGTGCCCCGCCCGGGGACCCGCGTGGCGAAGCCCTTGCTCGCGAGCTCGTCGACCGCGCCGCGGACCGTCATGCGCGACACCCGGAAGTGGTCGGCCAGGGCGCGCTCGGACGGCAGGAGGGAGCCGGCTGGCGTCGCCTGCGCAGTGGCCTGCAACGCCTCGAGGATGTGCTCGCCCTTGGTCTGGCCGTGCTTGGGCGGCTGCGCGGCGAGGGAGTCGACCGTCACCTCATGCCGATGTCTGGGCACTCGGCCTCCTCCTGGATAGGTGCACACACCCTAGCTCCACGGCAGTCCAACGCTGTGCCGGTCATGACCCTCACTCCCGTTCGTCCTGCCCTCTTGACTCGCGGTCTAGACCAGTATTATCGTCCTGCCATCGACAAGGGTCACCCGACCGGTCGCAGAGCGAAGGAGGCCCCGGTGGGCACTCGATGGACAAGGACCGCATCGTTGGCCGTGCTGGTTGGTGTCGTGGCCGCGTGCTCGCCGAGCACAGCGGGCACGGACGGAGGGGGCGGGACGGACAGCTCGAAGGATGGGCCCGTGACGCTCAAGGTCTGGGGCTGGCGACAGGAGGACGTCGCGGCATACAAGAAGATCTTCAAGCTCTACGAGGACAAGCATCCCGGCGTGACCGTCGAGTACGTCCCCTACAAGAACACCGAGTACGACACCATCCTCAAGACGGGGCTCACCGGCACGAACGGACCCGACGTCGCACAGCTCCGGTCCTACGGCCTCCTTCAGCCGCTCGCCGGTGCAGGATCGCTCGTGGAGCTGGACTCGACCGTTCCCGCCCTCAAGGGCTACCCGTCCGATGTGCTCGACGGTGCCCGCAGCCAGAGCGACCAGAAGGTCTATGGCGTGCCTTTCGCCATCCAGACCATGCACGTCATCTACAACAAGGACCTCTACGCGAAGCACGGCCTGTCCGTCCCGACCACGTGGGCAGAGATGACCGCGGGCTTCGACAAGCTCAAGAAGGCGGGCGTCGTGCCGCTGGCCGCGACCGTCACCGACACCTGGATGCTGCCGATCCAGCAGGAGATCTTTGGTGCGACGCGCTACGGCGGCACGGAGCAGCGCGACCGCATGATGAGCGGCAAGGGCAAGTTCACCGACGACGCCTGGGTCGCGTCCGTCAACACGTGGCTCAGCACCAAGCCCTACTGGTCCCCGAAGGCCACCGGCGTGGGCTACGACGACGCCAAGGCCCAGTTCGCCTCGGGCAAGGCAGCGGCCTTCCCGGGTGGTGTGTGGGAGGTGGCGGGCTTCAAGACGGCAAACCCGGAGCTCAACATCGGAATCTTCAATGCACCTCCGGCGCCGGACGCGGTCTCGCAGAAGACGCTGGTTCCCGGCTTCGTCGACGGTTCCTTCGGCGTGTCCTCCAAGACCCCCAACAAGGCCGCCGCCCTCGAGCTGGTGACGTGGATGGCCGGAGCCGAGTTCGGGCAGGCGTTCTCCGACGAGCTGCAGCAGATCTCCCCGGTGCCCGGGGTCGAACCCAAGGGTGAAGTGCTGGCGCAGGCGGTCAAGGACTACGCAGCCAACCCGAGTCCCTACCTGACCTATGCCTACTTCTCGGCCGGAACCCCCGGCGCGTGGGACCTCGCGTCGAAGGAGTTCTCCAACGCCGTCCTCGGCAAGTCCACGGCGGCACAGGCCGGCGCCTCGATCCAGCGCGGCGTCGACCAGTGGTTCAAGCCGAAGCCGTGACGGGACGCCGCGGCGGACGCGGCGGACGCGGCGGTCCTGCGCGTGGCCGCCGCGTCTCCCGGCGCTGGGTCCTGGCGTTCTGCCTTCCCGGCGCTGGCCTGTACTCAGCGATGGTGATCTATCCGCTCCTCACCGCGTTGGTCTACGGTTTCTTCACATGGCAGGGGACGACCCGAGGCGCCTTCGTGGGACTGGGCAACTACGTCGAGGTGCTCACGAGGTACCCGATCAGCTCAGAGCTGTCGAGCGCCCTGCTGCACAACGTCCTCTTCTTCGTCGGCACGATGGCCATCCAGAACACCATCGGACTCGGCCTTGCGCTGCTCCTGCATCGCAACCCCAGGGGCAAGCGCTTCTTCCAGACCCTTTTCTCGATGCCGTTCCTCATCAGCCCGCTCATCGTCGGCTACCTCTGGTCGCTCCTGCTCAGCCCCACCTTCGGCCCGTTCAACGCCGGACTCGAGGCGATCGGCCTCGAGAGCTGGGCCCAGCCCTGGCTGGGCGACCCCGACCTGGCCCTTCCGGTGCTCATCCTCGTCAATGCCTGGCAGTGGATCGGTGGCCCCCTGCTCATCTTCGGTGCTGCCTTGGGGGGCATTCCCGAGGAGCTCGAGGAAGCAGCACAGATCGACGGTGCGCGGCCGTGGACGCTCTTCTGGAAGATCCGCTTCCCGCTGCTGATCCCTGCGGTGGGCGTCATCACCGTGCTCACCTTTATCGGGTGCTTCAACGTCTTCGATCTCGTCTATGCCCTTGGCGGGACGAGCGGTGGCCCGGGCGGTTCGATGGATGTCCTCGGCCTGCTCTACTACCGGACGGCGTTCCGGGGCGGGTCCAACGCCATCGGGGAGTCCTCCGCCGTCGCCATGCTCATGTTCGTCGTGATCTTCGGCGTGGCCCTCCTGCTCGAACGAGCCCTTCGCCGCCGAGAGGTGCAGCTGTGACCGCCACTCTCGCTCCACGACGCGCCTCGCCGCGCCAGGCCGCGCCTCGGCCCGACCGCCGCAGGCCGACCGCCCGGATCGTGGGCGTCCAGCTGTTGCTGTGCGCCTACGCCGTGGTCGCCTTCGGACCGATCCTGCTCGTCCTCGTCGGGTCCTTCCGCACCAACAGCGACCTCCTCTCCGAACCCATCGGCCTGCCCGGTGGCGCCGGGCTCGCGAACTACGCGCGGGCCTGGGAGACGGCTTCGCTGTCCACCTACTTCCTCAACTCGGCACTCGTGTCGGTGGCGGCGGTCACGCTCTGCGTCGGGCTCGCGAGCATGCTGGCCTACGGCTTGGCACGCTGGCAGTTCCGCGGCGGCGCCGTCCTTGCCGCCTACGTGATCGCCGGCCTGATGATTCCGGCCAAGCTCGGTCTGCTCCCCGTGTTCTACATGTTCCAGTCCGCCGGTCTCATCGACAGCCGGATCGGCCTCGTGCTGCTGTATGCCGCCGGCGGGATCCCCTTCGCAGTCTTCGTGCTCATGGGCTTCCTGCGTGGGGTGCCCTCCGAGCTCGAGGAGGCTGCCCTCATCGACGGCGCCAACGAGTGGCGCATCTTCCGCTCGGTCGTGCTGCCGCTCATGCGGCCAGCTCTGGCGGCCGTCACGGTGTTCCAGTTCGCGCCCATCTGGAACGACTTCTTCTACCCGCTCGTGCTCATCCGTTCCGACGACAAGTACACGATCCCCGTCGGCCTGACCCGCTTCATCGGCGAGTATGCCGCCGACCGCGGAGCGCTCTTCGCCGGACTCGTCCTTGCCCTTGCGCCTCTGGTCCTCGTCTTCGTCTTCGCGACGAAGCAGATCGTGGCGGGCCTCACCGCCGGCATCGGCAAATGAGCACGCGGCGTTTCATCGGCATCGACAGCGGCAAGTCGGCCACGCGGGTACTCGCCACCGACGACGAAGGACACGTGCTGTGGCAGGGCGAGAGCGGGGGCTTCGCCTACACGTCCGAGTCCGGCGCCGACCTCGACGACCTTGTCGCGGCCGTCCGTGCCGCGGCCGGGAGCCTGGGCGACGATGTCCCCACCCGCCTGTGTGCAGGACTCACCGGGCTCCCGGGCCACGACGCGGATCGAGAGGTGCTCAAGGTGACGCTCGCAGCCATGTTCTCGGCGAGGGTGGTGCTGGTCGACGACGTGGTCACCGCGCACGCCGGCGCCCTGGCGCGCCCCGGGACCGTCCTCTCGGCGGGGACCGGGTCAGTCGCCATCGCGGTCGCGGCGGACGGCAGGTGGGCCCGGCGCGACGGGTGGGGTCCTGCCGTCGGCGACCGCGGCAGCGCCCACGACATCGGCCAGAGTGCTCTGCGAGCAGCAGCCGCCGCGGCCGACCGCACCGGCATGACCACCAGCATGGGCGACGAGATCTTCGCGGCCCTCGGTGGCGCCGACCTCGAAGCCCTCCAGCGCCTCCACCGCCGCCCCGACCGCGTCGCCTTCGTGTCCGGGCTCGCCCGTATCGTCGCGCGGCACGCCGAGCACGGCGACGAGGTCGCGCGGTCGATCTGCGACTCGGCCGGGACCGACCTGGCCGCCACCGCCATAGCGGCAGCCCAAGCCGTCGGAGTCGACTCGGAGGCACCCTCCGTGTCGTATGCCGGGCGGTTGCTCACCGGGGCGGGTCCCGTGAGACGCGCCTTCCACGCGGCGCTGGACGCCGCTGGCCTCGAGCTCACCCCGCCGGCGGGCGACTCACTGTCCGGCGCGGTGACGTTGGCCCGATCGGACGAACCCGGCATCTATGCGGGGCTCATGGCACGGCAAGGGACTGCAGCGTGATGCGGCTCGGACACGGCACCGCCTTCATGCCGGTCACGCAGGGTGAGGCCATGGGTGGCTACGCCGACCGCGAAGGCGGGGTGCGTGGGACCCAGGACCCTCTCGAGGTGCACGCCGTCGTCGTCGACGTGACCGGCGGGGGCGACCTGCACTGGGCACTCGTCGTCGTCGACCTCGTGTGCGTGAACCGTGACGCCGTGCTGGCCGTGCGCGACGCCCTCCTGACCCAGCTCGGCATCTCTGGCGTGTGGCTGGCCGCCACCCACACCCACGCGGGGCCGGAGAGCGGCTGCCACCCCGGCGGTGACGTGACACCGCCGGCCGTGATGAGCCGACTCGTGGAGGCATCCGTCAGCGCCGCCCGCGCGGCGACCGAGGCGCAGGCGCCCGGTCGTCTCGACGCTGTCCGCGTCGAGGTCAAGGGCCTCGCAGGTGATCGCACGATGAGCACGACAGGGCCCCAGGGGATCCCCATCGACATCGTCGTGGCATCGAGCCACGCCGAGCTCTTGGGCCTGCTCGTGGTGACACCCGTCCACCCCACCGTGCTCGGGGCCGAGAACACCCTCGCGAGCGCGGACCTCAGCGGCGGCATCCGTCGAGCCCTGAAGCGTCGGTTTCCGGACGGGCCGACGGGCACACCCTGGGTGGTCACCGCGACCGGCGCAGCCGGAGACATCAGCACCCGGTTCAGCCGTCGGGATCGCGAACCGCGCGAGATCGACCGGCTGGGCGACGTGGTTGCCGATGCCGCCTCCGGGGCGATCAAGGACGCCCTGCTCGCCCACACTGCGGGATCCGCCGTCGCGTCTGCCGACACCCCAGACGCCTCGGTGGCGACCCGGACCGTGACGCTCATGGTCAAGCAGGGAGACGACCCTGACGGCGCCCTCCTGAGCAGTGCACCCGGCCCGGACCTGGCAGTGCGGGACAAGAGGCTCCTTCACGTCCTTCGTCAGGGGCACGAGATCGCCACCCACCGCGCCGCCCGGCACCCAGCGACGATCTCCATCGAGATCGCCGTCGCCCACGTGTCCGGTGTGACCTTCGCGGCCGTGCCCGCAGAGCTCTTCCTCGCCCTCGGCACCGAGATCCGACGCCGGGCGCCGGTTCCGGAGCAGACCGTGGTGCTGGGCTACACGAACGGCTACCTGGGCTATCTGCCCACACGCGATTCCGACGTCGGCTACGAGGTGCTGGTCAGCCCCGTCGCCGCCGGGAGCGGAGAGCAGGTCGTCGATGTGGCTGTCGAGCTCGCCCACCGCACCCACGAAACCAACGATCAGGAGCAGTCCCTTGTCTGAGCTGGAGTACGCGAACGTCGCACGGTCGGTCGTCGATGACGTCATCACGAGCCAGATGGAGGCCGTGCTCGCCGCTGCACAGCTGATGGCCGCCAGTATTCGCGACGGAGGGGTGGTCCAGGCCTACGGGACGGGGCACTCCCGCATCGTCGCGCTCGAGCTGGCGGCACGAGCCGGCGGACTCGCGTCGGTGGGAATGCTCAGCGTCAAGGATCTCGTCATGTTCGGAGGCGTCGACCCCACCTCGATCCTCGACCCGACCTACGAGAGAGAGCCCGGGCTGGCGGCTCGCATCTATGAGCTCGCCCGGCCGCAGCCCACCGACCTGTTCGTCATCGCGTCCAACTCCGGCATCAACGCCGCAATCGTGGAGATGGCATCTCTCGTCAAGGCCAACGGGCACCCTCTGGTCGCGATCACGTCGATGAGCCACACCCGCGGCGTGGCGTCACGCGACGACTCTGGTCGGCGTTTGGCCGACCTCGCCGACGTCGGGATCGACAACCGTGCGCCGCGAGGCGATGCCACGATCCAGCTCGACGGCGGGCAGCGAATCGGGGCGGTGTCATCGCTGACGGGCGTCCTCATCGCCCAGCTGCTGACCGAAGCCACGTGCAGAGCCCTCGAGGAGATCAGCGCGCCGGTGCCGGTCTACCTCTCGGCCAACACGCCCCTCGGCGACGCACACAACGCCAGCCTGTACTCGATGTACGGCGCGCGGATCCGCCCCATCGAGCCGTAAGACGCGACCCCGCAAAGAGCCGCACGACAGCCTGCCTCCCTCGTTCCGAAGCGCACGTCGGGCATCCTTGACCGGTCACGAGTTGGCAACAGACGCAACCTCCAACCCGCCCAGCGCGTCATGATCCGTGAGGCATCTCGAACGCGACAGAGGGGAACGACGTGTCAGGGAGTGTCCGGCGGGGTGTGGCGAGTGTGTCGGTTGCGGCAGCGCTGGCAGTGGGGCTGAGCGCCTGCGGGCCGACGCCTGAGCAACCCCAGGCGGGATCGTCGGTGAGCAGGGCGACGCAGCCCGCGCGCACGGCCAGCACGGACCAGTCCACGCCCACGCCCGTGATCACGCCCTTGGTGACCCCCACGACGCCCGCGACCCCCGCGACTTTGCCCCCGGTCACGCTCACACCGCGACCGAGCTCGGCCCAGCCGGCCCCCTCGACGACGCCGAAGGTGAAGCCGACCCAGAGCGTGCCGGCCAAGACGGAGCCGTCGAAGCCCCCCACGCCCGTCCGGACCGATCTGCGGATCGGCGACCGCGGCCCCAAGGTGCTCGCCCTCCAGCAGCGGCTCAGCGCCCTCGGCTACTGGCTCGGCGAGCCCGACGGGCACTACGGTTCCCTCACCCGTCAGGCGGTGTGGGCCCTACAGAAGAGCGCGGGCCTGTCGCGGGACGGCAACGTCGGACCCGCGACGCAGAAGGCCCTGGCCAACGGCGTCCGGCCGAGCACGAACCTCTCGGGCAACGGGATCGACATCAACCTCAAGCGCCAGATCCTCATGATCGTGCGGGGTGGCGAGGTCAAGTACATCCTCAACACGAGCACCGGGGGCGGCTACGAGTACGAGACCAAGAAAGGCAACACCGCGACCGCGCGAACGCCCAAGGGCACGTTCACGGTCTACTACACCGTCGATGGCTCCGATGAGGGCTTCCTCGGGACCATGTGGCGGCCGCGCTACTTCCACGGCGGGTATGCCGTGCACGGGTCGCCGTCGATCCCGGCCCACCCGGCCTCGCACGGCTGCGCCCGCGTGAGCAACTCCGCGATGAACATGATCTGGGCGCGTGACCTCATGCCGAAGGGCTCGACCGTCCTCGTGCGCTGACCGGACCTTCAGGCGACCGAAAGGTCAGCGGGACAGAACGGCCTCACGCGGCAGGGTCTCGCGGGCACGCGACCACGGAATCGTCGCGAGCAGGCTCAGGAGACCCGTGACCGCGAAGGCCAGAGCGAAGCTCCCGGAGTCGACGAGGGCACCGGCGATGATCGGCCCGATGATCGCGCCGGCATCGGCAGACATCTGGAACGCCGCGAGCGCCGGACCGCCGTTGCGGTCCCGCCCGATGACGTCGGCCATGCTCGCCTGCTGCGACGGGTTGAGCGCACCCGAGCCGATCCCGGCGACGATGGACAGGGCGACGAGGACGGGGAAGGTCGTCGCGAAGCCGGTGGCGATGGTCGCGACCCCAGCCACCGCGAGGCCGCCGATGATGAAGGGTCTGCGGCCGACGGTGTCGCTGAGGCGTCCGGCGACATTCATGCCGATGGCGTTGCCCCCGGCATAGATCGCGAGGACGGCACCGGCCAGCCACGGCTCCTTGCCGATGTTGGCCGCGACGAAGAGCGGGATGATCGCGTTGCGCACCCCGAAGTTGGCCCACCCGTTGGCGAAGCCGGAGACCAGACCCGCGCGGAAGGCGCTGTCCTGCCACCCTTCTCGCGCGGTCATGACCGGGAGCACGGGTGCGTCGGGAGCGGGACGCAGGGCGTGGCCGTTGATGAAGATCGCGACGAGAGCCGCAGCGAGGACGAGCGCGGCGGCATACGCAAGGAAAGGCACTCGCAGACCGAGGCCGCCGAGGGCGCCACCGACGGCAGGACCACCGATGCCGCCGATGAGGAACGCCGAGCCGTAGGCCGAGGACACCCGGCCACGGATCGACGGTGGGGCGAGACGCACCATGAGCGCCGTGGCCGAGACGGTGAACATCACCGAGCCGATGCCCCCGAGACCGCGGAAGACGACGAGCTGCCAGTAGGAGTGCGCAAACGCCGTGGCCGCCGTCGACGCCGCAACGATGAGGAGGCCGGCGAGGTAGATCGGGCGTTCACCCAGGCGGACGATGAGGGCGCCACCCGCAGGAGCGAAGACCAGCCGGAAGAACGCGAAGACGCTGACCACGACCGCGCTCGCGGTGGCGCCGACCCCGAAGCTCTGCGCGAACTGCGGCAGGACGGGCGTGATGAGGCCGAAGCCGAGCGCGATGACGAACGCGGAGGCGACGAGCACCCAGATCTCGCGCGGGATGCGGACACGCTCAACCGGCGCGGGAGTGGGGGTGGTCATGGCAGGGACAAGTATGCCGCGCCCCTCCGACATTCCCCCGCCCCCGTTTCATGTCCCTAACTCACCAATTGGACGGTTGCGGACGTTGAAGTCTCCACGTCCCTAACCGTCCAATTGGGTGAGCTAGGGACGGGCGAGGAGAGCGGCGGCGATGGGGACCAGTGACGCCAGGACGACCACGGTGTCGGCCAGTCGCCAGGGTGCGGTGGCGAACCAGGCGCGCCTCGACGCCGACGCGAAGCCACGCGCGTCCATCGCGACAGCCAGGTCGGCCGCCATCCACAGCGTCCGCACCAACAGTCCGAACGTCACGGTCGCGAGGTCACGCACCATCGCCACGGGCCGACGCGGGTCCATGCCGAGCCCGCGCACCCGCCGGGCCAGCGAGATCTCCGACCACACCGCCCCGAACGTGTGCACCCGCTGCAGGGCCGCGGCGAGGGCGACGACGGGACGGGCCGGCATGCGCAGGCGTTGGGCGAGGTGGTCGCCGAGCCGGTCCGGGTCGACGAACGGCAGGAGCACCGCTGACGGCAGCACGATGATGAGCACGCGCAGAGCCGCGGTGAACGCCGTCGTCGTGTCGTGCCCACCGAGCAGCCACGTCGACCAGCCGACAGAGAGCCCACCGAGCACTCCGGGCAGCAGCCGCAACACCACGCGACGCAGCCGACCCGTCGGACGGGCACCCGCACCGGGGGCGGACAGAGCCATGCAGGCCAGCACCACCTGGACGGCGAGCACCAGGAGCGAGGTGCGCCAGTGCCCGGGGATGATGCCGGCCGGGATCGCCACGAGTGCGCCGAGCATCAGGGCGAGAGGACCTGCCCGTCCGGCGAGCACGCGACGCGGCTCCGGGGGCGGCGGCTCCTTGGGCGGCGTCGCGAGCTCGACGACATGGTCTGAGCGCTTGATGAGCGCCTCGTCGTGCGTGGAGACGAGGACCGCTCCCCCGGCTGCGCGATAGGAGTCGAGGAGGCCGACGACGGCGGCCCACGTGTGCCGGTCCTGGCCCACCGTGGGCTCATCCGCCAGCAACAGCGGCGGTTGGTGAAGAATCGCCGAGGCGATGGCGAGGCGGCGCTGCTCCCCGCCGGAGAGCTCGCGCGGGTCGGCACCCTCGAGGTGGCTGAGGCCGAGAGCCATCAGCAGAGCGTGGGCCTCGACGACGCGTTCGGCCGACTCCTCGCCCAACGCGTGGCTCGCGACGAGCACCTCGTCGAGGACGGTGCGCCCGATGATCGTCGAGCTGGACCACTGCGGCACCCAACCGACGTGGGCGGCGAGATCGCGGGTCGAGAGGTCGGCGACCGGCGACCCTGCGGCATCGATCGAGCCCAGCCTCGGCTTCAACGCCCCGGCGAAGCCCAGCAGCACCGTCGACTTGCCCGAGCCACTCGGCCCGACCAGGGCGGTGGCCGTGCTGGCTACTGGGGTCAGCGCCACATCCAGCCGGGCCGCGGTCTGCGTGCGCGAGGATCCGTCCAGCAGTCGAGTCGTGCGTTCGATCGTCAGCGGGGTCGCCGTGACCTGCTCCGTCCGACGGCTCGACGCCCTGGCCACCAGGGCGCCGGACGCCAGGGGGGTGGGCGGTGGCGCGTCGGGCACCCAGATACCCAGGTCGAGCAGCCGCTGCCGCTCGCGGGCGAGCACCTCGTGCACCAACCCGTCGGCGACGAGGACCCCGTCGGCGTCGAGGACGAGCATCCGGTCGACGAGGTCGACCCACGGTCCGAGGACGTGCTCGACGACGACCGTCGTGATCGGGTATGCCGCGAGCGCACCTTCCACACTTGCCCTCACCTGGGCGGCGTGGCCCGGATCGAGCATGGCCGTGGGTTCGTCGAGCAGGAGCACGCTTGGCGCGAGGGCCAGCGCACCCGCGAGAGCCAACCGCTGCGTCTCGCCCCCGGACAGGGCGCCCGTCGGGGTGTCGAGGGGCAGGCCCAGTCCCACCGCAGCCACAGCGGCACGGATGGCGGGCGGCATGCCGGCACGCGGCATACCCACGTTCTCGAGACCGAACGCGACGTCGCGCCCGATCGAGGAGGCGACCACCCCGGCACCCGGCTCCTGGAGGACGAGCCCGACCTCACCGGCGCGCGACCCCGGGCTATGACCGTCGATGGCCACCGAGCCCGACAGCTCACCGGCGTCAGCGGTCTCGAGGAGACCGGCGATCGCCCGCAGCAACGTCGACTTGCCCGAGCCACTCGGACCCACGAGCAGCACGCGTTGGCCCGGGGTGATGGACAGCGAGATCTCGCGCAGGACGGGTTCGCGCCGACCGTACGGCCGCCACGTCACCCCCTCGAGGGTGACGTGGCCGCCCACCACACGGTCAGCGCCGTCGACGGTGCCGGCCCCTCCACCGGCGCCGGCGTCGTGCGCGATCACGTCAGACAGCGCGGTTCTCGCGGTGCTCCTGGCCGGGAGGGAACGCGTTGAGCGCGCCAGCCGCTGCCAGGGCCCGGGTGAGCAACCACCCACCACCACCGGCGACGACCGCGCCCGAGACGGCAAGGACACCGGCGTAGGCGAGCTTCCACGCGAAGGACCAGTCCTGGATCCACGTGAACGACTCGTAGAACGCGGCGAACGGACCCGCCATGGCACCCGCGAGCATGGCCGCCGCGATGCCGAAGAGCCGGTAGCCGAGGAGCGCGAAGACGAGCTCCGTGCCCAGGCCCTGGACGATGCCCGACACGAGCGTCGTCGCGCCCCATTCCGTGCCGGGGATCATCGAGACGAGCGCCGCCACGACCTCGCAGAGGAGAGCCGCACCGGGGCGACGCACGACGAGACCGCCGACGACTCCGGCGAGGAACCACGGCCCGGCGAAGAGCCCACCGAGCGGGGCGAACCCGAACGTGATGGCGCTCAGCGGCCCGTTGTAGAACACGCCCCAACCCCAGAACGCGATACCGAGGGCCGCGCCGAGGAAGGTGATCGTGAGGATGTCGACGGTCCGCCACCCCATGAGGGGGCGGGTCGCGAGGATGCTTCGGGCGCGCAGGAGTCCGCCGCCCGGGTTCGTGCCTGTCGTGTTGTTGGTGTTGCTGGAGTCGGCGGTGGCCGGCTCCGTGGTGTGTGTTGCCATGAAATTTTCTCCCGTGGTCTCCGGCGCAGGGCCGTTGGATACCTCGGGGAGGTGACCAGTCGGCACACACGCCGTGTGCCGCTCAGTCACCTGAGACTCGACTCCCTACGCCGGTGCGAACCGGATCAGGTGTGAGGGTCTGCGGTTGCCCGCACTCTCAGCGCGTGGTGCGCTCCCCTGTCGTTTGACGATGGTCACCCTACTCCCCGGCTGTGGCAGGGTGGAACGAGAGAGGAGCCCGTCTTTTGCGCGGGCACCGCAACCGTCAAGGAGTGACCGTGGGCAGCACCGTGTGGAAGATCATCGGAACCGGCTCGGCGATCCTGGCTGGTCTCGCCGCGACCAAGGTGGCCGACCAGATCTGGCAGAAGGCCGGTCAGGACAAGGCCATCGACCCCAAGGACCCCGACTCGCCCTTCGCGGCCGCGTTGGCGTATGCCGCCCTCACCGGTCTCGCGGCCGGTGTCGCTCGCACGCTGGCGACCCGCAAGGCAGCGCAGTTCTACGCGAAGTCCGCCGGTCACAAGCCGGCGGAGATCACTGACCGCGACCTCTGAGTTGTTCCTGGGTCGCGTTGGCCGTGGGTTGGCGCCCCAGGGGCCTGTAGGGGTGTTCGTGTGGGTCGATAACCCATAGGTGTGTAGCCCAACACCTATGGGTTATCGACCCTCACGACGTACACACCCTCGGCCGACGTCGGCATCGGGCTTGCCTGTGGACAACTCGACGCCAGTCCACGCGGACCCCGCCATCGTGGTGCCATGAAGCGTGACACCACGGTCTCCACGACGGCGCGAGAGATTCTCCGCCGCGCCCGCAGGCAGCAGGGACTCACTCAGGCGGAGCTGGCCGAGCGCGCGGGCGTGAGCCAGACCGTCGTCGCCCGATACGAGGCACGTCAGCAGCAGCCGACAGTCGCTGCCCTGGAGCGGCTCGTCGCGGCCTGCGGCTGCGATCTCGAGTGGATTGTCCGGCACGCGAGCGACCCGGCCGATGCGGGCGGTGCCGTGGGGAAGGCATCCCATGCGCGCTTCCCAGGACCGATCGGGCGCAGGCTCACCGCACGGTTGGAGGAGGTTCTCACCCTGCTCACCTCGGCGGGCGGCGCCGATCCGCGCCTCTATGGTGGCGTCGCAGACGGGACAGAGGCCATCGACTGTCGAGTCCTCATCGGGGTCACCGTGCCGCCCGGGGCGGACAGGCTGCCGCTGATGGCGGCCTCGGGGCACATTGGACTACTCCTCGGGGCCCCCGTCCGCGTCCTGTCGCACGCGGACGTGGCGGCCTACGGCTACGACGACGAAGGCACACCCCTCGTCTCGGACACGGCGCGGGCGATGGGGACACCGGCGCGATAGGCGAGGTGCAGGTGGCTCGGCGCGTCGAGCACGGCGAGGTCGGCGGGTCCGCCCACGGCGACCCGACCGATGTCGTTGCGGCGCAGCGCCTTGGCCGACCCGGCGGTGGCCGCCCACACGGCCTCGCCCGGCGTCATCCCCATCTCGCGCACGGCCAGCGCGATGACGAACGGCATCGAGCTCGAGTAGCACGTGCCCGGGTTGCAGTCGGTCGCCAGCGCGATGGAGACGCCGGCGTCAAGCAGCTTGCGGGCATCCGGATAGGGCGAGCGCGTCGAGAACTCCACTCCGGGGAGCAGGGTCGCGACGGTGGTCGCGGCCGAACCCACCAGGGCGTCGATGTCGGCGTCGGAGAGGTAGGTGCAGTGGTCGACGCTCGCGGCGCCGAGCTCGACCGCGAGCTGCACACCCGGACCGTGGCCGAGCTGGTTGCCGTGGACCCGCAGACCGAGACCGGCCTCGCGGGCGGCCGCCAGGACGGCCCGGGACTCGTCCTCGGTGAAGGCGTGGGGTGAGTTCGGCTCGCAGAAGACGTCGGCCCACTTCGCGTAGGGCGCGCAGGCTTCCAGCATCGGTCCCGTGACGAGATCCAGGTATGCCGCCCGCTCCCCACGCGCCTCCGGTGGCACGACGTGCGCGCCGAGAAACGTTGTCTCCGTGGTGAACTCGCTCGCGATGCTGAGGGATCGGGCTTCGTCCTCGACGGTGAGGCCGTAGCCACTCTTGATCTCGACCGTCGTCGTGCCCTGGTCGCGCATCTCTCGGACTCGTTGGCCCACGAGCTCACGGAGGCGATCGTCGGAAGCGGCACGGGTCGCAGCGACCGAGACGCCGATGCCTCCTCCGTCGTAGCGCTCCCCCGTCATGCGCGCCGCGAACTCCGCCGACCGGTCACCGTCGAAGACCAGGTGGCTATGGCTGTCGACGAACCCGGGGGAGACTGCTCGGCCCTCGAGGTCGACCCTACGGTCGGCGTCGGGGGCAGCTGCGGAGTCGCCGATCCAGGCGATGCGGCCGTCCTCGACCACGACGGCTGCTCCGGTTCGCAGCCCGAGTCCGGCGTCGCCGCTGCCATCGCACGTGACGAGCTCCCCGATCCCCGTGATCACCACGGTGCCTCCGGGGTCGGGCAGGCTCACGGGGCGCTCCGCACGGCGACGATCGCCTCGGCGACGACGTCATCGACGGGTCCGAGCGGGTGGACCCCGTTGGACACGATCCGTCGACCGCCGACGACGACGTCGGTGACGTCCGCTCCGGTGGCGCCGAAGATGATCTGGGCTGGGGCGACGCCACCGGTGCGGCGACTGTCGGTGCGCACTGCCACGACGTCAGCGAGGGCGCCGACGGCGATGCGGCCACCGTCCCAGCCGAGGCTGCGGTAGCCCGCCGAGGTCCCCATCTCGAGCAGCTGCGCCATGCCGAACCGTCCACGCTCATGGCTCTTGAGCCGCTCGTGCATCTCGATGCCGCGCATCTCCTCGAAGGGGTCGATGACCGCGTGCTGGTCGGAGCCGAGACTGATCGGCACATCCCGCTCCGCCAGCTCACACCCCGGACCGATGCCATCGGCGAGGTCGCGCTCGGTGGTCGGGCAGAAGCAGGCACCAGCGCCCGATCGCCCCATGAGGTCGAGGTCGACCTCGGACATGTGGGTGGCGTGGACGGCGGTGAAGCCCTCCCGCAGCAGCCCGGTGTCGGTGAGGTGCTCGACCGGGCTGGCGCCATAGACGAGCTGGGTCGTGAGGTTCTCACCCATCTGCTCGCTCACGTGGGCGTGCACGGGCCGGTTGCCGACGACCGTGGCGAACTCCGCGAGCTGGTCCCCGGTCAGGGCGCGCACCGAGTGGGCAGCCGCCCCGATCCGCACCATTGGGGTGTCCTGCAACGCCTCCACGCGCTCGGCCCAGGCCTGCACGGACCCGTCGGAGAAGCGGGTCTGCACCTCGTCGAGTGGCAGGTGGCCGCCCGAGTCGAGCCCACCGGACAGGTAGCAGGTGTCGAGGAGCGTGAGCCGGATCCCGGCCTCCTCGGCCGCGGCGATGAGGGCCGAGCCCATCGCGTTGGGGTCGTCATAGGGCTTCCCGCCGGGCCCGTGGTGCAGGTAGTGGAACTCTCCGACCACGGTGTAGCCCGACGCCACCATCTCGGTGAACACCCCTCTCGCGAGGGCAAAATACGTGTCGGGATCGAGACGGGCGGTGACGGCATACATCTGTTCGCGCCAGGTCCAGAAGTTGCCGCCGTCGCCGTGGGTGCGACCACGCAACATCCGGTGGAACGCGTGGCTGTGGGCATTGGCGAAGCCGGGAAGGACGACACCGCGCAGTCTCACATCGGAGTCGCGCGGCTTGGTGTCCGTGGCGATCTCGGAGAACCGTCCGTCCACGACCGTGAGCCGCACCCCGCGGTGGACCTTGTCGGGAAGCTGCGCGTGTTCACACCAGTAGGTCGTCACGCGGGCGACCCTGCCAGATCGGTGAGGACCGTGGTGAGCGCCTCGACACCCGCGAGGCAGTCCTGCGAGGTCGCGAACTCCTCGGGTGAGTGCGAGATGCCGGTGGGGTTGCGGACGAAGAGCATCGCGGTGGGAACGCCGGCGTTGGCGAGGATCCCGGCGTCGTGTCCCGCTCCGGTCCCGATGACGGGTATGCCGCCCAGCCGGGTCGAGAGGCGTCTCACCAGTGCCGGGTCGAAGGGGGTCGTGCCGGTCCAGGAGTCCTCGATGACGAGGCCGTCGAAGTCGGCGACGACCTCGCGGACGTCATCGACGACCTGTCGCACGGCAGCCTCGTCGGACCCACGGGCATCGAGCCACCCGGTGACCTCGCTCGCGATGGCATTGACGCCGCCGGGGGTGACAGCGACCTTGCCGATGGTGGCGACGCAGCCGTGGGTCTCGGCGGCGCGGCGGGCGGCAATGACCGCCGCGGCAAAGCCGAGCATCGCGTCCTCGCGGTCCTCGAGGCGGGTCGTGCCGGCGTGGTTGGCCTCACCGAGGGTCCGGATCCGCCAGCGACCGTGCGGCCAGATGTCGCTGCCCACGGCGACCGGGGTGTCGACCTCGAGGCCGGACATGAGCCGGCCCTGCTCGACGTGGAGCTCGACGAACGTGCCCACCCGGCGGACGGTCTCGGAGTCGGGTCCGAGCGACTCGGGGTCACGGCCGGCAGAACGCAGCGCCTCGGCCATCGACACCCCGTCGCCGTCGGTGAGCGAACGGGCCCGATCAGCAGTCATCGCGCCGGTGAGGACTCGCGACCCGGCACAGGCCACCCCGAAGCGGGCCCCCTCCTCGTCGATGAAGTTCACGACACCGATGGGCCGGTCGGGTTCGAACCCCCTGTCGCGCAGGGCATCCAGCGCAGCAAAGGCCGAGACGACCCCCAGCGGTCCGTCGAAGGCGCCACCGTCAGGCACGGAGTCGAGGTGCGAGCCGGTGACGATGCCCGGCCGCCCCGCGGCGAGGGCGGCGTCTGGGTCTCCCCACCACGCCCACTGGTTGCCCACCCGGTCCACGGTGACGTCGAGCCCACGCGCCTGCGCCTGGGCGACGAACCACTCCCGCAGCGTGTGGTCCTCACGGGTCCAGGCGAAGCGGTGGTAGCCGTTGCTCGCGCCATCGCGCCCGATGGGCGTGAGGTCGCGCCACATGGTGCCGAAGGCCAGCGCCGGATCATGGACGGCCGGGACGTGGGCACTCGCTTCACTGGGACTCACCCCGCCATTCCACACCCCGGAGACGGTCACGGGGGGCGCCGCCACGGCATACCCGTCTGAAATCGCAGACGAAAGGGCGCGCCCTAGAGTGATTCCATGACCGAAGTGACGGAGACCGACGGGGCCCGGCGCGCCCGCGAAGCCCTCGAGACCAGCGGGATCGAGCACCGGATCACCGTCTCGACCCAGCGCGCGTCGTCGCTCGCCGAGGCCGCGGAGCAACGCGGGATCGAGCCGCGGGACATCGTGAAGTCACTCGTGGTGCGGCGTGGGTCGGGTGACTACGTGTTCGTGCTGGTGCCGGGCGATCGCGAGATCTCGTGGCCGAAGCTGCGCGCCCACCTCGGCGTCAACCGCTTGTCGATGCCGCCGGCCGAGAAGGCGCGCGACGCCACGGGCTACGAGCGAGGCACGATCACGCCGTTCGGGTCGACGTCGGCCTGGCCGGTCATCGTCGACGCGACCGTGGTCGGCCGGACGATCTCGATGGGCGCCGGTGCCCACGGGACCTCGGTGTCCCTGGCAGCGGACGACCTGGTGCGGGCTCTCGCCGCAGAAGTCGCCGACGTCACGGACCCCGCCGACCCTGTCTGACGAGCAGCTGGTTCAGGCGCCGGCGCCGCCCAGGACGTCCTTGGCGAGCTGCGGCGGAAGGTAGTCGTAGCGCGCGAACTTCCGGGTGAACGTGCCCGTCCCGTGCGACACGGAGCGCAGGTCGATCGGGTAGCGCGAGAGCTCCAGCGCCGGGATCTCGGCATGGATCAGGGTACGTCCCTCGTGGGACGCGGGCTCGGTTCCGTGCACCTGACCGCGCCGCCCGCGCAGGTCCGCGAGCGCCGAGCCCACGGACTCGTCGCCCACCTCGATGTCCACCGTGTCGATGGGTTCGAGCATCGACACCGTGCTCTCGTTCGCGGCCTCGCGCAGCGCCTGCCCCGCCGCGGTCTGGAAGGCCATGTCGGACGAGTCGACCGAGTGGGCCTTGCCGTCGAGCAGGGTCACCCGCACATCGACCGCGGGATAGCCGTTGAGGACGCCCTTCTCGAGCTGCGCCCGCGCACCCTTCTCGACCGATGCGATGAACTGACGCGGCACCGACCCGCCGACGACCTTGTCGACGAACTCGAAGCCACCACCGCGCGCCAGCGGCTCGATCCGCAAGCGGCACACCGCATACTGCCCATGGCCACCCGACTGCTTGACGAGTCGTCCCTGCACCTCGCACGGGCTGATGAAGGTCTCGCGCAACGCCGTGCGCAACGGCTCGGCCTCGACCGCGACGTGGTGATGCTCCTCGAGGGCGCGGGTCAGCAGGGCCAGGTGCGCCGGCCCCATCGTCCAGAGCACGACCTGGTGCGTCTCGGAGTTGAGGTCGAGGCGCATCGTCACGTCCTCGGACACCAACGTCTGCAGCACCGACGCCAGCTTGTCCTCGTCTCCCTTGCTGCGGGCATGGATCGCAACCGGCAGCAACGGCTCGGGCAGAATCCAGGGCTCGACGAGCGCCGGCTGCTTCGGTGACGACAGCGTGTCCGTGGTCTCGGCTCCGACGAGGCGGGACACGAGGACGAGCTCCCCGGCGATGCCGTGGGCCTTGGGCCGGGACTCGTCGCCCAGCGGAGCTGTCAGACCACCCACCCGGTCGAGGTCCTCGTCGTGGTCGTCGTGGCCCCCGAGCTGCCCCGTAGCGAACTGCTGCAGGTGCCCTGAGACGTGCACGGGATCGTCGGGCCGCAGCGTCCCCGAGAAGACCCGCACGAGCGACTGCCGCCCGACGAACTGGTCGGTGGTCGTGCGCACGACCTCGGCCACGAGCGGTCCGGCGGGGTCACAGGTCACGGCCCCGAAGTCGCCACCATTGGTCCGCCAGACGCGCGGCAGTGCCACGTCCGCCGGTGACGGCAGCCCGTGCTCGAAGAGGTCGAGCAGCTCCTCGATGCCCACACCGCGGGTCGCGTTGGTCGGGAGGACGGGGAAGAAGCGCGCCGTCGACACTGCTGTGTGCAGGTCGGCCCGAAGCGTTGCGACGTCGACCTCCTCACCCTCGAGGTAGCGCTCGAGCAGCGTCTCGTCCTCGGACTCCTCGATGATCGCCTCGACGAGGGTGCTGCGACCCTGCGCGTCCTCCCCCGACGACCCCAAGAGATCCACCAGCCCGGTCATCGTCGTCCCCGGCCCGTCCGGCTGCACCGGCACCGCCAGGGGCTGGGCCTCACCGAACACCCGCCGACAGGTCGCGACCGTCTCGTCGAAGTCCGCCCGCGCCTGCTCGAGACGGGTCACGGCGATGGCACGCGGCATCCCCGTCACTCCGCACTCGCGCCACAGCATCCTGGTGGCGTCGTCGAGTCCGTCGGCCCCCGAAATGACGAAGAGGGCGGCATCCGCCGCCCTCAGTCCTGCACGCACGTCACCGACGAAGTCGGGGTTGCCCGGTGTGTCGAGGAGGTTGACCACGACCTCACCGCTCGTGAAGCTCGCCGCGACGAGCCCGGTCGACGACTGCCGGTCATCGTCCTTGGGGCGCCGCCCCTCGACCCGGGCCGCGACGAGGTGCTCGAAGAGCGTGCTCTTGCCCGCACCCGCTGGTCCGACAAGGACCACGTTGCGAATCTCCCGCGGGCTGGCGGGGGCGGGTGCGTTGTCGGAGCCGGACGAGCGGTTCACGTGTCACACCTTGCCTCCGCTCACGCCGAGACACAAGAGCCACAGACCCAAGGCGGCGTATGCCGCGTGTCAAGCACTCGGCATACCCCGCCGTGGCAGGCGGGCCCGTCAAGAGGCCCCCGGCCAGGAGGCACGCGCGTACCGTGATGGGTGGGCGGAGCCACCACCCGCCGCACCGATGGAGCAGTCATGCGACGGACACCGAAACCGGACAGGGACAGTGCCGCCGGCCGGTTCAACGGCTGGGTTCCCGACACCACCCGGATGACCGACTGGGGTGCCGTCGCGCTCATCGCCCTGGCGCTCGTGTGGGCACTCCTCGCACCCGACGCGACAGTGCGGCCCACTCCCAGCGACCCACCGGTCACGGCCGAGGATGCACGGGATCCCGTGGTCGCCGACCGCCCCGAGCCTGACTGCGCCACGGTGGATCGTCCGCAGGAGCCCCCTCCCGCAGGCTTCGCCGCCGTCTCGACAAGCCTGGTGAGCCGGGACGCCATCATGGAGTCGATCCGCTGGGCCCAGAACACGCGTGAAGGACTCTGGGGTGTGGCCGCAGTCGCCGAGTGTGACGCGGCCCGCCTGGACGCAGTCTGGACCGACCCCAACGGCGCTAGGCGCCGGCACAACGTCAGCCCCTCCGGACGACCTGTCATCGGCGTGGTGGCCGACGGCCCGGATGGGGCAATCTCGGTCTACAGCGTGCGCGGGACCTCCACGGGGTCGATCTCGGTGTTGCTGCACATCAGCACGGACCGGGGCGCGACGTGGCAGGAACGTGAGGTGCCCCGGTCCGGTGAGTCCTACGTCCGGGCTGGCGTCCTCCCAGCGAGTTGGAAGGAGTGGAGCGTCGTCGCGAACTGATCACGAGTCGGCACACAAGGGAGTGGACGACACGCGGTCGACGTCCTTGGGGCGCCGCCCCTCGCCCCGGGCCGTGACGAAGTGCTCGAGAGCGTGCTCGTACCCGCCCCCGATGGTCCGACGAGGACGACGTCAAAGATCTCCCGCGGGCTGGCGGAAGCGGGTGCGTCGTCGACGCTCGGGGTACGGGTCAGGCAGACACCTTGCTCCGTTCGCCGTGGTGCCACAAGGTCGACCCGGGGCGGAGTGCGACCCCTGATGGCTCAGCCCTCGACCAACCTGTCCACCCCGCGTTCCCACGACTCCACACGACCCGGCACGACCGTGAAAAGCGGGTGCGGCTCAACCGTGCCCGTATGGGTCAGCGCCCACCACTGGGGGCTTCGTGCAACGAGCTTGACCAGCAGGTGCTGCCACTCGTGCGCGAGCTGGCCCTCGCTGACTGCCATCAACTCGATGTCTTGGAGGTCCAGCTTTCCGAGGTGCACCCGGCCGCGGTCGTAGCGGTAGCCACGCGAGTCGGCTTCGTCGGCGACACCGTGCAGCCAGGCGCCGACCGCCGGCGCTGGCTGCGGGTGTGCCTGGAAGCGAGTGAGCTGGGGGTGGCGGGTGTAGCCCTTGGTCCGTCCCAGCACCACCGCCTGCGCGAGCAGCCCTTCACGCCAGGCCGCGGTCAACCCCTGGCGGTCAAGGTAGCGAGGGTGGATCGACCAGAGCCGCATTCGCAGATCGTAGGCCGAGGACCGGTCCCACCGCGGGCAGTGGTCAGCCCTCGCGCATGGGGATGCGGATGCCCTGCTCGGCCGCGGTCCGGTCGGCGATGTCGTAGCCGGCGTCGACGTGGCGGATGACGCCCATGGCGGGGTCGTTGGACAGGACCCGCGCGAGCTTCTGCGCGGCCAGCTCGGTGCCGTCGGCCAGCGAGACCTGACCGGCGTGGAGCGAGCGGCCCATGCCGACCCCTCCGCCGTGGTGGATCGAGACCCAGCTCGCGCCCGATGACGTGTTGACGAGGGCGTTGAGCAGGGGCCAGTCGGCGATGGCGTCGGAGCCGTCCGCCATCGACTCGGTCTCGCGATAGGGGCTCGCGACAGAGCCCGTGTCGAGGTGGTCGCGGCCGATGACGAGCGGGGCACTCACCGCACCGGTGCGGACGAGCTCGTTGAACGCCGCGCCGGCCTTCTCGCGCTCACCCTGGCCGAGCCAGCAGATGCGGGCAGGCAGGCCCTGGAAGGCAATTCGGTCCTGTGCCCCCTTGATCCACTTGTGCAGCCGCTCGTTCTCCGGGAAGAGGTCGAGCACCGCGCGGTCGGTGGCGGCGATGTCCTTGGGGTCACCCGAGAGCGCCGCCCAGCGGAACGGTCCCTTGCCCTCACAGAACAGCGGTCGGATGTAGGCGGGCACGAACCCGGGGAACTCGAACGCGCGGTCGTAGCCGCCCTGCCGGGCCTCGTCGCGGATCGAGTTGCCGTAGTCGAAGACCTCGGCGCCGGCGTCCTGGAACTCGACCATCGCCTGGACCTGCTTGGCCATCGACGCACGCGCGCGGTCGGTGAACTCCTCGGGCTTCTTCGCGGCATACTCCGGCCAGTCCTCGAGCGAGATGCCCTCGGGGAGGTATGACAGCGGGTCGTGGGCCGACGTCTGGTCGGTGACGATGTCGATGGGCACGCCGCGGCGCAGCAGCTCGGGGAAGACTGAAGCCGCGTTGCCGACGACACCGACGGACCAACCGCGCCTCTCGTCCTTGGCCTTGAGGGCCTTCTCGACGGCCTGGTCCAGGTTGTCGGCGACCTCGTCGAGGTAGCGGTGCTCGACGCGACGGCGCAGGCGCGCCTCGTCGACATCGACGATGAGGCAGGCGCCCTCGTTCATCGTGACGGCGAGCGGCTGGGCTCCACCCATGCCGCCACAGCCACCGGTGAGGGTCAGGGTGCCGGCGAGCGTTCCGCCACCATGACCTTGCCCGCCCTCCCGGGCGGCGAGCTTCTCGGCGATCGCCGCGAACACCTCGTAGGTCCCCTGGACGATCCCCTGCGTCCCGATGTAGATCCAGGACCCGGCGGTCATCTGTCCGTACATCGTCAGACCGAGCTGCTCGAGTCGGCGGAACTCGGGCCAGTTCGCCCAGTCCCCGACGAGGTTGGAGTTGGCGATGAGCACGCGGGGCGCCCACTCGTGGGTCTGCATGACACCGACGGGCTTGCCCGACTGCACGAGCATCGTCTCGTCCTGCTTGAGCGTGCTCAGCGTGCGGACCATCGCGTCGAACGAGTTCCAGTCCCGGGCGGCGCGACCGGTGCCGCCATAGACGACGAGGTCGTCGGGGCGCTCCGCGACCTCGGGGTCGAGGTTGTTCATGAGCATGCGCAGGGGCGCCTCGGCGCCCCAGTGGGTCGCGTGGGTGAGGGACGTGCCTCGCGGGGCTCGAACGGGGCGGGCGCCTTGCATGGATCCTCCTGGGAGAGATACGGGACTTGGACGGGTATGCCGTTGCGCACCTTCATTGAACACCCGCCGGACCGTGCCCTGAAGGCTGGAACCGGTGAACGCGTCTGGGATACGAGACCTGAGACAAAGCTTTGGTTTCCGAGAAGTGGAAGATATTCTCCATCTATCGGAAATGATCCCCACTCAGGAGTAGCCCCGTGGACACCGTCGACCCTCGCCTCATCCTTGAGCTCACCTCCGAGCTCGACACGCAGCTGGCCTCGGCCGACGCCGAGCTCGCCGCCCAGTTCCCGGGCGAGCGACCCGGTCGCCAGCCGATCCACACCGTCTACGTCCCGGCCGACCGCTTCACGGCCGACCTCGCACCCGCATGGGGAGCCGACGCACTCGCGACGATCGACGCCCATGACCAGAGCTGGCGCGACCTCGTCGCGGATGACACGGTGAGCGACCTCGTGCGAGCCAAGCTCGCCACCGAGCCGATCGAGGACCTGCGCATCGACCTCGAGGACGGGTACGGCAACCGGGGCGACGACACAGAGGACGCCGACGTCACGCGAGCCGCAAGGGCACTCGTCGACGCCCAGGCGAGCGGCACCGCGCCGCAGCTGCACGGCATACGTTTCAAGTCCTTCGAAGCACCCACGCGAGCACGCGGCGTGCGGTCACTCGTCGGCTTCGTCTCAGAGCTCGTCGCGGGTGGCGGGTCGCTCGACCGGTTCGTCACGACCCTGCCCAAGGTCACGAGCGTCGAACAGGTGCGCGCGATGGTGCACGCGTGCGAACGGCTCGAGTCCGCCCTCGACCTCGCCAGCGGAACGCTGCAGTTTGAGATCCAGGTCGAGACACCGCAGTCCATCCTCGGGCCAGACGGCACGGCGCTCGTCGCACCGATGATCCACGCCGGCGCCGGCCGGGTCACGGCCTTCCACTACGGCACCTACGACTACAGCGCGTTCTGCGGCATCGCGGCGCAGTACCAGTCGATGGAGCACGCCGTCGCCGACCACGCGAAGCTCGTGATGCAGACGGCAGCGGCGGGCACGGGGGTGCGGCTCTCCGACGGGTCCACCAACGTCCTGCCGGTCGGGGACGACGCTGCCGTGCGCGCCGCCTGGCAGCTGCACCACCGACTGGTCGGCCGCTCGCTGGAGCGCGGCTACTACCAGGGCTGGGACCTCCACCCGGCACAGCTGCCCACCCGGTATGCCGCGACGTTCGCGTTCTACCGCAACGGTTTTGAGCCTGCCGCCCGCAGACTGCGCGACTACCTCGGGCAGGTCGGTGGGGGCGTCATGGACGAGCCCGCCACGGCACGCGCCCTCAGCGACTTCATCATGCGCGGACGCGACTGCGGCGCCCTCACCGCCGACGAGGTCGAGGCGGGAACGGGCCTGGACGCCGCAGCGCTCACGGCCCTGGCTCGACCCGTCAGGTCCTGAGCGCAGCAGCAGAAGCCGCGGGGACGAGTTCCGCTCGGACCATTGACGGACGCCGCCATCGCCCCTACTATTTCCGGCAGTCGGTATAAAGTTTCCGTTTTATGGAAACATGGTTCCTCTTGATCACGACAAAGACGTCGGACTCGGCCGCGGGGGTCTGACGCAACAGGAGCGCATCGCCATGACCACCTTCCTCGGATCGAACCAGTACGGCAAGGCAGAGAACCGGGTCGTCCGCATCTATCGCGAGACCGACCGCCACGAGATCCGCGACCTCAACGTCTCGACCTCGTTGCGGGGTGACTTCGACGAGGCGCACACCACCGGTGACCAGGCCAAGATCCTCCCGACCGACACCCAGAAGAACACGGCGTTCGCCTACGCCAAGGAGCATGGCGTCACCTCCCCCGAGGACTACGCCATCGCCCTCGGCACCCACTTCCTCGACGCCGCGCCCGCAGCCACCGCTGCGCAGATCCGGGTCGAGGAGTACGTCTGGGACCGCATCACGGTCGACGGCAAGGAGCACGACCACAGCTTCGTCCGCCGCGGCACGGAGACCCGCACCTCGGTGGTGACCGTCGAAGGACGCGGCGCGGACCAGAAGGTCTCGGTCCTCGCCGGCCTCACCGACCTCACCGTCCTCAAGTCCACGGGGTCCGAGTTCAAGGGCTACCTCAAGGACGGCTACACCACCTTGCAGGAGACCGACGACCGCGTCATGGCGACCTCGCTCACGGCCCGGTGGCGCTACGACCTCGACACGATCGAGGACGTGGACGGCTTCGACTGGGACGGCACCTACGAGAGCATCCGCTCGATCCTGCTCGCCGCCTTCGCCCGGACCCACAGCCGGGCGCTGCAGGAGACGCTGTTCGTCATGGGTGACGACGCCCTCAAGGCACACCCCGAGGTGGCCGAGATCCGGTTCGCCGCACCCAACAAGCACCACTTCCTCTACGACCTCTCCCCCTTCGGCACCGAGAACAACGGTGAGGTCTTCATGGCGGCCGACCGGCCCTATGGGCTCATCGAGGCCACCGTGACCCGCGACGACGCCTCCGACCCCGGGTCGGCCTGGACCGCAGTTCCCGCGTTCATCTGATCCCTCGGTCCGCCCGCCCCCTCCCCACCTTCCACGATTGGACCTCGACATGACCACCACGCCCACTGCCGAACGCGTTCGGCCCAAGCACCCCGTGGACGAGGTGTTGCCCGCGCCCAAGCTGTTGATCTACGGGTTCCAGCACGTCCTCGCCTTCTATGCCGGAGCGGTGATCGTCCCGATCCTGCTCGCCAACGCGATCGGGCTCTCGCAGCAGCAGCTCATCCACCTCATCAACGCCGACCTCTTCACCTGCGGGATCGCCTCGATCATCCAGTCGGTCGGCTTCTGGAAGGTCGGTGTCCGGCTGCCTCTCCTCCAGGGCGTGACCTTCACCGCCGTCTCACCGATGATCGCCATCGCGACCGCTGCCGGTAGCGGCACCGAGGGCCTGCTCACGATCTATGGCGCGGTCATCGTCGCCGGCCTGTTCACGTTCGCCATCGCGCCCTACTTCTCCAAGCTCATCCGCTTCTTCCCGCCGGTCGTCACCGGCACGGTCATCACGATCATCGGGATCGCCCTGCTCCCGGTCGCGGCGGCCGACGCCGCCGGCGGCGCCGGTCCGGGCCTCGACCCGACGAACGGCAGATACCTCGCCTACGCCCTCGGCACCCTCGCCCTCATCGTCATCATCCAGAGGGTCTTCCGTGGCTTCATGGCCACCGTGGCGGTCCTCGCCGGCCTCGTCATCGGCACGCTCGTCGCCTGGGCCCTCGGTGACGCGAGCTTCGACTCCGTCGGCGACTCCGCCTGGGCCGGCGTGACCACCCCGTTCTACTTCGGCTGGCCGCAGTTCTCCGCCGCCGCGATCATCTCGATGATCGTCGTCATGCTCATCACCGCCGTCGAGACCACCGGCGACGTCTTCGCCACCGGCGAGATCGTCGAGAAGCGGGTCGGCCAGGAGGACATCGCTCGCGCCCTGCGCGCCGACGGTCTCGCCACCACCCTCGGTGGCGTGTTCAACTCCTTCCCCTACACCTGCTTCGCCGAGAACGTCGGGCTCGTTCGACTCACCCAGGTCAAGAGCCGCTTCGTCGTCGCTGCTGCCGGCGCCATCATGATCGTCATCGGCCTCATCCCCAAGGCCGGCGCCATCGTCGCCGGAATCCCGCACCCCGTCCTCGGGGGCGCCGCGCTCGCGATGTTCGCCACTGTGGCCGTCGTCGGCTTCCAGACCCTCTCGCGGGTGGACTTCCACGACCACCGCAACGTCGTGATCGTGGCGACCTCCCTGGGACTGGCCATGTACGTCACGGCGCAGCCCGACGTCGCGAAGGCCGTCCCGGACTGGGCCCAGATCATCTTCGGCAGCGGCATCACCCTCGGCAGCATCACCGCGATCTTCCTCAACCTGATCTTCCACCACCTGGGCAAGAGCTGGGGTCCCGCCGTCGCCGGCGCCCCCGGTGCGAGCATCCGCCTCGATCAGGTCAACGAGATGTCGCGCGAGGAGTTCGGCGCCACCTTCGCCGGGCTCTACCAGGGCCCGGGCTGGGTCGTCGACGCCGCCTACGACCTGCGGCCGTTCAGCGACACCCACGACCTGCGCCGCGCCTTCCAGGAGGCCCAGTTCGGCGCCTCCGAGGAGGAGCAGAAGCAGCTCATCGGTGCCTACCCGGCCCTCGGTGCGATCGCCGTGGCCCACGGTGACGAGGGCGAGGAGTCCATCCGTGACCAGGGCACGGTCGGGCTCACCCGTCTCGCCGACCACGAGCACGAAGAGCTCGCCGCGCTGACCGAGGCCTACCGCGACAAGTTCGGGTTCCCGCTCGTCATCTGTGTGCGCGACCACGACTCGTTCAAGACCGTCCTCAAGCAGGGCCAGCAGCGCCTCGAGAACGGGGCCTCCCAGGAGCAGGCGGCCGCGCTGGTCGAGATCGCCAAGATCGCGAACTACCGGTTCAACGACCTCGTGGCAGCGGCCAACCCGATCCACTCGGCACGTCAGCGAGGGTCCGCAAGCGATGTCTGAGCACAGCACTCTCGAGCGCTTCAACGCGCTCGACCCGACCGAGGCGAAGCGTCAGCTCGCCGCCTGCCTCGACGTCGATCGGTGGGTCGACGACGTCGAGGCGGGGCGGCCGTATGCCGCACGTCAGGCTCTCGTCGATTCCGCCGATCGCGCGGCCCGCGAGCTCACCGACGCCGAGGTGGACGCTGCTCTCGCCGGCCACCCGCGCATCGGCGAGCGCGCCCAAGCCGGTCACAACGTCGAGGCCTCGGCCCGCGAGCAGGCCGCTGTCGACCGCAGCGACGCGGAGGTGGCGGCTCGTCTGCACGCCGGCAACACGGCATACGAGGAAAGGTTCGACCGCGTGTTCCTCATCCGGGCGGCTGGACGCACCGCGCCGCAGATCCTCGCCGAGCTCGAACGCCGTCTGGGCAACGATGATGAGAGCGAGCGGGCCGAGGTCGTCGACAACCTCCGCCAGATCGCCCTGCTCCGACTCGAACAGGTGGTGTAGCCATGGGAACCCTCAGCACGCATGTCCTCGACACCTCGCTCGGCCGCCCGGCCGCCGGACTGGCGGTCACCCTCGCCACCGACGAGGGCACTGAGCTCGCCAGGGCCACGACCGACGCCGACGGGCGAGTCGGCACGCTCGGCCCGGAGGTGCTCGACGCCGGCGACTACGCACTCACCTTCGCCACGGGCGACTACTTCACGACGTCCGGAGCCACCGGCTTCTATCCGAGCGTGACCATCACCTTCACGATCAGCGACGGCGCCGAGCACTACCACGTGCCCCTGCTGCTCAACCCCTATGGCTACTCGACCTACCGCGGAAGCTGAGGCCACGCTCGTCGTCGACGGCTGCGCCGTCGTCACGATGGACGGCAACCGCAGCGAGTATGCCGTGGGGCACGTCGTCGTCGCCGGCTCCCGGATCGTGTCGGTCGGGTCCGGACCGGCGCCGGACACGGCTGCCACGGCCGGTGCGCGGCGCGTCGACGGTCGCGGGTGCCTGCTCACTCCGGGGCTGGTCAACACCCACCACCACCTCTACCAGTGGGCGACCCGAGGGCTGGCCGTCGACTCCACCCTGTTCGAGTGGTTGACCGCCCTCTATCCGGTCTGGGCGCGCATCGACGAGGACGGGGTCGGTGCGTCCGCGACGGCCGGGCTGGCCTGGCTGGCCCGCACCGGCTGCACGACGTCGATGGACCACCATTACGTCTTCCCCTGCGATGGTGGTGACGTGCTCGGAGCCGAGATCGAGTCGGCCCGAGCGGTCGGACTGCGGTTCCTCGCGACTCGCGGGTCGATGGACCTCGGCGAGTCCCGCGGAGGACTGCCGCCGGACCACGTCGTCGAGGACGTCGACGCGATCCTCGCGGCCAGCGTCGCGGCGATCGACGAGCACCACGACGCCTCTCCCGACTCGATGCTGCGCATCGGGCTCGCACCCTGCTCGCCGTTCTCGGTGACCAAGGAACTGCTCGTGGAGTCGGCGGCGCTCGCGCGAGACAAGGGAGTGCGGCTGCACACCCACGTCGCCGAGACCTTGGACGAGGACGCCTACTGCCGCGAGCACTTCGGTGCCTCGCCGGTGGACCACATGGGCTCATTGGGATGGCTCGGCCCGGACGTGTGGTTCGCCCACGGGATCCACTTCGACGATGCCGGCATTGCTAAGCTCGCGCGCACCAAAACCGGTGTCGCACACTGCCCCTCGTCGAACGCACGCCTCGGCGCCGGCATCGCTCGGGTGCACGACCTACGCGCTGCCGGGGCCCCGGTCGGCCTTGGGGTCGACGGGACGGCCAGCAACGAGGCCGGCTCGCTCATCGCCGAGGTGCGCCAGGCAGTGCTCGTCGCCCGGGTCCGTGGTGGCCCTCGCGCGCTCACGGTGCGGGACGCGCTGCACACGGCAACGATCGGCGGCGCTCGCGTCCTCGGTTGGGACGACCAGATCGGATCGCTCGAGGTCGGCAAGCAGGCGGACCTCGCGCTCTGGCGGCTCGACACGCTCGCCCACGCCGGTGTCGTCGACCCCGTCGCGGCACTCGTCCTCGGTGTCACCCCGCCGCTCGAGCTCCTCACGGTCGCGGGTCGCCCGGTCGTCGAGTGCGACCAGCTGGTCACGGTCGACGAGACCGTCGTGACCCGCGAGGCGCTGGCCGCCCACCGGCGCCTCCTCGACGCCCAGCGCTGACACCGACCCCCTGACCCTCGACTTCGTGCCCCGCACGGACGTGAGGAGCACAGCGACGAGGGTCCGTGCGGGGCACGAAGTCGCTGTCTCATTTCCGAAACGCCGTCTTGACGCCTGCTCACCGCGACCCCTATTCTCTCACTAGTTGGAAATACTTTTCCATATTGTGGAAACAAGGAGATGACATGGCAACCGACCACGGCCTGCGGTTCCTCGCGAACTGCTCGATGCTCTTCACCGAGCTGCCCCTGCTCGAGCGTCCCGCTGCGGCCCGTGCCGCGGGCTTCGACGCCATCGAGTTCTGGTGGCCCTGGCCGGACCAGCCCACCCCGCCGCCGTCCGAGGTCGACGCCTTCGTCGCAGCGGTGCGCGACGCCGGAGTGCAGCTCGTCGGGCTCAACTTCTTTGCCGGCGACCTCGCCGGTCCCGACGCCGGGGTCCTCTCGATCCCGAGCCGCTCAGAGGAGTTCCGGGCCAACCTTCCCGTCGCCATCGCGATCGGTGAACAGCTCGGGGTGAGCGCCTTCAACGCGCTCTATGGCGTCCGCGTCGACTCCGCCACACCGCAGGAGCAGGACGAGCTGGCTCGCACCAACCTCGGTCTCGCCGCCGACGCCGCCGCGTCGATCGGCGCCACCGTGCTCGTCGAGCCGGTGAGCGGCCCCAAGCCCTACCCGCTGCGCACCGCAGCCGACGCCGTGGCAGTCATCGGACGAGTTCGGGCCGACGGCCACGACAACGTCAGCTTCCTCTGCGACCTGTTCCACCTCGCCAACAACGGCGACGACCCCGCCGCAGCGGTCGCGGCCCACACCGGCCTCACCGCCCACGTGCAGATCGCCGACGCCCCCGGCCGGGGCGAGCCCGGCTCCGGCGACCTCGACCTCGACGGACTGCTCTCCGACCTCGCCGCCCGTGGCTACGACGGTTGGGTCGGCCTCGAGTACAAGCCGACCACCACGACGCACGAGAGCCTCACCTGGCTCCCGATCGAGCGCCGCAGCGCGCTTTCCAACAACGCGAGCTCCAGCGCCGCGACCACCTCACGCACCGCCTGATCGTCACCACCGAAGGAGAACTCGCATGTCCCGCATCGCATTCATCGGCCTGGGCATCATGGGCAGCCCCATGTCGGTCCACCTGCAGAACGCCGGCCACGACGTCGTCGGCTTCAACCTCACCCCGGACCGCACCGCAGACCTCATCGCGGCGGGCGGCACCTCCGCCGGATCCATCGCCGAGGCCGTGTCCGACGTCGACGTCGTCGCCGTGATGGTCCCCGACAGCCCCGACGTCCAGGACGTGCTCACGGGCGAGGACGGAGTCTTCGCATCCGCCAAGCCGGGCACCCTCATCATCGACTTCTCGAGCATCCGGCCTGACGTCTCCGCCGCCCTCGCCGACCAGGCCACGGCCCACGGCTTCCCGATCCTCGACGCTCCCGTCTCCGGCGGTGAGGCCGGCGCCAAGAACGCCGCCCTGTCGATCATGGTCGGCGGGACCCAGGACGTCTTCGACACCGCCCGGCCCATCCTCGACGCGGTGGGCAAGACCGTCGTGCTCGTCGGACCCCACGGCGCAGGCCAGACCGTCAAGGCCGCGAACCAGCTCATCGTCGCGACCAACATCCAGGCCGTCGCCGAAGCCGTCGTCTTCCTCGAGGCCTACGGCGTCGACATGGAGGCCTCGCTCGAGGTCCTCGGTGGCGGGCTCGCGGGCTCGGCCGTCCTGAACCAGAAGAAGCAGAACATGCTGACCCGCACCTTCGACCCGGGCTTCCGGATCGACCTGCACCACAAGGACATGGGCATCGTCACGAGCGCGGCCCGCGAGGCCGGCGTGGTCCTGCCCGTGGGCGCTGTCATGGCCCAGCTCATGGCCAGCGCCCGCGCCAACGGCGACGGCGGACTCGACCATTCCGGCCTGCTCCGCGGCGTCGAACGCCTCTCCGGCGCCGACCTCACCTGACCGAAACACACACCGCCGGGTATGCCGCACAGCCGGCTTCGCGGCATACCCCCCCTTGCGCACCACACCAGACAGGACACGACCATGGCACGGATGAAGACCGCCGAAGTTGCAGTCGAGATCATGAAGAAGGAGGGCATCACCAACGTCTTCGGGCTTCCCGGTGCTGCCATCAACCCGTTCTACAAGGCGATGCAGACGCAGGGCGGGTTGCACCACACGCTCGCGCGACACGTCGAGGGCGCCTCGCACATGGCGGAGGGCTACACCCGCGCCAAGGCCGGCAACATCGGCGTCTGTGTCGGCACGAGCGGCCCGGCCGGGACCGACATGATCACCGGCCTCTACTCCGCATCGGCCGACTCGATCCCGATCCTCTGCATCACCGGTCAGGCTCCCGTGGCCAAGCTCCACAAGGAGGACTTCCAGGCCGTGGACATCGCCTCGATCGCCAGGCCACTCACCAAGATGGCGGTGACCGTCCTCGAGCCGGCCCAGGTCCCGGGCACGTTCCAGCAGGCGTTCCACCTCATGCGTTCGGGGCGACCGGGACCGGTCCTCATCGACCTCCCGATCGACGTGCAGCTGACCGAGATCGAGTTCGACATCGACACCTACGAGCCGCTGCCCGCGTTCAAGCCGGCCGCGAGCCGCAAGCAGATCGAGAAGGCGCTCGACATGCTCGCCGCGTCGAAGCGCCCCCTCATCGTCGCCGGTGGCGGCATCATCAACGCCGACGCCGCCGAGCTGCTCGTCGAGTTCGCCGAGCTCACCGGGATCCCCGTCGTCCCCACGCTCATGGGCTGGGGCACCATCCCCGACGACCACGACCTGAACGCCGGCATGGTCGGGCTCCAGACCTCGCACCGCTATGGCAACGAGACGATGCTCGCGTCCGACTTCGTCCTGGGCATCGGCAACCGCTGGGCCAACCGCCACACCGGTGGCCTCGACACCTACACCAAGGGCCGCACGTTCGTGCACGTCGACATCGAGCCGACCCAGATCGGCCGCGTCTTCGCGCCGGACTTCGGGATCGTCTCGGACGCCAAGGCTGCACTCGCGCTGTTCGTCGAGGTCGCCAAGGAGCGCCGCGACGCCTTGGCGGACCGTTCGGCCTGGGCCCAGGACGTCCGCCAGCGCAAGCAGAAGCTGTGGCGCAAGACCAACTTCGACGTCACCCCCATCAAGCCGCAGCGTGTCTACCAGGAGATGAACAAGGCCTTCGGCAAGGACGTCCGCTACGTCTCGACGATCGGCCTCTCGCAGATCCAGGCCGCGCAGATGCTCCACGTCTTCAAGGACCGTCACTGGATCAACGCCGGTCAGGCCGGACCCCTCGGCTGGACCGTGCCGGCGGCGATCGGCGTCGCGACGGCCGACCCGGACTCGACCGTCGTCGCTATCTCGGGCGACTACGACTTCCAGTTCATGATCGAGGAGCTCGCCGTCGGCGCGCAGTTCAAGGTCCCCTACATCCACGTCCTCGTGAACAACGCCTATCTCGGCCTCATCCGGCAGGCGCAGCGTGGGTTCGACATGGACTACTGCGTGCAGCTGTCCTTCGACAACATCAACAGCCCGGAGCTGAGCGGCTACGGCGTCGACCACGTCAAGGTGGCAGAAGGCTTGGGGTGCAAGGCGATTCGCGTCTTCGACCCCGAGGAGATCCTGCCTGCACTCGAGCAGGCCAAGAAGCTCATCGTCGAGCACCGCGTGCCTGTCATCGTCGAGGTGATCCTCGAGCGCGTCACCAACGTCTCCATGGGCACCGAGATCGACAACGTCGTCGAGTTCGAGGAGCTCGCCGACAGCGGCGCCGACGCCCCGACCGCGCTCTATGCCAACCTCGACTGAGCGCCATGACCCGGGTCCTGCTCGCCCCTGACAAGTTCAAGGGGACTCTCACCGCCGCCGAGGTGGCCGAGCACGTCGGTCGCGGGCTGCGGGCGGCTCTGGGCGACGTCGAGGACGGGGTGGACATCGCCCGGGTCGCCGTCGCGGACGGTGGTGACGGGATGGTCGCAGCCGCACTCGAGGCCGGCCACACCGAGGTCACCGTCACGGTGAGCGGCCCGACCGGTGCGCCGCGGCAGGGCAGGTATGCCGTGTCCGGCACCGGAGCGGTCATCGAGATGGCCGGCCTGTGCGGCCTCGCCCTGCTCGCTGGCGACCTTGCCCCGCTCACGGCGTCCAGTCGTGGCCTGGGGGACGCCCTGGCCCACGCCCTCGATGCCGGCGCCGAGCGCGTCGTCCTCGGCATCGGCGGGAGCGCCTCGACCGACGGGGGCGCTGGCATGCTCGCCGCCCTCGGTGCCCGGACGTTCGACGCGTCGGGGCAGGAGCTGCCCGATGGTGGTGGCGCACTCGCTTCGGCGGCTCGGGTCGACCTGACGGGCCTGCACCCCCGGCTCACCCAGATCGAGCTGCTCGTGGCCTGCGACGTCGATAACCCGCTCACCGGTCCGCGCGGGGCCGCTGCGGTCTATGCCCCGCAGAAGGGCGCGGACCCCGAGCAGGTGGCGGCCCTCGACGCGGCACTGGGCCGCTGGGCGAACATCCTGGACACCGCGACCGGTGCCGAGGGACGAGACGTCGCCGGTGCCGGTGCCGCCGGCGGTGTCGGGTATGCCGCGCTGGTCGCCCTGGGCGGCCAGCTCCGACCGGGAGTCGAGCTTGCGCTCGACCTCACCGGCTTCCACACGGTGTTGAACGGCGTCGACCTCGTCGTCACCGGAGAGGGATCGCTCGACGAGCAAACCCTCAACGGCAAGGCACCTGCGGGAGTGGCGCGCGCAGCGCGAGCACACGGCATACCCGTCGTGGCCGTTGCGGGACGATGCGAGCTGAGCCCAGAAGCGTTGGCATCAGCCGGGATCGAACGCGTGTGGGCGCTCACGGACCTGGCCACCGAACCGGACGAGGCGCTGCGCGCCCCCGGACCACTGCTTGAGCGAGCCGGCGCCGAGATCGGCCGTTGGCTCCTCGAACGAGACAGGAAGACCTCATGAGACTTGCCCGCATCGGCCAACCCGGGTGCGAGACACCGGTGGTGGAGATCGACGGTGTCCTGCGCGACCTGTCGTCCGTGACCCCCGACATCGACGGCGGGTTCCTCGACACCGTGCTTCCGGGCCTGGATCCGCGTGACCTCCCGACCCTCGACCGCGCTGGAACGCGCTTCGGGCCCCCTGTCGCGGGACCGAGCAAGGTCATCGGGATCGGCCTCAACTACCGGTCGTATGCCGCAGGGCTGGGTGTCGACCCACCCGCATCGCCCGTGGTGTTCCTCAAGGCACCGTCGTCGGTGTGCGGACCGACCGACGCGATCCGGCCCCTGCCGGGCTCGACGAGCACCGACTTCGAGGTCGAGCTCGCACTCGTCATCGGGCACCGCCTGCGCGGGCTCGTCGACCGGGACACCGCGCTGGCGGCCGTGGCCGGCTACACCCTCGCCAACGACGTCACCGACCGCGACCTCGCCGCCGGGGGTGGCCCCTGGGCCGGGGGCAAGTGCGCCGACACGTTCTGCCCCCTGGGACCCTGGCTCGTGACACCCGACGAGGTGAGCGACCCCGGCTCCGTGGCACTGCGGCTCTCGGTGAACGGGATCGGGATGCAGGACGGCTCCACCTCGGACATGGTCTTCGACGTCCCCGACATCCTCGTCCACCTCAGCGGCCTCATGACCCTGGAGCCGGGGGACGTCATCCTCACCGGCACTCCCGTGGGGACGGCGGTCACCCGGGCGGAGCCGCGGCCCTACCTGCGTGACGGTGACCTCGTCGAGGCCGACGGCGGTGTTCTCGGGCTCCACCGCTCCCCCGTGGGCGCGAGTGGTCCACGATGAGGGGTGTGCAGGCCGATCTCGTCATCAGGGCACCGCGGGCGATCATCGACGGCCGGGAGCAGTCCGCCGTGGTGTCGGTGCGCGACGGGCGCATCGTCGCGGTCGACGCCTTCGATGCTGCCGTCGGTGACGGCGGGGCCGATGGAGCCCGGGTCGTCGAGCTGACCGACGACGAGGTGCTGCTGCCGGGGCTCGTCGACACCCATGTCCACGTCAACGAACCCGGTCGCACCGACTGGGAGGGCTTCGCCAGCGCCACCCGGGCCGCGGCTGCTGGTGGTGTCACGACGATCATCGACATGCCGCTCAACAGCATCCCGTCGACCGTGACGGTGGATGCGTTGCGGGCCAAGCAGGAGGTGGCCGCTCCCCAGGTGCACGTCGACGTGGGCTTCTGGGGCGGTGCGGTGCCCGACCACCTCGGAGACATCGAGGCCCTGCACGAGGCCGGTGTCTTCGGGTTCAAGTGCTTCCTCGCCGACTCCGGGGTCGAGGAGTTCCCACCCCTTGACCCCGACCAGTTCCGAGCGGCCATGACCGAGACCGCCCGACTCGGCGCGCTGCTCATCGTGCACGCCGAGGACGCCGGGACGCTCGAGGCTGCTGCCCCCGCCCACGGTCGCGCCTACGGCGACTTCCTCGCCTCACGGCCACCGACGGCCGAGGACGTCGCCATCGGTCAGGTCATCGACGTGACCCGCGAGACCGGCGGCAGGTCGCACGTCCTGCACCTGTCGAGTGCCAGCGCGCTGGCCAGCCTGCGGGCCGCCCGGGCCGAAGGGCTCGACCTCACCGTCGAGTCGTGCCCGCACTACCTCGCCCTTGACGCCGACGAGATCGCCGACGGCGCAACCCAGTTCAAGTGCTGCCCACCGATTCGGGACCACACCAACCAGGACGAGCTGTGGGCGGGACTGGCCGCCGGCGACATCGACTTCGTCGTGTCCGACCACTCCCCCTCCACGGCGGACCTCAAGCAGTTCGACGTCGGCGACTTCGGCCTGGCCTGGGGCGGCATCGCCTCCCTGCAGCTCGGCCTCCCCGCCATGTGGAGCAGTGCCCGTGAGCGCGGACACACCCTCGCCGAGGTGGTGCGGTGGATGGCGACCGCGACAGCAGACCGGGTCGGCCTGCATCACAAGGGCCGCCTCGAGGTCGGCGCCGATGCCGACTTCGTCGTCTTTGCCCCCGAGGAGGAGTGGGTGGTCGACGTGGCTGCCCTGCACCACAAGAACCCGGTGTCGGCCTGGGCCGACCACAACCTGCACGGTCAGGTACGACAGACCTGGCTGCACGGCATACCCATCACGAACGACAGCGCACCCGGTGGCCGGTTGCTCACGAGAGGACAGCGATGACGCAGTACTACGCCCCCCAGGGCGGTCTGCCGCCGCAGACCCAGCTCACGACCGACCGGGCCCGGTTCACGACGGCGTATGCCGTCCTGCCCAAGGGGACGATGACCGACATCGTCACGTCGTTGCTCCCCTTCTGGGAAGGCATGCGGATGTGGCTCATCGCGCGCCCGCTCAGCGGTTTTGCCGAGACCTTCAGCCAGTACATCGTCGAGGTCTCGCCCGGGGGCGGGTCGGACCGGCCCGAGCTCGACCCCGGCGCCGAGGGCGTGCTCTTCGTCGTGGCCGGGACCCTCGAGCTCACCCTCGCCGACGAGGTGCACCAGCTCGCGCCCGGTGGCTACGCGTTCATCCCGCCCGCCAGCGACTGGACCCTGCACAACCGCGGCAACGAGGTGGCGAGCTTCCACTGGATCCGCAAGGCCTACCAGCACGTCGACGGCATCGAGGTTCCGCCGGCCTTCGTCACGTCCGACGCCGAGGTCGAGGGCCTCGAGATGCCCGGCACCGACGGGGCCTGGAAGACCCAGCGCTTCGCCGACCCGACCGACATCCGGCACGACATGCACGTCAACATCGTCAGCTTCGAGCCCGGCGGGGCCATCCCCTTCCCCGAGACCCACGTCATGGAGCACGGCCTCTATGTCCTCGAGGGCAAGGCCGTGTACCTGCTCAACGAGGACTGGGTCGAGGTCGAGGCCGGTGACTTCATGTGGCTGCGAGCGTTCTGCCCCCAGGCCTGCTACGCCGGGGGTCCCGGACGGTTCCGCTATCTGCTCTACAAGGACGTCAACCGGCATGCGACGCTGAGCCGCCAGTTCGTGTGACGTGCTCGCGGTGAGCTGCATTTCGATGTGGTTGGCCGCGGGGCCTCAATTTCCATGCTTGTCAAATGGTCAAGAAATGGTAAGAAGTAGGCAAAGTTGAGTTTGACCAAACAAATTGGTTAACAGTTAATGGCGACAATCGGGCAATAGGGCATTGCCCTGAACGTCCTGTCAGGACCACTCTCTCGGTTACCCCGCGATCGCACGTCATCTCGTGCGGTCCGAACCGGAAGAGGTACGACGTGATTCGACGATCAACCGGAGCCATGGTGGTTACCGCCGCCCTGGCCCTCCCTCTGGCCCTGCCCCTTGCTGGAGCTCTTGGCCTCACGGCCGGCTCCAGCCCTGCCGCAGCCGCGAAGGCTGACCCCGCCCGGGACCACGCAGCGCTCGGCCTGTCTGCTGACGAGAAGCTCGTCGTGACGTCGGTCGTGACCGACCGCGACGGTACGCAGCACATCCGCTACAACCGCACCTTCAAGGGTCTGCGTGTCATCGGCGGCGACCTCGTCCTCGAGACGACCAGGAGCGGCGCAAAGGCCGACGTCCACTTCAACGCGTCCGGCAAGGCAGCAGTTCCCTCGACGACTCCGAAGAAGAGCGGCGCCGAGGCCTCAGCCGTGGCGACCAAGAACGCGAGCAAGGGTGCATCGGCCAGGGCCAAGGACAGCGAGCTCGTCGTCTGGGCCGGTGGCACTTCACCGCGTCTGGCCTACGAGGTCATCACCGAAGGGGTGAAGCCCGACCAGACGCCGAGCCGACTCCACACCCTCGTCGACGCCAACTCCGGCGCGATCCTGCAGTCGTGGGACGAGATCAAGCACGGCACCGGCAACTCGCAGTACTCCGGTCAGGTCACGCTCGACACGACCCAGTCGGGCAGCTCCTGGCTCCTCAAGGACTCCATCGGCAACTACACGACCGACCTCAACGGTGGGACGTCCGGCACCGGCACGCAGTTCACCGACGCCGACAACGTGTGGGGCAACGGGTCGACGACGAGCCGTCAGACCGCCGGAGTCGACGCGCAGTACGGCGCGGAGAAGACCTACGCCTACTACAACTCGGTCCTGGGCCGCGCTGGCATCTGGAACAACGGCACCGGTGCTCGCAGCCGCGTCCACTACGGCAACGCCTACGTGAACGCGTTCTGGGACGGCACCCAGATGACCTACGGCGACGGTGCCGGCAACACCAAGCCGCTGACTGCCATCGACATCGCCGGACACGAGATGAGCCACGGTGTCACCGAGAACACGGCGAACCTCAACTACAGCGGTGACGCGGGCGGCCTCAACGAGGCCACCTCCGACATCTTCGGCACGGCGGTCGAGTTCTACGCCAACAACTCCACCGACGTGGGTGACTACCTCATCGGCGAGAAGATCAACATCAACGGCAACGGCACCCCGCTGCGCTACATGGACAAGCCGAGCAAGGACGGGCAGAGCCCCGACTGCTGGTCCACCAACACCAAGAACCTTGACCCGCACTACTCCTCGGGTGCGTTGAACCACTGGTTCTACATGGCCTCCGAGGGCTCGGGCGCCAAGACCATCAACGGTGTCAGCTACGACAGCCCCGTCTGTGGCGGCGCCCCCGCCGTGACCGGCGCAGGACGCAGCAACGTCGAGAAGGTCTGGTACCGGACCCTGTCCACGAAGCTCACCTCTGGCAGCACCTACGCCAACGCCCGCAACGGTGCGATCGCCTCCGCCAAGGAGCTCTACGGCGCCACGAGCCAGACGTGCACGTCGGTCGAGGCAGCCTTCACGGCCATCTCTGTTCCGGCTGGCACCGAGAAGTGTGACAGCGGCCCGACCCCGACCCCGACAGGGACCGGCACTCCGTCGCCGACCCCGACACCCACGCCGACGACTCCGCCGTCGGGCAACCTGCTCAGGAACCCGGGCTTCGAGTCCGGCGCGGTGGACTGGACCGGCACCGCCGGCCCGATCACCAACAACACCGGTCGTCCGGCACGTACGGGCAGCTGGAAGGCGTGGCTGGGTGGCAACGGCTCGACCTCGACCGAGACGATCCAGCAGAGCGTCGCGATCCCCTCGACCGTCACCGCAGCGACCCTGTCGTTCTGGCTGCGCACCGACACGGCCGAGTCCGGCAGCACGGCCTACGACACGATGAAGGTCCAGGTCATCGACGGTTCGACGACCACCACCCTGGCGACGTACTCCAACGTCGGGACCAACGCGACCTACACCCAGAAGTCGTTCAACGTGACGGCATACAAGGGCAAGACGATCACGGTGAAGTACCTCATGAGTGAGGACTCCTCACTGCAGACGTCGTTCGTCGTCGACGACACGGCACTGGCCACGAGCTGAGGACCCAGGACGGCGATGGGCCGGCACACCTCCGGGTGCCGGCCCATCGTTGCGCCCACTCGTGAGCAGGCGCAGCCCAGGCCCTGCGAATGGGCGAGGCTGAGGGCGAGGCGAACGCCCTCGCCTCGCCCGTTGTACTGCTGTCAGGGCTCATGGACAGAAACGAGGATCGTGACCGACTACGAGGCGTTTCCCGAAGCGCTGCGCGAGGCCATCCAGGCCCGCGGACTCAGCCTCAGCCGTATACAGACGCGACTTCAGCGACACGGCCAGGCGGTGAGCCTGGCAACTTTGAGCTACTGGCAGTCCGGTCGCAGCCGCCCGGAGCGCGAGAGCTCGATGGAGGTGCTGAGTGAGCTCGAGTCCGTGCTGAACCTGGAGCATGGTGCGCTCGCCCAGCTCCTCGGCCCTCGACGACCGAGGGGGCGCTGGACCCAGCGGGTTGAGGCCATCCCGGAACTTGACGGCATCGTGCTGGACGAGCGAAGGCACGCCGTCGCGAAGGCGCTGGAGGGGATGGTCACGGATGGTGACTCCGGCCTCACCCGTCTCAGTCTCCACGATCGGCTCGTTGTCGGGCCGGAGGGTGGCGAGCGAACGTTGACCGCACGCCAGCTGTTGCGCTCGGAGCGAGACGGGGTCGATCGTCACTTGTTGATGCACGTGATGGACGAAGCCGGGCAGACGCTGCCGCTCGTGCGTCCCCTGCGACACTGCAGCATCGGCGACTTGTACGAAGACCCGGCGGGCGTGGTGGCCGTTGAGCTTCTCTTCGACCGGACGCTCGGGCGCGGTGACACCATCCTGCTGGAGTACGAGCTCCAGAGCCGGGCCCCGTACCCGCCCGCGAGAAACTTCGACCGCCGTGTCCGATCTCCCCTGCGCGAGTATGTGTTGGAGGTGTGCTTCACCCCACCCGCGCTGCCGGCTGCGGTCTGGCACTACCAGACGCCCCTCGACTCAGCGGTCGCCCATACGGTCCATCCGGTTGAGGTGGGTCCCAGCCACTGTGCGCACATCGTGGTCCTGGACGCTGGCGTGGGCGGGCACGGGCTGCGCTGGAGCTGGGATGCTTGACGACCACGTGAGCTGCGAGCACAGCTTCGCCCCGCTACCCATCCTGAGGCAGCAGGCGAGCGCTAACGGAAAACTATTTCCGAAACCACTTCCCGTGGGCACCCTCGGTGGGTACCCTGAGAGCATCCCGTCGTTCGCATGGACAACCGGCGGGCCGCCACTTCGCAACCATGCTCCTGACAGCAGAGCGTCAGGACGATGTCGATGAGGAGTTGGCAATGCAGCCAACGGTCTTGGTCAACGGGACGCCGCTGACGCTGGCGAGCGTCACGCCCCACACGACGGCACTCGACTGGCTGCGCAACAGCGGCCTGACGGGAGCCAAGGAGGGCTGCGCCGAAGGCGAGTGCGGCGCCTGCTCGGTCATGGTCGCAAGGCCGGGCGTGAGCGAGGGTGCGAGCACCGAGTGGGTGGCGATCAACGCCTGCCTCATCCCTGCGGCTGGACTCGACGGCCAAGAGGTCGTGACGGCCGAAGGACTGGGGAGCGTGGGCGCCCTCCATCCTGTTCAGCGCGAGATGGCTGATCGCGGAGGCTCCCAGTGCGGTTACTGCACACCGGGATTCGTCTGTTCGATGGCCGCTGAGTACTACCGACCGGGGCGCGCCGAGGGGGTCGTGGACGGCGAGCACGGCCAAGATGCCGAGCACGGTCCCAACGGCTTCGACCTGCACGCCCTCAGCGGCAACCTCTGCCGATGCACCGGCTACCGGCCCATCCGCGACGCCGCCTACGCCCTGCCCGATGCGCCGGCCTTCGATGACGCCCTGGCCTCGCGCGCCACCAATCCCACCCCGGCGCCGGTGCACACGCACCTGGAAGCCGACGGTGCGGCATACGTCCGCCCGGCAAGCCTCGACGAGGCACTCGCGCTCCTCGCAGAGCGACCGGATGCCCTGCTCGTGGCCGGCTCCACCGACATCGGTGTCGAGCTCAACATCAGGGGCTCTCGCCCGCCGCTGCTCGTGGCGATCGACCGCCTGCCCGAGCTGCGCAACCTCGACGAGGACGACGAGGAGATCCGCATCGGCGCCGCGCTCACCCTCACCGAGATCGAGCGACGGCTCGATGGCCGCGTGCCCCTGCTCGCCGAGCTCTTCCCCCAGTTCGCCTCGCGGCTCATCCGCAACGGGGCCACCCTCGGCGGCAACCTCGGCACCGGTTCCCCCATCGGGGACGCGCCGCCGGCCCTGCTCGCCCTCAACGCCCGACTGGTTCTGTCGAGCCGGCGTGGGGAGCGGATCGTGCCCCTGTCCGAGTACTTCACCGGCTATCGGCAGACCGTCAAGCGGGCCGACGAGCTGATCCGCGAGATCCGCCTGCCCCTGCCGCTGGCCCAGCACACGGCCTTCCACAAGATGGCCAAGCGCCGCTTCGACGACATCTCTTCCGTCGCCGTCGGATTCGCCGTGGACGTCGTCGACGGCATCGTCCGGCAGGCCCGGATCGGACTGGGCGGGGTCGCCGCCACCCCCCTGCGCGCCACGGCCACCGAAGAGGCGCTCGTCGGCCGCCCCTGGGACACCGAGACCGTCGAGGCGGCCGCCCAGGTCCTCTCGGGTGAGGGCACACCCATGGACGACCACCGAGCTTCGTCGCGCTATCGCGCCGCGATGCTCGGCCAGTCCCTGCGCAAGTTCCATGCCGAACACGCCGCCAGCGAGGGGATTTCCGCATGAGCCACCTTTCCGAGCGCCCCGACCAGAGCGTCGTCGGCCAGTCGATGCCGCACGAGGCGGCCGACCTCCACGTGACCGGCGCCGCTCTCTACACCGACGACCTGGTCGGACGGACCAAGGACTGCCTGCACGCCTATCCGGTGCAGTCACCCCACGCCCACGCCCGAGTCGTCGACATCGACACGAGTCCTGCGCTGGCCGTCCCCGGTGTCGTGCGCGTGCTCACCGGCGCTGACGTCCCCGGCGTCAACGATGCCGGGGTCAAGCACGACGAGCCGCTCTTCCCCGACGAGGTGCAGTTCGTCGGGCACGCCGTCTGCTGGGTCCTCGGCGAGACACTGGAGGCCGCGCGTCGCGGTGCCGCCGCCGTCGTCGTCGACTACGAGACCCTGCCGTCGATCATCTCCGTGCGTGAGGCCATCGCCGCCGAGAGCTTCCAGGGCGCACAGCCCACCGTGGAGCGCGGCAACGTCGAGTCGGGCCTCGAGCAGGCCGCCCATGTCTTCAGCGGTGAGTTCGAGTTCGCCGGACAGGAGCACTTCTACCTCGAGACACACTGCTCGCTGGCCCTCGTCGACGAGAACGGCCAGGTGTTCGTCCAGTGCTCCACGCAGCACCCGAGCGAGACCCAGGAGATCGTGGCGCACGTCCTCGGCCGCTCCTCCAGCGAGGTCACCGTGCAGTGCCTGCGCATGGGTGGGGGGTTCGGTGGCAAGGAGATGCAGCCCCACGGGTTCGCGGCGATCGCCTCCCTCGGCTCCATCCTCACCGGCCGCCCGGTGCGCCTGCGACTGACCCGCAACCTCGACATGACAATGAGCGGCAAGCGCCACGGCTTCCACTCGCAGTGGCGGATCGGGTTCGACGACTCCGGCCACATCCAGGCTCTCGAGGCCACCCTCACCTCCGACGGCGGGTGGAGCCTCGACCTCTCCGAGCCGGTCCTGGCCCGGGCCCTGTGCCACATCGACAATGCCTACTGGATCCCCGACATCAAGGTGAACGGCCGCGTCGCCAAGAGCAACAAGACGTCGCAGACGGCCTTCCGAGGCTTCGGCGGGCCACAGGGGATGCTCGTCATCGAGGACATCCTCGGGCGGTGTGCGCCACTGCTCGGGATCGACGCAGCCGAGCTGCGCCGCCGCAACTTCTATGCCAACGGACAGACCACGCCCTATGGCCAGCCGATCACCCAGGCCGACCGGTTGGCCCGCGCCTGGGACCAGGTGCTCGAGTCGGCCGACGTCACCCAGCGGTGGGCCGAGATCGATGAGTTCAACTGGTCTCACCCGCACACCAAGCGCGGACTGGCCCTCACGCCGGTGAAGTTCGGCATCTCCTTCAACCTCACCGCCTTCAACCAGGCCGGGGCTCTCGTCCACGTCTACAAGGACGGTTCGGTGCTCATCAACCACGGTGGAACCGAGATGGGCCAGGGGCTGCACACCAAGATGCTCCAGGTCGCAGCCACCACCCTGGGTGTGCCGCTGTCCACGGTGCGGCTCGCGCCGACCCGCACCGACAAGGTGCCCAACACCTCGGCGACCGCGGCATCGTCCGGGGCCGACCTGAACGGAGGTGCCGTCAAGAACGCCTGCGAGCAGATCCGTGAACGACTGAGCATCACCGCCTCCGCCAAGATCGGCGTCCCGCCGGCCGACATCCGCATCCACGACGGTCTCGTGACCGGGCTCGGCTCGGACGTGCAGGTGCCGTGGGCAGAGCTGGTGCACGCGGCCTACTTCGCCCGGGTCCAGCTGTCGGCAGCCGGCTTCTATCGCACCGAGGGGCTGCACTGGGACTCGCGGGTCATGCAGGGTTCGCCGTTCAAGTACTTCGCGCACGGCGTCGCCGCCACCGAGGTCGAGGTCGACGGCTACACCGGCGCCTACCGGACCCGCCGGGTCGACATCGTCCACGACGTCGGCGACAGCCTCTCGCCACTCGTCGACATCGGCCAGGTCGAGGGCGGCTACGTCCAGGGCGCGGGCTGGCTCACCCTCGAGGACCTGCGGTGGGACGAGAGCGACGGGCCGGGCCGCGGTCGCTTCCTCACCCAGGCGGCCAGCACCTACAAGTTGCCGAGCTTCTCGGAGATGCCCGAGACCTTCAACGTCGCGCTCCTGGAGCAGGCCCACGAGGAGGGCGCCGTCTATGGGTCCAAGGCCGTGGGTGAGCCTCCGCTGATGCTCGCATTCTCGGTCCGTGAGGCCCTGCGCCAAGCAGCCGCGGCGTTCGGACCGTCAGGCACGAGCGTCGACCTCGGCTGCCCCTCCACCCCCGAGCAGGTGTTCTGGGCGGTCGAGGAGGCGCGGGCGGCACACGGCCAGGCAGACGGGCACGTCGACGAGGGCTTCCCGGGCCACCACCCCGACGAACCCGACCCCGACGCGCCCACCCGGATGCCCGAGTCCGAGGTCGCCGTGCGCTCACTGGCGGGTGGCTGAGATGTCCTGGGTCGATGCGGTCCGCACCCTGCGGACGAGCAGGGAGCCCGGCGTCCTCGTCACCCTCACCTCCGTGCGCGGCCACGCTCCCCGCGAGGCCGGCACCAAGATGGTCGTCTCGGCCACCCGCACCTGGGGCACCATCGGCGGAGGCAACCTCGAGGAGGATGCCATCTGCCGTGCCCGAATCATGGTGCACGACAACGCTTCCGAGCCGACCAGCTTCACCGCCAACCTGTCGGACAAGGCGAAGTACCAACACGGCGTGCAGTGCTGTGGCGGCATCGTCGAGGTTCTTCTCGAGCCCTTGGCCGTGCGTCCGTCGGTCGCGATCTTCGGCATGGGTCACGTCGGCCAGGAGCTGGCGCGGGTCCTCGCCCGCCACGACCTCGAGCTCCACCTCGTCGACTCACGTGAGGACTTCCTCACCGACGACGTCCTCGCCCCGCTGGCCGACGCCGAGGCGGCAGTCCACGTGCACCACGTCCCGGTCCTGCCCGAGCTCGTCCTGTCGGAGCTCCCTCCCGGCAGCCACGTCCTCGTCATGACCCACGACCATGCCGAGGACGCCGCACTCATCGACGCAGCCCTGCGCACCGAGGGCCTCGCGTCCATCGGCCTCATCGGGTCGAGCGCCAAGTGGCAGCGCTTCCGTCGCAAGCTCCTCTCCGAGGGCCACAACGAGGCCGCCCTGTCCCGGATCACCACCCCCATCGGACTGACGACCCTCACCGGCAAGGACCCCGCGACCATCGCGATCAGCGTGGCCGCCGCGCTGCTCCAGTCGTTCGCGCCGACCCGGCACGCCCCACCCGATGACACCGACACGGAGGGCGCCGACACAGAGGGCGCGGAGCCAGCCCACCACGCCCAGGAGACCGCCCGATGACCATCTTCCGAGGCACCTTCTTCGACGTCCCGGACAACCCCTTCACGGGCGGCGTCCTGCGCTCGGAGCAGGACGGCGGCATCCGGGTCGTCGACGGCACGATCACCGACCGCGGTCCCTGGACCGAGGTCCGGGCCCGACACAGCGACGACGAGGTCGAGGACCTCACGGGCGGTCTCGTCCTGCCCGGCTTCGTCGACACCCACGTGCACTACCCGCAGATCCGGACCATCGGCGCCCTCGGCATGCCCCTGCTCGACTGGCTCGAGAAGTCCGCCCTGCCGGAGGAAGCGCGACTGGCCCACACGGCATACGCACAGGAGATCGCGACCGAGTTCACCGCCGGGCTCGTCCGCTCCGGGACCACGACGGCACTCGTGTTCGGCTCACACTTCCCGGGCGCGGTCGACGCCCTGTTCACCGAGGCCGACCGGGTCGGCCTGCGGGTCACGAGCGGGCTCGTCGTGAGCGACCGCATCCTGCGTGAGGACCTGCACACCGACCCCGAGGAGGCCTACACCGCCGGCAAGGCGCTCGCCGACCGGTGGCACGGCACGCGGCGCAACCGCTATGCCGTCATCCCCCGCTTCTCGCTCTCGTGCAGTGACGAGCTGCTCGACTCGTGCCGGGCACTGCTCAAGGACGTCCCCGAGGCGTGGTTCACCTCTCACATCAACGAGAACCTCGCCGAGATCACGACGGTCAAGGAGCTGTTCAACGCCGAGGACTACCTGCAGACGTATGCCGCGCACGGCCTCGTGGGCCGCCGCAGCATCTTTGCCCACAACGTCCACCCGACCACCGGTGAGCTGTGCGACCTCGCCGCCGCCGACGCCACCGTCGCGCACTGCCCGACGAGCAACTCGGCCCTGGGCAGCGGACTCTTCCCGCTCAAGGAGCATCTCGACCACGGCGTGCGGGTCGCTCTCGGCTCCGACGTCGGCGCGGGGACGGGCTTCTCGATCCTCAAGGAGGGTCTGCAGGCCTACTTCATGCAGCAGCTGCTCGGTGACCGCGGGCGCAGGCTCGCTGCACCCGACCTGCTGCATCTCGCGACGATGGCCGGCGCGGACGCCCTCGGTCTCGCCGACACGGTGGGTGACTTCTCGGTGGGCAAGCAGTTCGACGCCGTGTGGGTCAACCCAGCAGCAGGGTCGACGATGGACGTTGCGCTGCGGCACGCGTTCTCACCCGAGGATGCGCTCGCCAAGGCCTTCGCCCTGGGCACGTCACCCGCCGTGACCGCGAGCTGGGTTGCGGGACAACAGCTTCAGCGCTGACCTGTCACTGCTGACTCACTCACCTGCGCGGAGGATCTCGGCGTATGCCGGGAGCGTGAGGAAGTCTGCGTAGTCGTCGTCGAGCGCTGTGCGCACGAAGAGCTCACGCGCCAGCGGAAGGTGATCGGCGTAGGCACCCGACTCGACCAGCCCGGCATACTCCTCCTCGACGATCCGCTCGACGAGCTTGCGGGTGATCGACTCCCCCGTGTCGAGGCTGGCGCCGTTGTGCGTCCACTGCCAGATCTGCGAGCGCGAGATCTCGGCGGTCGCAGCGTCCTCCATGAGGTTGTGGATGGCGGCGGCGCCGTTGCCCGAGAGCCACGCTGCGAGATAGGTGATGCCGACCGCGACGTTGCCTCGCAGGCCGGCCTCGGTGCGCTCACCCGGTGTCCGGTCGAGGGCGAGCAGGTCGGAGGACGTGACCGAGACGTCGTCGCGCTGGCGGCCGATCTGGTTGTCGCCGTCGAGGACGCCGTCGAAGATCTCGGCGCACACAGGCACGAGGTCGGGATGGGCGACCCAGGACCCGTCGAAGCCGGCCTGCGCCTCGCGGGTCTTGTCGGCCCGCACCTTCTCGAAGGCGACGCGGTTGACCTCCTCGTCGCGACGCGAGGGGATGAACGCAGCCATGCCACCCATCGCGAAGGCGCCGCGGCGGTGGCAGGTCTGCACGAGGAGGTCGGAGTAGGCCTTCATCATCGGGGCGTCCATCGTCACCGCGTTGCGGTCCGGGAGGGTGGTGTCACCGGGGGCGTCGCGGAAGTTCTTGATGATGCTGAACAGGTAGTCCCAGCGTCCGGCGTTGAGGCCGCTGGCGTGCTCGCGCAGCTCGAAGAGGATCTCGTCCATCTCGAAGGCAGCGGTGATGGTCTCGATGAGGACGGTGGCGCGCATCGTTCCCTGCGGGATGCCGAGCCGGTCCTGGGTCCACACGAAGACGTCGTTCCAGAGCCGGGCCTCGAGATGGGACTCCATCTTGGGCAGATAGAAGTAGGGGCCGCTGCCCCGCTCGACGAGCTCACGCGCGTTGTGCACGGCATACAGACCGAAGTCGACGAGGGCCCCGACGAGCGGTTCACCGTCGAGGGTGAGGTGCGCCTCGTCGAGGTGCCACCCGCGCGGACGCGGCAGGATGACCGGGATGCTGTCAGGGTCCTTGAGGGCATAGTGCTTGCCCTCGGGCGTCGTCAGCTCGATGGTGCGGCGGTTGGCGTCGCGCAGGGTGAGCTGACCGCCGATGACGTTGCGCCAGTGGGGCGTGTTGGCGTCCTCGAGGTCGGCCAGCCACACCTTGGCCCCGGAGTTCAGCGCGTTGATCGCCATCTTGCGGTCGGTCGGGCCGGTGATCTCGACCCGGCGGTCGCGCAGGTCGGCGGGCGCGGTCGCCACCTGCCAGTCGCCTTCTCGCACCGACGCCGTCTCCGGCAGGAAGTCCAGCGTGCCCGTGCGCGAGATCTGCTCGCGTCGCTGCACCCGGGCGGCCAGCAGCTGGTCGCGCCGCGCCCCGAACTCGCGCTGCAGCCCGGCCAGGAGATCCATGCCTTCCGGCGTGAGGATCTCGGACTGCCCGTCGACGTGGGGGCCGGTGACAAGGATGGAGGGCACGACAGGGTCTCCTTGGACTCATGAACGGAAGAACTGTTCCAATATACGGAATAGACTGGGACGGCACAGTCCGTTCCCCACCGAGGAGCCACCGTTGACCGCACCGCAGGCCGACACCACCACCGATGACACCGCCGATGTCACCGCCGCCGAGACCAAGGACCAAGCGCCCAAGGGCGGGGTCCAGTCGATCGACCGCGCGTTCGCCATCCTCGAGACACTGGCCGAGTCCGGCGGCGTGATGGGCCTGTCCCAGCTCGCCGAGCGCTCCGGGTTGCCGTTGGCGACGATCCACCGCCTCGTCCGCACCCTGGTCGACCTGGGCTACCTCCGTCAGGAGGAGTCCCGTCAGTACTCCCTCGGACCGCGGCTCATGCGGCTCGCCGATGCCGCCTCCAAGCGCGTCGCGGCGTGGGCCCACCCCCACATGCTGGCGGCCGTCGAGGACCTCGGTGAGTCGGTCAACCTCGCGATGATGGACGGGGACGAGGTCGTCTACATCGCGCAGGTGCAGCCGTCCAAGAACTTCATGCGGATGTTCACCGAGGTGGGCCGGCGGACCCTCCCGCACAGCACCGCGGTCGGCAAGGCCATGCTGCTCGACACCGACCCCGGCACGGTGCGTTCGCTCCTGAGCCGCACCGGTATGCCGCGTCGGACGGAGCACACGTTGACGACGGCCGATGCGTTCCTCGCCGCCCTCGACGTGGCACGCGAGCGCGGCTACGCCCTCGACGAGGGCGAGCAGGAGGTCGGGGTGCGCTGCGTCGCGGTGGCCGTCCCCGATGCGCCTCGCCCCATGGCCCTGTCGATGTCCGGCCCGACGACCCGGGTCACCGACGCGGCCGTCGACGAGGCTGTCGCCCGGCTCCAGGCGGCGGCCCGCCTCATCGGTGCCGACCTGTCCTACGCCGGACGCTGAGCCTCAGGCCAGGCGACCGGTGACGGCCTCCGCGGCGGCGACCACTGCGCCGTCGAGGACTGCTTCGTAGGCCGCTTCGAGGTCGGGCGCGAGGAAGCGGTCGGGTCCCGGAGCGACGTTCCCGAACTCGGCCAGCCCGGCGATGACAGCGCCGGTGGCGGGTGCCGGCTGCAGCGGTGCCCGCAGCTGGATGCCGCGCGAGGCTGCGACGAGCTCGATGGCGAGGACGCGGGTCAACGCGTCGACCGAGCGGCGCAGCTTGCGGGCAGCGGACCAGCCCATGGAGACGTGGTCCTCCTGCATGGCGCTGCTCGGGATCGAGTCGACCGACGCCGGGACGGCGAGGCGCTTCATCTCCGAGACCATGGCGGCCTGGGTGTACTGCGCGATCATCAGGCCCGAGTCGACGCCGGGGTCGTCGGCGAGGAACGGCGGCAGCCCGTTGTTGCGGGACTTGTCGAGGAAGCGGTCGGTCCGCCGCTCGGAGATCGAGGCGAGGTCTGCGGCCACGATCGCAAGGAAGTCGAGGACGTAGGCGACCGGCGCACCATGGAAGTTCCCGTTGGACTCGACGCGGCCGTCCAACGTCACGACCGGGTTGTCGATGGCCGACGCGAGCTCCCACCCGGCGACGCGGGCTGCATGGTCGATGGTGTCTCGCACTCCGCCGGCGACCTGCGGGGCACAGCGGAGCGAATAGGCATCCTGGACGCGAGTGCAAGCCTCGGGGTCGCGGTGCGACTCGCGAATCAGGCTGTCCGACAGCATCTTTCGCATGTTCTCCGCGGACTTGCCCTGGCCGGGCTGCGGACGCAGGGCGTGCAGGTCGGCGGCAAAGACGTCGTCGGTCCCGAGCAGTCCTTCGACACTCATGGCCGCAGCGATGTCGGCGGTGGTGACGAGCAGGCGCAGGTCGGCGATGGCGAGGCAGAGCATGCCGAGCATGCCGTCGGTGCCGTTGATGAGAGCGAGGCCCTCCTTCTCGGCGAGGATGACCGGCGTGATCCCGGCTGCCTCCAGCGCCTCGGCGGCGTCCATCACCTCGCCGTCATCGTCGCGCACCAGACCCTCACCCATGAGCGCGAGCGCACAGTGCGACAGCGGCGCGAGGTCACCGGAGCAGCCGAGCGAGCCGTACTCGTGCACCACCGGCGTGATCCCCGCGTTGAGGATCGCGATGTAGGTCTCGAGGGTCTCGGCCCGGATCCCCGTGCGACCGGTCGAGAGCGTTGCGATGCGCAGCAGCATGAGGGCGCGCACGACCTCGCGCTCGACCTCGGGCCCGGCACCAGCAGCGTGCGACCGGACGAGTGAGCGCTGCAACTGCGCGCGCAGCTCGACGGGGATGTGCCGCGTCGCGAGCGCGCCGAACCCGGTCGAGACGCCGTAGTGCGCCACCGTGTCGTTCGCGAGTCCCTCGATCGTGCCGCGAGTCGCGCGGACCGTGGCGAGGGCCGTCGGGCTGAGCTCGACCGGCGCACCGTGACGTGCCACCCGGACGACGTCATCGATGCTGAGGTGCTCGCCGCCGAGGGCGACCGGGGGCTGCTGCGTCTGGGTGTCCGTCATGTCTCAAGCAAACCCTCGGTATGCCGGGAGCAACAGGCGCGCACGCGGCATACCGTCTCGTATCCCAGACGTTGCACACGCCCTCACGAACCGACCACCCCACGACAACGACGGCGCTAGCGTGCAGGAAGGAGTGAGACGTGGAGGAATCGATGTTCAAGAAGATCAAAGCAGCCAAGGCCTATCTCGACCATGGCGACGACCTCGCTGGCGCCCTCGTCCCCGACGACGCAGTGGTGATCGACGCGCCCCCGGACGCGGCGCGACCGGCCATCGACGCGGCCCTTGACGGGACGTACGAACCCGCGGCCGAGCTGCTGCGTCAGACGCGCCAGGCAAGCGCTTGGGAGGACCGCGACCTCGAGGTCGCCAGCCTCGGGCGGCTCGCACTCAGGTCGCCACAGTGGCTCGAGACCTGGCAGGGGAGCGACCCCGACAATCCCGACCTCGCCGTCGTTGACGCCCGACGGCTGGTCGAGCAGGCGTGGGAGCAGCGGTCGCACAACGACGCCAGCCAGGTGAGCAAGGAGCAGTTCGCAGCCTTCCACGAGACACTCGAGCGCGCCACGCAACGGATCCAGCAGGCCGTGGACGGGTCTCCGGGGGACCCAGTGCCGTGGTCGCTCGCCCTGCGCCACGCGCGCGGCACCGAGTGCGATCGGGAGACCTTCAACGGATATCTCGGCGCCCTCGAGTCAACCGACCCGCACCACTACGGCGCCCGGTTCGAGGCCATGCAGTACCTGTGCGCCAAGTGGTTCGGCTCGCACGAGGAGATGTTCGAGTTCGCGCAGGCAAGTGTCGAGGCCGCACCTCCGGAGGCGCAGGTCCAGTCCTTGCTCCTCGACTCCGTCCTCGAGCACCTCGCCTCCGACGGGTCAGCACTCGCGGACAACCCCGACCGGGCCGAGGAGGCGATCGCGCGCGCCCGCGGCTTCCTCGATGCCAATGCAGACGCCGGGCACCACGTCACGGCACGGACTCGCAACGTCCTCACGCGGATCCTGTTCCACCTCGAGCGGCACCGCGAGGCCTATGAACAGCTGCAGGCCATCGGCCCGCATGCGACGTCCTTCCCGTGGGGCTACTGGGGCGATGCACGCGAGGAGTTCCTCACTCACCGCTCCCACATCGTCACCCTGGCGGCCGGAGCGTCGTGACCTCGATGGTGCTGCTCGTCCGGGCGACGGCAGCCGAGCTCCAGCGCCCCGTCATCTGGGCGCGGACCCGCGTGCGGCTGGTCGACAGCGAGCGGGCCGGCTGGACCATCGCCGATGTCGGTGAGCCGAACCAAGCAGCGCTCGAACGCGTCGCCGAGGAGGTCAGCGCGCTCGGCCCTGCACTGCTCCTCGTGGTCGGCGACCTCCGGACCGGTGTCCAGCTGTGGCAGGAAGGTCAACGCCGGGCCCGAGTCGGCTGGACGTCGGGTGAGGTGAACACCCTCCCCTCGAGGGAGGCGGAGGCCATCGCGTCGGCGTTCGCCTCCGCCCTCGACGTCGACAGCGGTCCGGTCGCACGGGTCCTACGGGAGGCGACGAACCCCGATCGCACACGCCGTGCCTTCATGGCCGCTCTGCGCGCTCCCGTGCCCAGTCACTTCGGCCGACACAGCAGCGGCCCCCTCGACTCCGAGCGCACGACCGATGTCCGGCGGCACGGCATCCTGGACGCCGCGGTCGAGGAGACCTGGGGCCACTGAGCGTCAGGGATCACAGGGCCCGGCCTGCCAGTGGCCTCGGTCAGGCGGGATTGCAGCCGGTCGCTGCGGTGGCGAACCGCTCGAGGGCGAAGCGGGCCGCGGCCGTGTTGGGGGCTCCGTTCTCCACGATCGAGAAGATCCGACGCTTCCCGTCGACACCGTCGGCCGTGCCCGACAACGCCGTCACGTCACTGAGGGTGCCAGTCTTGGCGCGGACCTTGCGTCGGGCGCAGATCGTGTCCGGTTGGGCGAAGCGGCTGGCCAGGGTCCCTGAGACGCCCGCCGTGGGCATCGAGTCAGGACGGAAGAAGTAGTAGTTGACCAGCCAGTTGTTCCTGATGGCGTGGAGCAGGCTGGTGATGCTGGTGCCGGTCCCTCGATCCGAGCGGGACAGGCCCGATCCGTCCTGCACGGTGACCCCCAGGGTGTTCACCCCACGGGCCTTCAGGGTTGCCAGGGAGTGCGCGTTGGCGGCCGACCACGATGCTCCCTTGCCAGCCGCGATGGAGGACTGTCGGTGGAGGAACTCCGCGTAGTCATTGCTCGAGGTGTTGAGCATCTTCGCCACCAGAGTCGACAACGGCGGCGAAACGACGCTGGTCATGACGCCCGCCGACGATGGAGTGACGGCGCGCGCGACGGGCGTGACGTTGAGGCCGAGTCGGACCAGCTCGTTGCGGAAGACATTGCCCGCATCCAGGCCCGTGTCCATGAGGTTGCGGCCATCGACGACGAGCGCCCCGACCGGTGCGACATCGCCCGGCACATAGCTGGTCTTCCAGCCGATCGCGTTCGTCGGCGCGGGGAAGAGGGAGTCGTCGACACGAACCCCCACAGACCTCTTGCCCGCGTTGACGAGCGCGGTGTGAGCCTTGCCAGCCATCGTCCTCACCGCTGCTGCGGTGAGTGAGGGGTCGCCGCCACCCTTGAGCCACAGCGTCGTTCGTGCGGCGTCGACCAGGACGTCGGTGTGGAACGTCTTCTGCGGGCCCATCGTCGTGAGTGCCACGAAGGCCGTGGTGAGCTTCTCGTTGGACGCCGGCATGAGGGCCAGTGACGGGTTGCGGCTGTAGATCACGGCGCCAGTGGCCGAGTCCAGCACCACGGCACTGACCCCGCTGCCCAGGGCCGGGTCGGCGCCCGCGATCTTGAGCCGCTCCAGGATCGTCCCCGCGAGAGCGGGGCGACTGCTGGCACCCTGCAGATCGCGTTGGATCTCCTGGGCCGTGTCGACCGGCGGTTGTGACTCCGGCTGCGGGCTCGGCGATGACCCGATGGCACTCGCCGGGGCGACAGTGCCGCCTGCGGCCAGGGCAAGCGCTGCGACCGTCGCCGCCGCACTCACGAGGATCGCTCTGCCTGCTCGCCTGCCGCTCATGACTATGAGAGTGGCACGAAACTAACTAGTCCGCGCGGCGAGCGAGCATCACCCCGAGCTCACGCCAGGGAGGCGACCACTCCGTCCTCGTCAACCCAGACCTGTTGTCCCGGAATGAAATCGACGCCGCCGAAGGACACGGGGACGTCACGCTCCCCCACACCGTCCTTGGCGCTCTTGCGTGGGTTGGACCCGAGTGCCACGGCACCGAGCGGCAGGTCCCGCAGCGCCACGACGTCGCGCACGGCTCCGTGGATGACGACACCCGCCCAGCCCTGGGCCACGGCAGACGCCGCGATGAGGTCTCCCATGAGGGCCGACTCGAGGGATCCGCCGCCGTCGACGACGAGCACGCGGCCCTCACCGGGTTCGCCCAGCGCCGCCTTGACGAGGGCGTTGTCGCGGTGACAGCGCACCGTGCTGATCACCCCGGCGTATGCCGTGTGCCCGCCGTAGTGGCGCAGCTGCACCGAACAGGACTGGAGACTTTCGCCCCGCTCGTCCCAGAGGTCGGCGGTCGAGACGCTCATGCTCCGTCACCCTTCACCGCGAGGACAGGGCAGCGGGAGTCGAGCAGGATGCGTTGCGCGACCGAGCCCATGATCAGCTTGCCGACCGGGGTGCGATGCCGCAGGCCGATGACGATGACACTCGCCTCAACCTCGTCGGCAACTCCGAGGATCGCTTCCGCCGGGTCGTTGCCCTTCTCGATCCGGCGGACCTCGGCGTCGAGACCGAGCTCGTTGAGGTCGCGCCGGAGCCGGGCGAGCTGCTCCTCGTCGGCGCGATGAGCGTCCGCGAGGACATCATCACGAGACATGTTGACGACGAGCAGGTGTTCGCGCCGACGACGCGCCTCACCGACCGCCGCCGTGAGGGCGGCCTCGCCGTAGCCATTGGGTACGTAACCCACCAATACGGTCATGTCAGGCCTCCGAGGAGTTGTAGGAGTGTCCGGCCCTGGCGTTGGCCATGGGGTCGGGACCGTCGTCGCCCGCCTTGCCGCCAGGGCCGCCCTTGCCACGGCGACCCGGAAGGAAGCGGGACAGGAGTGGCCATGCGATGGCAAGGACGATGCACGCGTAGCAGAACCAGGCGACCGGTCCGCCGATGAGCCCGTCCAGGTCGCCACCGGTGAGCTGGAGCGACCGCCGGCCCTGCTTCTCGACCAGGGGTCCGAGGATGACCCCGACGATGAGCGGCAGAACCGGGAAGCCGAAACGACGCATGGCGAAGCCGAGCAGACCCAGCCCGAGCAACAGCCACAGGTCGAACGGTTGGGAGTTCACGGCATACGCACCCATGGAGGCAAAGAAGAGGATGCCGGCATACAGATAGGGACGCGGGATCTGCAGCAGCTTCGCCCAGGCCGGGGCCAGCGGCAGGTTGAGCAGGAGCAGCATCGTGTTGCCGATGAAGAGGCTGGCGATGAGCGCCCACACGAGTGCGGGTTCCTTCGTCAGCAGCAGCGGCCCCGGCTCGAAGCCCCAGCCCTGCAGGGCCGCGAGCATGATCGCTGCGGTGGCGTTGGTCGGCAGTCCGAGCGCAAGGAGCGGGACGAGCGTGCCGGCGGCAGAGGCGTTGTTGGCCGCCTCCGGCCCGGCAACACCTTCGATGGCGCCGTGCCCGAACTCCTCCGGGTGCTTGGTGAGCTTCTTCTCCGCGGTGTAGGACAGCAGGGTCGGGATCTCGGCGCCACCAGCGGGCAGCGCGCCGAAGGGAAAGCCCAGGGCGGTGCCACGCAACCATGGCTTCCAAGACCTCTTCCAGTCGCTCTTGCCCATCCACGGGCGGCCGACGGGGATGACCTCGCCAGCCTTGCGCCGGAGGTGGGCAGCAACCCAGAGAGCCTCGCCGACGGCGAAGATGCCGACCGCAACGACGACGATGTCGACGCCATCTGCCAACTGGGGAATCCCAGCGGTGAGCCGCTGCTGACCGGTGACGAAGTCGATGCCGATGACACCGATGGTCAGTCCGAGCACGAGAGCGGCAAGGCCGCGGATGCGGGACGCACCCAACACCGCGGTGACGCCGGTGAAGGTGAGCAGGATGATCGCGAAGTACTCGGGTGCACCGAGGCTGATCGCGAACTTCACGACCTGCGGCATGAGGAAGACGATGCCGAGCGTGCCGATGGTGCCGGCGACGAATGACCCGATGGCCGACGTCGCGAGCGCCTGCGCGGCTCGACCCGACTTGGCCATCTTGTTGCCCTCGATGGCTGTCACCACCGAGGAGGACTCACCCGGTGTGTTGAGCAGGATCGACGTGGTGGATCCGCCGTACATGCCTCCGTAGAAGATGCCGGCAAAGAGGATCAGACCCTGGGTCGGCTCGAGGCCGTAGGTGATCGGCAGGAGCAGAGCCACGGTCATGGCCGGGCCGATGCCGGGCAGGACGCCCACCGCCGTGCCGACGGTGACGCCCAAGAGGGCCATCAGAAGGTTGAGGGGGGTCAGGACGTCCCCGAAACCCCCCATGAGGCTGTTGAGGTTGTCCATCAGAGGATTCCTTGCAGGATGCCGGCCGGGAGGTTGACCCCGAGTCCGATCGCAAACGCATAGAACGTCGCGAGGGAGAGGACCACGCCGAACACGAGACCGCGGATGTGGTGCCGGTTGCCGAGGGCGAAGGCCGATCCCGCGAACAGCAGGGCTCCGCTGATGACCCAACCGAGCGGCTCGATGAGGACGGCGTTGAGCGAGAACACGGCGATGAGCAGGCCGATGGTCCGCCAGTCGACACTCGTGCTGAGGTCGATGTCCTCACCCTCCTCGGCCTCGCCGCGACCACCACGGGAGATGTCGATCGCATAGAACACCGCAACGATCAGCAGGAGGGCCCCGAGGAGGATGGGCATGGGCTTGGGACCGATGGGGTCGTTGCTCGAGGACGCCGAACCGATGCGGCTGGCGTCGAAGAGGACGAGCACTCCGAGGAGGCCCAGGGCCGCGCACAGTCCGTACTGTGCGCGGTCCTTGGTCCCTCTCGAAGCCTCAACTGAGGCGTCGGTCATGCGAGGCCGAGCTGCTTGAGGATCTCGGCGACGGACGTGTCCTGTTCCTTGAGGAAGGTGCCGAACTCGTCACCGGTCTGGAAGGCGTCGGTCCAGCCGCGCTTGGCTTCCTCGTCCTTCCACGCCTGGCTGTCGTGCATCTTGGTCAGCGCGTCGATCCAGACCTTCTTGTCCTCGGAGGAGATGCCGGGAGGGGCCACGATGCCGCGCCAGTTGGTGAAGACGAGGTCGATGTTCGAGGACTTGAGGGTCGGAACGTCCTTGAGCGCGGGGATCGGCTCGGCGCTGGTCACGGCGAGGACGCGGACCGCTCCGGCCTCGACCTGGTCGAGGAACTCACCGAAGCCGCTGGCGCCAAACGCGATCTTGTTGCCGAGCAGGGCCGGGAGGAGCTCACCGCCACCGTCGTAGGTCACGAAGTTGACGTCCTTGGGGTCGATCCCGACTGCCTTGGCGAGCTGCATCGGGAGCAGGTGGTCGGGCCCACCCGGCGACGAACCTCCGCCGACCGCGAACTTCTTGGGATCGGCCTTCCACGCTGCGACGAGCGAGGTGATGTCCTTGTAGGGGGAATCCTTGGGCACGACGATCGCGCCGGCCTCCTCGATGAGCTTGGCGATCGGGGTCGTGTCGGCGAGCGTGGCCTTGGACTTCTGGGTGTATGCCGCACCGACGACTCCCAGACCCATCTGCATCGCGAGCTTGCCGTTGCCCTTTTCGTTGACGATCCGCTGGAGGCCGACGGTGCCGCCGGCTCCCGGAAGGTTGAACACCTGGATCGAGTTGGTGATCTTGTCGGCCTCGAGGACCTTGGCTGCGGTGCGGGCCGTGGTGTCGTAGCCACCACCCGGCGCGTTGGGAACCATGAGCTGGAGACCGGTGGCGGGCTTGGCGTCGGCCGTGGCGGACGAGCCGGCGTCGGCGCCCTTGTCGGCGGTGGCGCCACAGGCGCTGAGGGTGAGGGCCGCGGCGGCGAGTGCAGCGCCGAGGAGGGCGGTGGGGCGTGATCTCATCGTTGAGACCTTTCGGATCAGGGGGGACACTGTCCCATCAAGTGGGTTGCGTTGATGCTGTCGCGTCGCCCCGCACAAGTCCCGCTTCTGTCCGCAATGGAGGTTGAGAACATAGTGGTCATGCGCGCACGCCGCTCGACGCTGGCCGGCCAGCTGCTCGTGCTGCAGGTCGCCGTGATCCTCGTCGTCCTGGTCCTTGTGGGTGCGTTGTCGTTGGCCCAGTCCGAGGCGACCTTCACCCGCGTCGAGGGCCGCCGGGTCTCAGCGCTGGCCGAGCAGCTCGGGAGCAATCCGCTCGTGCGCAGCAACCTCGAGATCCCTGCGACGCGCACCGGTTTGGCCACCCTCGCCCAGTCCTTCGCCACCCAGTCCTCCGTGGGATCGGTGACCTTCGCCGACGCGGACGAGGACGTGCGAGTGTCGACTGATCCGTCGCTCGAGGACGCGCGAATTCCGTTGCCACGAGAAGCTGTTGGTGATGGCGCCAGCTGGTCCGGGACGCTGACCCTGGACGGCCAGAGGCAGCTCGTGTCCCAGGCTCCCGTCTTCTCGGTGAGCGAGGGTCGCGTCGGTGAACACCTGGGCACCGTGATGATCACGGAGCCCTTCCCGTCGGCGTGGGAGCGGGCGCGAGGTGCGTCCTCCTATCTGCTGACCTATGTCGGCGGCGCACTGCTCATCGGCCTGCTCGGGTCCTGGTTGCTCGCCCGCCGGATCAAGCGCCAGACCCTGGGGATGGAGCCGAGCGAGATCGCGGGTCTTGCCGAGCACCGCGAGGCGCTGCTCCACGGCATCGCCGAGGGTGTCATCGCCCTCGACCAGCAGGGCCGGGTCACCCTCGTCAACGACGTGGCGCGCCGCCTTCTCGACCTGCCCGAGCACGCCGAGGGACTCACCCTCGCCGACCTCCGGGTGCGAGGTCGCCTCCTCGAGGTGCTCACTGGTTCCGACGACGCCAACGCGCGTGACCGGGTTGTTGTCCGTCGAGGCCGCGTCCTGGTGATGAACCGGATGCACGTCGAACGCGACGGCCGCCCTCTCGGCACGGTGACGACCCTGCGCGACCGGACAGCACTGGCTGACATGGAGCGCCAGCTCGGCACGTTCCGCAGCACGACGCAGCTGCTGCGGGCGCAGGCGCACGAGTTCGCCAACCAGCTGCACACCATCAGCGGCCTCATCCAGATCGGCGAGTACGACGAGGTCGTCAGCTATGTCGACACCGTCAGCGAGCGCCGCCACTCCCTCGACCTCAGCATCAACAGCCGGGTGGGTGACCCTGCCGTGGCGGCCCTGCTCATGGCCAAGGCCAGCCTGGCGTCAGAGCGGCGGATCGACCTGCGCATCACGGATACGACCTCGTTGCAACGGTTGCAGCCCGAGGACTCCGCCGATGTCGGCACGGTGATCGGCAACCTCGTGGACAACGCCCTCGATGCGGTGACGAGTGCGGGCGCGACCGCGCCAGCCCAGTCACCCACCGCACTGTCCGCGCAGTGGGTGGAAGTCACCATCACTCAGGACGCGTCGAGTGTCGAGATCGTCGTCTCCGACTCGGGCCCGGGCATCCCTGCCGAGATCGCCGACGAGGTCTTCGACCAGGGCTTCACGACGAAGCCCGGCGGTGACGGCACGCGCGGGATCGGCTTGGCCCTCACACGCATGCTCTGCGAGCAGCGTGGAGGCGAGATCATCATGACTCCCACCGACACCGGCGCCCGGTTCACGGCTCGCCTGGGTGTCACCGCTTCCCTTGCCGAAGGAGTGCCCTCGTGATCTCCGTGCTCATCGTCGATGACGACTTCATGGTGGCGCGGGTGCACCGGGCCTTCGTCGAACGCACCGACGGCTTCGAGGTCGTCGGCGTGGCCCACTCGGGAGCCGACGCGTTGGCGATGGCGCGTGACCTCACCCCCGACCTGCTCCTGCTCGACCTCTATCTCCCGGACCGCTTCGGCCTCGACATCGTCGCCGAGCTGCGGCACACCGGATCACACAGCGACGTCATCGTCATCTCCGCCGCCAAGGAGGTGGATGCCGTCCGTGCCGCCGTCCGTCACGGCGTCGCCGACTACCTGCTCAAGCCCTTCGCGTTCGAGGACCTCCGCGACAGACTCGAGGGGTATGCCGCCCAGCGGGCTCTGCTTGCCGCCTCGCCCGAGGACCAGGCCGGGGTGGACCGGCTCTTCGCACGCACGGCGACGTCGCGCCCCGACGTCGTAGCGGCGATGCCGAAGGGCCTCAGCCCCGAGACCGCCCAGCTCGTCGAGGCGACGTTGCGTTCCGCCGCCGCTGGTGTCTCCGCCTCAGAGACGGCCGAGGCGATCGGCATCTCGCGAGTGAGCGCCCGCCGCTACCTCGAGTACTTCACGAGCAAGGGCGAGGCCGAGGTCTCCCTCCGCTACGGCAACACCGGCCGCCCCGAGCGCCGCTACCGCCCCACCTCAACGAGATAGACCGACACGCCGTGCGCGCCATTTCGCACACGGCGTGTCGGTCTATCTCGATGCGGCCCCCCCAACTTCGACCCCAAGCACGCGCAGATCGCGACAAAAGCGTGCGCATTCCAGTGACGGCTGGCAGGTTCAGGGAGGGGTTCCTACTTCAAGCGTCGATGGGACGAGTCGCGCGGCGATGCCCGCGACGGTTGGGGTTCAAGCTGGTGGTTCTTCGAGGTCGACGCGGACGGTTACCCGACGCCCAGATCGAGATCTACGACGGTGGGCCCGACGAAGCGTTACAGCCTGGAGTCGCCCGAAGACGCGACGGAGGCCTCAGTGTCGTCCGCGTGGACGAACTCGAGGATTGGTCGGCATGGCAGATCGGCGCGGATGAGTTCAGCCGCGCGTGGGCTGGCTGAGCGCCAATCGCGGCCCGGCAGGCAGTCCTCGACGTTGGAGCCGATCCCTCTCGTGCGGACCTGCTTCTCGACTGACTCCACACACGCACTCAATTCGGGATTTCCGGTCGTGGCCTAGGAGCGATCCAAGGCGTGGAGGTAGCGCTGGGTCATGAAGCGCTGAGCGGCTCGGCTGACCGGGCCGCCGAGCTTCGCCAGTGTTGATGCGGGCCGTGAGTACGCCGTGATGGTGAACACGATGCGACCGTCGTCGAACTGTTCGAGCAGGAATTGTTCTTCGCCGGCCTCCGGGTGACCTGGCAGAGTTCCATAAGTGAAGCCCCGGCGCCGCTTCTCGTCGACGACATCGACGACACGACAAGGGATCTTCACCGACAGCAAACCCAGCCCCCACCGCATTAGCACGACCGTGCCCTTGGTCAGTGGAATGTCCGAGGCTTTCACCTGCAGCCCGGCCCTGGAATGCACCTGCCATTCGAAGAGGTCGCGGGCGGCGCCGTCGAAGTCTCGCCGAGCGAGCGTGAGGGATTGGTTGAGGTGGTGATACTCCGAGAATGCCGCCCCACCCGACTCGCTCAACGGCGTGAACGACAGTGGGGCCGCGCGCAGGACGGACGCCTGCTGCTGATCGAGAAGGAGCACTGACATGCGCACATCATCACCGAAGGGCTTTCATTGACTGCGGCATGAGCAGAAAACGATGGATGCGTTGACGAGGAACGGTGGGCGCGGGTCTACGTCAGCCGGAGGCTCCGTGGTCATCCGCCCAGGCCAGATCCGACTTGTGCCGAACCGTTTGTGCACGACAGGGCAAACTTGCACGGTCGTGCACCTTATGGTTAACGTGAGGTCCATGAGTGAGACACCAGCCGCTGCGGCGACCGACGGGCTGCGTGCCCGCAACCGCGAGCGCACGGTCCAGAATCTCGAGCAGGCGGCGTGGGACCTCGCCGCAGAGCACGGCTTCGAGGCGGTCACCGCCGACGCCGTCGCCGACCGGGCAGGGGTCTCGCGCAGGACGTTCTTCAACTACTTCCCGCGGGTCGAGCTCGTCCTCCAGGAGCCAATGCGCCAGGCCATCGCCGGGCTCGTCGACCGGTTCGTCGCCCGCCCCCTCGACGAGAACGTCAGCGAGTCGCTCGCCGCAATCCTCACGGAACCGCTCGACGCGGAGGTCCTCGAGAAGGCGATCACCTGCTTCGGCCAGGCGTCGACGTCGTCTGCGGCGAGGTTCTTCGTGATGGAGGCCCAGGCCTCCGAAGTGGACCAGATCGCGCGAGCGCTCATGGGGCGCGACCCCTCGATGGATGCGCTCTATGCGCGCGTCGTCGCCGGGGCCGTGATGTCCGCGGGCTACGCCGCGACGACGGCCTGGGTCGACCAGTCCCGAGGCGTCGTCAACGACCGCACTCGACAGCTGCACCTCCACCTTCTCCAACAGGCGTTCGCTCACCTGTTCACCGCCTTCTCCCTGCCGGATGCCTCCGGCACGACCCAGGAGTCCTGACATGGCCCTCTTCCTCTATCGCGTGGGGCGTTTCACCGCCCGCCACGCCTGGCTCACCATCCTCACGTGGGTGCTCGTCCTCGCCGGACTCGGCGGAGCGATGGCAACCGTGGCGACACCCCCGACGTCCGCCATCAGCATTCCGGGAGCGAAGTTCGCGTCCGTGCTGACGCAGCTCGGCCAGGAGATCCCGGCCGCGGCGGGCGGCATCGGCACCATCACCATCGAGAACGAGAACGGCCCGATCACTGCGGCCCAGCGCACTGCCATCGAACGCACCCTGACGCAGTGGGAGAAGGCTCCTCACGTCCAGTCGGTGATGAACCCCTTCGAAACCCAGAAGCGGCTCGACGACTCCCAGGCCAAGGTTGCAGCGGGCCAGAAGGAGTACGCGGCTCAGGACTGGAAGTTCCAGCAGGGTCAGTGGCTCTTTGACGAGGGTCAGCGCGACCTCGAGGCAGCGCGCACCGAGCTCGCGAACCTCGAGAAGTCCGGTCAGGGCCAGAGCGAGCGGGCTCGGGCGCTGCGCTACGAGATCCCAGCTCGGGAGAAGGGCAACGCCGGGATCCAGGCACGGCTCAACGACGCCGAGCCGAAACTGGCCGCCGCTCGCGTCCAGATCGCCGAGGGCAAGGGCCTGCTCGACGTGACCAACGGTGCGCGCTTCATCAGCGCCGACGGCAGCGCAACTCTTCTGCAGATCCAGTACGACACAGCCATTCCGCAGCTGTCCCCCGAGATCCGCGCCCACGTGCCCGAGATCGGCGAGGCGCTGGCCAAGGACGGACTGCGCGTCGACTACAGCGCCGACATCCTGCAGACCCGAAGCATCGTCGGCATCGGCGAGGTCATCGGCTTCGGCATCGCCGCCGCCGTCCTCCTCGTGATGCTCGGCAGCCTCATCGCCGCGGGACTCCCCCTGCTCGTCGCCCTCATCGGCGTCGGCGCTGGGCTGCTCGGCGCCATGGCCGCGACCGCGTTCTTCGAGATGAACTCGATGACCCCGGCTCTGGCCCTCATGCTCGGCCTCGCGGTCGGCATCGACTACGCACTCTTCATCGTCAACCGCCACCGGCAGCAGCTGCTCGACGGTGTGCCACTGCAGCACTCGATCGGACTGGCCACCGGCACGGCCGGCAACGCTGTCGTCGTCGCCGGCACGACCGTCATCATCGCCCTCGGCGCACTGACGGTCTCGGGGTTGCCGATCCTCGCCCAGATGGGTCTCGTCGCCGCCGCCACTGTCGCGATGACGGTGCTCGTCGCTCTGACGATCACGCCTGCGGTCCTCAGCCTCATGGGCCGCCGCGTCGTCTCGAAGCGCACCTGGCGCCGCCACGAGGCCACGACCGCTGAGGCCGCCAAGCCCACTGGTCGCGGCTCCGGCCGCTGGGCCGTCCTCGTCACCAACCGCCCCTGGCGAGCGATCGTCCTCACGGTCGTCGCCATCGGACTCCTTGCCGTGCCCGCTCTCTCGCTGCGCCTCGGCCTTCCCGACGGCAGCAGCGAACCCAAGGACTCGAGCGCCTTCCACTCCTACACGACCATCGAGAAGAACTTCGGCGCCGGCGCCAACGGGCCCATCATTGCCGTCGTCTCGTTCGACGAACCGCTGGACAAGGCCGAGGTCGCGGGCATGCAGAACCGCAACGGCCGCACCCTGTTCAACCTCCCCGGGGTCGAGCGCGTCGTGCCGTTCGGGGTCAGCGCGGACCGCGACACGCTCGCCTTCCAGGTCGTCCCCCTCGAGGGCCCGACCAGCGAGTCGACCACAGCCCTCGTCCACGAGCTCGATGACCTCAGGGAGCACATGCCCGCCGGCACCAAGCTCGGCATCACGGGCCAGACGGTCGCGAACATCGAGATCTCCCAGCGGCTCGCCGGTGCGCTCCCCCTCTATGTCGCGCTCGTCGTCGGTTTGTCACTGCTCCTGCTCATGGCCGTCTTCCGATCGGTCCTCGTACCCCTCATGGCGACGGCCGGATTCCTGCTCTCGGTGGCCGCGAGCTTCGGCGCCGTTGTCGCGGTCTACCAGTGGGGCTGGCTCGGTGACCTGCTGCAGGTGAGCCGGCCGGGGCCGATCATGCCCTTCATGCCGACCCTGCTCATCGGCGTGCTCTTCGGCCTCGCGATGGACTACCAGATGTTCCTCGTGTCGGGCATGCACGAGGCCCGTGCCCACGGCGAGAACAGCCGCACGGCCATCCGCACCGGCTTCCGCCATGGCTACAAGGTCGTCGCAGCAGCCGCGCTCATCATGATCGCGGTCTTCGCGGGGTTCATCTTCGCCCACCTCACGATGATCCGGCCGATGGGTCTGGGGCTGGCGATCGGCGTTGCAGTCGACGCCTTCCTCGTGCGCATGACCCTCACCCCGCGGTCCTGCACCTGCTCGGCGATCGCGCCTGGTGGATCCCCCGCTGGCTCGACCGCCTGCTCCCCGACCTCGACGTCGAGGGCACCAAGCTGCGCACCCACCTCCAGCGCGAGGACGAGGTGGCGCAGGCTGCCGCCAATGAGGTCGACGTGGTCGACCGTGAGCTCGTCTCAGCTGGTCCCAACTAGCCGCGACGCCACATCTCAACGGGGGTTCGTCTGCATCGATAACCCATAGGTGCGCAGCACAACACCAATAGGTTATCGACCCGAACCACGCAACACGGACCCCCCTCGGAGGCCTCCGGGGGACCCAGCCGCCGTCACCGGTCCGTCTCGACTGTGCCCTGAGGGCACGAAGTCGCTTTCAGGCGGCGTATGCCGTCCGCTCGCCTGCGAGGGCCGCGTATCGCCCTCCGAGGGCGAGGAGTTCGCGATGGGTTCCGCGCTCGATGATGTGGCCGTGGTCGAGGACCGCGATCTCGTCGGCGTCCTCGATGGTCGAGAGCCGGTGGGCGATGGTGATCGTCGTGCGACCGCGGACGAGCTCGTCGAGGGCCTTCTGCACGGCCCGCTCTGTGTCGTTGTCGAGGGCACTCGTGGCCTCGTCGAGGACGAGGATGCGCGGGTTGCGCAGGATCGTGCGAGCGATGGCGATGCGCTGCTGCTCACCACCGGAGAACCGGTGTCCGCGAGCGCCGACGAGGGTGTCAAGACCGTCGGGCAGCGTGCCAACGAGGTCGGCGATCTGGGCGGCGCCAAGGGCCCGCCACAGCTCGGCCTCGGTCGCGTCGGGCGCGGCGAGGAGCAGGTTCTCGCGGATCGAGGCGTGCACCAGGTAGGTCTCCTGCGACACGACACCGACGATGCGGGCGAGCACCTCGGGGTCGAGGTCACGCAGCTCGACACCGTCGATGGTCACGCGTCCCGAGGTGGGGTCGTGGAGCCGGGCGACGAGTGACGCGAGAGTGGATTTGCCCGAGCCGGTGTGTCCCACGAGAGCGAGGGAGCCACCGGCCGGGACCACAGCGTTGATGCCGGCGACAGCGAGAGGTGAGTCTGCGGCATACGCAAAGTTCACGTTCTCGAAGCGGACCTCGCCGCGCACGTTTGTGGGGTCGAGGGCGATGGGCGCGGCGGGGGCGGCAACGTCGGGGATGAGGTCGAGGTACTCGAAAACCCTTGAGAACAGGGCCATCGAGGACACCCACTGGGCACCGACGTTGAGCAGACCCATGAGCGGGCGGAAGATGCCGGCCTGGAGCGTGGTGAAGGCGATGAGGGTTCCGATGGTCATGCCACCGGAGGTCGCGGGGAGTCCGGCCACGAGATAGATGAGCGCGGGGATCGCCGAGAAGATGATCTGCATCGTGGCCATGCGCCAGCGACCGGCGAGCTGGCTGCGGAGCTCGAGGTCGACGAGCTCCGACGAGGTGTCGGCGAAGCGGTCGGCGTGACGGCGACCGGCGCCGAGGGTCTTGGAGAGGCGTACGCCGGAGACGGACAACCCCTCCTCGATCTGGACGTTGAGGTCGGCGCGACGAGCCTGCTGGCGGGCGGTGACCTCGCGGCGGATGAGTGCGACGCGACGGGTCATCCACACGGCCGGCGGGATGACGATGAGCGAGAGGAGGCTCAGGCGCCAGGAGAGGGCGACCATCGCGACGGATGTGGCGATGGCGGTCGTGAGGTTGGAGGCGATGGAGGTCGCAGTCGTGGTGACGACGCCCTGCATGCCGTTGATGTCGTTGGTGAGGCGCGACTGGACCTCGCCGGCGCGGGTGCGGGTGAAGAAGCCCAGCGACTGCTCCTGCAGGTGGGCGAAGAGGTCGGTGCGCAGGCGGTGCATGACGCGCTGACCCACACCGGTGGACATCCAGGTCTGCACGACGCCGAGGAGTTGGGTGGTCGCGGCGACGACAACCATCGCGGCGACGGAGACAAGGAGGAGGCGCACGTCCTGCTTCGGGATGGCGGTGTCGACGACCTCGCGGACGAGGAACGGCTGGGCCATGGAGATGACGGACGTCGCGACGATGATCGCGGTGACGATGCCGATGGGGCGACCGAAGCCGCGGAAGAGGTTGGTGACCCGCCTGAGCGGGACGGGGGCGATCTCGAGCTGGGCGCGGTCGCGCGGGTCGATCTTCATCGGCCCACCTCCGCCGCTTCGACCAGCATGTCCGCCGCCGACGCCCATCCCCTTGCCCCCGGGGAGGCGCGTCGATGTGTCCTTGGGAGCTTCATGAGTTGTGACTGTCATGGAGGCTTTCCCTTCTGTTGGCTCTGTGCTGCTGAAGTCATGCGCTTGAAACGCAATTGGTGAGGTTAACTCACAATGAGTGAAACAGGCTAGTGGTGGATATCATTCCCCGTATGCCGCCCGCCCCCTCCTCGTCCACCTCCGAACCCGCTCTGGGCGAGCTCGTCATGCAGGTGGCGCGGGGACTGCGCCGTCGGTTCGCCGAGACGCTCGAGCCCTGGGGCGTGACGCCGCACGAGTCGCGGGCGCTACGGGTCATCGGGTCGCACGAGCCCACCCGGCTGGGAGTGGTCGCCCAACACCTACGCATCGCACCTCGCTCAGTGACCGACGTCGTCGACTCGCTCGAGAAGCGCGGGTTCGTGGCACGTGAGGCGGACCCGACCGACCGTCGCGCCACGCAGGTGTCTTTGACGGCCAACGGGCGCCGGGTGCTCGACGAGCTCGACACGGCGCGGCGAGCCGATCACGAGAGCTACTTCGCCGACCTGAGCGAACGCGACCGGGCGACCTTGGCCCGCATCCTCAACGGCCTCGTCGACGACCACTGACACCTGCGTGCGTCCGGCAGTTCGGCAGGTATGCCGTCACCTTGCCGGATGCTGCCTGTCCAGTCCGTGGTCACACCATCGCTCATCTCCGGGTGATTGGGTAGGAATTGTCCATGTTCACCACGCCCCTCACTCAGCGCCGGGTCATCGACCTGTGCCGCGTCGAGGGTGCCTGTTGTCGCGCGCCCTTGCCGCGACGCTGATGGTGCCGGCTCCCCTGTGAGGAGTCCCTTCTTCGCCCTCGTCGACTGACGACCTGCTCGTCGCGGCTGTCTGCCCGCCCTCCGAGCCGATCTGTCCGAAGTCGAGGTTCCTCGTGAGTACCCTGTCTGCTCCCCCGCTCGAAACCAGCCCCACCGAGGTCGCACAACCTGCACGACCCGCCCAGCCTGCGCCGCCTCAGCAGCCGGCTCGCAGACGCGCCGGGTCGGGGGCCCGACGCCTTGCATTGCCCGTCCTGTCGCTGGTCCTCTTCCTCGCCCTGTGGCAGGTGGTCGCCGCCGCCCAGCTCTGGAGCGAGACCCTCGTGCCGCCACCGTCCGCGGTGTGGCAGGCGTTCAAGGATCTGTCCACGACCCACGACGGGGTCCGTGGCTACAACGGCACGACGCTCATCGAGCATCTGGCAATCAGCTTGCGCCGCATCGGTATCGGCGCCAGCATCGGCATCGTCCTCGGGGTCGTCTTCGGGCTGATCATGGGGACCACACCGTGGGCCCGGTCGCTCTTCGAGCCCTGGATCACCTTCCTGCGCACGCTCCCCCCGCTGGCCTACTTCTCGCTGCTGATCATCTGGCTCGGCATCAACGAGGAGCCCAAGGTGACGCTGCTTGCCGTTGCCGCCTTCCCGCCGGTGGCGGTCGCGACGACCGCAGCCGTGGCCTCGGCCCCCCAGAGCCTCATCGAGGCGGCGAGGGCACTCGGCGGATCGCGCTGGTCAACCGTCGTGGATGTCGTCTTTCCCTCGGCGCTGCCCGAGGTCCTCACCGGCGTACGCCTCGCTGTGGGCGTCGCCTACTCCTCCCTCGTCGCCGCCGAACTCGTCAACGGACTGCCCGGTATCGGCGGGATGGTCAAGGACGCCGCGAACTACAACAACACGCCGGTCGTCCTCGCCGGCATCGTCACCATCGGCCTGTCCGGTCTGGCAATCGACTCCCTCCTCCTCTGGCTCGAACGCGCCGTCGTGCCTTGGCGCGGTCTCGCATGACTCCCTCAACAACCACCAAGAAAGCACTCACCATGAACAGGCCCTCTCTTGCAGTCACCACCACGTCGACGATCCGTCGCCGCGGGCTTCTCCTCGGAGGGCTGGCGAGCACCGCTCTCCTAGCGGCGGGTTGCTCCGACAGTGCCGGTGCGTCCGGCAGTGGATCGAAGGAGCTGCGGATTGGCTACTTCGCCTTCCCAAGCGGTGACCTGCTCGTCAAGAACCGCGGCCTGCTCCAGAAGGCCCTGCCTGACCACAAGATCACCTGGATCAAGTTCGACTCCGGCGCGAGCGTCAACCAGGCCTTCATTGGCAAGTCCCTCGACATCGCCGCCCTGGGCTCCAGCCCGCTCGCCCGGGGCCTGTCCGGCAGTTCGCCGATCCCCTACAAGGTCGCGTTCATCCTTGACGTCGCGGGTGAGAACGAAGCCCTCATCGCCCACAAGGACTCCGGTGTCACGGAGGTCGCGGGGCTCAAGGGCAAGGTCGTGGCCACCCCGTTCGCGTCGACCGCCCACTTCAGCCTCCTCGCCGCTCTCGAGACCGCCGGGCTCAAGGCCACCGACGTCAAGCTCATCGACCTCCAGCCCCAGGCAATTCTCGGTGCCTGGCAGCGCAAGGACATCGACGCGGCATACGTGTGGCTTCCGACGCTCGATGAGCTGCGCAAGACCGGAACCCAGCTCACGAGCAGCGCCAGGATCGCCACGGCAGGCAAACCCACCCTCGACCTCGGAGTGGTCACCGACGCGCTCATCGCCCGCGACCCGGCCGCCATCGACGCGTGGCGCAAGGTGCAAGCGGAGGCGCTGCGCTCCATCAAGGCTGACCCCGCAGCTGCCGCCAGGACCGTCGCGGCGGAACTGGGCATCCCCGAGGCCGACGCGGTCGCTCAGCTCAAGCAGGGCGTCTTCCTCACACCCGAGGAGGTGTCGTCGCCGGAATGGCTGGGTGTGGAGGGGCAACCGGGCAAGCTCGCGACCTACCTGACGAGCGCCGCCCAGTTCCTCGCCGCTCAGAAGCAGGTGCCGTCGGCAGCGACCGCCGACACGATCACGAAGGCGCTCTACCTCAAAGGACTTCCCGATGTCCTCGGCTGAGATCGCGATCGCCCTTGACGGCGTGACCAGGGACTACGGCCAGCGTGGATCAGTCGTCTCCGCCGTCGGACCGGTCTCGCTGTCCGTGCCCGCCGGTGAGTTCCTCGTCCTCGTCGGCGCATCGGGGTGTGGCAAGAGCACGTTGCTGCGCCTCATCGCGGGCTTCGAGCAGCCCACTCTCGGTACCGTCGAGATCACCGGTCGCGCGCCGCGGCCCGGCGAATCGGCTGGCGTCGTCTTCCAACAGCCGCGCCTCTTCCCGTGGCGCACCGTCGGCGGAAACGTCGAGCTCGCCCTCCGGTATGCCGGTGTCCCCAAGGCCGATCGACCTCACCTTCGCGATGAACTCCTGGACCGCGTCGGGCTGGCTGGAGTGTCCGACCGGTGGATCTGGGAGATCTCGGGCGGGCAGCAGCAGCGTGTGGCGATCGCCCGGGCTCTCGCCGGTGACAGCTCGACGTTGCTCCTCGACGAACCGTTCGCCGCGCTCGACGCCCTCACCCGTGAACGCCTACAGGAAGACCTCCGACAGGTGAGCCACGAGACGGGACGAACGATCGTCTTCGTCACCCATTCCGCCGAGGAGGCCGTCTTCCTCGGTTCACGCATCGTCGTCCTCACGGACCGGCCGGGCACGACGGCCCTCGACCTGTCCATCGACCTGCCGCGCTCCGGCGTGGATGCCGACGACCTCCGAACGTCCGCGGAGTTCACTCGCCTTCGTGCCGAGGTCGCCCACGCCGTCAAGTCCGCTGCGACCGCGCGGCACACCTCAAGAAAGGCAGCCTCATGACACTCACCCCGACCCGTCCCATCGCCACCGCCGCCGGAACGACGCCGTCCATTGCGGGGGCGATGGAGTCCCTGGCCTCGGTCGGCTTCCAGGCCAACCCGCTCGGCCCGAGCTTCGGCGCCGAGGTCGTGGGCGTCAACCTCGACCACATCAGTGACGAGCAGGTCGTGGCACTGCGTGACGCCCTCGTCAGCTTCAAGGTGCTCTTCCTCAGTGGGCAGCATGTCGCCGACGCCGCGCAGATCTACTTCGGCCGCCGGTTCGGTGAGCTCACCGCCGGCCATCCGGTGCACGACTCCGGCCCAGACGTGGCGCCCGAGGTCTATGCGATCGACAGTCAGGACAACGGTTTTGCCGACATCTGGCACACCGACGTGACGTTCGTCGACCGACCCCCGGCGATCTCAATCCTGCGCGCCGTCGCGCTCCCCGCCCATGGCGGGGACACCAACTGGGCCGACAGCCAGCTCGCCTACGAGTCCCTGACGCCCGGCATCCAAGCGCTCATCGACCCGCTCGTCGCCGTGCACGACGGCAACCGCGAGTTCGGCTACTACCTCGCGCAGCGTGCCGGCAAGGGCAACCAGTGGGAAGGCAAGACCTTCACCCGGCTGGACCCGGTCGAGCACCCCGTCGTCCGGGTTCACCCCGAGAGCGGCCGCAAGGGACTCTTCGTCAACCCGGGCTTCACCTCCCACATTGCCGGGGTGTCCGATGCTGAGAGCCGCGGGATCCTCGACATCCTCTATGCCCACCTGACCAAGCCCGAACACGTTGTGCGCCACCGCTGGTCGCAAGGCGACGTCGCACTGTGGGACAACCGCAGCACGGCCCACTACGCCAACCGTGACTACGGCGACGCCCACCGCGTCATGCACCGGATCACTCTGCGAGGGGACGTCCCGGTGGGTCCACAGCTCTCGTCCTGAGCCGGGCCTTCCGGCACGGATACAGTGCGCGTATGCCGTGTGATTACCTTCTCGTCGCGCTTCGCTTTTGTTGGTGCGCATGACCAGGACCGGCACCCGTGGCGGAGCCAGCAGCACTGCACCGGCGGCCGGACACGCGCTGGACGTGTTGGAGCTGCTCGGGCGTCGAGGTGAGCCGCTCCCCGCAGCCACGATCGCTCGCGAGCTCGGCCTGCCCCGCTCCAGCACGTATCACCTGCTCGCGGTCCTGCGGGATCGCGGCTACGTCTCGCACCTCGAAGGTGAGCGTCGCTACGGACTGGGCGTCGCGGCATACGAACTGGGTTCTGCCTATCAGCGGCAGGCTCCGTTGCAGCGCATCGCCCGCAGCACCCTCGACAGGCTCGTCGACGCGACCGGACACAACGCGCACCTTGCGGTCCTGCACGGGCGTGACGTCCTCTATGTCATCGAGCAGCGCGCGCCCAAGGGGCCGGTCCTCGTCTCCGATGTCGGCGTGCGACTGCCCGCCACTCTCACCGCGACCGGGCTCGCCATGCTGGCGTCCCTGCCTGCGGGTCAGATTCGCGCGCTCTTCCCGCACGCCGACGCGTTGGTGCAGCGCGACGGACACGGGCCCGCGACGCCGAATCAGTTGCGCTCGCTTCTCCAGGCCGTCAGACAACGCGGGTATGCCGTGGAGGACGGTCACATCACGAGCGGACTGAAGTCCGTGGCCGTGGCAGTGCTCGACCACAGCGACCACCCGGTGGCGTCGGTCGCGGTGACCTTCCGCTCCGAACTCGTCGACGACGCGGCTCTGGGCAAACTCGTGGCGGCGGTCGGCCACGCCGCTGACGACCTGTCCACGCGGCTGCACCGGCAGCCGCGTGGACCGAGCGTCAGTCCTCAGCCGCGAGCCATCGGCGGGCGATAGCCGGGGCGTCCTGCGAGGGCGGCGGACCTCACCGCAGCCCGACCCACCGCACGACTTGCGCGCTCGATCGCAGTCGGCGGCTCCTGCGACATCCGCGGTGGCATGACCACGACGGGACACGTCGCCGAGTCCACCAACCGCTGGGCGAACAACGGAGCACCGGTGAAGCTGCGAGGAGCGTCGACGACGAGCAGATCCGCATCGGCAGCCGCGGCAAGAAGCACTTTGCGCTTGCCACCGCGGATCGCCAGCACCTCGGCGAAGTGGTCGTCTCCGAGGACCTCGGCAACATCTGACGCGAGGGCCGTTTGTTGGGAGCGCTCGGACATCGCTTCGTCGGTCACTCGCGCGGCGATGCCACCGGACGTCGTACCCGCAGGGACGGGTGGCCGCCAGGCACGGACGGCGATGAGCCGACCGTTGTTCTGCGCGACCTGGGCTGCGGCCCACTCAAGGGCAGTCGGCGACTTCGACTTCGCACTGACCCCGACGATCACGGTGTAGGGACGTTGCACCCGGACTTCGTCAGTCACGGCAGCCTCCTCAGACCGGAAGGTGGACGGTCTCGTTGCCGTCCTTGTCATAGCTGCTGAGCGGAGGTGCGATCTCCTCGAGTGACTTGCCCTCGGCATCGACACCCCAGACGGCCGCGACGGCCGCTCCGATGAGCATGATCCCGGAGGCGATGAGGTAGCCCCAGAACATCGGAGTGCGGTTTTCCCCCTCACCGATGAGCCAGCCGTAGAAGACCGGGCCGAGTGCGCCGAAGACCTGGGCGATGGCGAAGAAGTACGAGATCGCCTGGCCGCGCGCCTCCTGGGGGAAGATCTCGGAGACGGTGAGGTAGCCGGCCGAGGCACCCGCCGAGGCGAAGAAGAAGGCGACGCACCAGAAGGCCGTGTGCGTTCCCGCCGACAGGGTGCCGGCGTTGAAGAGGAACGCCGAGATTGCCAGGACGATCGCCGCGAAGGCATAGCAGCCGCCGATCATCTTGCGCCGGCCGACGGTGTCGAAGAGCGGACCGAGGAGCAGTGGCCCGAGCAGGTTCCCGATGGCGAACGGGAAGAAGTAGACAGCCGCACTCGACGCCGTCTTGTCATAGAAGTTCTGCAGCACGAGCGAGTAGGTGAAGAAGATCGCGTTGTAGAGGAAGGACTGCGTGATCATCAAGGTCGCGCCGAGCACCGTCCGCTTCGGGTAGAGCTTGAAGAAGACGTAGGCGAGCTGCTTGGGGGTGAGACCCTCGCGCGGCTTGACCCACATGCTGTCCTTCTCCTCGTCGAGCGTGGGCAGCCTCTTGCCAGCGGCGACGACCTCCGCCTCGATGCCAGAGACGATGCGCTCGGCCTCCTCGCCCTTGCCGTGCGTGACCATCCAGCGCGGACTCTCGGGGATGTGGCGACGCAGGTAGATGATCGCGAGACCCAGGACCGGGCCGATGAGGAAGGCGATGCGCCAGCCGACGTTCTCACCGAAGCGGTCGGTGTCGAGGAGGAAGAGGCTCGCGAAGGCACCGATGCCGGCACCGAACCAGTAGGTGCCGTTGATGGCGAGGTCGACGCGTCCACGGAAGCGTCCGGGGATGAGTTCGTCGACGGCCGAGTTCACTGCGGAGTACTCACCACCGATGCCCATGCCGGCGACGAAGCGCAGCGCGAGGAAGACGAACATGTTCGGCGAGAACGCCGCCAGTCCGGACGCGACGAGATAGAGCGCCAGGGTCATGGTGAAGAGCTTCTTGCGGCCCAGCGTGTCGGTGAGGCGACCGAAGAAGAGTGCTCCCACGACTTGGCCGACGAGGTAGACCGATCCGGCGAGCCCGATCTCGGCGGTGCTCATCGAGAGAGACTTCTCGAAGCCACCGGCCGCGACGATCTGGACCTCGAGTCCGTCAAGGATCCACGCAGTGCCCAGTCCGAAGATGACCATCCAATGGAATTTGGACCATGGCATATCGTGCATTCGCGCCGGAATCAGACTCCGGGTGGGCTTCTCTTCGACCTTGTTTTCGGTGACGTCAGCTGTCGACATCCGTGCTCCCTCAGGTGAAACGGAGTGCCCGACGGTGGCCGGGCACGAGGTTGCACGTTACGCCGCGTGCCCCTGACCTGCAGGTTTAGCATTCGGACAATCGAACTCAGTCGCGGAGGGGGTTCGCGATCTCGTCCGCAGGCAGCTTGGCCCACAGGATGGCGATGACCGCGATGATGCCCGGCACGATGCCCGCGATGAGGAAGGTCGGTCGGATGCCAATCGCGTGCGACACCGGGCCCGCGAGCGCCATCGACACCGGCATGAGCGAGATCGACACGAAGAAGTCCAGGCTCGACACCCTGCCCATGAGGTGGGGAGGCACGCGCCGTTGGAGCAACGTCCCCCAGATGACCATCGGCGCCGAGAAGGTCGTGCCCAGAACGAAAGCCGCAGCGATCACGATCCAGATGTGACCGGCATACCCGATGACTGCGAGCGGGAGCGAGCCCACGCCCCACAGGAGGTTCATCCACGTCAGGTAGCGACGCGGCATACGCAATGAGGCCATGACGAGCGAACCGATCGCGCCACCGATACCGAACGCGGCCAGGACCCAGGCGTGTTCACGCGGGCCGCCGCCGAGCCGGTCCTTGATGAGGAACGGGACGAGCACCTCGAACGGCCCCATCATCACGAGGATCATGAGGCTGGCGAAGAGGAGCGTCGCGAGCAGCCACGGCGTACGCACCATGTAGGAGAAGCCTTCGCGCATGTCGGCGAACGCCGAACCGATCGGGTGTTGCGAGTGGCTGTCGTCGAGCTGTCGGCGCAGAGGTGTCTCGGGCACGGTCATCAGCGCGAGCAGTCCCAGGAGGACGGACGTCGCGGCGATGACGATGGCCGCACCGGGGCTCGCGGCGGCGATGGCCGCACCGGCGACTGCGGGGCCGATGGCCTGGCCGATCGTCGGCCGGACCATTCCCTCGAAACCGTTGACTGCCATGAGGTCGCGCGGCTCGACGAGCGCGGGCAGCCAGGCGGTGTAGGCCGGGAAGTAGAACGCCATCGCCATCCCGTTGACGAACGCCACCGTCGCGAGCATCCACAGCTGGGTGATGTCGAGGAGCGAGAGCGTCGCGACCAGCGCCATGCAGAGGAGCTCGACGCCCGCGACCACGAGGAGGATCCGCTTCTGCGGGATGCGGTCGGCGACGACACCAGCGAGCAGCGCGGGGATGATCACGCCGAGCGCCGCAGCCGTGGCGACAACGCTCAGCTGCGATGCGCCTCCGCCGATGCGCACGACTTCCCAGACCTGGGCGATCGCCCACACACCGTTGGCGAACGTCGAGAAGACCAGAGCAACAGCAAGACGCCGGTATGCCGCCCCGCGGAAGGGTGTGAGGGCGCGCGGCAGCTTCCGCTCGGTCGGCTCTGCCGACGCGGGCATGGTGCTGGTCGTGGTGCTGGTCGTGGTGCTGGTCGTGGTGTCGCTGTCTGTGGTGTCGCTGTCCGGGCGCGCCATGGTCTGAATCCTCATTGCTCATGTCAACTTGAGGTCAAGCCCACGGTGGGCTCACCCGCTGGCTCGAGGTCTGGGTCCAGCCTCCACCCGAGCACCGACAACGCGCCACCGGGTTTCCGGGCCACGACCTCGTGGAGTCCGTTCAGGCGCGCTGGCGTTCCTCGCGCTGCTCCACCAGCTCCTGGACGGCGCTCGGCAGGGTGGTCTCGAAGTCGATGAGCTTGGCCCACGTCGGGGTCACGAGGATCCGGACCATGCCGTCGGCGTAGAGCGAACGGATCTCCTTCTCCCACTCGACCCGCTGCTCGGCCGTCATCTCGTAGGTGCTGTTGGCCTCGAGATACTCGGCCGGGATGCCGTCGGTGTGGTCGAGCTCTGCCCGACCACGGATGAGCAGGATCTTGGGCGGGTGGACTTCGGTGTCGATGGTCATCGCCACCATCGGGTTCTCGCGCAGCGCGTGGAGCTTGGGTGCGTTCTTGGTCGTGCACATGACGATGGTCGTGCCGTTCCACGCGAAGGCGATGGGGACGGTGCGAGGCGTGCCGTCCTTGGCGACATAGGCCAGTCGGGTCAGGTCGCGGTTCAATAGCTCCTAGCTGTAGGACCGGTTGAGGACCTCGGTGATCTCCTGGGTGTCCATGGTGCTTCCTCCCTCTGGTCACACGGCCCGAATGGGCCGCTCACGTCTCTGAGACGGAGCCACCACAAGGTTCTCGACATCAAGGGAGCCGAAACCCCGAGGATTCCCAGTGCGCCGTAAGTCGAGATGGACCGACACGCTGCGCGCGCTTCCCCCGCACGGCGTGTCGGTCCATCTCGACTCGCCCCAGGGAGTGAAGTCCTTTGCGGTTCACGTGCGGAGGTGGGCGACGCGGTTCCAGGCGGGGTCGGACTCGTCCTCGACCCCGCAGCGGCCCTGGTCCCAACCAGTGACGGCCGCGCGCACGACCGACGCTCCAGGACCGGTGGAGTCGACATAGAAGTGCATAGTCCGAATGCCAGCCCCCGTCTCGTGGGCCACGATCCGACCAGACCCACCAAGACGCTCGGCCACATGGTCCTCCAATGCCCGCAGGGCCGACAGCGACCCGTCGCCGGGCAACCCTTCCTCGGTGCGATCCGCATAGGAAACCGACACGGCCACGTGATGGTCGAGCTCCGGCGAGGTGGTCGCACGCAAGGGCACCTGGGCCGAGGCGATGACCCGCCCTGCCGGCCCCTCACCCTGGAGGAGGGCCCACGTCATTTCACCTTCGTCATCGCGATGCTCGGCAGCCAACCCATCGACCACTGCAGCGAGGTGCACCAGGGGGAAGCCGTCCAGAGGCGCCTCCACAGACGGGCCGATGTGGCCGAGCCAGGTCTCGACGTCGTTCTCACCGATGGCCTCGTCCAGGGCGAGCATGGTGACCTGCTGGCGCACGTCTTCGGGCAGGTCATGGAAGCTCGGGTGGTGCACGGTCACGTCGAGATGCGTACCCTCACGGCGCGCCCCAATCACGACCTCGGAGAACCCGATTCGGTGTGGGCCGATCTCAAGGGACCCGTCGCAGGAGCCACGCTGCCTACTGTCGGCGTACTCCCACGTGGCATCAGCACTCGGCGCGCTCCGCAGCCATCGCCGTGCGGCCGCCCGCACTTCCGGATTGCCTTCGGGTGACACGACGAGCAGGTGCGCGGCGCCGCGACCCGGGCCGAGCTCCCACGCCAGCCCCTGGTCGATCGCCTTCACCCGTGTCGAGATCGGTTCGACCATCGACGACGGGTCGCGGTCGGCGATGCCCCGGGCGGTTGCGGCCGCACCTTCGGCCGTCCACCACGCCCAGAACTCGTCGATGGCCTGCTGTTGCCCCACACCCGGGCCGGGTTGGGCCTTGCGACGGAAGATCCCCATGCGCAAATCCTCGCACCGGACACGGCTCACTTCAGCAGGATGGCCTCGACCTGCTCGAGTGCCTTGCGCGCGTAGGTGTTCCACATCGCGCCGAACGCCGGCATCAGCAAGCGTCCGGCCGTGGTCGGGGTGATCTCCCACGCCCACGTGATCCGCGTGCCCGTCCCCGCTGACTCAAACGACCACCGACCGTCGGCACCCGCGATGAGCGGCTTCATCGGACCTGACAGCGGCGTGATCGAGTAGGCGAACGACCCCGGCCGCTCCACGGACGTCAGCGTCTCGCGCAGCGTCCCGCCGTCAGTGGTCACGATCGTGCGCGTCTCGCCGACGGCACCCCACTGCCCCACCTGGTCGCGAACCTCCTTGATCGGAGGGATCGCCAGACTGCGGCGCCGGAAGATCTCGGGCAGCGGGTGCGGCAGCAGCCGGTCGAACGCCTCCTCGACCGGGACGGGGACGGCACGAGACTGCGACAGCTTCACGATGGCCATGCCGTCAGCGTGACACGACCACAGACCAAAGGCGGGTGTATGCCGGGTGATGGCACCCTGCATACGCCCGCCCTGTATCCAGGTCCAGTCTCAGGCGCCCGAGAAGGTCTTGGTCTCGCAGTACTGGGTCTGACCCCAGTCACCGAGCTGACAGATCACGAGCTTGAGCATCGCGTTCTCACGCTGAACCTCGCGCCGCTCGGAATAACAGGTCCTCGCCCCGGTCCTGACGGGCTCCTTGTCAGCCCAGGAGCCGTCTGCTTGCTGAACCTTCAGCTGGGCATACCCGCCGTGGTAGTCATTTCCGCACGCGGTGACCGTGTCGGTCGAGTCCTCGTACCGTCCCGACGTGGCTCCCAAACCCGAATGTCCGAACATGTCACCTGCCACCGCCGAGTGCGCCTGCTGACAAACATGACCTCGGCGTATGCCGGCCAGGTGACTGACCGGCATACGCCGAATTGCGCTGTGGGACAGGACAAACAGCGTCAGACGCCCATGCGCTCCCACGGGCCCCAGATCGCGAAGCTCATGCCCGCGCTGGCCTGGATGTTGACGAACAGCGTCTGGCCGTCGGGGCTGAACGTCGATCCGGCGAACTCGTCGTCGTAGCGCGGCAATCCGGTGCGGGCGGACTCGGCGCGGTTGAGGGCGATGTCCCAGAGCTGGCCGCCACGGCTGAGGCCGCGCACGTAGTTGTCCTGGTTGCTGTCCTCGCAGACGACGAGGGTGCCGCGGTTGCTCACGGTGATGTTGTCGGGGAAGTCGAAGGTCTGCTTGCCCGGCGACTGGTAGACGAGTCGGAGCTTCTCGGAGCGGGTGTCGTAGGCCCAGACCTGGCCAAAACCGTTGCCGTAGCCGGTGATCAGCTCGGGACCGGTCTCGGGTGCACCGCCCGCCTGGGTGGAGGTGAAGTAGACGACTCCGTTCTTGAAGATCTGGCCCTCCAGTCGGGAGAAGCCGGCAGCGCCGAGGGCCCGCCCCTGGTCGCCGACCGCCACGAGCGCCGAGTTGTTGCTGGGCAGTTGGCCGCTCGGCCCCGGCGTGAAGGTCGGGTCCGGATCGGCGATGTCGACCCACTCCACGGAGTAGACGGCGCCCTTGTCCTGATGGCCCTCGAGGTGCGCGTTCGGCATGCCCTTGATGGCGAGCATCTGGAGGCTGCCGTCGTTGTCGAGGTGACCGGACTTCATCGGGTTGGTCGCCGGCGTGTAGCGGTAGAAGCCCGAAGGGAACGCGAAGTTGTCCTCGGTCAGATAGAGGCGCCCCTCGCGCGGGTCGAACGACACGGCCTCGTGGGAGAACCGACCTGCCTGAGTGATCGGCTGGGCGCTGGAGCGGCCCGTCACCGGGACCTCGTAGACATAGCCGTGGGGCTTGCTGAACCCCGAGTTGGGGACGCCGGTGAAGTCGGGGCCGACGTCCGGCCCGTTGACGGTCTCCTCGCAGGTCACCCAGGCGCCCCAGGGCATCTGCCCGCCGGAGCAGTTGTTGGCCGTCCCGTTGATCGCGGTGAAGGCGCCCATGACCTCCCCATGGCCGTTGACGTCGATGTGGGTGCAGCCACCCTTGGCGCCCGGGTCATAGGTCCAGGAGCCCTGTGGGCCGAAGGCGGTGCCGGGACCGGCGACCTCGTGGTTGCGGATGAGGGTGATGTCGCCGCCGTCACCGCCGGGCCCCTCGAAGGCACCCATACCGTCGTGGCGACCGGGCAGCTTGGTGCCGTCGTCGAGAGTGATGGGCGTTTCGGTGTCGTGGAACGAGCGGTAGCTGAAGCCCTCGGGCAGGTGGAGTCGCACCTTGCCGTCGCGCAGGTCGGGTGTCGCGCGCAGGCCGCGGAAGGCGGGACCTCCGAGCGTGCCGACGGGCGCGGCTCCAGCCGGTCCGGCGATGAGTCCAGCGAATGGGCCGGCGAGCGCGGTGGCGCCTGCGGCGGCCGCCGCACTCTTGATAACGGTGCGTCGTTCAACTGCCATGTCGTCACTCCTTTGTGAGCAGGGAATCAGATCAACGTATGCCGTCGGGTTGGCGAGGACAATGGTCACGTGGTGGCTTCTGTGAGTGTGATCGTGCTGGCAGGGGGTACGTCGCGCCGTTTTGGTTCCGACAAGCTCGCTGCGTTGCTGCCCGATGGGGAATCCGTTCTGGATCACTGCCTCTTGGGTATGCCGCCCAGCTGGGCCGTGATTGTTGTCGGACCTTCGCGGGTGGTTCCGTCTGCTGTGGTGGCCCGGGTTCGGTTCGTCCAGGAGTCGCCTGTTGGGGGTGGGCCGCTGGCTGGGGTGGCGGCGGGGTTGGCGCTGGTGTCTGGCGAGGTGGTGTGTGTGGCGCCGGGGGATGCGCCGCGTGCTGGTTCGGTGTTGCCGTCGTTGGTGGCTGCGCTGGAAGGAGATTCGTCGGTGGGTGCTGCCGTGCTGAGCGACGGTGAGGGACAACCGAATCCGTTGCTCGCGGCATACCGGGTCAGTGCCTTGAGGGGCACGATGCCGGAGTCTCCCGCGAACCTGCCGGCCCGAGAACTGCTGTCCCTTCCAAGCCGTTTGGTGCAGGCGGAAGTCGACGTCGCTGACATCGACACCCCTGAGGACTTGGAGGCTGTCCGGTCGACTCCTGAGCTCGAGTGATGAGTTTTCGCACCCGCTCCGGTCATACCTATCGACAGGACACGACAAGCGAGAAGGATGACGGTGATGAGTGCGACGACAGGGATTGAGGAGCTGGGCGTGAGCGGGCTGGGCGAGGTCGACGAGGGCTCGTTCACGGAGCTGGCGGAGCGGCACCGGCGGGAGCTGCATGTGCACAGCTATCGGATGCTCGGGTCGTTCGAGGATGCCGAGGACGCGGTGCAGGAGACGTTTCTGCGGGCGTGGCGGGGGCGGGAGACGTTCGAGGGGCGGTCGACGTTCCGGGCCTGGTTGTATCGGATCGCCACGAACGCCTGCCTCGACCTACTCGCCAAGCGTCGGCCGGAGCCTGCCGTGGGGGGCGAAGTGCTGTGGTTGCAGCCCTACCCGGATGCGTTGCTCGATGAGTTGCCCGCGGTGGAGGCGGACGAACCGGAGGCGCTCGCCGTGGCGCGGGAGACGATCGAGCTCGCGTATCTCGTTGCAGTGCAACACCTTGCGCCTCGTCCGCGGGCGGTACTGATCCTGCGGGACGTGCTCGGCTGGCCGGCGAAGGAGGTCGCCGAGGTGCTCGGCGACTCGGTCAACTCGGTCAACAGCGCGCTGCAGCGGGCTCGCGCCGGGATGCGGGAGCACCTGCCGGCGGAGCGTCAGGACTGGATGGGTGGGTCCGGAGTTGGGGGTGGCGGCGAGGGGGACGCGGAGACGCGCGACCTGGTGCGCCGTTTCACCGATGCCTGCGTGGCCACGGACATCGACGTGCTGGCGGCGATGGTGACGGACGACGTCCGCAGCTCAATGCCGCCCACCCCTGGTTTGCAGCTGGGTCGCGAGGCACTGGTGGAGTACTGGATAGAGAGCGGGTTCGCAGGCATGACGGGCCTGCGCCCGGTGGCCACTTCTGCGAACCGGCAGCCAGCGATCGCCTTCTACCAGTGGCAGGCATCTGAGGGCGCGTACCTGCCCCTGACCCTCGACGTCGTGCGTATCGCCGACGGGAAGGTCGCCGAGATCATCACGTTCCACGACGACCAGTTCCCGCGGTTTGGGCTGCCGGAGAGCCTGCCGGCCGACGGCACGGAGTAGCCCCGTGCGAACGCTCGCGCTGCGTGGCGGCGAGCGAGTCGCCGTGGTCCCCACGGAGTGGATCGACGCGTTCGGTGTCGTCACCCGCGGGGAGGTGCAGTTTGAGCTGCGCGACGGCTCCAGTGGGCCGGTCCTGGGACAAGACGCCGGGTTCTGGCTCCAGGGCACCGGCGTTCGTGCCCTGCTCAACCCCGGCCCTCACACGGCGATGGTCCGCATCGCCACACCCGAACACCCAAGAACGATTGATGGAGGAATGACATGAGCAGCATCAAGAACACCACGGTCAACGCCGGCCCGGCATCAAGCCAGACGAGCTCCACTCAGAAGCCTCGAGTCCGCAAGCTCGTCGCCAAAGGCTTGCTCGCCGCGGTCGCTGCGACCGCAGCCACCACATTTGTCGCCGCACTGGCGAAAGCCGCTGGCGTGGTCTTCGAGGTCCCAGATGGTGGCGAGACGATCCCCCTGTCCGGCATCGCCTTCGTGACAGGAGTCTTCTCGGTCGTGGGCGTCGTCATCGCTACCGCCCTGCTCAGATGGAGCACTCAGCCCGCGAGGCGCTTCGTCCAGGTGTCGGTGACCCTGACCGCGATCTCCCTGGTCCCACCATTCCTGTCAGCCGCTAGCACAGTGGCCGCTCTTGTCGGGCTCCATCTCGTCGCGGCCGCAGTGATGATCCCCAGTCTGGCACTGAGCCTCCATACCCGGAGCGATTGCCCATGAGCGCGATGTGTGGCCAACTGGATCATGCTTCACAGGGCGTTGGTTCAAGTTCGCTACACCTGGGACGGATAGTTCGATGGATGTTCGCGTAGGGCTGTGCGGCTGGACGGTCTCCCAGTCTTCGTATGTGCGTCGCTTTCCCCTCGTCGAGGTGCAGCACACCTTCTACGAGCCGCCGGCGGACGCCGTGCTGATGCGCTGGCGCACCCAGGTGCCGACCAGTTTCGAGTTCACGATCAAGGCGTGGCAGGTCGTCACCCATGAGTCAAACAGCCCCACCTATCGGCGACTGAAGAAGCCTCTGCCGGACAGCGCGCGTGGTCAGGTCGGAGCGTTCAGGACCACGCCTCCGGTCCTTGCGGGCTGGCAGCGGACCCTCGAGTGCGCCCGGGTCCTGCAGGCCACCGCCGTCCTGCTTCAGTGCCCGAAGAGCTTTCGCCCGACGGCCGACAACGTCGGACGGCTGCGCACCTTCATGGCGAAGGTGGAGCGGCCGGCCGGGCGGCTTCTGTGGGAGCCCCGTGGTGAGTGGCCCGCGCAGCTCCTCACGGAACTCTGCGCCGAGCTGGACCTTGTTCATGTCGTCGACCCGATGCAGACCGAGACTGTGACGCCAGACCAGACCTACTACCGGCTGCATGGCACTACCGGCTCGCGACACGTCCACACTGATGACGAGTTGCACCGGCTGCGGGACATGGTTTACGGCCGACCGTCGCCGTACGTCATGTTCAACAACCTGCCCCGCACCGGCGACGCAGAGCGGTTCCTTGCCCTGCTCTGATCGCCATGGGTCAATGGCGGAGAAATGACTCCGGTCGCCGCGGACGCATCGCGCGAAGTTCGATCCCTGCCCGGAGCAACGGTGACGTCAGGCGGAGTCCACTGCTGGGGTGTCCCTGCGCTGGTTGGCCCTGAATCGCGCCTTCTTCTGGCGGTTCCCGCAGGTGTTCATGTCGCACCATTTGCGGCTCCGGCTCTGGCTCGTGTCGAAGAAGGCTGCGCGGCACATGGATGAGGAGCACAAGGCCAGATTTCCGTCACGCTCTCCCGCAATGATCTCGATCGCGTCGGCGGCGATCACGCTGAGCGCATCCTCGACGGAGGCGGGTGAGCTGAGCCGCCACTGCCGTGTGCGCTTGGCGGTGAGGATGGGCGCGGCCCGACCGCCGACGCTGCAGTCGTTGATGACGCGGACCGCAGCTGCTGGCAGCGATTTCTGAAGCGCGGCCGCCGTCGCCGCGGCGTGAATCGACTCCCTCAGCTCCCGGGCGAGTTCCAGTTGGACAGGGGTGCAGGAGTCCACGGCGAGCCCATTCACCGCAAGCCAGTCCACCAGTCGTTGCGGCGTGGGAATGCGCTCCACAGGCGTGCCATGACGCTCCGACAGCGTCCCCGTGAAGCTGGTCGCCAGCACGGCCCCGAGACGGAAGTCAGGAAACTCAGAAAGCATGGAACCACCTTAGCCGGTTGCCTAAGGCTCACAACGCTGATAGAACCGTCTTAGCCGGTTCCACTGTCCGACCCGATTCCACGACCATTCGGGCACACCACGCCGGGACGGAAGGCGCAAGTCGATGGTTGATGTCGGAGTTCTGCTGAGTTTCGTCGCGGTGATTCTGCTGTTCCTCATCCCACCCGGACCCGACATGGCCTACATGCTTGCCGTCGGTCTCGAACGCGGTCGCCGGTCGGCACTGGCAGCGATCCTCGGCATCGGCACAGGCATGAGCATCTACGCCACTGCGGTCGTCATCGGACTGGGAAGGGTGGCCGAGTCGCACCCGCCACTCCTCGACGCGGTCAAGGTGCTCGGTGCGGCCTATCTGGGGTGGCTGGCGTACGTCACCTTCCGCAATGCGCGCCGCAGCACCAGCGGTTCCCACGGACCTTCGACCGGGCGACCGTATGTGCGAGGCGTGGTGGTCAGCCTGACCAATCCCAAGCTGATTCTCTTCTTCCTGGCGGTCCTTCCACAGTTCATGGGCGACGCGGAGAACGACGGGATGCAATTGGCCCTGCTGGGCGCCGTCAACGTCCTCGCAGAGGTCGTCCTCTACGGGACGATCGGCCTGCTCGCCGGCACCTTCCATTCGCGCTTCAGTGGCAGCCGAGGCGCCAGTGCGGCCCTGAACTACATCGCGGGCGGGGTCTACCTCGTGCTGGCGCTGGTGGTGGTGACGGAACTGCTGCGAGGTTGATACGTCGATCCCGGCGAGCGCCCAGCCCGCTCACGGCATACGTCACGAAGGGCAGGACGGTCCGCCACGCGAGACCCACGACTTCCACGACGGTGCGCATGACCATTGGTGCCCGCACGTTCCAGATCGGGCTCCCGAGGATCACCCGTGTCGTAGCCCGACACTTCAGGCCGTGCGGTCGTGGGTCTGCTCGATCTTGACTTCGAAGGGATGGAACGTCGCGCGCCCTTCTTGGCCCATGAGCCTGTGGTTGTCGGGTTGAACGCAGGTCGTTCCGGAGTGGGGAATGGCCTGCGTCTAGGCCGAGTGATCAGCTGATACGTCGCGTGCACGGTTCCTACCAAGCCCGCAAGGCCAATGCCGAGCATCACGGTTTCGAAGAAGCCCCAGACCCCCACGCTCTGCTGCACGGCGGTGCCGGGATCCGACGCGTCGTAGAGGATTTCGATGCGGTCGCCCACCTCTGTCTCGAGCTCGTACCGAGTGAGATTGATGGGCTCGGCGTGCTCCGACCCCACGAGTTGAACATCCACACTGTCCTGGCTCCCACGCCCCCACGGGTTGTGAATGGCACCACATCAGCCGCAGCGACAACCCCGCGCTCCTTGAGCGCCTGGTGCACCACCAGTGCGTTCACGACGAACGCGCCACCCGCGAGTAGGCAGAACAGAGAGCACACAAGGTTGCCCACGGGGCCGAGCCGACGATTCATTGCGCGCTACTTCGTCTGGTTGGGGTGGTGGGTGTGAACGTCGAGCAGATAGACAACGCGGTCGTCGATGTGGAACCAGATTCGCGCACCGTTGTGCGGTTCGTGCTGCCACCTCTCGTGCGTCTTGCCCTGATGCGTGACGGTGGCAAGACTCCCCCTCAATCGGTGGTTCTGCGTGGTCTCGCGATCCGGGTGCTGGGTCAGGTGCTCCCATGCTTCAACGACCGCATTGGGTTGCGTAGCAACGAGATCCGTCCAGCCCTTCCGGGACTGATTCGTCGCGAACCGGATCCCATACTCACTTTTGCGAAGCGGGCGAGGGACGCCCTTCGCCTTGGTCACTCGCCTGCTGGGTGAGGAACGGCGACACCGTCATCGAGCCAGTCCAGCTCGTCGTCGGCGCTGTAGCCCGCGGCGATTGCGGTCGCCGTGGCGCATCAGAAGACGGACCAGTTGAAGCCGTGATCGGTACTCGGCGACTACTTCGATCACGCCAACAATGTTGGCGTTGGGTGTGACAAGGCAGGATGACCCCGATACCGGGCCCCCAGCACCGAGTCGTACGTTGGGGGGATGAAGGCCATCACCATCTCCGAGCCGGGCGGCCCCGAAGCCCTCGTCCTCACCGACGTCGACACTCCCGAGCCCAAGTCCGGCGAGGTCCGCATCAAGGTCGCCGCAGCGGGCGTCAACCGGGCCGACACCCTTCAGCGACAGGGCTTCTACAACCCGCCCGCCGGTGAGACCGACATCCCCGGGCTCGAAGTCTCGGGCGTCATCGACGCCGTCGGCGAAGGCGTCACCGAATGGGTCGTCGGCGACGAGGTGTGCGCGCTGCTCGTCGGTGGCGGCTACGCAGAGCAGGTCACCGTGCCCGCCGGCCAGGTCCTCCCCATCCCCGCCGGAGTCGACCTCAAGGACGCAGCTGCCCTGCCCGAGGTTGCCTCGACCGTGTGGTCCAACGTCTTCCTCACCGCGAACCTCCAGCCCGGCGAGACCCTCCTCATCCACGGCGGCTCCTCCGGCATCGGCACCATGGCCATCCAGCTCGCCCGCGAGGTCGGAGCCCGCGTCGCCGTCACCGCCGGCAGCCAGGAGAAGCTCGACTACTGCCGCGAGCTCGGCGCCGAGATCCTCATCAACTACAAGGAGCAGGACTTCGTCGAGGAGCTCAAGAAGGCGACGGACGGCCACGGCGCCGACGTCATCCTCGACAACATGGGCGCGAAGTACCTCCCCCGCAACGTCCAGGCCCTCGCCACCGCCGGCCGCCTCGTCATCATCGGCATGCAGGGCGGCGTCAAGGGCGAGCTCGACATCCAGGCCCTCCTCCGCAAGCGCGGCGCGGTCATCGCCACGAGCCTGCGCGCCCGCCCCGTGGCCGAAAAGGCCACCATCGTCGCCGCCGTCCGCGAACACGTCTGGCCGATGATCGCCGACGCTCGCGTCCGCCCGATCGTCCACTCGCGCCACCCCCTGGCCAACGCCAGCCAGGCCCACGCGGAGATGGAAGCCAGCCACCACATCGGCAAGATCCTCCTGCTCACCAACTGACCGGCATACCGGGTTCGTGCGGTGAGGGTGCGGTTCGGCTCAACAACCTCTTGGTGTTTGGCTACACACCTCAAGGTTATTGACGCGCCGGAACCCCAACCAACCTTGGCGAGAACTCGCCACGAAATGGCCTTGCGCAACCACCTAAATACTCGGTATACATGTCCCTGTCCGAGCACGGCATACCGGGTATTCAGGCGGATCAGGGGCCAACTGAAACCACTCGGTATGCCGGCTCGGCACCGTACGCGGGAGCGCAGGGGTTCCCGTGTCGAACGTTGAAGGAGACACGGATGTCGGTCAAGCAAGGGCTCATGGCACTCCTCGCAGAGGGGCCGATGTATGGCGCGCAGCTGCGAGTCGAGTTCGAGGAACGGACCGGCGGTACGTGGCCGCTCAACGTCGGGCAGGTCTACACGACGCTGAACCGTCTCGAGCGTGACGGGCTCGTCGAGGCGACCGGCGAGGCCGACGGTGAGGGTCGCATCTCCTACCGCCTCACCGACGCGGGCCGCGCCGAGGTGCGCACCTGGTGGACCACGCCCGTCGACCGCGACACGACGCCGCGCAACGAGCTGACGATCAAGCTCGCTCTGGCAGTGACGGTTCCCGGCGTCGACGTCCAGGCCGTCGCCCAGACCCAGCGCACCTCGACCCTCAAGCACCTCCACGACCTCACCCGGCTCAAGCAGCAGGTGATGCGCAAGCAGTGCGACGCCGAGAAGTCAGACCAGAGCCCTGAAGCTCCTCAGGCAGAAGGCGCGGCCAACCACGACCTCGCCTGGCTCCTCGTCCTCGAGAACCTCATCTTCACGGCTGAGGCCGAGGTCCGCTGGCTCGACCACGTCGAGACCCGGCTCCATCGGGAGTCGCTGCGCCCTTTTCCTCGTTCGGGGGCCACGGGCGAGGTGGCGGCGAGAGCGGCAGCCGAGGAGACGGCATACCGGCGTGAGCTCGAAAGCCAGCAACAGACCGACGCGAGCCAGAGGGAGGCACGGCGATGACCGCCCCCAGCCTGCTCCTCGACAACGTCACCCGGATTCACGGGACGGGTGACACCGCGGTCCGCGCCCTCGACGGGGTGAGCCTCGAGGTCTTGCCCGGCGAGCTCGTCGCCGTCATGGGCCCGAGCGGCTCCGGCAAGTCGACCCTGCTCAACCTCGCCGGCGGACTCGACAAGGCAACCAGCGGACGCGTCGTCATCGAGGGCGAGGACCTCACCGGCCTCAACGCGAAGGGCATCGCCCAATTGCGGCGCAGGAGAGTGGGATTCGTCTTCCAGGACTACAACCTCATCCCCAGCCTCACCGCCGCCGAGAACGTCGCACTCCCCCTCGAGCTCGACGGCGAACGCGCCAGCCAGGCCCGGCGCCACGCCCGCCAGAGCCTCGACCTCATGGGACTGCGCGAGCTCTCCGACCGCTTCCCCGACCAGATGTCCGGCGGGCAGCAGCAACGCGTCGCCATCGCCCGCGCCCTCGTCGGCAGCCGCCGCCTCGTCCTCGCCGACGAACCCACCGGAGCCCTCGACAGCCACACCGGAGAGGACGTTCTGCGCGTCCTGCGCGAGCGCTGCGACGACGGCGTCGCGGGACTCCTCGTCACCCACGAAGCCCGCCACGCCGCATGGGCCGACCGCGTCGTGTTCCTGCGCGACGGTGTCGTTGTCGACTCCACCGGGCGCGCCAGCTCGGCCGAGGACCTCCTCGACTCCGCGAGCGCGAACCGATGACGGCCGACGCCAACGCCGGAAAGCGTTCGGCGTGGGGCCGATTCAAGGGAAGCTGGGGCATCGCCCTGCGCATGGCCCGGCGTGACGTACGGCGCCACAAGGGACGCAGCGCACTCATCATGATCATGGTCGCGCTGCCGACCGCTCTGCTCGTCTTCGCGATCGTCTCGGCAGCCACGAGTCAGGTCACCGGCGCCGAACAGATCCCGAGCCGCATGGGCAACGGGGTAGCGATGGTCGACTACCCCCAAGTCGGCATGAACGTCGAGCAGCCCCCCGACCCCAACGCCGGGGGGACGGGTTCGAGCAACGGCGGCAAGGAGATCCCGGGCTGGGTCGACGGCGGTTCGTCCTTCGACAACGCCGCCGTGATGAGCACCCTCACCGGCACCAAGGCGGTCCCCCTTCTCGAGGAGACCGTGACGACGCGGCGAGACGGCCGACGCCTCAACCTTCAGAGCCTGGCCCTCGACGCCCGCCAGGGAGTCACCGGCAAGGTCACACTCACGAGCGGACGCTTTCCCGAGCGTGCCGGCGAAGTCCTCGTGACCACCGCCGGTTCGGGGCGCGGGTTGCCGACCAGCGGGACCTTCGACGTGCGCGCCGGCCTCGTGGACGTCAAGGTCGACGTCGTCGGCACCGCAGATGTGGTCTCGGACGGCGGCGGGCAGTACCTCGACCTCGTCACGTCGCAACCCATGATCTCGGGCGTCTCCGGCGGCACGTGGGTCCTCCTTGACGACAAGCCCGTGACTTGGTCCAAGGTCATGGACCTCAACCGCTACGGCTTGACCGTCTGGTCCGCCGAGATGTTGCGCAACCCGCCCGCGATGAGCGAGCTCCCGCCACGGGTGCAGGACATGGCCGGCTTCGACGACGACCGCACGGGCAGCTTCGTCGCAATCGGCGGCGCGCTCCTCCTCGTCATCACCACTCTGCTGGTGGGGCCGGCGTTCGCGGTGAGCGCCGCCCGCCAGCGACGCACGCTCGCGCTCGCGGCGAGCAATGGTTCGACCACAGCCCAACTGCGGCACACCGTGCTGGCCCAAGCCGTGGTCCTCGGAATCCTCGCCGCAGCGGTTGGGGCCGCATTGGGCATCGGTGCTGCGTGGCTTCTCACCCACCGGGTGTGGTTTGCCGAGAACTTTGCTCTCAGCGGACCGTTTGAAGTGCCCCTCCTGCCGGTCATCGGCACGACCGTCACGGCGATGGCCAGCGCCGTCATCGCCGCACTGATTCCGGCCCGACGGCTGGGCCGGCTCGACATCATCGGCGTGATGAAGGGCCAGAGCGTCTCTCCCCGCCCGAGCAAGGTGGTCTTCCTCATCGGCGCCGTCCTCGCGGGAGTCGGTGGTGCTGCGGTGATCTCGTTCGCGGCGTCGCAGGCTGCGACCGGTCGAGATGGCGGAGAGATCGGCACGGTTCTGGCTACGATTGCGCTCGTCGTGGGCGCCGTGATGCTTTCTCCCATGATTCTCGTCGGCATCGCCCGACTGAGTTCGCGGCTGCCCGTCCCGCTGCGGATGGCCACGCGCGACGCCGGCCGTCAGCGCTCGCGCAGCGTGCCATCAGTGGCGGCGATCCTCGCCGGCGTCGCAGCCCTCACGATGGTGCTCATCGCCAGCGGCAGCGACGAGGAGCAGAGCCGCCGCGAATACGCGGCACAAAACCTCCTGGGCGACACCACGGCCTTCGTCAACGGGGAGAACCCGAAGGCCGAGGACCTCGAGCGGATCGCGGACGGATTCCGTTCTGTCCGAGCGGGTCTCGTCGTCTCACCCGTCGCGTCGATCGACTCGGGCGATCCGATGATGTACTCGATGAGTCCGAACCCCCCGTCCAAGCCCTATGACACGCGCGCCATCAACGTCGTCCCGCCCGGGTGCACCCCACAGCAGACCGTCTACGACCCCAGCCCGAGCCTCGACGCGTCTGGACAGCCGCCATGCCAAGCCATCGGGACGCACGGCATGGGCAACTCCGGGGCCCAGATGAACTTCACGACCCTGGAGGAACTCAGTCGCCGACTCAGCGCCATAGGTCACACTGCTGACGTCGACGCCGTCCGCAAGGGGGCCGTCGTCGTGACACGCGCACCCGGAGACAAGCGCATCATCGAGAACGGCGCGATCACCGTCATGACCGCAACCCAACGCACCGACCCCACGGCCACCGAGGTGACCGATCCCTCTGCAAACCTGCGCGACGTCGAAACGACCACCGTTCCTGCCATCGAGATCGACATCACTCGTGACACGGCCGGAGCACTGTTCAACGCGAGCCTGCTCGCCACGACGGAGGTCGCTACGGCCCAAGGCTGGTCCACCCGCACCAGCAAGCTCACCCTCCACGACCCGGCCGGACCGATCTCGCAGGACCTCACCGACCGGCTCGGCTTCGGGGCTGACGACGACGTCTACCTCACGACAGAGCGCGGCTTCGTCTCCGAACTCGGGCCGATCATCGCTGTCCTCCTCGGCGTCTTCATGCTGCTACTTCTTGTCATCACCCTCACGTCGACGGCGCTGACTCTCGCCGAACAGGAGAACGACCAAGCCACACTCGCGGCCCTCGGCTCGGGTCGGGGCACCCGCCGGATCATGGCGGCGGCGCAGGCGTTCACCCTCTGCATCATCGGCGTCGTCCTCGGAGTCGCTGTCGGCATCGTCCCCGGCATCGCCCTGGCCTATCCCCTGACCGCCCAGTCCTACGACCCGCTCACGGGCAACTCGCTCATGGGTGACCCAATCCTCGTGTTCCCATGGCTCCTCCTGCTCGGGTTCGCCATCGCGGTACCGGTGGTGTCAGCGGCACTGGCTGCGGCCGGCATACGCAAGGCTCCGGACGCGACCCACAGAACCGCCTGACTGTCAGCCCCACCTGACAGACTTTGCGTATGCCGCTTCCTTCCGACCCAGCCGGACGTCACCGAGCGATTGCCGACACCTTCAGCGAGCGTGCGCGCGGGGTGACCGACTGGGACGCCCCGGCGCCCGTCGAGGGGTGGGCGACGCGGGACGTCGTGCGGCACCTCGTGGAGTGGTTCCCGGCGTTTCTCAAGGGCGGGACCGGGATTGAACTGCCCGCTGGCCCGTCAGTCGACGACGACCCGATCGGTGCCTGGACCGCTCACGCCGATGCGATCCAGGCCCTCCTCGACGACCCGGAGACCGAGTCCAAGGTGCTCAGCAATCCCCACACGGGCGACGTGCCCCTGCCTCAGGCGATCGACCAGTTCTACACCGCGGACGTCTTCATGCACACGTGGGATCTCGCGCGCTCGAGCGGCCAGCCCGACCGGCTCGACTCGGACTTCGCGAACCAGCTGTTCGGCGGGATGGAGCAGTACGACGAGATGCTGCGGAGCTCGGGTCAGTACGGCCCGCGCGTGGCCGTCCCCGAAACGGCCGACATCACCGACAAGCTCGTCGGCTTCATCGGCCGCGACCCGTCCTGGACCCCGCCCGCCTGATCGCGTGTGGACGGGTGGGGCAGGATGGATGACATGAGCGACCAGCCGCGCCAGCCCGAAGATCAGAGCGACGAGACCGACGAGCAGCAGTCGCGCGAGGTTCACGCCACCGCGACGATCGACGACGACCGCGTGGTCGTCGTGACGCCCGAAGGGATGGGTGTCGCCGAGCGCCCCGAGGACGGTAAGCCGACCCAGAACCCCGCCGACCTCGTCGAGCAGCCGGCCAAGGTCATGCGCATCGGCTCGATGATCAAGCAGCTCCTCGAAGAGGTCCGCAACGCGCCCCTCGACGACGCCGGTCGCGCCCGACTCGCCGACGTCCACGAGCGTTCACTCGCCGAGCTCAAGGACGGCCTCGCCCCCGAACTCGTCGAAGAGCTCGAGCGAATCTCGTTGCCGTTCAGCGAGGACGCGCCCTCCGACGCCGAGCTCCGCATCGCCCAGGCGCAGCTCGTTGGCTGGCTCGAAGGCCTCTTCCACGGCATCCAGACCGCCCTCGTCGCGCAACAGATGGCGGCCCAGGCGCAGCTGCAGCAGATGCGTCAACTGCCTCCCGGTCACGCTCCGGCACCGGGTCCGATGGGCAACCCGATGGGGATGCCCAACATGCCGAGCGGACCAGCCAGCGGACCGGACAGCGGCCCCGGCGAAGGCACCGGGCAGTACCTCTAACCCCCACAGGTCCACCGTTTTCGGGCAAGGTGCTGACCATGCGCCTTTCCCGAAAGACCGTCACTGCCCCTCTGTATGCCGTCGCGCTCGTCGCGCTTGCGGCTCCCGTTGCGAGCGCGGCGCCCCCGGGCGGTGGCGCTGATCTGTCGTGGGACGTGACGACGGTCAACGCCGACCAGAGTTTCCGCGGGCTCGACGCCGTGAACCGCGACACCGCGTGGGTCAGCGGTGCGAGTGTGACCGGCGGCGACGCCAAGGTCTACCGCACGACGGACGGTGGCAACTCCTGGCAGGACGTCAGCCCGGCCGGTAGCGCTGGCCTCAACTTCCGTGACGTCGAGGCCCAGGACGCACGCACCGCAACGGTTCTCGCGATCGGCGAGGGTGAGGCGTCCCGGATCTACCGGACGGTTGACGGCGGGGCGAACTGGACCGAGACGTTCCGCAACACCGAACCCACGGCGTTCTTCAACTGCATGGACTTCTACCCGGGCGGCAAGCGGGGACTCGCGGTGAGTGACCCCGTGGCCGGCAAGTTCCGGATCATCTCGACCCAGGACGGCGGGAAGTCGTGGTCGGTGCTCCCCTCTGCGGGGATGCCGGACTCGACAGGTGAGGCGAACTTCTCGGCGAGTGGCGACTGCCTGACCATCTCGGGGCGCGACGCCTGGTTCGGCTCGGGCGGCGCGAAGGCGCGGATCTTCCACTCCACCGACCATGGGCTCAACTGGACGGCGACGGACTCGACCATCCCCGCCGGCGAGGCAGCCGGCGTCTTCGGGCTCGCGTTCAAGAACCCGCGCCAGGGCATCGCCGTCGGTGGCGACTTCGCGGCCGCGGCCAACGGCGTCGACGCGTCGGCGACGACCCGGGACGGGAAGTCCTGGACCAACGGAGGCGACCTCGCGCACCTGGGTGAGGACGCGGCATACCTGCGTCGTTCCGTTGTCGTCGTCGGCGAGAGCGGACCGGTCGCCGGGAGCAGCGTCTCGACCGACGGCGGACAGACCTGGTCGCAGTTCAGCGCGGTCGGCTTCCACACGCTCGACTGCACCGACGACGGCGCCTGCTGGGCCGCCGGCGGCAAGGGTCGCGTCGGGAAACTTTGACCAAGTCGAACTCATGAGTAACTAGCGAGGCAAACCTACGGAAGCGTAAGTTGACGAACATGACCGCCACCACGTGGAGCCAGACCGATCTCCTGCGCGAACTCAGCCCCGTCGTCGAGGCCAACCTCAACCGGCACATCGGTGTGGCCAAGACCTGGTACCCACACGACTTCATCCCGTGGAGCGATGGCCGCAACTTCGACGGCCTCATGGGTGGTGACGCGTGGAGTCCCGACGACGCGCCGATCTCGGAGGTCGCCCGCTCCGCGCTCATCGTCAACCTCCTCACCGAGGACAACCTGCCGAGCTATCACCACGAGATCGCACTGATCTTCGGGCGCGACGACGCCTGGGGCGAGTGGGTCCACCGCTGGACGGCTGAGGAAGGCCGTCACGGCATCGCGATGCGCGACTACATGCTCGTGAAGCGCATGGTCGACCCAGCCGCGCTCGAGGACTTCCGGATGACGCACATGTCGCAGGGCTACGAGTCCGCACACAGTGGCGAGTTGCTGCACTCCCTCGCCTATGTGTCGTTCCAGGAGCTCGCGACGCGGGTGTCGCACCGCAACACCGGGCGCTACACCAACGACCCCATGGCCGACCAGCTGCTCCAGCGGATCGCGGCCGACGAGAACCTCCACATGATCTTCTATCGCAACCTCATGGGTGCCGCGCTCGAGCTCGACCCCAGCAGCTCGATGATGGCGATCCGGGACGTCGTCCTCAACTTCGCGATGCCCGGCACGGACATCCCCGGGTTCCAGCGCAAGGCCGTCGAGATGGCCGTCGCCGGGATCTATGACCTCCGCCAGCACGCCGATGACGTCGTCGCGCCGGTGCTCCGCTTCTGGAAGGTCTGGGACCTCCAGAACCTCTCCGCCGAGGGTGAGCAGGCGCGCATGGAGCTCGCTGACTTCATGTCCGGGCTCGACACGAAGGCGTCGCGGTTCGAGGACAAGCGCGACACCCTCGCCGCCCGCATGAACCTCTGACCCAACCCCGATCAAAGACTGCGGGCTGCGGCGCGTCCTGCTGCGCGGCCGGAGAACAGGCACCCACCCACGAACGTGCCCTCGAGAGAACGGTATCCGTGCACCCCACCGCCGCCGAACCCGGCGACTTCGCCCGCGGCATACAGGCCTGGCACGGGTGAACCGTCGGCTCCGATGACCTGGGAGTCGAGGTTGGTCTGCAGCCCCCCGAGTGACTTGCGGGTCACGATGTTGAGCCGCACCGCGACGAGCGGGCCCCGCTTGGGGTCGAGGATCCTGTGCGGCGGGAACGCGCGCTTGGTGAGCTTGTCGCCGCGGTACTGACGGGCGACGTGGATCGCGGCGATCTGTGCGTCCTTCGTAAAGCCGTTGTCGACCTGCCGGTCGCGCTCCACCACCTGGCGCTCGATGTGCGCGTGGTCGACGGGGGCGTCGGGGGTCAGCGCGTTCATCCTGGCGACGAGCTCACGCAGGGTGTCGGCCTGGACGAAGTCGATGCCGTGGTCGAGGAACGCCTGCATCGAGGGCTGCACCGCGGTGATGGGCCGCTTGGCGATGTCGCGATAGTTGCGGTCGGTGAGGTCGAGGTTCTGCTCGCTGCCGGAGAGGGCGAACTCCTTGCCGACGAGGGTGCGGTTGGTGATGAACCACGAGTGGTCGTGCCCGGTCGTGCGCAGGTGCTGCAGCGTGCCGAGCGTGTCGAAGCCGGGGAAGTTCGGCGGCGGCAGCCGGTCGCCGTTGCCGTCGAACCACAGCGACGACGGGCCGGGCAGGATGCGGATCGCGTGCTTGGGCCAGATCGGGTCCCAGTTGTTGATGCCCTCGACGTAGTGCCACATGCGGTCGCGGTTGATGACCGTGCCGCCGGCGCTCTCGGTGATGGCGAGCATGCGCCCGTCGACGTAGGCCGGGACGCCCGTGATCATGTGCTCGGGAGCGGCGCCGAGGCGGTCGGGCCAGTTGGCGCGCACGAGGTCGTGGTTGCCTCCGATGCCTCCACTGGTGACGAGGACGGCATGCGCACCGAACTCGAAGTCGCCGACGACGTCTCGGTTGGAGGCCACGCCGCGTGACGAATTGTCCTCTGCAAGAACGGATCCACGCACACCTGTGACTGCGCCGCCGGTCGTGATGACCTCGTCGACGCGGTGACGCGGGCGATAGATGATGCGACCGCCGGCGATGTGCTGCCGGACGCGCTCGATGAAGGGCGAGACCACGCCCGTGCCCGTGCCCCACGGGATGTGGAAGCGCGGCACCGAGTTGCCGTGACCGCCCGCGCGACCATCGCCGCGCTCGGCCCAGCCGACGACGGGGAAGAAGCTGATCCCGAACTGCCGCAGCCAGTCCCGCTTCTCGCCGGCCGCCCACTCGACGTAGGCGCGACCCCACTTGCGCGGCCAGTAGTCCTCGTCGCGGTCCCAACCCGCGCTGCCCTCCCAGTCCTGCCAGGCGAGGTCGAAGTTGTCCTTGATCCCCATCCGCCGCTGCTCGGGACTGTCGACGAGGAAGAGCCCACCGAAGCTCCACCACGCCTGCCCGCCGAGGTTCGCCTCGCTCTCCTGGTCGAGAAGGACGACGGAGCGTCCGGCATCAGCAAGCTCATTCGCAGCGACGAGACCGGCGAGGCCGGCCCCGACGACAAGGGCGTCAGCGTCCATGCGGTTCAACCTATCGTCCGCCTGTCGCCCGCCATCGACGGATGCGTATGCCGGTCAGTCCCGTTCCGCTCAACAGGCGCCGCGCGCTCGCCGCGCCTATCGTCGCAAGCACCCCACTCCCACACAGGAGGTCAACGATGACCCGTCACCTGACCCGAACCACTTCAGCCGCAGCAGTGACCCTCGCCGGTGCGCTCCTCATGGCCGGACTGAGCACCGCGAGCGCTGCCTCCGCTGCCGCACCGGGGGCCGACGTGCCGACCGAACCCACCTCGGGCGCGTGCGGTTTCGCGCCGCTCGAGGACCAGACGTACTCCACCTTCGTCGGACTGCCCAACGACCCGGCACGCACCCCGAGTCGCGGTGACGCGGGCGTCGTCCTCGAGACGAACCACGGCGACATCCCGGTGGTCCTCGAGCGCGCGAAGGCTCCGTGCACGGTGCTCAGCCTCGAGTACCTCACCCGGGCCAAGTACTTCGACGGCACGAACTGCCACCGCCTCACGGCATACACAACTCCGCCGGCGGCACTGTCCGTCCTCCAGTGCGGTGACCCGCTCGGGACCGGCTGGGGCGACCCGGGCTACTCGTTCAAGGACGAGCTCGACTCGGCCAAGGCGCTCGAGAACTGGCCCGGCTTCCCCGACGGCAGCCGCAAGGTCTACCCCCGCGGCGCCCTCGCGATGGCCAACGGCGGGCCCGACACCAACGGCAGCCAGTTCTTCCTCGTCTATGAGGACTCGCGCCTGCGCCCCAACTACACCGTCTTCGGGCACGTGAGCGAGGCCGGCATGAAGGTGCTCGACACCATCGCCGCGGGCGGCATCGACCCCGGCGCCGAGGGCACAGCCCAGGACGGCGCCCCCGCCATCGGCGCAACCATCGAGCGGGCCAAGCGCACCAGCCCCAACTGACCACCAAGCGACTTCGTGCCCGAAACGGACCGGCGAGCTCCAGCGAGTCGGTCCGTTTCGGGCACGAAGTCGCTCTGTCAGGAAGGTGAGGTGAAGAGTTGGGGCCAGGGGATGTCCGCGACTGAGGTGACCACGACGTCGGCATCCTTGGCCAGGACCTCGACGGTCGCCGTGCCGAGCACTGCCACCAGGAGTCCGGCTCCAGCGGCTCTCCCTGACACCAGCCCGGCCGTCGCGTCCTCGACGACGACACAGTCTCCGATCGGGACACCGAGCAGGGCTGCCCCTCGTTCATAAGGCTCGGGTCCGGGCTTGCCGTGCGACACATCGCTGGCCGTCACCACGACCGAGGGCCGCGGCAGTCCGGTCGCAGCCAGCCGCGCCCCGGCCAGATCCCGCTCGCACGACGTCACGATGGCGTGCGGCACACCGAGCCGATCGAGCTTCTCCAGGGCTTCGACCGCGCCGGGCAGGACGACAATCCCTTCGGTGTCCGCGACCTCGATCTGACCGATCCGCGCGTGCGCCGTCAGCCGCTCGGCCTCCGTGCGGTCAGCCATGACGATCGCGATGGTGTTGGCGCTCGTCCGTCCGTGCGCTCCGGCCAGGGCCGCGGGGGCGATCCCGAACTCGTCGCACCACTGCAACCATGAGCGCTCAACGGCTCCCAGCGAGTCGATGAGCGTGCCGTCCATGTCGAACAGGACCCCGGCGAAGGAGCGCTCCGGGAACTGCCCGGCAAGGGTTGAAGCCATGCGGTCACCTTAGGGTGGTGACATGGCTCGCCTTGATCAAGGACGTCCCCGTGGCGCCCTGCTGAGTGCGACCACTGCGGCCGTGGCGCTCGTCGGCGGCTGGACGGTCGCCGCGACACAGCAACCCGCGGGCTTCGACTCGGTGCGTGAGTCGATCAGCGCCCTCGCCGCCGTCGAGACACCGCATCGCTGGATCATGACGGTCGCGCTCGTCCTCACCGGCCTGGCGCACGTCGGCTCGGCGCTCATGTTGCCCGGGCTCCGACGCCCCGGTCGTTGGGTGCTCGGCGCAGCCGGCGTCGCAACGATCGGCGTGGCGCTCCTCCCGCTGCCGTCACGCTCCGACGGTGCCCTTGCCCACACGATCATCGCCTCGGTGAGCTTCGTGCTCCTCGCGATCTGGCCGTGGTTCGCGGCGGACGACTCGAGCACATCCTTGGTCCGGCGCAACGTCGCGCGCCCCGCGGCCGTTCTCATGGTCGTCCTCGTCGCCTCGCTCACCGTGGGAGCAAGGGCGGGTATGCCGTTCGGTGCCCACGAGCGCATCGTCGCCGCGCTGCTCGCGCTCTGGCCCCTTGCCACCGCGATCGCCGCGTGGTGGGCACTCGGGCACAGGGTCGGCGGGCGGAGGGTGCGCGGCCTGCTCACGGTCGCAGCCCTCACCGTCGCCTGCGCGACCGGTGGGACGGCGGCCACTCGGCTGGCACCGGCCACGGCGCAAACCCTGCACTACTCGGCACAGGTGCAGCTCTCGATGGACCCACGGGCCGCAAACCACCTGAGCGCCCGCACACTCTTCGGCGACATCAATGTCGGCTTCACCGGCTTCGCCCCGGGCATCGAGGCCACGCCACAGGTCAAGGCGTCGATCGCCGACGTGCTCAGCCGACCGGGAGTCACGGTCTCGAGTCTGCAGCCGGGGCCTTTGGAACTCAGCGCCGCCATCCGCACCGCGGCCCGGGACGTCGGGTTGCGGTTCGGCGGTGGCGCCCTCGTCGTCGTGGCCCTGAGCCTGGGCGTCGGGGCCCTCGTGCGCCGCCGGCGACCTCGTGCCCGGACCGTGGTGGGGGCGTCGCTCGCCTGGGTGATCGCCTGTGGCGCAGCGGGTTTGGGCATCTGGCAGACCTATCAACCGGTGCGTCAGCACGACTTCACCTCGACCGGCGTGCTCGGCACGGTGCAGCGCAACCAGTCGCTCCTCTCCGATGTCGAGGCGCGCACGGCCCAGGTGTCGCCCTACCTGCGCAACCTCATCGCTCTGTCCTCGGCCCTGCAGGACAAGTACTCGCCCACCGAGCTCTCCCAGCCGGTCGCCCTGCGCGTACTCCTCGTCTCCGATCTCCACGCCGGCAACGAGTACGCACTGCTGCGCACAATCGTCGAGCAGGAGAACATCGACCTCGTCATCGACACCGGTGACCTCGTGAACTTCGGGACGGTGACCGAGGGCGATGCGTCCGGGATGTTCGCAGGCATCGCCTCCCTGCCGGTCCCCTATCTCTTCACCCGGGGCAACCATGACGCCACGTCGGCCACCGACCGAGCCATCCTCGACCGGATGGAGCGCATCCCCAACGTCGTTCTGTTGCAGCCGAGTCCGGAGTCCTACACGGTCGTGGACGCGGGCGGCATACGCATCGGTGGTTTCAACGACCCCCGATGGTTCGGCGACGACGGCAAGCGAAGCAAGGACAAGCAACAGCCCGCCAAGAAGGCGTTCATCGACGCCTTTGCGAAGCAGGAATCGATCGACCTCCTCGTGTCGCACGAGCCGTGGGCGGTGCAGGACGTGCCGCGCGCCGACGTCGTCATCAACGGGCACATGCACACGCCCGACCTGGAGGGGAACCGAATCCAGGTCGGCACCTTCACGGGCGGCGGACCGCTCACCCACTTCGTCGGCGAGGAGGACGGTGAGGAGCTTGTCGGCCAACCGTCCGCGTTCGACGTGCTGACGTTCGGCGAGACCTGCCGCCTGACGTCGGTGACGCGTTACAGGTACCGGAACGTCATCGAGGGGCGGCCGGCATACGACGACGTCAGCCTCGTCAACGGGAGCCGCATCGACACGGCGACCGACGACCGCACGTGCGCCACGCCGGAACCCGGCACCGGCCCACTCGGCTCCCTCACCATCGCAGAGGTGCCGGCTCAATCGACCGAGCCGACGCCAAGCGAGGCAGACTGACGAACATGACTGACTACACCGATGCAGAACGTGACACCGTCCGCAACGCCGCTTTCGGGGCGATCGCCCTCGTGAGCAAGGCCGACCCCGGCTTCTTCTCGTCGTTCAAGGAGAGCCTCGCAGGGTCCAAGGCCCTCGCGTCGGCACCCAAGGAGATCACCGAACTCCTGCGCAGCGGCGGACTACCCAAGCCCCCGACCGGCGATGCGGCCGCTCAGGAGCAGGCAGTCCTCACTGGTCTCACCCAGGCCGTGGGCATCCTCACCGCAAAGGCCGACGGCTCGGCCGAGGCGTTCAAGGGCGTCATCCTCGAGGCGGCCCAGGCCGTGGCCGATGCCTCCGACGGCGTGAGCCCCGAGGAGCAGGCCGTCCTCGACAAGGTCAAGGCCGCCCTCGCCTGAGAAACCGACTGGGTCAGTCGGCCTTGAGGATGTCGTCGCGCCATTCGTTCTCGGGCGCTTCGACCTCACCGCTGGCCACCTGCTCCTCGCGCCCACGCAGCTCGACGCGACGAATCTTGCCGGAGATGGTCTTGGGCAGCTCGCCGAACTCGAGGCGGCGCACGCGCTGCCACGGCTGGAGGTGCTCGCGCGCGTAGGCGAGGATGGAGCGGGCCGTCTCCTCGGTGGGTTCGTGGCCCGGCGCCAGCACGACATAGGCCTTGGGCACTGCGAGCCGGACCTCGTCGGGAGCCGGGACGATCGCCGCCTCGGCGACGGCCGGGTGCTCGATCAGCACCGACTCCAGCTCGAATGGACTGATCTTGTAGTCACTCGCCTTGAAGACATCATCGGTGCGCCCGACGTAGGTGATGTAGCCGTCTGCGTCGACCGAGGCCACGTCACCCGTGTGATAGAAACCGTCGGCCATCGCCTCGGCGTTGCGCTCCGGATCGCCCTGGTAGCCCGTCATGAGGGGCAACGGCGACGCCGCCAGATCCAGGCACAGCTCGCCTTCGCCAACCCCATCGACCCGCGAGCCGGTCGCCGGATCCACCAGCACCACCGGACAGCCCGGCAGCGGCCGACCCATGGAACCGGGCTTGAGCGGCGAACCCGGGGTGTTGCCGACAGCCGCCGTCATCTCGGTCTGGCCATAGCCGTCGCGCAGGGTCAGGCCCCACTTGTCCTGCACCTGCGAGATGACCTCGGGGTTGAGCGGCTCACCGGCGCCGATGACCTCGCGCAATGAGCCGGGCCCCTCTGACAGGTCGGCGTTGATGAGCATGCGCCACACGGTCGGCGGTGCGCAGAACGTCGTGACTTCATTGTCCCGCAACACTTCCAGCAACCTCGGCGCGTCGAAGCGGGCGTAGTTGTAGACGAGGATCGTCGCCTCCGCGATCCACGGCGCGAAGAAGCAGGACCATGCGTGCTTCGCCCACCCCGGCGAGGAGATGTTGAGGTGCACGTCGCCCGGCTGCAGCCCGAGCCAGAAGACGGTCGACAGATGGCCGAGCGGATACGACACCTGGGTGTGCTCGACGAGCTTGGGCCTGCTCGTCGTCCCGGAGGTGAAATACAGCAGGAGCGGGTCGCTGGGCGCGGTGCCAGGATGCGGCAGCGGAGGTGACTCCACGGCATACGCGTCATGGAGGTCGTGCCAGCCGTCCACGGCACCGACGCTGATCCGCGTGATGTCTCCCGGCAGCCCTGCGAGCTTGTCGACCTGCGACGCGTTGGTGATGACGTGCCGTGCGCCGCCACGATCCACACGGTCCTCGAGATCGGCGGCGCCAGCGGCTGACGTCGTCGGCATGATGATCGCGCCGAGCTTCATCACCGCGAGCATGCAGTCCCAGAGCTCGACCTGGTTGTCGAGCATGATGATGACCGGATCGCCCTGTGTCACACCGCGATCCACGAGCCAACGGCCCACCCGGTCCGACCGGTTGGCCATCGCGTCGAAGGTGACCTCCATCGACGACCCGTCCTCGTCAACCACGACGAGCGCATTGGTGGCATTGCCGCGCGCAATGACGTCGAACCAGTCGATGGCCCAGTTGAAGCGCTCGCCGAGGTCGGGGAACGTGAACTCCCGGACGGCCTCCTCGTGCCTCCCCCGCCACGTGAGGATCTGGTCGCGGGCGGCGCGATAACGCTGTGTGGCCTCGGAGGGGATCGTCGACGTCGCTGTCATGCCCCCAACTCTGCCACTCGGCGCGAGCGACCCGACAGGGTGAGGTCAGCGCGGGTCAAGGAGAACAGTCGTCCGGTATGCCGTGTGCTCGCCGGGGCTTTTGCCGCACGACAGCGGGGCGGGCGGGAGAGCTTCGGCCCGGACCTCGACCCACGTCGTGTCGGGCAGGGGCTCGTCGCCGATGACCTCGACGTGGGTGACGGTTTCGGAGACGACCTCGACGGTGCCGGGCCGGGCCGCCGTGATGGGCGCCGGACCATGGGCGGCGAGGACCGAGCCGGTGGCTGCCTGCACCGTTGGCGAGTAGCGGGCCAGTCCACGCAGGTGCTTCGAGTCGACCTCGCCGGATCGGTGGGCTCGCACGACGTCGACCGCGTTGGGGAGGTCGACCGTGCCATAACAGGTGCCGTCGGGCATGGAGATGAACGTCCCAGCAAAGCGGTGACCCCCGAGGTGCGTGCACTCCCACACCTCGTCGGGCCAGACCTTGGCGAGCGCCGCGGTGACGGGACGCCCTCGCAACGCGCAACAGGCGTCGCGGGTGCCCTGCGTGCAGACGAGCAGCATCGGTTCGGCCAGCGTCTCGGACTGGGCGAGTGGTGCACCGAGCGCGGCCACGGCGGCGAGGAGGTCGTCACTGGTGCGCCACGTGCCGGTGACGGACGTCCCGTGGGCGGTGTCCACGGCGTACCAAGCAGGTGCCTGTCCGGGATCCTGACGCCCGGGACGCCTCATCAACAACGAGCGGCCCTGGAGTTCGGCGCAGGCCTTCTCGATGGCGCGGGCGACGGGACCGGCGATGCCCGGCGTCTCGAGGTGGTCCTTGGTCCACGGCCCGGGGTGCTCGATGAGCAACCAGCGACGAGCGACGGGAGCGGACCCGAGCATGGGTTCGGCTCGCACGCGAAAGGCGTTGGAGCAGCGGACGGTGTCGGGTGTCACGCTTTCGATGCTACGTGGATCGCTTGCGGGACCTCGTGGACCGTCCGGGGGCTGGAGCCAGGCCGAGGCCGCGGGCGATGGCCAGCACCTGGTGCTCGAAGAGTGCGCCGGGATCCCCGAGCGGACCGTATGCGCCGAACAGCTCGAAGCTCACCAGCCCGTAGACCGCCGACCACGCGGCGACGCCACGCGCCATCAGGGCAGGCGGCACTCCGACGAACGGGGGCTGCGAGGTGAACTCCGCGAGGTCCTTGGCGAGGGCCTTGCTGACCGCGTCACCCGGATCGGACAGTGTGCCGTCCGCCAGACCGTCCGTGAGGATTCGGCCGAGCACAGTGATCACGCGCGCGGCCGGGGCAACCGTGTCCTGAGGTGCTTCGTAGCCGGGGACAGGGCTGCCGTAGATGAGCGCGTACTCGTTCGGCGCCGACAGCGCCCAGTCCCGAATGCCGTGAGCCACGGAGAGGAAGCGAGCGTGGAGGTCGCCGTGTGGCTGCGCGGCTTCGGCACGCTCGACCGCTTCGCCCATCTCGTTGTAGGAGTCGATGATCAACGCGGTGAGCAGCGCGTCGCGAGAGGGGAAGTAGCGATAGACAGCCGAGGACACCAGACCGACGTCACGGGCCACGGCACGCAGCGACAGGTTGGCCCCGTCCACGGCCAAACGGCCTCGTGCCGCGGCTTTGATCTCCTCGAGCGTCTCGGCCCGCAGTCGCTCACGCGTCGTCGTCATGCCCCCGATTCTGGCACGCTCCGGCGAGCATCGCTCACAAAGGAGAGCACTGCTCTTGCGCAGTTCTGGCCCGAGGCCCTACATTGTGAGAGCAGTGCTCTCTGAGTGGCAGTGAGCCGGGCTTCGAGCTGGAGGATGGTCATGGGACGACACGTGGTGCTGGGCGCGGGACCGGTGGGTACGGCGATCGCGAGCGACCTGCTCGAGCGAGGCGAGGACGTCACGGTGGTCACCCGGTCCGGCGGCGGCCCTGACGGAGCCAACAAAGTGCGCGCGGACGTCGCTGACCCCGACGCCCTCTCCGCCATCACCGAGGGAGCGGACGTCATCTACAACGCCCTCAACCCCGCCAACTACAACGAGTGGGCGACGACCTGGCCTCCGCTGGCCGCCTCGATCCTCGCCGCCGCCGAGAGCTCCGGCGCCGTGGTCGCGGTGGTCGACAACCTCTATCCGTTCGGCCCCGTCGACGTGCCCATGTCAGCCGCCCTGCCGGACCGCCCCAGCAGCACGAAGGGCGCGATCCGCCTGAAGATGTGGCAGGACCTGCTCGCCGCAGCCGACGCCGGCCGCATCGGGGGTGCGGTCGCCGTGCGCGGATCCGACTACGTCGGTCACGGTCCATCGCTGGTGAGCATGCTCGCCTACGACCGGGCTGCCAAGGGCCAGCGCGCCTTCATCCCGGGCGACCTCGACGCGCCCCACACGTGGACCAACCCGGGCGACGCTGGCCGCCTCCTCGTCAGGACCGCTCTCGACTCGAGCGCCCACGGTCGCTACTGGATGGTGCCCAGTCCTCCGGCGATCTCCATCCGCGAGCTCGTCGGCCGCGCCGGTGAGATCGCCGGCTGGCCACCCGTCAAGGTCACCTCGCTTCCGCCGGCTGTCATGCGCATCGTCGGCCTCTTCAACCCGATGGCGCGAGCCACGATCGAGATGGGCTACCAGTTCCGCCGCCCGTTCCTCCTCGACACCACGGAGACGGCCGCCCGCTTCAGCGGCGACTTCACTCCCCTCGACGAGTCCCTGCGCCAGAACCTCGCCGACGCCGGCTTTCTCACTGCGGAGACGGCCGCCTGACGCACCACCCGCGGACCGTTGGACATGCAGCGGTCAACGCGATCGCTCAAGGACAGGCACCGCGATGGGCCTGATTGGCCGGCAGAGCAGACCACTGCATGTCCATTGGCCCGGCCCATCAGGGGCGGTCGAGGACTTGGTCGAGCCGAGACCCTGACACGGGTCGGGGCACTAGTCGTCGGGCCGCCTCCACTACGAGACCCACGATCCCGAGTGCTACGCCGGCCCAGCCGATGACCTGCAGGACACGGTCGTCCACGAGGACCGCGATCACGGCCGCCGCCGTCGGCACCAGGACTCCGCGAGCTGCAGCGCGGCGCGGCCACTCTCGGGCCCACATGATCGCGATGGCTGCCATGCGTGGATCCCTGGGCAGGGAGCCGCCTACTCCCCCTCGCAGAATCGCGCGCCTCTGGTCCTTGGTGAGGCCCGTCCAATCCGACCACTGCGGTGCCGTCACATCATTCATGACGAGAGGGTATGGCCCCTCACGCCACCGAGGCCAAGAGGGCGTCGGCAGTGTCGGCGGTGGTGACGAGGGAGTCGATGAGACCGCCTCTCACGGCCGCGCCGATCGCCTTGACCTTCTGAGGCCCGTGGGCGATGGCAATCACATGGCGTATGCCGTGCAGCTGGCTTCCGGTGAGACCGACGATTCGCGCGGTGAGTGGGGTGTCGACGACGACGCCATCGGCATCGAAGAAGACTCCCGCCGCCTCGCCGACGGCCCCTGCCTTGGTCACGGCCTTGCGCTCGGCCGGGCTGAGGACCTCGTAGATCGTCGAGACATCCGGCGCCCACGCACCGAGGCCGATGACGGCCAGGGTCACGTCGGCCACGTGGTCGAGGGCCTGGCGAACCGGTGGCTGGCGGCGCATGACCTCGGCGCTTGCAGCGTCGTCGAGAAGAAGGGGCGAGTAGAAGACATGGCGTCCTCCGCCGGCGATGCGACCGGCGCGGCGCACGACGTCCACTGAGCTGCTGTCCTCCTCTGGGGTGACCATGGCGCCGCTGAGCTGGACGACCGGGATCTCGGGCAGGCTCTGAAGGACGTCGACCATCCGGCTCACGGACCGACTCCACGGCAGTCCAAGGACATCGCGGTCGGTGACGATTTCGGTGAGCAGGGCTGCGGCGGCGGCCGATACGCCCGGATCGGCCTGCGCACCAGACCCCGGCACGACGACGCAGTGCTGCAGCCCCAAGGCCTCCCGCAGCTCCCCCGAACGGGTCGTGTCGATGCCGAGCGGCGACACGATCTCGATCTTGACCATGCCACTCTCGCGGGCGGCCTCGAGCAGGCGCGCGACCTTGAAGCGGCTGATGCCCAGGGACGTCGCCAGGTCGACCTTGGATTCGCCCTCGAGGAGGTGACGGCGCGCGACAGCCGCGGCGAGCACCGCCTCCGATGGACCAAGAACTTCAGACACGGGGACCACCGTACGGAGCAGCCTGCGACTTCGTGCCCCATACGGACACGTCGGGGAGCGCTACGCGCGAGCAGACGTGTCCGTATGGGGCACGAAGTCGGGAGTTGGGTGGGCAGCCCTTGACACGGACGCTCGACCCCGACAGGCTCATGTGTGCAGCATACGCGCTCATTTGAGCACGGCGACCTGAACAGCCCAGAGTTCTCAAGAACGATGGGCACAGAGGCGAACAGGAGGGCAACGATGCCCGGGAGCACACGGCATACCCCCGCACGAAGCAGACGACGCGGAAGATGGGGCGCGGTCGGCATGACCGGGGCACTCAGCCTTGCGCTCTCCGGCTGCGCCGGCTGGGGCGGAGGCGGAGTGGGCGGTGGTGGCGCCGACTCGATCGACGTCCTCATGGTCAACAACCCGCAGATGGTCGACCTCCAGAAGCTCACGGCTGAGCACTTCACCAAGGACACGGGCATCCGGGTGAACTTCACCGTCCTCCCCGAGAACGACGTGCGCGACAAGATCAGCCAGGAGTTCTCGAGCCAGGCCGGTCAGTACGACGTGGCGACGCTGTCCAACTTCGAGATCCCGATCTACGCGAAGGCCAAGTGGATCGCGCCGCTCGACGACTTCATCGCCCAGGACCCAGAGTTCGACCAGGAGGACATCCTCGGTCCGATGACGACGTCCCTGTCGAGCGAGGGAAAGATCTATGGCGAACCGTTCTACGGCGAGTCCTCCTTCCTCATGTACCGCAAGGACATCCTTGAGGCCAAGGGCGTGACGATGCCGGACAAGCCGACATGGCAGGAGGTCGCGGACATCGCGGCCAAGGTCGACGGCGCCGAGCCCGGGATGAAGGGCATCTGCCTGCGCGGCCAGCCCGGCTGGGGCCAGATCTTCGCCCCGCTCACGACCGTCGTCAACACGTTCGGTGGCACCTGGTTCAACGAGGACTGGACCCCCGGCGTGAACTCCCCCGAGTTCGTCGCGGCCGTCCAGTTCTATGTCGACCTCGTGCGCAAGCACGGCGAAAACGGCGCTCCTCAGGCCGGATTCACCGAATGCCTCAACAACCTCGTCCAGGGGAACGTGGCCATGTGGTACGACGCCACGTCCGCCGCTGGCACCCTCGAGGCCGACGACTCCCCCAACAAGGGCAAGTTCGGTTATGCCCCGGCACCGGTCGTCAAGACCGACTCCGCCGGCTGGCTCTACGCGTGGTCGTGGAGCATCCAGCAGGCGAGCGCCAAGAAGGGCAACGCCTGGAAGTTCGTGTCGTGGGCGTCGAGCAAGGAGTACGAGCAGCTCGTCGGCGAAGAGATCGGCTGGACCAGCGTCCCCGCTGGCAAGCGCGCCTCAACCTACGAGAACCCCGAGTACCTCAAGGTCGCCTCCGCGTTCGCCGAGCCGACGAAGGCCGCGATCGAGAACGCCGATCCGACGAACCCGGGCCTCCAGAAGCGACCGGCCATCGGCATCCAGTTCGTCGACATCCCCGAGTTCCCCGACCTCGGCACCCAGGTCAGCCAGGACGTCAGTTCGGCCATCGCCGGCCAGAAGACCGTCCAGGAGGCCCTCGACCGAGGGCAGGACCTTGCCGAAGATGTCGCGGAGCGCTACCAGACGAGGAGTGGGAAATGAGTTCCGACGTCACAACCTCGGGTATGCCGGACAGTCCCGTCCCGTCGTCGACTGACGGTTCCGGACGTAGCCCGAAGGAGAACGCAGCCCGCGCCACCAAACTGGCCAGGGCGGGTGACTGGTCCCGGCGAGCGCCCCTGCTCCCCGCACTGATCTTCGTCATCGTCCTCACCCAGTTGCCCTTCGTCGCGACGATCGTCGTGTCGTTCATGAACTGGAACGCCTACTACCCGGACGAGCGCGGGTTCGCGGGCTTCGACAACTTCGCTCGGGTCTTCACCGACAGCAACACCCGCAACGCGGTCATCGTGACGATCCTGCTCACGGTGCTCGTCGTCGGCATCAGCCTCGTGCTGGGCATGGGGATCGCCCTGTTGCTCGACCGCAAGTTCATGGGTCGAGGCATCGTCCGCACCCTGATGATCACGCCGTTCCTCGTCGTGCCGGTCGCTGCGGCCCTGCTGTGGAAGCACGCTCTCTACAACCCCGAGTACGGCCTGTTCAACGGACTCCTCAAGGCGGTCTTCGGTGAGAATGCGCCGCAGCCCGACTGGATCAGCAACAACCCGTTGCTCGCGATCGTCGCCGCACTCGTGTGGCAGTGGACACCGTTCATGATGCTCATCCTGCTGGCCGGGTTGCAGTCCCGACCGCTCGATGTCGTCGAGGCGGCGCGCATCGACGGTGCGAGCGCGTGGCAGATCTTCCGGACGATGACCCTGCCGCACATGAGGCAGTACATCGAGCTGAGTGGCCTGCTCGGCGCGATCTACGTCGTGCAGAACTTCGACCACGTCTTCACGATCACCTCCGGTGGCCTCGGCACGGCGAACCTGCCGTACTTCATCTACCAGACCTTCTACACCGCCCAGGACTACGGACGGGCCTCTGCCGCAGGCGTGGTCGTCGTCGTCGGCACCATCATCATCGCGACCGCCGCGTTGCGAACCGCGTTCAGCCTCTTCAAGGATGAGAACTGATGAGCATCACCCCACGAAGTTCTACGTTCCTCCGTCACTCCGATACTTCGCGAGGACCCCGATGAGCACCACGACAGACACCACGGCAGAGACGGGCACTGACACCCGCGAGGCGCAGGCGATCAACCACCACAAGTCGCCGAGGTCGCACATCCTGCTCACCCTCGCGGCGTGGCTGTGCGGGCTGCTCTTCGCCCTCCCCGTCGTGTGGATGATCCTCACGTCGTTCCACAAGGAGGAGGACGCCGCGACGAACCCGCCGAGCCTCTTCGCACCGCTGAGCCTCGACGGCTACCGGTCGTTCTTCGACGCCGGGCCCTGGCCACCGTTGCTCAACTCGCTCACGGCGAGCGTCCTGTCGACGATCCTCGTGCTGCTGCTGGCCTTCCCCGCGGCGTACGCCCTGTCGATCCGGCCGGTCAAGAAGTGGACCGACGTCCTCTTCTTCTTCCTGTCGACCAAGATGCTGCCGATCGTCGCGGGCATCCTGCCGATCTATCTCTTCGCGCAGAAGGTCAACCTGCTCGACAACATCTGGCTGCTCATCATCCTGTACACGTCGATGAACCTGCCGATCGCCGTGTGGATGCTGCGCTCCTTCCTCGCGGAGGTGCCGGTCGAGATGCTCGAGGCCGCCCAGGTCGATGGCGCCTCGCTCACGGTGACCCTGCGCAAGGTCATCGCGCCCGTCGTCATGCCGGGCATCGCTGCGGCCGCCCTCATCTGCTTCATCTTCAGCTGGAACGAGCTGCTCCTGGCCCGCGTCCTCACCGGGACCGTTGCGGGAACGGCTCCAGTGTTCTTGACTGGGTTCGTGACCAGCCAGGGCCTGTTCCTCGCGAAGGTGTGTGCGGCGTCGTTCGTCGTCTCACTGCCGGTGCTTGCTGCCGGGTTCGCCGCGCAGGACAAGCTCGTCCAGGGCCTCTCCATGGGCGCCGTGAAGTGACATTGACAAGCGTGAGGCTCAGCCAGTCGGCTCTCGGTGAGCTGCCCGAGGAGGTGGGGCGGCCGGCATACGACCGCTCCGCCCTGACGCCGGGCATCGTCCACTTCGGGGTCGGCGGGTTCCACCGAGCGCACCAGGCGATGTATCTCGACGCGCTCATGAACAAGGGCGAGGCCCTCGACTGGGGCACCGTCGGCGTGGGCCTCATGCCCGGCGACGCACGGATGCGCGACGCGATGTCCGCCCAGGACAACCTCTTCACCCTCGTGGTCAAGCATCCCGACGGACGTCTCGAGCCGCGCGTCATCGGGTCGATGGTCGGCTACCTGTTTGCGCCCGACGACCCCGGGGCAGTGCTCACACGGCTGGTCGACCCGGCGACGCGGATCGTGTCGTTGACGGTCACCGAAGGGGGCTACCACGTCAATCAGGCGACCGGTGAGTTCGACGCGAACGACCCTGTCCTGCAATCGGATCTGTCGCTGCGCGACAACGACGAGGGTATGCCGCAGAGCATGTTCGGTTTCGTCGTCGAGGCCGCGCGGCGTCGCCGAGAAGCGGGCACCGAGCCGTTCACGGTCATGTCGTGCGACAACCTCCCCGGCAACGGCGACGTCGCGAAGAAGATGATCGTGGCGTTCGCGCGGCTCAAGGACAGCGACCTGGGTGACTGGATGGAGGCGAACATCGCCTTCCCCAACTGCATGGTCGACCGGATCACGCCCGTCACCTCGCCAGAGGACATTGCGGCGCTGAAGGAGAACTTCGGCGTCGAGGACGCGTGGCCGGTGGTGTGCGAGCCGTTCACGCAATGGGTGCTTGAGGACCACTTCTCCTCTGGCAGACCGCCGTTCGAGGACGTCGGTGTGCAGATCGTCGACGACGTCGTGCCCTATGAGCTGATGAAGCTCCGGCTGCTCAACGCGAGCCACCAGGCGCTCTGCTACCTGGGCTTCCTGTCGGGCTACCGCCATGCCCATGAGGTCGCACAGGATCCGCTCTTTGCGGAGTTCCTCCTCGGCTACATGAAGGAGGAAGGGACGCCCACCCTGCCCGAGGTGCCGGGCGTCGACCTCAACGTCTATCGGCGCCAGCTCATCGAGCGCTTCGCCAACCCCGAGGTTCGCGACACCCTGGCCCGGCTGTGCGCGGAGAGCTCGGACCGTATCCCGAAGTGGCTCGTTCCGGTGATCCAGGCGAACCTCGACTCGGGCGGCTCATTCGAGCGGTCAGCCCTCATCGTCGCGTCGTGGGCTCGCTATGCCGAGGGTGTCGACGAGAGGGGCGGGCCGATCGAGGTCGTCGACCGGCACCGGGACAAGGTCATGGCTGCGGCCCGGGCCTACGAGGACGACGAGCTCGCGTTCCTGCGGAACCGGGACTTCTTCGGAAGTCTCGTGGACAACGAACCGTTCACCACGGCATACGCTGCGTTCTTGAAGTCGCTGCACGACAACGGCGCTCGCACCACCCTCGAAGACCTGGAGTCGAATCGATGACGACTGACGCGCTGCCCGACACGATGCGGGTGGCCGTCCTGGCCGAGCCGGGATCGATCGTCGTGGAGTCCCGGCAGGTGCCTGCGCCGGCTCCTGACGAGGTGCTCATCGAGGTGCGCTCTGTCGGGGTGTGCGGCTCGGACACGCACTACTTCGACCACGGGCGCATCGGCGATCACGTCGTCACCGGGCCGTTGGTGTTGGGGCACGAGAGCGCCGGAGTCATCGTCTCCGTCGGCGCTGACGTGGACCCGGCGCGCATCGGTGAGCGGGTCGCGATCGAGCCGGGAGTGCCGTGCCGGTCGTGCGCGCAGTGCCTCGCCGGTCACTACAACCTCTGTCCCGACATGGTCTTCCACGCGACGCCGCCGATCGACGGGACGCTCGCCGAGTACGTCGTGCACCCGTCGTCGTTCGCCTTCGCGCTGCCCGACTCGGTGTCCCTCGACGAGGGCGCCATGCTCGAGCCGCTGTCCGTGGGCATCTGGGCCTGCCGGCGGGCCGGGGTTGCGGTGGGGGTTCGGGTGCTCGTGACGGGCGCCGGACCCGTGGGTCAGCTCGCCGCCCAAGTGGCCGTGGCCTTTGGCGCGTCGGAAGTGGTCGTGGCCGACGTCAACGCCCACCGGCTGTCGGTGGCTTCGTCCTTGGGCGCCACGCAGACCGTGGATGTCTCGTCGACGTCCCTCGCAGATGCGTATGCCGGCCGCCCCGGTCCCGATGTCGTCCTCGAGTGCTCGGGTCACGAGGGTTCGACCCAGGCCGCGATCCGCGCGGCGGCTCCGGCTGGTCGGGTCGTGCTCATCGGCATGGGCGGCGACACCCTCGCGCTGCCACTGGGTGACGTGCAGAACCGCGAGCTGTGGGTGACCGGCGTGTTCCGCTACGCCAACACCTGGCCGACCGCCATCGACCTCGTCGCCTCGGGGCGGGTGAACCTCAAGCCCCTGGCAACCGGTCACTTCGACCTCGAGGAAACCGAAGGCGCGCTCACCGCGGCCCGCACGGAGCCGCAGGCGATCAAGTCGATCATCCACCCGAACCGTCCTCAAACCAGAGGGCCGTCCTGAGCAAGGATGCTGCGCGCAGCTGCGATGTCGTGAGGAAGGCGGTCCGACAGCGCATTCCACAAGATGGCGTAGTCCACCGCGTGATAGCGATGGGCCACGATGTTGCGGGCGCCCTTGATCCCTCGCCAGTTGACTTCGGGGTGGGCATTCAGGATGTCGGGGTCGATCCTTTCGAGGCGGCTCACCGCCTCGCCAGCCTTGTGCAGGATGGCCTCGCCCGCGAGGCGATTCACCTCGTCCGTGTCCCACGCCTCCTTGCCGCGCGCGACGAGCCGCGACGCTTGCTCTCCGAACACCACAAGGTCCGCGAGCGCCTGTCGCGCTCGCTCATCCACAGACGGGCCATCGGATCACAGCGGGCGCGCCTGACCACGGAGGGCATCGTGTGCCGCAGTAAGCCCCGCCTCGCTGATGACGTCCACGCGGACCCCGAGCAACTCCTCGAGATCCTCGATGAGCTCGACCTGGTCGAACACGGAAGCGCGCGAGGAGAAGGCCACCAGGAGGTCGACATCACTGCCCGGTCGGTCCTCACCTCGGGCGATGGACCCGACGATCCGCACCTTGCTTGCCCTGTGCCGACGGGCGAGCCGGAGTACCTCGTCACGGTGCTCCGCCAAGACGCTCGACGGACGAGGGCGCGCGGCCTTCTGCAGGCGGGCGACCATCCGAGCGGACGGGTTGCGAGAGCCTCTTTCGAAGGCGGAGATGTTGGCCTGGGCAACCCCGGACAACTCTGCCAACTCGCGCTGTGTCAGCCCGGCGGCGCGACGAAGCCCGGCCACCTCGACGGCTCCACTCATCGCTCATCCCTTCATCGCCTATATCAATGATATACGCAATGAAGGGAACTCTCTGGAAGCTGAGGCGATGACGAATCGAACACAGTCCGTGCGGCGACGCGCGGCTGTCCCTACTCGTCGCGATTCACGTAGCCGACAACCAAGAGACAGGTGCAGGGATAGGCGACCGCCGCAATGAGCCACCAAGCCGAACCCTCAAGAGCCAGGGCCACGAAGAACATCGCAGGAACAATGACGAGTATGGCGAGCAACCTGAGCCCGATGAATTCGCGATACTTCACTGTCTCCTCCATGTGGTCCGACAGCCCAGTTACGCCCAGATCCACTCCGACGTGGAGCATCCAGGAAACGAGTTGCAGATGACGACGATGAAGGCGATGCGGCTGCCCGGGGACAGCACCGTGGAGCACGTGAGCGTGGATGTGCCGGCACCAGGGCCGGGGCAGGTGCTGCTGCGCATGCGTGCCTCGGGCATCTGCGGGAGTGACATCCGCGCGATCTATCGCGAGCACCTCGGCCACGGAGCCGAGGCCTACCAGGGCGTGATCGCGGGCCACGAACCCTGCGGGGACGTCGTCGAGCTCGGCCCCGGAGTCACCACGCTGGAGGTCGGCGAAGGTGTCGCGGTCTATCACATCACCGGCTGCGGATCCTGCGCCGAATGCCGGATCGGCTACCCCATCGGGTGCACCTCACCGACTCGCGCCGCCCACGGCTGGCAACGCGACGGGGGCCATTCCGAGTTCATGCTGGCCGAGGCCGTGTCCTGCCTGCGCCTGCCTGAAGGCGTGACCCACGTCGATGGTGCGCTGGTCTCGTGCGGTTTCGGAACGGCATACGAGGGATTGCTGAGAGGCGGCGTCAGCGGACGCGACCGGCTGCTGGTCACGGGACTCGGGCCGGTGGGGCTGGCCGCCGCAATGCTCGGCAGACACCTCGGAGCGTCCACCGTCATCGGGCTCGAACCCAACGCCGAACGCGCCGCCCTGGCCCGCGACCTCGACCTCGCCGACGTCATCGTCACCGACCCCGCCGACCTGCCTGATGCCGTGGGCGACGCGACCGACGGTCGCGGGTGCGAGGTGACCCTCGACTGCAGCGGCAATGCACAGGCCCGGGTCGCCGCCCTGACCCACACGGCCGCGCGCGGGAACTGCGTCATGGTGGGCGAGGGCGGCCGCATCGACTTCCCGGTCTCGGACCTGCTCATCCACAAGCAGGTGACACTGCACGGATCGTGGGTGACCTCGCTCGGTCACATGGCTGAGCTGCTGGACCTGCTGTCCCGCTGGGGTGAGCACCCCGAGCGGATCGTCACCCACCGCTTCGCGTTGGCTGATGCCGGAGACGCGTATGCCGTGGCTGACGCAGGTGCGTCCGGCAAGGTCGTCATCACGTGGGACGACTGAGGCCTGGCGTCAGGGTCTCCCGGGTCGACCAATGAGGTCCGCAGCTCCCTCATCCGTGCCGGTGTAGATGCTCGCGTTGCCCGACAGTGTTGCCGACGTCCGGTGGACGGCCTTTGCCCCGACGTCCAGGCTGCGCTCCGACGTGCCGAGTTGCTGGTTGAGCGCCGTGGTCAGAGTCGTCGCTGCAGCGACCTGTCCGAAGTTGCCTGCGGTGACGGTGATGCCCCCGACGAGGTTGGCGGCGCCCGTGAGAGGTCGCGCGGCAGTGTCGAGGTCAGTGGCCGCACCGCGCAGTGTCTCCGGTGAGACGTCGACGTCCTCGCTGAGCCCCAGCTCGGCCAACGACGTCCGAGTCATGAAGGGGTTCATCCACAGCTCGTCGTCGTCGGACCCATCCGGGCCGTAGTGGTCTGCGCCCGACTCGTAGGTGGCGATGATCTCCCCGTTGAGCTCGATGATCCCCTCGGACATGTAGGGCAGCTCATGGATGGGGCCGCGTTCACCGTTCCCGGACTCGTCGTCCTGACGGTCCTGCGTGATCAGTCGCCCCGTCTTGTCGCGGCCGAGGGAGGCGCTGAAGACATACTCGCCGTCACGCACGACCACACCCTGCGCCTGCGGTGGTGTGTGCACGTAGCCCGCGCCGCCTCCGAAGTCCGGATCCGCATTCCACCCTCCGTTGCCGTCCGAGGTGTAGTGGTAGAGCTTGCCGTCGTCGTCATCCCCGTCGTACTCCCCTCCACCGGAGCCGATGGTTCCCTGGTGGGTGCCGACGTAGAGCTCGCCGTCCTTGATGGTGGCGTAGGCGCCAGCGCCGTCAGGAAGCCGGGTCGGCTCGCCAACGGGGTCGGCCGTCTTCTTGCCGCCGTCCTTGAGATCCGACGTGAGGTATTTGAGGAGATACGACGGGTTCCCGCTCGAGGTGACGTAGGTGTAGTCGCCGTGGGAGGAGACTCCCCCGGCATGGTCAGGAGTCGGGATGTTCACCTCGTCACCCTCCGAGTCCTCGCCCTGGTAGCCACCCAGTTCGGTCTCGGTCATCTCCTGGCCGGTGACCGGATCGATCATCGACAGGACCGAGTTCTGGTCGCCGTCCTTGGAGTAGCTGGTCTGGATGATCCACCCGGTGTCCGGGTCGATGCCCAGTCCCTGCGGGATCAGGCCACGCTTGTCTCCGCTCAGCCCCAGGTTCGGGATGAGCGGCCCCAAACCATTGCCGTGCTTCTTGAGCCATTCGGCCGTCTTGTCCATGCCGGCCGCCAACCACTTCTTGGTCTCGGCATCGAGCTCGTCCAGGTCGATCGTCTCGCCGGACGCGAAGGAGGCGACTGCCCTCAACCTGGCGTTGTACTGGGCCGAGACACCCACCAGTTTGAGGTGAACTCCCAGGGCGAGAAGGTCCTCGACCACGGGGTTGAGGCCCGCGGGTCGATCGCGCCAGTAGCCGATGGCAACGTCCGCGTCTCCTGCCATGGAGTCATATTCACTCGCACCGGTGCTCAGGGCCGTCTGGATCCGCCCGAGGACGAAGTAGTTGACCTCGATGCCCTGGCTCACCCCGGCCGTCCTGACGCGATAGCCAGCAGATGCCGCACTGGTCCACTTCGGTCGGTCTGCAGCCTCCTCGACGCGCACGGACGACTCGTTGACCTTCTTCATCGCGTCACCGACGGTGTCGGCCTGCCCCCGCACGGCTGCGGAGTTGCCCGAGACGAGTTTGCGATAGAGGTCTTCCGGATCGACCATCAACGCTCCTCCCTCACGGTGACACCCCTACAGCGACACACTCCCTGCGAATCCAAGCACGGATCCGCCGCTCCGTCTGTGGGGAGCACTCCCCACAGACACCGAGACGGCAGGTGCAACGCTGCGGCCGTTCGGCAAGGATGCAGGTATGGCCAAGACGCAGAACCCGCTCGTCGCCGGAGTCGACTCGTCCACCCAGTCGTGCAAGGTGCTCGTCTGCGACGCCGAGACCGGTGAGGTCGTCCGGCAGGGCCGCGCGTCGCACCCCGACGGGACCGAGATCCACCCGAGTGAATGGTGGACGGCGTTCGAGTCGGCCATCGCTGACGGGCTGCTCGACGGCGTCTCCGCGATTGCGGTCGGCGGGCAGCAGCACGGCATGGTGACGTTGGATGAGTCCGACGAGATCGTGCGACCGGCCCTGCTCTGGAACGACACCCGGTCCGCCCAGGACGCGACCGAGCTCATCGGGGAGTTCGGCGGGGCGCAGCGGTGGGCGACCGAGGTGGGCGTGGTGCCGGTGGCGTCGTTCACGGCCACCAAGTTGCGGTGGTTGCGGCGCGCGGAGCCGGAGTCGTTGGACCGCACGCGCACCTGCGTCCTCCCCCATGACTGGCTGACCGGTCAGATCCTCAAGCAGGGCAACGGTTTTGAGTCGTGGACGACGGACCGTGGCGATGCGTCCGGCACGGGCTACTGGTCGGCGGGCTCGGGTGACTACCTGCCGGAGGTGCTCGACCTGGTTGTCGGTCGACAGCTCGAGTTGCCGCGCGTCCTGGGGCCGACCGAGGTGGCTGGGCGCACTGACTCCGGGCTGGTCGTGGCACCCGGCACCGGAGACAACATGGGCGCCGCGCTCGGCCTCGGCCTGCGTCCTGGTGACGCCGTCATCTCGTTGGGGACGAGCGGCACCGCCTTTGCTCGCCACGACGCGGCCATTGCCGATGCCAGTGGCGCGGTGGCGTCCTTCGCCGACGCGACCGGTGGCTTCCTGCCCCTGCTCGCCACCCTCAACGCAGCCCGCGTCATGACGGCTGGCGCGTCGATGCTCGGCGTCGACCTGGCCGAGCTCGACCGCCTGGCGTTGGCTGCCGAACCCGGCGCAGGCGGACTCACCCTCCTGCCCTATCTCGACGGCGAGCGCACCCCGAACCTGCCCACCGCCACCGGCACCCTCTCCGGCCTGACCCGGGCGAACGCCACCCCCGAGAACCTCGCCCGCGCCGTCGTCGAGGGCATGCTCACCAATCTCGCCGAGGCGCTGGCTGCTTTGCGGGGACAGGGAGTTCGCGTCGAACGAGTCCTCCTCATTGGCGGAGCATCCGCATCGAAGGCAGTGCGCTCCATCGCCGCCGACCTCTTTGGAGCCGAGGTCCACCTGCCCGTGTCCGGTGAATACGTGGCCCTCGGGGCCGCTCGTCAGGCCGCCGCCACTCTCCTTGGCACCGACCTGCCCGATTGGGAGGTCAGCACCGATGCCGTTCTTGCGCCGGATGTGCGGGCGAGCGAACGCACCGCCGAGCTCCGCGGCAGGTACGCCCACCTGCGAAGCCAACTGCACGGCATTCCGGAGTGAAGCGTCGGTCGCTCGCAAGCTCGCGAGCGACCCTTCCCCGGCTCCTCAACTGAAACCTTCGACAAGGTCATGCCAAGGGGGGCACATCTGACGCGCTTGGCATGACCTTGTCTCTCGCACACCTAGGCTGACCGGGTGAGCGCAACCCTCGTGGCGAAGGACCTGTCCGGAGGGCACGCCCATCGCACCCTGTTCGAGCACCTCGACCTCACGGTCGCGCCCGGCGATGTCGTCGGGGTCGTCGGCGCCAACGGTGCGGGCAAGACCACCTTGCTGGGGCTCCTCGCCGGCGAATCAGCGCCCCTCGCCGGCACCGTGACAACAGCCCCGTCCGACGCGTTCGTGGGCTGGCTCCCGCAGGAGCACGAGCGCCTTCCGGGCGAGACCATCACGGACTACATCTCCCGCCGCACCGGGGCCACAGCCGCGACCGAGGCGATGGAATCGGCTGCCGCCGCCCTTGGGGGCGACGACTCCAACGCAGATGATGTGTATGCCGTGTCTCTCGATCGGTGGTTGGCCAGCGGTGCCGCTGACCTCGAGGACCGCATCCCCGCGATGCTCGCCGAACTCGGGCTCGACGTCGGCCGCGAAGCCCTCATGACATCGCTCTCCGGCGGACAGGCGGCCCGAGCCGCACTCGCCGCCCTGCTGCTCAGCCGCTTCGACATCGTCCTGCTCGACGAGCCGACCAACGACCTCGACCTCGCGGGGCTCGACCGCCTGGAGGCCTTCGTCACCGGGCTCCGCGGCGGCGTCGTCCTCGTGTCGCACGACCGCGAGTTCCTGGCCCGCTGCGTCACCCGCATCGTCGAGCTCGACCTCGCGCAGAACTCCGTGTCGGTGCACGACGGCGGCTACGACTCCTTCCTCGAGGAGCGCGAGATCGCCCGCAGGCACGCGCGCGAGGCCTATGAGGAGTTCGCCGGGACCAAGGCCGACCTCGAAGGGCGCGCCCGAATGCAGCGGGAGTGGAGCAGCAAGGGCGTCCGCAATGCGATGAGGAAGAGCCCCGACAACGACAAGATCCGCCGGGCCGCGAGCATCGACTCCTCCGAGAAGCAGGCCCGCAAGGTGCGCCAGATGGAGTCACGCATCTCCCGGCTCGAAGAGGTCGAGGAGCCACGCAAGGAATGGGTCCTGCAGTTCTTGATCGGTGAGGCACCGCGGTCGAGCTCGGTTGTCGCCACCCTCAACGAGGCGACCGTGAGCCGGGGCGACTTCACCCTCGGTCCGGTCTCGCTCCAAGTGGAAGCCCGCACCCGCATCGGCATCACCGGACCCAACGGCGCCGGCAAGACCACCCTCCTCAACGTCCTTCTCGGCCGACTGGCACCCGACAGCGGCAGCTCGAGCCTCGGCGCCAGCGTCGCCATCGGTGAGATCGACCAGGCCCGCAGTGGCCTGCGCGAGGACCTGTCGCTCGCCGACGCGTTCGGTGAGGCGGTGCCCGACCTCGAACCTGCCGAACGACGCACCCTGCTGGCCAAGTTCGGCCTGCGCGCCGACCAGGTGACGAGCCTCGTGTCACGGCTGTCCCCCGGTGAGCGAACGCGCGCCGCCATGGCCCTGCTCCAGGCGCGCGGCGTCAACCTCCTCGTCCTCGACGAGCCCACCAACCACCTCGACCTGCCCGCCATCGAGCAGCTTGAGGAGGCCCTCGAGACCTATGAGGGCGCGCTGTTGCTCGTCTCGCACGACCGGCGACTCCTCGAGAACGTCGACCTCGACCAGCGCTGGCACGTCGACGCCGGCCAGGTCACCCGCAGCTGAACCCGGTCTCGACCGTCCCCCGCGCGGATGGGCCGCCGGCAATACGGCTGGAGTGGGAGCGCCCCACCAACCCTCCGGTGAGGCGCGATCGACGGAAGGCGACCACCAGCACGAACGCCGCCGACGCGGCATACGCAATCGTCGGCACGGGTGGCACCGAAGCCGAGGCGTAGGCGAGCACGGCCGCGAAGGCCACGGCGAGCCACTCGAGCCGGCCTGCGAGCACGGCGCACGCGAGCATCGGCAGGGCGTACCACGGGTAGCTCGGTGTCGTGAGGAGCAGCAGCGAGCCCAGGACGAGGGTGGCACCCGTCGCCGGATCACCGACCCGACTCCAGGCCACGGCGCCCGCGACGATCGCAAGCAGCAGGATGGTCACCGGAGTCACGGCGGCGTCCGGGACGAGCAGTTGGACGATGCCCGACCGGTTCGCGCCGGATTCCTCGACGACGTAGGCCGGGAGGTAGCCGAGGACAAGGTGACCAGCGGCGAGCCAGTGCGGCAGATAGGCCAAAAGCACCGTGAGAACGGTGACTGCAACCGCGGCCTGGGCCCGAGATGCGTTGTGCCGCAGCGAGAAGAGCGAGCTCAGCATCACCGCGGGGTAGAGCTTCACGAGAGCTGCGAGTCCGGTCATCACCCCGGCCAGGACTGCTGCGGCACGCCCACGACCAGCACCTCCCACTGCCGGTGACACGACGGTCAGGGCCGCCACCACGAACGCCGCGGCGAGCACGTCGACGTGTGCCCCGTTGCCCGCTTCGGCCACCACGGCAGGACACCAGGCCCACCAGAGCGCCCGCCCAGGATCGCTCCCGCGCCGTCGGAGCAGGGCCGCAAGGGCGCCGGCCACACCGGCCGCGAGCAACGCCGAGCCCGCCTGCAGGCCACGCGTGCCCCACGACCAAGGCGTCACCGAGGCCACTGCGGTGAACCACACCTGCGCCACTGGTGGATAGATCGTCGGAACCTGGGGGCGGTTGATGACGGTGCGCGGGTCGTTCTTGGCTCGTGCCCGCACTCCCGAACGATCAGTCGGGAGTGGCTGAGTGACGTATCCCGAGTGATCGCTCGACGCCAGCCCGGGAAAGAGGATCGGGTCGCGCAGGTCGGCGAGCCGGTCATCGAGCGGCGCGTAGCGATAGGGCGACGTGCCGGACAGCTGGACCCGACCGTCCCAGACATACCGGTAGGCATCGGTGCTCGACCGCGGGGACGTCAGCAGCCCGGGCAGTTGGACGACGAGCGCCACGACGAACACCAGCAGTGCCGTGCGTCGCACCGGCCCGGTCAGCAGCGAATCTCCCGCCCCACCACCGCGCGAACCCAACACCCAGCGGATCGTGGCGACGGCGACCACCCACCACGCGACCATGACCACGGCCAGCCGCACGCGGTCGGTGTCGAGGTCGCCGGACAGCGCATGGCCCGCGGAGCAGGCGGCCATGGCCACCGTGCCGACGAGGATTCTGCGCATGTGCCCACTGTGTCCGACGCCAGGCCCCGGCGGGGCACGTGAAGGCCCGGACCGGCCATCCGTCATCGCCCCGTAAGCGCTGCGACGGGTTCATCGAGCCGCCACGTCCCTACCGTCGAAGCATGCGCACACTGCCCGCTCCACCGGCGCCGCCCACACCCGAGGACTTCACGTCGCCGGTGCACGACCGCACCGTGGTGGCCCGCATGGGCGCCCTCCTCGGCGTCGCGTTCACCGTCTGCTTCCTCACCGGAATCCTCAGCCACCTCCACCAGAACCCCATCTCGTGGCTGCCGATCCCGACCGGTCCGGCGTGGGGCTATCGCGTCACCCAAGGCCTGCACGTGGCCTCGGGCGCGGCTTCTGTCCCGCTCCTTCTGGCCAAGCTGTATGCCGCGTATCCGCGCCTGTTCACGCGCCCCGTCGTGGGCTCACCGGTGCAGATGCTCGAGCGCGCGTCCATCGCCGTACTCGTCGGGTCGTCGCTGATGATGGTGTCCACGGGCATTGCCAACGTCGCCGGCTGGTATGTCTTCGGCTTCGGGTTCACCAAGGTCCACTGGGCGTTCGCGTGGGTGGCCATCGGGGCACTGGCGGTCCACATCGCCGTCAAGCTGCCGGCCATCCGCGACGCCCTCACCCCCGAGGGCACGACCCGGTCGAAAGTCAACGGCCGGCGCGGCTTTGTCCTCGGCGCGCTGGCCGTGGCTGCCGGGGCAGTGGTCCTCACAGTCGGCTCGACGATCCCTGCACTGGACCGGGTCTCGGTGCTTCGATCCCGACGGCCACGCAACAGCCCGCTGGGAGTCCCGGTCAACAGGACGGCCGCACAGGCACGCATCAGTCCGGACCTCGACCCCGCCACCGGCGACGACAACTGGCAGCTGTCCGTGCGGGGAGCCGCGGGCGAACGCATCCTCACCGCAGCCGAACTACGCGCCCTGCCCCAGCAGACGGTGTCGCTCCCAATCGCCTGTGTAGAGGGCTGGAGCGCTGAGGCCACCTGGCAGGGAGTGCGGCTGCGCGACGTGCTGGACCTCGTGGGCGGTGCGGTCGGCGACGTCGCCTTCCGCTCGGCCGAGGCCAGCGGCACCTATCGTGAGAGCCTGCTCCCCCGCGCGTATGCAGACCATCCGAGCACGCTGCTTGCCCTGCGGCTCAACGGTTCTCGGCTCACCCGGGATCACGGCTTCCCCGTGCGCCTCATCGCGCCGAACCGTCCGGGCGTGCTGCAGACCAAATGGGTGACCGACGTGGAGGTGCGTTCATGAAGACGTCCATGAAGACCCTGTATGCCGGGGCCCGCGAGATCGGGTCCGCTCGCCTCCTGCTCGGTGCGGCCGGGCTGGTCTTCGTCGCCGTGGGTGCGTGGCAGTTCGTCGCCCACGTGCCCACCAGCGGCTGGCTGCGGGTGGGCCTCTGGATCGGCGCCGGAATCGCCGTCCATGACGGAGTTCTGGCGCCGCTCGGTGTCGTCACCGGGTGGCTTGTTGCCCATCGCGCCCCGGAGCGGGCACGACCCCTCGTGAGAGTCATCGGACTGGCCGTGCTCACCCTCGTGCTCATCACCGTGCCCCTCCTTGCCACCGGCGGCCTGCGCAGCTGAACCCGCAGGCTCAGGCCGCTTGGCGCAGGGTCACGAAAGCGCGCCCGTCGACACGCCAGTCCTCGACGGCAAGCAGTCCGGCCTGGGCGGCATACCGGAGCAGGGCCGTGGCTCCCACCTTGGCCCACGGGATCGGGAGGGACCGACGACCCCACGGACCAGTCAGGGTCACCTCTGTGCGCAGGTCGACGCGCTCGTCCGGGTCCACCTCCACGAGCGCCCACCCTTCCGGGCTGAGCAGTTGGCCGCAGCGGTGCAGCAGGAGCAGCGGATCCCCACCGATGCCGACATTGCCGTCTGCGAGCAGCAGTGTCTGCCAGCGCCCTTCGCCCGGGATGGGCTGGAAGACATCACGCAGCAGGGCACTCCCTCCGCGCGCTCGGGTCTGCACGATGGATGCGCCGGACACGTCGATGCCCAGGGCAGGGAGGCCTCGAGCAGACAAAGCCTCGACGAACCTGCCGGGTCCGCAGCCGACGTCGATGACAGGGCCGGAGCACCGACTCACGATGAGCTCGTCGACACCTGACATCGTCAGCCACGACGCCACGTCGAGCGGCTGACGGTGGGCCGGCCGCCCCTCGACCGGGGACGCCCACTCGAGGTGGACCCCACCTCGAGTGAGTGCGATGTCGAACATCAAGGTCGGGTCACACGGCGTTGCCACGAGTCGTCGGAAGGTCTTGGCAAATCGCGTCTCGGGAGCAAGCGCCACCGCGGCTGCCGCATCAGCGGGTTCGTCCACGTCGCGCTGCATGGGCAGCAGATGCACCGAAAGTCCTTGGGAGACAAGGCGTTCGAGCTGTGCTTCGCCAGTGTGGGTCGTGGACATCGGGACGCCGACGAACAGGCCAGGTTGGTATCGACGCAACCCGATCGCCCAGTAGCCGCCGTCCTCACACAGTCCGAGCACCGCGTCAGCTCCGTGCCAGTCGGCCAGAAGGTCGTCGGCGCCGACCTGCGGGGTGTCCATGCCGACGAGGAGAGTGGGCTGGTCGCCGTGGTCCGCCAGTGCGTCGCGGAAGGCGTGATCCAGGCGCTCGTCGAGGCCCTTGCCACGCTGGGGATGCACGGGCACGTCGTCTGGCAGCCAGCGCGTCGGTGGACCGTCCCAGGCCAGGACCGTCCGGGCGCCGGTGGCGCGCGCCGCAGCGAGGGTGTCGCGGATGGCTGCCGCCGCGAGCGCTGCCGCCTCGCTGGGTGAGAAGTCGGGCGTGAGCCGCGTCTTGACCCGACCGGGCTGCGGGGACTTGGCCAGGATGATGACGGTGTCCAGGTCTCGACACCTGAGATCAGGGGGTGTGGTCACGGTCATGAGGCCAGCACCCGGCTCATGTCCTGCACGGCGCGGGCCGCTCCCAGCCACGTGCCGGTGACCTTGGACCGACCCGTGCGCGCGAGATACGGGACGGGCACGCCGGTGATGGTCCACCCGGCCTCGGCGGCGCGAACCACGGTCTCGACCGGATAGCCCGAGCGGCGGTCCCCAATGGGCAGGTCCTGCAAGCGTTTCGTGGGCGCCAGCCGCAGTGGGCCGATGTCCTCGAGCCCCACTCCTGTGGCGCGTCGGACCCTGTGCGCAAGCACGCGGTTGGCGACCCTGAGACGCCACGGCCACGCTTCCCGGCTCATGGGCCGTCGAGCTCCCACGACGAGGTGGGAGCGCCGCTCGGGCAGCAGGCGACGGTGCTCGGCGAGCAGGACCTCGAGCGAGAGCGGGTCAAGGCTGGCGTCGGCATCCATGAAGGCCACGAGTGGGGCGGTGGCCGCCAAGAGCCCTGCGTGGCAGGCGGCGCCGTAACCACGCTGGGGAACCTCCACCACCTCGATGCCCCGCTGCCGGGCGAGGTCGATCGAGCCGTCCGCCGAGCCGTTGTCCGCAAGGATCGGGCGCGCCCATTCGGGCATGCGCGCGAACAGCCTTGGCAAGGCCTCCGCCTCGTCCAGACACGGGAGCACCACGTCAACCAACACCTCAGCGGAAGCCATGTCCCGACGCTAGGGCTCACGGTGACCGCCTCGGGCCCCCTGAGGATGACGAGACCCTTACGGTGAGCCCACGAGGGGGCAAGACGGGCGCCCGGGGCGACTCACCGGCATACGCTGCGAGGGTGGTCGCAACCGTGCTGGTCGTCGAGGACGATCCCACCGTCTCGAGCGTCCTGTCGGCCTATCTGCGGCGGGCCGGATTCGAGCCGGTGCTCGCTGCCGACGGCTTGACCGCCCTGCAGGCGTGGCGTGAACGGCGGCCCGATGTCGTCATCCTCGACGTCATGCTTCCCCTCATGTCCGGCCTCGAGGTGCTTCGCCGTCGACGCGCCGAGGACGACCACGCTGCCGTCATCGTGTTGAGCGCGCGAGGCGAGGAGGACGACCGGCTCCTCGGGCTGGAGCTGGGCGCCGACGACTACATGGTCAAGCCGTTCAGCCCGCGCGAAGCCCTCGGCCGCGTCGAGGCACTGCTGAGACGGGCCGAGCGACTCGGCGCGGTCACGCTGCTGCCCCGGGTCACCGAACGGCTGGGCGTGCGCGTCGACACGGGTTCCCGCACCGCCACCGTCGACGGTCACGGCGTCGAGATCACGACCCGCGAGTTCGATCTGCTGGCCTATCTCATCGCTCACCCCGGCCTGACGTTCACCAAGGAACAACTCATGCGGCGTGTGTGGGGCTGGGACTTCGGCGACACCTCGACGGTCACCGTCCACGTGCGCCGTGTGCGCGAAAAGATCGAGACCGACCCGTCCGACCCGCAGCGCATCGTCACCGTGCGTGGCGCCGGCTACCGGTTCGGGGACCCCGAGGAGCAGCCATGAGCGACATGCAGCAGATCATCGCCGTCACCACTCTCGTCTGCCTGATCGCGGGTGGCGCGGGAGCGATGGCCCTGTCGGGGTTGCGCGGTCGGTCCACGATGGTCCTTGTCGTCGTGGCGTCGCTCGTCCCACTCGTCGCGGTGTCGCTCGCGGTCTTCGTCAACGTGCAGCGCATGTTCATCTCCACCCACGACTCGACCGTCGTCCTCGTGGCGCTCGGCCTGGCCGGCCTCATCGGCGTGCTGCTGTCACTGGTCCTCGGTCGCCAGGTGGCTGCCGGCTCTACAGCCTTGGTCGACTCGCTGCGCACCCTGGGAGACGGCGGTGTCCCAGGCCCGGATGCCAGTCGAGGTGCTTCGGTGTCGTCCGAGCTGTCCGACCTGTGGCGCGAGCTCGACACCACCCGCACTCGCCTCGCCGCATCCGAGCAGCGGGAGCGAGCCCTGGAACGCTCCCGACGCGAACTCGTGGCCTTCATGTCCCACGACCTGCGCACACCCCTGGCCGGCCTGCGCGCCCTGGCCGAGGGCCTCGAGGACAAGGTCATAGAACCTGAGCCCGCGCTGCGCCAGATGCGACAGACGGTGACTCGCCTCGACGGGCTCGTCGGCGACCTCTTCGAGCTGTCCCGGGTGAGCTCGTCCGAGGCCCGCTCCCCGAACGACACCGCGCTCGTCAGCCTGGTCGAAGTCGCCCACGATGTCGTCGGTGAGCTCGAGCAGCATGCCCAGCAGCGTGAGGTCGACCTCCGGCTCCAGACCCACGGAGACGACGACCGGCTCGCCGTCACCGGCAACGGGGACGAGCTCACCCGACTGATCGGCAACCTTGTGGGCAATGCCGTGCGGCACACCGCCCCCGGAGGTTCGGTCGTCGTGCGGGCCGAACGCAGCCCCGACGGCCGCACCCAGCTCTCGGTGCTCGACGAGTGCGGCGGAATCGCCGAACCCGACCTGCATCGTGTCTTCGAGGCCGGGTGGCGAGCCGACCCCGAGCGCAGCGGTGACGACGCGGGCGCCGGTCTGGGGCTCGCCATCGCCAAGGGGATCGTCGAGTCGCACGCCGGGTCGATCTCGGTCATGAACGTCGAGGGCGGTTGCTGCTTCGAGGTGGCGCTGCCCGCCGCCGAGCGGGTCAGCTGAACGTCAGACCAGCCAGTCCCTCGCGGAACGGAACCGTTGCGGTCCAGCCGAGTTCACGCCTCGCCCGATCGCTCGACGCCGTGATGTGGCGGACATCGCCGAGTCGGTAGCGACCGGTCACCACGGGCGGCGGGCCACCTGCGAGCAGGGCCAGTTCGGCCGCAAGGTCACCGACGGTGTGCACGACTCCGGATCCCACGTTGTATGCCGTGTGCTCACCCGCCGTGCCTGCGGCGCGTTCGCTCTGCACCGCCGCCACGAATGCCGACGCGATGTCGTCCACGTGCACGAAGTCGCGGCGCTGACCCCCATCCTCGAACACCAGGGGCGACTGCCCGCTCGAGGACGCCGACCAGAAGAGCGCGGCGACGCCGGCATAGGGCGTCGACCGCGGCATGCCCGGCCCGTAGACGTTGTGCAGGCGCAGGGACGTGGCGCGCGACCCTGTCTCCCGCGCCCAGACCGCGGCGAGCTGCTCTTGGGTGACCTTCGTCGCGGCATACGTGTTGCGTGGGTCCATGGCTGCGTCCTCGGCGACGAGAGTGGGGACGAGGTCACTCCCACATTCAGGGCATGGCGGCTCGAACAGCCCGCTGGCGAGGCGCCCTTCATCGCGCGGCGGCGGCGCCACAGGACCGTGTTGCCGGCAGTCGTAGGCACCCTCTCCGTAGACGACCATCGAGCTCGCCTGCACCAGGCGCTTCACTCCGGCGTCGTGACAGGCGCGCAGGACCGTGGCCGTGCCCAGCGCATTGCACGAGACGTAGTCGTCCATGTCGTCGAGGTCCACTCCGAGCCCCACCTTGGCGGCGAGGTGGACCAGGGCGTCTGCTCCCTGGACGTGCTGCCGCACCAGGGTCACGTCCCGGACGTCGCCCTCGACGAGCCGGACGCCCTGGGCTGCCAGCCGGTCGCGTGCCGCGTCTCCCCCGTCGCGGTGGACGTCGGGGCGCAGGGAGTCGAGGACGACCACGTCGTGCGACTCCTCGAGGAGGGCGCGCACGACAGCGCCACCGACGAACCCAGCCCCACCCGTGACGACGATCCTCATGCCGTCGACCCTGCCAGCAATCTCGGGCGTCCCGCCTCTCGTGGACCTTGCGGTGCGCTTACGTTCGGTCCCCTTCGGCGGGGTCATCAGCCGGGATCAGGAGGCCTGCGATGGCGAGACGTCGCCTCAGCTCCTCGTCGAGGTCCGCCGGATTGCGTATGCCGTCCAGCACCTCCGCGACCGCATCACGTTTGTCTGCGGTCACGAGGAACCGACCGACCCGACTCACCAGAGTGCACTCGTCGCCGCGTGCCTCCCAGTGCGCGGCAAGGTGACGTCGTGGTCGCCAGGTCGCCGCCGGATCCTCGGCTTGCCCCATCTGGTCGAGCACACCCAACGCCTCAGCACGCTGGGCACTGCGCACCGGGGCCCGCAGACCTTCGACGATCTCGTCAACACCGATGTCCTGCAGCGCTTTTGCGACCAATGACCGCACGATCTCGGCGTCATCCCCGAAGCCAACCTCCGACCGGCCAGAGCCACCCGGTGCGATGGGAAGCGATCGACGCCCCTCGACATCGTCGGCGAGCCGCTCCGTGACCCGGGCGAGGAGAACGTCGGCAACGTGACTCCGGGTCCAGGTGTGGACCCCCATGGTCAGGTGGATGCTCGTCCCGCCGAGGGCGGTCGCCGAGTGGAGGTAGCCACGCGGGAGATAGAGGCAGTCGCCGGGGCGCAGGGTCTCCTCGAGGAGGGGTTCGGCGGTGGCCGCCTGCTCGACGGCGGCCCGGTGCTGCTCCCAGGGTTGGTCACGCAAAGGTGCTTCAAGGACCGGGGGCCGGATGCGCCACCGCTTCTCCCCGGCGATCTGCAGGACGAAGACGTCGTGGACGTCGTAGTGGTCGGCGAAACCCTGGTTCTGAGGTGGGGTGACATAGGCATTGACCTGGACCGGGTGACCGAGGTCGTCGGCGAGGTCGCCCGCGAACTCCTGGACCGGCGCCCACGTCCGGTGCAGTGCCTGGAGCACCAGGGTTGCACCAGAGGCGAATTCGCGCAGGACTCGGTCTTCGCTCAGCTGGTCGCCGATCCCAGCACCGACTCCTCCACCGAGGGTGAGCTGGCGGTCGGGCAGGGTCGCCCCGTCCTTGGCCATGCGGGCGAAGGGTGTCCGGAGCCCCCGTCGTGACACCAACTCGTCGACGCCGTCCGGTCCGAAGAGGTCGGAGAAGTCACGGGGCAAGTCGGCCGCGCGTGTGAGCCAAGGGGCGCGCGACCAGACGTCCGTCGCGAAGTCCGCGGGCGGCATACCCACCAAGCGCGTCAGCGCAGGAGAACCCGCGGCCGGGAGATCAGTCCCCGACCGCGGGTTCTCCGGCGAGTCGGTCACTGAGAGCCGTCGGCCCCGCCGTCGGCTCCGCCGTCGTGCTCACCGGGCACTGCCGGCTGGTCCGCACCACTGTCAGCCGGGCCCTCCGCGTCATCGGCTCCGCCGTCGGCGCCGCCATCCTGCTCGTCAGGCGCACCGGTCTCGCCCGCGCCACTGTCGGCCGGGCCCTCTGTCTCGACACCCGAGGTGCCCTGGGGCGCCTGACCGAGGTCGGAGAGGTCCTCATCGGGGTTCATGCCACTGGTCGGGTTCTGCGTCATCGCGTACCTCCATGTGTGGGCCGACGCCGATCGGTGCCGGTCCTGACTGTCTACCCGTTCGTCGACGGCCTCGCTACCCTCCAAAGGGTGAATTCGCAGTTCAGGCGGTCGATCCCGGTTCGAGTCGGGAACCGGGTGCGACGACGACTCCGCGCCCGATGCGGCTGTCCCGACCGACGAGGACGAGCCGGTCGTCGCCGATACGCGTTCCGGGAGGGGTCTCACCGACCTTGGCACCACGCCCGATCGTGCTGCGCGAGTCCACCACTGCGCCGCGCACCTCGGCGCCCGCCTCGACCGTCGTCTGGGCGAACACCACCGAGTCCTCGACGACCGCGCCTGCCGCGACTCGCACACCCGGGCCAAGGACGCTGCGGATGACCGTACCCGCGACATCGGCGCCGGCACTGATGATCGAGCCATCGACGCGGGCGCCCCGACGGATGACGGCGGACGGCAGCTCGGGCCAGCGAGTGAGGATCGGCCATTCGGGGTCGTCGAACACATCGACCCGGCCGGCGAGCAGATCGCGGTGTGCCGCAACGTATTCGCTCGGCGTTCCCAGGTCGCGCCAGTAGCCGGGGAGCTCGAAGGCATGCACAGCGCCACCCTCTACGAGGCGTGGGAGCAGGTGCTCGCCGAAGTCGCCGACCCCGGAGTCCTCACCGTGGGCGGCGTCCACCCGCTCGGCCCGCAGGTCCTCGAGCGCGGTCGAGAGTCGCACGGGGTCATAGGCGAAGATCTCGGCCGCGATCGTCGTCGCCGCAGGCTTCTCCGGCTTGTAGTCGAAGGCCTTCACGAGACGGTCGCGTCCCAGTTCGACCACGCCCTTGGCCGATGCCTGGGCCCGCGTCACCTCGGTGGTGACGATCGTGCACGAGGAGTCGCGTTCGAGGTGCTGGTCGACGACGTCGCGCAGGTCGAGGGAACACACGGAGTCGGCGCTGAGGATGAGGACGACGTCGGCACCGAAGTCACGGATCGCGTCGAGGTTGCGATAGAGGTCGTCGCCGTTGCCCTCGCTGAAGCCGGCCTGCGAGGCTGCACCGCTCCCCTCCTGGGGCGGCAGCCACTGCAGCCCACCGCGGGTCCGGTCGAGATCCCACGGACGTCCGTTCGCGACATGCTTGTGCAGGCTCGTGGCGAGATATTGCACGGACAGCCACACGTCCCTGACCCCGCTGTGCGCCAGCGATGACAGCGCGAAGTCGACGAGCTGGTACTGCCCTGCAAACGGCAGGGCCGGCTTGGCCCGTTCACGGGTGAGGACGTCCATGCGCGAGCCCTGGCCACCCGCTTGGATGATGGCCAGCACCTTGGGTCGTCGCGACATGCACCCACTGTGCCCCACGACTGCACCCGTCACCTCACGCTGTGCGGCATCGCCTAGATTCGATGGATGAGCACCACGCGTGAGTTCGACCTCGTTCTTGTCGGCGCCACCGGTTTCGTCGGTCGGCTGACCGCGACCCACCTCGCGGAGCACGCTCCGCCCACGGTGCGGATCGCCCTCGCTGGTCGATCGGAGTCCCGACTGGCCGACGTGCGTGCGTCCTTGCCGTCCGCTGCTGCTGACTGGCCGCTCGTCGTCGTCGACACGACCGACTCGGCCGCCGTCGTCGACCTCGCCGGACGCACCCGCGTCGTGGTCACCACGGTGGGTCCCTACGCAAAACTGGGTATGCCGCTCGCTTCCGCGTGCGCTGCCGCCGGCACCCACTACGCGGACCTGACCGGCGAGGTCCTCTTCGTCCGGGACAGCATCGACGCCAACCACGCCGAGGCGGAGCGCACCGGCGCCAAGATCGTCCATTCGTGCGGCTTCGACTCGATCCCGTCGGACATAGGGGTGTGGAAGACGGCGCAGCGCGTGGCGGCAGACGGTGAGGGAGCTCTCGGCGAGACCGTGCTCCACGTGCGCACCCTGCGCGGTGGCGTCAGCGGCGGAACCATCGACTCGATGCGCCAGCAGGCGATCGAGGCAGCCGGTTCGCCTGAGCGCCGTCGAGCGGTGACCGACCCGCACGGGCTGTCGCCCGACCGGGCCGCAGAGCCGCCGTCACGCAACAAGCCCACGGACGAGTTCGGGCTCCTGGGCAAGGTGCAGGCAGTGTCCGGCACCCGCTACGACCACGTGACCAAGCGATGGGTCGCACCCTTTTTCATGGCGTCGTTCAACACGCGAATCGTGCGTCGCAGCAACGCCCTGAGCGATTACGCCTACGGTCGCGACTTCCGTTACGACGAAGTCATGGACACCGGACGAGGCCCTCTCGGTGCCGTCAAGGCGGGCCTGACCTCGGCCGTGCTTGGTGGCCTCTTCGCGGGCATGTCCACGGCGCCCACTCGAAGCGTCCTTGACCGCGTCCTGCCCAAGCCGGGCGAAGGCCCGTCCGACGAGACCATGGCCAACGGACGGTTCGTCATGGATGTCGAGACGACCACGACGACAGGGGTGCGCTACCGCACCCGGGTGGCCGCGGCATACGACCCGGGTTATTCAGGCACGGCAATCATGCTGGGCCAGTCAGGTCTGGCCCTGGCCCTCGACGAACTGGGTTCTCGTGGCGGGGTGCTCACTCCGTCGGTGGCTCTGGGTGAGGCGCTTGTGACTCGCTTGGAGGGCTTCGACTTCGAGTTCACGACAACCCGTTCGTGAACATCGGCGGCACGTTGAGGCGTCGCGCTGACCTCCTCGCCTATGTCCCGCTGGCGGTGACCACGACTGCCGCGGCCGTGACCGGAAGGCCGCGCGCCCACCTCGTGAGCAAGATGCTGCTCGCGCCCACCCTCGCCGGAGGTGTGGTCGCCACTCGCGCGGACCGTTCCACGACTCGCACGGCCACCCTCGCCATGGCACTCGTGGGCTCGGCAGTCGGCGACTGGTTCATGAACCGCTCCGACGTTGCGCCACACCACAGCGATGCCCGGCGGCAGCTGATGCGCGCCGGGGCCAGCGCTTTCGCGGTCCAACAGGCCGGGCTGCTCCGGCTCCTGCTCACTGACGGCGTCCGCCCCCGCGCAAAGTCCGCTGCTGCTGCGGGCAGCGTCATGGCCGGGCTCGCGACCCTGGAGCTGAGCGCGACCGGTGAGCCGGACCCCGTGCTGACCGGCTACGGGCTGCTGCTCGGCTCGATGTCGGCACTGTCGCTCAGCGATGGTGGCAGTCCGCGCCGGCGTCGATCCGTGGCCCTGGGCGGAGGCCTCTTCCTCGTGTCCGACGCGGCCATCATCGTCGGTGAGCACCTGGCGAAAACGCCGCGACATCGAGCCATGGTCTCCGGCATCGTGTTGTCGACCTACACCGCCGCCCTCGCCCTGTTGGTCCACGGGCTTCGCGACGCGCCACGCAATCGGAAATCTGGAGCCGCATGATCATCCGCGAGATCACCGAGGCCGAGTGGGTCGAGTTCTTTCCGACCTTCAGCGAGGTTGTCGAGGCCGGTGAGACGTATGCGTTTCCCGTCGGACTGTCGATCGACGAGGCACGTGGATGGTGGGTCGAGTCTCCGCCCGGCGTGACCGTCGTGGCCATTGACGAGTCGGGGGCTGTGCTGGGATCGGCCAAGACCGGCCCCAACCGCCCCGGACGTGGATCGCACGTCGCGACCGCATCGTTCATGGTCTCGGCCACCGCCCGTGGGCGCGGAGTCGGGCGCGCGCTCGGCGAGTGGGTCCTCGCGTGGGCTCGCGAGCAGGGCTACACCGCAATGCAGTTCAACGCCGTCGTCGAAAGCAACGTCGCGGCCGTGGCCCTGTGGCAGCACCTGGGGTTCACGATCATCGGCACGGTGCCGGAGGCCTTCGACAGCCGCGCACACGGACGGGTCGGACTGCACGTCATGCACCAGCACCTCTGAGCTGCTTGACTTTGAGTGCACTCGAAGGCTGAAGATGTCTGGGTGACCATCACCGCTCCACCATCCGGACTCACGATCGCCGAGGCCGCCGAGCAGACCGGCCTCACGGCCCACACGCTGCGCTACTACGAGCGCGACGGGTTGATGCTGCGCGAGGTGCCTCGCTCGAGTTCGGGCCACCGGGTCTACGCCGAGGCCGACCTGCGCTGGGTGACGATGCTGACGCGGCTTCGCGCCACCGGGATGTCGATCCGCGAGGTCAAGGACTACGCCGAGCTGTGCCAGGCCGGGCCCGGCAACGAGGCCGCGCGGCTCGAGCTCCTGCGGGCCCATCGCGCCCGGGTCCTTGCCCAGCTGACCGAGGTGACCGAGCACCTGGGCGCCATCGACCACAAGATCGGCCTCTACCAGTGCACGCTGGAAAGCATCGACGAGTAGCCCTGAGAGCCCCGCTTGACTTCGAGCGCACTCGAAGACGTTGACTCGATGTCATGACCACGAATGAGAAGATCCCCACCCGAACCCTTGGCACCGGCACGTCCGCCCTCTCCGTCTCGGCACTCGGCCTGGGCTGCATGGGCATGTCCGAGTTCTACGGAACCGGTGACGAAGCCACGGGCATCGCGACCATCCACCGCGCGCTCGACCTCGGCGTGACCTTCCTCGACACCGCCGACATGTATGGCCCGTTCACCAACGAGCGGCTCGTCGGCAAGGCCATCGCCGGGCGCCGCGACAAGGTCGTCCTCGCCACGAAGTTCGGCAACGAGCGCGCTGAGGACGGCACCCGCCTTGGCGTCAACGGCCGGCCCGACTACGTGCTCAGCGCGGCCGACGCCTCGCTCCAGCGCCTCGGCGTCGATCACATCGACCTCTACTACCAGCACCGGGTCGACCAGACCGTCCCGATCGAGGAGACCGTCGGCGCCATGGCCGAACTCGTCGCAGCAGGCAAGGTCCGCCACCTCGGCCTCTCGGAGGCGTCCCCCGAGACCATCCGGCGGGCCCACGCGGTCCACCCGATCACGGCCCTCCAGACGGAGTACTCGCTCTTCACCCGCGATGTCGAGGACGAGATCCTGCCGACGATCCGCGAGCTCGGCATCGGTCTGGTGCCCTATTCGCCGCTCGGTCGCGGGATCCTCACGGGTGCGATCACCGCCGAAGCGGACCTCGAGGCGAACGACTCGCGACGCACGGCATACTTTCCGCGTTTTCAGGGCGAGGCCCTGGACGCCAACCTGGCGCTCGTCGCCAAGGTGCGCGAGATCGCCGAGAGCAAGGGCGCGACGGCCGGTCAGCTCGCCCTCGCCTGGGTGCTGGCGCAGGGCACCGACATCGCCCCGATCCCCGGCACCAAGCGCATCAGCTACCTCGAGGAGAACGTCGGCGCCGCCTCGCTCGAGCTCACCTCTGACGATCTCGACACCCTCGACACGGCCGTGCCGCGTGATGCCGTGGTCGGCGCCCGCTACGGAGACATGTCGACGATCGACGCCTGAACGCCCAGAGTCTCAGCCGCGGCGCTGGGCGGCCCACGAGAGCCGGATCGCCTCACAGATGGCGGCCCTGTCGCCGTCGAGGTCGGCCTGGACCTTCATGTGCGCCTCCCAGCGCGGAGGGACTCCAAACGTTTCCGGGTATGCCGCGAGCAGACTTTCGCGGTCGTCGAACCCGACGCGGACGAGGACTGTGCCCGGCTCGTCCTGGCGCACGACGAGCAGGTCGTCGACGTACCAGGCCACGCGTCCCGGGCGTCCCTTGCGCTTGCAGCCTCGAGTGACGTCGCGAAGGCATTGATCTCGTCGAGCGTCATCCATCCAACGTGGTGGCAGCATCGGGGCGTGCCTTCCCTCTCTGACGACCTCGGCCAGCCCGGCGTGCAGCGCGCCTACGACACCGTGGCGGGGACCTACGCCGATCACTTCACCGACGCCAGCGCCGAGTCGCCGCTCGACCGCGCCATGGTCGATGCCTTCGCGGCAGCCGTGACCGCGGCAGGCGACCCGGGGCCGGTACTCGATGCGGGGTGTGGCGCGGGGCGGATGAGCCGCTACCTCGCCGACCGTGGCTGCTCGGTCCAGGGTGTCGACCTCTCGGCCGGCATGGTGGAGATGGCCCGGCGCGACCACCCAGACCTCGACTTCGCAGTGGCCTCACTGACCGACCTCCCGTTCCCCGACGACACGTTCGCCGGGGTCTTGCTCTGGTACTCCGCGATCCACACGCCACCGCACGGTCAGCCGCAGATCTTTGCGGAGGTGGCTCGCGTGCTCCGGCCCGGAGGCCACGTCCTCGTCGGGCTGCAGTCGGGACAGGGCACGCAAGACGTCTCGGCGGCATACGCAAGGTTTGGTCACGACATCGAACTCGAGCGCTACCTCTTCACACCCGACGAGGTCGCCGCTCTGATCGAGGGTGCCGGACTCACCGAGGTGGCGCGCATGGTCCGTCGCCCACGAGATGGAGAGCGCGACGATCAAACCGCGCTTCTGATGAGAGCTGGGCTCGCTGTCGGTGACCCCGACTAGGCTCTTCATGGTGGCGCCCGACGTTCCGCCCTCTCGCGTGAATACCGTTGTGTCACAGCATAATTCGTCCGCATTTTCTGGTGAGATCGCTTGACTTTAGAACGTGAGTTCGAGGACAATAGGGGCATGGGGGAAAGCCAGAGCGCCGAAGGGGTCAGCGACCCGGGGAGCGTCCGCGACGCACTCCACGTCGCGCGATCCGCGGTCGCTGGGGTGCGCGAGATCCTGCACCGCCTGAGCGGAGCGGAGCTCGCAGAGTTCATGTCTCTCGTCGACGAGGTGAGGGCCCAGTCATCTGCGGCGCAGGTCGTCATCGCGACCGAGGCGGCGCACCGGGGTGAGTTCACCTCCGCCAGACGCGGCGAGGGATCGGCACACGAATGGGTGCGCGAGCACGCACCGTCACTGCGTCAGGGTGGAGCCGGCCAGCTCGCGTCGTTCGCCGCAGACGTTGCTCACGCCACCCCAGACGGCCAGTGGTCGACCACAGGGCCCAGCGCGGGCGCCTTCGCAGACCCCGAACGGGCCGAAGGGGTCACTTGGGCGCGGGTCGTCACCGGCGAGATCGGCATCCAACTGGCCCAGACGGCACTGTCCGAGGTCGCGCGCATGGCCGACCGACTCAACCCCGATGCCATTGCCGCGGTGACCAAGGCCATCCTCGACCACGGGTTCGACTGGGGTGCTCGCGACGCAAGCGCATCCGTACCCGACTCCTTGCGGAGCACGGCCTCGACGGAGAGCTGGAGGACAAGCAGCGTCGGCTCCGCGCCGGCGCCCACTTGTCACAGCCCCAGGTCAGTGACGGCGACATCACCGAATACCGGATGGGCCTGACCCCCGAACAGTCGGCTGCCCTCGAAGCTGCACTTGGCCCCCTGTCAAAGCCCATCCCCGACCCCCAGACAGGGGTGTTCGACGAGCGATCCAACGGGCAACGTCGCGCCGAAGCGCTCATGACCATCGTCACTGGCCACGCCGCAAGCGACGGTGACGGCAAGGGACCCGCTGCCGCGTCGACTGCGCTCCACGTCACGATCGGACTGGCCGACCTCATCCGATTCCTCGACCTCTCCGGCCACGACCTGGCTCGATGCGAGCTCGGCCACACGAACGCGTTCGGTATGGCCGCCGAAGCCAGCGGTCAGGCCCTCTCCGGCCGTCATGGTGCCGGGGTCGTGGGCGGATCGACCGCAGCGGGAACGCTGCTCAACCCCGGTGACGTGCGCCGGCTCGCCTGCGATGCCGACATCATCCCGATCGTCCTGGGGGCCGCTGGCGAAGTCCTCGACGTCGGCCGCGCCGCCCGCCTCTACACCAGAGGGCAGCGGCGAGCCCTGTCGCACCGTGACCGCGGCTGCACCTGGCCAGGCTGCACCAGCCCGGCTGCGTGGGCCAAGGCACACCACGTCGTTCACTGGGCAGACGGAGGCCGCTCCGACCTCACGAACGCTGCACTCCTGTGCCAGAGGCACCACACCCACGTCCACGACCGGCGCCTGGTAGCCACCATCCATCCGCCCGACGAACACGGTCGATGCGTCACTTGGGACACCACACCTGGCAGTTATGACCGGGTCCTACCTGCGCGCCTGGCCGAACTCCGGGCTGCCTCAACGCGGCGTCGCGACCTGCATCGCGCCGACGCCCACGCCCGACGACTCGCCCTCGACACGGGCGGGCCTGACCCCTGGCGCGACGCCGACCCAGACGAGGACGACTTCATCGAAACACTCATGGCGGAGCACGAGGCCGCGATGGCCGACGCCCTCCCGTGGCCGGACGAGGCCGATCTGTTCGACGTCGCCTGACCGGGCGCCCACCGCGGCGTGCCTCAGGTGAGCTTGCGGACGACGCCCAACGGCAGGTGACGCATCGCTGTGCCGAGCGGCTTCCACGGCCAGGCCGGGACCCGCGCCGAGTCGACACCCTTCTCGATCGCCTCGACGATGCCGCGCACACCCGTCTCGGTGTCGACCATGAACTTGGTCTGCTGCTCGACCTTCTCGTTCATCTCGGAGCGGATGTAGCCCGGGTAGATCGTCGTCACGGTGATGTCGAGGTCCGGCTTGCCGAGCATCTCGGACCGAATGCCCTCGGCGAGGGCGGCCACACCCGCCTTCGTCGCGGCATACGTCGTGATGGTCTTGGGCATGCCGCGCATGGCCGACATCGACGAGATGACCACGAGGTGGCCGCGCTTCTTGGCGCGGAAGATCTCCATCGCCGCCTCGCACTGGGCCAGCGCGCCGATGAAGTTCGTCATGGCCGTCGCCTTGTTGGCCGCATAGCCGCCGACGCCGATGGGCGCACCCTTGCCGAGGCCCGCGTTGACAACGATGCGGTCGACACCGAGCTCGGCCTCGAACTCATGAAAGACCCGGAAGACCGCATCGTCGTCAGTGACGTCCAGGGCCTTGACGGTGACCTTGCGACCGGGGTGGGCCGCCGTGATCTCAGCAGCGAGCTCGTCGAGACGCTCGGTGCGACGAGCACACAGCGCGAGGTCGTTGCCGGCGGCGGCGAGCTGGCGGGCCATCTCGGCGCCGATGCCCGAGCTGGCGCCCGTGATGAGGGTAGTGGTCATGAAAGGGGTTCTCCTCAGCGGGTGGTGAGCAGGTCAGGACTGCGTTCGAGGTGGGTCGTGTCGTTGAAACTGCGCAGGGTGGGGCCAGTGGCACCCACGGACAAGGTGGTGAGCGAGGCATTGGCAATGACCCGTTGCAGCTGTGTCCAGACCGGCGCTCCCCCGCCGAGCAGGGCCGCCGTCACCCACGAGATCGCTCCCGCCGAGCTGACCACGATCACCGTCTCGCCGCGACCGAGGTTCTCGACGACGGGCGGCAAGCCGGACAGGACGCGGTCCCCGAAGACGGCGAACGGCTCGTCGTAGTCGGCGGCATGCTGGCCGGCGACCCAGCGTTCCGTCGCCACGGCATACATCTCGTCAAAAGCCTTGTGCGGACGCAGGGTTCGCGCGAGGTCCGCCTTCATGAGGGTGAGCGACCGATAGGCCGGCTTGTAGGCCGTGAGGATCGCCGCGTGTCCGTATTCGTCCCACGCGCTGTCGCTCACCGTCTCGAGCGGCCATCCGGCGGCCTCGACGAGGTCGGCCGCCGTGTCCCGCTGGCGGCGCATCGAGCCGCTGATGACGCGCGTCGGGCTGATGCCGCGTTCGGACAGCTCACGCCCGACGACCTTGGCCTGCTCGTGCCCGAGGTCGGACAGCTTGTCGTAGTCCTTCTTGCCCCACGACGCCTGACCGTGGCGGACGAGGATGATCCGGCTCATCGGCGGCCTGCGCGACGGATGGCACGACGGTGCTGACGCAGCAGTGCTCGGCACCGCAGGTCGAGGTAGAGGACGAACCAGCGCATCCGCTTGGCCTGGGGGTTCGTCGTCTCTCCGCGATAGGTCCGCAGGTAGATCTGTTGAGCGATGACGGCGAGGCGGAAGAGCCCGAACACCTCGTAGAACGCCCACCGCTCGGCGTCCATCGGGATGCCCATGCGGTCGCAGTAGTAGCGGACCGCTTCGATGCGGGTGAGCATCCCCGGCGTGTGGGTCGGCTGGAGTCGCAGGGCCTTGGCCACCGGGTCGTCGCTCGCCTGCACCCAGTAGGCCATGGCGCCGCCGAGGTCCATGAGCGGGTCGCCGACGGTCGCCATCTCCCAGTCGAGGACGCCGACGATGCGGGTCGGGTCACCCTCGGCCAGGACAAGATTGTCGAAGCGGAAGTCGTTGTGGATGAGGACCTGTCCGGTGTCGTCGGGGCGGTGGTCCTCGAGCCACGCCATGACGCCCTCGAACGAACCGACGTTGGGGGTGCGCGCCTTGCGATACCGCGCGGACCAACCCTTGACCTGACGCTCGACGTAGCCGTCTCCCTTGCCCAGCCCGTCCAGACCAGCAGCCGTGACATCAACCCGGTGGAGGTCGACAAGAGTGTCAAGAGCCCTGTGGCACAACAGGTTCACTCCGTGCCGCGACAGACCGAGCGAGTCGGGGATGTCCCGTCGCAGGATCGTTCCGACGAGCCGCTCCATGACGTAGAACTCGGAGCCGATGACCGACTCGTCGCCGCAGTAGGCCACGATCGTCGGCACCTGGTCGTAGACGTGACCGAGCGACGCCTGGAGGTCGCTCTCCCGGCGCATGTCGTGAGCGCCCTTGGCCTTGGTCCCGCCGGGCGGACGCCGCAGGACGAGGTCGCGGGTCGGATAGCGCAGCAGGTAGGTGAGGTTCGACGCGCCGCCCTTGAACTGCCGCACCTCCGGCGTCGCGTCGATGCCGGGCTCGTCGGTCGTGTGCGCACGCAGCCACGCGGCCAGCGCTTCCACGTCGAAGGCGTCCTCGTCACGGACCGGAACAGCGTTGCTCGGGGTGGACGGCGCCTGGGCTTCAGGCATCACGGACCTTGCTGGCCAGCCGCCGGCCGGCCTTCTTCATCGCGGAGGTGTAGGCAGGCCGCACGAGTCGCTTGGTCCAGTAGGCCTGGTGCCCCAGACGATCGGTGAGGATGATCCGCTTGTGCTTGTCGATCCCCTTGAGGACGATGCCGGCCACCTCGTCGGCCGTCATGGTCGCCTTGGTGATGAGCTTGAGAGCGGTCTCCTCCATCGCCGTGTCCTTGCCCTGGAGCGACTCGTGAAGGTTGGTCCTGAAGAAGGCCGGGCAGATGGCGGAGACGTGGATGTTCCAGGGCGCGAGCTCGAACCCGAGGGTCTCGGACAGTGCGACCACGGCGGCCTTGGCGGCGTTGTAGGAGGACATGCCGGGGCCGTGGACGAGGCCGGCCAGCGAGGCGGTGTTGACGATGTGCCCGGACTTCTGGTCCTTGAAGAGCGGGGTGAACGTCTGGCAGCCGCGGACCACACCGAGCAGGTTGATGTCGAGGACGCGCTCCCAGTCGGAGATCGACTCGACGTCGATGCGTCCACCGGTGGCGACCCCGGCGTTGTTGACGAGGACGTCGAGCCCTCCCCAGAGGTCGCGGACGTGAGTGAGTGCCGCATCCCAGTCCTGCTGGCTGCGGACGTCGACCCGGAAGTAGCTGATCTCTTCGGGCACGGACTCCGGCTTCGTATCCGCGAGGTCGACGACGAGGACCTGGTCACCGCGAGCGACGAACGCCTTCGCCAGAGCCAGACCGAGGCCGGAGGCCCCTCCGGTGATGAGGACTCGACGGCTCATGAGCGGCTCGCCTTCTCTGCATAGGGGTGAAGGAGGATCCGCGCGACGACCCCGAGGTGGACCTCGTCCGGGCCGTCAGCAAGACGGAGGGAGCGGGCGTTGGCGTAGGCCGCGGACAGCGGGAAGTCCTCGGACATGCCCGCGCCGCCATGGATCTGGATCGCCAGGTCGATGACGTCGCAGGCCATCTGGGGGACGGCGACCTTGATCTCGCTGACCTCGCTCATCGCGCCGAGACCGCCGACCGTGTCGAGCTTCCACGCGGCGTGGAGTACGAGCAGACGCGCCTGGTTGATGGCGATGCGGGCGTGCGCGAGACGTTCACGGTTGCCACCGAGGTTGGCGATGGGCTTGCCGAAGGCGGTGCGCGACGTGGCGCGTTCGCAGGCCAGCTCGAGGGCGCGCTCGGCGAGGCCGACGAGGCGCATGCAGTGGTGGACGCGGCCCGGCCCCAACCGCCCCTGGGCGATCTCGAAGGCCCGTCCGGGTCCGGCGATGATGTTGGTGATCGGGAGTCGCACGTCGGTCAGCGAGACCTCGCCGTGCCCGATCGGCTCGTCATAGTGACCGAGCGCCGACAGCATCCGCTCGACCTTGACCCCGGGGTGGTCGAACGGCACGACGACCATCGAGTGCCGCGCGTGCCGTGAGGCATCGGGGTCGGTGACGCCCATGAAGATGGCGACCTTGCAGTCGGGGTTGCCCACTCCGGTGGACCACCACTTGCGGCCGTTGAGGACGACTTCGTCGCCGTCGATGACGGCCGTTGCCTCCATGTTCGTCGCGTCGGAGGACGCCACGCCGGGCTCGGTCATGAGGAAGGCGCTGCGGATCCGCCCGTCCAGCAGCGGTTCCAGCCACTCCGCCTTCTGCTCGTCGGTGCCGTACTTGAGCAGCACCTCCATGTTGCCGGTGTCGGGCGCGTTGCAGTTGAAGACGAGCGGCGCCGAGAAGGAGCGACCCATGGCCTCGGCGATCGGTGCGTAGTCCGAGTTCGACAGACCGGAGCCGCCATCGGTGCCGAACCGGGCGGCATACGGGCCTTCGTGTCCGGCAGGAAGGAAGAGGTTCCAGAGTCCCTGGGCCCGCGCCTTGCCCTGCAGCTCCGCGAGGAGGGGGTGCGCCGGCCAGGGGTCGTCACCGGCCGCTCGGCGAGCAGCGATGTCGGCTGCGATGACTCGTTCGGCCGGCTCGATCTCCGTGTCGATGAAGTCCCTGACCCGCTGGGCCAGGTCGAGAGAACGCTCCGACGATGAGAAGTCCATGGCCCCAACCTAGGTGAGCGTCCGCTTAGCCGAAAGAGGGGATCGGGTCACACCGCCCGGCAAGACCTGTGTGGGCATGACTAGCGGGAGGCAGACCCTGCAGGACTGACAACGACGGGTATGCCGTTGAGCACGGCGTTGCCCGACACACCTTCCACTCGGGCCGGGTCGGTGAGGTCGTTCATCGTCACGCCGGGGACCTCGATCGCGTTGGCCAGGCGGACACCGGGTCGGCGATGCCCGTAGCCGTGGGGCAAGGAGACGACGCCCCGCATGACCTCGTCGCTGGATCGAACCTCCACCCGTAGCGACGAGACCTCGGAGGTGACGGTGACGAGCGATCCGTCGGTGACGCCGCGAGCTGCGAGGTCATCGGGGTGCATGAGCAGCTGGTGGCGCGGTCGACCACGGGTGAGCCTGGTGGTGTTGTGCATCCACGAGTTGTTGTCGCGCTGGTGCCGTCGGCCAATGAGGAGCAGGTCGTCGCTGGCTGCCGCAGCACGCAGCTCTGGCAGGCGGCCCCGCAGCGCGGACAGTCCCGAGGTGAGGACCGACGGGGTGAGCGCGATCCGGTGGTTGTCCGTCCTCAGCCGATCCGGGAAGCGCGGCTCCAGCGGCCCGAGATCGACCCCACCCGGGGTGCGGGCCAGCTTGCGGACCGACAAACCACGACGGCTCGTCCGGAGAAGGACATCGATCGACAGCCGCGGGGACGCAGCGAGCCGCACCCTCTGCTTGTTGGGCAGTCTCTTGCCACGGCGACGCGCCAGCGCGAGCACGAGGTCGCGCGCGATCTCCCAGTCGTGACGCTGGTCTTCGCCACGGGGGAAGAGGGCCGACGACCATCGGGCGGTGTTGCGGACCGCGAGCGTGTGGAAGATGAGGTCGTAGTGGTCGCGCTCGAGTGGACCCGTCGGCGGCAGGATGACGTGCGCATGACGCGTGGTCTCGTTGATGTAGGGGTCGATCGCCACAACTGCTTCGAGATCGGCCAGTCGATCGGCGAGACGGGACCCGGCAGGGGTCGACGACACCGGGTTGCCGGCCATCGTGATGAGGCCACGGATGGCAGGCGTCGGACCCTCCATCTCCTCCGCGAGAACTGAGACGGGCAGTTCCCCACCGAACTCCGGGAGTCCGCGCACCGCCGACGACGTGCGCCCACGATGCCCGCGACCCACGAGGCCACGCTCGATGATGTCGATCGCGGGAGACGTGAACATCGTGCCGCCCGGTTGGTCGAGATTGCCGGTGATCGCCATGAGGCACTGGATCGCCCACTGGCACACGACGCCGAACTCCTGGGTCGAGACACCCATGCGACCGTGCACCGCGGCCTCACCCGCGGCCACGTCTCGGGCCAGCTCGCGAATCGCCTGTGCCGTAACGCCACTCACAGACTCCGCCAGCTCGGGTGTGAAGTCGGCGATCGCGATCCGCAGATCTTCGAGACCGTCGACATGGGCAGCCGGCCGAGCCAGACCCTCGGCGAGGACCACATGGACGAGAGCCAGCAAGACTGTCGCGTCCGTCCCCGGACGCACGAAGTGGTGCTCGTCGGCGACGGCTGCCGTCTCGGTGCGCCGTGGGTCGAGGACGACGAGCCGCCCTCCACGAGAACGCAGCTCACGCAGCCGACCGGGGAAGTCAGGGACCGTCCACAGCGAACCGTTCGACGCCATCGGGTTGGTGCCGACGAGGACGAGAAGCCGGGTGCGGTCGATGTCGGGGATGGGCAGGAGGAACTGATGGCCATACATCGCCCAGGCCACGAGGTGGTGTGGCAGCTGGTCGACACTCGTCGCACTGAAGACGTGCTTGCTGCCCAGGACCCGCGGGATCGCCGTGCCATGGGTCAGGGCACCGACGCTGTGGACGTTGGGGTTGCCGAGATAGGTCGCCACCGCATCGCGCCCGTGCCGCTCCTGCACACCGGCCAGCAGCTCGGCCGCCAACTCGATCGCCTCGGGCCACTCGATCTCGACCCACTCGTCGCCAACGCGCTTGACCGGGCGTCGCAGCCGGTCGGGATCCGTGTGGAGGTCCTGCAGTGCCACACCCTTGGGACAGATGTGCCCACGCGACAGAGGATCCTGCGCATGACCCTTGATGCTCACGATCTCGGGTCCGCACACCTGCACCTCGAGCCCGCACGATGCCTCGCACAGCACGCAGGTGATGTGCCGGGTGGTCGTGCCGTCGGTCGTCACCAAGGTCGAGCTCCTCTCCGTCCACCGTCCACCGTCCACCGTGCCCGTGCCCGTGCTGCACGGCAGATCAGCATCGCAGGCCTGACGCCTTCACCCAAGGTGCATGACGCGAAGCTTTCCTGCGTTCCGTCGCGCCACCCGGCGTGTCCCCGCGCGTCCCTGCGTGTCCCCGCGTGGTTTGAGGCACGTCACGCCTGGGATCCCTCGTCATGTGACGCCGGGACGGAGTCTTCATCAGTGTGACGGGATGCAGCGCAACCGCATGCTGCGCCCGCCACGACGAAACCCCGCCAAGGAGCCCGACCGGGCACCAACGAAGGAGAACGTCATGCTGAAGTCCAAGATCATCGGCACCGGAACGGCCGTCCTGCTGGCCGGAACCCTGGGCATGGTCCCCGGCGCCGCCTCGGCCAGTGCCGCCCCCGCCGCCCCCGCCTCCACCGCCAAGGCCGTCGCGACCGCACAGCCGGCTGCCACCACACTGCCGGTCACCGGGACCCTGCCGAACGGCACGGCCTTCTCCGGCGCACTGAGCAACCTGACCACCTCCGTGGTGGGCGGCGTCGTCCAGCTCACCGGCACCATCACGGGCACCGGGCTCCCGGCCACGGGTACGACCTTCACCGCCCCGATCCAGGACCTCGTGGCCACTCAGGGGTGCAAGATCCTCACCTTGGACCTCGGCCCGCTGCACCTCGACCTGCTGGGCCTGGTCATCGACCTGGCACCCGTCTCGCTCGACATCACTGCGGTCCCCGGACCGGGCAACCTGCTCGGCAACCTGCTCTGCGCCGTGGCCGGTCTCTTCGACGGCCCGGGCGGTGCCCTCGCCGGCCTCGTGGCACTGCTCAACCGGATCCTCTCCGGTCTCGGTCTGGGTCTCTGACCCGGGCCCGCCGTGCGGGTGGCGCCCTGCTCGGACCAAGCAGGGCGCCATCGGCGCTCCTCACACCGAACCTCTCGCCCCGCAGGAGACCCGCGATGACTGTCATTGCCTTCCGACCTCGACGCGACGTCGACCAGCAACCCGTGGACGACGAGGAGAATCCCTTCACGGGGGTCTTCAGGTCGCCCCGTGGACGGACAGGGACCATCACCGGTCACCTGCGCCTGCAACGGATCGTCATCGTCCCCCGAGGCGCCTTCGTGACAGGCGTCTTCACCGGAGAGCTGCGTGAGCCCGATGGCACCCTGATCGGGGTGGACAGCCGCCGATGCACCGTCCCCGCGGACCTGCAGCGCGACGACAACGGTCTCGAGGCGGTCATCCGCCCGATGCAGCTGGACCTCATGGGCATCGTTATCGACGTCCTCCCCTTTGCCGTCGCCCCGTCACTCCACTTCCCGCCGGCGCCCACACCGATCAACCGTCGGTCACGCCGTGGTGCGCACGGCAGCCAGGGGCCGACCCGAATTCGACCGCGGTGAAGGCCGCCGCTCTGCTGACGCCTGTGCTCATGCTCGGCCTGCTCGTCGGCATGGCCAGGCTGGAGGTCTGGGCCCAGCAACCTGACGTCCCCACGTCCCGACCACGACGGAAGAAACGTGTCATGACTGCGCCACCCTTCCCGCAATCCGAGGACGCTCCGCAGGCCCCCCTCCTGCGCGACCCGCCACCCCCACCGGGCTACGTCGAGCCCTTGGCGGGAAGCAGTGCCGAGGACACCTACGGACAGCACCTACCCTCCGCACACGACGGCGGCCCACCGATCGACAACTCCACAGAGCACCGTCGAATTCAGGGCTGATTGCTACGCGCTGTGGTCGAGCGACCGCGCGTAGGGTCGGGCTCGTGAGCCCGACGCCTGCGCGCGACGAGCCGCAGAGCCGTGCGGAGTCGGCGGAAGTCGCCGCTCTCCTGCCCATGCTGCGGCGCATCGTCGCGGCGCGCGTGGGTTCGCACCCGGCCGCCGAGGACATCGTCCAGGAGACGTTGCTCCGGGTGCTGACGGCGGAGGACCGGATCCAGTCCGGCATGTTGGAGCCCTATGCGATCACCACGGTGCGCAACGTCATTGCGACGATGTGGCGCACGAATGACCGACACGCCCGCAACCAGCACCGGATGCACGACCCGAGCGAGCCGGAGGTCGCCGAGGATCTGCTCGTCGCTTCAGAGGAGCAGTCGGCCATCAGCGCGGCACTCGGCCGACTGACGGACCGAGAGCGAGAGATTCTGCTCGCGCACGAGGTGAGCGGTCAGGCCACCCAGTCCTTGGCCGATGAGACTGGGAGCACCGCAGGGGCCATTGCCGCTCAGCTCAAGCGAACGCGAGCGCGGTTGCGGGTCGAGTACGTCCTGGCCCTCGAGGGCGTCGAGCCGCCGACCGACCGCTGCCGACCGGTGCTCCTGACCCTGTCGAGTGCAGACCGTCGCCGGCAGCGCGAGGTCGACGCCGACCGCCACCTCCTCGAGTGCGACGTCTGCGCCCGGCTGAGCCAGCCGCTGTTGGGCCGGGGACCAGCGCGGCAGGGCGAGATCCACGTGAGCATCACCGGCGACCCCGACATCGTGGCGGCGCGCCAGGCCGCGCGCGAGCTCGCGCTCCGAGCCGGCTTCGCGGGTACCGACCTCACGATGTTGGCCACCGCCGTCTCCGAGGTCGCGCGCAACATCGTGCGGTTCACCTCGGGCGGCGAGGTGAGCATCGAGCTCCTCGAGCGGCCACGAACCGGCATACGCGTCGTGGCCAGGGACACCGGACCCGGCATCCGTGACATAGACCGTGCGCTGGAGGACGGGTTCAGCACCTACAACGGGCTCGGCCTGGGACTCCCCGGCTCGCGAAGACTGATGGACGAGTTCAGCATCGTCTCCGAGCCCGGCCAGGGCACGACGGTGACCATGACCAAATGGATCGAGAAGAAGGGATGAGCATGGACGCTCACAACTCCGAAGAGTCCACCGCACAGGAGGGCCAGTCGCCCTCCGGCGACATGCTGCTTCCGCAACTCGTGGCCCACCTGCGAGAGCACCGGGCAAAGCTCCGCGATGACTGGGCCTCGCGGATCCACGACGCCCACCTGCTCGAGGCGATGACCCCGCAGGAGATGGTCGCCGAGACCACCTCGGTCTACGACAACTACGTCGAAGTCCTTGAGACCGGGAGCGTCGAGGCACTCCAGCACTACGCCCGGGATCTGTCCGAGCGCATCATCCCGCGGGGGGTGGAGACCCACGAGGTCGTCGGCATCGTCCTGCTCCTGCGCGACGTGCTGGCCCGCTCGCTCTTCGAGAAGTACCAAGGGGACGTCGGACTGCTCAACCGCGTGCTCGACGCCTACGAGCCGGCCGCCAACAGGATCGCCAACACGGTTGCGGTGAGCTTCGTCGACGAGCGCGAACGAGTGATCCGGCAGCAGCAGGACGCCATCCGAGAGCTGTCGACCCCGGTGCTGCCCGTGCGGGAACGGCTTCTCATCCTCCCGATCATCGGTGTCCTCGACAGCGACCGTGCCAAGCAGCTCACCGAGCAGCTCCTGGGCGGCATCCGCACCCACCGCGCCAAGGTCGTGGTCATCGACATCACCGGTGCGCCCGATGTCGACGAGGCGGTGGCCAACCACCTCGTGCAGACCGTGGATGCCTCGCGGCTCATGGGTGCCAGCGTCATCATCACCGGGCTGTCCCCCACCATCGCCCAGACCCTGGTCACCATCGGGGTGGACCTGAGCAAGATGAACACCATCGGAGACCTGCAGGGCGGTCTGGAGGAAGCGGAGCGGCTGCTGGGCTACACGGTCACACGCAAGGGGGTGAGCGACGGCTCGTGAACTCCGGACCGGCTCTCGTCTCCATCCTGCGCCAGGGTGACACCTTGGTCGCGTCGGTCCACACTGCCCTCGACGACTCCGAGATGGTCCGGTTCCAGGAGGACCTCGTGCGGCAGATCGGGGAGTACCGGGCGCGCGGTGTGATCATCGACGTCGCCGCCCTCGACGTCATCGACAGCTTCGCTTCGCGCACCCTGCAGACCATCGCCGACATCGCTCGGCTGCGTGGAGCCGTGACCGTCATCGTGGGAATCCGGCCGGAGGTCGCCTTCGCCATGGTCCGCCTGGGCATGGGGATGGGTGAGGTCACGACGGCCCTGGACCTCGAGGAGGGGATGGCCCACCTCACGAGGCTTCGGGACCCGGGGAGCGCGCGTGGCTGACGTCACCGACCTGACCCGCGACTATCGCGCGGCCTTCCAGCGCTACCTGCCTCAGCACAGCGAGGCCGCGTTGACCCTGGGATACCAGCTCGGGCGCCGGGCCGTCGACGACGGCGTCAGCCTCCTCGACCTCGTCGGCGTCCACCACGTCGTGCTGGCCGAGATCCTCAGCGATCTCCCCGCCGGCGGAACCACGGCGGCCACCCAGGCGGCGTCGGACTTCCTGCTGGAGGTGCTGTCCACGTTCGACATGGCGCACCGGAGCCTCAGCCGGTCACCCGGAACGGAGCAGGATGCCTGAGCGGCGAGTCAGCCTCTCGGGTTGATTCCGGCGCGAGGCCTGTATGCCGGTGTCTCACGTTGCGTGTTGGCCCGCCGGGCCTCGGCCGCGTTGGCGCCCATGAGGAGTCGGGCCTGCTCGAGCCGCTCCCACATGAAGGTGCGGCGATCGCTCGCCGTCCAGGTCCGGTTGAAGAGGCGCTTGGTCGCCGCAACAGAGTCGGGTGAGCGTTCGGCGATGGTCGAAGCGAGAGCCAGCGCACCGGCATACGGGTCGATGTTCTCCTCGGTCGCCAGACCGAGCCGGACCGCTTCGGTGCCGGAGATGGTCTCGCCGGTCATCGTGAGGCGTTTGGCGACGTCCATGCCGACCTGTTGGGAGAGCGCTTTGATGCCACTCATGTCGGGGATGATCCCCCACTTGGCTTCCAGCACCGACCACTTCGCGTCAGGTGTCGTGACCCGGAAGTCGGCCGCGAGCGCGATCTGGACTCCGCCGCCGAGGCAGTGCCCCTGGACCGCCGCAATGACGGGGACGGGCAGCCGGCGCCACACCCAGCACGCCTCCTGGAAGACGTTGGTGCCGCGCCACGGACGGGGGGCGAACGCGAGCGCCACCCGCTTCGGCTCGCGCAGGACGGTGCCGAAGTCGAGCCCGGCGCAGAACGCATCGCCCTCACCGGACAGGATCACGGCGCGCAGGGTGCGGTCGGACTTCAGACGCTGCGCGGTGGCGATGAGTTGTTCGAGGGTGTCGAGCGTGAGCGCGTTGAGCTTGTCGGGGCGGTTGAGGGCGACGTGGGCGACGCCGTTCTCGATGCGGGTGGTGACGAGTTCGCTCATGCCCCGCACTTTAGGCCTGCAGGGGAGGGCATCGTCAGGCGGTTGCGGGGCGGGTGTCGGAGCGGTGCTTGAGCAGGCTGAGGCCGAGGACTCCGGCGCCCAGGACCGACAGCCCGGCGCCCACCCAGCTCGGTGCCGTGTAGCCCAGCCCGTTGGCGATGACGATGCCACCCAGCCACGCACCGAGAGCGTTGGCGGTGTTGAGCGCGGCGTGGTTGCTGGCAGCGGCGAGCGTCTGGGCCTGACCGGCCACTTGCATCAGCCGCAGCTGGAGGTTGACGACGAGGATCCCCGCGAGCACCGACGAGAGGAAGTAGAAGAAGATCGCCGTCGGCCACCACTGCGCGGTGAGGGCGAACGCGACGAGGTTCACGCCCATGCCGACGCAGCCGATGGTGATCGAGCGCAGGACTGACCACTCCGCAAGCCGACCCGCCAACGGGGTGCCGACGAGCCCACCGACACCCGAGGCGAGCAGGAAGATCGGGACGGCGCTGGCATCCAGCCCGGTGACTTCGGTGACGGTCGGCGCGATGTAGCTCGCCATCGCGAACATGCCGCCAAAGCCGATCGCCCCGACGAGCAGGGTCAACGCCACCTGGGTCGTCGCGAAACCCTTGAGCTCGCGCTTGATCGTGCTCTCGAGGTTGCGCTCGATGTGGGGAATGTAGGCGAGGAGCAGGCCGATGGTGACGAGGCCGAGGACCGCCACGAGCCAGTAGGCGGTGCGCCAGCCGTAGTTCTGACCCAGCCACGTCGCACCCGGCACCCCGGCGACGTTGGCGATCGGGATGCCCAGCATGACCCGGCTGACGGCGCGCCCGGCTTGGCCCTTTGCGGCCAGGTCCACAGCGACAAGGGCGGCGACCCCGAAGAAGGCACCGTGCGGCATACCCGCAACGAAACGGGCCACGAGGAGCCAGTTGTAGTCCGGGGCCAGCGCTGTCCCGACGTTGCCGATGACGAACGCGACGGTGAGTCCGATGAGCAGGGCCTTGCGCGGCCACGTGGCCCCGAGCATCGCGAGGAGCGGGGCACCCACGACGACGCCCGCGGCATACGCCGAAATGCTGTGCCCGGCCGTCGGGATCGAGACGGAGACACCCTCGGCGATGTCCGGGAGCAGGCCCATCGTGACGAACTCGGTCGTGCCGATGGCGAAGCCACCGACGACGAGCGCGATGGTGGCGAGGAGCGCATGGCGAGGAGGGGGCACGAAGACTCAATCTACGAGGGCGGGCGTCACATTCCCTCATGTGCGCCGACGAGTGGACGGGCCCGCCGGGAACGGGGAGCGGGAATCCCAGTTCGGACGGGACGAAGACCCGCCCGGGCTGCCTGGACGACGGCGTCGGTGAGACGTTCGAGGCGATGCGACGGCACCTACGAGTGGTGCCTCGCGCGAGACCCCCAGCAGGTCGGAGGACTCCTTCTCGAGCAGCTCCACCTGCCGCGCGAGGCGAGAGCGGGAACCTGCTCGAGGTTCATGAATGCATCTCACCACCGTTCAGGAACTTTCGTTGGACGGTTGCAGGAACCCGGCCCTGCGTTCGGTGACGATGGCCGCCAGGGCGGCCACAGACAGCAGTTCCGTGCCAGGGAACAACCGGCAAGGGCTCACCGTCCCGGCTGATGGTGAGCCCTTGTCGCACATCGCCCGGCGGCTCCTAGGATCGCCAGCATGCGCGCAGCCCAGGTGACCCGACTCGACGGACCCGACGCCGTGGAGGTCGTCGACGTCCCCGCCCCCGACGTGCCGGACGGGCAGGTCCTCATTGATGTCGCCGCAGCCGGCGTCTCCTTCCCGGACGTGCTGCTGAGCCGGGGCGAGTACCAGATGAAGCCCCCGCCTCCCTTCATCCCCGGGGCGGAGGTCGCGGGTGTGGTGCGAGTCGCGCCTGCGGGCAGCGGTCTTGAGGTCGGCGACCGCGTGGCGGCCTTCCCGTTCCTGGGTGGGTTCGCCGAACAGGTCGTGTGCGACCCCGCCCTGGTCTTCCCGCTGCCCGAGAACGTGTCCTTCGAGCAGGGTGCGGCGCTGCCGATGAACTACCTCACCTGCCACTTCGCGCTGCGTCAGCGCGGCCGCCTCGCCGAGGGCGAGAAGGTCCTCGTCCACGGTGCCGCGGGTGGCATCGGCACCGCCGCGATCCAGCTCGCCAAGGCGTGGGGAGCAACCGTGTATGCCGTGGTGTCCGATGACGCGAAGGCTGACGTCGCGCGTGAGGCCGGGGCGGACGAGGTCGTGCTGGCCGAGGGCTTCAAGGACGCGGTCGGCGAGCTCACGTCAGGGCACGGCGTCAACATCGTCGTGGACCCGGTTGGTGGCGACCGCTTCACGGATTCCCTCCGGACGCTGGCGCCCCTGGGTCGGCTGCTGGTCATCGGTTTCACCGCGGGCTCGATCCCCGAGGTCAAGGTGAATCGGTTGCTGCTCAACAACATTGACGTGGTCGGCGTCGGCTGGGGCGCGTTCTGGACCGAGCGCCCGGGATTCATCCGCAAGCAGTGGGACGACCTCGTGCCGTTGCTCGAGGCGGGCCAGCTCGACCCGGTCATCGGCATGGTGCGCTCACTCGACGAGGTGGGCGCCGCCCTGCGCGACATCGACGAGCGCCGCGCCACAGGCAAGATCGTCCTCACCCCCTGACGACCACCCGACTTCGTGTCAGGGCCGGGCGATGTCGGCGAACTTCGGCCGGCCGATGACCGGGTTCTTCCTGAGCCGGGCCAGGTCGGTCGTGTTGCGCGAGATCGACACCAGCAGCTTGCCGTCGGCCAGCAGGACCTCCGGGTGGGCGAGCGGCGCATAGGCGAACTCGTCCTTGCCCGTGAGGAACGGTGCCTCCAGGGCGGCACTGCGCTTCCACGGCCCGATCGGCGTCGCCGCGGTCCAGGTCGCGACCGTGGAACCGAGGTCGCCGTCCTTCTTGGACACCGCGACGAACGCGCCGTCGATCTCGTCGACCGACAGCGTCTGTGACACCCCACCGTCCGCGGCGATGACCGGCGTCGCCTTGCCCGGGTCGGCCCGCCAGACCGAACCGTTCCAGAACTGCCACGTCCCCTTGTCGTCCGCGGTGGCGACGGCGCTGCGCCCGACCCGGAGCGACCGCCCGAACGCCGACCCCTCCGGCAGTTCCGTCCCGTAGACGTAGATGTAGCCGCCGGACACCATCGATGCCGAACCCCAGTTGACCTGGCTGGGGCTCTCGACGTCCGGTGTGAGGGCCAGGATCTCGTCGAGCTGCGGCGCCTTGCCGGGTTCGACGGTGAACGTGACTGCGTCGGACCCGAGATAGCGGAAGTCCCACGGGTCGGCCGTGCTGCTCCTGCGGATCCGACCGGTGAAGATGACGATCTTCTCGACTCCGTCGTCCTCGACGACGGTCACCGACATCGGCCAGCGCACGACCCCCGGTTCGACGTCGGGGATGATCGGCCCACGCGCCGTCGCCATGAGCTGGCTGAGGCACAGCCCCGAGGTGATGAGCATCGAGTTGGCGACCATGCCCGGTCCGACACCCGAGCGCCGGAGGGTGTCACCGAAGATCCACACCAGCCGTCCGTCCTTGAGGCGGGCGCTCGCCCCAATGTCCCCTGCCTGCCAATAGGTCGGATCCGCCTCCGACACAACGGAATTCAGCTGGGCGACCGTCGGCTTGATCGCCCCCTCCGCCGGAGGTGCAGGGCACTCCACCGACATCGTGTATGCCGCCCGCTCACCCTCCGGGTCATCTCCCGTCCTGTTTCCCGGCAGGACTGAGCACCCGCCGATGAGGAGCGCCGCGGAGGTGACAGCGGCAGTCGCGGCAGCGGCGGCATACCGGCGTCGGCTCATGCGGTGGCCGGTTCGAGCGCATCGGAGCGGTTGCGGAGGTGGATGCGTCGCGCGGCCGCAGTGGAGAGGAGCAGCGCCCCACCACCCCAGGCGAGGAGCACGGCGACGTCGACGCCGAGATGCATTCCCGGCCCGCCATAGGCGAGGGCGCGCAGTCCGTCGACGGAGTAGGACATGGGCAGCACGTGGTGGAGCGACTTCAGCGGCCCGGGCAGGGTCTCCCACGGGAAGGTGCCGCCCGCGCTCACGAGCTGGAGCACCATGAGGATGAGCGCGATGAACTGGCCGCTGTCGCCGAGGCGGGCCATGAGTCCGTGGATGATTGCCATGAAGCTCATCGAGACCAGGACCATGAAGGCGAGCATCCACCACGGGTGGGCGAGGTCGATGCCGACGGCAAAGCGGACGATGCCCCACGTGAGGATCGCCTGGCCGACGCCGATGATCGCGGGAGCCAGCCATCCGCCGAAGGCCACGGGCACGACGGCCCACTTGGTGGTGATGGCCTCCTCGACGAGGGGCCGCGCCCGCGTGAAGAGGGTGAAGCCGCCGATCCAGAGGGCGAGGGAGAGGAAGAAGGGTGCGAGTCCGGCTCCGTAGGACCCGGCCGTCGCGAGGGCCTCGGACGTGATTCCCACGGGGGCGCCGATCGTCTGGGCCACCGCTTTGCGCTGATCGGCCGTCGGGTTGGGGACGTGCTTCGCGCCGTCGGCGAGCGATGTGCTGAGTTGTGTGGCGCCGGTGTCGAGCTTGGCGAGCCCATCGTCGAGGGTGCCTGCACCCTTGGCGAGTTCGTTGGCTCCGGCGAGGGCCTTCTGCTGTCCGGCGTTGAGGTCGTTGGCGCCGGTGGCGACCTTCTTGCTGCCGGCCGCAGCGCTGTCGATGGCGTTCTCGAGTTCCCTTGATGCCGAGGCGAGCTGGGCTGCGCCGGTCGCGACCTGGTTGGCTCCGGTCGAGAGTCGGGTCAGGTCCTTGGAGGCGGACTGGAGGGTGGCGTTGGCTTCGTTGACGGGAGTGCGGAGCTTGGCGGTCTCGGTGAGGACGGCCTGGATCTGCTCATCGGTGAGTCCCGCTGCGGACAGCCGGGAAGGCAAGGTCTTGTCAAAGGCGGTGAGGTCACTCGTGAGTTTGGCCCCGGCCGCGGCGGCCTTCTGCCCGGCGGCAGCCACCTTGGCGTTGCCGTCGGCGACCTGGCGCGCGCCGTCGGCGAGCTCGGCGGTCTGCCCCGGCAGGGCGTTGGTTTTGCTGTCGAGGGTGGCGAGACCGCTGCTCAGCTCGTCTGCACCAGAGGCCAGGCGGGCAGTGCCGTCCGCGAGCTGCTTCTGGCCGTCAGCGAGTTCGGCGCTGCCGGAGCGCAGCTTGCCCGACCCGACGTGGGCGTCGTGAACCCCCGTGGCGAGCTTGCCCGCACCGGTTGCGGCCTCGGTGATCTGGGCGTGGATCGTCGTGAGTCCGCCGAGCAGCTCGCTGGCCGCGGTACGACTGACCTGCTCGGCCACCGAGACCTGGACCTGGTCGACCACGCGCTCGGCGATGGTGCCGGCGAGGTAGTTGGTGGCGTCGTTGGTCTCGATCTGGAGGTTGGCGCGGCGCGGGGTGAAGTCGGCGCTCGAGGCGAGGTCGGCGGAGAAGGTCGCGGGGACCGTGAGAATGAAGGCGTAGTCGCCCTCGGCGAGCCCGGCCTTGGCGTCGGCCTGGTCGACCTCGTGCCAGTCGAGGTCGTGTGCCTTGAGCAGCGTCGCCGCCACCTCGTCGCCGACCTGCAGCTTCTCGCCGTCGGCCAGCGTCGTGCCGCGGTCCTCGACGACGACCGCGGCGGGCAACCCGTCGAGGTTCGCGTAGGGGTCCTTGTTGGCGTAGAGGTACAGCCCGGCATACAGGGACGGCACGATGAGCATTGCCACGAGCGCGACCTTGGCGAAGGTCGTGTCGGTGAGTCGACGGAGCTCGGTCAGTGCGACGCGCAGTGCAGTCATGAGGTCCTCAGACGTTGACGGTGATGTCCATGCCGTTGTGGTACTCATGCGTACCACATCGGTACGCTACCGTACCAGCATGACCTCTCCCACCGCCAATCGCATCCTCGACGCCCTCGGTGAGGCCATCGTCGAGCAGGGCCTGGCGAGCACCACGGTCGCCGACATTGCGCGCATTGCTGGGACGAGCAAGCGCACTTTCTACGAGCACTTCGCCACAAAGGACGAGGCCTTCCTTGCTCTGTATGCCGCCCGCTCCAGTGATCTTCTGGCCGCGATCAGTGCGGTGGTCACCGATCCGTCGGCGCCGATCGACGAGCAGATCCGCGCCGGCGTCCAGGCCTACCTGACCCACCTCGCGGCCACTCCGGCGCTCGCCCGCGCCCACATGCTCGAGTCACACGCCCTCGGGGAGCTCGGGTTGCGCGCGCGTCGCCAACTCATGGACCTGCACGCGGCCTACCTGCGCGAACTCATCGACCGGTCTCGGGCGCACCACCCCGACCTGCGCGCCCTGACAGAGACCGAGTCCATCGGTCTCGTCGCCGGCCTGACCGAGCTCACTCTGCGCACAGCGATGGATGAAGAGCCACTCGACGGAGCCGCTCACGTCAACGAAGCGGTCGACTTCATCACCGCCCTCGTCGCGCCCCGCCCCTGATCGGAGCGGGGTGCGCGAGTGGACACCCGAGTGCGCACGGCTGAGGCCGAGTTCTGGCGCGGCTGACGCTCACACCCCTCGGAACAGGTCCCTCCGGTTGTCCACGCCGAGCTTGCGCAAGATGCTGCGCACGTGAGTCTTGACCGTGGAGACCTCGATGGTGAGTCGAGCCGCCATGTCGGGGTTGGTCAGCCCTTCGATCATCAGGTGGAGGATCTCGTTCTCCCGCTCGGTCAGGGGCTCGACCGGCGCGAACCGTCGAGCTTCGACCCACGAAGCGCGGCCGGATTCGAGCACCAACGCGTGTGGGCCGACGCGCACGTGACGGAGCGCTGCGATGAAGGCGTCGTTGGGTGCCGTCTTGCTGACGAGTGCGTCGGCACCCGCGAGTCTGGCGATCTGGACGTCAATGGGGCGGGTGAAGGAGGTGAACACCACCACTCGGGCGCCGCACACGGTCTTGATGGACCGACAGAGCTGGATCCCGCTGTGGGCGCCCCCGAGCCTGACCGGCAGGACGACCACGTCAGGCCTCAGGCGCCGTGCCGAGTCGAGAGCCTGCGAGGCGCTCGTGGCCTCGCCCACGATCTCGAAGTCGGCGTGCTCCGCAGTGAGCGTACGAAGTCCGCGCAGGACGACCGGGTGATCCTCGACCAGCAGCACTTTCATGACGTCCAAGCCGGTCCTTCCTCCGTGGCCCCGCGTGCGGGCTCCAGTGTCGCCGCGTCGGGCGTACTCAGGATCCTCCCCCCGGGATGAGGTGGAGCAAGCGCCGAGGTCCCTACCGTCGAGGCATGACGACTCACCTCGACGGGACGCGACAGCGCAGCTTCGATTTTGCCGTGATCGGCGCGGGCGTCGTCGGCGCCAGTATTGCTCGGGAGCTGGCCAGGCGTGGGGCCAGCGTCGTCGTGCTCGACAGGGCATCCGGGGTGGGAGGTGGCTGTTCCTACGCCAACGCCGGGATCCTTGCCCCTGACCACGTGTCTCCTCTCGCGACACCTGCGCTCCTGCGCGAGGCCCCCCTTCAGATGATGCGCCGCCCACCCGCGGTGCGAGTGCGGCCCACACGTGGGTTGACACCCTGGCTGGGCAAGCTGGCTGCGTCGGCCACACCCACCCGAGCGCGCGTCGCCCAGGCCAGGCTGCGGCAGCTGGCGAACGAGAGCACCCACCTCCACCGCGAGCTCGGGGCCCAGGGCCTCAATCCCACGTTGCGGAAGACAGGTGCCCTCGACGTCTACCTGCGTCACCCTCGCGGTCCGGTCGCCGGGTTGCTCTCGCCCACCGAGTTGCGTGAGCTGGAGCCGGGACTCGCGCCCGTTGCCGGTGGTCTGCACCACACCGAGGAATGGGTCGTCGAGAGTCGTAGCTACGTGCGGGCGATGCTCGACGACGCCATGGCGCACGACGCGAAGGTCCTCTTCGGCACCACGGTGCAGCAGCAGGTGCTCAGCGGCGGACGAGTTGCGGCTCTCGACACGACGGCCGGCAGGATCCGAGTCGGTCACGTCGTGCTCGCCTCGGGCGTCGAGTCGGGAGCCCTGGCGGACCAGGTGGGCCTGCGGCTGCCACTGCGGGGAGGTCGTGGCTATGTGGTGGATGTGGCGACGAGTGCTGGAACCCTCGCAAAGCCGGTGCGGCTCAAGGAGCATCGCGTGGTCGTCACCCCGATCAAGGACTGGGTCCGGGTGGCTGGTTCCATCGAGTTCGGTGACGAGGCGCGCACTGCGGACCTGCGACGTGCCGACGCGCTGCTCGAGGTCGCAGCACGAGTCGTGCCCGGGCTGCGGGGCCGACCGGTGCTCGACCGCTGGGCCGGGGAGCGGCCGTGCACGCCGGACGGCGTACCCGTCATCGGGGCCACCAACACCGTGCAGAACCTCTCGGTGGCCACGGGTCACGGCATGTGGGGACTCATCCTGGCTCCGGTCACTGCGCGCCTCATCGCCGACCAGGCCATCAACCACCGCGCAGACCCGGACCTCGCCTGGCTCAGCCCGGACCGCTTCGCGCGACGTGGGACCTTCCTGAGCAGACGTATCGCCTGAGGGGTGCACCTGACAGGTCTGGTGGCGCGCACCTGACAGACTCAGGCTCATGGACTTCCGCAACGCCTACGCGCACGGATTCGCCCGCGTCGCCGCCTGCACGCTCCCCGTGACGATGGCCGACCCGGCCAGGAACGCGGCGGCCACCATCGAGCAGGTGCGCGCCCTCCACGAGGACGGGGTCGCGGTCGCGCTCTTCCCCGAACTCGGGTTGTCCGGCTACGCGATCGACGACCTCTTCATGCAGGACGTCCTGCTCGAGGAGGTCGACAAGGCGATCGTTGCCGTGGCCGAAGCCACCGCGAAGCTCACGCCCATCGTCGTCGTCGGCGCTCCCCTGCTCATCGGCAACCGCCTCTACAACTGTGCCGTCGTCATCCAGGGAGGCGAGGTCATCGGGGTGGCACCGAAGTCCTACCTCCCCAACTACCGCGAGTTCTACGAGAAGCGCTGGTTCGCGCCGGGCGACGACGCGGTCGACACCCTCGTCAACCGGCCGCACTGGCCGGGAGCCGACGAGGACGGCGACATCGCCTACGGCACCGACCTGCTCTTCGAGGCGACCGACGTCCCCGGCCTCGTCGTCCACGTCGAGATCTGCGAGGACATGTGGGTGCCGGTGCCGCCGAGCCACCGTGCAGCCCTCGCGGGCGCCACCGTCCTGCTCAACCTCAGCGCCTCCCCCATCACCGTCGGCCGCGCCGACGACCGCCACCTGCTCGCGCGCTCTGCGAGCGCACGCTGCAACGCGGCCTACCTGTATGCCGCGGCAAGTGAAGGTGAGTCATCGACCGACCTGTCTTGGGATGGCATGACGATGGTCTACGAGATGGGCGACCTCCTCGGGGAGTCCGAGCGCTTCCCCAACGGACCGCAGGCGACGGTCGTTGACGTCGACCTGGATCGGTTGCGGCAGGAGCGGATTCGCCAGGGCAGCTTCGACGACAACCGTCGGGTCGAGGGCATCGGCGAGCCCGGTGGCGAGTCGTTCCGGGTCGTCGCGTTCGAGCTCGACCCGCCCACCGGGGACATCGGGCTGCGTCGCAAGGTCGACCGCTTCCCGTTCGTCCCCGACGACGAGGCCCGGCTCGCCCAGGACTGCTACGAGGCCTACAACATCCAGGTGTCCGGGCTCGAGCAGCGGTTGCGTGCCATCGGCCAGCCCAAGATCGTCATCGGCGTCTCAGGCGGACTCGACTCGACCCATGCCCTCATCGTCGCAGCCAAGGCGATGGACCGACTCGGCCGCCCGCGCACCGACATCATCGGCTTCACGATGCCCGGGTTCGCGACCAGCGACGGCACCAAGTCCAACGCGATCCACCTCATGGAGTCGCTCGGCATCACCTTCGAGACCCTCGACATCAAGCCGACCGCAACGCAGATGCTCAAGGACCTCGGTCACCCAGCGGGCGAGGGCAAGGAGGTCTATGACGTCACCTTCGAGAACGTCCAGGCCGGGCTGCGCACCGACTACCTCTTCCGTGCGGCCAACCAGCGCGGCGGCATCGTCCTCGGCACCGGCGACCTGTCCGAACTCGCCCTCGGGTGGTGCACGTATGGCGTCGGCGACCAGATGAGTCACTACGGCGTGAACACCGGCGTCCCCAAGACGCTCATGCAGCACCTCATCCGCTGGGTCGTCTCGTCCGGCCAGTTCGAGGGCGAGGGTCACGGCGGCGAGAGCGTGAACGACACCCTCACCGAGATCCTCGACCAGGAGATCAGCCCCGAGCTCGTCCCCACCAGGAAGGGCGAGAAGATCCAGTCGACCGAGGCCTCCGTCGGCCCCTACTCGTTGCAGGACTTCACGCTCTATCACGTTCTGCGCAGGGGCTATCGGCCTAGCAAGATCGCGTTCCTCGCTCAGCACGCCTGGTCCGACAAGGCGACCGGCGACTGGCCGGCGGGCTATCCCGAAGGCGACCGGGCGGCATACGATCTCGCGACGATCCGGCACTGGCTGGAAGTCTTCGTCAAGCGCTACTTCAACAACCAGTTCAAGCGCAGCGCGCTGCCCAACGGTCCCAAGGTCGTCTCCGGGGGAACGATGTCACCTCGCGGCGACTGGCGTATGCCGTCCGACGTCTCGTCCGCCGCGTGGCTGGCCGAGATCGAACGCAACGTCCCGAAGGCCTGACTTCCAACGTCTGCGCATGTGGCTGCTAGAACCGCCACATCCGCAGACGCAAGGGGGAGGTCAGCGGCTGACGTCCGTCTCGGCACCGATGCGGGACAACTTCTCGGGGTTGCGGACCGCGTAGACGCCGGTGATGAGCCCGTCCACGACCTCGACCGTGAGGATGCTGTCGAGCTCTCCCTCGAGGTTGACGATGAGGGCCGGGCGGCCGTTGATGTCAGCCGGCTCGAACGTGATCGCTCCGAACTTGCCGAAGCCACCCACGAGGAGGCGCGACACCTTGTCGACGCCGACGACCGGGTGCGCGAGCGCCTGCCTGATGCCGCCACCGTCACCGAGCATGACGACGTCGGGGGCGAGGACGTCGACGAGTCCCTGCAGATCGCCCGTCGTGACCGCTCGCTGGAAGGCCGCGAAGACGTCGCGCGCCTGCCCGGGCCTGACGTCCCCTCGTGGTCTGCGGGCAGCGACGTGCGAGCGGGCGCGATGGGCGATCTGCCGCACGCTCGCCGGGCTCTTGTCCACCGCCTCCGCCAGCTCGTCGTAGTCGAGCCCGAACACCTCACGCAGCACGAAGACCGCGCGCTCGGTGGGAGTCAGCGTCTCGAGCACGAGCATCATCGCCATCGACACACTGTCGGCGAGCTCGACGTCCTCGGCGACGTCGCGGGCCGTGACGAGCGGCTCGGGCAACCATGGCCCGACGTAGTCCTCACGGCGCCGCGACTGCGTCCGCAGCCGGTCGAGCGCGGTCCGGCTCACCACCCGCACGAGGAACGCGCGCGGGTCGCGCACCTCGCCCTGGTCCACGGCATCCCACTTGAGCCACGCGTCCTGGACGACGTCCTCGGCGTCGGCCGCGGACCCGAGCATCTCGTAGGCCACGGTGAAGAGCAGGCTGCGGTGCGCGGTGAAGGGGTCACCGTCTCCGGCCTTCGTGGCGTCCATTCTCATGCGACCGAGGGTACTTTCGGCACGGCCTTCGAGGGTGCCGACAGGGGCGCGAGTCCGCACGCGTCAGCGAACTCGTCCGAGCCGATCCCCAGCGCGATGTTGCTGCGAGCGCTGTAGTTCATGAAGCCCACTCGGGCCGTGAGCTCGAGAAGCCCGGCGGGGCCCAGGTCCTCCAGCAGCGCCGCCGACAACTCATCGGTCACCGCGACCGGTGTCTGGCACATCGCCTCGGCGTACTCCATGACGCGACGCTCAGCCGGCGTGAAGACCGTCGACTCGCGCCACCGCGGCACTTCCCGCGCCTTGGCCTCGTCCAGACCGTGGTTGTGGGCCATGAAGTAGCCGAGGTCCAGGCAGAAGCTGCACCCGATCTCGGCGGCCGCAGCCATCGAGGCAAAGGACGCGAGGTTCCTGTCGAGCTTGTCCCAGGACTCGAGCTTGCGGCCGAAGCCCATTGCGTCCTTCATCGCCTTGGGGTGGTGCCACATGACTCCGAGCGAGTCCGGGACCTTGCCGAGCATGCGGCGGGCCATCGTGGTGATGAGGCGGCCCTGGATGCCGCTGACTTCGATGCTCGGGATCCTGGCGGTGGTGCTCATGGCTCTCTCCTTGTCGTCGGCGAGGGCCCCGGTGTGGTGCCCTCGGACATGAAGACGCCGCCCGGCCGGGTTCTGTGACACCTGCGTCACAGTTCCCGGCCGGGGCACGACTACTTGACCTCGGAGCGACGGACCAGGAACAGGCCGATCGCGAGCGGGATGGCGAGCCAGAACAGTCCGGTGACGCCCAGCTGGGACCACTGCGTGCTCGTCAGGTCGCCCTCGAAGAGGAACCCCTGCGTGAAGTTGAAGTCCACCCACGGCTGCAGGTCCCGAAACCACGACTGGCTCGAGGCGAGCAGCATCGTGAGCGGAGTCAGGACGAAGTTGTAGATGAAGTAGCCGACGATGGCGCCCGGGGAGTTGCGGATGAGGACACCGAGCATGAAGCCGATCAGCATGCTGAGCACGGTGGCGAGGGTGATCGTGAGCATCTGGGAGACGGACATGTTCCAGACGGGGTCGATGCCGGCGGTCGAGGCTCCGACCACGTTGCCCAGGGCGCCGATGGAGAACGCCAGGACCATGGCGGCGACACCCACGAGCACCGCGACGGCGAGCTTGGCGCCGATGACCCGACCGCGGTGCGGCACGAGCGTGAACGTCGTGAGACCGCTCCGCTGGCTCCATTCGCTGGTGACGGAGAGGGTGGCGATGATCGGCAGGATGATCACCATCGGGAAGCCGATGGCGGCGCCGAAGTTGTCGTAGGTCAGGTCCGCATCAGCAGCGAAGATCATGACGGCACCGGTGGCCAACAGGGCGAGGATGCCAATGCTGCACATCAGCCACATCCCGGACCGGGTGTTGAACATCTTGCGCAGTTCGACCTTCAGCAGTCGACTGGTGGGGATCGGGGTGGGGGCCGAACGCCGCTGCGCCGCAACGGGACTGGTGGTGCCTTCGGCCGTGGCCAGGGTCGTGGCGGTCATGCTGCTACTCCTTCTCGCTGGGTGTCGGCGGTGAGCTCGAGGAACATCTCTTCGAGGCCTGCACCGTCGGCGGACTTGAGTTCGGTGAGGGCACACCCGGCGTCGCGGGCGATCTGGCCGACGAGCGTGGGATCAGCCACGGTGCGCAGCGCGCCGTCGTCGGACGACGTGAACTCCACTCCGCCTCGGGTGAGGGCGTCGGCCAGCTCAGTGCGATCGGGCGTGCGCACCACGGTGCCCGCGGCGGCGAGGAGCTCGTCCTTGGTGCCCTGGGCGACGATGCGGCCGTTGCCGATCACGACGATGTCGTCGGCGATGACCTCGATCTCGTGCAGCAGGTGGGAGGAGAGCAGGACGGTGCCCCCGGCGTTGGCATAGCCACGCAGGAGGTCACGCATCCAGCGGATGCCGGCCGGGTCGAGACCGTTGGCCGGCTCGTCGAGGATCAGCACGTGCGGATCGCCGATGAGGGCGGTGGCGATGCCGAGCCGCTGGCGCATGCCGAGCGAGTAGTTGCGTACCCGCCGCCCGGCCTCGGTCGGGGTGAGACTGACCCGTCCGAGCATCTCGTCGACGCGGGACGCGGGCAGGCCCATGGTCATGGCGGCGACGGTGAGGATCTCGCGCCCGGTGCGACCGGCGTGCTGGGCCGAGGCGTCGAGCAGGACGCCGACCTCGAGGCCCGGGTTGGGCAGGTCGACGAAGCGCTTGCCCTCGATGGTGGCCGATCCGCTGGTGGGCGGGGTGAGCCCGACCATCACGCGCATCGTCGTGGACTTTCCGGCGCCGTTGGGGCCGAGGAAGCCGGTGACCCGACCGGGGCGGGCAGTGAAGGAGATGTTGTCGACGGCGATGTGGTCGCCGTACTTCCTGGTGAGTGACTCGACGGTGATCATGGTCGCAACCCTCGCGGCCGGCCGGGGTCGCACACATCGGGGACGGGACCCGACCGACCCCTTGGGCCACCCTGAGGTGGCTCAGGGTCTCACCCCGAGTTGCGCTCTTTGCCGAACCCTTGCCGAACCCTCACCTTCGCTTTGCCCAACGCGGCGTATGCCGGCTGCAGGCTGAGCGGCATGCCCACCACCGCGCCCCGCGCGCCCCTCACGACTCGCAGCCAGACACGCGTCGCCACCCTTGCCGCGCTCCTGCTCGTCGCCCTCATCAGCGCCATCGCGCTCACCGCCTTCACGGCCCGCACCGCCACCGCCGCCACTCCCCTCACGGTGGCTCAGGCGATCGCCAGCCAGAACGGGACGTCGCAGACAGTTCGCGGCTACGTCGTCGGTGAGCCGGTCGCGACGACCACGGTCAACCGCAGCGGATTCACCGGCGACCTCGCGATCGCTCTCGCCGACACGGCCAACCAGAGCGACACCAGCAAGATGGTCTACGTCCAGCTGACGACGCAGTGGCGCAGCGCCTGGGGCCTGAAGACCAACCCCTCGCTCCTCGGCAAGGTCATCGACGTCACCGGCCCGCTCGCGGCCTACTTCTCCCGTGCCGGGCTCAAGTCGCCGACCGCCATCTCGTCCGTCGGGACCACTCCAACCCCGACGCCCACTGGAACCCCAACGCCCACCCCCACTCCGACGCCCACCTCGACGGGCGGCGGCACCGACACCTACTACGCCAGTGCACTCGGCAAGTCCGGCTCGGCGCTGCGCACGTCGCTGCACAGCATCATCCAGAACCAGACCGTTCTCACCTACGACCAGGTGTGGGACGCCCTCAAGGACACCGACCAGGACCCGGGCAACAGCGCCAACGTCATCGAGATCTACTCGGGCCGCTCGATTGCCAAGTCCAACAACGGTGGTGGTGTCGACCAGTGGAACCGTGAACACGTCTGGGCCAAGAGCCACGGCGACTTCGGCACGACCAACGGACCCGGCACCGACGTGCACCACCTGCGACCGGAGGACGTCACGGTCAACTCCGACCGCGGCAGCCTCGACTTCGACAACGGCGGTTCGGCCGTCAACCAGTGCTCCGACTGCTGGCGCGACAGCGACTCCTTCGAGCCGCGCGACGCCGTCAAGGGCGACGTGGCCCGGATGATCCTCTACATGGCGATCCGCTACGAGGGCGACGACGGGCGAGCGAACCTCGAGCCCAACGAGTCGGTCAACAACGGCACCGCGCCCTACATCGGCAAGCTCTCGGTCCTCAAGGCCTGGAGCGCGGGCGACCCGCCGGACACCTTCGAGAAGCGTCGCAACGACCGCATCCACGCCCAGTGGCAGCACAACCGGAACCCGTTCATCGATCACCCCGAGTGGGTCACCTCGATCTGGCCGTGACCCGGCGGCATACCCGCTTTGTCAGCCGCCCAGGGTGGTGAGCGCCGAACCGTCCATGCGGAAGACGCTCCACTCGTCCTGCGGCACCGCGCCGAGGCTCTTGTAGAAGCCGATCGACGGCTCGTTCCAGTTGAGCACCCACCACTCGAGGCGCGTGTAGCCGCGCTCCACGCACGTGCGCGCAAGGGTCGCGAGCAGGTCGCGCCCCAGACCCCTGCCGCGCTGCTCGGGTTGGACGAAGAGGTCCTCGAGCCAGATGCCGTTGACCCCGGTCCATGTCGAGAAGGTGAGGTACCAGACCGCCATCCCGACGATCGTCCCGTCGACCTCGGCAACGTGGGCGAACGTCGTGGGTGTGCCCGTCGCCGGGAAGAGCGCTGCGTGGAACTGCGCTTCGGTTGCCTTGGCCGCGTCTGGCTCCTTCTCGTAGACCGCGAGGTCGCGGACCAGCTGCAGGATGGCCGGAACATCGTCGGGCGTCGCCTCGCGGATCGTCATGAACGGGAGCGTATGCCGCGGCGTAGGTTGGGTGCCATGGCGACAGTTCCCGACGAATTCGTCCACCTCCTCACCGACCCGAACTACGGGCACCTCGCGACGGTGCGGCCCGACGGCTCACCCCAGGTGAACCCGATGTGGTTCCTCTACGACGCGCAGAGCAACACCGTCCGGTTCACGCACACCAACAAGCGGGCGAAGTTCCGCAACCTCCAGGCGAACCCGGCGATGGCGATGGAGGTCATCGATCCCGACAACGCCTACCGCTTCGTCGAGCTGCGTGGTCGCCTCATCGAGGTCATCCCCGACCCCGAGGGCGAGTTCTATCCCGTGCTCGGTGCGCGCTACGGCAACCCCGAGACGCCCATCCCGCCGGACAAGGCCGACCGCGTCATCCTCGTGATGTCGATCGACAAGGTCACCAAGAAGTGATCCATCACGTCACCGCGCCCGACACCTGGGCTCGGGCGGTCGAGGACGACACCTTCACTGAGTCGACGTTGGGCCGATCGCTGGAGGACGAAGGTTTCATCCACTGCTGCGAGGCGGACCAGCTCGACTTCGTGCTCTCGAACTTCTACGGCGGAGTCGCCCACGACCTCGTCCTGCTGACGATCGACCCGGCCCTGCTGACGTCGCCGCTGGTGCGCGAGGTGGGCAACCCCGAGACGGGTGAGCAGTTCCCGCACATCTACGGACCGCTCAACCCGTCCGCCGTCGTGGCCACGCAACTGCTCCACCCACCCCACACCCGTCCCTCACTCACGTCACGCGGCTGAGGCCTCGGATGGCTCGGGGTGCTCCTCGAGGGTACGTGAGTTGGTGAGACTGCCGAGTCCGAGCGCGGCCACTGCGACGACGACCGCAACCAGGACGCCGCAGGCGATCTGCAGCCCGTGGACGAACTCGTGGGTGAGCAGCGGCCCCCACGCGCCCTCCGGAAGGAGGACGCCGACGACGGCGGCCATGACGGTGCCGACGACCGCGACGCCCATGGAGTTGCCGAGCTCCTGCGCAGTGTCATTGAGCGCGGATCCCATCGAGGTGTGGGTTTCGGGCAGCTCCTCCATCAGGGCGATCGCACAGGTCGTCATGACGAACCGCACCCCCACCGCCAGAGCGAACATCCCGGCACCCACGCCGAGGTAGCCGTGGGGTGCGCCCACGGCCACGGACGCGAGGCCGACGATGGCGAGCCCGACCCCCACGAGGCAGGTCATCCGGTGGCCGAGGCGGGAGACCATGCGATCCGTCGCGGGCGCGGCCAGGAACATTCCCGCCACGATCGGCAGGGTGCCGAATCCCGCGTGCATGGGCGACCAACCCCATGCGTACTGCAGCAGCTGGGTGCTGGCGAAGCCCATGCCGACCATGGCCGTCATGACCGCGGTCTGGAGCAGCATGCCGCCGCGGACCGCGGGCCGAGCGAGGAGGCCGAGGTCGAGCATCGGGTCGGATGCAGTGCGTTCCCGCACGACGAAGCCGACCACCGCAGCGATGGCCGCAGCGGCGCAGCCGAGAGTTGTCGGCGAGGACCAGCCGTCGGAGACACCCAACGTCAGGGCATAGAGCGACAGGGTGAGGGAAGCGATGGAAAGGACCGCACCCAGGATGTCAGAACCATTGCGGCGCAACGTGTTCGGGTCATCGGCCGGGATGCCCCAACTCACCCCGATGACGGCGATGAGGGTCGCCGGGACGTTGACGAGGATGAGGACCTCCCAGGGGAAGTGGGAGACGGCAAGACCGCCGAGGACGGGTCCGATCGCGAAGCCGGCCATGGCCACCGACATGATGATGCCGATGGCGCGCATGCGCAGTGTGGTGTCGTCGAAGAGACGGAAGAGCAGTGACATCGTGCCCGGCGTGACGAGAGCCGCGAAGACGCCAGTGGCCGCGCGCAACGCGATGAACTGCCCGGTCGAGCCGACCAGCGGCACGAGCGCACTGGTCGCGCCGAAACCGACGAGCCCGGCGATGAGCATGCGTTTGCGGCCGAACCGGTCGCCGAGCGAGCCGCCGACGAGCAGCAGCCCGCCGAAGGTGAGCGAGTAGGCCGCGACCATCCACTGCAGACCCGTGGTCCCGGACGCGAGGTCGCGTCCGATGGTCGGCAGGGCGACGGTGAGCAGGGTGTTGTCGAGCATCTCGACGAGCATCGTGAGACAGAGCGCGAGCAGGGCGGGCCACGCGGCGAGCAGCGTGGTCGGCTTCGTGGACGTGGCGGGAGTCCCGCTCCGGTCCGGGTCGGGCGGGGCGTATGCCGGTGTAGTGGTGGACATGTCGGCCTCCTGGGGGGCTGAAAGAGTGAGGGGTCGTCCGTTATCGAACGACGTTCGGTTATCGAACTGAGTTCGAGAATAGAACCACGTTCGATATTCCTGCAAGTCCCGGTACCCTCGGCTCGTGCCCGAACGTGAAAACCCCCGACGCGCGCCCAGCCGTGGCCGCGCTCGCGCGACGCCCCAGCCGGCCGATCGGGGACCCCGCGGTGCTGGCGGACCTCGCGGACCCAGGGGCCGAGTTCGCGCCCAGCTGTCCCTCGAAGCCGTCCTCGGCGGAGCCATCGAACTGCTCGACACCGAGGGCGAAACCGGTCTCACCTTCAGAGGACTGGCCGCCCGTCTCGGCGGCGGGGTGGGCAGCCTCTACTGGTACGTCCGGAGCAAGGAACAGCTCATCAGCCTGGCCACGGACGCCATCGTGGGCCGAGCCGCGGACGAGGTCGAGGCCGCGAACCTCCCCGTCACGGACGACATCGACGTCCGCCTCGCGTCACTGCGCCTCATGGGCACCACGCTCTTCACCCACCTCGACGCCCACCCCTGGGCCGCGACCACGATGCTGCGCAGCACCGAGGTCGAGTCGAACTCGTTGCGCTTCTTCGAGCTCGCCGGCCAGCAACTCCTGCCACTGGGGCTCACGAAGACCCAGCTCTTCCACGGGATCTCGGCGTTCATGAACTACGTCATCGGCACCGGCGGCCAGATGGCCTACCAGGAGGCGCCCCCGGTTGCATCGGGGCAGCCACAGGGCCAGCAGGAGTACTTCGACGACATGGTCGATCGGTGGGCTCACCTCGACCCGGAGCAGTTCCCGTTCGTCCATCGCATCGTCACGGAGTTCCGCGACCACGACGACTTCCTTCAGTTCACCGCGGGCCTCGACCTCATCCTCGATGGTCTGCGACGCCAGGCCGAAGCCGCCCGTCCCTGACGTCCTCGGAGGCGAGCGTGCCGCGCAGCTCCTGCGCCACGTCTGGGCCGAAGTCGTCGAGCAGGTGCCGGGTCACGGTCCACACGTAGCGGTCGGTCAGCGTCGCCTTCGCGGTCATCACAGGTCTCCTCCATCGAGGGCGCCGATCGCGGTGTCGAGGCATGTCCGTCCATGTCGGGGGAATGGGCGAGAAAGGGACGAGAGGAGGGAGGGGTCAGCTGGAAGCTGGGCGGCCTCGGCGGGTGGGGTGGGCATTGAGCTCGACGAGCATCTCCAGCATCCGCTCGGCGGCGGGGTTGCGGCCCCCGGATTCGCGGACCATCGCCACGACCTCGCGCACGGGCGCCGGGTCGGTGATGCGACGTCGCACCACCTCGGGTGGCAGCGAGCGCGCAGCCAGCCGCGGCATCACCGATATCCCCACGCCCGCAGCGACGAACTGGATGGCCGAGTAGTGGTCCTGCGCCTGGACCGCGAAGCGCGGCGTGAATCCCGCTGCGGCACAGGCCTGCACGAGGATCTTGTGTCCCGGGTTGCCCGCGAGGTCGTTGGACACCCACGTCTCGCCGCGCAGGTCGGCCAGGCCCACGGCCCGCTGCGGGGCGAGCTCATGATCCCGCGGAAGCACTGCGACATAGGGGTCGCTCGCCAGGTGCACGCGCCGGTAGCCCGCCGGCGGAGCCGTGTCGGGGAGGTCCGTGACGACGTCGATGTCCGGTCTGACGTTGCGGTTGGTGGCCTCGGTGAGGATGAGGTCGACGGTGAGGTCGGGCCGCTCGAGGGTCAGCCGCTTGACGAGGTTGGGCATCCACGCCGACCCGGCAGAGGCGAAGTAGCCCACGGTCAACCGACCACTGCGCCCCTCGCGCAGGTCGTTGACGACGGAGTCGAGCCGGCCCCACTGACTCATCGCCTCCTCGCTCTGGGAGGCGAGCTCCAGGCCCGCCGGGGTCGTCGCGATCCCCCGGCCCGCCCGCTGGAAGAGCACGAGCCCGGTCTCGCGCGCGAGAGCGCTGAGGTGCTGGCTCACGGCGCTCGACGTCAGGCCGAGGTTGTCGGCCGCAGCCTGCACGGATCCGCTGCTGACGACGGCCCGAAACACCCTGAGACGGTGCGGATCAAGCATGCCGTAATACTACAGTGCTACTTAACAACCCCTAAGTAAAGTCACGTTGTGCTAAGGAGTTGAAGGTTGGATCATTGCCTTCATGATCCCCCGCACCCAGACCCTCAACACCGCCCACCGCATCGCCGACCGCCTCCGCAACTTCCGTCGCCAGGGCACCTCCGGCTGGTCGACCACCGTCGACATGGACTTCACCCGCGCCAACCACGAGCTCATGGTGGCCTCGCAGTTCCAGCAGCACCGCAACGTCTGACGGACCTGCATGCCGCTGTCCAGCGCTGAGCCAATGTCGGCTCGGCGCTGCTTCATTTCTGCAGCCGCGCACGCACCTCGCGGTCGAGCGCCTGCAGTTCCTCGTGCCGACCCTCACGCACCAGCACCTCCACGCGGCTCGGATCGAGCCCGTGACGTCGGGCACCGTCGAGACTCTGGGGAGACAGCAGGTCGGGCAGCCTGAAGGTCGGGGCGTCACCGCGACTCGCCGGGCCCTCGATGACGCGCACGTCGCGCTCGGGCCCGAGGTCGGCACTCGCCGCATCGAACTCCGTGGTGACCAGCCGCGCGTAGGCCGCATGGCCGTCCGCGTTGGGATGGAAGGACTGCTCGAGGGGCAGGGAGGCGCCGTTGAGCCACTCAAGGTCGTCGCAGATCGCGTGCCCGGCGAAGGGCGGGCGAGGGTCCACGAAGGCAGCGCCGGCATCGCGCGCCGCCGCGCCGATGACGTCGGCGAGCTCGTCCACGCCGTTCTTGATGCGCCCCATCTCGTGGGGGCTGAAGAAGGTCAGCGCGTTGCAGTCCTCGCCGTTGAACAACACGGGGTATGCCGTGACGGCGACTTCGGCGTTCGGCGCGCGTTTCGCGATGGTCGCCAGGAGCGCCGCGAGACGGTCCGGCAGCTGGGTCCGCAGGATCGCCAGCGCGTCATCGATGACCGGGTCCGAGTCGGACATCCAGGACGGCTTGGCGCACTCGATGAGGACGGGCACGAACCCGATGTCGTTGCCACCGACGGTCAGGGTGACGTGCGTGGTCTCCGGACCGAGAGCCTGCATCTGGTCGCGTTCGACGTTGGCGATGGTCGCGCCGATGCACCCCTGGTAGGCGAGGTGCAGCCCGAGCGTGCGAGCGACGAGGACCGGATAGCCCCCCACCGCGCGCCAGCACTCGTTGCGCTTGGCCCCACCGCCGACGCCGGCGGCATACGAGTCTCCGAGGGCGACGTACGGGGGCGGTGAGGGCACACCGTCATCCAAGCAGTGTGCGGAGGATCAGGCCTCCGGGGCGGCGGCCTGGGTCTGCTGCTCCTGAGCGACCCTGGAGCGCACCTCGTCCATGTCGAGCTCCTTGATCTTCTCGATGATTCCCTCGAGCGCCGGGCCGGGAAGGGCGCCGGGCTGGGAGAACACCAGGATCGAGTCGCGGAACGCCATGAGGGTGGGGATCGACGTGATCTGTGCGGCTGCGGCGAGCTGCTGCTCTGCCTCCGTGTCGATCTTGCCGAAGACGACATCGGGGTGCCTCTGCGACGACTCCTCGAAGACGGGGCCGAAGCGCTTGCACGGACCACACCATTCGGCCCAGAAGTCGACGAGGACGATGTCGTTGCTCGTGACGGTCTTCTCGAACGTGTCGGCGGTCAGCTCGACGGTGGCCATGCAGAACTCCTTGGGTGTCAGGGGTGGGATCCCTCGAGACAACACCGAGAGGGACGCAGATCATCCGAACGGGCACAGACGGCATACGCCGGTCTGAAGAACAGACCCCGGGACACGCCAAGGGCGCGCGTCGGTACAGGGGTTCACGACGCGCGCCCGGCTCTTCCCAGAGTAGCGACAAAATGGGGTGATTGAACAGGGTCAACCATGTGACTCGTGACGCCTTCGCCCCCACGCCCATATGCTGCCGAGGGTGACCACGACGAACCCGACCCACTCGACGAGCACGACCACCGATGCCGACCGCGCCCACGTCTTCCACTCGTGGTCCGCGCAGGCGCAGATCTCGCCCCCCGAGCTCACGAAAGCCCAGGGTTCGCACTTCTGGACGGCCGACGGCTCGAAGTACCTCGACTTCTCGAGCCAGCTCGTCAACGTCAACATCGGCTACCAGCACCCGAAGCTCGTCGCTGCCATCCAGGAGCAGGCTGGCAAGCTCCTCACGGTGGCGCCCTCATTTGCCAATGAGGCCCGCTCGGAGGCCGCCCGGCTCATCGCCGAGCTCGCTCCGGGCGACCTGGACACCGTGTTCTTCACCAATGGCGGCGCCGAGGCGACCGAGAACGCGATGCGCATGGCGCGCCTGCACACCGGCCGCCAGAAGGTCCTGACGACCTACCGCAGCTATCACGGCGCGACGGCGGGGGCGATCGCGGCGACGGGCGAGCCCCGGCGCTGGGCATCGGAGCCGTCGGTGCCGGGGATCGTGCACTTCTGGGGGCCCTATCTGTATCGCTCGGCCTTCCACGCGAGCACCGAGGCGCAGGAGTGCGAGCGCGCTCTGCAGCACCTGCGCGACACGGTCATGGTCGAGGGCGCGTCGACGATCGCCGCGATCATGCTCGAGACCGTCGTCGGGACCAACGGCGTTCTCGTCCCGCCGGATCGCTACCTCGCCGGCGTGCGTGAGATCTGCGACGACAACGGCATCGTCTTCATCGCCGATGAGGTCATGGCCGGGTTCGGGCGCTGCGGTGAGTGGTTCGCGATCGATCGATGGGGCGTCACCCCGGATCTCATCTGCTTCGCGAAGGGCGTGAACTCGGGCTACGTGCCGCTGGGCGGTGTCGTCATCTCGGCGACGATCGCGGCGACCTTTGCCGACCGCGCCTACCCGGGCGGCCTGACCTACTCGGGGCACCCACTCGCGTGCGCCTCGGCCGTCGCGTCGATCGGCATCTTCAAGGAGGAAGGCATCCTCGAGCACGTGCGCGGCGTCGAGGAGACCGTCCTGCGGCCGGGACTGGAAGCGATTGCCGAGCGGCACCCGTCCGTCGGGGACGTTCGCGGAGTCGGATTCATGTATGCCGTTGAGCTCGTCCGCTCGCGTGAGACCCGCGAGCCGTTGGTCCCGTTCAACGCCTCGGGCCCGGCCGCAGCTCCCATGGGCGCGTTCGCTGCCGAGTGCAAGAAGAACGGCCTGTGGCCCTTCATCCACTTCAACCGCACCCACGTCGCGCCGCCGTGCACGACGACGGCCGTCGAGATGCGCGAAGGACTCGAGAAGCTCGACGCGGCCCTGGCCGTCGCCGACACCTACGTCACCGGCTGACCTCTTTCGGCTTCGTGCCCCTCCCGGACACGCCAACGGGGGCCCTCGCCGCCGGAACCCGGCCCGGAATGATCCGGTTTCCGTATGCGCATGGTCAAGTCAAGCGCTCTCCTGGCCGTCATCTATGCCCGCACCTCCGTCGCTCAGGAGGCTTCAGTCTCCATCGCCCGGCAGGTCCAAGCCGCGGAGCAATACGCCGCTGCGCGCGGCTGGCAGGTGGTCGGGACGACGAGGCGCTCTTCGCCCAGTTCGGCAAGTCGCGACGCGACGGCGGGGACGGTCCACGCGGCCTGAGCTTCAAGGCGTCGCTCAGCGACTCGTCCGTTACAACGAGGGTTCGCAGCTCGGCATCAAGGCACTCCTTCGGTCGGCTCTCAGGTCACCGAGACCACGGACCTCGATCTCACCGTGCTGAAGGAACGGGCTCCGGTGTCGTTCATCGAGTCGATTCCGGTGGAGCGCGACGTCGACGAAGACTCTTCGTTCCTCCGACAGGTCACCCGCACCAACAACGCTCCGCCCGTCGCGGCGGGTGCGATCAGGCCGACGTCGGTGTCACGCTCCAGCGGATCGAGGCGCGGCTGCGCGTGATTGCCCCACCTGAGCGAGGCCATCCCCGAGTACTGGCTCTCGAACAGCGCGTCGCTGGGTCAGTTCGTCCAGGCCGAACTCGCCTCCGGCCTCCTCGAAGCGATCGCGGTGCAGGCGCTCAACGGTGACGGCACCGGGAGAACTTGTCGGGTATCACCACCGCGAATGGCATTCAACTGGTGGCGTTCACCGTGGACGCGCTGACCACCATTTGAAGGCGATCACCGCTCTGGAGAACGTCAGCCTCGTGCCGTATCTGGTGGTCATGAACCCGGCCAGCTGGGAGGCGATCGAGTTGCTCCGCGAGAACGGCGCGACCTGTGGATACCTTCTCGGGTCGCAGGGCCAGCTTCCGATCGACCGAGAAGCGACAGGTGTGGGGTGGCCGGTGGCGCTGTCCACCCCCGTCCCGACCGGCGCGGCGGCTCCGGCCTCGCCGAGGGCAGCGTGAAACTGTTCACGGACGGCGAGGTCCGCGGCAGCTGAGGCGTCCAGAACGACGACTTCGCCAAGAACGGGGTGCGTGCTCGGCTCGAGACCCGCGCGCAGATGGGTGTGCTTCTGCGCTCGGGTGTCGTCAAGGCGACCATCAGTGCCTGATTGTCCGCTCGCCGGGCGGGTGGTGCTTTGATCAGTCCTCCCACCCGCTCGGCGGCGGCGAGGACCAGCGCGAAGGGTCGGCTTCGAATCGAAGTAGGGAGCGAACCCGAGCCACCGAGTGACGTCGACGCTAGTCCGCCCCAGCTGACGCCCCGCCCCCGTTGTCCTCCTCCAGGGGTGGGGCGCCAGTGTGTGCGGAAGGAGTCAGCGGCGGAGCAAGATGCTGACCCCGAACTCCTGCCACGGGATAGACGACGCGACCACCACGATCACGAGAAGCCCGCCTCCCCAGTTCCACGGGGGGTTGGGCGTGGGCGGCCACTCCGGTAGCCTGTTGCGCGAGGGCATAGTCAGTCTCCTAAGGGTTGGATGTGTTCTTCTTGCTGGGCCGACGTTGCCGCGTCGGCCCGGCCCCATTTGGGGCCTCGACCTGCGATCTCAGGTGATCTCACAGGCCGCGTTCTTGTAGAGGTCAGCCCACCGAGATCGTGAGAATCTTCATGCTGACCAGCTCGCGGAACAACTCGATCCCCTTGTCGCTCAGCTTGTCCTTCTCAAACTCGATGTAGCCGATGCTGCTGAAGTTCGACGGCAACTCGATGCCCCTCTCCTTGAAGATCACGATCCGTTCGCCGTAGAGCACAGAGGCGGCGCCCAACTCGTGTGAGACGTTCTCGCTAGGACGCCAGATGCTGTGTCCGTCCTTGTCGAAGTACTCCTTGTCCGCCGTGAAGACCAAGATCGCGGCGCCACACTCGCGCATGGTCTCGGCGACCTTCACCGAAATCGGTCGGGCGTGGTTGGCCTCGTCGACGGCCTCCTTGTGCGGGATGCCGTACTCATTCAGGATCTTCACCAGCTGCTCCATGGGCTTCCGATTACCCCCGTGGCCGACGAAGATGGCGTTCTTGTGAACGGGTGCCGGGGGTGTCGGGGGGCCCTCGGGCGCGACGTTCTCGACGGCCCCGGTCTCCTCGTCCTCCTCGGTCCCCTCGTCGTCAAGGTCGGGGCTGGGCGCCGGGGTGCTCGCCGCGCTCGTGGGAGTGGCCGGTGAGCCGCCTCCACCGGCATTCGGCCCTGTGATGTCGATGAACTCCTTGTCCTTGATGGACTTCACGAAGCCAACGAACCTGGCGTTCTCGAGGAGCAGGTCATACACATCACTCGTGCGGTCGGCCGGCACCGACAGGACGTTGCGCAGAACGTTCTCAGCGATGTTCTTCGGCGGAAGCTGTGCACCGTCGTAGCGCGTGTAGAACTGGTTGGCGACGGTCGGCTTCAGCGCGGCCTCCCTCAGCGCATGTTTGTCGTCATCGACCTCGGTGGGAGACACCGCCCGGCTACCGAGCGGAGCCAGCGAGATGAGAGGGGCGTTGGGGCCTCCGTCCGTCAGGCCGTAGCCCACCGCAGCCCCGCACAGCACTCGGAAAGTCCCAGACGAAGGGGTCATGTCCAGAGCGGACGCCACGTCCAAGGGACGCGTCGGATGGGACGCGTAGTAGTCGCTGATGACCTGCGGGACACGACGGGCCTTCTCAAGGCTGATGGACGGGATGTCCGCCTGACTGATGCGGGACCTCTTGACGACGACCGGCCCCGAGGGGGCGGCTGCTGGCGCTGTGGGTTCGGTCATGTTCGTAACGATACAGCACATTCATGACATACGTGCGATACCACTCATACATGTGCGTAGGCCGAACGGCAGTGGAAAGAGCGACCGCGCAACTACACGCCCCTGGCTTCCGCCCGGTGGTACGTGTCCGTGCGGGGCACGAAGTCGGATTCAGGCGGCGGTGTCGATGGGGCCGAGCCAGGTCTCCAGTCCGTCGGCCCGCGCCGCCTCGACCGGGCCGGCCCGAAGCTCTTCGTCGGTGAGGAGAGCGGCATCGAACGCTCGTTGGATGCAGTGCTTGCGCTCTGCCACCTCTCGTTCTGCCTCGCCCGCACCGCCCTCGGCGATGCCGTGCACGACGATGCGCGTGATCGGCTCCTCGCCGCCCCATTCGCCGACGCTGCCGATGCTCAACGCGTCGCCGGCACCGGCCCAACCGCAGACCACCCCTGGCCTGCTGGCCAGATGGAAGCAGCCGCGACTGCGGTGACCGCCCAGTGCGAGGGCAGCAATCTCGGCCTGGAACCGGCCGGGGTGGAGCGGCCGGGACGAGACGAGGTCCAGCGTCCACACTCCGGGCGCTCGTGACGGTGGCATCGCGCCTCGCCGCACCTCGTCGACCCAGGCCTCCGAGGCGGCGTGGTCGTGTATGCCGTGGAGCAGGTCGCGAGCGTGCAGCCCGGGCCAATCCGTGAGGACGAGCGCACCCGGGCGGGAGAGCGCGTCGACAAGACCGAGGTCGACACCGTCGGGACCAGTGCCGTCCGAGTCCCCGAAGACGGCGACGATGTCGGCGTACTCGATGAGGGAAGCAGTGACCTCCGCCAGGCCGCGCCGGTCCTCGCTCGACGTCGTCAGGCCGCGTTCCACGAGAAGGTCGCCGCCGACGAGGTCTTCCCTCACCGTCTCCCCTTCGAGCCCCACGACGACTCCGGCGACCCGGAACCCGCGCGAGCGACCATGGTCGGGCTCGATCACCCGGCATACCTGCGTCGGATCGGCCGCGAGCGGAAGGTGAGTCACGACGGCCTCCCAGCGGTCGAGGGCGGCGAGTCGCTCGAGGGTCGGCACGACGTCCTCCCGGATGGCGCAGGAGACGCAGAGGTGTTCGAGGTAGATGACCTCGCGCTCGAGGATTCCGGTGAGATCGGCGATGGTGCGAGTGAGGGTGCGTCGCTCCACATCGATGTCGTGGCGAAGGAGGACGGCGCCGGGCAGGTCGCACGGCAGGCCCATGGCGGCAGCCGACATGGGGGCCTCGGCGAGACCGGCGACAAGGAAGACGGGGAGATGAGTCATGCCCTAGATGATAACCATTCTCATCTTGGCTGACCCACCTCCCCCGCCTTCGTGCCCCATACGGACGTGATCCGTCGGCCGAAGGCGCACGGATCGTGTCCGTATGGGGCACGAAGACGGTAGTGAGCCTCAGGACTCCCGGGTGAGGACGACCGCGCTGTAGGGGCCGAGGGTGAGGACCGCGCTCTGTCCGCAACCATCCATGGCTGGGCCGCTCGCCTCGACGTCAAACGCGTCGGTGCCGCCGAAGTCCGGCGCATAGACCGACGAGTCGGAGTTGAAGCGCACCTTCCAGAGTCCGGGCGCAGGGAGACCGACGGGCAGCTCGCCCTGCACCTGGGTCGAGTAGTTGAGGACGACGACCGTGTCGTCGTGAACTCCGCCCTCGGCCCATCGGTGGAACGCCAGGATCTTGGCCGAGTTGTCGATCCGGAGCGGGTTGATGCCGACCCCGCGAAGCCCTCGACTGACGCCGTCAGCGTTGCGGCGCAACCGGATCAGGTCACGGTGCAGTGCCATGAGGCCGGAGTTCGACTCGGACTTGCCCCAGTCGAGCTGCACCGAGTCGTCGAACCAGCGGTCCTCGAGGAACTCCTGGCCCTGGAAGAGCATCGGCAGACCCGGGGCGCACATCACGGTGACGAAGCCGAGGGCTGCCCTCTTCTTCGCGGCCCAGGAGTTTGCATCACCCGGGGCCACGGCCTCGGGCAGGCGCGTCTTGCCGTTGGCGACCTCGTCGTGCGACTCCGTGTAGATGACCCGGGTCCCGGCCGGCCCGCGTCCTTCGCCGAGGACGGCGCTGGCCACGACCTCGACGTCGCGGTTCTCGTCACTGAGTTCCGTGAGGGCCTTGCGGACGGGGTGGACGAAGCCGGCGTCCCACTGGGCGTGGAAGCCCAGGCCACCCTGCTCGGTCATCGTCGTCACCGCCGGGTCGTTCTGGAGGTCCTCGGCGATGAGGAGCTTCCATGGCTGCTTCGCCTTGATCTCGGAGGTGAGCCACGAGAGGTACTCGGCACCGTCGGGGATGGCCGCACCGCCGTCCCACGTTCCTCCGGTGGCGGACCGGATGTAGTTGGTGGCGTCGAATCGCAGCCCGTCACAACGGAACTCCTCGAGCCAGAGCATCGCGCTGTCACGCAGATAGGAGCGCACCTCTGGACGCCCGTAGTCGGGGCGGGTGGCTCCCCACGGCGTCGCCGCGCGCCAGTCGTTGTAGAAGTAGATGCCCCCACCATTGCCCTCGGACCAGCCGTCGAACCGCCACAGGTCGAGGTCCGACGGACCGATGTGGTTGTGGACGACGTCGACGATCACGGCCATGCCGTGCTCGTGAGCTGCCTTGATGAACCGCTTGAACGCGTCCGGCCCGCCATACGTTGACTCGACGGCAAACAGGTGGCTCGGGTTGTAGCCCCATGAGATGTCGCCCGCGTACTCGAACGGCGGCATCACCTGGATCACGGAGACGCCGAGGTCGCGCAGGTGGTCGAGCTCGGCGATCGCCGACTCGAAGCTCCCCCGTGAACCCGAGTCGCGCCCGAAGGTGCCCACGTGCATCTCGTAGATGACCACGTCGTCCCAGGACGGCATACGGAATCCGTTGTCACCCCAATCGAACGAATTCGGGTCGTAGACAACGCAGTTGCCCACGGAGTTCGTCATCTGGCGCGCGTAGGGGTCCGCCCGCCACACGACCTCGGAACCCGTGTCGACCTGGAACTGGTATTGCTGCCCGGCCCGCGCCCCGGGGACGTGCACGGACCAGGTGCCGGAGGTGCCGTCACCATCGTGCTCGAACTGCGGGTTGTTGCCGCTGTCCCACCCGTTGAAGTCGCCGATGACCCAGACGTGCTGGGCATGGGGTGCCCAGACCCGAAACGTCACACCATCGTCGACCGGGGTGGCGCCCATGCCGCCGTGAGGTGAAGGTGCGGTGAAGTTCATGGCGCTCAACCTAGTCCGGCGTTTGTTGCGGTGGATCGACGCGAGTCTTGCGAGGATGAGGAGATGGACGTGCGCATCGTCGGAGTCTCGCTGCCTGCAACGGTTTTCGACGGGCAGGACGTCTTTGTGGGTATGCAGCGTGGTCGCGACGTCGTGTCACCGCGTCCCGTCGAGGGGACGACTATGACCTTCGACGCGGAGCTGGACGTCGTCGTGACCCCGGCTGGCGTGGACTACCGCGGGCCGTGGGTGCAGGGCAGGCGCGGCGAGCGCTTCCTCTATCTGTGTTGGGGGCACGACTCGACCCACGGTTTCGAGGGCTTCCGGCGCGCCAAGCTCATGCTCGGCGTCCTCGACCCGGCCGAGATGGCCTCGGCACCCGACGGAGCAGTTCTCGAGGGTCGGCTGCCCCTGGTCGACGCGCGTGGTGGCCCGGTGTGCGCGGCCGTTCGCCCGCCCGTGATCCGGTGGACGCTGCGTCGCACGGACGGCGTTTCTGGACATGGACAGGACACCTGACCGGACATTCGCAGATACTTGAGCAGACAACGACAACTCAGGGGGGTGCCGCAGAAATGTCCGAGGCCCATCAGCTGGCTCGGGACTTCATGGGTCGCATGAACGAGGTCGCACACCCCGGCCTGCAGCCACCCCCAGGGCTCAGCACGTTCGGTGTGGGTCAGGCCGAGGTGATGGAGCGTCTGGCCACGCTTGAGCCACGGGCCCGCAAAAGCGTTTGGAACACCGTCCCAACAGTGATCTTCGACCCGGAGGACGTGTCGTACAGCCTGGACGCCCGGTCACGAGACCGGGGCATCGACGTGCAGACGATCACCCTGCCGCGAACGTTGCGTTTCAACCCACTCCTCACGTCCCTGAACACGAACGTGCGGATCGGACCTGTGCTCTTCAAATGCATCGTCGTGGATGGACGGATGGCCGTTGTCGCCGGTCCTGACACGGTCGACGGCTACACCACGGCCTGGCTGGCCAGCAGCGGCGAGTTCCTCGAGCGCGCTCTGGCCGTGTGGCACGCCACCTTTGCCGAATCGCGTCCTGCGCTGCCCGAGGGAGCCGAGCCGCCGCTCAGCCCCCGCCAACTCGACGTGGCCCGCGCCGTGTGCCTGGGGAAGACGGACGCCGCCATCGCCCGACAGATCGGGACGTCCGAGCGGACGATCGCACGACATGTCGCCGCCATCCTTGAGATCACCGAGGCGAACTCTCGGGCCGAGGCCGTGCTCAACATGCTGGGGCGCGGGCGACAGAGCCGCACCTGAGGGAAGGAGGGGACACGGGTCGGAAGCGCAAGGACTGGCGCTCACCCTCATGGGCCAAATGAACGAGGTCGCGCATCCGGGCCGGGACCTCCCATCCGGGTTGGCGCTACTCGGCATCGGCCGGGCAGCCGTCGCACCCGCCAAGGTGGAGCTGGAGCGGCGAACCCGACGCTCGGTATGGAGCCTGCAGCCCCAGCCACGGTTCGACCCGGAGGACGAGACCTACGAGCTGGATGCGCGCTCGCGGGCTCGTGGAGTCGACCTACGGACGATCACACCACCCAAGGCGCTCCGCTTCAATCCGCTCCTGCAGAATGCCCTTGACCTCTGGCACAGCACGTGGCGCGAGTCGACACCCGTCTTGACCGACGGCGCCCTACCCACGCTCATCGCCCGACAACTCGACGTGGCCCGGGCGGTGTGCCTGGGCAGGACTGACGCGACCATTGCCCGGCAGCTCGGCATCTCGGAGCGCACCGTGGCCCGCGACGTCGCCACCATCCTGCAGATTACCCAAGCCCGCTCACGGGGCGAGGCGATCCTCAACATGCTCGGTCGTGGTCGGCACAGCACATGACTGTGCTGGAGGCCGCCGCGGCCGGGAGGGAAGCGCCTTCCCGACTCCTCGCGACGCCAGGGCACTCCCCTCCGACCTCCACTGCCGGTGGCCGGACTGCGGGGCGTTCACGGACCCCCCTGCTGGCCCGTGACGATCCGAGGATGACGTGTCGAGACGCCGACCGTCGAGCCCATGGCGAGAACTCGCCGCGGGCTTGACGAGAGGCTGGTGTCCTTGGTAGGGCGTCACCGGTCAGGGGTGGGTCATGTCCTCGGGAACGACCCACTCGTCGAACTGCTCGCCGGTGACATCACCCGACGCCAGTGCCGCATCGCGCAAGGAGAGCCCCTCACGGTGCGCGTGCTTCGCGATCGCGGCGGCCTTGTCATAACCGATGTGACGGTTGAGCGCGGTGACGAGCATGAGGTTGCTGGCGAGGTTGGCCTCGATCCGCTCGGTGTTGGGCTCGATTCCGCGGGCGCAGTGGGCAGTGAACGACCGGCACCCGTCCGCGAGCAGGCGGATCGACTCGAGCACCGCGTGGGCCATGACCGGCTTGTAGACGTTGAGCTGGAAGTTGCCCTGTGACCCGGCAAAGGCGACCGTCGCGTCATTGCCGAAAACCCGGGTCGCCACCATCGTCAGTGCTTCGGCCTGGGTGGGGTTCACCTTGCCCGGCATGATCGACGACCCGGGCTCGTTCTCGGGAATCCGCAACTCCCCCAGACCATTTCGCGGTCCAGAGGCATACCAGCGGACGTCGTTGGCGACCTTCATGAGGACGCCGCCGAGCGTGCGGAGGCCAGCGCTGACACCGACGAGGGCATCGTGCGCCGAGAGGGCCGCAAACAGGTCGGGAGCCTGGCGGAAGGCCTGGCCCGTCTCTGCCGCGATCTTCTCCGCCGCCAGTGCGCCGAACCGCGGGTGCGCGTTGAGCCCCGTCCCGACCGCAGTGCCACCGATGGCCAGAGCGCGAGCCGACTCCACGGCATACCCCAGGGCTTTCACGGCTTCGTCGATCTGCGCGACCCAGCCGCCGAAGACCTGCCCGAGGGTCACCGGGGTGGCGTCCTGGAGGTGCGTGCGACCGACCATGACGACGTCCTTGTATGCCGTGGCCTTGCCGTCGAGGACGTCGCGCAGCTCCGCGACCGCCGGCTCCAGGCGTTCGACGACCTCGAGGACCACGGCGATGTGCATGGCCGTCGGGAAGGTGTCGTTGCTCGACTGACCGCGGTTGACGTGGTCGTTGGGGTGGACGGGCGTCTTGGAGCCGCGCACCCCGTCGGCGAGCTCGATGGCGCGGTTCGACACGACCTCGTTGGCGTTCATGTTGGACTGCGTGCCGGACCCGGTCTGGAAGACGACGAGGGGGAACTGCGCGTCGAGGGACCCAGAGATGACGTCGTCCGCGGCCCGCACGACGAGGTCGGCGACGTCGGCGGGCAGCTCACCCAGCTCACCATTCGCCTGTGCCGCAGCCTTCTTGAGGATGCCCAGCGCCCGGATCATCGGACGGCCCCACACGAACGTGTCGCGCCCGATGTCGAAGTTCTCGATGCTGCGTTGCGTCTGCGCACCCCAGTAGGCGTCAACGGGGACGTCGATCGAGCCCATCGTGTCGGACTCGCTGCGGTGTGCCGGGTCTCGGTTGTCGTCTGGTTGTGCCATGCCTCCACCGTAGGCGCGACAATGACCACATGACAGAGCGATGGATTGAGACCGCAGGATGACTCACCCGCAAGCGATCGAGACCTGGCTCACCGACATGGATGGCGTCCTCGTGCACGAGGAGCACGCGATCCCCGGAGCCGCAGACTTCATCGAGGCTCTCAAGGCCGCGGGCCTGCCCTTCCTCGTCCTCACGAACAACTCGATCTACACGGCGCGAGACCTGCGTGCCCGGCTGCTCGCCAGTGGCATCGACGTGCCCGAGGAGTCCATCTGGACCTCGGCCATGGCGACGGCGCAGTTCCTCGCCGACCAGCGACCCGGCGGCACGGCATACGTCGTCGGCGAAGCCGGTCTCACCACCGCACTGCACGACGTCGGCTACATCCTCACGAGCCGCAAGCCGGACTACGTGGTCCTCGGCGAGACGCGCACCTACTCGTTCGAGCAGATCACCCAGGCCATCAGGCTCATCGAGAAGGGCGCCCGCTTCATCGCGACGAACCCCGACGTGAGCGGGCCGTCGCCCGAGGGGATCCTGCCCGCCACCGGATCCGTCGCCGCGCTCATCTCGACCGCGACCGGGCGCCAGCCCTACTACGTCGGCAAGCCCAACCCGCTCATGATGCGCAGCGCCCTCAACCGGCTCGACGCCCATTCCGAGACCACCGTGATGATCGGCGACCGCATGGACACCGACATGGTCTCCGGGCTCGAAGCCGGACTTCGGACGGTGCTCGTGCTCACCGGGTCGACGCGTCCGGACCAGGTCGAGCTGTTTCCGTATCGACCCACCGCTGTGATGGACTCGATCGCCGACCTTGTCCCGATCGTCCAGTCCGGAGGACCCATCGCATGACGTCGTCGACGCCAGATCCGTTGTCCGAGACCGAGATTCCGCCAGCACAATCAGGCCTGCCAGACCTGACGGGTATGCCGTCCGGCTGGGTTGTGCGTGTCCCCTCGCGTGAGGACGTGGACGCCCTCGTGGCCCTGTCGCAGGCGCACCAGCAGATGGCCAAGGGCTCGGGTTCGGTCGACACCGACGTGATCGAGAGCAACGTTGCTGGCAAGGGGTCCTGGACCCGACACCAGGCGTTGGTGACAGACGCTGACGGGTCGGTGCTCGGTTGGGCGACGACCCATGACCGCGCCGGTGGCCGCACCCTCGTCGAGGTGACGGTGGCCGTCGACGGCATCGACGAGGCCGACGCCGACGCGCTCGCGTCCGCGCTGTTCACGTGGGCTGAGGAAGCGGGCCGGGTCATCGCGACCGGACGTGTGTTGCCCGGCACCCAGCTCGACTCCGGCGCCTACGCCGACGACCAGCGCCAGCGCCGATGGCTGACGGCAGCGGGCTACCGCCAGACCCGCACGTGGCTGCAGATGTCACGCCCCGTGACGCCGGAGGAAGCCGAGGAGGGTGGGCTCCCCGCCGTCCGTGAAGGTGTGACGATCCGCCGGGTGGCCAAGCACGACACCGGGCTTCCGGTCGCCGCCGACCTCCAGACCGTGCACCGCATGCTCGAGGAGTCGTTCGCGGACCACTTCAACAGCTATCGCGAGTCCTTCCCCGAGTTCCTGTCGCGGCTGCGCGAGGACCCGGGACATCGGTGGGACCACTGGTGGATCGCGGAGATCGACGACGACGGTGAGATGGTGCCCGGCGGTGCGCTCGTCGCAACCGTCGTCCCGCCGGATGCCTCAGGCGCCTACGGCACCTATGTCGACTACATCGGCGTCCACCGACTCGCGCGCGGTCGCGGCGTCGCAAAGGCGTTGCTGCACACGGTGATTCGTGATGCGGCCGAGCGCGGCAACAACCGCGTCGGACTCGAGGTCGACGACGACTCCCCCACTGGAGCGGATGGCCTCTACGTCTCGCTCGGATGGGAAACGGCCTACAGGACCGAGTCCTGGCATCGAGACATCACCAACGACTGAGGACGACCGCGAGGACGGCGTCGTCATCACCGAGCGGCGGGGTCACGACGTCGGCGCCGGCGTCGGACAGCCGGTCGTGGAAGAAGCCCTCTGCCAACAGGTAGGACGCCACGGCGACCGTTGAGGCCCCAGCAGTTCGAGCAGCAGCGACGGCGTCCGGCACCGAGGGCTGGGTGCCCGCGGCATACGCGACCGTCACGGGCCCGCCCCACTCATGGGCGAGCTGGTCGGCCGCCGTCTCGACGTCCTCGGCGGCCACGGCGCGACTCGACCCCGCCGCCGCCAGGACCACATGTGTTCCGGGCGCCACGTTGCTCGCGCGCAGGCGCTGGGCCATGAGGGCTGCGAGCAACGGGTCTGGGCCGAGTGGAGCCACGGCCCGCGACCCGTGGTGCGCAGCGACGGCGTTGGCAATGTCGACATCGACGTGGAACCCACGGCTGAGCAGCAGGGGCACGACCACCATGGACGAGTGCCGGGTCCCGACGTCATCGAGCACATCTCCGACCAGCGGTTCCTGCACGTCGACGTAGGCGAGCGCCACCTCCTGGGTCGGCAAGGCCTCAGCGACTCGACGGGCGAGCCGGCGCACCGTCTCGGCGCCGCGAGAGTCCCGGGTGCCGTGGGCGACGAGGACGACTGCGGTGTGCTCCATGCGCAGCAGTCCAGCACAACTCACACCCCGGCGCCCTGTCCCGTGCTCGAAGGGGTTCCTACGATGGCGGGATGAGCTCAGAGACCGCAGAGAAGATCGTCCTGCTCGACGGCGCCCGCACCCCGATCGGCAGCTTCGGCGGGATGTTCAAGGACGTCCCCGCCCACGAGCTCGGCGCGACGGCAGCTCGCGAGGCCCTGGTCCGCTCCGGCGTCGCGCCCGAGGACATCGACGAGGTCGTCATGGGCTGCATCGGCCAGGTCGGGCCGGACGCCTACAACGCCCGCCGAGTGGCACTGGCAGCCGGACTCCCGACGTCGGCACCGGCATACACGGTCAATCGTCTGTGTGGCTCGGGCCTGCAGGCGATCTGGTCGGCGGCGATGCAGATGCGTTGGGGCGGAGTCGATTTCGCCCTCGCCGGTGGCGACGAGTCGATGTCGCGCATGCCGTTCTATGACTTCGGTGCCCGTGCGGGGTATCGACTCGGGAACCGTGAGCTCGTCGACGGCACGATGATGATGCTCACCGATCCGTTCCACGACATCGGCATGGGCATCACCGCGGAGAACGTCGCCAAACGCTATGACGTGAGCCGCGAGCAGCAGGACGAGTTCGCGTTCCGCAGCCAGCAGTCGGCCGCGAGTGAGGCCGGCCGCGCGGCGTTCTCGCAGGAGATCACACCTGTTGAGGTCGGTGGGCGCAAGCCGTTCACGGCCACCGAGGACGAGCACCCCAAGCCCGAGACGACGCTCGAGATCCTCGCGGGCCTGCGCCCGGCCTTCGACAAGAACGGCACCGTCACGGCCGGCAACGCGTCGGGTATCAACGACGGCGCGGCCGCGGTCGTCCTGGCACGCGCATCCGTCGCCGCCGAGCGTGGGCTCACGGGTCTCGTCACGCTCGAAGCCGTCACCACGGGAGCGATGGAGCCCGAGCTCATGGGCTACGCCCCGGTCATCGCGCTCGAGAAGCTCTTTGCCCAGACGGGTCTGAGCCCCGACGACATCGACACCTTCGAGGTCAACGAGGCCTTCGCGTCACAGGCCGTGGCCGTCGTGCGAGACGCCAGGCTCAATCCCGACAAGGTCAACCCCTACGGCGGCGCCATCGCCCTCGGCCACCCGGTGGGCGCCACCGGAGCGATCCTGTCGCTACGTGTGGCCAAGGACCTGCACCGTCGTGACCTCGAGACCGGCGTCGTGACGATGTGCATCGGGGGCGGCCAGGCCCTCGCCGCCCTCTTCCGCCGCATCTGAGTGCCCGTACTGTGGTTGGCGTGAGCGAGACATCTGCAGGCAACACCAGGCCGATCGAAGCGGGGATCCACACCGACTTCGCCAAGGAGATGAGCTACGGCTCCTACCTCTCGCTCGACGAGCTCCTCAGTGCCCAGCACCCGGCGAGCAATCCCGAGCACCATGACGAGCTGCTCTTCATCATCCAGCACCAGACGTCGGAGCTGTGGCTCAAGCTCGTTCTGCACGAACTCCGTTCTGCCGCAGACCTGCTCGCACACGATGAGATGCGCATGGCCCTCAAGCGCATCGCCCGCGTCAAGCACATCCAGCGCACTCTCACCGATCAGTGGTCCGTCCTCGCCACGCTCACGCCGACCGAGTACAGCCAGTTCCGCGGGTTCCTGGGCCATGCGTCGGGCTTCCAGTCCTGGCAGTACCGCGCCGTCGAGTTCATGCTCGGCAACAAGCACCGCGGGATGCTCAAGGTCCACGAGGCCGACCCCGCTGCCCACGCGCTCCTCGAAGAACTCCTCGAGGCGCCGAGCGTCTACGACGAGTTCCTCCGCTACTTGGCGCGACGTGGGTATGCCGTGCCGCAGGAGATCCTGAACCGGGACGTCAGCATTGCTCACGTCCCGAACGCCGAACTCGTGCAGGTGCTCACCGGCATCTATGAGGACGCAGAGAACCACTGGGACATCTACGAGGCGTGCGAGGAGCTCGTCGACCTCGAGGACAACTTCCAGCTGTGGCGCTTCCGGCATCTCAAGACGGTGCAACGTGTCATCGGGATGAAGACGGGCACCGGCGGCTCCAGCGGGGTCGGCTTCCTGCAACGTGCCCTCGAACTCACCTTCTTCCCCGAGCTCTTCTCCGTCCGCACCTCCATCGGCGCGCCCCCCTCGTGAGCAACTTCGTGCCCCGCACGGACAGTCGGAGCTTGCGACGACCGTCCGTGCGGGGCACGAAGACGGTCACCGGAAGCGTCAGAGGGCGCGGGCGCGGTTGTTGCGGGCGTTGTGCTCGAGCTCGATGAGTCCGAGCTCCTCGAGCAGCGGCGGGAGGTACATCCCGAAGCGACCCCGGTAGCCCTTGCGCAGGCCGTACCAGCCGCCCACCGGGTTGCCCTCCGAGCGACCCCACGCCTCGACCGTCCCGTCCTTGGCGTCCTTCGTCTCGTCAGCAGCGCCGAGGTCGACCCAGTCGCCGCGCTCCTTGAGCATCGCGACCAGATCGTCAACGGCACTGAGGTGGTACTTGAGGGTCGTCGACCCGACCTGGCACACGAGCGCGGGCGGGTCACCTGCCTCGTCGCGATACATCGTGTAGGTCGACGTCCCGGGTGCCGTCGTCAGCTCCCAGGGGGACTCCTTGGTTCCGTCACCGCTCATCTTCGCAGTGTGTCAGTCGCCGAGGTGCTCGCGGACGAGCTTCTTCGGAGCCCGCGTCGCCCAGGCATCGGTGATGACCTCGACGAGCTCGTCGCGGTCGATCTCGCCGAGCCGCGAGAGCCTCACGAGCACCCCGTTGTGGTTGCGGAAGTGGTCAATGTCGAAGAACGGGTTGTCCGCCTCGATGAGGGCCTGCTTGGCACCCATGTCAGGAGTGATGACGACGAGGAGGTCGTCCCACATCTCACCGGTCACGGGATCGACAGCGGTCTTGTGCGGCATCCGATGGATGAGGAAGCCCTTGCCCCGCACCTTCCACGTCGGCCGGTCACCCCACGAGATGCCGAGCTCGGTCTCGGGCAGAGAGGCGGCGATCTCGTCGACGTCACTGGCTCTCGCCGGGCGTGCCTTCGGACTCATCCGAACCGTCCCGGCTTCTCGCTCGCCCCGACGTATTGCTCGCACCACTCGATCAGCGGGCGCATGGCGACCCAGTCCTCGCGCACCCGCTCGACGACTTCATCGGACTCGAGCCAGTCCGGAGTGCCGTGGTCACGTGCCGCTGTGAGCGTCCGGTGCCGCAGCAGCTCCAATCGCGGATGATCTGCGGGTATGCCGCGTGGCCGCGTCGCGAGCAGGTCACCTCCCATGTCAAAACCGTTGTCCAACAACGTGTCCACGAGGTCCACCAACCTCTGGCCGGCCACGTCGTTGTCCACGCTCGCGCGGTAGCGGGCGATCTGGTCGGGCTCTGAGGCATAGAAGCCACCCGCAGTGCGCAACCCGTCGGCACCGACCTGGACGTACCAGCCCATGGCTGACACGGTCGGCACGAAGACGCCCTGGTGCGTCTTGTAGGGCGACTTGTCCTTGCTGAAGCGCACGTCGCGGTTGGGCCGGAAGAGCTTGGGTTCGCCGAACTCCTCGGTGAGCACGTCACCGAGGTGAGCCAAGGGCTCACGCACGCTCGCGGCATACCGGCCCTTGTTGGCGGCCCACCACTCACGCGAGTTCGACTCCTCCAGTTCGCGATAGAACTCGACCGCGTCGAGCGGGATCCCGGGGACGTCGGCCGAAGCCGCGTCAGCCGAAGCCGTGGATGGCGAGCGGGTCATGGAGGGCCTCCTCTTCGTAGGACAGGTGGGCGAGCAGCGACTCGGCGAGCTGGTCGACGGCGTCCGAGAGTGCGTCGAGGGCTCGCTGGCCGTCGGAACCGTAGCCGGGATCCCCCACGAGGGCGACCAGCGCCCGGTCGAGCGCGTCGAGCAGGCCGGCGATGACTTCGTGGTCATCCTCCAGCTTGCTGACCACCGGCTCCAGCGAGGGATCGGCCCGCAGGAGGTGGGGGAACATGCCGCGGTCCTCGTTGGTGTGGTGCCCGGTGACGATCCGGCAGTAGGACTCGCAGTAGGCACCCAGCGTCCAGTTGTTCTGGCGGATCGTCATCGTGTTGATGACCGAACGTGCCTGACCAACGCTCGTCTGACCCTCACGGACCTGCCGGACGATGTCGCGCACCTGGTCCAGCTCGGAGCGCAGGTAGTCATGGACCTCCACGAGGTGCGCGGGGATGGCGAGTTGCGCCGCGGTGAACTGCGAACTATCCACTGCGGCAACAGTTTCGATGGTCTCGGTGGGACCCGAGTCGTCAACGACCGAACGCTTCTCTGACGTCCCGCCCTCGCGCTCGGCCGCGACGAGCTCGCGGGTCAGCGGCACGACCTCGGCAGCGAAGCGTGCGACGAAGTCAGGGTCGTTGGCGCCCACGATGAAGGCGCTCATCCCGACGCCCACGGCGAGGTCGGTGAGCTGCTCAGCCCAGTCGTTGACCGTGCCCGCGAAGAGCCCGGACCCGGTGCCGAACGTGCCAAAGATGTTGTAGATCCGGCGGATGTCCTGGGGAACCCGACCCGCGGCGACTGCCGCCTCATCGAGGCGGGCGTTGAGGTCCGGGAGCGCCGGCGGATCGGCGTATCCCATCGACGGGACCCAGCCGTTCGCGAGCTGGCCGGTGATCCGGATCATCCGCGGCTTGTAGGCACCGAGCCAGATGGGGATGTCGTGGGCCGGTGCGGGCCCGGGCCGAAGACCGCGAGCTGAATAGTGCTCGCCCTCGAAGCGTCCGGGCTCCCCCGCCCAGAACGACCGGATGACCGTGATCGCCTCGACGAGGGCGTCGACCGACTCCCTCGGCGACTTGCGGCCACCACCGGCGGCCTCGATCCCGTCCCAGAACGCACCGGCACCCAACCCCAGCTCGACCCGTCCGCCCGTGAGGACGTCGAGGCTCGCTGCCGCCTTCGCCAGCACGACCGGCGGACGCAGGGGCAGGTTGGCGACGTTGGTGGACAGGCGGATCTGGCTCGTCCTCGCACCGATCGCCGAGAGCAGGGTCCACGTGTCGAGATGGGCTGCCTGGTAGGGGTGGTCCTGGATGCTCACATGGTCGAGACCGACGACGTCGGCGAGCTGGGCCAGCTCGAGAACCTCGTGGTGACGGGTCGCGTCGGGGCTCGGGAAGATGCCGAACTCCAGGTCGAGGCCATAGTCGGGCATGGCCCCATTATCGCTGGGGCCCGGACAGCCCGAGGATCTCGCCGCGACACGAAGCTGGCATGGGGCATGGTGGAACTTCCATCCCCGACACCACAGGAGGTCACCGTGTCCCGCCCCAAGCTGACGAGAATCCCCGCCCAGTCCCAGGAGTGGCCTGGAACCGTCGCGGACCTCACTCCCGCACCCGACCACGGCGAGGAGTCGTGGACGCCGCGAGCGCGCCTCGAGGGCAAGCGGGTCCTCATCACGGGTGGCGACTCCGGCATCGGTCGAGCCGTCGCCATCACGATGTCCAAGGAGGGCGCCGCGGTCGCGATCGCCCACCTGCCGCAGGAGAAGTCCGACGCCGAGGACACGGCGCGCGTCATCACCCAGGCAGGCGGCACGGCACACCTGTTCGCGAGCGACCTCACAGAACTGGCGGCGAACCAGCAGCTCGCCACCGACGCCGTCGCGGCGCTCGGCGGACTGGACATCCTCGTCTGCAACGCGGCATACCAGATGACGTTCGACGCGATCGAGGCCTTCCCACCCGAGCAGATCCAGCGCACGTTCGCCACCAACGTCTTCTCACCGTTCTGGCTCGTGCAGAAGCTCGCCGGTGAGCTGGAGAAGTCCGGTGGCTCGGTCATCGTCACGACGTCGGTTCAGGCCTATGACCCGTCGGAGCAGCTGTTGGACTACGCGGCGACCAAGGCCGCCCTCAACAACATGGTCGTCAACCTCGCGAGCCAGCTCGGCAAGCGGGGAGTCCGCGTCAATGCCGTCGCACCGGGCCCGATCTGGACCCCACTCATCCCCGCGACGATGTCACCCGACAAGGTCAAGGGCTTCGGGTCGGACACCCCCTTGGGCCGTGCCGGACACCCGGTCGAGGTGGCCGCGGCCTATGTCTTCCTGGCGTCCGACGAGGCGAGCTATGTCTCCGGGACCGTGCTCGGCGTCACCGGTGGACGTCCCGTCTTCTAGGCCGAGGCTCAGTCCTGCGTGCGCATCGTCCGCAGTGCACCCGCCCAACGCTCGACGGCGGTGAGCATCACCTTGCGCTTGGCCGGCTGGTAGTCGCGTGGGGTCATCACGCCCGACGGGTCCATGTCATCGAACGTCGAGAGCTCGACCTGGGCCCGGACCACGGCCACCTGCAGCTCGTTGAGGGTGAGCTTGAGCTGCTCTGCCGCGCGGAAGCCACCGTTGCTGCCATAACAGACGATGCCGGCGACCTTGTCGTTCCACTCGGCATAGAGGTAGTCGAGTGCGTTCTTGAGCTGGCCGGGGATGCCGTGGTTGTACTCCGGCGTCACGAAGACGAAGGCGTCGTAGCCCGCGACCTTCTCGGCCCATGCTTGGGTGTGCGGCTGCGTGTAGTTGCCGGAGCTCGCAGGCTCAGGCTCGTCGAGGTTGGGGAGGTTCTGCTCCGCGAGGTCCACGAGGTCGTAGGTCGCCTCCTTGCGGTTGCGCGTCCCCGCCATGACCCACGCGGCCACGGCTGGACCAGACCTCTCCGGTCGGGAGGAAGCGATGACGACGGCGATCTTCAGTGGCTCGGGCATCGGGCCAGTCTGCCGGCTGATCAGCTCACCAGGTCGGCGTAGACCACGACGTTGTCGACGTGGCTGCCCGTCTCGCCGTCGAGCACTCCCCCACACGTGATGAGCCGCAGCGCGGCATGGTCGACCGAGCCGTAGACCTCCTCGGAGGGGAACTTCGCCTTCGGGTACTGCCCGACGCTCGACACGGCGAACGTTGCCGTCGTGCCGTCCTCACGGGCCACCTGGATCTTGTCGCCCTTGCGCATCCCGCTCAGTTTGAAGAAGACCGCCGGCTTGCTCCTGTGCGTCACGTGGGCCACGACGATCGCCGGTCCGAGCTCGCCGGGTGTCGGGCTGCTGGTGAACCAGCCCGCCTGGGTGCCGTTGTCCGGCACCTCCATCCGCTTGTCGGCCTTGAGCTTGAGGTCGATGATCGGGGCGCTCACGCCGAGACCCGGGAGGGTCACCTTCGTGGGCCGCGATCGGTCGAGCAGTGGTCCCTTCGGTGTCTCGTATGCCGCTCCGCCCGGTGCGGTGCCTCCGTGCCCGGCGTGCGGGTTCTGGGCGGCGCCGGAGGGCGCCGCCGTCGTTGACGGGGAGGGCGACGTCGATGCCGACACCCCTCCGTGGCCGGCGTGGCCGCCCTGGCCAGCGGCAACCTTGGGCGGCGGTCCCGACTGTTGCGCCAGTGCATAGCCCGTCGCACCCACGCCGAGCAGCCCGAAGGCCATGACGGCCGCAGCCGACACCGTGAGGCGCCGACTGCGGCCACTTCTGTCGTCAGTCATGGGAGGTCCCGATCAGACCTTGTCCGTGGCGAGCCGACGACGGTAGAGCAGCATCCCGCCGGCAGCGGCGAAGGCCGCACCAGCAAGACCGAACGTGCCCGCGGCCTCAATGCCGTTGGTCGAGCCGTCACCCGTGTCGACGCCACCGGACGGCATCTCACCGGTCGACGCGCCCACGACGGTGCCACAGGTCGCCGGGTTGGTGGCTTCCTCGGGGATGCCGTTCGCACCGAGCGACTTCGCGAAGGTGGACTCGCCGAGGGCCTCGAGGTCGTACTTGCCGTTGCCGTTGGCGTCCAGACCGTGCTGCACGACGTGCAGGTTCTTCAGCTTGGCTCCCGCACCAGCCGGCAGGTCGATGGTGCGGTCGTAGGTCAGGTTGCCGTCAGCGTCGGCCTTCGGCATCCGGTCGATGGCCAGACCGCTCTTGGGGCTGGTGTCGCCCGAGGTCGTCAGCGAGAGGACGATGTCGCCATACTGCGGCAGACCCTCCTCGGTGTTGACCTGGCCGTCGCCGTCCTTGTCCGAGGACGAGTCGGGGCAGGTGAACTTCTTGCTCTCGGTGAAGGATCCGTGGAAGTGCTGGGCGTGCGGGGAGTTGGGCGTGAAGCCCTTGCCCTTGATCGTGATCTTGAGGCTGTCGCCTTCGATGGTGAGCTTCGCGGTCGAGCTCGACCCGCTCTTGTTACCCATGGTGTCGGTGAGCTTCATGTTGTAGTTGTCCGCGGCCTGGGCGCCCGTGGCGCCGGCCAGGATCAACAGTGCGGTGCCTGGGACGGCCAGGGCAGTCTTGGTGGTCAGTCGCATCGTTGCGCTCCTTCGTCAGTCAGGACCGAGGTCACGGCCCTGCGCCTTGCCCTTGGGGTTCGGAGCGGCGAGGGTCACGGATTGGTCAGCGCAGGAAGGAGTCGATCCGCTCGATGGTGCGCGCGGTGGCTTGGACGTCGCCATCGGGGCCATCGAGGTCCGTGAAGAGGTGGCCCTGACCGGGGGTGATGTGGTCCTCGAAGACTGCTCCGCTCGCGCCCACAGCCTCACCCAGCCCGGCGACATCGGAGGGGTCGATCCAGGGGTCCACGGCGTGGCGGTGCAGCTGGACCGGGACTCCCGACCAGTGACCCTTGGGAGCCCCGGCGGAGTGCAGGAGGATCGCCGCCCGGGCCTCTGGTCGCTTGGCTGCGAGGCGTTGCGCGAACCACGAGCCGAGCGAGAAACCCGCGAAGGCGGTGTCGGCGGGCAACTCCGCGGCGATGGCGCGGACGTGGTCGAAGTACTCGGGGTGCGCGTCGCGATGGGCAATGCCCGCGGCCTCGTCGTCGAAGACGTGGCCCTCGTAGAAGTCGGGTGCCTCCACGTGGTGCCCCAGCTCTCGCAGTCGCTCGGCGAAGTCCCCCACCGCGGGGCGGAGCCCGAGGGCGGAGTGCAACAACAGGATCCGCGCCATCAGGCACCTCCTTGGCGAGCGGCCACCTCGACCGTCACGTGGGGAACCGTCCCGAGGATGACGTCGTGGACACCGGGTGCGGGCAGCACGAGGACGAACGTCGTCGTGGGCGCCTCCTCGAGCATGAGGTATCCGTCCAGCGAGGTGGCCAGCTGGGAGGCGATCGTGAGGCCCAGCCCGTGCCCGTCGCTGTCCCGGTCGCCCGTCCCGCGCTGGAAGATCTCGTCACCCACGGTCCGGGGGCCCTCGTCGGCGACGACCACGTGGAGGTAGCGCCCGCGCTCGCTGGCCCCGACGGCAACCTTCCCCGTGCCGTGGGCGCACGCGTTCTCGAGCAACACGTCGATGACCTGGATGACGGGACCCGGCACGACGTGAGCGAGGACCGGCTCCGTGGGGTCGTGGACGAGGACGCGACCCAGGTCGGCGTACTGCTGCGTCCAACGGCCCACGGTGTCGGCGACGAGTTCGGACAGGTCGACGTCGACCGCATCGCCCAGTCGTTTGCCGCGCGAGAGCTCGAGGATCTCGGTGATCGCGCCGTTCAACCGGTCGAGCTCCGACATGCCGCTGGTCAGCTCGGCGGCCACCGAGGGAGGGGTCTCGGGCCACATCGAGAGGTCCTCCAGGGTCAACCTCAGCGAGGTGACGGGGGTGCGCAGCTGGTGGGAGACGTTGGCAGCGAACTCGCGCTCGCGCTCGACGAGGCCGTCGAGCTTTGCCGACGCCCGCCGCAGCGAGGCACCGATCCGCTCGGCCTCCGGAATGGAGTAGTGCGGGAGCTCGACGTCGAAGCGCCCTCGACCCAGGTGGTCAGCAGCTTCGGCGAGCTCGCCGAACGGTCGCGACAGGCGCCGAGCGAGGAGGAACCCGACGAAGGCGGCGGACACGACGAGGCCGAGTCCGATGAGGATCAACGGCAGGAGTGCCCCGGACACTCGATCGTCCACGACGGCACCGGACCGGGCCAGTGTCACCGTGCCGCCACCGGGAAGTTCTCGCCTCTGGACGATGTCGTCCTGGCCCGTTGCCCGGGAGCCAGCGCGGACGACGGACTTGTCGGCGGCGACGTACTCGATGCTCTCGCCCGTGTTGAGCAGACCGTCGAGGAAGGCTGCGGTCACGGGCGAGGCGGCACTGTTGCGCTCGGTGATGATGACCGTGAGGAGGTTCGCGGACCGCGCGATCTTCGCGTTCTCCTGGGTGGTGACCATGTCTGCGATCTGATAGGCGCGGGGCACTCCGTAGAGGGCGACGATCGCGATGGCCATCCCCACCAGCACTGCCACGAGCCGATCACGCATGGGTGGCGTCCTCGAGACGGAAGCCCACACCGCGGACGGTCGTGACCGTCGCCGGAGCCTCGGCATCGTCGAGCTTCTGTCGCAGGCGCCCGATCGTGGCGTCCAGGGTCTTCGTCGAGCCGTACCAGTTCTCGTCCCACACCTCGCTGATCAGCCGGTCGCGACTGACCACCGCGCCCCTGGTGGCGTCGAGCAGGGCAAGGACGTCGAACTCCTTCGACGTCGCGGCGAGCTCGGTGCCACCGACCCAGATGCGCCGGGCCTGGACGTCGACGCGAAGCCCGTTCCGCTCCTGCGTCGGCACGGTGGCCGCGGCCGGTCCGGGGCCTGATCCCGTGACTGCCCCTGCTCGGATGGCGCTGCGCCGCAACAGAGCCCGAGCCCGAGCGAGGAGCTCGGACAGGCCGAAAGGCTTGGCGAGGTAGTCATCGGCACCGACGTCCAGTCCGACAACCCGGTCAAGCTCGCCGTCGCGGGCGGTCAGGATGATGATGCCGCCGGTGAAGCCTCCCTCCCTGGCCCGGCGACAGACGTCGAGACCATCGACGTCCGGCAGTCCGAGGTCGAGGAGGAGCAGGTCGACCGAGCCCCCCAGCAGTCTCTCCAGGGCAGGCAGCCCCTCGGCGAGACGCTCGACCTCGTAGCCCTCACGTTCGAGAGTTCGGACCAGGGGAGCGGCAATCTTGTCGTCGTCCTCGACGAGGAGCACGTGGGCGACCATGTGCACAGAGCCTACGGAGAGTTGCCCGACTTGGCTCGGCGAGGGGTCGTCACCCGCCCTCGCGACGAGTGCGCGCATCGACGAAGAGCATTGTGCCGAGGGCGATCGAGAGTGCGAAGACGACCACATGAGTGGGCGTCAACGGCGTGACGGGAGCACCCGGCATACCCAGAGTGAGGCTGAGAACCGAGCCGATCACCGCCGCGCCCACCGCCAACACGACGACGAGGTGGGACTCGAAGCAGTTGTGGATCCACATCTTCGTCGCGCCCAGCGCCGCCGCGACCCCCACGGCACCCGCCAGGACGGTGGCGCCCGTCGAATCGGCCTGAACGGCCTGGTCGAGGAGGACCAGAGCCAGTAGCCAGGTCGCGACGGCAGCCCCACGCGATGCGTGCGTGCGGGTGCGCGGCATCAGAAGTCCCTGTCCGACGTGCCGGTCTCGGTGATCGCAGCGGCCGAACAGGGGCGCCCCTGGAGGTCGGTCACCGCGGCCGAGGGCGACCAGACCATGGCAGCCGCAACACTGACGGTGCGCAGATAGCTGTTGGAACCCGCGGCCAACGTCCCCAGGCGCAGCGTCACCGCGGACCGGACGACACCGTTGACCGTGACCGTGGCTGCGGTCATCGTGGCGGTGAACTGCACCGTGCGCCCGGTCTTGACGTGGTCCTGGCGCAGGGTGAGGGAGCCGAGGCTGACCTGGGTCGCGCCGGACATGACGTCGAGGGTGTCGTCGGTGGCGCTCTTGGACAACAGGCTTCCGTCGCGCAACCTCACGGTGACGGTCTTGCTCGCGCCGGTCCAACCGGCGACGACCTTGGTGAGGTCGACCTGGTTGCTGTAGGTGAAGGTGAACGAGTCACCTGACTCGACCCGGCCGATCACGGAGCCACCGTTGGTGCTCTGGACGTCAACACCCCGCAGGGGCGCGTTGTCCACCCGCTGCGCACTGACGACGGGTGAGGTCGTGGAGGCTCCCAGCGCATCCGTCATCACCGCGCGGATGTCGTAGAGGCCGTCGGTGACCGCCGTGGTGTTCCACGTGCACGCGTAGGGAGACGTGGTGTCGGTGCACAGGTCGGTCCACGTGCTCGTCCCCGTGGGGGCCGACTGGATCCGGACCGAAGCCACTCCTGCGGTCGAGCTCGCGGTGGCTCCGACGTTGACCGTGCCGATGAGCGGGGCAGGGACGTCGACGGTGATCGACGCGACGGTGTTGTCGACCGCGCGGGCACCCGTGGCCACCGAGACGCTGGTGTTGCCGGCGGCGTCGGTGGCGAGTGCTCGGAAGGAGTAGGCACCGTCGGGAAGCGAGGAGGTGGCGATCCGGCAGCTCCAGGGCTCCCCGGTGACCGCGCAGAGCTGCTGCCACGTGCCCGATCCGTTGAGCGAGGACTGGATGACGACTCGGACGACACCGGAGTTCGCGTCGGAGGCCGTCGCCACGAAGGTCTTGTTGCCGCTCAGCGGCGTGCCCGGGTCGAGCATCGTGACCGTGGGGTTGATGTTGTCGACCAGGACAGCATCGACGACGGCCGAGATGGTGGTGGTGGCACCGGCGGTGAGCACCGCGCGCAGGTCGAAGTCGCCGGCGACGAGGCCTGAGGTGTTCCAGCTGCAGGCGTAGGGGCTGGTGAGGCCGGTGCAGATGGCCTTCCAACTCGTGGTGCCGGTGGCGGTGTACTCGAGCCGCACGGTGTGGGTGAGCGTGCCGGCGTTGTGGACGGTGGTGGTGAGCGGGACGGTGCCGCGCACGGCGTCTCCCGGCGAGGTCACGACGACCAAGAGCTTGTTGGCGACGGTCGTGCGCACGACCTCGGAGGTTGCTTCGTAGCCGGCCGCGTCCGTCGCGCGGGCGCGCAGGGAGTACAGCCCGTCGGCGAGCGAGCGGGTGTCCCAGGCGCAGGCGTACGGCGCGACGGTGTCGGTGCAGACGACCGTCCAGTCGTTGCCGCCCTGAGGGAGCTGCTCGAGGGTGACCGACGCGATCGCCGACTCACCATCGGTGGCCGTCACGCTGATCGTGGGGATGTCCTTGACCGTGCTGCCGGGACTCACGACCGCGACGCTGGGGGGCGTCCAGTCGGCGGCAGCGCTCACGGAGCCCGTGGTCTGGGTGCGCACGGTGAAGGACGCCGACGAGAAGCCGGGGAAGGCGAGGCCCAGCATGCCGACGAGGAGGACCAGCGCGAGGAGCTGCAGGGAGCGACAGTTCCTCATGCGGTCCTCCTCCTCGGTGTCTGTGGCTGCGTCGACGGGAGCTTGCGCTGGCGCTTGTCAGCGGTCGTTGGCCGTGGTCCCAACGCTAGAGAGCGGCGGGCTGCTGTTGTTCCACAGAAGTGCCCCAGGACTTCCCCGGTTTGCTACGAGGTGGGCGCAGCGCCGTGACGAGATCCCGCAGGGCGACCAGGGCGATGAGACCCGCCGGGATCCCGATCACGAGCAGTCGCACCTGCGGGTCGGCCAGTCCGACAAAGACAGAACCAGCCCAGGGCACGGCGTGCTCGACAACCGGCTGGGTGCCCGAGGTGAGGCTGAACAGCCACGGGTCCGGGTCCGGGTTGGCGTCGCCCTGCGTGTGGAGGATCGACGTTCCGCCGGTTCCTGGGCCGATCGAGATGATGCGGTGCGTGACGAGAGTGCTGACCCCACTGTCGGGCGGCGGCAGGTAGGTGATGACGTCGCCCACGACCAGCTCCGCGACGGGCACCGCCTTCTCGAACGCGATCGAACCCTTGTCGATGGACCCGGTCATGGAACCGCCGGTGATGACGTAGCGCTCGTAGCCGAGCAGACCCGGCACGATGTATGCCGCGCACCCGATCGTCACGACGAGGAGCAGCAGGCTGCTGGCCCACCGCATCGACCGGCGGATGACGGTCACTGGTTGGTGGTGGCGCCAGCGAGCTGCACGGAGTCCCAGGCGTAGGTCGCGCTGGCGGTCTTGCCCTGCTCGGTGTTGGTCGCGTCCTGGTCGAGGGTCACGGTGAAGCGGAACTCGTTGGATGCGGCCGGGGCGATCTCGCCGAGGCTGGTCTTCGTGCCGTCGACGAGGCCGCCGAAGTTGCCCGAGTAGACCTGCTTGCCCGTCGTGACGTTGGTGACGACGAGCTTGAGGAGACCGTCGCCGAACGCGTTGGCGGACGTGGCCTCGGTCAGGCCGAACGCAGCCGGGAGGGAGCCGGTGTTCTTGATGGTCAGGGTGCCATTGAGGGTGTCGCCGGGCTTGACGTTGGTCAGGTTGAAGACCGCCGCACCGTTCTTGGAGTTCGTGTGCTCGAGCGAACCGGAGGTCACAGCACTGATGGTGTTGCCCGTGGTCGACGTGAAGGTGGCACCCGAGCCCACGGCGATGGCGCCGGCGACGAGCAGCGTGGCGAGAGGGACGAGAACCTTCTGGGTACGGGTGACGCTCATGGCTGTTGCTCCTGGGGTGGGGGCCATCCGCTGCGTGCCGACGGGCCGTGGTTGTTGTTGAAAACGCTACGGAGCGTCTTTCCACAGAACGTCCACACGAGATCTGCGGGATCTCCCCAATTCGGAACCCGGGCCTGCGGAACCCGAGCTTGCGGAACCCGGGCTTTCGGAACTCGGGCTCTCGGAACTCGTGCAGGCAGAACGAAGGGTGAGCACACGGCATACCTGCGCCTGAGGTAGGCAAAGGTGCCCCACTGAGGTAGCCGCCACGCACGAAATACGGCACCTGACCGATGTGGCCCGCTACCTCACCCGACGACTGTTGACCTGTCGGCACGAGCCGGCAACCACAGCACCCGTTGGAAGGCACGCCATGAACACCTCGTTCCTCACCCCCGAAGCAGTCCGAGCCGAAATGCTCGCCCGCTACGGACAGTTCACCGACACGCACGAGCGCCCCGGATCCTCGCTCCACGTGATCCGCAGGGTCCGGGCTCGCGTCCAGGCCGCACGCACCGCCCGCTGAGCCGGGTGTCCACCGGAGTGGAACTCGCGCCGCGGGAAGGCCCTCTGTCGTCGATACTTCGACTCATGACCTTCCCCGCCCGCGAGCTCGTCGGACGTGATGCCGACCTCGCCCGGATCGCCGAGATCATCGGACTTACGAGCGAGGCGAAGCACGGTGTCGTCCTGTCCGGAGACGCCGGCATCGGCAAGTCCAGCCTGCTCGCGCGGGTGGCCGCCGACGCCGAGGCTGCCAACTGGAACGTCGCGTGGGGGCACTGCGTCGGGCAGTCCGGCAGTGGCGTCGCCCATCTCCCGTTCACCGAGCTCCTCGCCCGCATCGAGACCTTCGCGCCCGAAGCCATCGAGCAGGTCGTCGCCACCCGACCCGCTCTGGCCGTGCTCCTGCCCGGTCGCCGCATGGCCGCCGCCTCGGCCCACTCACCCGGCCAGGTCGCCGAGAGCGTCCACGCCCTGCTGACCGCCGTCGGCGAGATCACCCCCCTCCTCGTCATCATCGAGGACGCCCACTGGGCCGACCCGTCGTCGCGCGACCTCATGACTCTGCTGCTGACGCGTGGTTTCGCCTCGCCGGTCGCGCTCGTCGTCACCTACCGCTCCGACGACCTCCACCGCCGCCACCCCCTCCACGAGACCCTCGCAGTCTGGGCGCGCATCGCCGGTGTCGAGCACCACGACCTCAAACCGCTGGACGACAACGCCATTCGCGCGATTGTCACCGCCACCGAGACCACCGACATGCCTGACCGAACCATCGGTGAGATCGCCCGCCGCGCCGAGGGCAACCCGTTCTTCGCAGAGCAGCTCGCTGCCAGCACCGTGGCAGGCCAACCCGTCACGGGTGGTCTCAGCCGAGTCCTCTGGGCGCGGATCGACCAGCTGTCCGAGCCGGCCCAACACGTCGTCCGCACCATGGCCATCGGCGGGCGCACCATCAGTCACGACCTCCTGCTTCGCCTCGTGGACCTCACCGAGAACCAACTCGAAGACGCCATCGCCGAAGCCATCGAGCGCCACGTCATCGAGGCCCAGTGGCCACCCGCCTACGCGTTCCGACACGCACTCCTCGCCGAGACCACAACCGCCGATCTCCTTCCGGGACAACGGATGCGACTACACCGGGCGTATGCCGGCGCGCTGGCTTCCGATCCCACGCTCGGCCCTGCCTCTGAGCTGGCTCGTCATGCGGCGGCTTCGGGCGACCTCACCACTGCGGTGCGCGCGGCACGTGCGGCCGCCCGCGCCGACCTCGCCGTCGGTGGGCCGGTGAACGCGCTGCAGCACCTTGAGCAGGCTCTCGGGTGGCTTGCCGAAGATGCCGAGGAGCGTGACGAGGTGAGCCTCGAGGCCTCGGACGCGGCGCTGACTGCGGGCGACGTCGTTCGGTCGGTGCAGCTCCTCCGAGACCGGATCGAGCACCCCGGTCCCGACCAGGCGCCGGCCATGCGGGCCCGCCTGCTCGCGACATGCGCCAACCGCATCCGGCTCATCGATCTCGCCTTTGCCGAGACCGCCCCCGAGATGACGCGAGAGGCGATGGCGATCGTCCCTGACGGCGACGGCCCTGACCGACTCTTCGTCCTCACGGCACACATGCAGCAGCTCGTCGACACCCGCAAGTACTCCGAAGCCGCAGACCTCGGTGAGGAGGCGACGGCGCTGGCCGAACGACTCTCGATGCCCAACGCCCTCATTGAGATCCGCGCCGTGATGTCTCGAGTCATCGAGGTCCACGACGATCTCGACGCGCTCGAGCGCCACATCAACAGTTTGCTCACCGATCTGGGTGCTCGACCCGACCCCCTGAGGGTCCGCATCCACCACCAGGCCGCGACGATGCACCATCGTCGTGGACGCCTCAAGCAGGCGCTTGAGTCCCATGACCGTGGCGCGGCCCTGGCGAGTGAACTGCACATCGACTGGGCTCCCTTCGGACTGGACTCACGGCTCATCGGTGGACTCACGGCCTACGAGATCGGCGACTGGGACGGTGCCCGGCAACGGCTCCACGTCACCGATCCGTTCCTGGGACAGCCCGGGAGGTCGTTCTTCGACGCGGCACTGATGAATGTCCGCGCCGGGCAGGGCGAACCCATCGGCGAGGACGAGATCGCTGCGGTGCGCGAGTGGTGGCACGTCGACGGCTTCGGGATCGTGCAGCTCGTCATGCCCGCGGTGGAGCACTACGGGAACCGTGGGGATCTTGCCCGTGCGCTCGACATCGCCGAGGACGCCATCAGCGATCTCGAACGGACCTGGGGACGCTTCCATGCCGTCGTCCGACTGGCCGCCCTCGTCGCGGGACACGTGGCGACTCACGCACCGACCCTCGACGCCACCCTGCTCCGTCGCGCGAACGCCGACCTCGAGGGCATGATCTCGAAGGCTCATGGCATCGTCGCCGAACCTCAGCGTGGACTGCGCGAGCCGACGACAGAGGAGATCGAGGAGACCAACACCGAGACGTGGGCCTGGAACGTCCGGCTGCGCGCGGAACTGCTCCGGCTGCAGTGGCGCACGGGCCAGGGCCAGCCACCGCCCACCGAGGAGATGGTCGCGCTCTGGCGGGAATCGGTGGCCGCGTTCGAGCGCTACGGACACGCCTACGAGACGGCGCGGTCGCGTGCTCGCCTCGCCGCGGCCCTCAAGGCTGCCGGCGATGCAGCCGGTTCGCGACGTGAGGCAGACCTGGCCCGCGAGGTGGCCGCCCGACTGGGGGCCCGGCCACTCCTGGCCGAGCTCGACGACCTCGCGGCACCCACCCCGGCGACGGCTGGCTCACCCGACACCCTGACGCCTCGCGAGCAGGAGGTCCTCGAACTCGTCGCCCGAGGCCTGAGCAATGGTCAGGTCGGGCAGCAGTTGTTCATCTCGACCAAGACCGCGAGCGTCCACGTGTCGCGGATCCTGGCCAAGCTCGGCGCGGCCTCACGCACCGAAGCCGCCGCCATCGCGAGGGACAGGGGCCTCGTTTCCTGACCCGCTCTCTCGGTATGGTCCAGGAATGACGCGATGGCGCGGAGCTCCGACGTGACGCCGGGCGACGGCGCGGCCCTGCAGCGGGAGCAGCATCCGTGGCGAGCCGAGGGCCTGGACCTGATCAGGGCGGCGTCGGGTGGGCTGCTCTTCGGGGTTCCACTCCTCTACACCATGGAGGTCTGGTGGGCCGGGACACAGACTCCCCCCTGGGTGCTGCTCGGGCTCGCAGGGCTGTTGTTCGTGCCAGTCCTCGCCATGAGCAAGACGGAGGGTTTCCGAGCCACCCGCGACGTGCGCTGGCGCGATGCCGCCCGTGACACGGTCGAAGCCGTGGCCCTCGCCCTCGTCGTCACCGCCGCGGTCCTGGTGCTCCTGCGGGAGCTCACGACCGACACTCCACTGGGTGCCGGCTTGGGCAAGGTGCTCTACGAGGCGCTGCCCTTCTGCTTGGGGATCGGGTTTGCTCGGCACCTGCTGAGCGGGGAGCGGTCATCCACCACCGAGGAGCCCAGAGGGTCCAGCGCGACGCTGGGCGACCTCGGCGCCACGACCGTCGGGGCGGTGATCATCGCGCTGAGCATCGCCCCGACGGACGAGGTGCCGATGATTGCCAGCGCCATGACGCCACTGTGGCTTCTGGCCATGATGGCGCTCTCCCTGCTGACCACCTACGCCATCGTCTTCGTCGCCGGGTTCTCCAGGCAGGACGAGCGTCACGGGCACGAGGGACCCTTCCAGCACCCGATCACCGAGACGGTCGTCTGCTACCTGATTGCGTTGGCGACCGCCTTCGTCCTGCTCTGGATCTTCCAGCACAACCTCCAACCATGGCCGGACCTCCTCGCGCGCACCGTGGTCCTCGGCTTTCCTGCAGCGGTCGGCGGCGCGGCCGGAAGGCTGGCGATATGAGCAGGTCACAGAACGAGACAGGCCGGACCTCGGCGGAGTGGGCGACCTTCATCGGGTCGTCCTTCATTCTCGCGGTGGTCGCTGCACTCGTCCTGAGCCAGCTGGTCGGGCCACACGGACCGGCCGCGCCACGAGCGAGCATCGGATCGGTCACCATCGTGGGCGACCAGCACCACGTCCACGTCGAGGTCAGCAACGCGGGCGAAGAGACGGCGGCCAACGTGCAGGTCAGCATGGAGTTCGTCGTCGACGGAAAGCCGAGCGAGGCCGACCAGGTCATCGACTTCCTCGCCGGGGGCGAGCAGGCACAGCTCGTGTTCATCCTCGACGATCCCGTCACCGAGGGGGAGCTCACGGTGGACATCACGGGATACACCGCCCCGTGACCCAGCCTCACGCCACGTGGGGGACAGCCGCAGACTCAGCCGCCGACGTGGACCTTGGGACGACGAGCCTCGTCCGGTTCGGCCCGACGCAGGATCTCGTGGGTGAGCGGAGGCACGTCCCCCTCGCCGGCGAGCAGGAAGCGCAGGACGTTGGCACCGGGAGCCCGGTCGCTCCACTCGAAGTAGCCGTGTGGCGGGATGCCCGTGCGGTCGCGGATGTCGAGGAAGACGGCAGCCAGGACGTTGGGCACCGATGTGCCGGTGGCCCGCAGGATCTCGTGCTGCCCGACCTTCACGGCCCGCACGGAGACCGGCGAGTCGAAGTCGCTCGCGTCGGTGATCTCGACCTCGATGAACAGCGCCTTCTGCCAGCCCTTGAGGTGGTTGTCGAGGCGGACGTCGAGCGACTTCCCGTCGTACTCGGCTCCATCGCCGGCATCCAGCTTGTTGGCGATGAAGCGCAACGGGTTCTTCCCGTCGCTGGTGCGGGTGAGCAGCGCAGTCGCGCCCTCGTCATAGACCACGTCCCGCACCCTGAGCTCGGTGCTGCGCGAGATGCGTGAGGCCACGGACACCGTGAGGATCATCGCGATGAAGAGCAGCGCGATGACGAGACCCTCGGGACGGTCGATGATCGTCACGACGAACGTGTAGACGAAGATCGCACTCACCACCGCAAAGAATGCAGCGGTCCCACGATGACCTCGCCGGAGCTCGGTGAGGAAGACCGCGATGGCCGCTGACGTCATCAGGGCCAGGACCCCGGTCGCATAGGCACCGGCCTGCTCGTCGACGTCTGCCTGGAACGCGATGGTGACGACCGCGGCGATGGCGGAGAGCACGAGGACGAGCGGCCGGGTCGAACTCGCCCAGTCCGGCGCCATGCCGTACTTCGGCAGGTAGCGCGGCACGATGTTGAGCAGCCCGGCCATGGCGCTGGCGCCGGCGAACCAGAGAATGCCGATCGTCGCGATGTCGTAGGCCGTGCCGAAGCCATCGCCGAACAGTTCGTGTGCCAGGAAGGCCAGCGCGCGTCCGTTGGCCTCACCACCGGGCTGGAACTGCGCCTCCGGGATGAGCATCGTCGTCACGAGCGAGGAGCCGACGAGGAGGACGCTCATGATGAGGGCGGCCGACGTGAGCAGCTTCTTGGCGTTGCGGATCCGGCCGAGCGGCGCTTCGGGTGTGTCGGTGGGGTCGCCCTTGACCAGCGGCATGACGACCACGCCGGTCTCGAAGCCGGACAGCCCCAGCGCGAGGGCGGGGAAGACGAGCAGTGACGCACCGATGATGCCGAACGGCATCGAGTGTGTCGCCGTCATGTGATCGGTCCAGTCGCCGATCACGGTGGGGTGCGAGAAGACCTCGACGATCCCGCGGACGAGCACCACCGAACTCAGCCCGAGGTAGGCGACGACGAGGACCACGGCCACTCCGATCGCCTCGCTGAAACCCTTGAGGAACACGGCGGCGAGCAGAGCGATCAGCGCGAGCGTGATCACCACTTCCTGGCCGTGGACCGCGTCCTTGACGAACGGGTTCTCCACGATGTGAGCCGAGGCGTCGGCGGCCGACAGCGTGATCGTCACGATGAAGCCGGTGGCGACGAAGCCCAGCAGGGAGAGCACGAGGAGCTTGCTCGGCCAATAGGACAGCAGTCGCTGGAGCATCGAGAGACTGCCGTCACCGTGGGGGCTCTCGACGGCGACCCGCCGATACATCGGCAGGGCGGCAAAGAGCGTCACGAGCACGAGCACGAGGGTGGCGACCGGGGCCAGCGCACCAGCGGCCAGCGCGGCGATGCCGGGCTGGTAGCCGAGCGTCGAGAAGTAGTCGACACCCGTGAGGCACATGACCCGCCACCACGGCTGGACGTGCTGCTTGCGCTCGGCCTCGCGCTCACCCTCGTAGTAACCGCCCGGATCGACGTCCTCCACCTCGAGGAGCCATTTCTTGACCGGCCCGGGAGTCAGAGGTGTCGTCACGATCGACCACAGTAGGACGAAGTCGGGCGGGTTCCGCTCGTCTTGACGCAACTTTGACGGGTCTTCTCATGGTGGCCGAACCGCCGGGTATGCCGTGTGCTCACCCGCCCAGGGCGGGGTCACTCACCGACGGCTCACCGTTGTCGACGTGGCCGGCGAACGTACGTGACCACGTCGTCCCGACGGCCTTGACGGTGAGGTCGTACCAACCACCGGTCTGCGTCGTGTCGACGGAAACGTGACCCTTGCCCTTGCCGCGCCCGCCCTTGAGCGGTGCGTCACCGGCATACGCATCGGTGACGACGAACTCGACCCCGCGAGGTGCGTCGATGTCGATGCGCACGGTGCCGTTCGAGGCACGGGAGGAGAAGCGGGCGGTGAGGTCCGCGCGGTCTGCGACACCGGCATACCGGCGGAAGAAACCGTGCGGCCCGTGGACCTGGACGTCGTAGTCGCCGGTGACCGGCCACTGTGCCGTGAGGCGGTCGCCCGCGCCGATCGTGTAGCTGTGCGGCTGCCCAGCGGGCGCGATGAGGCGCGCCTGGAGGTGCGCCCCGAGTGAGCCTCGGTTGGTGACGTCGATGCTGACGCGCCCGGCGATGGTGGTCTCGACGACGTCGAGGCGGTAGTCCACCGCTCGCGACGGCCGCGTGCCGGGCTCCTGCGCGGGGAGTTCACCCTTCACGGGAGGCACCGGCCGGTAGCTCGGGTGGCGCAGCTTGTCCTTGGGCGCCCACGTCGACGTGCTCGGCAGTTCAGGAACCTCGACGGCGTTCCTGGAGAAGTCGAATGCCGACGTGAGGTCACCACAGACCGCGCGACGCCAGGGGGTGATGTTGGGCTCCTCGACGCCGAACCGGGCCTCCATGAGGCGAATGACGGACGTGTGGTCGAAGACCTCGGAGCAGACCCAGCCGCCGGTGCTCCACGGCGAGACGACGAAGGTCGGGACGCGCGGGGCGAGGCCGTAGGCGCCGTCGCCGTACTTGCCGGCGTAGTACTCGTGGTCGGTCGGGACGGTCGAGGCACCGGGGATCTGCGGGTTGTTGGCGTGCGGCGGGACGACGTGGTCGAAGAAGCCGTCGTTCTCGTCGTACGTGATGATCAGCGCCGTCTTGCTCCACACGTCGGGGTTCGAGGTGAGGGCGTCGAGGACCTGCGAGATGTACCAGGCGCCGTAGTTGGTCGGCCAGTTCGAGTGCTCGGAGAAGGCTTCCGGGGCGGCGATCCAGGACACCGAGGGGAGCTGGTCCGCGGCGACATCGGCCTGCAGCTGGGTGAAGTAGCCCTCGCCGTCGCGGGCCTTCGTGCCACGGCGGGCCTTCTCGAAGAGCGGGTCGCCGGCCCGGGCGCCGCGGTAGGAGTTGAAGTAGAGCAGCGAGTTGTCGCCGTAGTTGCCGATGAACGCGTCCGAGGTCCAGCCCCACGAACCCGCGGCGTCGAGACCGGTGCCCTCGTCCTGGTAGACCTTCCAGCTCACGCCGGCAGCCTCGAGCCGCTCGGGGTAGGTCTTCCAGTCGTAGCCGAGCTCGTCGTTGTAGAGAACCGGTCCGCCACCCTTGCCGTCGTTGCCCGTCCAGCCGCTCCACAGGTAGTAGCGGTTCGGGTCGGTGTTGCCGATGAACGAGCAGTGGTAGGCGTCGCACACCGTGAAGGCGTCGGCGAGGGCGAAGTGGAAGGCCGCGTCCTGGCGCTCGAGGTAGGCCATCGTCGTCGTGCCCTTGGCGGGGACCCACTGGTTGTAGTGACCCTTGTTGACGGCCTGCTGCCCATCGGTCCAGCTGTGCGGCAGGCCCTCGAGGAAGGCCGCGCCCAGGTCGTCGACGGACGGGTGGAACGGGAGGATGTCCCGGGTGCCGTTGCTCTGGTGCCACACGTTCTTGCCGCTCGGGAGGATCGCCGGATGAGGGTCGCCGAACCCGCGAACCCCGCGCAACGTGCCGAGGTAGTGCTCGAAGCTCCGGTTCTCCTGCATGAGGACGACGATGTGCTCGACATCCTTCAGCGACCCGGTGGCGCGGTTGGCCGGGATGCTTGCAGCGCGCGCGATGCTCTGGTCGAGCATGGTCAGGGCGGTGGCCCCACCAGCGAGCTGCAGGAAGCGTCGGCGGTCGATGTTGACCATGTGTCGGGTTCTCCTCGTCGAGTCATCGGGACGGGGTCCACCGTGTCGGCCCCGGGCGAAATCCACGGGTGCTCGAAGTGACGTTCCGGCGAACAGATTCTCTGGTCACCGGGTGGGGACGCGTACTCGCCCTGGCCCGAATGACGAGCGATGCAGGAGTGCTGGTGAGAGGGTGAGCGGGTGATCCCAGACGTCGGCCCGATTCCGACCCACGAGCTGTTCGTGGGCCTCGGGGTCGCCGCTGCCGCGGTGATCTTCTTCCTGGAGGCACGCCGACGCGGACAGTTCGACGAGCGGCTCCTGCATGTCGTGCTCGGCGCCGTGACCGGCGGGGCTCTCTTCATGCGGCTGGGCACGTGGCTGCAACACATCGACCTGCGCGACAACGCGTCGCTGGCCGAGCAGTGGCTCTACGGCAACCGCTCCATCCTCGGCGGGCTCGTCGGGGCGTGGCTCGGCGTCCACATCGCCAAGCGGCTCACCGGCTATCGGCTGCGCACCGGCGACCTCTTCGCCCCTGCGGTGGCGCTCGGCATGGCCGTCGGCCGCATGGGCTGTCTCCTCACCGAGAAGCCGGGCACGCCCACCGGCGGGGGTTGGGGGATCACCCTCGACGAGACGCAGGCTGCTGGCACGGGCAGTGTCGCGGGTGTGCCGCTGCATCCGTCGTTCGTCTACGAGATCGCCTTCCACCTGGCGGCGTTCGCTGTGCTGTGGTTCTGGTTGCGGCGCCGCCCCCTCCCACCGGGAGAGACGTTCGTCTGGTTCGTCGCGGCATACGGCGTCTTTCGTTTTCTGGTCGAGTTCGTGCGCGGCAACGACGTCGCCTGGTTGGGGCTCACCCGGCCACAGCTCTTCCTCGCGGTGACCGTGCCCCTCGTCCTGGCCCGGATCGCCTGGCGATGGCGGACCGGCGCCTACTCCCCCACTCCCGAACGACAACTCACCGAGGTGAACGCATGAGCGCCGAACGAGGAGCGGGTATGCCGTTGCGCGACTATCGCGTGCACCGTTACGTCAACGCGTTCTGTCCTTTGTGCCACGAGGAGCAGCCCGACCGGCCGCTCGCTGAGGTCCAGCGACTGAGTGGCTGGCTCGCGGTGCGTGACGACCGGGTCTGGCTCGAACGCGGTTGTCCCGACCATGGACTGATCCGCACGCTCTATGACGAGTCGCCCGAGATCCTCAGCTACCTCGAGCAGTGGACGGCGCCGACCAAGGTTCACCAGCCGGACCTGACCGGCAACTTCAAACCGGTGCCGAGCGCCTACGAGGACGGGCTGCCGCAGATGCAGACCCAGCACACCTGCATCCTCTTGGAGGACCTGCTCGACCACTGCAACCTCAAGTGCCCGACCTGCTTTGCCGAGTCGTCGCCGGCGCTGGCCAGCGTGGCTCCGCTCGAGCAGGTGCTCGCCTCGATCGACACCCGGCTGTCCCGTGAGAACGGTCGGATCGACGTCCTCATGCTCTCTGGCGGTGAGCCGACGTTGTATCCGCAGCTCGAGGAGCTGCTCGAAGCGGTCATCGCCCGACCCATCGTGCGGATCCTCATCAACACCAACGGTTTGCGGGTTGCACAGGACGACGAGCTCGTCGCCCTGCTGCGTCGGCACCGGGAGCGGGTCGAGGTCTACCTCCAGTACGACGGGGAGTCGGCTGAGGCGTCGATCACCCACCGGGGCGCCGACATCCGCCGCTTCAAGGAGCGCGCGATCGAACGCCTCTCTGCCGCAGGGGTTTTCACGACTCTCACCATGACGGCGTCGCTCGGTGTCAATGACGACGAGATCGGCCATGTCATCAAGCGGGCCCTCGACACGCCCTACGTCGGCGGCGTGACGATCCAGCCCGTCTTCGGCAGTGGGCGGAGCAGCGGCGTCGACCCGCTCAACCGCCTGACCCACACCGGCGTGCTCGCTCGGCTCGAGGGTCAGACCGCCGGACAGGTGACATGGCGTGACCTCACTGCCCTCCCCTGCAGTCACCCGCACTGCTGCTCGGTGGGCTACCTCCTCAAGGACGACTCCGGCTCGTGGAAGTCACTGACGAGTCTCATCGGCCACGACCGCCTCAAGGAATGGCTCGACCTCGAACCCGACCTGCTCGCCAACCGGATCGCCGACGACACCATCCCGGCGACCATGAAGGCCATCGTCAAGGGCTCGATCCTCGACCTGCTGAGCGAGCAGTCGTCCCTGTCGCACCCGTCGATGACCTCGATCTGGAAGGACATCTGCGCCAACTGCGACATCGGTATCGGCACGCTCGCCACGCTGGCGTCCTCGAAACTGCCCGGCCAGCACGAGCGGCTGCGGACGATGCTCGGCGAGCGGGTCCTGCGCGTCACGGTCAAGCCGTTCATGGACATGAACACGATGATCGAGGAGCGACTGACGCAATGCTGCGTCCACGTCGCGACCGTCAACGCCGAGACCGACGCCCACCAGTGCGCGCCGTTCTGCGCGGTCCAGGCGTGGGCGCCGTTGTCACGCACCCGTATCTCCACCGCGACGGGAGGCCGGCATGCCTGACGCGCACCCGACTGGGCCGCACACCACCGACCCCCGCATCGTCCCCACCGACGTGGCCGTCCCTGTCGCCGAACCCGAGGTCTTCGACCCGTTGCGACTGTGCATCTTTGCGACCATCGCGCTCCTCGGCTGGTTGCTCGGGCCGATCGCCCTCGTGTTCTTCGCCGGACTCGGAGTCGTCGGCTACGGCAAGGCGAGACGGGCCGGGCTGCTGAAGTCGAAGTGCCTGCTTGGCGACACCCGCCTCGTCCTTGCCTATCTCGGCCTGCTCGTCATCGTGGGGGCGGCCGCCCTCGTCATCGGATTCGGACCATGGGAGCTCACATGACCCAACCGCCGCAAGGCCCTCCGCCGCAAGGCCCTCCGCCGCAAGGCCCTCCGCCCCCGGGCTCGCCGCCGCAAGGTCCTCCGCCTCATGGCCCGCCGCCGCAAGGCCCAACCAACCCGTACGGGCAGTACCCACCTGCCCCCGGCCTGCCCTCGTGGGCCAAGACCCTCTTCGGGTTCCTCATCGGACTGCCGGTCTCGATCCTTGCGCCGATCCTGGCGTTCGGGCTCGTCAACCTCGAGATCCCCACCGAACTCAAGGTCTTCCTGGTCACCCTCATCCCGACCCTTTTGGGCATCCCTCTGCTCTTCGGCAAGAGAACGCGGCCGTGGGGCGTCGGACTCATGCTCGGTCTGGCGATCGGCAGCTTCGTCCTCGGCGGGGCCTGCGTGTCGATCATCGACGGCTCGTCCGGCTACTGACCATGGCGACGTTCTCCGCGACCAAGGTGTCCGAGGCGACCGTGGAACATCCGCGCGACCTCGTCTGGGACGTCCTCACCGACGCGGCAGCCATCGCCCGGCTGACCCCGCTGGTCCACTCGATCACTGCCAAGGGCGACCTGTGGCGCTGGCAGCTCGTCAGGATCCCGGTCCTCGGCCAGTCGTTCGAACTCGGCTTCACCGAGGCCATGAGCTACGACCCGAAGACCACGATCACCTTCGCCCACGCGCCTTCGGGCAAGGACTCCGAGCGAGCGGGGACCGACGGACGCTACGACCTCAGCGATGCGGGCACGGGTTCGACCCATCTGCGGATCGAACTGACCGTCACGGTGGACCTGCCCTTCCCGCGCCTGGCCAAACCCGCGATCCAGGCCACGATGCAGGGCGTTCTCGCCGCGATGGGTTCGGGCTTCGGGCGCGCCATCGACAAGGAGCTCAGGTCTCGAGCAACTCCACCTCGGTGACGACGATCGCGGCCCGGACCTTGCGCCCCGGCAGCCGATCGAGGACCGGTTCGAAGAGGGTGAGCGCGCGATACCACCAGCCGTACTTCGCTCCGATCGCCTGCTTCACCCGGGCCACAGCGGGAGCGCCGCGCTCAACTCGAGCGCGGGCGGCATACCGCGGAGCGTCTGGAGCAACACCGCCACGCATGTCGCACGGACGCACTTCGACGCGCGCGGTGTGCGCGAGGCGCTTCGTCTTGCCGGTGTCGTCGACGGTGACGATGAGCAGCTCGTCGCCGTCTGGCGCGATCCACACGGGCGTTGCGACGGGAGTTCCGTCGCGGCGGAACGTCGTCAGCTCGACGTACTGCTGCTCGCCGAGCAGCCTGGTTGCGTCATTCATGCGTGGGTATGCCGTCCCCTCAGGTGTGGATGAGATCGCGCCAGTTGTCGGGGACCTGGCCTCGTGGCCCGGGCGTCGGCTGGTCCTCGGGATGCGCCGCCGGCTCGGCAAGTGCCGGGCCCCGACCCATCTCCTCGGTCGTGTAGTTCCAGAACCACACCTCGCCGGGCTCATAGCTCGCGACGATCGGGTGACCGCTCTCGCGGGCGTGCGCGCTCGCGTGCTGGGCCGGCGAGGAGTCGCAGCAGCCGACGTGACCGCAAGCGGCGCAGCGGCGCAGGTGGACCCACCACCCCTTCGCCGCAGTGCATTCGACACATCCCGGGCCGGACGGCGCAACCGTCGGGTCGAGGTCCGCGGACTCGGGGAAGGTTACCGGAGCTGCCATGCGAGTGACGCTACTCCGCTCCCACCGGTGAGCAGATCAGCTGAGCAGGAGGGCGAGGATCGCGAGTGCCGGCGCCACGCCCTGGATCACGGCGCCACGCAGCTTGCTGCTGTCACTCGTCGCGAGGACGAGGGCGGCGGCGACCATCGATCCACACGCGGCATGGATGAGGGCGGTTGAGACGTCGTCAGACGATGCCGACCCGAAGGCACCCACTGCGATGCCGATGACGGCAATGATCGCCAGGAAGAGGTTGTAGAAGCCCTGGTTGTAGGCCAGGGGCTTCGTCACCTCTGCGGTCTCAGCGGTGGTGCCGAAGACAGCGCGGGTCTTGGGGTCGGTCCAGGCAAGCGACTCGAGCCGGAAGATGTAGACGTGGATGAGGGCTGCGATGCCGGCGAGGACGAACGCGACGGTGGTCATGGCGTGAGACTAGGGCCTCACCCCAACGACCGAGGGCGCCACAGGGCCTGACCTCCCCTGAGCAGGCGGCCATGCCGGCTCAGGCGGTGAGGCCGAACTCGCGGATCTCGTCCCAGTGATCGCTCTCCGCGGCCCAGGCTTCGGCGGCCTGCTGCTCGGCGAGGAATTCGTCAGCCCACTGGATGAGGAGGTCGTCGGGCGGTTCGTTGGCCCAGGGGTCGGGTGGGCCGGTGTCGAGGCGGGCACGTTCGGCCGCGCGCTGTTCAGCCGTGGCCCGCTTCGTCGCGCGTTCGCGCCGGATCTGGTTCAGTCGGGCGGGAAGTTCGCGGTCGTAGGAGCCCGGTGTCAGGTCCCACGTCACGCAGGACCCGTGCTCATCCGGTGGGTGCACGGTCGCGATGAACCTTTTGTCATGCACGAGCGTGTGGTGGCGCTGGCAGAGCAGGGCCGCGTTGGCCAGGTCGGAATCGCCACCATCAACCCAGTGGATGAGGTGATGAATCTTCACCCACCCCGCGGGCATGTCACAGCCCGGATAGGTACACATTTTGTCCCGGTGCCACAACGCCCGGCGTTGCTTCTTGGCGAACAACCGCACCGCCCGCCCCAGGTCCAACAACTCCCCGTCGGAGCCGAACACGACCGGGATGATGTCAGCGTCGCACGCGAGGTGGCGCACGATCGCTGGCGACAACATCGTGGCCTGAGCCCGCGACACCATGACCCGACCACACCCCTCGCCCGAGCCAGCGGACTCAGTGGTGACTCGAGATTCATCATCCGCCGCAGTCTGAGCAGCGTCGGCGTCGGCGTCGGTGCCGGTGCCGGGGTCTGCGTCGGGGAAATGCTGGAGGAGGTCATCCATGCCGATGCCCACGTGCAGGGTGGTCGGTGCCCCGCCCGGTGAACTCTTCGCTGCGGCGTCCTCCCCCGCGACCCGACCACACACCGCCGCCAAGGCTTCCGCGCGACGCTGCTCGGCCGGTCGCAGATCCCGCTCCCCGGTGACGTCGTTCGGAGCGGGCTGGGACAACGGGCCGATCGCGGCTTCCAAGGTTGCAGCCTGCTGCGGGGTCAGGCCGAGCCGGTACTCCGTGATGTCGGCGTCATTGACCCGCGGCGAGGTCAGGTACGCCGCCTTCCGCAACTTGCTCTGCGTGTCGTCGAACTCACCCTCCACCCCGAACATCGCGATCAGGTGCGGGCGAAGTCTGCGGGCTTCGGCGGGTCCCCACTGCACACCCTGGTCCAGGATCGCCTTCGCCACCGTCGGCACCGCCTCGGGACACAACTGATCCTCGAGCTCGGTCATCTCCTTGAGCGCCGTCAACGCCAACCCGGGACCGACCTCACCGGTGATCACCCGCACCCACACAATCCCCTCGGGCCGTTCCGCGTCCGCGAACGCGCCCGCACTCGGACCCGCCGTGGACCACAACCCGCCCGGCACCGAGCAAGCCACCTCCTGCGCCAACTGCGCGACCTGACCTGCCCCGTCCTGCTGCAACGACGGCGCGTGTTCGCGCACCCACGAATGCACCGACCCCACCCCGCGACGCGCCGACGTGAACTCACCCCGGTGCGCTGCTTCCGCGGTGACGCGCACCTGCGCGGCGCCCGCACGGGCCTTGACGTCATCAGCCAGGCGCATGAACTCCGCGAGCTCGGGGCCGCTCAACCGGGCCAGCACCTCCCCCAACGGACCCACCCCGGAAGCATCCGATGCCAACGCGTCACGGGCACCCTCCAACGCTGCGCGCAGTCGCGCGACGTCGGTTGCGGGTGCTTCGTTCATGCCCCCATTGTGCTAGAACTCACGTTCGACTGTCAAGCATTTTCAGCTACGCTCTGGGCTGAATTCGCTACTCCCACAGGCGAATTCGCGCGAAGGCACCCCACGCTGGCTCGGACTGCAACCCCGACTCAACCGACGTTAACAACGACCGCCGACACTGCCCCCTGAGCCGCCGACACGGCAGGATGATCGCCATGGACTCTGCTCCCCGACCGCGCAAAGTACGCCTCGCCGACACTCGCGCCCGGCTCGAGAACGACATCGACCTCTGGGTCGCGACAGCGCACCCCGACGGCGGGGCCCCGGGGCTCGTCCCGCTGTCGTTCGACTGGAACGGCAGCGACTTCCTCCTCGCGACCGGTCGCAACACCCCTGCCGGACGCAATATGCGCGACAGCGGACTCGTCCGCCTCTCGCTCGGCGACCTGCGCGATGTCGTCATGGTCGACGGGTCGGTCGTCGAGCTCCCACTGTCTGACGTGCCTTCGGCACGCTGGGAGGCGTATGCCGCTCGCACCGGTTGGGATCCGCGGGAAGCAGGCCCGGACTACGCGGCATACGCGGTGAGCCCGGTGACGATCCAGGCGTGGCGCGAGTCTCCCGAACTCGCCAACCGCACCCTCATGCACGCAGGACACTGGCTGACGTGACGACAGGCGTCCGTGGTCAAATTCGCGCAGCGGTCGACGCGTGGGCAGAGGTCCTCGTCGCCCGAGGCATTGCTGACGTGCTCCTCGGCGACCGGTTGGACGGACTCAACCAGCCTCTGCCGCGACCTCCGGACGCGCCGTGGCTCGGTTGAGACGCCAGGTGGCGCCCACGATGCCGATGACGACGGCAGCGACCAGTGGCCCGGTGACGTGGTTGCTCGGTGAGAGTGACTGCACGAACACGTCGCGGCCGGCGTCGGCCACCTCGCGGAGCCGCTCGGCACGCGGGGATCCCTGGCTGGCGTAGCCGGTCACGTAGACCATGAGGGTGAGCACCGACGGGACAACCCACCCGATGGCGAGCGCAACGAACCAACCGAGAAGTCGCGTCGTCGGCCGGAACCCACAGACCGCCAGAACGACACCGAGGAGAATGCCGCTCACCCACGGGCCCAGCTGGGCGATGCGGTTCAACCACTCGGGAATGGGGCCCGGAGGGTCAAACAGCAGGTCAACGAACCAGGACCCCGCGAGCGACGCGGCCGTCGCGCCCCCGAGGAGCAGCGGCCACCCCTTCCCGCGGGCAACGCCCACCCCGACGAGGACTCCGAAGACACCCGTGCCGAGGGCAGCGGCGACCAACGCGCCAACGAGGAGGCGCGCCTCGTCCGACTGAACAAGGCCGGGCCGGACTGCGAGGTAGGTCTGGGTGAGCGCGATGACGAGGGCGATGAGAGCGCCCGCCGCAGCGAGACCGCGACGGTGCCGCACACCTGGTGCCGCCAGGAATGACACTGCCAGTGCCGCCGTCCCCCCGATGACTCCGCCGACAAGCAGTGTCGGGAAGGCGTACTCGTTGAACGGCAGCGCCACGACCGGGCCCTTGAGGGTGTCGAAGCGTGCCCACCCGGCTGAGACCTCCGCGTGCATCCCGTGGACGATCCAGGGCATGTGGCCCACAACCCAGAACGCCGCGGCTCCCCCCACGAGCACGGCCCATCCGGGCAGTACCCGCCACCGGTCGTGCTTGATCGTCATGTCCCCCATGTTTGCCATGCGCCAACCATGTCACCCGCGACGCGCGCGCAACAGGATGTCGTGTCCGCGTTCGGATTGCCGCTCCAGATGCGCTCGGTCAGGCCGAGTGCACGGCGCACTCCGCCGCGCGGCGCTGCATCGTCACCTTGTCCTGGGCGTTGCCAGCGAGCGAGGCTGCTCTCAGGAAGTCCTCCCGCGCCTGCTCGTGCAACCCCGCCGTGCACTCGAGGTCCCCAGCGACAGCCGGGAGCAGGTGATAGCTCGCGAGGGCCGGCAGACTCCGGAGCGGCGCGATGATCGCGAGGCCCGCGTCTGCGCCGAACGCCCGACCCACCGCCACCGCGCGGTTGAGTTCGACGACGGGCGACGGGACGACCTGGACCAGCCCGTCATACAGCGCGGCGATGCGGACCCAGTCCGTCTCCTCCGCCGTCGCAGCCCGCGCGTGGCATGCCGCGATCGCGGCCTGGAGCGCATACGGCCCGGCCGTCCCTCGCAGGGCATCGATCCGGTCGATCAGCTCCAGCCCACGACGGATGAGCAACCGGTCCCAGCGCGTTCGGTCCTGGTCGAGCAGCAGCACTGCCTCGCCATCCGCACCGACACGAGCCGCGAGCCGCGACGTCTGGATCTCCATGAGCGCGAGCAGCCCGAGCGACTCGGCGTCACTCGGCGTGAGGGCGCCAAGCATCCGGCCGAGCCGCAGGGCCTCCTCGCAGAGGTCGGTGCGGACCCACGCATCGCCGGACGACGCGGCATACCCCTCGTTGAAGACGAGATAGACGACCTCGCGGACGGCCTCGAGACGCGCGGGGCGCTCCTCTGGTCCCGGCAGCTCGAAGCGGATGTTGGCGGCAGCGAGCGTGCGCTTGGCGCGCACAATGCGTTGCGCGACAGTCGATTCCGGAGTGAGGAAGGCGCGCGCCACTTCGGCCGTCGTGAGACCGCACACGAGTTTGAGGACGAGTGCCGAGCGCGCGTCGGGCGCCAGGAGCGGGTGGCACGACATGAAGATCAGGCCGAGGAGGTCGTCCGCGAGGTCGCCGTCGACGATGCGGTCCACATCCAGCTCGGTCGTCTCCGCGGCGGTGGCCGCGACGGTCCGCAACTTGTCACGACCGGTGTCCCGACGGCGAATTCGATCGATGGCGAGGTAGCGCGACGTCGTCGTCAGCCATGCGGCCGGATTGTCGGGTATGCCGTCCGCTCGCCATTTCTCGACGGCTGCGGCGAACGTGTCCTGGGCCAGCTCCTCGGCGGTGTCGAGGTCGCCGACGAGCCGGCCCAGGCGAGCGACGAGCCGCGGTGACTCGACCCGCCACAACGTGGCGATCGTCGCGTCCACGGCTGCGGTGCTCATGTCAGGCGAGGTCGGAATACTCGACGACCTGGCGGACGTCGACGCGGTGCGTGCCGACGACGAGGGCGAACTTGCGGGCGTGCTCGACGGCCTCCTCGAGCGACGAGACGTCGAGGATGGCGAACCCGGCGATGAGTTCCTTGGCCTCGGCGAACGGTCCGTCGATGACACGAACGGAGCCATCGGTCACCTCGACGCGAGCGCCCTTGCTGCTGCTGTGGACGCCCTCGCCCCCGAGGAAGACACCGGAGAGCTGCGCCTCGCGCATGTACTCACCGATGGCGGCCTGCTCCTCCGGCGAAGGCACGATGCCGTCCTCGTTGGCTTGGGTCTGGTAGTGCATGACCATGTAGCGCATTCAGTTCTCCTCAGTGATGTTCGGGGTTCGTTCAGGCCTTCGCCGGGGCGTAGACCAAGTGCAGCACTCCGGTGCTGAACGTAGTGGACGAGACGAGGCGGAGGGGCACGGTCGCGCCGTCGGCAAAGAGCTTCTTGCCCGAGCCGACGACGATCGGGTGGACGAGCAGGTGCAGCTCGTCGACAAGGCCCTGCTCGAGCATCCACCGGACGAGCGTGGCACTGCCGGTGGTGCCGAGGTCGTAGTCCGCCTTGAGCCTGGTGAGCTCGGCCACCACGTCACCGTTCACGGTGCTCGAGTTCTCCCACTCGGCGTTGTCGAGGGTGCTCGAGACGACGTACTTGCGGGCGCCGTTCATGGCCGAGGTGATGGGGTCCGCCGGGTCGGCGGACGGCCAGTAGCTCGCGAACTCGTCGTAGGTCTGGCGGCCGAGGAGCGTGGCGTCGGCCTTGCCCATCTGCTCGCCGACGACGGCGCCCATCTCGTCGTTGAAGTACGGGAAGTGCCACTTCTCGGGGGACTCGATGACGCCGTCGAGCGAGATGAACAGGCTGCTGGTGATCGAACCCATGACTTCTTCTCCTTGGTGGTGAGGCCCCGGTCCGGTGCCTTCTGACCTGTATGCCGGATGGCCCAGCCCGATTTCGACACCCGTGTCGCACTTTCTTGGCTTGCTCTATTGGTAACTATCGTGTTACCAATAGCTGTGGACGCCTTCGCCGCACTCTCGGACCCGGTTCGCCGGGACCTCGTGAGCCGACTGTCCACCGGCCCCGCCAGGGTCGTCGACCTGGCGCGCGAGCACTCCATCAGCCGGCCCGCGATCAGTCGGCACCTGCGCGTGCTCGGCGAGGCGGGCCTCGTCACCGCGGACGACATTGGGCGCGAGCGTCACTACCGCCTGCAGCGAGCCGGCCTTGCACCGGTCGCCGACTTTCTCGGCACCCTGACTCCCACCCCGCGCTTCGCAGAGTCGGTGCTCGACGGCCTCGACCTCGAGGTCCGCCGCACGGTTCGCGAGCGAACCGGCACAACGACCCCGACCACCAACGCTGCCACGACGCAGCCCCAGACCGAGGAGACGGCATGACAACGACACACACGCCGAAGGCGACCGGCCGACTGCAGGAACGTGAGGGGACGGCATACCTCGTCTTCGAACGCACCTTCCGTGCGCCGATCACGGATGTCTGGGCGGCAGTGACCGAGTCGGACCGGCTCGTGCGTTGGATCGGCCACTGGGATGGGGACCCGACGAGCGGCGCCGTCACGTTCTACATGACCGCGGAGGCCGCGGACGCCCCCGCCGAGACGATCCACATCGACGAGTGCGACGCACCCCGACGGGTCGTCATGCGCTCGGCCAGACCGGACGATCACAGCCTTGAGTGGAAGTGGCAGATCGACCTCGCCGAGGCAGACGGCGTGACGACCCTGACGTTCGCGCAGGAGGTGGCCGACACCACCCTTGCCGAGGGCGTCGGCCCCGGATGGGACTACTACCTCGACCGGATGGTCGCCGCCGAGAACGGCGAGGATCTGGGCCACATCGACTTCAACGAGTACTTCCCGGCGCTCACCGAGCACTACCGTCGTGAGCTCGCCTGACGAGGAGTTCCCTCCCTGAGGGTGAGGCGCTCCACGGCAAGTGGGCCGACACTGGACGCATGGAGCAGAACACAGGAGTCATCACCGTCACCCGCGATGTCGAGGCACCGGACCAGGCGGTGTGGGACGTGCTGGCCGACGGATGGTCCTACGCGACGTGGGTCGTGGGGGCATCGCGCGTGCGCGAGGTCGACGACAGCTGGCCCCGCCCTCACGCGCAGATCCACCACTCGATCGGCATCTGGCCTCTCCTCATCGACGACACCACCGAGGTGGAGCGCTCCGTCGAGCCTTCCCAGCTGGTGCTCACGGCACGTGGATGGCCAGCCGGTGAGGCCCGGGTCACGATCTCGATCGTTGCGCGTGACGGCGGCGGCTGCACCGTCACCATCGAGGAGGACGCCTCCAGCGGACCGGGAACCCTCATCCCGAAGCCGGTGCGGCAGCTGGCGATCGGCCCGCGCAACGTCGAGGCTCTCAAGCGCCTGGCCTTCCTGGCCGAGGGCCGCCACCGCAACGAGGAACGACCTCCGACGTAGTCGGCGTCGCGATCCGCGTCTCCTTCATGACCGCTGCGACCAGTTCCGTTGGATCGGTGTCAGCTAGCCGGTGCACCAACGCGGGTGAGGGCGGCGGTCATGTCGTCGACCGTCTCGTCGGCAATCCCACGGAAGACCAGACCCATGAGAGGGCCGGCCAGTCGTGCCATTCCCTTGAACGTGATCGTGGCCTCGTAGCGGATCCGGCTGCGGTCGCCGTCAAGGGCCGTGACGTGGATGTCGTCCGTGGAGTCAGCGGTGTCGTTGGTCCCCTGGAGGACGACGTGATCCGGCTGGAGCGTGACCAGCTCGTACTGCAGCTGGGTCTCGCGGCCGAGCACCTTGCTCGTGTTCGTCCACGTCGCGCCCGGCAGAGCAGGTGCCGATGCGTCACCGTTGCGCACACACGCCACGGTCCCCGGGTCCCATTCGACAGCGTTGGCGAAGTCGGCCAGATAGGCGACTGCGACGTCCTGGGGGCAGGGCGCCTCGAACTCTCGGACGATGTGGACCACGAGGGCCTCCTTCGATGGGACTTTCACAGTAGGTCACAGCTTGTGGCGCTGAGTCCCAGCCATGCTCGCCGACAGACGTGCTGTGCCACCACACCCCAAGGGGGGTGGCAGGTGTTGGCGCAGCGGCCTAGCGTCGAGGACACGAGCGCACGGCCCGCGAAGCGACCGGCTTCCGGGCACCCACTGCGAGAGGGACTGACAAGCATGGCGACCAAGAAGAAGTCCGCTGCCCAAACCGAGGCCACGACGGCCACGAAGGCCACGAAGGCCACCAAGGCCAACGAAGAGATCGGCAACGGCGGGGAGCTCCACCAGCTGGCGGGCGGCGACAGCCCACCCATGACGACCGCCCATGGTGCACCGGTTCAGGACGACAACAACTCCCTTCGAGCCGGTGACCGCGGCCCCACCCTCATGGCCGACCACGCCTTCCGCGAGAAGATCTTCCACTTCGACCACGAGCGCATTCCGGAGCGCGTGGTCCACGCCCGCGGATACGGCGCCCACGGCGTCTTCGAGGCCTACGAGTCGCTGTCCGACATCACCCGCGCAAGCATCTTCGCGAAGGCCGGCAAGAAGACCGAGACCTTCGTGCGCTTCTCGACCGTCGCCGGCAACCTCGGCTCCTTCGACCTCGCCCGGGACGTCCGCGGGTTCGCGACGAAGTTCTACACCGACGAGGGCAACTGGGACCTCGTCGGCAACAACATTCCGGTCTTCTTCATCCAGGACGCCGTGAAGTTCCCCGACCTCGTCCACTCCGTCAAGGAGGAGCCGGATCGCGGCTTCCCCCAGGCACAGTCGGCCCACGACACGTTCTGGGACTTCGCCTCGCTCATGCCCGAGTCGACCCACATGACGCTCTGGCAGATGTCCGACCGGGCCATCCCTCGCTCCTTCCGGATGATGGAGGGCTTCGGCGTCCACACGTTCCGCTTCGTCAACGCGGCCGGTGAGAGCCAGTTCGTGAAGTTCCACTGGAAGCCGGTGCTCGGCATGCAGTCGGTGGTCTGGAACGAAGCCGTCAAGATCAACGGTGCCGACCCCGACTTCCACCGCCGCGACCTCTTCGACGCCATCTCTGCCGGAGACTTCCCGGCGTGGGAGCTCGGTGTCCAGGTCTTCGACGACGCCTTCGCGGACTCGTTCGACTTCGACGTCCTCGACGCGACCAAGCTCATCCCCGAGGAGCTCGTCCCGATCCGCCTCATCGGCAAGATGACTCTCAATCGGGTGGTGGACAACGTCTTCGCCGAGATCGAGCAGGTCGCCTTCATGACCCAGAATGTCCCGCCGGGCATCGACTTCAGCAACGACCCGCTCCTCCAGGGCCGCAACTTCTCCTACCTCGACACGCAGCTCAAGCGCCTCGGCAGCACCAACTTCAGCCAGCTTCCCGTCAACGCACCCAAGTGTCCCGTGGCGCACTTCCAGCGCGACGGTCACATGCAGACGTCCCTGCAGCCGGGCCGCACGGCATACGAACCGAACTCATTCACCGGTGCCGACCGGGGTCCGCGCGAGGTCGGCGCCGAGGGTCACGTGCCGTTCCCAGCACCCGTCGATGGGCAGACTCGCCGGATCCGTGCCGAGTCCTTCGCCGACCACTACAGCCAGGCTCGCCAGTTCTGGATCAGCCAGACACCGGTCGAGCAGGACCACATCGTCGCGTCCTACGCCTTCGAGCTCGGCAAGTGCGAGGTCCCCGCGATCCGCGAGCGCATGGTCGCCAACCTGCGCAACGTCGACGAGTCCCTGTCGGCACGCGTCGCGGACGGACTCGGTATGCCGTTGCCGGCCGCGTCGGAGGCCGCCGCTCCCGTCGTGGAGACCGACGTCTCCCCCGCCCTGAGCATCCTGGCGAACGCCAAGGAGACGTTCGAGGGCCGCAAGCTCGGACTGCTCGTCGGAGACGGCGCCAACGCGGCAGCAGTCAAGCGCCTCACCAAAGCCGTCGAGAAGGCGGGCGGCACCGTGGAGGTCATCGCGGTCAAGGTCGGTGGAGCCACCCTCGCGGACGGTTCGGTGCTCGCAGCCAAGCAGGCCGTGGCCGGTGCTCCGTCGGTGCTCTACGACGCGGTCGCGATCATCTCCGGCGCCGAGGGCGAGAAGGCTCTGGCCGACGAGCCCGCCGCCCGTGACTTCCTCACCGACGCCTTCACCCACTACAAGGTCATCGGCCTGGGCGCCGGCACAGACGCGCTCGTCGCTGCTGCCGGCCTCACCGGCAAGTTGGACGAAGCGTGCCTGGCCGTCGACACGGCAAAGGACACCACGGCATACGTCGCTCGTCTTGCTGGCCCCCGTCACTGGGATCGGGACCTCACCGCCTGACCCCACCACCGGACCACTTCATAGGTTGACGCTAAGGAACTCACGTGAAGGCACTCACTTGGCACGGCAAGAAGGACGTCCGCGTCGAGGACGTCCCCGATCCCCGCATCGAACAGGCAACCGATGCGGTCATCAAGGTCACCTCCACCGCGATCTGCGGGTCGGACCTCCACCTCTACGACCCGCTCGGGCCGTTCCTCTCCCCCGGCGACGTCCTCGGTCACGAGACGATGGGCGTCGTCGAGGAGGTGGGTTCCGAGGTCACCCACATCAAGCCCGGTGACCGCGTCGTGATCCCGTTCAACATCTCCTGCGGACACTGCTGGATGTGCGTGCGCGGCCTCACGGCGCAGTGCGAGACGACCCAGGTGCGATCCCACGGCAAGGGTGCTGCGCTGTTCGGCTACACCGAGCTCTACGGCTCCGTGCCCGGCGGACAGGCGGAGTACCTCCGGGTCCCGCAGGCCCAGTTCGGTCCGATCCTCGTGCCGGAGGGGGTCGCCGACGAGCGCTTCCTCTACCTGTCCGACATCCTGCCGACGGCGTGGCAGGGCGTCGAGTATGCCGAGGTCCCCGACGGTGGCAGCCTCGCCGTGTTCGGTCTCGGACCGGTGGGACTGCTCGCCGTGGCGATCGGCGTCCATCGCGGCCTGCGGGTCGTGGGCATCGACAACGTGCCGGAGCGCATGGCCAAGGCGGAGCGGTACGGCGCGACGGTCATCAGTTCCGACCTCGACGACGTGCCGGGCGCGATCCGTGACCTCACCGACGGCCGCGGCGTCGACGGCGGACTCGACGCGGTGGGCATGGAGGCCCACGGCAGCCCGATCGCCGAGGCGGCCATCAAGACGGTCGGTTTCGTCCCTGACAGGCTGGCCAAACCCATGATGGAGAAGGTCGGGATCGACCGCCTCGCCGCTCTCCGGTCGACCATCGGGTCCGTGCGCCGGGGCGGGACGGTGTCGGTGAGCGGTGTCTACGGAGGCATGGCCGACCCGATGCCGATGATGGAGATGTTCGACAAGGGTCTGACCTTCCGCATGGGCCAGTGCCACGTCAAGCGCTGGATCGACGACATCGTCCCCGTCGTGCTCGAGGACGGTGACCCGCTGGGGTTGGAGAGCCTCGCCACGCATCGGCCAGCACTCAGCGATGCGCCCGCGGCCTACGAGATGTTCCAGAAGAAGGAGGACGGGTGCGTCAAGGTCGTTCTCAAGCCATGAGTGGGGTCGCCCTCGTCGCGGGTGCTTCTCGCGGGCTCGGTCTGCTCATCAGCAGCGAGCTCGTGGACAGGGGCTACCGAGTCCACGGCTGCGCCCGCGACCGCGCGGAGCTCGACCGCGCCGAGGCGATCGTCAACAGCGGCGACGTGGGGCCGAGCATCGAGGCCAAGGACCGTCCGGGCGGCGGGCGTGGAGAGTTCATCGGCCACGTCTGTGATGTCGCCGATGCCGAGGCCGTCGCTGAATGGGTCGCGAACGTGCGGTCGGCCGAGGGGTCGGTGGACGTCGCCATCCACGTCGCCGGCATCATCCAGGTCGGCCCGGTCGAGTCGACCTCACTGGGGCACTTCCGAGCCGCCATCGACACGATGCTCCTCGGACCGGTCCACCTCTGCCTGTCCGTCCTGCCAACGATGCTCGAAGCCGGCTCGGGCCGGATCGGTGTGGTGAGCTCCGTGGGTGGCGTGGTCTCTGTGCCGCACCTGCTCCCCTACTCGGTGGCCAAGTTCGGAGCCGTCGGACTCAGCGAGGGGCTCCAGGCCGAGCTGAGCGGCACAGGCGTCACCGCAACGACGATCGTGCCCGGACTCATGCGCACCGGCGGGCACCTGCACGCTCAGTTCGTGGGGGACGCCCCCAAGGACTATGCGTGGTTCTCCACGGGGGCCTCGCTGCCGCTGCTGTCCATCTCTGCCGAACGAGCGGCCCGGCGGATCGTGGATGCCGTGCTGGCCGGGCGCTCGCAGGTCGAGCTCACGCCCCTGACCTGGGTGGGTCGCAGGGTTCACGGTGTGGCTCCCGGCCCGACCTCACGAGTGCTCGGGCTGGTGGCTCGCGCACTCCCACGCACGTCCGCCGACGGGCCCTCGATGGGCGACGCCACGGCACACGTCTCCGGCGCGGACGCACGGCGGGCCCTTGGATCACGAGTGGTCAATACCCTCAGCACGCTCGGCGACAGGGCAGCCCGTCGCCTCAACGAGACCAGGTGACCTAGGCCGTCCCCTGCGCCTGGGCCAGGGCAACGTTGCCGACGCCTGCGTCCCCGGTGGGGAGCAACACCCTCATCCGCGTCGGCGCCATGCCGTGGTCGATCCCCCAGAGGATGGCTCTGCTCCGACTCGTCACGCCCATCGTGCGATAGGCCGACCGGATGTAGGACTTCACCGAGTTGATGCTGAGGTAGGTGCGTTCGGCGATCTCGTTGTTGCTGAGACCAGCCGTGACCAACGCGATGATCTCGGCCTCACGGGGAGTCAGCCCCTCCTCACGACCGGGCCACGAGTTGCTGGCAAGACTCGGCTCCTCGGCGTAGGGAATGACCTCGAGGTGCGCGTCCTGGACCTCGGTGAGGGCCCTGACCAGCGCCTCGGCATCGAGCGACTTGTGCAGGGCGGCGTGAACCCCCCGGGCCAGCGCCGAGGCGACGAGGTCCTCGGTGAGGAGCCACGTGTAGAGGACGACCCGGCCGATGTCGGGGTTGTTGCAGAGATCGTCGAGGTCGTCCGAATGCAGGCTGGTGCGCGTGAACGTGTCATAGAGCGCGATGTCGACCGCACGGCTGACGGGCAGGTCGAGGTCGAGCTCAACCACCTCGACGAGGTCGGAGAACGGCTCCAACATGGCCGCGATCCCGCGCACGATCAGCTCGTGGTCATTGACCAGAGCAACCGTGAGGGGTCGGCGAGCGGGCGCACTCATGCCGACCAGAGTACGTCGCGACGAGGCACTCCGACACTCCCTTGGCCGGGTCATCTGGGCTCCACGACCGCAAGACCGCCCCCGTCGAAGGTCACGAGGCCACGGGCGGCGAACTCGTCGAGCCACCCCCGCATCGGCCAGGCACCCCACCGGCGGTGGAAGGTCGTCGCGTTGCGGACGATGTCGACCACGTGCTCGACCGGTGGGTGAGAGACGGGGTGGTACTGGTGGTAGGCGTCGGCTCCTCCGACCCACACCAGGTCAACGCCTCGAGACCGAGCCACCGCGCCGAAGTCCGTGTCCTCGGCGCCGTAGCCGACGTACTCCTCGTGGAAGCCTCCGAGCGTGGTCCAGGTCGTCGCCGTCATGGCGCAGCTCAGCGACCAGAAGAGGTCGTGATCACCGCCCCGCTGGATCTGACCGACGGGTGGGTCGGGCCGGACGTGGTGGGGGGCTCTCAACCGGTCGAGGAGCGACAGGTCGCCCGGGATGCCGTGACTCTCGTCGAGATAGGTCACCGGACCGGCGAGCAGGGCGCCGGGGGCCCAAGAGGCTGCCTGCTCGTAGGCCGCGATGAGCCGCGCGCCGGGGGCGCAGTCGACGTCGAGCATGATGACGAGGTCCGCGCCGCCAGCGAGAGCCACGTCGACGCCCAGGTTGCGGGCCCGTGCCAGCGGCAGGCCGAGAGGGTCACCGTCGACATGGACGACCGTGGTCCCGCCCTCTCGCCCGACAACCTCATCGATGGCGGTGTCGTCCATCGCAACGATGACGTGGGCCGTCCCGGGAGAGAACGTCCGAAGCGCCCGGCGTTGCTGGCGCAGGTGCTCGTGGCGGCCGTGGGCGATGGTCACCACCGTCGTCTGGTCAGACACCTGCGACCACCTCGACCAGGGAGGCGGCTCGAGCCGCTGCCCCCTGACAACCCCAGGTGCGCCAGCCCTCGCCACCGGTGGTGTGGGCCAGGTTCACGAGGTCGCCCCAGTGCGCCCCCTTGACGTCGTCGCGCTGCACGACCTGGGCGATCCCCGAGCTCGCGAGCACCGCGCCCATGTGACGTTGCTCGTCGAACGGCCGGCTCTGGGGCAGCACAACGGCCGGCAGCCCCCAGCCGGCCACGTCGGCGATCGCGTTCTGGCCGGCATGGGTGACTACCACGTCGGTCTGGGCGAGGCGATCGTGCACGTCCGGGATCCAGGCCTTGCCACCGACCACCGTCCAGTCGATGTCGGGGACCGAGTCGGTGATGACGCCGTGAAGGTCCGGGTCGTCGAACCCGTCCGAGCCAGCGAGCACGAGACCACGAAGACGCGATGACGACGACGAGGGCGATGGGGCCGATGACACCGGCGCTCCGGTCGCGCGGGCGACGGGCTCACGCGCGATCCCCCCGACCGCCACGAGACGGGCATCGGGCCCGTTTTCGCACCCGAGGATGCGGGATGTGCGCCAGATGTCCTCGGTGGCCCAGGCGGGCCATGGCGCCAGCACCGCAGTCGCGGCGTCGTACGCCGCTGCGTGAGCCGAGTCGGTGCGCTCACCGGGTTGGGCGACCACGACCACGGGGATGCCCAGCAGGCGCACCATGACCGCGACCTCGCAGGACACATCGACCACCACGACATCCGGTTCCTCCACCTGGACCCAACGCGCGATCGTGGTCATGCGTTCACGGAATCCGCTGTGCCACAGGGGTGCCCAGTGCATCATCCCGTGCGCGGTCACATCCGAACCCGATTCCGTGCCGGGTTCGGGAAGTGGCGCGTCCATCGCGAGGCGGACCGAGGGGACCGGCGACCTGCGCGCGGCGTCGCCCTCGAGCGCCGACCCGAGCAGGGTGACGTCGGCTCCACGAGCCATCAACTCTCGCCCGACCACCATCGCGCGGGTGCGATGGCCCGCGCCGTGATGATGGACGTACCACCCCACCTTCATGACCGTCCCTCCCTGGTCAGGACGAGCTCGCGATAGAGCTCGACGTAGTCCGCCACCATGGCTTCGACTCCTAGATCACGACGGGCACAACGGTGCACGTCAGTTCGGTGCAGGGTGGACACAGCGCTCAGAGCTTCAGCGATCCCAGCGACCTGCTGCTGCTCGTCACCTCGGGTGCTCACGAGCGCGCCGATCTCTGGTGAGACGACCTCTCGGAGCCCACCCCGGTCGAGCGCCACGACCGGGGTGCCCCACATGGCCGCCTCGGCAGCCACCAGGCCGAAGGGTTCCTCCCAGCGTGGCGTGACAAGAGCGGCGGCGCTCGTGCGCACCAGTGCTGCGAGTTCCACGTGCGACAGGTGTCCGACGTGCTCGACCTCGCGGTCGAGCTCGGGCGCGATGACGCCGTCGAACCAGGCCTGGTCGCTGATCGGACCAGCCAGACGCAGCGGGCGGCCGGAGTGTCGAGCCGCTCGGATCGCGAGGTCGGCGCCCTTCTCGGGCGTGAGTCGACCCATCCAGACAAGGTCGTCACCACCCACGCCCGGGCCGACCCCGTCGTCCTCGACGCCGTTGAGGATGACCCGTGGCGGCGACGGGAGCGTGGTCCAGTCCCGAGCGTTCGCTCGGGACACGCAGGCGTATGCCGCGTGCGCACCTGCGAGGGCGACTCCCAGCTCCATCCACGGGAAGGGCGGCGTGTGCAGGGTCGTGAGCACGGGCGCCGGGAGTACTCGACTGAAGGCCAACGGCAGGAAGTGAAGGCTCTGGTTGTGCACGATGTCGACGTCGGGGCGGGCCAGGAGGTCCACGACCGCACTCGTCATGGCGGCATGGTCACGCAGGAATCCCGGCTCAGGCAGCTGTGGATCGACAGCTGCGACGGCGCTGAGCTCTGGCAGCTCCGGATAGGGCACGACCTCGTCCGCGAGCTCCGGGTTGGTTCCTGCGCACGCATAAAGCCGGACATGGTGGCCGAGCTGGCGCAGCCCGCGCGAGAGGAGCGCGGTGTGCGCTTCCTGCCCGCCGGCATACGGCTCGACGATCGGATGGCGGGACGTCGCGAACATGGCGATGCGCACTCAGCTCACCTCGTCCTCGAGTGCCAGGATGAAGTCCGCGAAGCCACCGCGACACCGACTCAGCCGACGCGCGGAGGAGGCCACCCGGACGGCGTCCGTCGCCACCCAGCGGGTCGTGTGGGCACGGATCCTGCGGACGAGGTCGACGTCCTCGTCCGTGGCCAACGAACGGAAACCCCCGACCTCGAGATAGGTGCTTCCCCGCAGTCCGAGGTTGGCACCGTGCACGTGCGGGTGGCCCTCGATGAGGAGGTGCCGCGCCCGCCACCGAGACAGCACGGCCGTGTCCGTGAGGCCGAAGGGTTCCACGGTGCCGATGACGACATCGTGAGCGCTCGCCAGCTCAACCTGTTCGGTGAGCCAGTTCGTGGGCACGACCGAGTCGGCGTCGGTGCAGGCGATCCACAGCCCTTCGGGGGCAACGCCGTTGCTGGCACTCGACTCCAGGGCGCCTCGCACCCCGGCGTTGCGGGCCGCGCCGACCATCCCGAAGTCGACGGACAAGCCGTGCATCCGCGCTGAATCCACGACCAGCGCCGAACGGTCACGGCACTGGTCAAGCACGACAGTGATGTCGATGAGGAGGTCCGGACGCGCGTCTCGCAGGGCGAGGCGGGCCTGCTCGACACTCAGGAGGCACCGCGGCAGCAGCTGCTCCTCGTCGCGTGCCGGGATCACCACATGGACGGCGCGGATCATCGTGACACCGCGTAGGTGTCGGCCAGGAAGTCAGCTTCGGCGTGGCTCGATGTCGCCCAGCGCTCGCAGACGGCCCGGATCTGACCATGGACGGCGGGGCCGTCCGAGGGGATGTGTTTGGTCGGACGGCGCCAGTGCACGACGAGCAGTTCGCCTCCGGGTTCGAGTCGCTCAAGGACAGCAGCAAGAGTCAGCCAGAGGTCGAACGGCTTGAGGAAGTAGCCGACCTCCGAGAGCACGACCAGGTCGAACGTTCCCTCGACGTCCTCCAGGACCTCCGGGGCCACCCCCTGGAGCCACGAGATGCCGTGTGCCCCACGACTGCTCGCGATCGCCAAGGCGCGAGCGCTGACGTCGATGGCCACCACGGCGTCGGCCCGATCACCGAGCGCCGCGGTGAGCGCGCCCGTGGAGCAGCCGATGTCGAGCACCCGGTCGTACCGCTCGCGGCCAAGCGTGGCGAGGCAGAGAGCCCGCTTGCGGCGTTCGTACCAGCTCTCGCTGGACCATGGGTCGTCGCTGTCGGCGAACATCGCATCGAAAGTCTGACCCAGCGGCTCCCCTGCAACCTGTCCGTGAGTGACCTGATCGGGTTCCGGAGCGCGCGAGCGGTCGGCGCCCGAGCCCACGGCTGCGAGCACCAGCGTCGTGAACCCGCGGCGGAACGGCGCCATCACCGCTTCGGTGAGCAGCAGCTCGTCGCCCACTGCAGGCGAGAGCGGCTGCCGTTGGGTGAGGTGCTCGTCGAGCGCTCGATCACTCGCGGACAGGCCCTCGAGCGTTGCGTCCACGACGACTGACTCCGCCCACGGGAGGTCGTCCGGTGCTCCCCAGTGCCAGAGCCAGACCATGTAGTGCGCCAGGCCGACCGGCCCATCGGGCCCCTGTGACCCGTCCTGAGTGGGCGCGGGTGACGCCACTGCTTGCGTGGCAGCCTGACCAGCCGCGTCGTGATCGGGGTGGCCGTCGGCGGTCCACGGCGCAAGCACGAACGTGCCAGGACGAATGAGGTCCTGGATCGCGGCGACCGATTCGGCGAGGTAGGAGGGCAGCGTGCCGTCCGCGAGGCCCGCGTGGATGACTCGGGCACACGGAGCAAGGACGGCGGCGGCACGGTCCGCCTCGGCGCTTCGCATCGAGGCCAACTGTGAGGGCGTAACCGTGGGCGAGCGCGGGTGCGAACCCTCACCGTCGGTGAGCACCAGGACGGTGACGTCGAGCCCGAGGCAGGCAGCGTCCGCGATGAACGCCCCCGCTCCCAGGCACTCGTCATCCGGGTGAGCCGCCACGACGAGCAGATGGTTGTAGGGCGCGAGAAGGGTCGCAGTCGTCGGCCGCCGAAGCGTGGACCACCGCTCGTCGCGCACCCACCGCGGCTCACCCTCGGGGTGATGGAGCGTGCCGGTGCGAGGACTCATGGCGTCCGCCCGACCAGCAGGGAGCCAAGCCGGGCGACATCCCGCTCCCCATGATGTTGACGGACGTAGATCCCCAGGTCGGCGACGCGGCGGGCGTGTTCCTCGTCGCTCGTCAGGGGGGCCGGGCCCAGGGCCCGGGCGGTCTCCGCCAGGGTGCGGTCGACCGCAGCAGCGACCGTTCCCCGGACGCGAGCGGCCAGGACCTCACCTGCGGTCCCTGTCGCCTCACCCGAGTCGATCCGGTCGGCTGCGGCACGCAGGGCGAGTTCAGCCCCCTGCAGGGCGAGGTCGAGTCGGCCGAGGTGGAGCATCGCGATTTGGTCCGGATCGCGATGCAGAGCCGCATCGATCACACTCTGGGCCAGCGCGCAGGCGCCTCCGAACCAGACGGCTGCCACCCCCACCCCACCCCAGGCGAAGCCCGGTCGCTCGAGGTACCACCCCGGTGGGCCGACGGGCAGGGCAGGGACTCCGTCGAGTTCGAGAGCCGTGCTCCGGACCGCAGCGAGTCCGCGGGACACCCACGGAGCGTCGCTGACGCGAACCCCCGGATGCGACAGCTCAACCGCAAAGACCTGGCGGCGCGAGTGGTCGATGTGGGCGGTGATGAGGGCGTGTGAGAGCTGGCCACCGAGAGAGCACCACGGCTTGACCCCGGAGAGCATCCACTCGCCGCCGACCGAATGGGCGTCGAGGTGCGCTCCGGGTGCGTGGGCGGCATACACCCCCCACGTGCTTCCTCCGGGTGCGCTCGCACTGGGCCAGCTGCCATCGACTCCCCGGTCGCGCGAGGCCGCCTGCGCGAGGATGGCGAGCGCGTCGAGGTGCGGCTCGACGACGCGGCCAACCGTGAGGTCCCCGGCTCCGAGTGAGGCCAAGGTCTGGAGGTAGGTCCAGGTCGACCGTCCAAGGGAGTCGCTCGTGGGTCCGAGTGCGCGGGCGAGCTCGAGGGCTGCGTCGATGTCTGGGCCTGCAGAGCGTGCGGCGGCCACGAGCTCGTGCTCCGCCCATCGCAGGAAACTCGGGCCGGATGAGCCGCCTGCCTGCGGCTCGGCAGAGTTCGTGGCGACGTGGGTGTCACTCATGGGGATCTCCTTCGTTGGCAGTGGTCTGCGCTCAGGCCAGTGCGCGCTGGAGCGATTCCGGGTCCGCGACCGTGAGGGTGGCTCCCGGATGCTTGATGGTGCGGGTGGGATCGACACCCGCAACCGGCTCGAGGAACTGCACACACAGGGCCCGCTCCCCATTCGTCGCGAACGTGACGCCACGGTCGGAGAAGGAGAGGTGCGGTGGACCGGCGGTCTTGAGCCAGCGGAAGTTGCCGGTGATCTCGGTGGTGGCGATGTTGGCGCGGGGGGTGACGAGGCACCAGGGACCGAATCGCACCCGCAGTTCGTCTTCGGTGACGGTCACGTGGGCCGTCCGAGGGCGGATGCCGAAGATCAGCGCCGGGAGTCGGTGGGCCGGAGCGAACGCGAACTCGAAGCGGCGGTTCACTTTCGCCGAAGCAAGGACGTCGGGCGGTCGAGCAGCCCGGCCACGCCGCGCTGCTGTTCACCGAGGTAGGCGTCGAGCACGAGCAGGCCGCCCGTGGTCACTGGGGTGGCCCACTGCAACCAACGCATGCGCTGCGACAGCTCCTGCGCCTGGCGTCGGGCATGGGGATTCAGCTCGGCCTGCTCGGCCGCCTCGCCGAGCTTGGCGCCTTGGAGGTATGCCGCTCCGCTGGCTGCGAGCGCGGCTCCCGTGAGCGTGGTCTTGAGCACCACGGCCGCCGTGGTCGGCGGGTGGGTCAGGGTTCGTCGGCGGTTGTCGGCCACGATGGCCAGGCCGCTGAGGAGATGCAAGCCGATGGCGGCACCCTGGACCGGACCCCACTTCGTCCAGCCCGCATCCGCGATTTCAGAGCGCTCCTTGGCGGTGTCGCCCTCCCGGGAGGCGGGGTTGAGCCCCACCGCCCCCATGAGCGAGCCACCGAACCACGCGGCGTTGGTCACGAGGTGGAGGGCGCGAACGGCGGTGCTGTATGCGGTCATGACTCGACCGTAGGTTCGAGTCCAGTCCCACCGGCTCACCCCAAAGGAGGTATCGGCACCCCGGGGTATCCGGAGAGGCTGAGGGCCAATTCAGCCCAGGAGGCCCGTTGTGATGAAGCAGATGAAGCGCCCTTCAACCGTCCCGACCGAGGACGAGGTACTCGACCACCTCGCTCCATGGGTGCTCAACCCCGACTACCCCTGCCTCGGCGCCCGCGCCGTCTTCAATCGAGACCGCGCGCACATCGTCACGACCGGGCGACTCGGCACCGCGAGCAGCAGTCTCGACGTGTTCCGCGCGCTGCGCGAGTTCGGCGAGGAGGCGGATCCCAGCCAGGGCTTCACCTCCCTCATCGCCGCGTTCGGCGGTGAGGCGCCGCTGACCGAGTCCTCGTTCGAGGACCGGCTCTGGGCCACCCTGCAGCACCTGCACGACTTCGACGACACCCCCTGGAATCCGGACGTGTCCGACGACCCGGCGGACGTCGACTTCTCCTTCAGCCTCGGTGGCGTCGCCTACTTCGTCGTCGGTCTCCACCCGCATGCCTCGCGCGATGCCCGCCGGACTCCCTGGCCCGTGCTCGTCTTCAACCTGCACTCCCAGTTCGAGGAGCTCAAGGCATCGGGGCGCTACGACCGCATGCGTGACCTCATCCGTGGCCGCGACCTCGACCTGCAGGGATCGCTCAATCCGATGGTCGCCGACTACGGCGTGAGCTCGGAAGCACGGCAGTACTCCGGTCGCGCGGTGGATGCCGGGTGGGAGGCACCCTTGGAGCATGGCACTGCGACACCGACCGCCCGACACCGACAGGAGAACTCATGAGCTCAGCACCCACCGTGGACACGATCCGGCTCGCCCCGCAGACCGGCGCGCATGTGCGTCTCGCGCCCGGCGACGTCCTCACGATCGTGGACCCGATGGGTGTGCAGGTGAGCGATCTCTTCAGTGTCAGCACCGACGACGTTGCCGAGGTGTTGTCGTCGGGGCGCTCGATCGACTTCGAGAACACCGTGCGCTTCACGACGGGCGCCCGGCTGTGGAGCAACCGCAGCCGACCGATGCTGACGATCGTCGAGGACACCTGTGAGAGCAACGACTTCCTGCTCACCCCGTGCAGCCAGCAGACCTTCGACATCCTCTATCCCGACTTCGGCGGGGCACCGCACCCGAGTTGCTTCGCGAACCTCGCGGACGCGCTGGCCCCTCACGGCGTCGACCCGGACCGCATCGGGACAGCCTTCAACATCTTCATGAACGTCTGGGCCGACGATTTGGGCGAGCTGCACATCGACCCACCAAAGAGCGTTGCTGGAGACCGCCTCTCGGTTCGTGCAGAGATGGACCTGCACGTGGCGATCACGGCCTGCTCGGCCGAGAAGTCCAACGGCGGGGTCTGCAAGCCGATCGACTACTCCGTGGTGCGCGCCGGCTGACCGACGCTCACAGCATGCCGTGCTCGGGCGAGCGCGGATCCTCCTGCAGGGCAGCGAGCTGCAGGAGGCACCACGGGCTCACCTCGCGACCGGAGACGAGGACGTCGCGGCGGAAGGCACCCCAGTCCACCCACTCCACCTCGGCCACCTCGGTCGGGTCAAGGACGAGCGCGCGCGGGTCAGGGCACGTGGCGGCATACACGGGGCAGAGCTCGTTCTCGACGGTGCCGTCGTCCATCACGGCGCGGTAGCGGAAATCGGGCAGGAGCAGGCGTATGCCGCTCAGCTCGGTTCCGAGCTCTTGCCTCACCCGCCGCTGGACGGCCTCCTCGACCGGCTCGCCCGGGGCAGGGTGTCCACAACAGCTGTTGGTCCACACTCCCGGCCACGTCCTTTTGGTCAGGGCCCGCCGGGTGAGGAGGAAGCGACCAGCGGGGTCGAACACGTAGCACGAGAAAGCCAGGTGTAGCGGCGTCTCGCTGTGGTGCACCGCCACCTTGGGGGCGGCGCCGATCGGCTGGCCGTCGTCGCCGAGCAGGACCACTAGCTCGTCGCGCCGGGCGGTCACGCCGGCCTCGCGAGCTGGTTGACCGCGGCGTCGAAGACACCGGGCAGGACCGCTGCGGCGTGGACGATGCGGTGCCGGACCGGCGACAGGCTGGTGGCCGAGACGAGGCCGTGCGTGAGCAGATCGTGACGCCAGCCGAGCCGGCGCCACTCCCCGGCGTAGCGCGCAGGCCGGTCGTCGGCAATGGCCTCGACAGCAGCCCTCGCTTGGGCCAGCCCGAGGGCGATGCCCTCGCCGGTGAGCGCGTCGACATAGCCCGACGCGTCACCGACCAGGAGCACCCGCCCCCGGACCCGCTGGCGGCTGCGCTGGCGGAGCGGACCGGCGCCGAGCGGGCGGGAGTGCGACCGGCCCTCGAGCCGACGAACGAGTAGCGGGAAGTCCGTGAGCAGGTCGTCCCACGATCGTCGTTCGGTGGTGAGGACGGCGATGCCCACCTCGCGAGCGCCGACCGGAGTGACGTAGGCCTCGCCGACGCAGGCCCAGTGCACCTCGACACACGACGTCCAGGGCTCCATCTCGACGTGGCACCGCTGGCCGTAGCGGCGGAGGCGAGAGGGCGGGCCGGACAGGTCGAGCAGCCGCCGCACGGGTGAGTGCAGCCCGTCGGCCGCGATGAGGTAGCGGGTCGGCTCGCCGTCCACCAGGAGATGGTCGCCACGTTCGAGGACCTCACGCACCGGGCGCTGTTCGGGGACGATGCCGACGGCCTCGGCCCGACTGGTGAGGGCGTCGTGCAGAACCGTGCGCCGGACGCCGAGGCCCTGCCCGTGCCGGAACCGGGCCTGCGCGCTCCGGGTGCCGTCGACGTAGCGGATGCCGGTGATCGGGTGCCCGTCGAGGTCCACGTCGAGGTCGCGCAGAGCCGCGACGGCACCCGGCATGAGTCCCTCCCCGCAGGCCTTGTCGATGACGCCGGCCCGAGGCTCACGCACGCCGACATCGAGACCGGCGCGGACGGCATACATGGCAGTGGACAGTCCGATCGGTCCGCCGCCAGCCACGATGAGGTCACGCATCGTCCAGCACCTTCGCCGCCGGCAGTGCCGCCAGTGCGGCGTTCTCCACGCGCAACCGCACGCTCAGCAGCGCGGCGTTGAGAAGGGTGAACGTGACGGCCGTGACCCACGACGCGTGCACGAGCGGCAGGGCGGCGCCCTCGACGACGACGGCGACGTAGTTGGGATGGGCGAGGACGCGGTAGGGGCCCGAGCGCACAGGAGCGAGACCCGGCACGACGATGACCCTGGTGTTCCACCGCCTGCCCAGGACGGTGATGCACCACCAGCGCAACGCCTGGGAGGCCACGACGAGCGCGAGCATCGACCAGGCCAGGGCAGCGGGGACTTCGGGCCGACGCACGAATGCCTCGACCAGCATCGCGACGAGGAAACCGGTGTGGAGGACGACCATCAGCGGGTAGTGCTCCCGGCCAGTCTCGAGGCCACCGCGGGCGAAGCTCCATGACGCGTTGCGTTGGGAGACCACCAGCTCGGCCAGTCGCTCGATGGCGACCAGCGCGACGACGATGACGAAGCCCGTGAGACCGGTGAGCGCGGCGCTGTCCATCACGGTTGCGGCTCCGGGTCAGTCGCACGCAGGAGGACGATCTCCGCGCAGAACCCCGGCCCCATCGCCAGCATCACACCGTGGGTGCCGGGCTCCGGGGGCCGCTCGCGCAGCGTGTCCTCCAGGACGTGCAGAACCGACGCGGACGAGAGGTTGCCGATGCGCGCCAAGGAGGCCCGGGTCAACGCCAGGTCGTGTTCGGTGAGCTCGAGCGCGCCGATGACGGCGTCGATGACCTTGGGACCGCCCGGGTGGCAGACCCACCAGCCGATGTCGGCACGGCTGAGGCCGTGGTCGGCCAGGAACGCGTCGACGTCCTCGCGGATGTATCGCCGGACGATCGCCGGCACTTGGGCGTCGAGCACGATGCGCAGGCCTCGGTGGCTGACGTCGAAGCCCATGGTCCGTTCGGAGTCGGGGTAGAGCCGGCTGCGGCTGTCGAGCACCTCCACGGGACCGCCGTGACCGGTGCCACCGCGGGCGACCACCGCGGCCGCGCCGTCGCCGAACAGCCCGCTCGCGACGAGGTTGGGCATGGAGGTGTCGTCGCGCTGCACTGTCAGGGAGCAGAGCTCGACGGTGACGAGGGCGGCGACCCGGTCGGGCCTGTCGCCGAGGTAGTCGTGCAGGCGAGCCACCCCGGCGGCGCCGGCGACGCAGCCGAGCCCGACCATCGGCACTCGCCGCACGTCGGGGCGCAGACCCAGCGCGGAGACGATGCGGGCGTCGAGCGAGGGGATCGCCAAGCCGGTGACGGTGGCGCAGATCAGCTCGTCGACGTCACTGGGAGTCAGGTCGGCGGCCTTGAGGGTGTCCTCGAGGGCCTGGGCACCGAGCGCGGTGGCGTGCTCGATGAACAGGTCATTGGCCTGCCCGAAGTTCTCCAGCCCGGCGTAGTCCTCGATGGGTAGCACGAGGTTGCGGTGCTCCACTCCCGCGTTGGCGTGCAGCCGACGCAGCACGTTCTCGTCGACGCCGCCGCGGGCGATGACACCGGCGAAGGTGTCGGTGATCTCGGCCTGGGTGTAGCGGTGTGGCGCCAAGGCGCCCCTGACCGCGAGGATCTCCACGTCATCGACCTCCGGTTCGGATGAGCTGGTTGCGTGCCAGGGCGGTGGCTAGCGACGTGACCAGACCCGGGGTGAGCCGGCCGTCACCCAGCCCGAGCTCCACGAGGTCGTCGAAGGTGCGCTGGTGCCGCCTGGCTGCCGTGATGCCCGCGTCGACGACAGCTGGTCGCGTGGTCAGTCGGGCCGCCACCCAGGTGTGATGGAGGTGACGGTTGAGGAGCGCACGCACCGCGGCGCGGTACTGCCCGCCCGCGCCGCCCCACCGACTGCCGGACGTCGCGGTCACGGCCGCGGAACCGGCCAGCGCGCCCGTCGCGACCGCGTAGTAGATGCCCTCGCCCGTCATGGGGTTGACCAGGCCGGCGGCGTCACCCGCGAAGAGCACGGGCCCGTCGGGTTGCTCTCGCCTCCACCCGCGACCGGACAGGGGCAAGTGGTGGGCGCGCCACCGCATGCCTTGCTCGACGGTGCCGGGCAGCAGCTCCTCGAGGCGGTCCAGCAGCAGCTGCCGCGTGAGCGCCTGATCGTCGCCGACCAGCTCGCCGTAGCCCACGTTGGACAGACCGTCACCCCGGTCGAAGGCCCAGGCGTACGACGGCTGGGAGGGTCCCAGGCCGTAGCGGATCACCTGACTGCCCGAGCGCTCGGGCTGGGTGGGGGCGTAGCCGCGGATGGCCAGTGCCAGCCGACCCGGGGTCGGCGCGGAGAGCGCGGCGCGCACGGCGGACTGGGCGCCGTCGGCACCGATGACCGTGCGCGCCCTGACCTCACCGTCGAGGACGACGCCGTCCCCCTCGACCTGCACCTTGCGGACCCGATGTCTCACCAGACAGGCGCCTGCGGCGACAGCCCGTTCGACGAGCCGGGCGTCGAAGACCTCACGCGGGATGACGTGGACGGGTCGGGCCATCCGCCCCCGGACCGCGTTGGCACCTCGGGAGAGCTCCAGGTGCTCCAGTGGCTTCCACCCTTCGACGACGTCGGCAGCGTGCAGCGGCTCGAGCACGTCCAGGACGTGCGGTGCGATGCCGTCACCGCAGCTCTTGTCACGGGGGAAGTCGTCGCGGTCAAGGAGCAGCACCCTCGCTGTCGGCCGCTCTGCGAGGGCGGCGAGGGCCGCGGCTGTGCCTGCCGGACCCGCGCCGACGACCGCGACGTCCCACACCTCGCCCGTCGCGGCGCTCATCCGGAGACCACCAGGAGGATGACGTCGGCCAGGGCGATCCCGATGGCGGCACGGAACGGGATCTTTCCGTGCCCTCGGAGGGCGAGGACCGCCAGGAGTGCCACCACGACGAGTGCCGCGGCCGACGTCAGCAGGGACTCGTCCTGCGCACCGACAGCCAGCAACACACTCGCGGACACGAGGCAGATCACGGCCAGCACCGACGCGGAGCGGTGGCCCAGCCGGTGGGCCAGGCCCCGGACACCCGTTGCCGCGTCGTCGTCCAGGTCGGGCAGGACGTTGAGCAGGTGTGCCCCGACGCCGAGCAGGGCGCCCGCCGTGGGCACCCACCACGGTGGTGGTCCGGCGCCCGGGGGGGCGAGTGTGATGAAGACCGGAAGGCCGGCGAACGCCACGGCATACGGGACCCATGAGAGGACCGTCGACTTGACCCCGAGGTTGTAGGACCAGCCGGCGGCCACGCAGCCCAGGTGGATCAGGCCCGCGACGGGGCCACAGGCGAGGGAGAGCACGACAGTTGCCAGCAGCGCGAGACCGCACGCCACGCGCGCGGTCCCGAGGACGACGTCGCCGTTCGCGAGCGGCTTGTCGGAGCGGCCGACCGCACGGTCCCGGTCGACGTCGATGAGGTCGTTCGCCCAGCCGATCGACAGCTGTCCCGTCAGCACGGCCAGGGCCACCAGCACGAGCCGGGCGGTTGTGAGGCCCGAGGCGATCGCGAACGCGACCGACAACATCGTGACCGCTGCGGATGGACCGGGGTGACAGGACCGCGCCAGCCCCGCGATCCGGGACGAGGTCGATGGCGGCCCGTCGGTCCGTTGCGTCAGCACGCCGGAGCCTGAGGCGAGGCGACGAAGCAGGTCATGGGCTCAACATAGGCGCAGCGACCGATCGGCGGCCTCACCCCAAAGGACACATCCGTGGAGTGACCATCCACGGATCCCTTCAGGGGTCCACCGGCAGTGGGGCTCGCCCGGTGGCTCACCCGTGAAGTGGTCGCACCCTGTCCCGTCGGCCCAGCGAGCCGACCTCGAAGCGCACCGGTTGACCGGGGCGCAGCTGCGCGGCCATCGCGATGTCGTCCGGGTGCACCACGGCGATGACCGGGTAGCCACCCGTCACCGGGTGATCGGCCAGGAAGATCACCGGGTGACCGTCGGGAGGCACTTGGACCGCGCCCTCGACCATGCCCTCGGACGGGAGCTCATCGCCGCGCGACCGCTCCAGGGGAGGGCCGTCGAGGCGCACCCCGACGCGGTCCGACGAGGACGTCACGTCGTAGCGCGTGCGGCCGAGCGCCACCAACGCGCCGGGCGTGAACCAGTCGTCCCGAGGACCCGGAACCACCCGCAGCACCGGCTCGTCGGGCAGGCCGCGCACCGGGGCCACGTCGACCCCCGGCGCATCGCCGTTGGGTCGTCCGATGGCCAGCTGGTCGCCGTCACGCAGCCGGTGGGGACCGAGGTGCGACAGGAGGTCCGTGGACCGTGAACCCAGCACCGGATCGCAGTCGATGCCACCACGCATGGCGAGATAGGTGCGGACCCCGCGCGACGGCATACCGAGCTCGAGGATGTCACCAGCATTCAGCGCGAGCGGTGCGAACAGGTCTCGGCCTCGTCCGCCGACCATCGCTTCGCAGGGTGCGCCGGTCAGGGCCACAGTGACGGATTGCATTGCGCGCAGGGCGAGTCCGCCAAAGGTGAGCTCGAGAGCTGCTGTCCCTTCGGGGTTGCCGACAAGGCGATTTGCCAACCGCAGGCTCGGCCGGTCGACGGCGCCCGAACGACCCACGCCCAGGTGCGCATGCCCGGGTCGCCCGAGATCCTGGATGGTCGTGAGCGGTCCCGAGCGCAGTACCTCGATCATGAGCCGACCTCGGCGAACCGCACTCGCGTGCCCGGTGTGAGCAGTGCCGGTGCTTCGCGCTGGAGATCCCACAGGACCGCATCCGTGCGGCCGACGAGCTGCCATCCGCCGGGTCCTTCACGGGGGTAGATTCCGGTGAATTCGCCTGCCAGAGCGACGGATCCGGCCGGGACGCGGGTGCGGGGAGTTGTGCGCCGGGGGACGTGAAGGGCCGGGTCGCCGCCCGCGATGTAGGCGAACCCGGGCGCGAAGCCCGTGAAGGCGACGACGTAGTCCGCGGCTTGATGACGGCGAACGACGTCGTCGACGGGTATGCCGGTCAGCTCCGCCACGTCGGCAAGATCACCTCCGTCGTAGGTCATGGGAATGACGACCTCGGTCTGGCCCTCGGGCGCAACGGTCTCGCCCGCCCCAGTCCTGTTCACGACCGTCTCGAGCTCAGCCCGGGTCGTTGTGGAGTCGAAGGTGAGGAGCAAGGTGCGGGCCGCTGGCACAAGGTCGATGACCCCCGGCGGGCGAGTCGCGGCGAGGGCGCGGTGGAGGGACATGACGTCCTCGAGGGCGTCGCACTCGACGAGGAGGCCGTGGTGGCCTGCGGGCAGCATCCGCCTCATGACGGGGGTGAGGTGAACGGTTGGATGCCGACGCCTGCGGCCTCGAGCGCCTCCCGGACCGCGACAGTGATCGCGACGGCACCCTCGGTGTCACCGTGGACGCAGATCGACTGTGCTGCAACGGATACGGTCGATCCGTCGATGGCCACGACGGTACCCTCGGTCACGAGTCGGACGCAGCGGGCGGCGATGGTGGCGGGATCGTGCAGGACCGCACCTTCCTCGCGGCGCGAGACCAACAGGCCCTGTGCCGTGTAGGCCCGATCGGCGAACGCCTCGGCCACACCAGGCAGTCCCGCGCCCTTCGCGGCGACGAGCAGCTCGGAGCCGGCCAGTCCGACGAGCGGGAGCGAGCGGTCATACAGGGCAATGGCTTCCGCGACGGCAGCCGCCGTCACTGCGTTGCTCGCCGCGTCGTTGTACAGGGCACCATGGGGCTTGACGTAGGTGACCCGGCTGCCCTCGACCCGGGCGATGCCGTCAAGGGCCCCGATCTGATAGAGCAGCTCGTTGACGAGCTCGGCGGGGTCGACGTCCATGTGGCGTCGACCGAACCCGGCAAGGTCCCGGTACCCGACCTGGGCGCCGATGGAGACGCCCCGCTCAGCCGCCCGGGCGCAGACCCGACGCAGGATGCTCGGGTCACCGGCGTGGAAGCCGCAGGCCACGTTGGCGCTGGTGACGAGCTCGAGCATGGCCTCGTCGTCACCCAGGGTCCACCGACCGAAGCCCTCGCCGAGGTCGCTGTTGAGATCGATGACTGGGCTCATGCGTGCCTCGAAGCGTGCCGCCCCTTGGCCGCAGACCCGGTCGACCCGGTCGACCCGCCCGACTCAGCCGACTCGCCCGACTCGACCGGCTCACGTTGCTCAGGGGGGTCGTCGTTGAGGTCGGCCTTCGAGGTCTCCGGCGCGAGGAGGACGCACACGACGGTGATGGCGAGCATCCCGACGACGTAGGCGCAGACGGCCAGCGAGCTGTCATAGGTGTCGAGCAGCCAGGTCGAGATGATCGGCGCGAGCGCACCGCCCACGATGCCGGCGAGCTGGTAGCCCATCGAGGCGCCGGTGTAGCGCACCCGCGTCGGGAACATCTCGCTGATGAACGCCGCCTGCGGGCCATACATCGCGGCGTGGAAGAACAACGCGACGATCGCTGCCAGGATGATGAGCGCGAGGTTGCCGGTGTCAAGCAGCCTGAAGAAGACGAACACCCACACGGCTGCGGCAACCGCCCCGAAGAGATAGACGGGGCGTCGTCCATACAGATCGGACAGGTGCCCGAAGATCGGGATGAAGGCGACCTGGCACGCGGCCGCGATGAGCACCGCGTTGAGGGCGTAGCTCTTGGGCAGGTCGAGGTACGTCGTGACATAGGTCGTGATGAACAGGACGAACGTGTAGAACGCGACGTCCACTCCGACGCGGGCACCGATGGCGAGAGCGACCTGTTTGGGGTAGCGGCGGAAGACCTCGACGATGGGCATCCTGGCCTTGTCGCCGGAGTCCTCTGTCTCGGCGAAGAGGGGGCTCTCGGCGATCGTCAGGCGGATGACGAGACCGACGATGACGAGCAGACCACTGAGGAGGAACGGGATGCGCCAGCCCCACGAGAGGAACGCCGACTCCGACGTTGCCCCACCCATGAGCGACAGGATGCCGTTGGCGAGCAGCAGCCCGACGGGGACACCGACCTGTGGCCAGCTCGCGTTGAGCCCGCGTCGCTCGGGGTCGCCGCTCTCCAACGTCATGAGGACCGCGCCGCCCCACTCACCGCCGAGGCCGAGACCCTGCAGGAAGCGCAGGATGACGAGGAGTGCTGGCGCCCACGCGCCGATCGTCCCGTAGGTCGGCAGGAGGCCGATCGCGAACGTCGCCAGACCCATGAGCAACAGGGTCACGACGAGGACGTTCTTGCGGCCGAGCCGGTCGCCGTAGTGGCCGAAGATGATGCCGCCGAGCGGGCGGGAGATGAAGCCGACCGCGAACGTGGCGAACGCGAGGAGCGTGCCGACGAGCGGGTCGAAGTCGGGGAAGAACAGCTTGTTGAACACGAGCGCCGCGGCGGTGCCGTAGATGAAGAAGTCGTACCACTCCAGTGATGTGCCGACGAGGCTGGCCGCGATGACGCGACGGACCGACGACACCTTGGGAGCCGGTGATGGGCCAAGGTTCTCGAGCGTGTTGCTCACGGGGTGCTCCTGACGTCCGAGCGCCGACAGCGTTGTCGGCGGGTTCCGTCGAACGTACCGGATTGTTGAGCAATTCAACAAGAGGTTTGGGGGACGAACTTCGTCCGTCGTGGATATGCTCCGCGTATGCCGTCCGCCCCAGACCGCGCCCACCGCACCGATGCGGCCCTCGCCGCGCTGCCCGCGCTCCCCCGGCGCGCCAGCACGGCCGAGGCCGTTGCCGGTGTGCTGCGCGGCCAGATCTCCGAGGGCCGGATCCTCCCCGGGGCCCAGCTGCGCGAGGAACACCTCGCCGCCGCGCTCGAGGTCTCACGCAACACGGTGCGCGAGGCGTTCCGCCTCCTGGCTCACGAGCGGCTCGTCGAACACGCCCTGCACAGAGGGGTGTTCGTGCGCACGGTCGGACCGGACGGCATACGCGAGATGTATCGGACGCGACGGCTCGTCGAGCCGCTCGGCGTCCGGGGCATCACCGACCCGGACCGCGTGGCCGCCCTGCGCGAGGTCGTCAGGCGAGGCCAGTTCGCCGCAACCGCCGCCGACTGGGAAGGCGTCGGGACCGCCGACATCGACTTCCACCGCCTGCTGGTCGGGGCGAGCGACAGCGTCCATCTGTCCTCGATGTTCGAGGGACTGCTCGCCGAACTCCGTCTCGCGTTCCTCCGACTGCCCGATCGGCAGGCACTGCACGAGCCCTTCCTGGCGCGCAATGTCCGCCTGCTCGACCTCATCGAGGCCGGCAATCTCGACGCAGCCCTCGCCGAGCTCGACGACTACCTCACCGCCGCCGAGACCCAGCTCCTCGCCGCCGCCACCACGAACTGACTCCTCGACTTCGTGCCCCGCGCGGACACGATCGTCGGCCGAAGGCCTCCGTTTTCGTGTCCGTGCGGGGCACGAAGTCGCACGCTCAGGGGGTCAGGTGCCGGCGTAGAACCCGTAGGTCGCGTCGGCCGCCTGCGCCGCCACCGCCGCGTCCACACCCGACGCAGCGTGCGCCGAACCCCACGCATCAGCAGCGCCCCGATAGAACTGTCGGCCCTCGTCGGTCGCCGCCCAGGCCTGCGCCTCGCTCGGCGCCAGCGAACCCTCGACCGCGCCGAGGTGGAGTGAGAGCCCGAGCAGTCCGCCGTCCCAGCCGACCCCGGTCGCGCCGGGCCCGAAGGCCTCCCACATCTCGGCAGGCACCTCCGAGGCCTTGGCCACGTGCTCGAGGCGGAGCGTGGTGCCCCCACTCTGAGCCGTGAGGCGAACCGCCAGCCAGGTGACACCCCCACCGAACTCCCACGTCACGAAAACCCGTGCCGATCCGGCAGCGGCATCGGCAGGTGGCTCGCACTCGAGCACCTCGCCGCCGGCCTGACCCTCGAACTGGTAGCGGCCACCCACGCGCAAGTCACCGGACACCGGCAGGAACCAGCGCTGGATCCGCTCAGGGCTCGTCATCGCGTCCCACACGTCGTCGATCGGGGAGGGATAGGACTGCTCGAGCGACTGGACATGGAACTTCTCGCCGTCGACTTCGTCAATCCGGAGCTCGCGGGTGACGGCGCCGATCTGGGACAGGACATCGACCATGGTCAGGTCTCCTTCTTCGTGTTCTTGGGGGATGTCGTGGTTGGCCTGGTGGGAGTGGTCGCGATCCGACGTGTGCGACGACCGCGGGCGAGCTCGGTGTCGAGGGCCGCCAGCCCGGGGAGCCAGAAGCGCTCGAAAGCCGACAACCACTCACGTGCCTCGCTCGGCCCACGGGCGTCAACGGCATACAGACGCCTTGTTCCTTCGGGTCGAACGGTCGCAAAACCGTTGTCTCGCAACACTTTCAGGTGCTGCGACACGGCGGGCTGACTGATGCCGAACTCGTCGCCGATCGTGGCGCCGACGGTGCCGGCGCTCGCCTCACCCTCGGCGAGCAGCTCGAGGATGCGCCGGCGGACCGGGTCCCCGAGGACGTCCAGAGCGTGCATCCGTCCATGTTTGCGTCCGAACTTATATAAGTCAAGGGCAATGTATGCCGCCGGCTCACGCCCGCTCACGGGCGCTGTCGTCCATGGGTCGACCCAAACTCGTCTCAACCAACCGTGCGCTCAATAGGCCACGGGGCACGAAGACTGCTACGGTCATCACTGTTGCCTTTCCAGTCCACGTACGCGTGGCCGACACGACCGAGTAGTTGCGCGAAGGTTCGCGTGGCCCCTACGGGTGTGAGCATCGGCAGCATGAGTGCTCCACACGGGAGTACTCGCACTACAGAAAAGGCAACACCAAGTGGCAACCGGCACCGTGAAGTGGTTCAACAGCGAAAAGGGCTTCGGCTTCATCGAGCAGGACGGCGGCGGCGCTGACGTCTTCGTTCACTACTCGGCCATCGAGAGCGGCGGCTACCGCGAGCTCCAGGAAGGCCAGAAGGTCGAGTTCGACGTCACGCAGGGCCCCAAGGGCCCGCAGGCTGAGAAGGTCAAGGGCATCTGACCCTTCACCACCTTCGAGACATCTGATCTCAAACGAAGGCCCCCTGACCCTTGTGGTCGGGGGGCCTTCGTCGTGCCCTCCCGCGCCGCCCTCGCCGCGCACGTGGGTCTGCACCTCAGGCACGTCGGGGACAGGCACCTCCGCCGGATGCTCCAGGGGCGAAGCTGCTCAGGCGGTGTCGGGTCAGACGACCGCCGCGCTGTGACCGTGATCGGCCGGTTCGACGTCGGACCCGCCAGCTGCCCGCGACAGACGCTCCTCCGTGAGGTCGGCCCACCCGGGATCCGCCGCGAGCGCGGTGGCTCGCTCGATGGCGCTTCGACTCGCGATCTCACGCAGGTCCGGAGTGATGTCCATGGGCTGGGCGTTGATGAAGTCGACGTCGGTGATGCCGATGAAGCCGAAGATCGCCCTGAGATAGGGCTCCTGGAAGTCATAGGCGTGGAACGGGGTCCCCGGCGAGTAGTCGCCGCCGCGAGACGTCACGCAGACCATCTTCTTGCCGTGCACCAGCGGCACGGGGCGACCCATCTCGTCGTAGCGGAAGACATACCCCGGCTGCACGATGCAGTCGATGTAGTACTTGAGGACGTAGGGGATGGTGAAGTTCCACATCGGTGACGTGACGAGGTAGGCGTCGGCCGAGAGGAACTGCGCGATGGCGCGCTCGATGTGGGACCACGACTCCGCATGGTCACGATCGATGGGCTGGCCCAGCATGAGGGTGTACTTCGCCTCGATGTTGAGACCGGCCACGGCCGGAAGGTCGTGGTGATAGAGGTCGACCGTCTCGACCTCCACGTCAGCATGCGCTGCCGCGAGCCCGTCCAGGAACGACTGGGAAATCTTCATCGTGTTCGACATCTCGCCACGAGGCGAGGCCATCAGGTGCAACAGCTTCATGGTCGCTCCGCATCAACGTGGTGCGCAGCCCGCAGGCGTCGGGATGGCGTCGTGTCGCGCACGCTGATTGAAGGTATACCCGGCAGCGCAGCCCCGTCACCAGTCCCGAAGAGTCATTGTCATCGAGTCAGATCGCATGGTCCGTCGGGATCAGTTCGCCGTGTCCGGCGAGACGGCGACGTCGACCATGATCTCGGTCGCGAGTTCCTCGAGGTCTGTCTGGAGGGCGGCGAGATCCGCACCGGCCGGGACGGTGACGAGCGCCGTGGCTTCGAAGAGGCGCCCGCCGGCCATGGGCGCGTCACGGGTCGAGCTCTGCAGCTCGGCGACGCTGAGGTCGTGCTTCGCGAGGACGCCCGACACGGCACCGACGATGCCGGGGCGGTCGTTGCCGAGAAGGTCGATGCGCAACTCCCGCCGCGCCTCCCCCGCCTCCCGCAGCTCGGCGTCGGCACCGCCCGCGGCGGTGTCGTGGACCGCAACGGCGAGCAGACCATCGAGGGGCGCAAGGGCCGCGCGCAGGGCATCGGCGCGATCCTCGGGGACGGTCACCGTGACGATGCCGGCGAACTTGCCCGCGAGCTCACTGAGGTGGCTGCGCTCCCAGTTGCCGCCACCACCCTCGATGACGTCGGCCAGGGCCTTGACGAGTCCGGCGCGGTCATCGCCGATGACGGTGAGAACGAGAGTGGTGGTCACCTCCTGATCGTAGCCAGCCCGTCCAGGGGCGAGGTCAGGACGTGAAGCCGGCGACGAGGTTGACCGTCGTCGCGATGACGACCGTTCCGTAGAGGTAGGACAGCATCGTGTGGGCGAGGATCACCTTGCGCAGCGAACGAGTGCGGACGTCGGTGTCCGAGACCTGATAGGTCATGCCGAGGTTGAAGGAGAAGTAGGCGAAGTCCGACAGCGCGGGGTCCTCGTCGTCGTTGAAGTCGATCGGCGGCTTGTCCGTTGCGTAGTAGATGCGGGCGTAGCGCACGGTGTACATCGCCTGCACGCACAACCACCCGACCGCCACGGTCGCGAGGCCCGCGACGGCGGCGGCCACCTTGGCGTCCCCGTCGGACCGGCTCCCGACGAGCAGGACACCGACGCCGAGCAGGCTCGCGAGTCCGATGACGACGACGATGACATCGGTCAGTCGACGCTCACCGTCGCCACCCTCCATCCGCGAGCGCGTCTGCGGCGGGTCCTCGGTGAGGATCGTCCAGCCGAGAGGCCCGACGAACGCGGTACCGCTCAGGGCGTAGCAGACGAGCGCACGGATCATCGCGTCACTGCCGTCACCCAGCGGGAGCACCAGCCCGAGGGGCACGCCGACGAGTACGGCGATGAGAAGGCGTGTCGTCATCCGGTCCACGGCGCAGACGCTACTCGCGGTGGTCCGGTTCGCAGGCTCCGGGCGGACAGCTACGACCAGGTATGCCGTGGTGCACCACGGCATACCTGGTCTCGTGTGTCCTACGCCGTCAGGTTCCCTGCCGGTGCCGACCCAGCCCGGGCAGCCAGCTCGTGGCCGCTGCCCGGAACTGCTCTGGAGTCAGCCCCGGGGCTCCGGCCGGAATGGCGCCCAGCAGGCCCTCGGACAAGCCCGTCAGATGGTCACGGTTGCTGGTCTCGATCCGGGTGGGGTGTTCGGGCCAGGACCCGATGCAATTACCGAGCAGGCGAATGCGCCTGTGCGACAGGGCTACTCGGGTCAACATCGTGTGGTTGAGCGTGCCGAGTGCGCCCCTCGCAACGATGACGACACCGACGTCCGGGAGGGCGTCCGCGAGATCGGCGAGGGTCTCGCCCTCGTCCGTGAGCTCGACCAGCAGTCCCCCTGCCCCCTCGACCAGCACGTGGTCGTGCGTCTGCGCGAGACGGGTGATCGTCGCCTTGTGCTCAGCCATGGTGGGCAGGGTCGCCCCCTCGAGGGTCGCCGCCGGTCGGGGCGCCATCGGCTCCCGGAGCCGGCACCCTTCAACGCTGGCAATGCCCGACAGGCGCCGGACCTCGGCCATGTCTCCGGCCTCCCCTGGTGCCACGCCCGTCTGGACCGGCTTGTATGCCGCCACGCTGAGTCCCGCATGCGCCACCACTGCCGCCACTGCCGCTGTGGTGACGGTCTTGCCGACCTCGGTGTCGGTGCCGGTGATGACGACGATGCCGGGGAGGCCGGTCGCCTCGCGCCCTGGCGTCACGGTGCAGCCCGCCCGTGGCGGTCTGCCGTGGTCGCGATCCGGTGGGCGGCCGCGGCCACCGCGTCGGGCGTGAGGTCGGCGCGCGCGGTGACCCGCAGGCGCGAGACGCCGTCGGGCACGCTGGGCGGTCGGAAGCAGCCGACGAGGACGCCCTGCTCCCGCAGGTCGAGGCACGCGGCGACGGCCGCCTGCGGTGAGGCCATCGGGATGGACTGCACCGCGCCGGCGGCCGGCGTGATGCCGCAGATGGCAACAATGGCCTCGGCGTTGTCCCGGACGCGCGCCGAGAGTTCCGGCGCGGATGCCACGATCCGCGCGGCTTCGGCCGCCGCGCCGGCGGCAGCGGGTGCAAGGCCGGTGTCGAAGATGAAGCTCCGCGCTGTGTTGACCAGGTGCTCGCGGATCGCACGTGACGCCAGCACCGCTCCGCCCTGTGCCCCAAGGGATTTCGAGAGCGTCGCGGTCACCACGAGGTTGCGCGCGTCGGCCAGGCCAACCTCGGCGACCAGCCCACGCCCCTCGCCTGCCACCCCGATGCCGTGGGCCTCGTCGACGACGAGCAGGGCGTCGTGAGTGGTGCAGGTTTCGAGGAGGGCCTGCAGCGGTGCGGCGTCGCCGAGCACCGAATAGATCGACTCGACAGCGACGACGACCCGACTGCCCGCTCGTGCCGCCAGCTGCACGGCCAGGTCGTCGACGTCGTTGTGGCGGAATGTGGCGTACGGGACCCGGGACATGCGGGCCGCGTCGTGCAGCGATGCGTGGGCGTGCTCGTCGAGGAGGATCGCGGCCCCGCGCCCACTCAGCGCGGTCAGGACGCCGAGGTTGGCGGCATACCCGGTGGAGAAGGCGAGCGCACTCGGCCAGCCCGCGAGCGCGGCAAGGGCGGTTTCGAGCTCGTGGTGGATCGACAGGGTGCCCGTGACGAGGCGTGACGCCGTGGCGGAGCAACCGTGACGGTCGACTGCTGCGTGGGTGGCCGCGACGACCCGAGGGTCCCGCGACAGGCCCAGGTAGTCGTTGGAGGCGAGGTCGAGTGTCGTCCCATCGCCCGTGTCGCGCAGGACAGGGTCGGTGCGCACCGTGCCGCGCTCCTCGCGCAACTGGGCCCGCTCGTGCAACCAGTCGTCCCAGACGCTCGATTCGACAGAGCCGACGCCGCTCATCCGTGGACCTCGGCGACCGCGCCGACGATTGCGGCGCCGATCGTCGCGACGTCAGAGTCGGAGGAGACGTAGGGCGGCATCGTGTAGACGAGGTCGCGGAAGGGCCGCACCCAGACGCCGCGTTCGAGGGCCGCCCGGGTGACCGCGCCGACGTCGACCGGCCGATCGAGCTGCACGACGCCCACGGCGCCCAGCGTGCGAACATCCTTGACGGACACCAGGTTTCGGGCAGGATCCAACGCCCTGGCGAGCCCGCCCTCCACTCGTGAGACGTCGCCCTGCCAGCCGACGGCGAGCAGGTCCAGGGATGCCCCCGCCACGGCACAGGCGAGTGGGTTGGCCATGAACGTGGGGCCGTGCAGCAGCGCCCGGAACTCGGAGCGCGTGATCGTCTCCCCCACCTCTGCGGTCGCGAGGACCGCGGCGAGGCTCAGGTAGCCGCCCGTCAGCGCCTTGCCGACGCACATGACGTCGGGTGCGATACCCGCCCAGTCGCAACCGAACAGCTGGCCCGTGCGACCGAACCCGGTCGCGATCTCGTCGGCGATGAGAAGCAGGCCGTGCGCGTCCGCGACGGAGCGCATCACCCGGAGGCACTCGGGGTCGTAGACGTGCATGCCGCCTGCCCCCTGGAGTACCGGCTCGACGATGATCGCCGCGAGCTCGTCAGTGTGTGCAGAGGCCACCGCTCGGAACTCCGCGGCCCAGGACTCGACGGCCGGGTCAGCGAGGCCAGCGTGCGACGCGCTCGGGTGGCGACTCGCGGAGGGTGGGCGTGGAGCGAAGAGGTGCTGAGCGAGCACGCCCGGGAAGGCCGAGTGCATGCCGTCGACGGGGTCGCAGACGCTCATCGCCGCAAACGTGTCGCCGTGGTAGCCACCACGCACGGTGAGGAACCGCTGCCTCCCGGGTCGGCCCTTCGCAGCTTGGTACTGCAGGGCCAACTTGAGCGCGACCTCCACCGAGACCGATCCGGAGTCGGCGAAGAAGACGTGCGCCATCGGGCCCGGCGCCATCGCCGTCAGCCGCTCCGCCAACGAGACGGCTGGCTCGTGCGTCAGGCCGCCGAACATCACGTGGCTGAAGGCGTCGATCTGCGCATGGGCTGCGGCATCGAGGGCGGGGTGGCGGTAGCCGTGGATCGCACACCACCACGACGCCATGGCATCGATGGCGTCGAGGCTCTCTCCCTGCGCCGAGCGCAAGCCGAGCCTCACCCCGGAAGCCGACTCAACGGCATACGCCATCGGTCCGTCCAAAGGACCGTAGGGGTGCCACACGAGTCCACGGTCGCGGCCTGCCAGCGTGGTGCCGTCAGGCATTGGGGGGCGCGTCGGTGCCCGCGCCGCGCCGACGGATCGCGATGTCGTGCGTTGCGCCAGCGCCCGCACCCACCAGCTCGGGCGACTGCTCCTCGGATCCCAGGACGACGAAGCCGTTGTCACGGATCAGCTCGAGGTCCGCCTCCGCGGCCTGCCCCTCGGACGTGAGGTAGTCGCCGAGGAAGATCGAGTTGGCGACGTGGAGGGCCAACCCCTGAAGCGAGCGCAGGTGCATCTCTCGACCTCCGGCGATGCGGACCTCCTTGTCCGGGCAGACGAAGCGCGCCAATGCCAGGACCACGAGGCAACGCTGCGGAGTGAGCTCCCACCTGCCCTCGAAGAGGGTCCCGTCGAACGGCATGAGGAAGTTGATCGGGATGGAGTCGGACTCGAGCGCCCTGAGTGCGAAGAGCGCCTCCACGAGCTGCTCGTCGGACTCGCCGAGCCCAACAATCAGGCCTGAGCACGGCGACAGCCCAGCGGTCTTGGCCTTGGTCACGGTGTCGACCCGGTCGGCGTAGGTGTGAGTCGTGACGATGTCGTCGTGGTGCGACTCGGCCGTGTTGAGGTTGTGGTTGTAGGCGTCGACGCCGGCCTCGCGAAGCCGCTCGGCCTGACCGTCCCTGAGAAGGCCGAGGCAGGCGCAGACCTCGACCTGCGGGTGCTCCTCCTTGACGGCGCTCACCATGCCGACGACCCGCTCGATGTCGCGGTCGGTCGGTCCGCGGCCACTGCTCACCATGCAGACGCGGGTGGCGCCGCCCCTGATCCCGGCCGCCGTCTGCTCCACGGCCTCGTCGGCCTGCAACCACGTGTACTTGAGGATGTCGGCCGTCGAGCCCAGCCGCTGGGAGCAGTAGCCGCAGTCCTCGGGGCACAGACCCGACTTGAGGTTGACGAGGTAGTTGACCCTGACCGTGTTGCCGAAGTGCTCGCGGCGCAAGCGGCTCGCGGCGCCGACGACGGCCAGCAGCTCATCGTCGGGTGCCCTCAGCACGGCCAGGGCGTCGGCCTCGGTCGCCGGCGTTCCAGCGAGGATCCGGTCAGCGAGGTGGTCGAAAGTGGTCGGCCCAGACATAGGTGTCGCTCCTTGCGCGCGTCATTGAACGGTGTTCAAGTAGGGCACAGTATGCCGAGGTGACGTGGCGTCATGTCAATGCGGACCAGGAGGCGATGGGTGGCACTCTCACGCGAGCAGATCGTCGTGACCGCCCTGGACCTCCTGCGCCGCTACGGCCTGGCCGACCTCTCGATGCGGCGACTTGCGCGCGAGCTCGACGTCCAACCGGGGGCGCTGTACTGGCACCTCGCGAGCAAACAGGAGCTGCTCGTCGAGGTCGCCGACACCCTGGTGTCACAGGTCCCGCTGCCGGCGCCCGACCTGCCGCCCGCAGAGGCACTGACCGCCCTGCTGAGATCCGTGCGGGCCACCGTCGCCGCGGTCCCCGACGGGTCCGAGGTCGTCTCCATGGCGTATGCCGCTGCGCCCAGTTCCGTGGTTCCCATCAGGGAGGTGACCCGCCTGCTGGGCCTCGCCGGTGTGGCCACCGAGTCGCTTTCCGCGGTCACCGATCTCGTCGTCGCCCACGTGCTCGGTTCGGTCGCGCTGGAGCAGACCGATGAGCAGCTACGGGCCGCCGATCCGGCACACGTGGGACCTGCTCCGAAAGACCGGATCGCGTCCTTCGAAGCAGGTCTGGGCGTCATCCTCCGCGGCATCGCGAAGTAGCCGGAGCCCAACTCCTCCGGAGGTCGCCTCAGCCCGCGTGCTTGGCCAGGCGCAGCCAGGTGTCGACGACCGTGTCCGGGTTGAGCGACATGGACTCGATGCCCTGGTCGAGAAGCCAGTCGGCGAGGTCGGGGTGGTCCGAGGGGCCCTGCCCGCAGATCCCGATGTACTTGCCCCGCGCCTTGCACGCCTCGATCGCCATGCTCAGCATCTTCTTCACCGCAGGGTCGCGCTCGTCGAAGCTTCCGGCCACGAGGGACGAGTCGCGGTCGAGGCCGAGCGTGAGCTGGGTGAGGTCGTTGGACCCGATCGAGAACCCGTCGAAGTGGTCGAGGAACGCATCCGCCAGAACGGCATTGGACGGAACCTCGCACATCATGACGACCTGCAGGTCGTTCTCGCCGCGCACGAGGCCGTGCTGGCCGAGCAGGTCGATGACACCCTCGGCCTCGGCGATGGTCCGGACGAACGGGATCATCACCTTGACGTTGGTCAGGCCCATGTCATCCCGCACCAGCTTCAACGCCTCCGCCTCCATGGCGAAGCACTCCGCGAAGTCGGCGGACAGGTAGCGCGCCGCCCCGCGGTACCCGATCATCGGGTTCTCCTCGTGAGGTTCGTAGCGAGCGCCACCGAGCAGGCCGGCATACTCGTTCGACTTGAAGTCACTCATCCGGACGATGACCGGTTCCGGCGCGAAGGCTGCCGCAAGCATCGAGATGCCCTCTGCGACGCGCTTGACGAAGAAGTCGCGAGGCGAGGCGTATGCCGCGATGAGACTCTCGATCTCGGCCTTGAGTTCGGGTTCCTGGTCGTCGAGCTCGAGGAGCGCGCGAGGGTGGATCCCGATCTGACGGTTGATGATGAACTCAAGGCGGGCGAGCCCAATTCCCCTGTGTGGCAGGCGAGAGAACTCGAAAGCCTGCTCAGGAGTGCCGACGTTCATCATGATCTTGACGGGCACGTCGGGCATGTCGTCGAGCTCGGTCTCGGTGACCGAGAACTCGCGCAGCCCGTCGTAGACGAAGCCGGTGTCACCCTCGGCGCACGACACGGTGACCTCGCGTCCGTCGGCGAGCTCGCGGGTCGCGTTGCCGGTGCCGACGACGGCCGGGATGCCGAGCTCGCGGGCGATGATCGCGGCGTGACAGGTGCGTCCGCCGCGGTTGGTGACGATCGCGCTGGCGCGCTTCATGACCGGCTCCCAGTCGGGGTCCGTCATGTCGGCGACGAGGACCTCGCCGGCCTGGAAGTCGTGCATGGCCTCGGGGGTGGCAAGGACGCGCACCGCTCCAGCGCCGATCTTCTGCCCGATCGCGCGACCCTCGACAACCACGTCGCCGCCACCCTCGTCCATGCGGAAGCGCCGGAGGGTCGAGCCGGACTGGCGCGACTTCACCGTCTCGGGACGCGCCTGGAGGATGTAGATGCCGCCGTCGACGCCGTCCTTGCCCCACTCGATGTCCATCGGGCGGCCGTAGTGCTCCTCGATCTTGAGGGCGTGTTCGGCGAGCTCGGTGACTTCGGCGTCGGTGAGGCTGAGTCGGGCGCTGTCGGCCGGGTCGACGTCCACGAAGTCGATCGAGCGGCCGACCTCGGCGTCGTCGGTGTAGACCATCTTGGTCGCCTTGCTGCCGACGCCGCGTTTGAGGATCGCCGGGCGGCCGGCACGCAGCGCGGGCTTGTAGACGTAGAACTCGTCCGGGTTCACGGCGCCCTGGACGACCGCCTCGCCGAGGCCGTAGCTGCTCGTGATGAACACCGCATCGGAGAAGCCGGACTCGGTGTCGATCGTGAACATGACGCCGGACGCACCGATGTCGGAGCGCACCATGCGCTGGATGCCGGCCGAGAGCGCGACCGACTCGTGGTCGAAGTTGCTGTGCACGCGGTAGGAGATCGCGCGGTCGTTGTAGAGCGAGGCGAAGACCCTCTTGATCGCCAGCAGGATGTTGTCGATGCCGCGCACGTTGAGGAAGGTCTCCTGCTGCCCGGCGAAGCTCGCGTCGGGCAGGTCCTCTGCTGTCGCGCTCGAGCGCACGGCCCAGCTCACCTCGTCGCCCGTGTCGCCGACAAGCTTGGTGTATGCCGTCCGGATCTCGTTCTCGAGGTCGGACGGGAAGGGCTGCTCCTCGACCGCGTGGCGAATGTCGGCGCCGGCCGCGGCGAGCGCCCGCGTGTCCTCGACGTCGAGCTCATCGAGGATGCCGTTGATGCGGTCGGCGAGACCCTCGTGGGAGAGGAAGCGGCGGTAGGCATCGGCGGTCGTTGCGAAGCCGTCGGGCACGCGGACCCCGGCCTTGGACAGGTGCTGGACCATCTCGCCGAGGGAGGCGTTCTTGCCACCGACGTGCTCGACATCGCCGAGGCCGAGCTCGGCGAACCACGCAATGTTCGCGCTGGGTGAACCCGACGAACCGGCGGGCCCCTGTGTGGTGGCGGTCATGATGGTCCCTTTCGTCGGTGCGGCAGTAGCAGTTCAGCGTCAGCCGAGGTCAGGCAGCCGGCTGCTCTGCATGATCACGGCTGCCATCTCCTCGACGGACATCTTGGCGGAGTTGATCGAGGGGATGCGATGCGCTCTGTACATCGTCTCGGCCCGCCGCAGCTCAAAGCTGCACTGGGCGAGCGTGGCATAGGTCGAACCGGGTCTGCGTTCGTTTCTCACCTGACTGAGGCGAACCGGTGTGGAGAGCAGACCAAAACACTTGTCGGCGAGCTGGGCGATCGGTCGGGGCAGGGCTTCGGTCTCGAAGTCCTCGGGCACCAGGGGATAGTTCGCGACCTTGAGCCCGTGTTGGAGGGCGAGGTACATCGACGTGGGCGTCTTCCCGCACCGCGACGGGGCGACGAGAATGAGGTCGGACTGCTCGAGGTTGCGCAGGCTGGCACCGTCGTCGTGCTCCATCGCGAACTCGATGGCCTTCATCCGCAGGTCGTAGCGGCCGGTGTCACCGACCCCGTGCAGGGCCATCGTGTTGTGGGTGGCGTTGACGTGGAGCACCCGCTCAACGGTGTCGAGGTGTGACCCGAAGAGGTCGATGAAGGCGGCCTTGGTCTCCTGCAGCTCCTGCCGGATCGCAGCGTCGGTCACGGTGGAGAACACGAGCGGTGTCACCGTCTCGGTCATCGCGCCGTCGATCTGCGCCAGCACGGACCGAGCGTGCTCGATCGTCGTGATGAAGGGAATCTTGCGCCGGGTGAAGGTCAGCCCGGGGAACTGCGCCAGCATGAGGTTGCCCAGGGTCTCGGCCGAGATGCCCGTGCCTCCCGCGACGAAGAAGACGGGCGTGGTCTCCGGGGCCGTGGTCATACCGGTTCCTTTGCAACGATTTCGGTTGCGACGATGATGACCACGAGGTTGCGCGGGCCATGGACACCTTCGACGCGTTGCAGCTCGATGTCGCTCGTGGCGCTGGGACCGCTGATCCACGTGAGCGCCCGTTGCTGACCTGTCGCAGTGCGCAGTCGCGCCACCGCTTCGGGCACGTCGTGGACCACGTGGGCGTCGCGGATGACGCACACGTGGGTGTCGGGGACCAGCGTCAGCGCGCGGCGACCCTGGTCGGGTCCGTGGTCGAGGACGATCGTGCCCGTCGTGGCGATGCCGACCGCCGATCCCGTCACCACGGCGTCGACCGAGTCGAGGACCAGGGTCGTCGACCCTGACTCGGCGACCACGTCGAAGGCCTCTCGAACGGCCTGCTGCCACTCGTCGTCGAGCCCGGTGGGCAGGACCACGGAGGAGGCGTCGACGGCGCGCAGGGCGCCCACGATGGCGGCGCCCACCTCTGCCTCGGGGACGCGCAGGACGGTGGCCCGATAGTCGGCAACGTTCTCCGCCAGCAGGTCCAGCGTCTCCCCACGGGGAAGCGACTTCGTGCCCCGCACGGACACGTGCGGACGCGCTCCGCGCGGATCGTCGTGTCCGTGCGGGGCACGAAGTCGGGGTTCGGTCGTGATGTCGGCCGTCGCCGAGCGGACGTTGGCGAGGATCTCGGCGCGCGCACTCGTCGTGGGGTTCGTGGCCAGACTCATGACTCGTCCCCCTCGCGTCCATCGTGCTCGCGGACCCACCACTGGCGGAAGGTCTCCTTGGGTGGCGTCGGCACGTCGCGTGCGTCGGTCCAGGCGCCCAGGCCCGGGACGGAGCGGACCGTGCGCTTGCCGATGAGTCTGCCAGCGGTCGTCGCACCCTTCTGGGCGACGGCCAACCGCTTGGGGTCGGACAGCACCCAGGCGGCCGCCTTCATCGCGGCGGACTCGGCGCGGTGCCCGCCTTGCTGGGCGACGGTGCCACGCAGCTCGACGAGCAGCTCGGGGATGTTGATCCGCACGGGGCAGGCATCGAAGCAGGCGCCACACAGGCTCGAGGCATAGGGCAGGGACTGGTCGACCTCACTCGCCGTCCCCCGCAGCTGCGGGTTGAGCACGGCACCGATCGGCCCCGGATAGACGGAGCCATAGGCGTGACCACCCGTGCGCTCATAGACGGGGCAGACATTGAGGCAGGCCGAGCATCGGATGCATCGAAGCGCCTGTCTCCCCAGGGAATCCGCGAGCACGTGACTGCGCCCGTTGTCGAGGAGGATGACGTGCACCTCCTGTGGCCCGTCACCCTCGTGCACCCCGGACCACATGGTCGTGTAGGGATTCATCCGCTCCCCCGTGCTCGAGCGCGGAAGCAGCTGGAGCATGGGTGCGAGGTCGTCCCACGTCGGCAGGACCTTCTCGATCCCGACCACGGAGATGAGGGTCTCGGGCAGGGTCAGGCACATGCGGCCGTTGCCCTCGGACTCGACGACGACGAGTGTCCCGGTGTCCGCGATGGCGAAGTTGGCACCCGACACCGCAACCTTCGCGCGCAGGAACTTCTCGCGCAGGTGCAGACGTGCCGCCTCGGCCAACCGGGCCGGATCGTCGGTGAGGTCCTCGGGTGCGGGGCGCCCGAACGTGGCCATCTCGCGCAGGAACACGTCGCGGATCTCGGTGCGGTTGCGGTGGATCGCCGGCACGAGGATGTGGCTCGGCCGGTCACCGAACAGCTGGACGATGAGCTCGGCGAGGTCGGTCTCCCAGGCGCTGATCCCGGCAGCCCCCAGGGCCTCGTTGAGCTCGATCTCCTGGGTCGCCATGGACTTGACCTTGACGACCTCGTCGACCTCCTTGGACCGCGCGATGTCGATGACGATCTGATTCGCCTCGTCGGCATCCCTGGCCCAGTGGACGATCGCACCGTTGGCGGTCAACGACGCCTCGACCTGCTCCAGGTAGTCACCCAGGTGGTGCAGCGCCTCGTCCTTGGCCGCGGCCCCGGCGACCCGCAGGGCCTCCCACTCGGGCACCTCGGCGACGACTGCCGCGCGCTTCTCCCGGATCGTGTGGGTGGCGTTGCGCAGGTTCGTCCGCTGCTGGGTGTTGGCCAGCGCCTCCCGAGCAGCCGTCGGGAACTTCGGCATCCCGACGAAGGCCGGCGACGTCTTCTGGACCGGTGGGGTGCTCATGCGGGGTCCCCGCGAAGTATCTGGAGGAGCGCAGCGGGGGAAGAACTTCGTGGGGTGCTCATGCGGGGTCCCCGCGAAGTATCTGGAGGAGCGCAGCGGGGGAAGAACTTCGTGGGGTGCTCATGCCGGGTTCTCCTTGGTCGAGGCCAGGATCTCTGCAAGATGCAGGCGGCGTATGCCGGACCGTTGCCTTCCGAGGATCCCACCGATGTGCGCCAGGCAGGAGTTGTCGCCGGCGACGAGGACGTCGGCTCCGGTCTCGGTGACGTGGGCTGCCTTGTCGGTGCCCATGGCGACGGATACGTCGGCGTTCTTCATCGCGAAGGTCCCGCCGAAACCGCAGCACTCCTCGGCACCGGGGAGCTCGACGAGGTCGATGTCCTCGACGGCTCGCAGGAGCTGGAGTGGGCGGTCACCCACGCGCAGCATTCGCAGTGAGTGGCAGGTCGGGTGATAGGTGACGCGGTGCGGGAAATATGCGCGCACGTCGGTCACCCCGAGCACGTCGACGAGGAACTCCGACAGCTCGTGGACCTTGGGCGAGACCCGCTCGACCTCGGAGGCCAGGCCCGGGTCGCCCGCGAGGTGGGCAATCATCGGGTGCTGGTCCCGGACCGACCCGACGCACGACCCCGACGGAGCGACGACGGCGTCGTAGTCCCCGAACACGTCGACGAAGCGAGCGACGAGCGGAACGGCCTCACCGGCATACCCCGTGTTCGTCAGCATCTGACCGCAACAGGTCTGCCCCATCGGGAACTCGACCGTGACGCCGAGCCGCTCCAGGAGTCGCACGGTGGCCTTCGGGGTCTCGGGCCACATCGTGTCGTTGAAGCACGTCGCGAAGAGGGCAACCCTGAGGTCCGAGGTCCCAGGCTGCGTTGCCGTCATGGCAACATCCAAGCAAAGGCAATGGTCTGACCATTGATCATTGCTCGAAACTAGGGCGTGCCGCAGAGCCGCGTCAAGAGGTCTGACCATGAGATTCACCGACGTCCTGCCGGCTGGCATGCTTCACGCCATGGCCAGCACCCGCGACGTTGCGAGCCCTCGAGGACCCCGGGCCTTCGAGGTCGTCCTCGCCTGGGTCGACACCCAGATCCTCGAAGGACGCCTCCACGTCGGCGACCGACTGCCGGCCGAGCGCGAGCTCGCGGCATCGCTCGAGGTGAGCCGCGCCGCCGTGCGTGAGGCGGTCCGAACCCTGCAGGCGCAGGGTGTCGTGCACTCCTCGGTCGGGGCCGGTGCTGCCGGGGGCACGGTCATCACCTCGGTCCCCTCGCGCGCCCTGAGTCGGCTGTTGCGCCTCCATGTCGCGCTGGCGAACTTTCCTCTGCCGGACGTCATCGAGGTCCGGGTCTCCCTCGAGCGGTTGAGTGCCAGGCTGGCCGCCGCCCACGCGTCCGCAGAAGACCTGGCGACCCTTCGCGGACTCCTCGACGACATGGCCGCCCCGGGAATCGACCGAGCCGAGTTCAACGAGCGCGACACCGAGTTCCACGTGGCGCTCGCAGCGGCCGCCGGCAACCGCCTCGCGACCGACCTCACCGCTGCGATCCGCGAGTCGATGCGCCTGCCGATCCTTGACCGCTTCCGCGACCTCACGTCCTGGGACGACGTCGCGCCACGACTGCGCCACGACCACGAGGAGATCCACGCCGCGGTGGTGCGCGGCGACGCCGACGCTGCCGCCCGCCTGACCGAGGCGCACATCAGGTCGGCGTGGAGAGCGATCGCCCCTGACGGGGACCAGCTCAGCTGACCGTCGTGAGGACGACCCGACCGCGAGCGCGACCCGAGGCCAAGTGGTCGAGGGCCGCCGACGCTTCCTCGAGGGGGAAGGTGCTGTCGACGACCGCGCGGACGTGTCCGGCGTCGGCGAGTTCCTTGAGGGCGCGGAGGTACTCGAGCTTGGGGCGGCTGCGGAAGCTGGGCCGGGGGATCTGAGGGTTGAAGCGGGCCCTGGCCATGAGGGCGAAGACCTTGGGGATGCTGCCGAGCACAGCCCGCCCCTCACGGCCGTACTGGTCGTGGCCCACGATGACGTAGGTGCCGTCGAGGGCCAGCACGCGACGGATCTGCGCGAAGGTGTGGTTGCCCGGGATGTCGAGGATGACGTCGTAGGACGCGTCGCCGAGCGTGAAGTCCTCGCTCGTGTAGTCGATGACGTGGTCGGCACCTGCGTCGCGAAGCAGGTCCTGCTTGTCGGGTCCGTCCACGGCGGTCACGATGGCGCCGTCGGCTTTCGCGATCTGCACGCACAGCAACCCCACGCCTCCCGCTGCCCCGTTGACCAGGACGCGATCCCCGGCGGCGACCTTGCCGTTCTCGCGTGCGGTCTGCAGCGCGATGATCCCGGCAGTCGGGAGGGTGCAGGCCTGCTCGAACGAGAGACTGGTCGGCATCGGCAGCAGCCGGTCCTGGCGGACGGCCACGAACTCCGCCCAGGTCCCGCCGTTGATCCACTGGATCACGGGCAGGGATTCGCCAAAGACGTTGTCGCCCAGCGCAATCGATGTCACATTGGCGCCGACGGCCGTCACCGTGCCCGCGAAGTCCGAGCCGGGTATCCGCTGCTTGGGGGTGCGGACACCGGACCCCATGAGCCGCAGGACGGCTGGCCGCCCGGTGATGACGTGCCACACGTCCGGGTGCACGGAGGCGGCGTGGACCTGCACGAGCACCTCGTCGGGCCCGGGCACCGGCACGGGCAGGTCCACGCAGCGCAGGTCGGAGGTCGGCCCGTAGTGGTCCTGCACGACTGCTCTCACGGTGACGACGCTAGCCCTGGCCGCGCCCAGCCGTGGGTGATCGGTCAGACGTCGAAGACGGACCAGCAGATGTCGTTGCGCCGACGCTGGTCCTCGAGGACGAGGTCGCGGATCGCATCGGGGAGCTGATCCCGCTGCCAGCCGCATTCGCGTCGCATCGCCTCCTTCCTCCCGTCAGGCGGAGCCGCCTCGCCCACCGCCTTGATCGCGTATGCCGCGGCGCCCAGGTCGTGCTCGGGAACGTGAGCGACGCAGGCGGCCTGCCCGGCGGCATACGCCGCGAAACGTGCCGCACCACGCAACGGTCGCGCGGCACCCATGGCGTGGCCACCGGAGGCTCGCGCCACCATCATCGGGACCTCGCCGCGCACCCAGTCGCGCGCGTGCTCGATGGCCTGACGCGGTCGGTCGTCGCCGGGTTGCTCCGACTCGAAGAGGTCGAGGACATGCTCGGCGCACGAGGCGGCCCACAGTGCGAGGAGGTGGTGGTCGGCGTTCGTGAGGCTCCCGCCACGCCGGATCGTGACGAGTCGGGGATCCCTGACCTTCGGCAGAATCACGTCTGAGCTCCTTGAGGTCGAGAGGACAGCGCCATTGTCCGTCCAGGTCAGTACCAGTCGGGCATTCCCGGCACGAGGGTGTGCTCGATGATCTCGTTGTCGCGGGCTTGGATCAGGAAGAGTTTGCGAGTGTCTCCGCGCTCGGCCGCAATGGTTCCGTTGATGGCGTGGTCGAAGGTGAAGGCAGCGAAGTCGGCCCTCCCGTCAGTGCGTGCGTGGGCGCCCGGCCGCAAAAAGTGATCGATGAGGTAGGTCAGCTCCAGAGTTGCCGTGTTGGACTTCTCGATCTCCTGCCACGTCAGGCAGCAACCATCGGGGCAGGGCTGCCAGTCGCACCGCCACAGACCACTCGAGGTGAAAGTCGATCTCGCGCGGGACTTCAGGTGCTCGACGAGGGGCGGGGCACCCGGATTCATCGGCACGGCACGCCGGCTACACGTCCGTGTTCATCACCGTCGTCTGCCGGCAGGGGCGGACCATCGATTCGCGCGACGAGTGGCTCCTGCCTGCGTGACTGGCGGTACTCGAACCATTCCCGCGACGGCTTCGACTCCGACGTCTCCATGGTGACTCCGCACGGATGGGCCGGGGTGATGGACCGTCGAGCGGGCCATGAGCCCCCACATCGGTGGCGAGGAGCGCCACCTTCGTGCGGTCTGAAGCGAGGTTGACCAAGGCGGCTGACCAACTTACTCTTGAGGGCATGCGGACGGTCAAAGTGCTCGAGGCCAAGACCCACCTGTCCGATCTCCTGCGCGAGGTCGAAGCCGGGGAGGACGTCGTGATCGCGCGCGGCAACGTGCCTGTGGCTCGACTCGTCGCGATCTCGACCGAGCCGCGCCAACTCGGCTTCGTGCCCTGGACTGTCCCCGATTCCTTCTTCGACGATTTGACCGAGGCCGAACTCGGCGCCTGGGACGACTCGGAATGACCTCGACATGAAAGTCCTGCTCGACACCCATGCCCTCCTGTGGGCCCTCACAAACCCGGCACGACTCGGCGGCGCTTCACGGGAGGCCCTCTCGGATCGCGCGACGGACGTCTGGGTCTCAGCTGCGTCTGCCTGGGAGATCGCGACCAAGCAGCGCCTCGGCAAACTGCCCGGGGTCGAGGCCATCACAGCTGGTTGGTCGCATCACCTACGAGACCTCGGAGCGCGGGAACTGCCCATCTCATCCGAGCACGCCCTGTTATCCGGACAATTGAACTGGGATCACCGTGATCGCTTCGACCGGATGCTGGCAGCGCAGAGCCTGGTCGAGTCCATGACCCTGGTCAGCCGTGACCCCCAGTTCGGCAGAGCACCGGGCGTCGCCATCCTCTGGTGAACCGTGTGAAACAGTCGGAACCTCCGGCTCGAACCACGACCATTCAGAGGTCCCGGCCCACTCCAACCACACCACGAGGTAGCTCATGACTGAGCAGCAGACCATCGTCATCACCGGAGCGAGCGACGGCATCGGTGCCGCTGCCGCTGGCCAGCTGCAGGCTCTGGGACACCAGGTCGTCCTGGTCGGGCGTTCGCCGGAGAAGACCGCGGCCGTGGCCTCGCAGCTCAACGCCCCGTCGCACGTGGCCGACTTCGCCGACCTCGACCAGGTCCGCACGCTCGCCGAGGAGCTGCTGACCGCCTATCCGCGCATCGACGTGCTCGCCAACAATGCGGGCGGGCTCTTTGGTCAGGAGAGCACGAAGGACGGGTTCGACAAGACCTTCCAGGTCAACCACCTCGCCCCCTTCCTGCTCACCCACCTCCTCATGGACCGCCTCGTCGAGTCCGACGCGACGGTCATCCAGACCTCCAGCGCCGCGCACCGCCTCTTCGGCAACATCGACCTCGAGGACCTCGACAACGCCCGCAGCTGGAGCGCCAACAAGGCCTACGGCGACGGCAAGCTCGCCAACGTGCTGTTCACCGTCGAGCTGCACCGACGCTTCCACGACCAAGGCGTCAACGCCGTGGCCTTCCACCCGGGCGTCATCCGCACGAACTTCGCCAACGACACGCCCAGCCTGATGCGATTCGTCTATCGCACCCCCCTGGCGCGGCTGCTGACCGGCGTCGAGTCGGGCGGCGGGCGACTCACGTGGCTCGCGGCCGGCATCCCGGGTGAGACGTGGGAGTCGGGTCGCTACTACGAGAACAACAAACCCGGCAAGATCAACCCCCAGGTCAAGGACGCCGCGCTGGCGCAGGGCCTGTGGGAGCGCAGCGAAGCGCTCCTCGGCCTCTGACTCGGACCCACAGTGGACGAGTACACGACGCGGTTGCTGACCCCCGAGACGTGGGACGACTTCGCTGCCCTCGTCGAGGCGAACAACGGTGTGTGGGGCGGTTGTTGGTGCATGGGCTTCCACCCCGAAGGCTTCGGCGACAGCCCGAGTGTCAGCGGCAACCGCGCCGCCAAGCAGGCTCACGTCCGCGCCGGCACCGTGCATCAGATGCTCGTGTATGCCGGTGAGCAGTGCGTGGGCTGGTGCCAGTTCGGGAGCCCGGTGGAACTGCCCAACATCAAGAACAAGAAGGTCTATGAGAAGGACGCGACGGACCTGCCGGACTGGCGGATCGGGTGCATCTTCACCGGCAGCAAGCACCGGGGTCACGGTGTTGCGCGGGCGGCGGTCACGGCGGTGCTGGACGAGATCCGGGCGGGCGGCGGTGGCGTGGTCGAGGCCTATCCCGAGCAGGTCGAGGAGCGTGGGCCGCAGCGCGGAGCCTTCTTCCACACCGGGCCGGAGAGTCTTTTCGAGGAGTTCGGCTTCGAGCGAGACCGCAAGATCGCGAAGTGGCGCTGGGTCATGCGCCTCACCCTCACGCCCTGACTCGGGCCAGGGATCCGGGTGGATGTGCGCTTCACCTGCACGTTTGGCACACTCGCTCCTCGTGTGTGACCGTGACGGGGACCAGCAGCTGCCGGGCGGCAGTCTGCTTCGCGATCACGCGCAGGGGTTCGCCGCGCACGAGCACGGCGGCTCGAGCGTGCCCATCGACGACCTCCTGGCGGCCCTGGACATTCCTCGGGCAGACCTCGCGGCGTTCGAAGCCACTCGCAACCTGTGGGCCGGGGAGCCGATGGCACCCGACCCCCACGCGAGCCTGGACCACCTCGTCACCGTGCTCGCCTCGCTCCCCGCAGAGCTGATCGTTCACGACGCGATCGGGTGGGTCTGCGCCACCTGGTCCACGATCCCCGAATCCGGCACCGAGACGACGACCGACATCATCGCGCGCTACGGGGCCGCCCCGGGCGCCTGGGTCTTCCATGCCGCCGGGATCCCTCCCGAAGACGTCGAGCACGTGAATCCGGAAGCGGTGGAGGTCATCGCGGTCCTCGCCGTCGCGCGCGGCGCCATCCTCCCCCCGCGACGCTGAGTCTGCACCGCGGGGGGAGCCGGTGGACTCGGTCAGCCGTGGCGCAGGGCTGCCGACTCGGAAGCAAGCGTCTCAATCCGGCCCCAGTCACCCTGTGCCACAGCATCTTTCGGCGTGAGCCACGAGCCGCCGACGCACCCGACGTTGGGCAGGTCCAGCCAGGCGGCCGCCGTCTCGGGGGTGATGCCGCCAGTCGGGCAGAACCGCAGCTGCGGGCACGGCCCGCTCACCGCAGACAGGTAGGGGCGTCCACCGCTGGCCTCCGCCGGGAAGAACTTCATCGCCGTGAGCCCGGCTTCGGCCAGGGTCAGCATCTCGGTGAGGGTCCCGGCCCCAGCGAGGAGCGGTAGGCCGCTGGCGAGCGCGGCATCCAGCAGGCGCGGCGGCGATCCCGGCGTGACGATGAACTGGGCACCGGCGTCCTTGACCTGCTGCACCTGCTCCGGGGTCACGACCGTGCCGGCTCCGACGACCATGCCCTCGACCTGGGAAGCGACGGCCTCGATCGCGCCGAGGCCGGCTGAGCTGCGCAGCGTGATCTCGATGACGGGTATGCCGCCGCGCACCAGGGCGCGGGCCAGCGGCACCGCCTGCTCGACCGAGTCCACGACGACGACCGGGATGACCGGGGCAAGGTCGAGCACGTCGTCAGCGCTCGCGATCACGGGCCGGGTGGAGCTCGACGCGGTGGTGGATGTGGTGGTGGATGTGGTGGTGGTCATCGGTTCTCCTCGCTGCTGACGAACGGTGCGGCATCGCTCTGGTCCCAGACGTGACCGAGGTTGCCGAAGATGTGGGCGCCCTCGTCGGCGCGACCGACGGCGGCGCGCATGGGTGCGAACAGCTCACGCCCCGTGCCCGTCCCCACTGCGCTGACGCGCGGCGACGGAACCCTGGCGGCGAACTCGTCCTCGTCGACGAGCACATCGAGCCGTCCGGTGAGCGAGTCGACCCGGATGACGTCGCCATCGTGGATCTTCGAGATCGGCCCGGCGTGCACCGACTCGGGGGTCACGTGGATGGCCGCCGGAATGGCTCCCGAAGCGCCACTCATCCGTCCATCGGTCACGAGAGCCACGGCATACCCACGCTTTTGCAGGACACCGAGAGAGGGGGTGAGCGCGTGCAGTTCGGGCATCCCGTTGGCGCTGGGGCCCTGCTCGCGGATCACCACGATGACGTCGCGGTCGAGCTCGCGACGCGAGAATGCCTGCAGGAAGCCGACCTGGTCGGTGAAGACGCGGGCCGGAGCCTCGATGACCCGGTGCTCGTCCTTGACCGCGGAAACCTTGATGACGGCGTGCCCCAGGGTGCCGCCGAGAACGCGCAGTCCGCCGTCGACCGTGAATGGGTCGTGGGCTTCGCGAAGGACGGACGGGTCTCTGGATTCGGTTGCGGCGTCGAGAAACTCAAGCTGTCCGTCGATGATCGTCGGACGTTGCGTGTAGCGGCGAAGCCCCGGCCCGGCAACCGTCAGGACGTCTTCGTGGAGGAGCCCGTTGTCGAGCAGGGTGCTCACGAGGAACGGGGTACCGCCGGCCGCGTGGAAGTGGTTCACGTCGGCGGTGCCGTTGGGATAGATCCGGGCGATGGAGGGGACGGCCGACGACAGGACGTCGAAGTCCTCCCACGTGAGGTCGATCCCGGCGGCCGCCGCCATCGAGATGAGGTGCATCGTGTGGTTCGTCGAACCACCGGTGGCCAGCAGGGCGACGACACCGTTGATCACCGCCTTCTCGTCGACGATCTGGCCGATGCCGTAGGGCGTGTCCGACGCGGCGATCTCGGCAATGCGGACCGTGGTGGCGGCGGTGAGCGCGTCACGCAGCGGGTCATCCGGGTGGACGAACGCGGCCCCGGGCAGGTGGAGCCCCATGACGTCCATGAGCATCTGGTTGGAGTTGGCGGTGCCATAGAACGTGCAGGTGCCCGCCGAGTGGTAGGACGCGACCTCGCTCTGGAGCAGTTCGTCGCGACCGACCTCGCCCGCGGCATACGCCTTGCGGGTCTCGGCCTTGTCGGCGTTGGAGCGTCCGCTCGCCATCGGTCCGGCGGGGACGAGCGCGGTCGGGAGGTGACCGAACGAGAGCGCACCGGCAACGAGCCCGGGCACGATCTTGTCGCAGACGCCGAGCATGAGGACGCCGTCGAACACGTCGTGTGACAGGGCGATCGCTGCCGACATGGCGATGACGTCGCGGCTGAAGAGGCTGAGCTCCATGCCCGCTCGCCCTTGGGTGATGCCGTCGCACATCGCGGGCACTCCGCCAGCAACGCGGGCGACGGCGCCGACCTCGCGGGCGGTCTGCTTCATGGAGTTCGGGTAGTGCTCGAAGGGCGCGTGGGCCGACAGCATGTCGTTGTAGGAGGTGATGATCCCCAGGCTCACACCGGTGTCGGCCGCCATCGTGGTGCGGTCGGCGCCACCACATGCGGCGACGGCGTGGGCGAGGTTGGAGCACCCGAGGTCGGTGCGGGCAGGGCGCAGGCTCAGCTCGGAGGCCGCGCGCGAAAGGCGTTGAAGGTATGCCGTGCGGCTGGCACGACTGCGTTCGGTCACCGATGCGGTGACCTGGGCGACGGCAGGGTGGAGGGCGGGGGCCATGAGGCTCCTGGGTTCGGCGGTCAGGGACGGGACCGCGCGAACGGCGACATTGGCGTTGCGCACTTGTGATCCAGATCACAAGTGTGACGATCCCGGCCGCTTCGACAAGAGCCATCCCGGGATACGGACGGGTAGCCCGTCGCGGTCGGTTGCCACTCGGTCGCCAGACGTGGAACGGGAGAACCTCCGGGTGGCGTGGGACTTTCGCAGTCCACACGTCACCCGGAGGTCCTCACCTGCCACGGGTCGGTTCACCACGCCGAACAGTCTCGACCCTCGTGGCTGGGCATCACCTCTGGGTCAGGGCCACAGGTTGGGGTTCTTGTCCGATCCGTAACCGCCGTAGCGCGGGCGTCGCTCCAGGTGCAGGTGCGGGCCGGTGGTGTTCCCGGTGTTGCCGGAGTAGCCGATCAGCTGGTTGGTGGCGACAGCCTGACCGTCGCTCACCACTCTCCTCGACAGATGGCAGTAGCCCCAGTCCGAGCCGTCCACGTTGTCGTTGATCAGGATCATGGTGCCGTACGCGGAGCCCCAGTTCGCCCGGCCGGTGCGGCAATCGCCGGCGATGGTCGCGTAGACCGGCGTGCCGATGGGGCAGCCGATGTCGACGCCGGTGTGGTATCCGGCCGCCCAGTCGCCGGGCTGCCTCCACTGGGCCGTGATCGGGTGCGCGGTGGGGTTCTTCACGGGCCGCACGTACGACGCGGCCATAGCTGCTGGCGCTCCGACGATGCCACCGATGGCAAGTCCGGCGACCGTTGCACCCCCGCTCAGGATGATCCGTCGACTGGGCATGGACGATTCGTGATGGTCTGTCATGTCAGTTCTCCCGGTTCTACTCATGATCGGGGTGTGAGGACCCTGAAACAACGCTCATGCCCACCAGCCCCCGCTCGCTTGTCTGGGTCATTTCGCGCGCCGACCAACCTGCATGGCACACCACGTCCCAAACCCCGCTGCGAAACCGCTGCGAGTCCATTGAGTCAAACAGAACTCGCCCCATCTCGCCCAAGATGCAGGCGGGTGAGCACGCCGAGCGCCCTCGGCGAGTCACGACGGCAGATGACTAGCGGCGACTGCCCCAGTTCCAGGTCGGGGTGGTGAGCAGTCCCTGACCCTCGACGAAGGTCTCGCCGAGGTCCTTGACGAGGGTCACGCGACGAGCCGGTGAGCCCAGCCCGATCGTGCGCTCCTCGTCGCCATCATCTCCGTCGTCGTCCTCTTCGTCGTCGTCGCGCACGCGGAGCAGTTGCGCGAGGGTTTCCGAGTGCGACACCACCATGATCTGGCTGCGTTCAGCCGCAACGGTGATGAGCCGGGCCAGGGGTGGCAGCAGGTCGGGGTGGAGTGAGGTCTCGGGCTCGTTGAGCACCATGAGGGGCGGCGGGTCGACCGTGAGCAACGCGGCGACGAGACAGAGGTAGCGCAGGGTCCCATCGGACAGCTCGGCGGCAGAGAGGGGTCGCAACATCCCCGGCTGGTGGAGGTGGACGTCGAAGCGCCCGTCGACGACGGGGACGTCGAGCGTCGCGCCCTGGAAGGCGTCGGCCACGGCAGCATCGAGGCCTGACCGCCCGTTCTCGCGGATGGTCTGGAGCGCTGCGGCGAGATCGGCACCGTCGTCCGCGAGGACCGGGGTTCGGGTGCCGATGTGGGCCTGTCGCGCTGGCGCCGCTGCGTCGGCCCGGAAGCCGTCATAGAACCGCCACCCCTGGATGAGTCGCCGCACCTGCAGCAACTCTGGCGCGCGGTCAGGGTCGGCGACCTCGGTGAGCATCGACTCCCACGGTCGGAGGGACTGGGTGAGCCGGGCCCATCCCGGGCGCTTGGTCGCAGACGGCTCGATCGGTTCGGGATCGGACTCCCACCCCTCGTCCCTGCCTGCGTACCAGTCCGAGTCCCGTGCGATGTCAGGGCCGTCTCCAGTCCAACGCGCCTCGACCGTGCCCCAACGACGGCGCACGAGAACGGTATTGGGCCGCATCACCGGCCCTGCCCAGACGATCTCGCGCTTGATCTCGGGATCGCGCAGGAACGCCGAGCCACCTCCGTCGGACCCCGAGCCCTGGGGCGGAAGGCCGAGGTCGACGAGATAGCCGAAGTCCTCGGTCGTGAACCCCAACCGCAGACTGATCGGACCCTTGCGCACCGTCCCCTCGACGGCATACCCCGATTTTCGCGCACCACTCAGGCTGACCGGACCAGCCCACAGTGCTGACTGCAGGCCACCCTCGCGCGCCAGGGTGCCGATGGCATCGCCGCAGCCGCAGCCCGCGAGCAGCCGGAGGCTGCGATAGAGGCTCGACTTGCCCGATCCGTTCGCGCCGGTGACGACGTCAAGGCCGTGCAGCGGCACGACGACATCACGCAGCGAGCGATATCCCGAGACGGCGACAGCAGTGAGCCCGAACGAGAACGTATGCCGAACCCCTGACAGCCGTCACAGGCCGAGCATCAGGGGCGGGTCCGGGAGCTCTCCCGCGATCAGCGCCAGCAGCGGTGTGGCGATGTCACGCGGCGAGAACAGGTCGGGTCCGGCGTACTTCGCGATGTCTTCCTGCCGCCACCACCGCCAACCGCTGATGTACTCGCCGGCGAGGGCGTCGTCGGAGAGTGCTCCGCGGGGATCGAATCCAACGGTGCGGACAAGGAAGTAGTCGTTGACCAACCCGTCGTAGCTGTCCGCCAAGCCGGGAGCGGCGACCTCCTGGTGCCAGACGTGAGGCGGGTCGGCGTCCAGGACGAGCCCTGTCTCCTCGAGCAGCTCCCGGCGCAGCGCCGCCAGCGGGAGTTCACCGGGTTCAATTCCACCGCCGGGGGCCGCCCACACGACCGTGGCGCCCGCCGGTACGGCTGGATGCGGAAAACTGAAGCGGCACAACAGGACTCGGTCATGGTCGGCCAGGATGACCGCCCTGACGGCACGCCTCATTCTCGACGTGGGAGGCCTGGCAGGCGGGTCAGGCGTGACATTCATGTCTCGACCGGCCAGCACTCCTCGCGCAGCTCGAGGAGGCGACGTCGATATCGACCGACGAGCAGCGCGGGATCCCCAAGTGCGTCAGTGGTGCTGCGAGTCCTGCCGTTCGTGTAGGTGCGGGCGAGGGTTTCTGCTCGCGTCGACGGTGGCGACGACACGGCGAAGAAGGACCAGAGTTCGCCGGCGCGCAACCGCGACGGCGGTTCCCCGATGAGGTCGTTCGCGCGGGCGAGGAGCCAGGCAATGGCGGCCGCCGTGTTGGCGTCCTTCGACCTTCGTGTCACGACGTCGGGATCATGGCGGGCCACGCCGGTGAGGAATCGTCGGCACGCGGTCCTGAACTCCACGCCGAGCGCGTCGAACGGTCCCTCGTCGATCAGTCGGTCGAGGTGGACGGCGATGGCGAGCACCCGGTCGCGGGCCTCGCCGGTGATGCCGTCGAGATCGAGCGGTTCGTCGGGCAGCGGCACGTCGTCGAGGGCGTCGACCGCAGCCTCACTGCCCAGGGTCTCGACGAGCTGCGCACGGTTCGCGGGGCCGTAGGGCCCGGTCCTCGCCGCGGCCAAGTGCGCCTTGTAGTCGCGCACCGCCGAGTTGGCGCCGAGGCCACGGATGAGCTGGAACCTGGGTAGCCACCTCGTGACGGACTGCAGAGTCTCGGTCGTTCCGCCAGGGCTGATCCGCAGCTCTCGGTGGGCGTAGCGAACCAGCGCCGGCAAAACATCAGGGACGGCGTCGAGGGCCTGCTCGGTGAGCTCTGGGTCCAGTGGCAGCTCGTTCACGAGACACACCTCGACGGACACCGGGCTCCATCGCAGGGCGTCGCCGGAATGGTCCACAGCGAACTCCAACAAGGCCGCCGCCGCGTCCCTCGTCGGTCTCGTCGAGCTGAGCGACCTCGCCTCCAGCGAGTTGAGGAAAGTCTCGACAAGCTCGGTGACGTCGACGTCGTATGCCGCGTGGCCGGCATACCCCGTCCCTCCCGCAGGGAGCGTGCGGACGAAGAATTCGAGGAGTGAGCGGCACAACGGCCAGCCGTCCTGTTCCCAGTCCGGCAGGAAGTCGTCGAGGTTGGCGAGGCCCTGCTCGATGCGTGCGCGGGAGTCGGCGAGATCAGTGGGGACAGGGGTCACTGAGCGGTCACCGGCCTCCCGGGCGATCTGGATGAAGCGATCGACGATGGCCTCCACAGGTTCGCCGATGAAGAAGCCGTCCTTGACGATCGTCCCCATGTTGTGGTCGATGTAGGCCACAGCGGTGGCACGCTCCCCCGTCGGCCACGTGATGCCGAGGATGACGTTGTCGCCGTCGCCGAGTTCGTCGCCCATGAAGTACGCAGCGTCCACCTGCGCTTCGGCGAGCCCGGTGACGGTCGTGGGTGTTGGCTGGCGTCGGGTCGCGAGCGCTCGACGAATGTGACGACGCTCGATGTCGTCAGGAGTCGTGGCGGCGATGACATGGAGCAGCGCGGTCGTCTCGGCGTAGTTGACCTCGATCATGCTGTCGACAAACGATGCCCAGCCCTCCGGTGCCGGTTGGGCGTCGTAGTCCCGCCCGGCATCGCCCAGGACCGAGGCGATGACCAGGAACTCGGTGAAGTCCTTGGCGCGCAGGGCAGTGCGCAGGCCGGTCAGGAGTTCCGGGGTCGCCGAGCCGTCCGAGTGCCCGTTCTTGTGCGCCATGCCCCCATCCCACCAGATCGGCGTTGGCGACCTGAAGACCTTCCGGTATGCCGCCCGCGCACCTTCCGTGCGTCGGGCAGGGAAGGTGGGCGGACGGCATACCGGCGCGTCCTTGACGGAGCGAACTAGAGGATGTAGCCGCTCGAGGCGCTCCAGATCTGGTGGGTTCGGCAGTTGGAGTCGGCGTACTGCAGCGACGTCGACTCGAAGACCGAGTAGAGGCGCACGGTTGTCGAACCGGCCGTGGCCGGCGCCCAGACGATGCCCTCCATCATCGGGAGGGTGCTGTGGTCCGAGCGCGCCCCGGTCGAACGCACCTGGGTCGTCACCTTGCTCAAGTTGTCCCGACCCCACGACCGGCTGAAGACGAAGTGGCCACTGGTGACCTGAACGCCCTGGACGATCGAAGGAGTGCTGTAGGAACCGTTCGACCTCACCGTGACGTAGCCCGCCGTGGCCGTCGAGTAGCGGCGCATGATGTTGCCATAGAAGTCACCGACGTAGAGGTAGCCCGCGTCGTAGTCCATGTAGGACGCTCGCGCGAGGTTCGCGCCCGAGCTGTCCTGCAGGCGGTACTTGGCTGCGACGGTGACAGCACGACGGGTGCCGGCCGGGACGGCCCGGATCCGATCGAGCGGGATGCGGTAGACGTACGAGCCGCCGGCGCTGTCGGCGACGTAGAGGTTGCCCCGACCGATCGTGAGGCCGCCGACGTGCCCAGTCTTGGGGACAGCACTGAGTTCGATCGTCTTGACCCAGGCCGAGGTCGACCTCTTGAAGACGACGACGCGCGGCACCTCGAGTGCGTCACGGTGGTACATCGAGACGTAGAGCAGGTCACCGCTCGCGTCGTAGGTCATGCCCTGCGGGACCCAGTTCGTGTTCTTGTAGGAGCTCATCGTGTGTCCCGACCAGTTGTCGAAAGCGTTGAGCTTGGGATCGTCACAGTTGGCCGCCGTCGACGTCATGATCAGGGATCCCGAAGTTCACCACCCAGCACTTCTTCGCCCACACTCTTGACAGCGTCGAAACATCTGGAGCGCCTGTCCCCCGATTCGTACCTATCGCGGCCACGTGGTCACGCGGCCAGGACAACCGCCTTGACATCGGCACAGTCCACGACCTGGGCCTCGACATGGTCAACCAAGCCGGGCAGAGGAAGACCCACCTGCTGCGCACAAGTGACCGGCGTACTGGTGGACTTGGTCCTGCGTGGGGAGCTGGCTGAGGGCTCAGGTCGTTCGTTCAGATGCGATCGACGCTTGGAAACTCGCGAGTCCGCTCGATTGTGCGGCTGCTCACCTACGCGCTGGGTGATCACCCGGTGGCCTGAGGACCGGTCGGCATTCCCCGCCGGTACACGACGCCACACCCCGCACCCTCGGTCCTGCGAATCTGCGGCGGCGATGCGCCGGGAAGGTAGGCGTTGAGGAATCCTTGAGCCAAGTCAACCCAGGCTTCCAAAGGAATGTCGGTACCAATCGCCTCGGCCGCCGACATTGCGTCGGCAGGATCGTTCCCGTTGAACCCCTCACGTCGTGCCACGATAGTTAGCTGTCCTTGCCGCTCCCAGAACAAAGTGGACGTTGCGCGTTTGCGCGTTCCGCGGGTGATGACGTGCTCGCCGTCAAAACCTCGTCCAACGTCGCAATCGACTCGCGGAAATTCACCGTGGTGTGCCCATGACCACCATGCCCGGGCGAAGGCGAGGTCGACCCTTTCATGCAGGTCAGGCAGGTACGAACAACCACAGACAACGAGCCCGAGAGCGATGCCCTCGGAGACGGCGTTACGTTGCGCAGTCCAGGACAGCGTCATGGCTTCGGCCGTTCGTTCGGACAGCGGTACGCCCGACGATTCGCGACCGAGGGGGGTCCAGTTCTTGACGCGTGCGGCGCGCTGGATCGCCGGGTCACGAGTTGTCCGAGAGCCATCGGCGGACCGCTTCACCGTCGGCATTGAGCACCGGCGGAGCGGCGTGGTCCGTTCTCGTGGTCTCGGTCTCGCGACTGTCGAAGAAGCGCAGGGGAAGTCCGGGGAGGGTCACGGTCCCAAGTCGAGCGTGGTCAACCTGCACGGTTAGTCCCTGACTCTGCACCTGGGCCGACGCGTACACCTCATCGAGGCTTCGCACCCGGCCGGCCGGTACCCCAGCACGCGCCATCCGACCCAACAGCTCGTCGGTGTCGACGGCCACGAGGGTCGCCTCCAGCTCGGCGATGAGGACGGTGCGGTTGCGGACCCGGTCGTCGTTCGTCGCGAACCGCGGGTCGTCGGCGTCGACACCGACTGCCGCGCAGAGCCGCCGCCACAGTTGTCCGCTTCCGACGGCGATCTGGACCGCGCCGTCACGGCACCGGAACATGCCGTACGGCGCGATGGAGGGGTGGTGGTTGCCGGCGGCGCGGGGCACGTCCTCCCCCACCGTCCAGCGCGTGCCCTGGAACGCATGGACGGAGATGCCGGCTGCCAAGAGCGACGTGCGGACGATCTGGCCCACGCCGGTGCGCTCCCGCTGGAGGAGTGCGGCCAAGACGCCGGCGGCACCGTTCATCCCGGCCAGCAGGTCGCAGATCGGGACACCGACCTTCTGTGGGTCATCCGGTCCCGACCCAGTGAGCGACATCAAACCGGTCTCGCCCTGGGCGATCTGGTCGTAGCCGGCGCGGTCGGCCTCGGGGCCGTCGTGGCCGAACCCGGTGATCGAGAGCACGACTAGTGCCGGGTTGAGCGCGAGCAGTCGCTCGGTGCTGAAGCCGAGCCGGTCGAGCACTCCCGGTCGGAAGTTTTCGATCAGCACGTCCGCGCGCTGTACGAGAGCGGTCAGGACGTCGCGGCCGTCGTCGGCCTTGAGGTCGAGGACGATCGACTCCTTGTTGCGGTTGGCCGAAAGGAAGTAGGTCGCCTCCGGGGTCCCCCCGTCACCGGGGTCAACGAAGGGTGGACCCCATCCGCGGCTGTCGTCCCCAGTGGGCGACTCGACCTTGATGACGCGAGCCCCCATGTCGGCGAGCATCATCGCCGCGTGCGGCCCGGCGAGCGCCCGAGACAAGTCGATCACGAGCCGGCCGGCGAGCGGCCCACCCGTCTGGACGTCGTGGGGTGACGCAGTCGCACTCATTGGGCAAGGGCGTGCTGGGTTGCCCGGTGCTGGGCGAGGATGTCGTGCCCGAAGTCGTTGGTCGGGTCACGCCAGACGCAGTGCACGTGGTTCGCGTCGTCCTCGGTGTTGTCGAACTCGACGAGGGTGACCGGCCCCTCGATGCGGAAGTAGTGCGGCTCCTCGATGCGGTGCGACCCCGCCCACACGAAGTGCAGTTCGTCCTGACCGGCCGAGCGGATGCGGTCCATCTCGCGGCCAACCTGCGACGGCTTGAGCCGCAGGACGAAGGACTCGAGCAGGCGGTCGAACGCCTCACGCTGTTCGGCCCCCATTGCACCCCTCGAAAGTCCACGGCGCTCGTCCTTGACCCAGCGCAATGCCTGGCGGTCGGCGTCGGTGATGGGCGCGTCACGGCGGCCAACGCCGTGGACGTCAGGCCACTCCTCGTCCCCGAGGATCGGGACGCATCGGGTGGCGAAGTCCGGGGGCGGGGTCGGATGGATGGTCGCCGTGGAGGCCTGCGCGCCGTCGAGGGTGGCGAGCAGGGAGAAGCCGAGGTCTTCCTCGTGTCCCAGGATCCGGAACGGGCCGAGCCGCGCCGGCTCCGACCCGAGGAGGAGGGGGGTCGCGGCCATCAGATCTTGGCCGGCGACGGTGAAATTCAGCGACAGGTGGTGACCGACGAGGCGCCATCCCCAGTCGCTGTCCGGTTGAGGCTGGTCGAAGAAGGTGAGGAAGTAGCCCTCGGGATCGCGGAAGTGCGCGGCGACGTGCCCGAAGAGGGGCTCGTTGAGCTCGCGCAATACGTGCTCGAGCGACATGACCTGAACGACTTGGGCGTACCCCTCGACCGAGAGGCACTCGGCGACGAGTCGGTGGGTCAGGTACCGCTGGTTCTGGTTCATGTCCCGCAGGGCCACGCCCCGGCGGCCTGACTCGGGCAGGAAGTTCCAGTGGCTACGGTTGTCGTCGCCCAGGGGGACGACAACACGCGCCCGCTGCTCGCCGTCGAGGTGGTCGTACAGCGCCATCGCGGCGAAGGTCGCCCGGGTGGTGCTGAAGTCGCCCTCAACGGGCCGGTGAGCGGTGGGGTGCGCAAGGACGGCCTCCCCCAGTGCGTCAGGCGAACTTGCGTCGGCGCCCATAGGTCAGGCCTCCTGCGGCTCGGGCTTGTGTGCTCGGATGACGAGCATGCTCGCGGGGAGATGAGTGCGGTTCTCGACCGTGCGCGAGGTGCCGGTGCTGAAGTGCACGGAGTCGTTCGGGCCAAGAGTCGCCTCCTCGCCCTCGCTCGCCATGACGAGGGCGCCCTCGAGCACCACGTACACCGTCTCGGTCGGTTGCGGTGCCAGTTCGGCCGCGCCACCGGGAAGGTAGTGCGACAGAACGACGCTGAAGGTGGTGGTGGGGGTGCCTTCGCCGCCTTGGAGGCGGACCGGACCCACACCGGTGTGGCCCGCGGGGGCGAACGGCTCGGCATTGGTTAGCTTGGTGATGCGCATGGTCATGGTCGGACGACCTCTCGGGCGGTTCGGGTGGTGGTCAGGGTGGCGCGGAGTGCGGACAGCATCTGTGGGACTTCGTCGAGCCGTCCGGCGGCGTACACGTAGAAGTCGGGGCGGGCGAGGACCACGGTGCACCCGTGAGCGCGAAACCATTGCGCGTAGGTGCCGTCGACGTCGCGCACCTGCCCATCGTCCCGCAGGGAGGTCACCGTCCCGCCGAGTTCGGCGAACCACGCCAGCTGCTCGGCAGTGGCGAGGGCGGTGGGGTCGACGTCGAGGCCGATGAGCTGCCAGGAGGCACCAACGACGTCGTCGAGCAGGCTGGTACGGCCACCGACCTCCACCCGGCCCTGCACGGACAGCCGACCCTCGACGCCAGCGCTGGGCCGGGTGATGGATGGCTCACCGAGCCGGGGATGGGGTGGTTCGACGGTGAGGGCGTCGGGGTCGGCCAACTGGGCGCGCATCGCGGCGTCACGATCAGCCGCCCGCACGGGGTCGAGCTCGCAGATGACCCGACCTATGGACACCGCTTCCTCGATGATCTCGCGGACGTGCTGCCGGCGCTCGGACCCGTAGCTGTCGAGGACCGACTCGTCGGCGAGGCCTCGTCGGACCAGATCCAGCCGCCAGGTGAGTGCACGCGCGTCCCGCAGGCCGGCGCACAGCCCTTGGCCGAGGAACGGTGGCATCAGGTGCGCGGCGTCTCCGGCGAGGAACACCCGGCCCGAGCGCCACTCCCGGGTCCATCGACCGCGGAACGTATAGACGGCATGGCGCTCGAGGCGGGCGTTCTCCGGCGTCACTCCCCAGGGCGACATCAGTCGCCACGCGGTCTCTGTCCGTGCCAGCTCCTCCGCAGTGACGTCCGCTCGTCGCATGAACTCGAAGCGGCGGCGACCGGGCCCGCTGTTGACTGCCGTGGCCGGCTGGGCGGGGTCGCAGTACTGGGTGACGAACGCGTCCCAGTCGCGATCGACGATCGGTTCGTAGTCCACGACCAGCCAGTCGGCCTCGAAACCGGAGTCGACGCTCTCGATGCCGAGCATCTGGCGGACCGGACTGTTCGCTCCGTCGGCCGCGACCGTCCATGGGGCGGTCACCGTCCGAGTCGTCGTCTCGTCGTCGGTCGCGACCAGGGTGACAAGAACGGACTGGTCGCTCTGAGCCAGGTCGGTGACCGTCCACCCGCGACACACCTCGACCCCGGGGAGCCGCGAAACCATCTCCTCGAGCGCCTGCTCGAGGTCCGGCTGGTAGAACCCGTTCGTGTTCGCCCACCCGGACTCCGCGGTTCGGTTCCAGTTGATGGCGCGCAGCAGTTCACCATCGGCGTTACGCATCTGGTAGCCCCCTCGCCCACCCTGGGAGGGCTCGAAGAGGCCGGCGTGCTCCGCCATCAGCCCGGCCGCCTGGAGGATGCGCAGCGCTTCGTGGTCAATCGTGCATGCCCTGGGTAGGGGGTAGTGCTCCGGCCAGCGCTCGACAACGGTCACCCGCCAGCCCTCGCGGCCCAACAGGAGGGCGGTGGTCAGCCCGACGGGACCGGCACCGACGACAACGCAGTCCGTCGTGGCTGAAGGCTCCGTGCGCAACGCGTCCATGGGCTAGATCTCCTGAAAGGTGGGTAGGTCAGACGATGGAGGTGGCAGCGATGTCCGCAGCCTGTCGAGCGGCGGACGAAGCAACCACGCGCGATCGCACCGAGCCGATTCCCTCGATCTCGACCTCGACGCTGTCCCCCGGCTGCAGCAGCCACGCGGGCTGCCGCGCGTAGCCGACCCCGCTGGGCGTCCCGGTGGCGACGAGGTCGCCAGGACGCAGCGTGAAGGTTCGGCTGAGAAACGCCAGGAGCTCAGGCACCGGGAAGATCATCTGGTCGGTCCGTGCGTCCTGGGTCAACTCACCGTTGACGCGAGCGGAGATGCGCAGACCGCTAGCAGGGTCCGGTGCCTCGTCGCAGGTCACCAGCTCGGAGACCGGGCCGCTCGAGTCGACGTTCTTACCAATGGTCCACTGTGTCGTGAGCTTCTGCGCACGCCGTGCAGTGATGTCGTTGAAGCACCCGTAGGCGAAGACCGCAGCCGCCGCCTCGTCACGGGTGGCCACCGTCAGCGGCCGCCCGACGACCGCGAGGAGCTCGGCCTCCCAGTCGAGACCGTCCTCGTCGACCGGCACCTCAACCTCATGGTCGGCGGGCGCCAGGGACGGCGTCCAGCGGCCGAAGATCGTCGGGTGGTCGGGCGTGGAGAAGGGACCCTCGGCCACGTGGTCGGCGTAGTTGAGGCCGACACACAGGATCCGCGCGTCCGGGCGGACCGGTGGGACCAGGTCGGCGCCCGCCAGTGGAACGGCCGCAGCGGAGGACAGGTGTTCTGGAGTCGTGTAGCGGTACGGGTCGCTCCAGAACTGGGTCACCTCGGCCAAGGGCAGGAGCGCGTCCGCGACCACCGCCGCGACGACCACCCGACCCTCGAGCCGCACTCCGGTCAACCGCATGTTGTCTCCTCGTCATAAACTACCCGGATGGTTCGGGTAGTTAGATCCTCCGTGTTGACTTGCGCGCTGTCAAGGGCACCCGCGTAAACTGCCCGTATGTTTTCTAAACCCCCTGCTCGCGCGCAGCAGCTCGCGACCGAGATCGAGCAGTCGATCGTCGAGCGGAACTTGGCGTCCGGCGAGCGCATCGCGACCATGGATGAGCTTCGGGAGCAGACGGGATACGGGCGCTCCACGATCGGGGAGACCGCTCGGTTGCTTTCAGAGCGCGGGACTGTCGAGATCCGTCCCGGGCGGGGCGGCGGACTCTTCGTCGCGACCATCAGCCCGGTGGTCCGGCTGCGCCGCACACTGCTCACGGTCACCCAAGGGCAGTCCAGCGTCAGCGACGCCATCGCCGTGCGTGAAGCCCTCGAGGAACTCATCGCCCTGGACGCGGCGCGCCACCGCTCCACCGAGGACATCTCCGAACTGCGCTCTTGCGTGGCCGCGATGGAGGCGCACGACAACGACTGGGCCACGTTCATGGCGGCCAACTGGGCGCTGCACGAGCGCATCGCCGCCGTCACCCCGAACGACCTCGCCAAGGGTGTGTACGTCGGGACGATCCGCTGCGTCGCGGAACTGCCCGTGCACGCGGGAGCAGACGCGAACGACGACGCAGAGCAGTACCTGGCATCGCGCGTGGCCGTCCACACGCAACTTGTCGACGCGATCATCGCTGGTGACCTCGACGCCACGCGCGCCGCTGTCGAGGCACACCGAGGAGTCACGATCGGAGCCGGCATCCCGGAGGGCATGTCGGACAACCAGGAGCTGGCCGAGCACGCGCTGGTGCGCTGACGTCGTCGGCGGCCGACCACCTGGCCATCGACCGCCGGGGCCACCCAGACGGGCCGCAGGTCGACACGCGTGCGCGCCACGTCGGTCCCCATCGCCCCTGAAATCACACCCGCATCAGACCGCCGTCGCAGACCAAGGTCTGTCCCGTCATGAAAGCGCTGTCCTCGCTGGACAAGAAGCTGACGGTCCCGACGACGTCCTGCGCCGTGCCGACGCGCTTGATCGCCTGCAGGTTGGCGACCACCTGAAGACGCTCTTCTGGAACGTGACTCATGCCCGGGGTGCGCGTCGCGGTCGGACACACGGCGTTGACGGTGATGCCGAACGGCGCGAGGTCGTTGGCCAGGGCTCGGGTGAAGCCGACGACCGCCCCCTTGCTCGTCAGGTAGGCCGTCATGTTTGGCACGGCGAGACTCAGGGTGTTGGAGGCGAGGTTGATGATCCGGCCCCACGCCTGGTCTTGCATCGGGTCAATCACGGCCTTGACCATGAGGAACTGGGAGTCGATGTTGTTACCCTGCACCCGTTTCCACTCAGCGAAGTCCAGGTCGAAGATGCCGCGAGCGGGGAAGATACCGGCGTTGTTGACCAGGATGTCCACCCGCCCCGCGAAACCGAGGAGGTTGGTCGTGATGGCTGCCACCTCCTCAGGGTCGGAGAGGTCCGCACGAAGCGACAGCGTCCTGCGCCCAAGCTCTCGCACGTCGGACACGGTGTCGTCCGCCGGCGCGATGTCGACGGCAATGACGTCAGCACCTCGGCGGGCGAGGTCGACGCAGATGGCCCGACCGATGCCGGCGGCCGCGCCGGTGACGACGGCCACTCGTCCCTCATGGGTGTTCATGACGCCACCACGGATTCGGCTACCTGCTTGAGGCGCTCGACCCATGACTCGATCTGCTCGGTCGTGGCCGACTGCGGCAGCCCGGTCATCCGCAGGGCCATGGGTGGCAGGTCGGCCGTGGTGGGGATCAGCACCACGATCGACGCGGGGTCGTACCGCTCCCCCGGCACGAGGTCGGGACAGAACAGGTCGGCCAACTCGGCCGTGACCTCACGAACGGCACGTTCGTGACGAGGGAGGCGGTCGGACTGCTCGAACTCGGTGAGCGCAGCCCCGTGACGCTGCAGCAGCTCGGAGTCGACGGCGAGCAGTGAGTACCCTCGCTCGCGGACCTTCTCCAGGACTGCCCGGTGGACTTCCTGGCGGTCAGGGGCTCCCGGTGGAACACGGCCCAACCACTCGTCGACCTCCTCCGGCGTCGAGGTCACCATGAAAACCGCGCCGAGCGGAGGGATGATCGGTTGTCGGTGACCCAGGGCGAAGGCCTCGGTCGAGGGGTTCCGGTCGGACGCCAACACCTGCACCGCGTCGGTCCCGACCTTGGCCAGGACACCGCAGTTGACCCCGAGCTCGGCGCTGAGCTCCTCGATGGGGACGCGCAGACCCTCGGCCAGCTGTGCCGCCTGGATCAGCTCCGGTTCGGGTGCCGCAATGAAGGAGCGCGGCGAGAACCGGCCGTACCCGCCCTGGAAGAACAGCAGCGGCAGTGTCGGGCGCTGCACGCCGAGGGCGTGCACGCGCCCCAGGACGACGTAGTGGTCACCGGCTTCGCGGACCTCCTCGAAAGTGCACTCGACCCATGACACGGCGCTGTCGAGGATGGGCGAGCCGAGGGGGCCCGGCCGCCACTGCACACCGTCGAACTTGCCCTCCCACACGGTAGCGATCCGGCGGCACAGTGGTTCCTGGTCGGCGGCAAGGACGTTGACGCAGAAACTGGTCGCGTTCCGCAACCGCTCGAAGGACTTTGAGTTCTTGGCCGGGAAGAAGGCCACCAGCGGCGGATCGAGAGAGACCGAGGAGAACGTGCCGACGACCATTCCATCAGGAGCCCCGTCCTCCGTCAGGGTCGTGACGACCGCGACGCCTGTCGGGTAGTTGCCCAGCGTCTCGCGAAACAGGGTGGGATCTATCGACTCGGACATGGGTGCTCCCTCAGGGTGGGGTCATCAACGGATCGCCCGGCGAGGGCGAGAGTGTCACGGTTCACGACGGCCCTCCGGGACCTGCGTGCACCGAGGGGTGCTGGACGGCGGTGGTCCGGAAAGCGTCGAACTCTCGCTGCACGAACTCGCGGAACGTCGTGGGTGGTCGACCGAGCAACCAGCCGAGCACGTTGGGGTTGCCCACGAAGTCGTGGCTGCTGTACCGGGCACTGATGGCCCGCAGGAGCCGAGCCTGGTACGGCGCCTCATCGGCGCTCTTCACGCCGAGGGCGGCCTTGAGGAAGTCCTCGGGTCCGATCTCCTTTGCGACCACCTGACGCGCGATCACCTCGGAGATGGTGGCCGCGATGTCGTGGGCGGTGTAGCGACCCGGGGACGCAAGCTCGTAGGTGGCGCCATGGTGCCCTTCCCCGCCCAGCAGGACGGCTGCGGCGACCGCAGTGACATCGGCGACGTCAACCATCGACTGCCGCCGGTCCAGCGACCAGGACAGCCGGAACACCCCGTCCCGGAAGGCCGGCAGCAGGCGGTGGCGCAGCATGTAGTTGGCCGGCTGCAGGATCGTGAAGTCCAACCCGGAGGAGAGCAGGTGCTCCTCGATGTCGCGCTTGACCTCGTGCTGCACCAGGTCGGTGGTGATGGCGTGCAGGACGGAGCTGAACACGAAGTGGCGTACGCCAGCAGCGGCCGCCGCGTCAACGGCGGTGAAACCCACCTCCCGTTCGCCGGGGTGCAGGGCCGGGCCGACGTAGTAGACCTCGTCCACACCGGCGACGGCGCGAGCGAGCACCCCCGGGTCGCCAAGGTCCCCGACGACGACATCGTCGACCCCGGCAGACCGCAGTGCGCGCGCGGACTCCTCGGACCGGACGCTGGCCCGGACCTTGGCACCGGACGTCAGGAGCATTGGCACCAGAAGCTTGCCCTGGTTGCCGTGGGCGGCGGTCACAAGGATCACCAGCACATCTCCTCATCCATCGCGGCGCAGTGCTGCGCCTGGTTCACGACGCGACCCGGTCGGGGCGCGCGGAATATCAACGACCTACGTGGTGATTACCGTGAGGAAGGCGAGATCCCCTGCGGCGGCGTAGTCGTGCAGTCCGCGGGCGCTCATGTCGGGCTGGTGCTCGCGCTGGGGCTCGGGCACCGAGGGGTTGCCGCTCCATGACAGGAGGCGACAGACGCGCCGCTTGATGCGCCAGCCCTGCTCGGTACGGACCAGCTCATCGTCGTAGTAGCCGGTACCGAGCCACGACGGCCCACCCTCGGCGGCCTCTCGCACGAGAAGCCAGTTGCCGAAGCTGAACGCGTTGGCGGCGTCACCGTCGACGTGGACGAGCTGGCCCATCATTGTGTGCACGTGACGGTCCAAGGTGGCGTGGAACCCAGCGAACGACTCCTGGAACTCCTCGAGCCCGTTCCAACCGGCGCCCGCCGGCCCGAAGATCGCCTCAACGTCGTGCGTGAAGACGCGGTCGAACAGGTCGAACCGCCGGGCGTCGAGCGCGAAAGCGTAGAGGTTGAGGACCTCGCTGATGGCCAGCTTGTCCTTGAGGGTGTCGTCCATTGCTCTGTCTCCTTCGTTCTGGGTGGGTGTGTGGCTCATCGGTTCCTCGCGACGTCGGCGAACTGGGTCACCGAGGCGCTCGGGTGCATGATCGCGTCGTGGATGACGCGGCGGTACTCCAGGAAGCGAGGGTCGGCCTTGGCCTCGAGCTCGTCGCGCGGGCGGGGCAGCTCGACGACGACCTCGGTGACCACGTGACTCGGTCGCGCGCTGAGGACGACGACGCGGTCGGCCAGGAAGATGGCCTCGTCGATGTCGTGGGTGATGAGCACGGTTGTCAGTCCCAGCTCGGCCGAGATCTCCGCAGTCATGAGCTCCAGGCTGATCCGGGTCTGGGCGTCCACCGACGCGAAGGGCTCGTCCATCAGGAGCACCCGGGGGTGCACGGCGAGAGCGCGCGCGATCGCGACGCGCTGCTGCATGCCGCCGGAGAGCTGCCATGGGTAGCTGGCCTCCATGTCCGCCAGGTGCACGCGTCGCAGCGCCTCGGTCGCACGCTCGTGTCTCAGCGCCCGGGGCAGGCCGTGCAGCCCGAACTCCACGTTCTTCCGCACGGTCAGCCAGGGGAACAGGCTGCGGTTGTACTCCTGGAAGACGACCCCGAAGCCGTCGGGCACCTTGCGCACGACCTGTCCCTCGAAGGTGACATCGCCGCGCGTGGGCCGGAGCAGCCCGGCGATGGTGCGCAGGAGCGTGGTCTTGCCGCAGCCCGACGGCCCCACGATGGCGACGAACTCGCCCTCGCGGGCGGCGAACGACACCGAGCCGATCGCCTCGACGGAGGTGCCCCTCTCGCTGGTGTAGGTCTTGCCGATGGCGTCGGCGCGCAGGAGCTCTGGAGCCTGGGAGTGGTTCATCATGTACGACCTTTCATTCCGTCGAACCAGAACATCGCGCGCTTCTCCACGGCGGAGAAGAGCCCGGTGAGCATGAGTCCGATGACGGCCAGGATGACCACACCGGCGTACATCGAGGTGAGTGCGTAGAGCCGCTGAGCCTGGAGGATGAGGTAGCCGAGACCCGACGTGGCGCCGAACATCTCGCTGACGACCATGAGGATCAGCGAGATCGCCAAGCCGATGCGCAGGCCGGTCATGATCTGCGGCGTGGCGGCGGGAAGGACGACGCGGCGCAGGATCGACAGGCTGGAACCGGAGGTGTAGACCCGCGCGCTCTCCACGAAGCCGGGTTCGGCCCGGCGGATGCCGTCGACGGTGTTGAGCAGGACTGGCCAGAAGGCGCCGAGTGCGATGACGCCGACCTTCATCGGGGTCGTGGACCCGTAGAGCGCGACGGCGAGGGGCACGAGGGCGGCTGCGGGCACCGAGCGCAGGAACTCCAGGGGTGCGGTGATCCATGGGTGGAGGGCGCGCCACCATCCCAGGACCACGCCGAGGGCGACGGCCATGACGGATCCGACGACGAAGCCGGCGAGTGCCCGGCAGAGCGAGGGCAGGATGTCGTTGGTGAGCGCCTCGGAGCGCAGGAGGTCGGCTGCCTCAACGAGCACGGCGGACAGCGGTGGGAACAGCCCGGTCTCGTCACGGCGGCCGGCGACCTCCCACAGCCCCATCAGCAGGAGGACGAACACCCAGCCGACGAGTCGGTGGGAGAGGGAGCGAAGGGTCGCGTTCTTCATCGTCGTCCCTCCGTTGACAGCTCTTGCCAACCTGCGATGCCGCGTTCGGCGGCCGCGAGGAGGACGTTGACGATCACGCCGAACAGTCCGGTGACCAGCAGGCAGGCCCAGACGATGTCGTTGCGGCCGGCGTTCTGGCTGGTCACGAGGAGCGTGCCGAGCCCGGGGCTGCCGGAGATGAGCTGGGCCCCCACTGCGACGACGACGCCCAGACTGGCGCCGATGCGCAGGGCCGTGACGATCGCCGGGACCGAAGCCGGCAGGACGACCCGGAACACCGAGGCCACCGAGCCCAGACCGAAGGTACGGGCCGTCTCGACCTGGAGCGGGTCCACCGTCCGGACCCCTCCACGTGAGCCGAGGAGCACCGGCCACACGCACGCCAGGGCGACGAGGAAGACCTGCATCGACACCTCGATCCCGAACAGGACCACGGCCAGGGGCACCAGCGCCACGACGGGGATGGGACGGAGCAGTTCGACGGCGCGCCCCGTGGCGCTGTCTGCCCAACGAGACAGGCCGACCATGACACCGACCGGGACACCGATGCCGGCGGCCAGAAGCACCCCCAGCAGCCAGGCCAGTGCCGTGACGCCGAGGGCCTCTCCCATGGTGCCGCTGGAGAAGGAGCCAGCCACGGCCGCGACGATCTCACCGGTCGAGGGCACGCTCGCCCGGGGCAGGACCCCGAGCAAGCGCAGCGCCTCGAAGACGAGCACGAGACCCGCCAGGCCGGCTCCTACTTGCAGGGCTTTGCGGACCGGCGGCGGGATCACGTCAGTCAGCGATGAAGGCATCTGCCGTGTCCGGCTTCTTGTCTAGGGCGCCCGTGCTCACGAGCAGGTTGGCCCACAGGTCCCACCCGGCGGAGTCGTCCGTGGTGGCGATCGGCGCGAGGATGATCGTCTTGGCCAGCTCGGGGGTGAGTTCGGTGATGGTCGGCACGGTGGCGCGGACCTCGTCGTCGTGGGCCACGGCATACTCACTGGCCTCGTCGATCGCGGCACGGAATCTCTTCACGGTGTCGGCGTTGCCGGCGATGAACTTCTCCGAGGAGGCGATGGCCGAGATGGGCGTGGTCGGGGCGAGTCCGTCGGACACCGACACCAGCGGAACCGCGGTCCCCGTGGCCTTGGTGATGCTGACGAACGGCTCCGTGGAGATGATCGCGTCGACGCGCTTCGCCTTGAGGGAGTCGGCCATGTTCGGGAAGGGCACCTCGACGAACTTGACGCTCTTGGCGTCGACGCCAGCCTTGGTCAGAGACTCCATGAGGGCGAGGTCGTTGAGTTGGAAGAGCGACGCGGTGGCCACCGTCTTCCCGGCAAGGTCACTCAGCCCCTTGATTGCACTGTCCTTGGGGACCATGACCTGGATCGGGAAGGCGGTGGGGTCGTCGCCGGCGACGGAGGTCGTGGTCACCGACTTGATCGGCACCTTGTTGCCGCGGGCAGCCAGCAGGGCTGGGGCGTTGTTCCAGATGAAGTCGGCCTTGCCGCTCATGAGCGACGGGACCAGCGCCGGAGGCTCGGCGTAGGAGATCGTCAGGTCGATCCCGTGCTTGTCGAAGATGCCCTTCTGCTCGGCGAGGACGTAGGGGGCGATCTGGGCGATCTTGAGGGCGAGGAAGGTCACCTTCGTGGGGCCGGCGGCGGCAGATGCCGACGTCTCGTTGGGCTCCTCGGAGCCGCAGGCGGCCGCTGTGAGAACCATGGCGGTGGCAAGGGCGGGTGTCAGGGCTGATCGAACTCTCATGATGATCCTCGTCTTCGTGGGGGGCGTGGGGTGGTCGATGGGTGCGGTGGGGTCCAGCACGGTTCTCACTGCGCCTTTTTCAGCGGCCCGGCGTGAAGCGGTCGAGGGTGGTGATGCCAGCCACCTTGTGGGGGTCGAGTCCGGCCATGAGCCGGCCGTAGTTCTCGGATAGGGCCTCGAGGTTGAGGGCTCCGTGCAGGGTCACGACGCGGGCGTCTCGCCAGGCGCGCTGGATGGGTTCGGTCTCGAGGATTGCGGTGGACCCAGAGTTCCGCTGGAGGATCTCGATCGCCTCGGCGCACCAGCGTGCGGCGTACGCCGTCTCGAGCATCACGCGAGCGCTGAAGAGCTGCATGTACTGAGGGTCGGCCGGCGTCCCGGCTGCTTCGAGGGCTCCCAGCCGGTCGGTCTCCTCGGCGTTGGCGCGAGCCATGAGGGTGGCCGACTGGATCTTGGAGTGCACCTCCGCGAGCATCGAGTGGGTCAGGGGTGCCTCGAGCTGGTCCTTGTAGGTCGTCCCCCGGATGGGTCGGCCGGCGGAGCGCTCGAGGAAGCGCTCTAACGCGCCCTGGGCGATGCCGATGGACATGCCGGCCATGGTGCTGAACGCCCAGCCCAGCGACGGGGTGGACCAGAGGGTGCCGGCCAGACCGCTGTCCAGGGTCCGTCCGACGATGTCACTGAAGACAACCCCCCGGTGCTCGGGTACGAAGAGCTCATCCCCGGTCAGCGCGACCGACACGCTGCCGGTCGCCCGCATGCCGGCGACGTTCCAGTCGTCGAGGAAGCGCAGCTCCTCGCGCGGCACCTGCAGGGCGACCAGGTATGGCCCGTCGCCGTCGTCGGCGATGCAGCCGAGGTTGGTGAATGGTGCCCACAGGGAGTCGGTGGCGAAGCCCCAAGGGCCGCCAGTGACGAGCCAGCCGTCGTCGACGCGCGTGACGCGTCCGCGTGAGGAGGGGAAGTGGCTCGACCCGGCGACGCGCGGGCCCACCCACTCCGCGCCGTAGACCTCCTTGACGATCCGGGGCCCGGAGCCCACGGTGAGCCAGTTCGTGGATGCCCCGGCCCACACGGTCCAGCCGGCCGAGCCGTCCCACTTGGACACCTCGCAGATGACGTCGAGCTGCTCTCGCACGGACAGCTCGTGACCGCCGAACTCGGCAGGGCTGCCGATGTCGAACACTCCGGTCGCGTGGAGGTCGGCGATGGTCTCGTCGGAGTGGCGGCCTGCGCGCTCCGCGTCCAGGCCTCTCCCCCGCAGGGCGGGACCGAGCGCGCGGACCCGCTCGAGGATCGTGGTGAGCGTGTCGCTCGAGTCCATGGTCGATGTCATCGTCGTCTCTCCTGCGTCGTCGCCGGGGATGGGCATGAGTGGGGCGGTTGCCTCGAGGAGGGCGCCCGGGCGGTCAGCCACGGGTCGGCACGATCGGGAGCTGCACGTAGCTCGGGTGGTTTGGACCGGTGTGGACCGTGTTGGTCGCGCCCACGTGGTAGCTCTCGTCGTAGGACCGGGAGGGGATGCCGGCCGGCGAGTAGGGCTGGATGTCGATGCGCAGGCGGGAGCCCTTGCGGATCAGGGCGCTGCTGGGGTTCAGCCCGATCTCGACCTGGACGACTTCGCCCGGCTCGAGCGGCGCGTGGTCCTGCTCGGTGTGGGTCTGGACCGGCCAGTACTCGGTCGAGCGTGATTGGTCGAGCACGCGGTGCGACACCTTGAGCAGTCCGTGCCCGACGGGGTGGATGTTCGTGGGGTCGACCGGAGGCACGAGACTCTCGTAGCGGATCTCCCTGTCGTTCTCGTCGAGCACGCGCAGGGAGACGAAGACGTCGAGGTCCGTGCTCGTCGACGACACCCATAGCCCGGCCTTCATGTAGCCGGCAAGGACCATGTCCTCGGTCATGGGCTCGCTGATGAAGGACACGCCGGTGGACCACCGGGGCGTACCGCCGACGAAACCCACCGGGGCCGGGATGCGTCGGCCGATGTCGAGGTGTGCGTCGTAGCCCGCGCTGCTCTCTGCGCTCGGGGGTGCGTCGACGATGCGCAGGATGTCGTCGCGGCGACCGTCGTTCTGCCAATGCGATGGGGTGGCGTCGAGGTACCACCGGCGGTAGTCGGTGCGGGCGATCGGCCACTCCGACTCCTCGAGGGTGACGTGGCTGCCGTTGCCGGTCCGTACCTGCACGCGGACCGCCGGCTCGTCCATGACGCCGTTGTCGATGCCCTTGAGCCAGTGGTCGAAGAACTGCATGTGCTCGGTGATCGTCGACTGCTTGTAGCTGTGCGGGAACCAGGCGTCAACGAAGTCGAAGCGCTTCGCGGTGGCGCCCGTGGAGTGGACGAAGGTCTCGCTGCTTCCCGCCTGGTGGATGACGACGCCCGTCTGGGGGCCAACGATCCACACTGGCGCGGTGGCCTTCTCCAGCTGGGGCCGCATGAAGATCGAGCCGTTGGTCCCGTAGGCGGCCGGGTCGTTGAACGGGGTCGCGAGAACACCTGCGAGCCAGTCGGTCTCGCGTCGCTCGCCCACGTAGTTGTGCCCGGCCATGGCCATGCGCCACCAGCTCCAGAAGCCGTCACCGTAGAGACCGCCGCCGTAGAGGGCCTCGTTGTAGAGGTCGGCGTCGGTGCCCAGGGCGACCATGGCCTTGAGGTGCGGGGGCTGAAGGCTGGCGACGGTGTGCTGGGTGATCGCGAGGTAGGACATGCCCCAGAGGCCGACGTTGCCGTTGGACCAGTCCTGGGTTCCGGCCCATTCGATCGCGTCGTAGTAGTCCTCGGCCTGTTGGATGCTGAAGGGTGCCTGCAGGCCGGGGCTGTTCCCCACGCCGCGGGCGTCGACGCGGATGCACACGTAGCCTTCGGGAACCCACACCGAGGAGTCGACGCTCTCGTGGTTCTCGTACTGGAATCCGTCGGGGTTCCCGGAGAAGTAGCGGTCCTCGAGGACCTCCTTGGCCAGCGAGTCCTGCTTGCTGCCGATGACGCCATGGTCGAAGGCCTTGCCGTAGAAGCCCTGGTTCATGACGACCGGGTACTGCTCATCGTCGGCGGGGCGAAAGACGTCGGCGCACACGTAGGAGCCATCACGCGTCGGGATCCGGACGTCGGTCGTTTTGATGATGCCGCGGATGTTGCGGCGCAGCTCGTTGCGGGCGGCGGCGGCGGTGCGCAGGATCCGGGGGGTGCTCGACGTGAAGACGCCGGGCGTGTCGTTGAGCTGGGCCAGGAGTTCGGTGACGGCGGGGTCGCTGGCGAACGTGACCGTTTGGTCCCCGGCGAAGCTCACCATGCTGGCGCTCGACAGCCCGCCCCCTGCCCCGTCGGCATCGTGCACAGCGTCTGCGTCGGCGTCGCCCTGGTTGAAGTTGAGGACCGTGGGTCCGACCAAGTCGTGCACGAGAGGAGAGATCGTGACTCCGCTCTCGGGGTCACCCTCCTGGTCGAGCGTCTGAACCAAGCGCGCGAGGTTGGTGACGATCGGGTCGTGCAGCCGCTCGACCTTGCCGTCGACGCGCGGGACCAGCTGTGCGAGGTTGACCCGCTTCGCTCCCTCGACCGACCCGAGGATGAGCCCTCCGATGAAGAAGGTTACGGATTCGCCTGGGCGGTAAGAGAACTCGCCACCGTCGTCGGTGAGGCCTGCCTGGGTGGGGGTCTCATACCTCAGCCCCGCGATGGGGCCCCCAAGGACGCCGGTGGCGACCTGGGTCTCGGCTGCGTCAACGGTGGACATCACTGCTCGCTCTCGTCGGTCGTGCGGTTGGGGTCGCCGGGCACCCCTGGGCGGTGCCCGTCGCCGGGGAGGATCACGCACTTTGCGTGGGGGGAGGTGGCCTGCACGCGCCAGGCGGAGGCGACCTGGTCGAGCCGGAAGGTCCGGACCGGGACGTGGAGGTGGCCCGTGGTCAGAGCGCCCCACAGCCAGGCGAGGGCGGCCGCCTTCTGCGCCAGCGGGGTGTGCAGCCCGGCGAAACCGGACACGCTGAGCTGCCTGCCTCGCAGGAGCCCAGCAGGCAGGGCGATCTCGCCACCGGCGACATTGCCGATGTTCACCACCCGTGCGCGAGGGCCGCATGCCCGCAGGGCGGCTTCCAGCGGACCACCGAACAGGCCGTCGAGGACGACGTCCACGGGTCCCGCCGCCTCGGCCAGGCGCGCGCCCAGGTCCTCAAGGCCATCTTCGGGGTCCAGAGCCACGACCGCATCGGCACCCAGGTTAAGAAGCTTGTCGAGGGCGGCTTGGTCGCGCGCCACCCCGACAACCCGCCCGGCTCCCCGCGCGTGGGCGATCTGGACCGCGAACTGGCCCACCGCTCCCGTCGCCCCGAGGACGAGGACCGTCTCACCCGGCTGCAGGCCGGCGACCTCGACCAGCGGCATGAAGGCCGCCGTTCCGGAGTTGCCGACCGCGGCACCCAGTACCGGGTCCGTCCCCTCCGGCAGGGCCAACAGGTCCTCGTCGGCAACGAGGACGTGGGAGGCCAACGGGCCCGGGGACGTCGGCGAGGCGTGGCACTCTGCGTACACCGTGGTCCCCACGGGATGGGTGTCGGACTCGACCACGACACCGACACACTCACTGCCCGGCACATAAGGGCCCTCGTGACGGACCGAGTGGAAGGTCCCGGAGGCGATGAGCAGGTCGAGCGGGTTCAGCGGCGCCGCGACGACGGCCACGACCGAGGTGCCAGTCCTCCGTGTGGGGAGCTCGATGGTGCGCAACGTGGGCTCGGCGCCCGCCGACTCGACAACCGCCGCGGGCACGACGCGACCCGACGGTGCTCCGAGTGACGCTTGCGACGCAGCTCGTGCAACAGAAGTGCCCACAGTTTCCTTCCTTGAAACTACCCGGATAGTTCGGGTGTTTAAATCATGGGCACTGTCAACGACGCTGTCAAGGGCTTCGCCGATAAAAGAGCCGGGTGTTTAAATTCATGATCAGGGTATGCGGAATCGCCCCCGTGTCGGCAGGGCTGCAGCCGGCATCAAAGGCGGCGGCGGAGTCCCTGACGAGCACGGACCCCGCCGCGGATGTTGGGTGGGTCAGCTGCCCTGGACGGGGAGCTGCAGGTAGGACGCGTGCTCGCCTCCGGTGTGGATGACGTGGCGGCCGCTGTTGGCGCCGACGTACTCGCTGAGCCCGGGCATCATCGTGCCGAGCAGGTTGCGCGCGCTGACGACGAAGCGCAGCTGCTCACCGGCCTTGAAGGACAGCCCAACCGGGAGCAAGTCGATCTGGACGTCGACGACCTCGCCGGCTGCGAGCTTCTCGACCTGGTCGAAGGTGTGGGCGGGAACGTCCTCGGTCGTCAGAGCCTCGTCCAGGTGACGGGCGGAGACCCGCAGGCGCCCGTCGGAGCCCTTGTAGCGCAGGATGGTCGCCCCGTGGTCGGTGAGGTCGTGCACCCTGGCGTTCTGGTTCGTGGTGGTGAACGCCTGTAGGGGCGTCCCGTGGGCGTCGAGCTTCTGCACCAGGACGAACAGGTCCATGTCGTCGGCGTCACGCACCTCGACGAAGAGATGGGCTTTGGGGTAGCCCACGAGGACCGTGTCGACCTGGAAGCGGGTGATGAACGAGACGCCGTTGGGGTTGGCACTCACGTCGTACTCGGCGGTCGCGGCGGCGGCCGGTGCGTGGGGGAACAGTGCCCGCGAATTCGCCTCGAGGTAGTACTTGGTCGGGGTGACGTCACTCGGCGGGAAAGCGTCGGCCGCGAGTCCGACCTGGTCACCGCCGGCGAGGTCGAGTAGGGAGTAGCGCACCCGTGGTGTCGACTCCCACCCGTTGTCCTCCTCTTTGAGGTAGCGGTCGAAAAAGCGCCGCAGGTCCTCGACGTTGGCCTCGTCGTAGTAGTCAGGCCACTCCTGGGTGTTGTGGACGCGCAGCCACTTGTCCTGTGAGGCCATCCGACGCCAGGCCCGGAACGTTCCGGCGGTGTGCAGGGTGTTGGAGTAGCTCGCCACGACGTACGCCGGCACGGTGATGCTGGCGAAGTCGGGGATCTTGTCCTCCCACAGGCCCGTCATCAACGGGTACCGATCGGCCTCGGCAAGGATGTCCTCCTTGGCGTTCTTGCCGAAGAAGCTGCCGTGCTGGAGCAGGCCGGCGAAGGCGGTGTCGGGCATGCCCCCTCGCATGACGAGGTCCCGGTAGACGTCGCTGACGCCTTCCCATGGGTTGATGGCGGCCAAGTGTGGGGGCTGCTCGGCCGCGGTGAACCACTGGGCGACTGCGAGGTAGGAGGTGCCACTCATCCCGACCTTGCCGGTGCACCACTCCCGCTCGGCCAGCCACTCGATGAGGTCGTGGCAGTCGCGGCCCTCCTGCCGGTCCCAGAGCACGCTGTCTCCGTCGGAGTCCACGACACCGCGAACGTCCGGGTTGCACACGGCATACCCCTGGGCACACCAGTAGGCCGGATCGGGCGCCTCGAACTTCTCCAGGCCGGAGACGACGTCGTTGGGCAGACCCACGAGACCGAAGACGCCCATGACGCTGACGGACGTGCCCTGACCCTTGCCGTACGGGCTCCACGCGACGATGACCGGAACCTTCTCCTCGCCCACCGGGCGGAAGACGTCGACGTAGATCGTCACCCCGTCACGCAGGGTGACCGCGACGTCCTTCTCGAAGACGATGTCGACGGGAAGCGGCTTGAAGGGGGGCGCCACCTGGAAGCCGGCCTCGAGCACGCGGGTGCCCGGGTCGAAGGCGGTGAGCACGCCGGTCCGCGGAACCGGAAGCGGCTGGGACGTGACGAACATCTTCTGGCTGTCGCTCATCGAGAGCTCCTCTACTTAATGACTGCCGGGGAACGACCCCGGTGTTTAAGAGGGTAGGACCGCGGACGCAATAAATCAACAGTTGTTGAGAATCGGTCTGTGGGCTAGTTTCGACCCGTGACTACTCGCGAGGACGCTGTGCGCAAGGGCCGGCGTGGCCGCAGGCCAGGGCCCAGCTCGACCCGCGAAGCCGTACTGGTGGCTGCCCGCGCTCGTTTCGCTGCCAACGGTTTCAAGGCCACGACGATCCGCCTTGTCGCCGGTGACGCCGGCGTCGACCCCTCCCAGGTCATGCAGTTCTTCGGGTCCAAGGACGAGCTGTTCGCTGCGGCCATGGCGATCCCGGCGTCCGCGCTCGAGCGGTTCAACACCGCCTACGAGGGACCCGATGAGCACCTGGGAGAGCGGCTTGTCCGAGCCTCCCTCCTGGCGTGGGAGGGTTCGCCCGAGGACTCCGAACCGCTCATGGCCATGCTTCGTGGCGCCGTCGCCAACGAGAGCGCGAGCGAGCAGCTGCGCGACTTCCTCCAGTCCCGACTGCGGCACGGCACCAAGGGACACGCGGACGACGATGCCGCGCTGCGGGCCGGTCTCGCATCCACGATGCTGGTCGGCGTCATCGTCGGTCGCCGCGTCATCGGGGTACCCACTCTGGCGGCGGCCGATCCCGAGAAACTCGTCGCTCTCCTCGGTCCCGCCATCCAGCAGATCCTGGTTCCCCCGAAATCTCATTAGACCCGCACCACGCGGCCCGTTTCCGCCTCGCCCGCAACACCCGCCCTGCCGTTGTCCGGGATCCGTCGATCGACCCAACCGAGAACCAATGGTTCCAACGCGGACGGTGGTCCGGGGTCTCTGGGCCAGGATCGGCGTCCAGCCGCACACAGGATGGGTGTCGGACGGACATCTGCTTCGCTCACCTGTCGGCCGTGCTTTGGTGGGCAAGTGCCGGGACCCGGACTGACCTGTGCCGGGCGGTCGACCGTCGCGTACCCCCATGCCGTTAGGACGCGGGCCACTTCCCGCCGCGCGCTTGCCAGCAGGTACGGGGGCCTCCATAACGACTTGTGTGGATACTCCGCCTAACCCAAACAATCGGTTTAGGTTACCTAGGTCGGTGCGTTTTGCAATCTTCGCTGCATCTCGACATCAGAAGCCGCCGTCGCGGGCCATGTTGCTGAACCGGCTGTAGTGGCCTTGGAAGGCCAGGACGATGTCGGCGGTCGGGCCGTTACGGTGCTTGGCCACGATGACGTCGGCCTCGCCGTCGCGCTCGGGGTCGGAGCGGTCGCGGTGGAGCAGGATCACCATGTCAGCATCTTGTTCGATCGAGCCTGACTCGCGAAGGTCGCTCATCTGGGGGCGCTTGTCGGTGCGCTGCTCAGGACCACGGTTCAGCTGGGAGATCGCGATCACCGGGACCTCGAGCTCCTTGGCCAGGAGCTTGAGTGCACGCGAGAACTCGGCGACCTCCTGCTGGCGGGACTCCACCTTCTTGCCCGAGCTCATCAGCTGGAGGTAGTCGATGATCACCATGCGCAGGTTGTGCTGCTGCTTGAGGCGACGGCACTTGGACCGGATTTCCATGAGCGACATGTTGGGCGAATCGTCAATGAAGAGCGGGGCATCCGAGATCTTGCCCATGACGCGCGCCAACTTGTTCCACTGCTCCTGACCCTTGAGGCCCTTGCGGAGGTCTTGGAGCTGGATGGTGGCCTCGGCCGAGAGGATGCGCATCGTGATTTCGGTGCGGCTCATTTCGAGCGAGAACACGGCGGTCGCCATGTTGTGCTTGATCGCCGCCGCGCGAGCGATGTCAATTCCCAGCGTCGATTTTCCTACGGCTGGCCTGGCCGCGATGACGATCATCTGGCCGGGGTGCAGACCGTTGGTCAGGGTGTCGAGTTCGAGGAAGCCGGTGGGCACACCGGTCAGGTCGTCGGTGCGGCCGGCCGCTGCCTCGATCTCCTCCATCGTCGCGTTGAGGAGTTCGCCGAGCTGGTGGTAGTCCTCGCCGCCGCGCTTCTCGGCGACGGAGTAGACCTCGGCCTGGGCACGGTTGACGATCTCGTCGACGTCACCTTCGCCCTGGCCATAGCCCATCTGGACGATGCGCGTCCCGGCCTCGACGAGCCGACGGAGCACCGCGCGCTCGTGGACGATCTCGGCGTAGTAGCCGGCATTCGCCGCCGTCGGCACCGACTGGATCAGTTGGTGGAGATAAGCCTGCCCGCCGACTCGGGTCAGGTCGCCGCGCTTGTTGAGCTCGTCGGCGACGGTGATGGCGTCAGCGGGCTCACCGCGGCCATACAGGTCCAGGACCGCGTCATAGATGAGCTCGTGGGCGGGGCGGTAGAAGTCCGTGGACTTCGTGACCTCGAGGCAGTCGGCGATCGCGTCCTTGTTGAGGAGCATCGAGCCAAGGACGGACTGCTCCGCGCCGAGGTCCTGGGGAGGGAGCCTGTCGTCGGGAGGACCGGCGCTCGAGCCGGTGTAGCTGCTGCTGAGCTCTGCGATCGACACCCGCCGCCCCTCTCATCCCACACGTGAATTGCTGCCAAGACCCTTGGTACCAGCGAGCTCTGACAGCGCCCACGATCCCTCGATCTGCACACCGTATGGCCCAACATCCAACTCCACGAACCGGGGCTGTGGGCAACCTGTGGACAGGGGGTGGAAAACGCCCGACCGCGTTGTGCACAGCCCGTGGACAGACCTGTGGATAGTCGCCGGGCTAGTCCCATCGCAGCCCTCTGACCTGCGGTTTTGTCGTGCACCGGGTGTGAGCAAAAGAAACTTTCGGGCGTGTCTCATCCACATGCCCAGCGTCACGTAGCCCACCCATCACCCGCCCTGACCCCGTCTTCTGGCCCTCCCTACCCTCAAGTAGCACCCCCCGGCGCCGATGCCGGGCGAGACCCCGGACATGACGCCGGACCTGACCGCGGACGTGCTTCACCACGTGAAGCAAAGGCACTCCCTCACCCGACCCTCAGAGGGCTGCCGGACCCACCCCTGCGCACATGCGTCAGGATCAACACATGGCCTATTTCGAACGCACCGGCCCCACCACGTTCCGCGCGACCGAGCACACTGGCGGCGCCTGGGCCCTCGACGAGCAACACATCGCCCCCGCCCTCGGGCTGCTCGCGCACGTCGTAGAGACCGACCGCAACCAGCGCCGCGACGAGAGCCCCCGAGACGCCCTGCCCCTTGCGCGCCTGTCCTACGACATCCTCGGCACCCTTCCCATCGGCGAGGTCGACACCACCGTCACCGTCCGACGCCCCGGTCGCACCATCGAGCTCGTCGAGGCCACCCTGAGCCACGGCGACCGCCCGGCCGTCATCCTGCGCGCCTGGCTTCTCCAGCCCCGCGACACGCGCGCCGTCGCGGGCTCGGTCACCCCGCGCATCCCCTCCCCGGAAGACACCCCGGCCTGGGACCCCACCACCGTCTGGCCGGGCGGGTTCATCAGGACCGCCCACCTGCGTCGCGAACAAACCGAACCCGGCCGCGCCCACTTCTGGGTCCGCACCGACGAAGCCCTCGTCGCCGACGAACCCGTGTCTCCCACCGCAGCAGCCATCGGCGTCCTCGACATCGCCAACGGCATGACGGTGCGCGAGGACCCCAACCAGGTCGCCTTCCCCAACCTCGACCTCACCGCTCACCTCGTGCGGGCACCGCGCGCTGGCTGGGTCGGCTTCGACACAACCGTCACGTTCGGCGAACACGGGATCGGCCTCACGAGCACCGTCCTGCATGACGAGGACGGCCCGATCGGATCGCTCAACCAGATCCTCACGGTCCGCCCGAAGTCCTAGCCCGCGCGGCCGTACCTCTCCGCCGAACGAGCCTTCGCCTTCGCCGCCTCGACCTCACGGTCCTTGGGTGGCGCGGCGGTCACGAGGTGGTTCAACAGGTGCTGGGTCGCATCCGCGACCTCACGCACCGCAGCGTCGAACGCCTCCTGGTTCGCCTGCGAAGGCTTCGTCGCCCCACTCACCTTGCGCACGTACTGGAGCGCGGCGGCATACACCTCGCTGTCCGTGGCCGGCGGTTCGAAGTTGTGCAGCTGACGGATGTTTCGGCACATACCTCCAGCGTATGCCGCACCGCTGACGACCAAAAGGGCCTGACCATCCGCTGTGGCTAAGGTCGGGCCATGGCAGAAACTCCCCGGCGCGTGCTCGGCCCCGGCACCGAACCCGACCCCCGGTTCACGCTGGCCAACGAACGCACGTTCCTCGCCTGGATCCGCACCGGCCTGGCCCTCATTGCCGGAGCCGTTGCCATCGAGGGCTTCAGCATCAACCTCGACGAGACCGTGCGCGGCATCCTCGCGGTCCTGCTCATCCTTCTGGGAGCCACGGTCGCCATCGGTGCTGGAGTGCGCTGGCTTCGCGTCGAGCAGGCGATGCGCCAGAGTCGGCCCCTGCCCTTCCCCACCCTCATCCCCTTCCTCGTCATTGCCACCGTGCTCGCGGCCATCGTGCTGCTCCTCCTCGTGCTGAAGTGACGATGCCCGATCCGACGACGCCTCGCGCGGACGGTGGCCTGCAGCCCGAGCGCACCTCGCTCGCGTGGCAGCGCACGGCGATCTCGTTCGTCGCGGCGTCGCTGCTGTTCCTGCGATGGGCGACGCAGCACGGGCCCGTCATCGCCGTCGTCGTTGGCCTCGCGGCAGCCACCGCCATGTGGATCTTCTTCCACACGCGCACCCGGCTCCGCCGCATCGGTCGGCTGTTCCCGGCACCGGGGCTCGAGCCCGCGACGACTGAGGTCCTCGTCGTGTGCGCCGCGACGGCAGCCCTCGCAGCCGCCGCCCTCTGGGTCACCCTCGCCTCCTGACCCCCCCTGGGCAGGTCTCGACATCGAGACCTCCAGAACACGGTGGATACCGATGCGTGGCCAGTTCTGCGGCTAGCGTCACCGTGTGAGCCCGACCGAAGAGACCCCGAGCCAGCATCGGGAGGTCCTGCGACTCGCCCTCCCGGCCTTCCTCGCCCTGGTCGCGGAGCCGTTGTTCCTGCTCACCGACTCCGCAATCGTGGGCCACCTCGGCACCCCCCAGCTCGCCGGCCTCGGGGTCGCGAGCGCCATGCTGCTCACCGCCGCCAACATCTTCGTGTTCCTGGCGTACGGCACGACGTCGGTCGTCGCGCGCCAGCTCGGCGCCGGCAACCGTGACGGTGCGATCGCTGCGGGCATCGACGGCACGTGGCTCGCCGTCGGGCTGGGGGCCGTCACGGCTGCGCTCGTCGCGGCCTTCGCAGGTCCGATCTGTCGACTCTTCGGAGCATCGCCGGAGGCCCTCGGCCACGCCGTCACCTACCTGCGGATCAGTGCGATTTCCATCCCCGCGATGCTCGTCGTCCTGGCCACGACCGGTGTCCTGCGCGGGCTCCAGGACACGAGGACGCCGCTCATCGCGAGCGCTCTCGGCTTCACGAGCAACATCGGGCTCAACCTGCTCTTCGTCTACGGATTCCATTGGGGCATAGCCGGATCCGCGCTCGGCACGGTCATCGCCCAGACCGGCATGGCGGTGGCTCTCGTCGCCGTCCTCATGCGCGAAGCAGCGCGCCATCACGTCACGCTGCGCGCCCACCCGGGCCGGATCCTCGGGGCCGCGCGCACGGGCGTCCCCCTCCTCATCCGCACCATGGCCTTGCGCGCGGTACTGCTCACGACGACGTGGGTGGCGGCCGGTCTGGGTGACGTGCCGCTCGCGGCCTACCAGGTGTCGGCGGTCATCTGGTCCTTCCTCGTCTTCGCCCTCGACGCCATCGCCATCGCCGCGCAGGCCATCACGGGCAAGGCTCTCGGCGCCGGGGACGTCGTCCGAACCCGTTCTGCGACAACACTGATGATCCGCTGGGGAGTCATCAGCGGGGTGGTTCTCGGCATCGTCGTGCTGCTGCTCCACACCACGCTGCCGCGGCTCTTCTCGAACGATCCGGCGGTGCAGTCGGCCATCGCTGCGGCGCTCATCATCGTGGCCCTGTCACAACCGTTGAGTGGCTACGCGTTCGTCATCGACGGCGTCCTCATCGGTGCGGGCGACGGGAAATGGCTGGCGCGGGCGATGCTCGCCAACTTCCTCGCCTACCTCCCGCTCATCCTCGGGGTGCACCTCATGGGGGACTGGCTCCTCGAGGGCGGCAGCACCCGCGGCTCCAACAACGCGGTCACCTGGCTGTGGCTCGCGTTCACCGCGTTCATGGCCATCCGAGGTGTCCTGATGTGGGCCCGAGTCCGCACCGACACATGGATGGTCACCGGCGCCACCCGCTGAGCGATCGACTCCGTGCCCCGCACGGACACGGCGAGCGCAGCGAGTTCGTGTCCGTGCGGGGCACGAAGTCGCATTCAGGAGACGCCGACGGCGGCTTCCCGCCTCGGGTCGCCGGCCGCTCGCAGCTCACCATCGCGACTCCGGTATGCCGCGCCCACCCCGCCGAAGTACATCGACAGGTCGCCGTGGTCCAGTCCCCTCAGCCCTGCCTTGCGCACCGCGTTCTCGATGTCGACGGAGGCCTCGTGCTCGACGACCGGTTCGCCTGACGCCTCGAACCGCACGTGCATCCGCGGAGCGCGAATCGCGACATCGAGGTCGACGTCCCCGAGGCACAGCTGCGCCAGCACCTGCACGAGCGCCGTCGTGATCCGGTCGGCGCCGGGTGAGCCCACCGCCAGGACCCGCCCATCGGCGGCCCGAGCAACCGTCGGCGCCATGTTCGAGGCCAGCCGGGTCCCGGGCTCCAGGGCGTGCAGTCCCAACCGGTTGAGCTCCGGCTCACCGAGTGCGTTGTTGAGGAGCAGCCCGGTCCCGGGAATCGTCACGCCCGACCCGTAGCCACTCGACATCGTCACCGCACACGCCAGCCCGTCACTGTCGACCGCCGAGATGTGGGCCGTCGACGCCGACGTCGGCAGGCCCGCCAGCCCGTGCCGGTCGACGGAGGCGAGCAGCGCGTGCCCATCGGCGGCGAGGTCGCGCGAGAGGTCATGCACCGTGAGTCGGTAGGCCAACACCGCCCGCTGGACCCGCAGGATCTCCTCCCACGTCGTCGGCCCGCCGGTCCGAGCCAGCTCGGCGAGCATCACCGCGAGCAGTGGCCCACCGACCGACGGGGGCGGGTTGACCGCGACGTCCCACTCACCGACGGTGCGCCGCACCGGTTCACGGACAACAACCTTGTATGCCGCGAGATCGGCTTCCGTGATCAGCCCACCGTGGGTGCCCATGTCGGCTGCGAGGGCCCGGCCCAGGTCGCCGGTGGTGAGGAGCGAAGACCCGTCACGGGCCACAGCCTCCAGCACCGACGCCAGCTCGAGGTTGCGCGCGAGATCACCTGCGACAAAAGGGGATCCGTCGTCTCGCCGAGTCAACCGACGAGCACCGGCGTCGTGCCCGAAGAGCGGGTCGGCCACCAGAGCGAGGTAGCGCGCCGCGGCCCCGCCGATCGGGTAGCCGTCACGACACACACCCACCGCCGGCTCGACCAGCGAGGCCCAGGGCAAGGAGCCGAAGCCAGCCACTGCCGCCTCGCACGCCGACAGAGCGCCGGGCACCGCGACCGAGCCGTGACCGGCAAACATGGTCACGCCGCCGCCGTACTCGGTGACGACCTCGCGCACTCCCCCACCCAAGGCCGAGCGCGGCAGCCCGCGCCCCGGCATGGCGACGTTGCCGTCGATGACAACGGGCGAACCCGAGGCCGGCCACACCGACACGTAGGCACCCCCGGCCAGGCTGACGATCCCGGGTTCACTGCTCATGGCCGTGATCGCCGCAGCGATGGCGGCATCGACCGCGTTCCCACCCGCGGCGACGACGGCCTGCCCGGCACCGAGCGATGCCGACCCCGTCGCCGCGATCGCCACCTGCCTGGTCGGACTCGTCATGCCCGGCATCCTCGCACCACGGGTAGCGTGACGCCCGTGACTCGCCACCCTCTGGGAATCATCGCCGGCACCGGTTTCTACGACCTCGACGCCCTCGACGACGCGCACAGCGAAACGGTCGACACGGCATACGGTCCGGCGTCGGTGACCCAAGGGTCCTGGCACGGTCAGCCCGTCGTCTTCGTGACGCGGCACGGAGCCGGGCACAAGGTGCCGCCGCACCGCGTCAACTACCGCGCGATCATCCGCGCCCTCGCCGACCTCGGGGTGCGCGACGTCATCGCCGTCAACGTCACCGGCGGCATCGACCCCGACCTCGAGGCGGGCGAGATCGTCTGTCTCGACGACTTCCTCGACTTCACCACGCGGCGCGAGGCGACCTTCCACGAAGGCGACGGACCCGAGGGCGTCGTCCACACAGACATGACGACGGCGTACGACCCGGTGCTGCGTCGCGAACTCCTCGACGCCGCGACCGAGATCGGCCAGTCGGTCATCGACGGCGGGGTCTATGTCTGCTTCGACGGACCCCGCTTCGAGTCGCCCGCCGAGATCCGCCTCGCCGCGCTCGCCGGTGGGACGGTCGCCGGGATGACCGGCGTACCCGAGGTGACGCTCGCCGCTGAGGCGGGACTTCGGTATGCCGCCCTCAGCCTGGTTGTGAACCCTGCGGCGGGGGTCCGGCCGGGTGAGCCGATCACCATGGACGAGATCTCGGCGGTCCTCGAGACAGGCGCGCCCAGAGTGCTCGCTGTCATCGACGAGCTCGTGCACACGCGGTCGGTGTTCGCGGCCGACGACTCCGAGATCGATGCCGACTCCCTGGATGCGGAAGGCGACGGATGAGCCGCATCGTCCTGCGTGACCTCGCGATCGTGGTCACGGTCGACGCCGACGACACCGTGCTGCGGCACGTCTCGATCGCGATCGAGGACGGGGTCATCGCCGAGATCGGCGCGGTCGCCGCGCGTGATGGCGACCAGGTGATCGACGGTCGAACTCGGCTTGCCCTGCCCGGACTCGTCAACCTCCACACCCACCTGTCGATGACCTTGCTGCGCGGGATCGCCGAGGGCGTCGACCTGCAGGGCTTCCTGACACGCGTGTGGGCCGCCGAGGGTGCCGTGATGGACCCGGCGACCGTCGAGCTCGGCGCGACGCTCGGGGCACTCGAGTCCCTGCTGGGTGGGTGCACGACCCAGCTCGACATGTACTTCCACCACGAGGCCGCCCACCGAGGCGCCGTCGCGGCCGGAACCAGGCACGTCGGCGGACCCACGTTCTTCGACGGCCCGGGTCCCGACGGCCTGGAGTGGGAGGAGCGGATCGCCGGTCTGCGCGCCTGGCCCGAGGTGCTGCGCTCGATCGGCGGGCCCGAGGTGCCGGTGGCCGCGATGCCGCACAGTACTTATACGTGTTCAGTGGAGCACCTCGCCGACGTCGCTTCGGCGCTTCGCGAGATCGCTCCTGCGGGAGTCCTGCACACCCACGTCTCGGAGACCGCAGCCGAGAACGCCGACACCCTGGCCCGCCTGGGCTCCACCCCCACCGAGCTCCTCGCGAGCGCCGGAATCCTCCCGCCACTCCCGCAACGTCTGCGGAAAGGGTCGCTAGAGCAGCCACATCCGCAGACGCAACGAGTCGTGTTCGGGCATGGTGTCCACCTCACCGAGTCCGACCGGGCGACCGCAGCCCGTGCCGGCGTCACGGTCGCCCACTGCCCGGGCTCCAATCTCAAACTGGCCTCCGGCGCACTGGACTGGCAGCGTTGGCGAGCGGACGGCATACACCTGGGTATCGGCACCGACGGCTGTGCCAGCAGCAACGACCTCGACATGTGGCAGGCCATGCGCCAGGCCGCCCACCTGGCGGCCCTCACGTCGGGTGACCCGGCCGTCGATGCCGAGCAGATCGTGCGGGCCGCCACCATCGACGGCGCCTTGGCACTCGGAATGGATCACCTCATCGGCAGCCTCGAGGTGGGCAAGCGGGCCGACATCGTGCTGCTCGACCTCGACCAGCCGCACCTCACTCCCGTGCACGACGTCCCGGCGCTGCTCGTCCACGCGGCGGGGAGGGGCGATGTCACGGACGTTCTGGTGGATGGCAGGATCGTCGTCAGCGAGCGCCGCAGCACGCAGGTGGACACGCGCGACCTCCTCGACCGAGGTCGCGCCCGAGCTCGCGACGCCGCCGCCGCCGCCGCACACGCAGTCCAGGAAGCCTGATTGATGCGCACAGCAGAGCAGATCATCGCCGAGCTCAAGATGAAGCCCATCCCCGGGGAGGGTGCGTGGTTCGTCGAGGGCCCGCGCACCCAGGAGCTCTCCTCGATCCTCGTCCTGCTGACCTCGGACGCCCACGGTTTCTCCGCGATGCACCAGCTCGAGATCGACGAGGGCTGGCAGTGGCTCGAGGGCGCACCCGCCGCGCTGCTGCGACTCAAGGAGGGCCCGCGGCGCAACCACGGCACCCTCACCCTGCTCGGTGCGGAACGTCGGCAGATGCTCGTGCGCCGCGGTGTGTGGCAGGGCGCAGCGACGATGGGCGACTGGACCCTGCTGTCGTGCTGGTGCAGCCCGGCATTCCGTCCGCAGCACTTCACGCTCGGGGAGCGCGACCACCTCACCGAGAACTTTCCGGGGTATGCCGCGGAGATCGCGGCGCTGACGCGCCCCTGACGTCGTCGTCAGGTTTTGCCATTGCGATCGTGGGAGTCTTCCGTCTGCGAGCGTGGGACGTCGCGCGTGTGCGGACTCGCCAGTAACGACCCTGCAACGGCCCTTGGCAAGCCGGTCTCAACAGGCGGTCCGTGCCGTTACCATTCGGGAGCATCCTGCACACCCCCAAGGAGTATCCCTATGAAGGCCAAGCCTTTCCTCGTCGCGGCTCCCGCCGCGCTCGCCCTCGCCCTCGCTGGCTGTGGCGGTAGCACCGGTGGCACCGATGGCGCCTCGACGGCCCCCAAGGACTGCTCCGCGGCGGACGTGTTCTGCGTCGGTCTCGTCACCGACACCGGGTCCATCGACGACAAGTCCTTCAACCAGGCCGCATGGGAGGGCGTGAAGTCCTTCGAGGGCTCCGGCGCTCAGATCAAGCCCATCGAGACCAAGGACGCCAAGGACTACGCGGCCAACATCAAGCAGTTCACCGACCAGAAGTACGACGTCATCGTCACCGTCGGCTACCTGATGACCGAGGCCAGCGTCACTGCCGCCAAGGCCAACCCGAACACCAAGTTCATCGGTGTCGACCAGTTCCAGGACGAGAAGGCCACGGCTCCCAACGTCACCGGCCTGATCTTCCCGGAGGCCAACGCCGGCTACGCCGCGGGCTACCTCGCTGGTCTCCTCACCAAGTCCAACAAGCTCGGCATCGTCCTCGGTGCCGAGATCCCGCCCACCCAGGCCTACGCCAAGGGTTACGAGCTGGGCTCCAAGGCAGCCAACCCCAAGACGACTGTCGCGAAGGTCTACCACCCCGCCGGCGACACGGCATTCACCGACTCCCCGTGGGGTGCCGGTGAGGCCAAGAAGATGCTCGCCCAGGGCGCCGACATCATCTTCGGCGCCGGAGGTGGCACCGGAAACGGCGCTCTCGGCGAGACCGCGAAGTCTTCCGGCGCAGGCACGTCGCTCTACTGCATCGGTGTCGACCTCGACCAGTGGGACACCCTCCCCGAGGCGCACCCGTGCCTCGTGACGTCGGCTGAGAAGAAGCTCACCGACGGCACCAAGGAGCTCATCCAGCAGGCCAAGGACGGCTCGATCAAGGGCGGCAACTTCCTCGGCAAGACCGGCCTCGCGGGCTACCACGACTTCGACTCCAAGCTCCCGGCCGAGGTCAAGACCAAGGTCGAGACCGTCATCAAGGGTCTCGAGGACGGGTCCATCAAGGTCGCCTGACCCTGGTCCACACCCGGGCCTGATCGGGCTTGTGGCACAGCGCCCCGAACCTGCCGGTTCGACGCTGCTTCAGATACAGTCCGGGCATGCTTTCCACGGAACGGGCGCCCTCCCCTGGGGGCGCCCGTTCCTCCGTTCCGACATCTCCGGAGTGTCATGGTTGACCCCGATCTCCCACCGGCCAAGGACGCTCCTGCGCCCGCCGCGGAGCCCGCCCCTGCAGAGGCCGTTGCGGCGGTCCCCGTCGTCGCCGAACGCGGTGCGCCTCCGCCCCCCACCGGGGTCCTCGGCTTCCTCGTGCGCCACCAGGCGATCGTCGTCCCGCTCGTTGCCGTGCTGCTCGCCTTTGCCATCGGCGCGATCCTCATTCGGGCCCAAGGGTTCAACCCGACCTACGCCTATCAGGTCCTCTTCAAGCACTCCTTCCTCACCGAGGGTGGGCTGCTCGCAACACTGCAGAAGACGACGCCGCTCATCCTCGTCGGCCTCGCGGTCGCGATTCCGCTGAAGGTGGGCCTGTTCAACATCGGTGGCCAGGGCCAGCTCATGGCCGGTGGCATCGGGGCCGCCTGGGTCGGATACGCGCTGCGCGATCTCCCTCCCGCGTTGCTCGTCATCGTCGCAGTCATCGTCGCCGTGCTGTTCGGCGCGATGTGGGCCTCCATCGCCGCCCTGCTCAAGACGACCCGCGGGGTCCACGAGGTCATCTCGACGATCATGCTCAACTCGATCGCGGTCGGCATCATCGACTGGTTCATCAACGGCGGCCCGCTCGCTGACAAGGGCCAGCCGTTCCCGACATCGCCCGCGCTGCCCGAGGGGGCGCGCCTCTTGCCTTTCGGTGTGATCCCGTGGGGTCTGCCGGTGGCCCTCATCCTCGCTGCGGTCGTCGCGTGGATGCTCAACCGCACGACTCTGGGCTTCGAGCTCCAGACCGTCGGACGCAACAAGTTCGCAGCCACGTACGCAGGTATCGGGACGACCAAGGCAACCCTCTTCGCGATGGGGATGTCGGGTGGTCTCGCCGGTCTGGCAGGAGCCCTCGAACTCCTTCAGATCGAGCCCTACCGCTACCAGAACGGCATCGCGGGCTCCCTTGGTTTCGACGGCATCACCATCGCGCTGCTCGCCCGGGGAAACCCGCTCGGCACGATCCCCGCGGCGATCCTCGTCGGAGCCATGCGAGCCGGGGCGCCCACGCTCCAGTTCCAGCTCGGGATCCGCCCCGAGGTCGTCGACGTCCTCCTGGCCATCACCTTGCTGATGGTCTCGCTGCCCGTCGTCGCGAAGTGGATCTTCCGACGCCATGCGGCCAAGCAGACACAGCTCGCCGGAAGTTGGGGTGCCTGACATGGAGTGGCTCAAGCACAACAAGGGTTGGGCGGGCACGAGCGCGCTCATCCTCGTCGGCGCCTATTGCTTCTACTTCGCAAACTCCAACATCGCCGTCTCGATGTTCTCCTACGCGTGGTTCCTCGCGGTGCCCCTCGTCCTCGGCGCCATGGTTGGCGTCATCGGTGAGCGTTCCGGCGTGGTCAACATCGGCATCGAGGGACAGATGCTCGTCGGTGCGTTCGCCGGGTTCTTTGCGGCGGCAGCAACCCAGTCGATCGTCGTCGGTGTCCTCGCCGGTGCCCTGTCCGGCATCGCGATGGGCGCGTTCCTCGCGTTCTCCACGGTCAAGGGCCAGCTCGACCAGATCATCGCTGGTGTCGTCATCAACATCGTCGCCACCGGCATCACGTCGTTCTACTTCGAGTCCGGGAAGGTCATCCCGCGTGGCCTGCCGAACTTCGACGTGCCCCTGCTGTCCAAGATCCCGCTGCTCGGGCCGGTGTTCTTCTCGGACGGGCCGATCGCGCTCTTCGCCCTGATCATCGCGTTCACCCTCCACTTCCTCCTCTTCAAGACGCGGTGGGGTCTGCGCACCCGCGCCGTCGGTGAGTACCCGTCTGCAGCCGACACGGCCGGCATCAATGTCATCGCCCTGCGGCTGTTCAACGTCACCGCGGCAGGAACGCTTGCGGGCCTCGCTGGCACCTACCTCTCCATGGAGGCGACGAGCACCTTCGAGCGGGGAATGAGCTCCGGTCGAGGCTTCCTCGCGCTGGCCATCCTCATCTTCGGGGCCTGGCGTCCGTTGCGAGCCCTTGCCGCCGCGCTGTTCTTCGGCTTCATGCAGTCGCTGGCATCGCAGCTCCAGGCGAGCGACGTCGTCAACATCCCCCAGCAGTTCATCAACCTGCTGCCCTACGTCCTCACCCTCGTCGTGCTCGCCGCGGCTGCCGGTCGGGTGCGGGCGCCAGCTGCCGTGGGCCAACCGTTCGTGAAGGGTGACTGACATGGCGACCACGCCTCCAGACGCAGGCGGTGCGAACGGTGAGCAGGCGGCATACGCCAGTACCGCCGCAGGCGGCCGCGAGACTCTCCTCGAGATCGACGGGCTGTCCAAGTCCTTCGGTACGGTCCACGCCAACCGTGACATCTCGCTGCGGGTCGACCGCGGCGAGATCGTCGCGCTGCTCGGTGAGAACGGCGCCGGCAAGTCGACGCTGGTCAAGCAGATCTTCGGACTCATGACGCCGGACGCCGGCACGATCACCATCAAGGGCGACTCGAGCCGGATCAAGGACCCCAAGGACGCGATTCGCCGCGGCATCGGCATGGTGCACCAGCACTTCCAGCTGGTGCCCGTCATGACGGTCGCCGAGAACCTCATGCTCGGCCACGAGACGACCAAGGGTGGTGTGCTCGACCTCGACGGCGCCCGCGACATGGTCCGCGAGCTGTCGGCCAAGCACAAGCTCGCGGTCGACCCGGACGCCGAGGTCGAGGACCTGCCCGTCGGCACCCAGCAGCGCGTCGAGATCCTCAAGGCGCTCTCGCGCAAGGTCGACCTGCTCATCCTCGACGAGCCGACCGCGGTGCTCACCCCTCAGGAGACCGACGAGCTGCTCGGTGTCATGAAGGAGCTCGCCGCGGGTGGGACGTCGATCGTCTTCATCACCCACAAGCTGCGTGAGGTGCTGGCCGCAGCCGACCGCTGCTACGTCCTGCGCCAGGGCAAGGTCGTGGGTGGGGTCGATGACCTCTCCAACACGACGACGAGCGACCTCGCCTCGATGATGGTCGGGCGCGACGTCGTCCTGCGGATCGACAAGGCCGAGGCCACCCCGGGCGAGACCGTCCTCTCGATCAAGGGTTTGCAGGTCAAGGACGACCGCGGCCTCGGTGCCGTCAACAGCCTCGACCTCGACGTGCGAGCCGGTGAGATCGTGGGCCTGGCCGGTGTCGAGGGCAACGGTCAGCGCGAGCTCGTCGAGTCGATCGCCGGTATGCGCCCATCGATCGCCGGCTCTGTGCATCTCGGGGCAGACGACATCACGAAGTCCAACGCCCGTGACACCAACAACGCCGGTGTCGGGCACGTGCCCGAGGACCGCGAGAAGCACGGCCTCGTCGCGAGCTACTCGATCGCCGACAACCTCGTGCTCAACACCTACGACGAGGCGCCTTTCGCCAAGGGCTTCATCCGCGACTTCGGTGCGGTGCGCGAGCACGCGGTCGAGCTGCGCGAGGAGTTCGACATCCGCTCGCCCAATGTCGAGGCCCCGGCCGGCTCGCTGTCGGGTGGCAACAAGCAGAAGGTCGTCGTCGCCCGCGAGATGTCCGCCAAGCCGCGACTTCTCATGGCGGCCCAGCCCACACGAGGTGTCGACGTCGGGTCGATCGAGTTCATCCACCGGCGCATCGTCGAGGCCCGGGACGAGGGCGCAGCCGTGCTCCTGGTGTCGGCCGAGCTCGACGAGATCCTGTCGCTCTCGGATCGCATCGCGGTCATCCATGGCGGCAAGGTCGTCGCCGAGATCGACGGCAAGGACGCCGACCGCACCGAGATCGGTCGACTCATGGCTGGCGACCACTGACCATCCGTCGATCGTCGGGGAGTCGCTGGGTCCCTCCGTCGTGATCCAGCCGTCGTAGCAGGGAGAGGGCCACTCGTCGGCTTGCCCCCAACGCCTGCCGTGCCTCACTGGTCGTGAACGGCTGCGGTAGCGCGGCCAGTCGTTCGAGGGCCGAGGGCAACGCCGTCGGGAGGAGCACGACCTCATCGTCGAGGAGGATCAACCTTCCGGCCCGCTCCGCGCCCTTCAAGCCGGCTGGGCCAAGTTCCGTGGCGGCCAGGTCAGGTTTCGTCATGGCCCCGAAGGGGTCATTTGCCAGCCGGTTCTCCAGTGCCGCAACGGCCGCCTCGTGCGGCCCGAGATCACGCGGAAGCTCGACCCGGGTGACCCGGCCGCCGCGAACGGTCAGTCCTGTCGACTCGAGGACGGCGGCAAGGACTCGAGGACTCGGAAGGCCGAGGTCCCGGACGACGGCGAGCTCGGTGGGGTCCGGGTCCTGGAGGTCGCGGTGCGGGTCCAACAGTCGCTCGACGAGGACGGACCTCCAACGAGTCATCACCTCGCCGGAGAGATACCACCGGTCGATGGAGACGACGCGTCCGTCGTTCGACGCGGGAGTCCCGAACCCGAGCCGCTGCAGATCGAGGTGACTCACCACCTCGCGACGAAGGATCTCAGCAACGGGGTCATCCGGGGTGAGGTCTGTGGCCAGGGCGGCCGCCCGACGTCGAGCCGATCCGCGTCGGACCAGCGGCGGTGGATCCACGTCCAGCACGCGCACACCGCCCAGGACGTGGCGAGTCCCGCTGGCGCGGAGCACGGCGCGGTCTCCGCGGGTCAGCGGCAGGGGTGTGGGCAGGGTCAACCGCGCAAAGCCCTCGTCCAACGGACGGATGCGGACCTCATGGGCGGCTGAGCCCACGTGCAGCGTGGCCGATTGGGGAAGGTCCATGGGTGGAACCGTGGTGTCGATGGTGAGCGACGGGATCCAGCCCGGCCCAGTGAGCGTGTCTCCACGCCGCACCGCGCTCACCGGGAGGTCACGAACGTTGACCGCGACCCGACCGGGTGCGCCGACATGTTCCACCTGCTGGCCGAGCGACTCCAGGCGCCTGACCGTCACCGACGCATCCGCCACGTCGAGCACGTCCCCGACCGAGACCTGGCCGCTGGCCAGGGTGCCGGTCAGCACAGTGCCCGCCCCACGGATCACGAACGCGCGATCCACCCACAGTCGGGTCCTCGATTCCGTGGGAGGGGGAATGTCCTCGGAGAGTCGTTGCAGCGCCGCCAGCAGCGAGCCGAGCCCGTCACCGGACTGGGCAGACACCACCTGGACGTCTTCCCGAGCCAGGCAGGTCCCCCTCAACCGCTCACGGACCGACTCCAGGACCGACGAGGGGTCGGCGAGGTCCGCCTTCGTGATCACGACCAGCCCGTGAGTGGTCCCCAGTGCTTCGAGGGCGAGGAGGTGCTCCTCCGACTGGGCTCGCCACCCCTCGTCGGCGGCCACGACCAGCATGACGGCGCTCGCGGGGGCGACGCCGGCCAGCATCGTGGTCGTGAAGTCCACGTGCCCCGGGACGTCCACGAACGCCACCGCGCCACCTCCGGGGAGGGCGGTCCAGGCAAACCCGAGGTCGATCGTGAGTCCGCGGCGCTTCTCCTCCGCCAGTCGGTCCGGATCCGTGCCCGTCAGGGCGCGCAGGAGGGTCGACTTGCCATGGTCGACGTGACCGGCCGTGGCGATGACGAGCATGTCAGACCTGGCTGAGTGCGAACTGCACAGCGGATTCCAGAGCTTCTTCCGACTCCTCGGGTATGCACCGCACGTCCAGAAGGCACTGTCCCTGCTCCACCCTGGCGAGCACGGTCGGCCGCCCGCGCCGAAGGTGGAGTGCACACGCCTCCGGCAGGACCACGGCCCACCCCGGGAGCCCCACCTCCGGCGCACCACCACCCCCGACTCTGCCCGTGACCTCCACCACCGTTGCTCCGAGCCGATCAGCGAGGCGTCTCGTTCGCTCCTCGTGGCGAGCCGGATCGAGGTGGAGATAGTGGGGAACCGGTGCCTCCACACCTCTCAAGGTGGCCTCGAGCGCGGCCAAGGTGATCTTGTCGACCCGAAGCGCACGCGCCAACGGGTGCCTGCGCGCCCGCTCGACCAGAGCGGACGAACCCAGGATGATCCCCGCTTGGGGGCCGCCCAGGAGCTTGTCCCCGCTGGCGATCACGAGGTCGGCACCATCGCGGAGAGTGGTCGCAGCATCGGGCTCATCCGGGAGCGCAGGATCGGGCGACAGCAGGCCCGAGCCGACGTCGGCGATGACCGGCAAGCCCAGCGTGCGCAGCTCAGCGAACCCGACGCTGGTGGTGAACCCGGACACTCGGAAGTTGCTGGGATGCACCTTGAGGATGGCTCGCGTCCGTGGTCCGATCGCGTCGGCGTAGTCGGCCAGGCGTGTCCGATTGGTCATACCCACCTCGCGCAGGCGAACTCCTGTCGACTCGATGAGCGGTGGAATCCTGAATCCGTCGCCGATCTCGACCATCTCGCCCCGACTGAGCAGGACCTCGCCGTCCTGCGCGAGCATCGTGCACACGAGGGTCAGCGCGGCGGCCCCGTTGTTGACGATGAGGGCGTCCTCCGCCGCCGGGACACAACGCAGCAGCGCCTCTCGAGTGGCAAGCCCTCGCGGGCCGCGACGACCAGTCGCGAGATCAAGCTCGACGTCCACGTAGCCGGCGGCGGCGACCATGGCGCTCACCGCACCTGACGAGAGCGGCGCCCTGCCCAGGTTCGTGTGAACCACCACCCCAGTCGCGTTGAGGACCGGTGTGCCCGAGTAGGTGGGCGAGGCCACCTCTGACAGCACCTGCGCCCGAACGTCGTCGACGCCCAGCTGCCCGGAGCGTGCCCGGGCGAGGACACCTCGCACCACGAACTCGACCTCGGCAACGGACTTGTCGCGCCCGGCGGAGCGGACCTCGGCATCATTCAGGAGGACATCCGTGCGGGGGATCCGGCGTCGATCATCCTCACGTGCACCCACGGCAACCCCCTCCTCAAGCTGGCGGAGATGGACGGGAATCGAACCCGCCAGCCCGAGATGCTCGGACTCATCGGTTTTGAAGACCGTGGGGCCCACCAGGAACCCTGACACCTCCGGGCACAAAGTACCCGATGCACCGACGGGCCGCATGACTTACTGTCGGCCCCATGGGGACCATTCGGCTGACGCAGTTCGCCGCCGGCGGCGGCTGCGCATGCAAGATCGGACCGGGTGAGCTCGAAGGCCTTCTCGCCCAGATCGAGATGCCCGGGAGCGACACTCTCGTCGTCGGCCTCGAGCACGGGGACGACGCCGCAGTCGTCCGGATCGCGGGTGATCAGCTCGTCCTCTCGACCGCGGACTTCTTCACTCCCGTGGTTGACGATGCATTCGACTGGGGTCGCATCGCGGCTGCCAACGCGCTCTCGGATGTCTATGCCATGGCCGGGCATCCGGTGCTGGCGATCAACCTCGTCGGATGGCCGCGCGACGTCCTGCCGATGGAGCTTCTCGGCGAGGTGCTCCGCGGTGGCGCCACCGTCGCGGCACTGGCGGGATGTCCTCTGGCAGGCGGGCACTCGATCACCGACCCGGAGCCGAAGTATGGCCTCGCCGTCACCGGTCTGGTCTCTCCCGAAGACCTCATGCGCAATGACGCTGCCGTCGCGGGGCTGCCGCTCAGCCTCACCAAACCCTTGGGCTCCGGGATCCTCAACAACCGGCACAAGGCCACTGGCGAGGTCTTCCCCGAAGCGATCTCCGTGATGACGGCGCTCAATCGCGAGGCGGCCCGGGCTGCCACCGCAGCGGGAGTGCGGGCGGCGACGGATGTCACGGGCTTCGGTCTGCTCGGCCACCTGTTCAAGATGATGCGCGCCTCGGGAGTGGCGGCCCGGATCGACGCCTCGGCCGTCCCCGTGATGGAGGGTGCCCGGGAGTCGCTGCGCGACGGGTTCGTGCCCGGGGGTTCGCAGCGCAATCTCGAATGGGTGAGGCCACATCTCGGCGGCGGCGCCGACGAGGATGCACTGTTGCTGCTCGCCGACGCTCAGACCTCGGGTGGCCTCCTGGTCGTCGGCGAGGTCCCTGGCGCCCCGATCATCGGCGAGGTCGTCGCGGCGGGTGGCCCCGTCATCCACGTGCAGTGACTCCGACTCGGGCGGCCCCACGGCGGGGGCCGCCCGAGTGCCCGTCACCAGGACATGACAGCGATGGTCACTGCGCTCACCAGGGCCACCAAGGACAGGACTGCGACGTTGAGACGACGCGTCCGCTGGTATCGGATGTCCCACCAACCGACGTCTCCTGACTTGGTCCGGCTCGTGGACATGAACCCACGACCGATACCGAAGCCGACGCCGGCCAGCAGAGCTGCATACCAGGGGGCGGCAAGGATGAGGCCCAGGGCCAGGAGGTGGGGCAGGCCCGTGGGGACGAACGTCCGCACTCCCGTGCCCATCTCGAAACCGAACTGGAACGGGCCCCACCGAGGGTCATCGAACACGATGGATCGGGGAACCTGGCGGGCGTTCTGTGGAAGTGGCAGTCGACGTCCCATCAGTTCCGCCGTCACGACCGTCACTGCGAACGCGCCAAGGACCACGAGGACCACGCGTTCCGGGAGGGCAGCTCGGATGATCGAGCCCGCAGACACGGCCACGAGGGCGCTCAACAGGGCGCCGAAGACCAAACCCAGGTTGAACCACGAAAGAGGCTTGCCTCGCCAGACCGACGAGTTCAGCAGGTCAGCTGAGTTCAGGCTTCAAGGAGAGCCGGAGATCGAGTATCCCGCCGCCAGGGCGAGCACGACCCATGCCGGGCTTGACGACCAACCGCGAGAGGCGAGGATCAGGGCGACGCTCGCGGCGGCCAGCACGATGGCGGCAGTGGGCACCCCGGGGTGGAAGATCCACCGCGGAGCACCCACTGTCTGGGTTGGAGCAGTCACAGGGTCGCCTTGCAGATGGTCCAGGTCTTGGTGCCTGCGGTGTTCCCGCACGAGTACGCCCACTGGTACCCGTCGGCGCACCGGTAGGTGCGGCCGCCATAGCCCCAGCGCCAGGCCTCACGGCCGTTGCAACGGCCCCAGGCGATGTAGTAGTGCCCGCTCGAACAGGTCATGCTCCACCCATCCGTCCGGTGCCACTTGGACCCGTTGCACCACGAGCTGGAGACGTTGCCACCAATGCAGATGGCGGAATCCGAGTAGCTGTAGACGGTGCAGTTGGTGAACTCGGTCTCCCCCTGCGGGCCATTGGCCAACGCGCTCGCGGGATTCACGAGGGAGAGGCCACCCAAGGACGCCGTCGCCGCCCCGACGAGCGCGCCCTGCAGCGCGGATCGTCGTGACAGGGCACGCTTGTGCGCCGAGTGCAGCAGTGCCCCGACCTCCGACCGTGGTGCGGTGGAGGGCATGAGGTCCATGTCGGGGATCTGACTTTCAACGATGCTCATCGCTTTTCTCCTTCTCTGGCCGACAGTGCGGCCGGGTCATGACGAAATTCCTCAAGGGCGGCATAGAACGCCGCGACGGAGCCGACGGGGCGGCTCTTGACGACGTTGCCGGACTGGTCGACCAACGCCACTCCCGGCCGCCACGGAACATCCAGCTGCCGGGTCAGGTCGTCGTCGATGATCACGGGGAAGCCCGTGTCGTCCCACCCGTGGCGACTCTCGTGGCTCACCGCGTGGAAGGACTCCTCCACCGGGTCCGCACGCTCCGAGAGCTGGGCCAGGTGGGGAAGGACCTCGTGACACGTCGAACAGAGGGGGTCGACGACGAGGACGATGTGGATCTTCGCTGCTCCGAAGGTCGAGGGGTCCACGGCAGGGAGGGTGAACTCCTCAGAGGCAGGGCCGACGGCCGCGGCCCCGACCCCTTGCTCCGAAAGTTCTTTCACTCGCCTCAGCAGGCCTGAGACTGCCAGCGCGAGGACCACGATCGCGAGCCACGCCAGAACGACGGCTCCCGTCAAGGGCTCCATGGAGCTCACGTGCCCCACGAGACGGAGAGGTTGTCGAGCACGTCGAGGTCCACGGACTCGGCCACGCCGGCGCCCTTGGGGTAGTAGACCGTCAGTGCTGTCGGGGTGCCCAGGGCGTAGTAGGAACCCACCGTGCCATCGCTCCTTTCGATGCGCCGCTTCCACACCTCGCCGTTGCGTGTCTTGGCACCGGCTCCCTTGGGCGTCATGTCGCCGAAGGAGCGAGGATCGCGGACACTGAGGAGGGCTCCGTCTGTCGTGCCCACGAGGTACTCCTGCTGCTCGATGCGTCCGCCACGGTTGGGGTAGCGCATGGACACGCTGATGCCGGAAGGTGTGTCGCGCCAGCTGAGGGCGTCATAGAGCTTCTGGACCTGGCGGCGCATCGGCACCGGGCCCATGACCCAGCTCACGAGGTCGTGGTGACGCCCGGACCAGATGGCGAGGTTGGCCTCCGTGTCGGGGTCGTGGGCGATCATGAACCGACCACCGTCTCCGACCCATTCGTCGGTCACCTTCGTGGGCGAACCGTGGTCGAGAATCAGCAGCCCGTGGCCCCGTGGCTGGATCTCGAAGACCCGCACGTCGCTGATCTCTCGATAGAAGAAGCGACCTGACCAGTCGCCCGGCAGGAACACCTCCCTGTGACTGCCGACCGAGATCGATTCCCCGGTCGCAGTGGTGAACGCCGCATGCCGCTGTCGTGTTGCAACCACTTGCGTCTTCTCCTTGCCTCACTCGAACAGACCGTGATCGGTCGTGAGCCCGAGTGTTCGGTCCAAGGTGGGTGATGACGCAGGGATTGGCGGTACACCGCCCCTGACCCGGAGAAGGGTCAGCCGTTGCTGGAGGCGGTCCCCCCGAAGCCGAGGCCCCACACGATCTCCATGCGCGTGTTCACGCCAGCGAGTTCCTTGATGTGGTGCACGTCCCGCTCGACGACCCGGAGGGAGACGTCCAGGCGACGGGCGATGGCCGTGTCGGTCAGCCCGTTCAGCAGGTGGATCAGGACCCACAGGCGGCGATGGTTGACGGCGGTTGGCGGCAGGGGTTCGATTCCGTGGCCGTCCCTCGACTGGGCCAGCACGAGCTCCCGGGCCGCGTTCACCAGAGCGGAGTCGGTGGTCCACCACAACGAGCTGTCACCACTGTCGAACGGTGGTCCGGCGAATCCCAGGTGCGTCTCGTCGAACAGGATCATGGCCAACCTGACCGGCGCCACCGCGATGTGGTGACAGTGCAGGCTGGTCAGCGGGAGGAGTGGGTAGTGCTTGGCCGTCACCTCGTTGACGACGCGCGTGAGAGTGACCCCGTGCCGGTAGGCCCACTCGTTGAGGTTTGCCGTGCGGCCCGAGATGTCGAAACCACCGTTGACCTGGCTGTTGCGCACGGACGTCTGGGTGCTCAGGGCCCACTTGGCGACCATCTCGCGGCTGTCCTCCAGACCCCTCGCCGCGAACGCGACCCGACGTTGACGCTCCGGCGCGTGGATCGCGTCCATAACGGCCGACCACAGAAGCTGCTTGACCTCCTCTCCGTGGTCGACGAGGTGTGCCGATCGTCGAAGCAGCAACCTGTCCGGTTCGCCCGCATTTCCTGGCTTGGCGAAAAGGTCAACCGATTCCGTCATGTGCCCCACCACTCATTGCTGCTGGCCCGCCCTCGTACGCGTTTCGACCACCGGATTTCGACCACCGGAATGTGCCGCAGTGGCGGACTCCCGCCGATTGCTGGCCCCCTGCACAGCATCCCCCTTCTGATGTGTCTCACGGCATTGGAAATCACTCCAGGTTGAAAGCACACACTAGTGAAAGCGGGCAAAATATGTGTCAGCTCTTTAGGACCTCAGGACACCGCCTCCTCGGCGCCCTTGCTCTCGCGGCGGTGCTGACCGGAATGACCGTGACGACGGCCGCTGCCGACCCCATCGTCCAGATCGTTGACCCTGGCCTCTCGACTCATGGCTTCGACTGGAACGGCTGACATGAGCACGATCGAGATGCACCTCGAGGAGGTTCGTAGCCAGCTCGATCGAGTCACGGCCGCAGAGGCTCGTGCCGCCATGTCAGCGGGTGCAGTCCTCGTCGACACGAGAACCGAGACCCAACGTGCCCGCTACGGCGAGGTCCCGGGAGCGCTGGTCATCAACCGGACAATTCTGGAGTGGCGCCTGGACCCGACCAGCGCCAACGCAGTGCAGGAGGCCCTCGGTGATCCGCTGGTCATCGTGCTGTGCCAGGAGGGATACAGCTCGAGCCTTGCCGCCGCGTCACTACGGAGCCTGGGCGTCAACGCGACCGACGTCGTGGGTGGTTTCGATGCATGGCACGTGGGCTGGGACGCCGAGATCGAAGGCGCGCAGGCCGATCTCCTCCAGAGGAGTGGACTCATGGCCGGCGCCTCCCACCACTGACCGACGCGGTCGAGAATGGAAGGAAGTTCCGCGCCACCCCGATCGACGCGGGATTCCTTCTACTCTCGACTCATGGGTACCCAACCGGACGTGACGACGTACACCCTCGAACGGCCTGACGTGGACCTCGTCCATGACGTGCGCGGCCCCCTCCCGACGGTCGACGGGCGCCCACCCCTGCTCATGATCGGGCAGCCGATGTGCGCCGACGGCTTCGAGGCACTGGCGGCCGAGTTCCCGGACCGCACGGTCGTCACCTATGACCCGCGCGGCCTCGGTCGCAGCACCATGCGGCGCGACGGTCGGACCGACCAGGACCACGAGGACCAGGCCGCGGACCTGCACGCCCTCGTCGGGCACCTGGGCGCTGGGCCGGTTGACCTGTTCGCGAGCAGCGGGGGTGCCCTCACCGCACTGACCTGGGCGGCGACCCACCCCGAGGACCTCGTCACGGTCGTCGCCCACGAGCCGCCGGCGATGTGGGCCCTGCCCGACGCGGAAGCGATCGAGCGCGCCTCCGCGGAGGTCGCGACGGCCTATGCGGAGCACGGCTACGGGGCGGGGATGGCGGCCTTCATCAGGTTGACGGGCTGGCACGGCGAGTTCACTGAGGCCTACTTCGCGCAGCCCCCGATCGACCCGGCAGAGTACGGCCTGCCCACCGAGGACGACGGATCACGTGATGACCCACTGCTCTCCAAGTTCTCCGACGGCGAGACCGCGAGTCGGCCCGATCTCGAGGCCCTGAGGAGTGGCCCGCCGCGGCTCGTCCTCGCCGTCGGTGAGGAGACCGGCCACGCGATCACGGCCCGAACCACACGCGGCGTTGCTGACGAGCTCGGGCTGCCGGTGACGATGTTCCCTGGCCACCACGGTGGCTTCGCGAGCGCCCAGGGTGAGTGGCCCGGCACGTCGGTCGAGTTCGGCGCGCGGCTAGCCGAGGTCCTCGCCGGCGACGCGTCCATGTGACGCAGAACGCGACCCTACGGGCTAGTAAGTTACGGAGCCGTAGGTTACGCTTCCGTATGTGACCGCAACCCTGAACCGAAACCCCGCGACCCGGCATACGCCTCGTCTCGCCGGTCTCTTCGACGGCGCACGCAAGGTCGCCCAGGCCATCGCCACACCGCTCGTACCGGCTGACTACCTCGACCTCATCGACCCGATGCGCGCCGGCGCCGACCTGCGCGGCCGCATCGTGTCCGTCACGCCCGAGACCGCCGACGCCGCGACCATCACGATCCGTCCGGGTCGCGGCTGGGCAGGCCACCGCCCGGGCCAGTACATCCGGGTCGGCATCGACGTCGACGGCGTTCGCCTCTGGCGCGCCTACTCCCTCACCCACCGCGCCGACGCGGGCGACGGCCTCATCAGCGTCACCAGCAAGGCGATCCCCGACGGCAAGGTGAGCAACCAGCTCGTCCGGGCCACCACGCCGGGCACGCTCGTCATGCTCGACCAGGCGACCGGCGACTTCAGCCTCCCCGAGACGCTGCCGGCCAAGACGCTGTTCCTCACCGCCGGTTCCGGCATCACCCCCGTCATCGGCATGCTGCGCAACCACCTCGATGACCTCGCCGACGTCGCCCACATCCACTGCGCGCCGACCGAGGCAGACGTCATCTTCCGTGACGAACTTCGTGGGTATGCCGCCGCGAGCCGCCTCACGCTGCACGAGAACCACGACGACGTGGCCGGGATCTTCGACCTCGCCTCCCTGGACGCGCTCGTGCCGGACTGGCGCGAGCGCGAGGTGTGGGTCTGTGGCCCCACCGGTCTTCTCGATGCTGCTGAATCCCATTGGGAGACAGCCGGACTCGCCGAGCAGCTCCACGTCGAGCGCTTCCGGCCCAGCGTGGTCGAGCCCGGCGAGGGCGGCACCGTCACCTTCGCCAAGACCAAGGTCACCCTCGAAGCCGACGGTGGCACCCCGATCCTCGACGCCGGTGAAGCTGCCGGTGTCCTCATGCCGAGCGGTTGCCGCATGGGCATCTGCTTCGGCTGCGTCGTCACCATGCGTGAAGGATCCGTGCGCGATCTGCGCAGCGGCGACATCACGTCCTCCGAAGATGCTGCGGATGGCGTCAAAATTCAGACCTGCGTCAGTGCCGTCGCCGGTCGCTGCGACATCGAACTCTGACCAACCGTCCCTAACCCACCCAATAGGACGGTTGGGCACGCACACGAACCGTCCCCAACCGTCCTATTGGGTGAGTTGGGGACACGAACGAAGGAGCTGAACCCATGACCCTCGCCCCCGAACGCACCCAGACCCGCTCCACCACCAGCACCGAGAACCCCAACATGCCTGCCCCCGGCATGAACTCACGCCTCAGCGTCGCGAGCGCCGAGCCGCGCCCGCAGCGCCCCGAGTTCAAGAAGTCGGGCCGCCCCAACCCCGCCTCGCACCTCTCCCCCGAGCAGATCGAGGAGATCGGTCGCGAGCTCGACGCGCTCCGTGCGGAAGTGATGGATTCACGCGGAGCTGCCGACGCGGCATACATCCGCAGGGTCATCACGGCACAGCGCTACCTGGAGATGGGCAGCCGAGCCGCGCTCCTCTTCTCGGGTGTGAAGTACAAGGGCATCCGCCCGATGTGGTGGCTCGGCACGGCCGGCCTGTCCGTCTCCAAGATCCTCGAGAACATGGAGCTCGGGCACAACATCATGCACGGCCAGTGGGACTGGATGCGCGACCCCAAGATCCACTCGACCGCCTGGGAGTGGGACCACGCCAGCCCCGCCGAGCAGTGGAAGCACAGCCACAACCAGATCCACCACACGTTCACCAACGTGCTCGGCCGCGACAACGACCTCGGCTACGGCATCCTGCGCGTCGACCAGGACCAGAGGTGGAGCCTGTTCTACCTCTTCCAGCCGGTCTGGCACGTCGCCAACGCCCTCCTCTTCGAGTACTCCATCGCGGCCTACGACCTCGAGCTCGGCGGCTACCTCGCCAAGAAGAAGCGGATGAGCGAGGAGGAGAAGGCGGAGTTCCACAAGAACGCCAAGGCGACGGTCGCCAAGATCAAGACGCAGATGACCAAGGACTACGTCGTGCACCCCGCGATGGCCGCGGCCACGTTCACCGGCTCCGCACCGCACACCCTCAGCGCCAACATCGTCGCGAACCTCGTCCGCAACGTCTGGTCCAACACGATCATCATCTGCGGCCACTTCCCACCCGGCATCGAGACCTTCGAGAAGGCGTCGATCGAGGGCGAGACCCGTGGCGAGTGGTACCTGCGACAGATGCTCGGATCGGGCAACATCACCGGCTCCAAGGCCATGCACCTCATGTCGGGCAACCTCAGCCACCAGGTCGAGCACCACCTCTTCCCGGACATGCCGAGCAACCGCTACGCCGAGATCGCGCCGAAGATCCGCGACCTCATGGAGCGCAACGACCTCAAGTACGTCACGGGCTCGCTCGCCAAGCAGGTCGGCGGCGTCTACTGGAAGGTCGTCGAGCTCTCCCTCCCGCCGAAGCGCGAGGGCACGACCCGCCGCGCGACGGTCCTGCGCGCGGCCAAGAAGGCGCTCAAGGGCAAGGGTGGAGCGGGTCGCCGCTACTGACCCCTCCGGCCCCGCCTCACGAAGGTCCCGCACCCCGGCGTATGCCGTGTGGTGCGGGACTTTTTTGTCGCTGCCCGAGGTGCGGCTGGCTGAGCACGAGCTGAGCACGGGCTGGGCACACCGCGTGCCATGATTGAATCTGATCATTTCAAACTCATAGTGATCAAACTATTGCACTCTGGTTGAGTCGCCCCTAGTCTCCGGTGAATCGATTAAGTGACCGAGAGATCGGTCGCCCACCCCGATCCACCGGAATCACGAAGGAGTGATCGCATGGCCGTGTTGACGCCGCCCACTGAGGGCTCGGTCGAGTCGCTCGAGAGCACTCCCGCCCCTGCCGCGAACGGGCGCCGCACGCGGCGCAACCGCCGGAACCGTGCCGGCGAGCGCACCCAGCCCGCTCGCACGACCCCATCGCTGCGGACGCGGTTGCGCAACGACCGGCAGATGCTCCTCATGATGGTGCCGGGCGTGCTGTTCCTGCTGCTCTTCTTCTACGTCCCGATCCTCGGCAACGTCATCGCGTTCCAGGACTACCAGCCCTACCTCGGCATCAGCTGGTCGGACTTCGTCGGCCTCGACAACTTCGTCGGGCTCTACAGCAACCCCGACTTCATCAACGCGTTCACCAACACGCTCTACCTCGCGGCGTGGCAGCTGATCTTCTTCTTCCCCGTGCCGCTCGTGCTCGCCGTGGCCGTTGACTCGCTCGTGAGCCAGCGCGCCCGCCGCTGGTTCCAGAGCATCGTCTACCTGCCCCACTTCCTGTCGTGGGTGCTCGTCGTCGCGCTCTTCCAGCAGGTCCTCGGTGGGGCCGGCCTCGTGAACAACGCCCTACGTGACCTCGGCGTCGACGCGATCCCGTTCATGACCAACCCCGACACGTTCCCGATGCTCGTCGTCGCCCAGCTCGTCTGGAAGGACGCCGGGTGGGCCATGATCATTTTCCTCGCGGCGCTGGCGAGCATCGACACCTCGCTGTACGAGGCGGCCGCGGCCGACGGCGCCGGGCGCTGGCGTCGCCTCTGGCACATCACCCTCCCCGCTCTGCGGCCGGTCATCATCCTGCTGCTCATCCTGCGCATCGGCGACATCCTGTCGGTCGGCTTCGAGCAGTTCATCCTCCAACGCCCCGCCGTCGGACCCCACGCGGCCGAGGTCCTCGACACCTTCACCTACTACACCGGCGTCGTCGGTGGCGGGTGGAGCGTCGGCGCCGCCGCCGGCCTCTTCAAGGGCGTCATCGGCCTCATCCTCATCGTCGGAGCCAACAAGCTCGCCCACAAGTTCGGCGAAGCCGGCATCTACCAGAAGGGCTGAGACCAACCATGACCGTCCCCTCAGCAACCATCGAGCGCAAGCTGCGCCGCGACAGCAAGCGTCCCGTCTGGAAGGAGAAGGCCTCCCCCGGCCTTCAGACCTTCAAGACCCTCTTCCTCGGCCTCTTCGCGATCGCCATCATCATCCCGATCCTCGTCGTCGTCTCGACCTCACTCGCCGACGACGAGCAGCTGGTCGAGGCCGGCGGTTATGTCCTGTGGCCCACGCACCCCTCGCTCGCGGCATACAAGGCACTGCTCACCGGACCACTGATGTTCCGGGCGTTGGGAGTCAGTCTCTTCGTCACCGTCGTCGGCACCCTCATCGCGCTGTTCGTCACGATCACGATGGCCTACGCCACGAGTCGCAAGGTGCTCTTCGGCCGGCCGGTGATCATCGGCGTGCTCTTCACCCTGCTCTTCGCGCCCGGGCTCATCCCGTCATTCCTCATGCTCCGTCAGCTCGGCCTGCTCGACAGCGTGTGGTCGCTGATCCTCCCGGGAGTGTTCGCGGCCTTCAACTTCGTGGTCATGCGCGCGTTCTTCATGAACATCCCGCGCGAGCTCATCGAGAGCGCCGAGATGGACGGCGCCTCCGACTGGCAGATCCTCTGGAAGATCGTGCTCCCACTGTCCAAGGCGGTCGTCGCCGTCGTCGGCCTCTTCTACGCCGTCGGCTTCTGGAACTCCTTCTTCAATGCACTGCTCTACATCAACGACCAGAACCTCTGGCCCGTGCAGATCATCCTGCGCAACTACGTCATCCAGGGTTCGCAAGTCGCCGCTGACCAGCTCGGCGTCGGCGTTTCGGCCCCGCCGCAGTCACTCAAGATGGCCGTTGTCGTCATCGCCCTCGTCCCCATCTGCCTGCTCTACCCGTTCCTCCAGCGCCACTTCACCAAGGGCGTCATCACCGGCGCCGTCAAGGGCTGACGCCCTCTTCCTCTGCCCCACCACTGCCCCACCCCTGCCCCATCCCGTTGAGTCACACCCACACGAGAGGTTCACATCAATGACGCCGTCATCCACTCCCTCACCCAGCCTCAACCGCCGCAACTTCCTCGGAGCCATGGGCCTGGTCACCGCTGGCGTGAGCCTCGCGTCCTGCAGCCGTGGCCCCAAGCCCGGCTCCGGTGGAGGCGCCGCCGACTCGGCGTCGCTCAAGCTCCCCACCTACAAGGAGTTCACCGGCGCGACCCCCGACTTCCCGGGCAACGCCCAGGGCCTTCAGGCCGGCTTCCGCAAGATGCCCAACCCCGTCGCCTCGACGAAGGGCGCTCCGCTCAAGGGTCGCGTCACGGCGCTGTCCCAGACCTTCGACACGGTGTCGCCCGGCATGAAGGACAACCCCTACTGGGGCCGCCTCAACACTGCCCTCGGTGGTGAGCTCGACATGCAGATCGTCATCGACGACTACCCGTCCAAATTCGCGACCGTCCTCGCGTCGAACGACCTGCCGGACCTCATGTGGGTGCCGCCGAATCAGGGCATCCCCAACGTCGGCGCGATGCTCGAGGCGAAGTTCCAGGACCTCACGAAGTACCTCAGCGGTGACGCCGTCCTCGAGTACCCCAACCTCGCGGCGCTGAAGTCCGAGTCGTGGAAGACCGCTGTTGTGGGCGGCAAGATCTGGGGCGCCCCGATCCCGTCGACGCCCTATGGCCAGGTCATGTTCGGTAACAAGGCCGTGTGGTCCGAGGTCGGCGGACTCCAGTGCACCTCGGGCGCCGAGTTCATGGACAAGGTCAAGGAGATCAACGACCCCAAGGGCAACCGCTACGCCCTCGAACCGGCCTACATCAACGTCGTCCACATGATCTCGCAGTGGCACGGCGTGCTCGGCAACTGGATGGCCACGGGCGACGGCAAGCTCGTCCACCGCTACGAGACCGAGCAGTTCAAGGCTTCGGTGGACTTCGCCGCCCAGCTCTTCAAGGCAGGTGCGTTCTATCCCGACGCCAACATCACTGACGCTGTGCCGCGCGTCGCCACCGGCAGTTTGGCCACCCTCGTCGAGGTCGGCCCGCACGCCGCCAGCAAGTTCTGGGACGCCAAGGCGGACGCTCAGACCGAACTCCTCATCCCCTTCGCCTTCGAGTCCGGGATGACGCCGATCCACAACATGGGCTACGGCACGGTGGGGTTCACCGCCTTCAAGACGACCAACGAGGCCAAGATCCGTGAACTTCTGGCGCTCATGAACTGGCTCTCGGCACCGTTCGGGACGACCGAGTACCTCCAGAAGAACTTCGGCGCGGTCGGTCAGGACTTTGCCCCCGACACGGACGGCAACCCCGTCCTCAACGCCGCTGGGCTCAAGAACATCCCGGGCGTCCGTGGTGCTCTCAACATCATGACCTCGCCGGAGAACGTCCTGTTCTTCCCGGGCCACGCCGACTCGATCGACTACGTCCACCAGCAGGAGGAGAAGCTGCTCGCGATGGGTTGGCGCAACGCGACGGCCGGGACGTACTCCGACGCCAACACCAAGCTCGGCCCGCCGGCCAGGACTGCGCTCGACGACAAGGTCATCGACATCGTCACCGGTCGGGCTCCGATCACCGAGCTCGACGCCGCCGTGGCCCGCTGGCGCAAGGACGCTGGCGACACCATCCGCAAGGAGTACGAAGCCGTCCTCCCGGACGACGTCAAGATCTTCACGATCTGACCCAACCCTTCGGTGGGGTATGCCGGGTCCTTCCGTTCCGGCACACCCCACCTCGGGCGCACGGCAGCATGACCGACAAGCCACACTGGGCACACAACGACGAGGAGGACGCAGTGGCACAGGGTTCCACGACACGACGGCCGACCATTCGCATGGTCGCCGAGCGTGCCGGTGTCTCCGTCGCCACCGTGTCCTACGTCCTCTCCGGCCGTCCGGGTGCCCAGGCCACGGGAGTCCGTGAGGACACCGCGGTCCGCGTCCGGTCGGCTGCCGAGGATCTGGGCTATGTCCCCAACTCCTCGGCCCGCGCGGTCCGGACCGGTCGCACCGGGACGATCCTGTTGTCGCTGACGATGCTGTCGGACCCGTGGAGCCTGTCGATCGTGCGAGCGGTCTCACGGTCTGCGGCCGCAGCGGGGCTCACTCCGCTCATCGCCGCCGACACCGACTGGCTGCCCCTGGTGAACTCGGTCCAGAGCGACGCGATCTTCATCGACTCCGCCACACCCAAGGATCAGGACCTGTTCTCCTCATTGGCTGCTCGCGGACACAACCTCGTCGTGTTGCACTCGGATCTCAAGCCTGATGGCTTCGACGTCGTTCGCAGTGAAGAGCCCGCCGGCTGTCGGCTGCTCGCTGATCGCCTGATCGACCAGTTCGAGACCGTCGGTCTTCTCACCCCGAAGGGCCTTGAACCGGCATCCGTCAGCCACCGGGCCATGGCCTATGTGGAGGCACTGGAAGCGCGCGGGATGGACGTGCGTCCGCAGTGGTGCCCGCCCGCCGGCGACGACGAGACCTCGGCCTTCCGCGCGGCCCTCACCGTGCTCCGCAGCCCTGATCGTCCACGTGCCCTCATGGCCACATCCGAATACATTGCTCAGGCTGCCCTGGGCGCCGCGGCGGTGCTCGGGTTGCGCCCCGGCACCGACATCGGGATTGCCGGTGTCGGCAATGCCTTCGATGACCGCAGTGGTGGAGTGGGCCTGACCAGTGTCGGGCCGGAAGGGTTCTTCGACGCCGTCGCCGACCTCCTCGTCGGCCGCGCCACCGGTGCGGACACCTCGCCGCGGCGTGCCCACGCCTTCGCGTGGCAGGTCTTCGACCGCGAGACGACGCTCGGAATCTGAGGCCGCCGCATGACTCCCAACGCCTCAGCACCCCCACGACCTGAATCGATTAACACGCTCACGAGAGGGCACACCATGCAGCAGCTCAACGTCGGAATCGTCGGCTTCGGACTCCGGGCGGGGCTCTACCGCCACGTCGAGAACAGCACCGGTGCCCGCATCAGCATCGTGTGCGACACCAGCGAGAAGGGCCGGGCCGACGCGGCCGAGCGCCTGCCCGACGCCGTCGTCACCAGCAGCCTCGCCGAACTCATCGCGAGCCGACCCGACGGGGTCCTCGTCCTCACCCCGGACAACCAGCACGCGAGCGTCGGTATCGAAACGCTGAAGGCCGGCATACCCACGTTTTGCGAGAAGCCGCTCGACGTCACGCTGGAGGCGACCGACGCACTGTTGACCACGGCATACGAGACCGGGACCCGGCTCTATGTCGGACACAACATGCGGCACATGCCCGTCATCCGCCAGATGCGTGAACTCATCGAGGCCGGCACCATCGGCGAGGTCAAGGCGGTGTGGTGCCGTCACTTCGTCGGGCACGGTGGCGACTACTACTTCAAGGACTGGCACGCCGAACGCGCCAACACGACAAGTCTGTTGCTGCAGAAGGGTGCTCACGACATCGACGTCATGCACTGGCTTGCCGGTGGCTACACGCGCACGGTGTCCGCCATCGGCGATCTCGCCGTCTATGGCCAGGTGACCGATCGGCGCGACAACTCCGATCAGCGCATGGGTGACTGGTATTCGCTCGACAACTGGCCGCCACTGGAGCAGCACGCACTCAACCCCATCATCGACGTCGAGGACATCTCGATGATGCAGATGCGCCTCGACAACGGCGTGCTCGCGTCCTACCAGCAGTGCCACTTCACGCCCGACTACTGGCGCAACTACACCGTCATCGGGACGGCCGGTCGGATCGAAAACCTCGGCGACGGACCCGGTGAGGAGATCCACGTGTGGACCCACCGCTCGGAGGGGCGCGCCGAGCCCGACCAGGTCATCACGATCCTTGACGGCGAGGGCGGTCACGGCGGCGCGGACCCCAAGCTCATCGCCGAGTTCCTGCGCTTCGCGATCGAGGGCGGCACCACGGACACGAGCCCCGTGGCCGCGCGCGAGGCCGTGGCGGCCGGTGTCATCGCCACGCAATCTCTGCGCACTGACGGCTCCGCACTGGCCGTGCCGGAGCTGCCGGCCGAGGTCGTCGCCCACTTCGACGCCGGTCAGCCGGCTCGAGAGGATGCGGCGGTCCACCGTGGCTGAGCCACATCGATCTGCTCACCCGCGAACTGGCAGGCGGGGATGTCGTCGTCGCCGGGTATGCCGTTCAGCTGGCGTAGCGGATCTCGACCCTGCGGTTCTTGGCACGGCCCTCCGGGTCGTCCTTCGCGGCAGAGCCGTTGGACGCCACGGGTTGGGACTTGCCGAAGCCTTTGACGGTGAGGATGAGGTCGGGACGCGCCGCCTTGATGGCCGCAGCCACCGTGGTGGCCCGTTCCCGGGACAGCGCGAGGTTGCGGGCGTCCGTGCCGAGCGAGTCGGTGTGCCCTCCGACGGAGACCTTGGCCTTCTGGGGGAGGCCTGTGACGAGCTCACCGATCTTGCCGACGGCAGCCGGTTTGATGGTCGCCTTGTCAAAGGTGAAGAGGATGTCCGAGTTGAGCGTGACGACCTTCTCGGGACCGTCGGTGCTCTCAGTCCTGACGTCGGTGGGTTGCGGGACTCGGATGTCCTTCACGGTGACCCGAAGGTCCTTGACGCTGGCGGCGAGCTTGGAGTCGGAGACCTCGGGCAAGTTGTTGATGTCGAGATCCGCGGCCTGCACCGGACCGGAGAACGTCACCGCGGCGACGAGGCCGACGACGGTTGCGACCACTGCCCTGGCCGTCACGGAAGTTTGACGCCTTCCATGCGCACGCCGTCGTGGCTCACACCCACGTCGATGGTGTCCGTGTTCTGCGGGACGGCGAAGCCAGCCATGACGTAGTTGGGCTCATTCATCACCAGGTCCCCCAGGAAGCCGGTGGTGAGCTCGGCGACAGCCTCGTAGAGCTTGAGGTTGACCGGGTCGATGAGGTTCGGACGCCAGGTCAGGGCGCGCTGCAGTGACGTCTCCTCCTTGGTGCCGTGCGGCGTGACGCGATAGACCGCCAGAAGGACCTTGCCGCGCTCTTCGAACTTCACGAGCTCGACCAAGGTGTCGGTCACTTCACCCTTCGGAGCCCCGGGAACGGTGATCGACGCGATCGCCTTGGGCGGGTTCTTGAGGTCGATCCCGGTTGCCTTCGCCCCGTTGGCCCGAGCGTCCGCCCCGGGGTCCTTGGTGACCCCGCCGCTGGCGCCCTGGTCGGAGCTGGAGGTTTCGGGCTTGGCGTTGCCGTCGCCGTCGCTGCCAGAGCAGCCGGTGAGTGCGAGAGCGCCGATGATGGCACCGATGGTGAGCACGCGGCATGCACGTGGTGTCACGAAGTCCCCCTGGTAATGCGAATGAGTGCCCCAAGGCTAACGAATCAGCACGGCCGGACTCCGCCGGATGGAGGTGATTGGCGAGTTCTCGCCAAGACATCAACTCTTGGCTGTCGCCGACCGGAGACGGTTGATCGGGTCGCTGCCACCTATCCTGAGATGGCCCGAGAAGCACTGGCGCCCGGCGACCGGAGGGCACGATGATGGCGGCGTTCGAGGACCCTTCATGAGTTCGTCGTGGCCCGAGCCGGACGTTGCAGCACCCGGCCAGGAGTCGGTGTGGAGCTACCCCCGACCACCGCGGGTCGAACCCACCGGCGAGCTGGTGCAGATCCGGCTGGGTGGTGTGATGGTCGCCAGCTCCACCGCGACCCTCCGCGTCCTGGAGACCAGTCACCCGCCGACCTACTATGTGCCGCTCGGCGACTTTGCCGATGGCGCGCTGAGGCGAGCGCCCGGCTCGAGCTGGTGCGAGTTCAAGGGCGCCGCAGCCTATTTCGACGTCGTCGGTGGTGCGATCACGGCACCGAGCGCCGCCTGGACCTACCCGGACCCGTCCCCCGGGTTCGAGGCCATCATTGACCACGTGGCCGTCATGCCCGCGGCGATGGACGAGTGCCGCGTCGACGACGAGGTGGTCCGCCCCCAGGAGGGCGGGTTCTATGGCGGATGGATCACGAGCCGAGTGGTCGGGCCGTTCAAGGGCGGGCCGGGCTCGCGCTTCTGGTGAACCCGGGCGTGGGGCGAACCTCAGGTGTTCTGGGGGAAGCCCAGGTTGAGGCCACCGTGCGACGGGTCCAGCCATCGCGACGTCACCACCTTGCCGCGGGTGAAGAAGTTGACGCCCTCCATCCCGTGGGCGTGACTGTCGCCGAAGAGCGAGTTCTTCCAGCCACCGAAGGAGTAGTAGGCCATCGGCACCGGGATGGGGACGTTGATGCCGACCATGCCGACCTCGACCTCGTTCTGGAAGCGTCGCGCGGCCCCACCGTCGTTGGTGAAGATCGCCGTGCCGTTGCCGTAGGGGTTGGCGTTGATGAGCTCGAGCCCCTCGTCGTAGGACTGGACCCGCAGGACGGAGAGCACGGGACCGAAGATCTCGTCCGTGTAGATCGTCATGTCACGAGAGACCTTGTCGAAGAGGGTGGGCGCCAGGAAGAAGCCCTCCCCGTCGGCATCGATGTCGAGGTCGCGACCGTCCACCACGAGGTCGGCCCCCGACTCGACCCCGGCGTCGAGGTAGGACGCCACCTTGTCGCGGTGCTGCTTGGTGACCAGCGGTCCCATGTCGGCGCCACGGGTGCCGTCGCCGGTGACGAGCTTGCCGACGCGGTCCTTGATCTTCTCGATGAGCTCATCGGCGATCGGCTCCACGGCCACCAGCGCCGAGATCGCCATGCACCGCTCACCGGCTGACCCGAAGCCGGCGTTGACGGCCGCGTCGGCAGCCAGGTCGAGGTCGGCGTCAGGCAGGACGAGCATGTGGTTCTTTGCCCCGCCGAGCGCCTGGACACGTTTGCCGTGGGCGGTGCCGGTCTCGTAGACGTAGCGCGCGATGGGCGTCGAGCCCACAAAGGACACCGCGCGCACGTCGGGGTGGGTGAGCAGCGCGTCGACGGCTTCCTTGTCGCCGTGGACGACGTTCATCACCCCGTCCGGCAGTCCGGCCTCGCGCCAGAGCTCGGCGACGGCGACCACCGCCGACGGGTCCTTCTCACTGGGCTTGAGGACGACGGCGTTCCCGCAGGCGATTGCCACCGGCACGAACCACAGCGGCACCATCGCGGGGAAGTTGAAGGGCGAGATGACCGCAACGACGCCCAGCGACTGCCGGATCGAGTAGACGTCGACCTTGGTCGAGGCGTTCTCGGTGTAGCCACCCTTGAGCAGATGCGGTATGCCGCAGGCGAACTCAGCGACCTCGAGACCGCGAGTCACTTCGCCCAGGGCATCCGAGAGGACCTTGCCGTGCTCTGCCGTGATGAGGGCGGCGATGTCCTCCTTCTTCTCATTGAGGAGTTCGCGGAAGCGGAAGAGCACCTGGGTCCGCTTGGCCAGCGAGGAGCTGCCCCACTCCGTGGCCCACGCCTCCTTGGCCCTCGCGACGACCTCACCGACGAGCTCGGACGACGCCAGATCGAGGGCACCGGTCTCCTCCCCCGTGGCGGGGTTGTAGACGGCGCTGGTGCGCTCCGCGGTGCCGTCCCAGGACTGGCCGGCGATGAGGTGGGTGATGCGGGTGGGTGCGCTCATGACTGTTCCTTCGTGGGGGTTCTGGAGGCAGAGTTTGTGGGTCGATGTCTGTCGACGAGATCGACGGTGACGCGCTCACCGGACGCGAGCGAAGCCATGCCGGCGCTCGAAACTGCCGTCGCGGCATACCCGTCCCAGACGGAGGGGCCGACGGACTCGCCCCGCAGGGCCGAGTCGACCCACGCCTGGACTTCGAGGTCGTATGCCGTGGCGAACCTCGTGCGGTAGTCCGCCGGTATGGAGCCACCCCAGCGGCCGAGGCCGTCGACCGCGAGGGAGGTGGAGTAGAGACCTGACGATGCGCGCCCGATGACGACGGAGCCGCGTTCTGCGACGGCCTCGCACCGGACTTCGTAGCCGATCTGGCTGTTGACGAACACCTCGTTCGTGACGAGGCCACCGCCGGCCATGGTGAAAATCGCGACCTGTGGGTCGATCACGCCGGCCGACGCGTGGGAGGTCGGCGCGGGCGACAGCACCTGGATCGCCACAACCTCCTCACCGAAGAGGAAGCGGGCGACGTCGACCTCGTGGACGAGGCTGTCACGCACGATCATCTCGGAGCGGAAGTCGGCGTTGGGGACCGAGGCATTGCGGTGGACGTTGTGGAGCAGGAGGGTTCGGCCAAGAGTCCCGCCGGAGAGCACCGACTTGAGCTGGGTGTACTCCGGGTCGAATCGGCGCATGAACCCGACCTGGATGAGTCGCCGCCCAAGGTCCCGTTCGGCCTGGACCAGCCGCAGGGAGGAGTCCGAGTCCATCGTCAGCGGCTTCTCGCAGAGCACCGGCTTGCCGACCGCGAGGCAGGCGAGCACCTGCTCCTCGTGGACGAACCCTGGCGAAGCCAGGATCACGGCCTCGACGTCCTCGGATGCGATGAGTTCGAGCGCATCCGCGCCTGCCCGCACCCCGTCGAAGCGCCCCGCGAGCTCTTTGGCGCGCACCTCATCGGGATCGGCAACGGCGACGAGGCGGGCGTGAGCGGTCCGCCGGACGACCCTCTCGGCATGGTCGGCGCCCATGATCCCGACGCCGACGACGCCAACGCGCAGCACGTCGCTCATGACTTCTCCCCGGGGCCGACGAGCGGGCGCTGGTCCTGCTTGTGCTCGACATAGGCGTCGAAGGCGCCCTGGGTCGAGTCGAGCTCGCTGACCTGCGCGACCGGCACGTCCCACCAGCTCTCACTGTCGGGCGAGAAGACCCGTGGGTCGGTCTCGACGTGGATGACCACCGGTCCACCATCACTGCGCCAGGCCTTGGCCGCGACGATCGCGGTGGTGAGCTCCTCGCGTGAGTGCACCTCGATGACGTGGGCCCCCAGGCTGCGGGCGTTGGCGGCGAGGTCGACTGGCAGGACGTCGCCGTCGAGCCGGTGCGATGCGTCACCACGACGCCGGTAGGCCGTCCCGAAGCGTTGCGAGCCCAGCCCCTCGGAGAGCGATCCGATGGAGTGGAACCCGTGGTTCTGCACGAGGACGACGATGACCTTGACCCGCTCCTGCACGGCGGTGACGAGCTCGGTCGGCATCATCAGGTAGCCACCATCACCGACCATCGCGAAGACGTCGCGGGTCGGGTCGGCGAGCCGGATCCCGATCGATGCGGGCACCTCGTAGCCCATGCACGAGTAGCCGTATTCGACGTGATAGCCCTTGCGGTCACGCACCCGCCACAGCTTGTGCAAGTCACCGGGCATCGAGCCGGCGGCGCACAGCACGACGTCCCGCGGGTCGCTCAGCTCATTGACCGCACCGATGACAAAAGCCTGGGTCAGAAGTCCGTCGGCAAGCTTGTCGGTCACGGACAGAGGCGGAGCGTATGCCGCATCGACCGCCTTGTCCCATCGGCGCCACAGGGTGCCCTGCCGCTTGCGATAGGCGGCCGACACGGACCAGCCATCGATGGCAACAGTGAGCGCGGCGAGCGCCTCTCGAGCGTCACCCACGACGGAGAGCCCAGCCTGCTTGCCCGCGTCGAACGACGCGATGTTGATGTTGACGAAGCGAACACCGTTGCGGGCGAAGGCCGTTCGCGAAGCCGTGGTGAAGTCGCCCCAGCGCGTCCCAATGCCGATGACGACGTCGGCCTCGGCGGCGAGCGCGTTGGCTGCGGTCGTTCCGGTCGATCCGATTGCACCCACCAGGTGCGGGTGGCCGTGGAGCAACGACCCCTTGCCCGCTTGGGTTTCGGCCACGGGCACCCCGGTTGCCGACGCGAAGGCTGCCAATGCGTCTTCGGCGCCCGAGTAGTGCACGCCGCCGCCAGCGATGATGAGTGGCTTCTTGGCGCAGCGAATGAGGTCGGCAGCAGCTGCGATCCGCGACGCCTCGGGCACGGGACGGGCCACGTGCCACACCCGCTCGTCGAAGAGCTCGACCGGCCAGTCGAACGCCTCGGCCTGCACGTCCTGAGGCAAGGAGATCGTGACCGCACCCGTCTCCACGGGGTCGGTGAGGACGCGCATCGCCGACAGCAGGGCGGACGGCAGCTGTTCGGGCCGCATGACCTCGTCGAAGAAGCGGGACAGCGGACGGAAGGCGTCATTGACAGTCAGGTCACCGGCATACGACGTCTCGAGCTCCTGGAGAACCGGGGACGAGACGCGCGTCGCGAACGTGCCAGAGGGCAGTAGCAGCACCGGAATCCGGTTGATCGTCGCGAGCGCGGCGCCGGTGAGCATGTTCGTCGAGCCGGGTCCGACCGAGGCCGTGCAGACCCAGGTCTGGAGCCGGTCCTTGTGCTTCGCGTAGCCGACGGCGGTGTGGACCATCGCCTGCTCGTTGCGTGCAAGGACATAGGGGAGGTCGGCGACGGCATCGCGCTCAGCGGCGCGCAGCTCCTCCTGCAGCAGGGCCTGACCTATGCCCGCGACGTTGCCGTGGCCGAAGATGCCGAGGCAGCCAGCGAAGAGCCGCTGGCGCTCACCGTCACGCTCGGACCACTGCTGGCCGAGGAAGCGGATCGTCGCCTGCGCCACTGTGAGCCGCACTGTCTCACTCATGGCTCGCACCTCCATCGCTGCTGAAAGGAAGTCTCGGGTCCACGACCGCGTCCGTCCAGCCCTCGCGGACCCAGGCGTGCGCGGGATCGTCGTTGATGAGCCAGGCACGCTCGGTGCCCGGCCCGGCCATGACGTTGAGGTAGTAGAGGTCGGCGTCTGGTGCGGCCATCGCAGGCCCGTGCCAGCCGTGGGGTACCAGGACGACATCACCCGTGCGGACCTCGGCGAGCACGTCGATCGGCCGGTCACCCGTGCCGTAGACCCGCTGATAGCCAACCGGATCCGTCCCTCGCGGGTCCGTGGAGCGCGTCTCGAAGTAGTAGATCTCCTCGAGCTCGGACTCGACGCCCGGGTGGTCCTCGTCGTGCTTGTGCGGAGGCCACGAGCTCCAGTTGCCGGCCGGCGTGATGACTTCGCAGACGAGGATCGCGTCCGCGTCGAGGACCGGCGGCAGCCCGAAGGCGCGCACCTCACGACTCGCGTTCCCGGCGCCACGCAGTTCCGGCTTGGCTTCCTGCGCCGAGATCCGACACGGTTCGCGATCGGTGGTCGCGCGCGCACCGCACAGCGCCACCCGTGCCATGCCAGTTCCGCTGTTGCGCACCGTGATCCGACGCTGACGCGGGAGGTATGCCGTGTCGCTCGGTCCGTCGAACACGCTCGCCCGTCCGTCGAGGGAGATCGATTCCGCACCGTCGATGTCGATCGTCACCGAGCCGGCCAGCGGCACGACGACCATCTCCTCCTCGGCGGTGTCGTGCTCGACGTAGCCGCCATCACCCAGCCAGGCAACTCTGAGCGTCGTGTGCTGCCATCCCTCTGGAGGGTTGGTCGCGGTCGGCGTGACCGCGACCCGGAACTCGCCGTCATCGAGCGTGCCCATGGGTCGAAACCATCGCGCGTTGTCTGCGCCGTACCCAGAGGGGCTCACGAGGCGCTCCCATGGACGAGCCCCGAGGCGATGTCGACGGCAGCTGCCACGTCACCGTCGGGCGGGTAGAGCAGGGCCCGCCCCACGACGAGACCGGCCACGGCCGGAAGGGTGAGCGCGTCGGCCCAGGCGGCATACGTGTCCTGTGGGTCTCCTTGCGGGTCTCCCCCGAGCAGGAGGGTTGGCAACGTCGTCGCCTCCATGACGCGAGGGAGGTCGTCGACAACGGGGAGCTTGAGCCAGGTGTGCGCGCTGCTCGCACCGAGCCCGCTCGCGATGCCGATCGACGCGATCGTCGAGTCCGGGTCGAGGAGGTTGCGGACGCGGCCGTCCTCGACGACCGAGAGGAAGGGTTCGACCATCGCCATGAGCCCGTGCTGGGCGAGCCCGGTGACGGCGTGGGCGCTGGCCTCGAGGGTCGACACCGTGCCGGGGTCGCCGAGACAGATGCGGGTGAGCATCTTGCCGCCGTCGAGTCCCCGCGCCGCGATCTCGTCAGCGGTGTAGGCCGTGAAGCGGTCGTCGAGCTCAAAGATTGCGCCCTGGAGGCCGCCGCGGTTCATCGACCCGATGGCGACCTTGTCGTCGAGCGCGCCCAGCAGGACGAGGTCGTCGAGGACGTCGGGGGTGGCGAGCACTCCGTCCACACCCGGCCGAGCCAGGGCCGTGACGAGCCGGTCGAGCAGGTCGCGCCGGCTGGCCATGGCCGTCGCATCGCCGCGGACTCCGAGGGCGCCACGCGCGGGGTGATCGGCCGCGATGAGGAGCATTCGGCCGTCGTCACCCACGAGGGGACGACGACGGCGCGCGACCCACGTGGTGGCAATGCGGCCGGGATCGGTGACCCTGGTCCTGGTGAGTTCGCCGAGTTCCATCACAGCCTCCCTGCCGCAGCCAGCGCCGATTCGACCTCGGCGGTCGTCGGCATCGCGGTCGAACATTCGAGTCGCCCGGCGACGATGGCCCCGGCGACGTTGGCGAACTCGATGGTGCGACGCAGGTCCCAACCCGCGAGCAACCCGTGGACAAGAGCACCACCGAACGCGTCTCCGGCGCCGAGCCCGTTGACGACCTCCATCGGGAACGGCGCCACCTCGACTCGCTCGTCACGCGTCGCAGCCAGCACCCCCCGCGGTCCCTGCTTGACGACCGCGAGTTCCAGTCCGCGATCCAGCAGGGCATCGGCAGCTCTCTGCGGGTCGGTCTCGCCGACGGCGACCTCACACTCCTCGCGGTTGCCTACGGCGATCGTCACGTGGTCGAGCGCCCGCCCGACCTGCTCGCTCGCCTCGTCAGCAGAGGACCAGAACATCGGCCGGTAGTCGAGGTCGAGAATCGTGTGCTCCGCTTTGGCCCGACCCTCCCACAGCGTGAAATGCGTTGCGCGAGAGGGCTCCTGGGACAGTCCGGTCACGGTTGCCCAGAAGATGCGCGCATCCTGGACATCGGCGAGGATCTCGTCGGTCGGCTCCACCATGAGGTCGGGCGCAATGGGGTAGCGATAGAACGTCAACGGGAAGTCGTCCGGGGGATGCACCTCGCAGAGCGTCACCGGGGTGGGCGGCACGCGCCCCGACTCACCCTCGAGCGCGCTGATGTGGACCGGGTCGATCCCGAGGCGCTCGGCCTCTCGCTGCACGTAGCGTCCGAACGCGTCCGGGCCGACCTTCGTCACCAGGCTGACCCGGTGACCGTACTGCGCCGCAGCGACGGCGACGTTGGTGGCGCTGCCACCGAGGAACTTCTGGAACGTGCTCACGTCTTCGAGGCCCACGCCGTGCTGCAGGGGATAGATGTCGACGCCCGTGCGCCCGATGGCGACGAGGTCGAATCCCGGCCCACGCAGAGCGTGGGACCCGCGCTCACCCATGAGTGTCCCCGCGCCTCTCGACTCGCTCCGCGATGGCGGTGATGTGGGCGATCGAGGCCCGCACGTCGGCGGTCGGGTCGACCCCCGTCTGTGAAGGTGACCCCGTCAGGATGGTGTCCTGCTCGAGGACGTACCACCCGGCATACCCGGCGTCTTCGAGCGAGCCGACGATCGCGGCGATGTCGACGTCGCCGGCGCCGAGGGGGACGTACATCCCGTCCGCGACGGCGCCGGTGTAGCTCTGGCGACCCTCCTGGACGCCCTTGGCGAGGTCGAGCCGCACGTCCTTGAGGTGCACGTGGGCGATGCGGTCCGGGCGAAGGCGAGCCAGTTCGACCGGGTCGCCGCCGCCGATGAGCAGGTGCCCGGTGTCCAGACAGAGTCCGATGCGCGATCCGCCGAGGACCCGCTCGGCCTCCACCCCGGACTCCACGAGGGTGCCGACATGAGGGTGGAGGGTGGCAATCAGTCCGTGACCCTCGGCGGCGTCGGTGATGCGGTCGAGGTTGGCGAGAAGGCTGGCCCATTGCGCATCGCTGAGCTCGGGGCGCGCGTCGTACCCCTCGACGCCCGTGGCAGCGGCGATGACGACGGTGGAGGCACCGGCCGCGACGAGCCCTTCCATCGCGATCTCGACCTCGGGCAGCGGGTCGTGTTCGGCGTCATGGAGCACCGCGGGGACGAACTGGCCGACCGCGCGCAGGCCGGCGTCGGACAGGGTCGCCGCCTTGTCTGCGGGTGCGTCGGGCAGGAAGCCGTCGGGCCCGAACTCGGTGGCGACGATGCCGACCTCCCGCATCTGGCGCAGCACGGTGTCGACGTCGAGCTGGTGGCCCCAGCCGGGGACCTCACACACCCCCCACGAGATGGGGGCGCCGGCGATGCGCTCGGTCAGGGGCGGGCGGACGGGCGTCGTCATGCGGTGGCCTTCGTGGTGGTGAGTGGGGGTGCGTCGGGGATCTCGAACATCGACACGAGTCGGCGCTGGGCGCGGGACAGCTCGCACGCCTCCGCGACCCGGAACGCCTGGAGGGCGTCGCGAATGGTGCACGGGCTGGCGATGCGGCCAGCGGCCACGTCACAGAAGGCAGTGAGCTCGGCGCGGTACGCCGCGAGGAAACGCTGCATGAACGACTGGTGCGCGGGTCCGGCCGGGAACGCGACACCCTCCTCGGCCGAACGCAGAGCGAGCGAGTCGTCGAGGCCGACCGCGATGCTGCCGTCCGAACCCATGACCTCCATGCGCACGTCGTGCCCGCCACCGGAGTAGCGCGTGGACGTCGCCGTGACGAGCGTGCCGTCGTCGAGGGTGAGGATCGCGGCGCCGGTGTCGACGTCGCCGGCCGCCGCGAAGAAGTCGGCCCCCTTGTTCTCACCCGTGGCGTAGACCGTGTCGACCTCTGCGCCCGTGACGAAGCGGACGATGTCGAAGTCGTGGACCGAGCAGTCGCGGAAGATGCCGCCACTCGTCGGGATGTAGGCCGCGTGCGGCGGTTCCTGGTCGTGGGTGAGGGCACGGATGGCGTGGATCGTGCCGAGTTCACCGGCGTCGACCGCGGCCCTGGCCCGTCGGTAGCCCAGGTCGAAACGGCGCTGGAAGCCGATGTGCACGGGCGTGTCGCCGCTTTCGGCGAGCTCTGTCAGCGAGATCGTCTCGTCGAGCGTTGCGGCGACGGGCTTTTCGCAGAACGTGGGTATGCCGGCCCCGAGCGCTTGGCGGAGCAGCGCGGCGTGCGCTGTGGTTGCGGTGGTGATGACGAATGCGTCGACGCCTGAGGTCAGGAGCGCCTCGATGTCGGGTGCCGCCGTCAGTCCCTGTTCAGCAGCAACCCTCGCGGCGAGACCTGCATCGAGGTCGGCGACAACGACTTCGTCGACGGCGTCCAACCCCGCGAGAGTGCTCGCGTGGAAGGCGCCGATGCGGCCCACGCCGGCCAGTCCGATCCTCATGCCGAGAACTGTTCCGCCCCGAGGTCACTCGTGTCAACCTTTGTTAGGACATATGGTCATTTGCGCCCGGTTTCGCTACTGTGCCCGACATGACCGCACAGCTCGTGGACGTGAGCATCGACCGGACCTCACCGGTCCCGCTCTATCACCAGCTCTCCGAGCAGTTGTGCGCTGCGGTGAACGACGGGCGCCTCCAACCGGGGGACCCGTTCGAGAACGAAGTGGCTCTCGCACAACGTCTTTCGCTCTCGCGGCCCACCGTGAGACGGGCCATCCAGGAGATGGTCGACCAGGGTCTGCTCGTGCGGCGACGCGGCCTCGGCACGACCGTCGCCAACCGCAAGGTGCATCGACGCGTGGCACTGAGCAGCCTCTTCGATGACCTCCAACGCGAGGGTCGGGTACCGCGCACGATCCTGCTCGAGCACGAGACAGTGACCGACCAGAGCGCTGCGAGCGCGCTTGATCTTCCCGTTGAGACACCCCTGCTCGCCATTGTCCGCCTTCGACTGGCGGGAGACGCTCCGCTCGCGGTGATGCGCAACTGGCTACCCCCGGCATACGGAGACGTCTCGCGCGACGAACTCGAGGCGACCGGCCTGTACGCCGCGTTGCGGGCCCGAGGTGTTCATGCGGTCGTGGCCCACCAGTCGATCGCCGCCCGGATGCCCACGCCAGCAGAGCGCAAGCACCTCAGGATCCGCGGTGCACAACCCGTGCTCACGATGACCCGCATGGCCTTCGACGGTGCCGGCACGGCCGTGGAGTACGGCGACCACAGCTATCGCGCCGAGGACTACACGATCGACCTCATGGTCGACGAACGCTGAACGACCAACTTCGTGCCCCGTACGGACACGAAGCGGAGGCCTTCGGCCGACGGATCGTGTCCGTACGGGGCACGAAGTTGGAGGGGCGGTCAGGAGGCGACGTCAGCAGCGAGCGCCACGAGCAGCGGGAGGCGAGCGGCCGTCGCCTCGTCGTGCGGGGTGTAGATCGTCGTCCATCCCCCACCCTGCCCCTCGCGGTGGCTGAGCCGGTGCGGGTTGAACCGCAGCGGGCCGATCGGCGAGTTGAATTTCTTGAACGGCCACTCGATCTCGCGGACGTCATGCTGCTCCCACAGACGGGAGAACTCTTCGGACTCGCAGCGCAACCGGCCGACCAGCTCGGCACCGAGAGGGTCGTCGAGGTGGTGGGCCAGACCCGCCCGGAACTTGGCGATGAGATGAGCGCCCACGGCCGGCGGATCGTCGCTGAAGTGGTGCCAGGTCTCGCGGGTGAAGAACAACCACAGCAGGTTGCGCTCCTCCGGCGGGACAGCGTCGAGGTCGTCGATGAGGAACCGGTATGCCGTGTTGTAGCCGAGGATGTCGTAGCGCCAGGTCATCGTCACGGCAGGGAACGGGTCCAGCTGGTGGAGGACCACGTCGAACCCCTCGGCGAGGCCCATGCACTGCGACTGATCATCCGAAGTGTCCACGGCACTCGCCAGAGTGAACGCGTGGGAACGCTCTCGTGCATCCAGGTGCAGCGCCCGGCAGATCGCATCGAGGACGGGTGCCGAGACATTGATGTCCCGAGCCTGCTCGAGCCACGTGTACCAGGTGACTCCCACCCCAGCGACCTGCGCGACCTCCTCGCGCCGCAGCCCAGGAGTGCGACGCCTGCCACCGCCGGGCAGGCCCACGTCCGCGGGGGTCAGGCGCTCCCGGCGAGCGCGCAGGAAGGCACCGAGTTCGCGTCGCCGGTCCAGTGATGTGGGGGCCATGAGCCCAGCGTAGGACGATCGGAGGCAGGGAGACAGGGTGTGTCAGTACCGGGACAAGGCCGCTCTGGATACCCGGATGACGAGGCGTGAGAGTGGTCGCATGACCACGATCCGCGTGACTCCAGAACGTCTGGGTACCACTGCACCTCCCACCACTCTCGGGACGGCCGGGCTCGTCGCCGTGCTCATGGCCTACGGGCTCCCGGTGTTCAACTTCTTCGTCGTCACGGTCGCGCTCGGCTCCCTGCGAGCGGACCTGGGCGCCGGCCCGGCCGTGCTACAGCTCGTCGTCGCGGCCTTCGGCGTCGCCTATGCGAGCACGGTCGTCCTGGGCGGACGGCTCGGCGACAACCACGGGCGCCGTCGGGTGCTCAGGGTGGGACTCGTCGCGATGGCGGTCGCCACGGTGGTCTGCGCGCTGGCGCCCAACCCAACGATCCTCATCGTGGGGCGCGTGCTCCAGGGCTTCGGGGCTGCCCTCGTCGCACCTCAGGGGCTGTCGATCATCCAGGCGAGCACTCGCGGCGAGGGTCGGGCGAAGGCACTGGCCTGGTTCGGTGCCATGGCGGGCCTCGCCACCTGCCTCGCCTTCGTTGCCGGTGGACTCCTCGTCGCGTCGGACCTCGGCGGCCTCGGGTGGCGACTCGTGTTCTGGTTCGAGGTCCTCGTTGCGGCCCTCGCCCTGCTGGCGAGCAGAGCGATCCCCGAGTCCGGCGCCGACGGGCGGCTCGGTCTCGACGGCACCGGGGTGGCCCTGCTCGGTGTGACGGTCACCCTCGTCGTCCTTCCCCTCACCGAGGGACGCACGGCCGGCTGGCCCCTCTGGACCTGGCTGATGCTCGCAGCCAGCGTCCCCACCGCACTGGCTTTTGCGCAACGGGAGAAGCAGGTCGAGCGTCGCGGTGGGCACGCCGTCGTCCCACCCAGCATCGTGGCCCGCACCACCATGCGCCTCGGACTGGGGATCACCGCCCTGTTCTTCACCGGGTTCGGCGGCTTCATGTTCGTCTTTGCCGTCGCCGCCCAAGCCGCAGCCGACATGGGACCCCTCGGCATCGGGGTCGCGCTCCTACCGTTCGCGATCGCCTTCCTCGTGTCCTCCCTCGTCGGCGCCCGGACCATGACGGATGCCCCGGCGGGCCTCATGCGACGTGGAGCGATCATGGCCACCGTCGGCTTCACCCTCACCGCCGGCGTGATGGCCCTGACGTGGCCAGACTTCAGTGCGGTCGGGTTGGCTGTGCCATTGGCCGTCGTCGGACTCGGCCAGGGCTGGCTCGTCGTGCCGCTCTTCAGCACGGTCCTCGCCGGGGTCCCGTCGCATCAGGCCGGCATGGGCGGGGGCCTCATGATCACCACGATGCAGATGGCCCTTGGCCTCGGTTCAGCCGTTGTCGGGACGCTCTTCCTCGAGATCGGGGGGCCCGACGGTGGGGTGTTGCCCATGCTCGTGGTGCTCGGCGTGGTCGCGGCGCTCTGCGCCACAGTCGCCGCCCTGGCCCACCGACTGCACCGCCTCCCCTTGCCCGCCTGAACGGCTCGGGCGGCCGAAGCACGCGGGCGGATTGCCAAATAGCGTGCATGGAACACCGGGTCGCGCGCACGCCCAGCAAACTACCCCCGACTTCGTGCCCCATACGGACACCGCAGACGGAGGCCTTCGGCCGATGGATCGTGTCCGTATGGGGCACGAAGTCGACGTTGGGAGGAGGACACTCAGCTCATGCACGCACCCATCGACGCCGCTGCCCTGCGCGCCCTGCAAGCACCACTCAAGGAGCTCTACCGCGAGGATCCCGACGAGGCCGCCGTCCCCCTCTCCGCCCGGGCCGACTGGCGCGATCCCGGTGTCACTGCCAGCGTCGACGCCTGGTCCGGCCGAGTTCGCGCCGGACTCCACCGCGCGACCGGCGGTGACGGTTCCGATGCCTGCTCGGGCGACATGCTGCTCGAAGCAGTCCTCGCCTGCGCAGGGGTGACGATGCGTTCCGTGGCCACCTCGATGGGCCTGACGATCCACCACGCCGAACTGGATGCCGAGGCCGAGTTCGATGCCCGGGGAACGCTCGGCATCGACCGCGAGGTGCCCGTCGGGGTCACCGGCATCACCATCAACGCCACCCTCGACACCGACGCCACGGATGAGGAGCTCACCCGACTCGCGAGGTCCACCGAGCGCTACTGCGTCGTCGGGCAGAGCCTCGCCGTCCCACCCACCGTGACGGCTCGACGATCTGCCCGCTGACGCACGTCCGGAGCACTCAGGCGACCCTCGTACCCTTGACCGTGTGAGCGAGACCCCCACCGGCACCAGCGCGCCCGACGTCGACCTGTCCGAGCAGCAGCGCATCCGCCGCGAGAAGCGCGAGCGTCTGCTGGAAGCCGGCACACCGGCATACCCCGTGTCGGTCGACCGGACCCACAGCCTGGCCGAGGTACGTTCGCAATGGGGCCACCTCGAAACCGGGCAGGAGACCGACGACGTCGTCTCGGTCGCCGGCCGCGTCGTCTTCATCCGCAACACCGGCAAGCTCGCGTTCGCCACCCTCCAGGAGGGCGAGGGCATCCGCCTCCAGATCATGCTCAGCCTCGCGGAGGTGGGCGAGGACGCCCTCGCTGCCTGGAAGTCCGATGTCGACCTCGGCGACCACGTGTCCGTCACCGGTCGCGTCATCAGCAGCCGCCGCGGCGAGCTCTCCGTCATGGCGACGACCTGGACCATGGCGTCCAAGGCCCTGCGCCCGATGCCCGTGCTGCACAAGGAACTCTCCGAGGAGAGCCGCGTGCGCCAGCGCTACGCCGACCTCATCGTGCGCCAGGAGGCGCGCGACATGGTCCGCACCAAGGCCCGGATCTACAGCGCCATGCGCCACGAGCTGGAGCGCCAGGGCTACCTGGAGGTCGAGACCCCGATCCTCCAGCTCATCCACGGTGGCGCTGCGGCACGACCGTTCAGGACGCACCTCAACGCGTTCGACCAGGAGATGACGCTCCGCATTGCCCTCGAGCTCAACCTCAAGAAGGCCGTCGTCGGTGGCGTGGACCGCGTCTACGAAATGGGGCGCATCTTCCGCAACGAGGGTGTCGACGCGACCCACTCGCCCGAGTTCACGATGCTCGAGGCCTACCAGGCGTGGGGCGACCAGACGACGATCGCCCAGCTCCTCAAGGACGTCTACCTCGCGGCTGCCGACGCCATCGGCGCGCGTCAGATCGAGACCGACAAGGGCACGATCGACCTGGACGGTGCATGGCGCTGGCTGCCGGTCTACGACGCCGTGAGCGAGGCCGTCGGCGAGACGGTCACCATCGACACCGACCTCGACACTCTGCGAGCGCACGCCGCCAAGCACGACGTCACGATCGACCGGGCCTGGGACAAGGACAAGGTCTTCCTCGAGCTGCTCGGCGAGCTCGTCGAGCCGGGCCTGCTCCAGCCGACCTTCCTGTGTGACTACCCCGCCATAGCCCAGCCGCTGGCCCGTCCGCACCGCAGTGAGCCCGGGCTCATCGAGGCGTGGGACCTCATCATCGGCGGGGTCGAGCGCGGAACCGGATTCTCCGAACTCATCGACCCGGTGGTCCAGCGCAAGGTCCTGGAGGACCAGTCCCTCAGGGCCGCCGGCGGTGACCCCGAGGCGATGCAGCTCGACGAGGACTTCCTGCGCGCTCTCGAATATGGTGCACCGCCCATGGGTGGCATCGGCTTCGGCGTCGACCGACTCGTGATGCTCTTCACGGACGTCAACATTCGCGAGACCATTCTCTTTCCCCACCTCAAGCCGGAGGCATGATCATGTGGGACGCAATCTGGCCATATCTTGCGGCCATCCTGCCTACGATCATCGTGGCCATTTTGTTCTATTTCCTGATGAAGAGCATCCTCGAGGGCGACCGTCGCGAACGCCTCGCACAGAGCCAGTGGGAAAAAGAAGAACACAAGGCTGCTGAGGACAATTAGCACTGTTATCCTTCCCACGTCATATTCGACATGTGAAGGGAATCCAGATGGCACAGCGTGTGCAGGTGTTGCTCGTCGACGACCTCGACAACAGCGACGCTGACGAGACCGTGACGTTCGCGCTCGACGGCGTCACGTACGAGATCGACCTCAATGACGCCAACGCCAGCAAGCTGCGTGACGCGTTTGCCCCGTGGGTCGGCCACGCACGTCGCTCGGGAGGCCGCAAGGCCACGGGCCGCAGCGCGGGTGCACGTCGCAAGGACGTCTCCGCCGTGCGCGAGTGGGCTCGCAAGAATGGCCACGACGTGAGCGAACGTGGCCGCATTCCGGCGACGATCCAAGAGGCCTACGACAAGGCCAACAGCTGAGCTCGAGAGATCTCACCGAGGCGACGGCCCCCGATCCGGGTGCCGTCGCCTCACTCATGTCACGACACCACGGATATCTCGCCTTTGTCGGCGGAGAACACCTCAGTAGGCCCCTGACCAGCGCTTTTGCATTCGCGGGCGAGTGGCGCGCAAAACTCACGCAGTTGAACACCCGCCTGTATGCCGATCCCTCACCTCCCCAGGTCGCTTCGGCTTTTGTCCTTCAACACCTCCTGAGCATTCCTGCGCAGGTGTCCGCATTCGCAGCAGTGACCGGCCCATGGCTCGTGGATCTCGGCACACTCGATGACTCGGGCATCTCGTGCGACCTCGCGCCGGGGCTTTATCCGCAGCGCCTCGGCTTCTTGCGGGTGAACCGGGCAACCGCGGATCTGGAGGAACGCATCGGCGCCGCGCGGGCGGCATACCGCGATGTCGGTCTGGAGATCGCCGACCGCTACGACGGCGGCGTGAAGGTGTCGAGTCGTCAGCGACTGGGGATGGTCGAGGACCTGTGGGAGATGGCGGTGCGGGAGGCGCGCGGCGCCGTGGGTCAGGGCTTGGGCGCGGCGGTCGAGCGGCAGTCGTGCTGCTTCATCTACGCCCTGCCCGGCTGCCACGAGTGCGCCGGCTGCCCACGGCTCTCGCCGCAGGGCTGAGTAGTTCCACTCATGGCCGTCCAGCCCCGAAAGCGGGACCGTGGAGTCATGTCAGTCATCGTGAGAGCGCTCGGGATCGGGCTCGCGGCCACGGCCGCCTATCTGTTGCTGACCATCGGTGGGACGCAGGGCGACGCCAACATCGGCGCCGGCCTCGCTGTCTTTGCCGTGCTCGCCCTCGGTGGTTTCACGTGGGCCCTGTTCGACGGGATGGACCGGCGTGGTTCGCGCGCTGTCCGCGTCGGGCTCGGCGAAGTCCTGGTGCGCTGGGTGATCGTCTCTGTTCTGGCGGTCGCGATCGTCGTGGCGGCTCTGGTGGCGCGCTACGGGGCTGAGCGTCTCGACCTCGATGCGTCGTCGGCGGTCCTCCTCTGGCTCCTCGTTCTCGGACCGGCCATGGTCGGAGCCCTCATCGGCTACTCCGCCCGCAGCGCCGCAGTGCCCGGGTCCGATCAGGCGCGTTCGAGCTGACCGCCCCGGATCCGATAGGTCACGACCTCACCGGTCGGCGAGGTCGTGGTGATGGCGGCCGGGTTGGCGAGCGGCGTCCCTGCCGGTGCGGGGATGCGGTGTCCCGTGGCGACGCCGGCGGCCTGCGCGACGGCCGGGGTCATGGCTCCGGTGCCGATGACCGCCACGGCGGCGGCCGAGGTGAGGGCTCCGACGATGCGGAGGGCGCGGGCGGGGATGCGGGGCTGGTTCGTCTCCATGACCTGAACCCTGCTGGCCGCTCCCATGCACTGGCTGTGAGGCGCGTGTGCGAGCACGATGAACCGATCGGACGCTAGAGGAGGTCCTCGATGAGGTCGCCGTGGGTCTCCAGGCGCTCGAGCATGTCGTCGAACATGACCTGCTCGAACCGCTTGCCGGCGGCGCCCTGCTCGACCTCGTCCCAGGTTCTCGGGGCCGCGACGCAGGGCAGTTCCTTCCCGCGAAGTGAGTAGGGGCTGATCGTCGTCTTGGCCGCGACGTTCTGGCTCCAGTCGAGGAAGATCTTGCCGGGCCGCAGGGACTTGGTCATCTTCCACAGCACGAGTTCGGGATGCTTCTTCGTCATCTCCTGCGCGAGCTGCTGGGCGAGGTCGCGCACTTGATCGCTCGTGAGGTCTCCGCCGAGTGAGGCATAGAGCTGCATCCCCTTGCTGCCGGACGTCACCGGATAGAGCTCGAGCCCGAGCGCCTCCAGTCGCTCCCGGAGCAGCAGCGCGACCTGGGCGCACTCCTTGAGACCTGCCGGGCTGCCGGGGTCGAGGTCGATGACGAGCCGGTTGGGGTTCTCGCGTTCGCCCTCGTCGGTGACGGTCCACTGCGGGACGTGGACCTCGAGTGAGTTGAGGTTGATCAGGTAGGTGAGCTGAGCCAGGTCCTCGACCAACGGATAGGTGACGTCGTCGACCTTGACGCGTGGCAGCCAGTTCGGCGCACCGCTCGGCAGGTTCTTCTCGAAGAAGCTCTGGTCCGAGACGCCGTGTGGCCAGCGCACCCTCGTTACCGGACGAGCAGCAATGTGCTGCAACAGGATTGGCCCAACCGTGGCGAAGTAGTTGAGCACCTCGCCCTTGGTCGTCTCGGTTGCCGGGAACATGATCTTGCCCAGGCTCGACAGCTTGAGCGTGCGGCCCTCGACCTCGACCCGCGTGATCTCGGGGACGTATTTCTCAGGCATCGCTCACCTCATGCAGATCGGCAGGAGTGAGGTCAGTGCGAACACCAAGGTATGCCGGTTGCCGCAGTTTGCCGGTCGACCCGCGTCCCAGCGACTGCACCTCCACGACGACCGTCGGCTCGACCCACGTGGCACCGACCGCGTCCTCTCGCGGCACGTCATTGGAGAACGGAGATGCGTTGCGCTGCAACGGATCCAGCAGTCTTCCGACCCGGGCACCCGCCGTGCCGGCAAGTCCGGCACCGACCCGGCCGGCATACTCCCAACCGCCTTTGCCGTCGGGCGTCCCGACGAGGACGGCACCCAACCGGTTCGTCGTGCCCACCTCGGGACGCCAACCCCCGATGACGACCGAGAGGGTGGCGCGGTGCGGGGACTTGCGCCAGTCCGGGGACCGGCGGCCAGCGGCATACAAGGAGCTTCGTCGTTTGCTCACGACGCCCTCAAGCCCCTGGTCGCGAGTGGCCTCGAACAGCTCTTCGCCATCGTCATAGGTGGGCGGCACCTGCCAGGCGGAGCTGCTCAGCTCGAGGCGTTCCAACAGTTCGCGACGGGCCGACCACGGTTGCTTCGACAGGTCAGAACCGAAGAGCCGCAACAGGTCGAACGCCATGAACGTCACCGGCCGCGTCGCCGCGAGCTGGGCTGCCTTGCGCGCCGAGGTGACGTGCATGCGTTCCGCGAGCGCCGAGAACGACGGCAGCCCGCCGTCGAGCGCCACGACCTCGCCATCCAGGAGGAGGTCGTCATAGGTGTCGGCGAGGCCCACCAGCTCGGGGAAGCTCACCGAGACGTCGCGGCCGGTGCGGCTCGACAGCACGAGTCGACCGTCGCGCACGTCGGCGAGGACGCGCATGCCGTCCCACTTCACCTCGTGCACCCATTCGGGGCCGCGCGGGATGCCATCGGCGACGGCGGCGAGCATGGGCTGCATGCGCCCATCCTGACCTACTCTGTGGACGTGACGACGCCCTTGACTCGCACTCACGGACTCATCCCGATGACCGGCCGCGACCGAAACGAGTCGCATCGGGCCGCCACACCGCTCGAGCTGCTCTATGACCTCACGTTCGTCGTGGCGTTCTCGATCGCGGGCAGCCAGTTGGCCCATGCCCTGACCGAGGGGCACGCCGTCACGGGGGTCATCGCGTTCACCTTCGCGATGGCAGCCATGGTGTGGGCGTGGATCAACTTCTCGTGGTTCGCGTCTGCCTATGACACCGATGACTGGGCGATGCGGCTCGCGACATTGGTGCAGATGATCGGTGTCCTCGTCTTCGGGCTGGGGCTCCCCCAGATGTTCGAGGCCGCTCACCATGGACACCTGGACAACCAGATCATGGTCGTCGGCTACGTCATCCTGCGCGTCTCGCAGGTGTCCCTGTGGCTGCGCGCCGCCCACGAGGATCCTGCACATTCGAGCACCCTGCGCCGGTATGCCCTCTGCATCACGAGCGCTCAGGTGCTCTGGGTCGTCGTGGCCTTCGGCCACCTGCCGACCGCGGTGGCGGTGCCGCTCGGAGTGGTCGTCTTCGCGTTCGAGTTCTGGTCGGTGTATGCCGCGGAGCGCCGCAACGGGACACCTTGGCACCCGCACCACATCGCCGAGCGCTACAGCCTGCTCGCGATCATCAGCCTCGGCGAGGTCATCCTCGGCACGACGACAGCCATCGAGGCCGTCGTCGCGGCGCAGGGCTGGACGGTCGAGGCGGCGCTCATCGGCATCGCGGGGGTGTCGCTGGCGGTGGGCATGTGGTGGACCTACTTCAGCAACCCGTTCGCCGAGATCATCGAGCGCAAGCCGGAGAAGTCGTTCGGCTGGGGCTACAGCCACGTCCTCCTCTATGCCGCGATCGCCGCCGTCGGGGCTGGCCTGCACGTCGCCGCCTACTTCATCGAGGGCAAGGCCAAGGTCAGCGAGACCGGGGTGATGTTGATGATCGCCGTGCCCCTGGGGGTTTTCCTCGTGCTGGTCTATGCCCTGTTCCACTACCTTTTGCCCGGTCGCGATGCGTTCCACTGGTTCCTTCTTGCGGCCACCCTCGTCGTCCTCGTGGTGAGCGTCCTCCTGCCCGAGGTCGGTGCGAGTCTCGGTGTGTCCCTCGTCGTGCTCATGTTCGTGCCGTGGATCACCGTCGTCGGCTACGAGACCGTTGGTGCCCGCAAGATCGAGGAGCACCTCGCCGCCTGACCTGCAGGTATGCCGTAAATGCGTGGGGCGCAGGCGTGAAGATCCTCGGCGACGAGAAACGCCGATTCTTCCGCGGAGGGCCACCCGCCGCTCTTGGCAACTCTCGCCCTTACGTTCCGCAGATGTTTGCGTCTACTTTGATTTTCCGGCTCATCCGCGGGGGGGACAAGACCTCTAGGGTGACCCCTGAATCGCTGTGGAACACAGTGACCCCGTGTTTCCCGCGCCCTGTCGAAAGGTAACCCCTGTGCTTCGTCCCTCTGCGCTGGTTTCGAGAGGAGGTCGTGGCCGTCGTACCGGCATCGCTGCGGCCCTGCTCGGCCTGTTCATTGCTCCACTCGCCCCCATGCCGGCGGCGAACGCCGTCAGCCCCAACGTCGTCATCTCCGAGGTGTACGGCGCGGGTGGCAACGCCGGAGCGGTGTACAACGCCGACTTCGTCGAGCTCTCCAACCCCACGGCCAACCCGGTGAGCCTCACTGGCAAGTACATCCACTACCGCGCGGGTACGGGTGGCTCGGGTGGGACGCCGTTCGCGCTGAGCGGCTCCATCCCGGCGAACGGCAAGTACCTGATCCGGATGAGCGCGACCGGAGCCAACGGCGCAGCCCTCCCGACGCCCGATGCGGCTCCCGGGAACCTCGCCATGGCCGCGGCGGGCGGGCAGGTCTACCTGCTGAGCAGCTCGACAGCGATCACGACCACCGGCAACCAGGCGGGTGTCGCCGGGATCATCGACATGGTCGGCGTGACCGGCTCCACCAGTTTTGAGACGGCGGCTGCGACTGTCGGGGGCACGACCGCCCTTTCGGTCAACCGCACCGCAGCCGACGCGGACAACAACTCGACCGAGTTCGGCACCGCGACCCCGTCGCCGGAGAACGCCGGCCCCGTCGCCCCTGTGGCCCTTGAGGCGACCGCACCGGGCAACAAGTCCGGGCAGGTGGGTTCGCCCGTCGCCGGCTTCACGCTGGCCGCAACGGGCGGCACCGCGCCGTACTCCTGGTCGGCCACCGGGCTGCCCCCGGGTGTCACTGTCGCTGCGAACGGCGCCGTCTCCGGCACGCCGACCACGGCCAATACCTACGCCGTGACTGCCACCGTGACCGACTCGGCTGCGACTCCGGCCACCGACGATGTCACCTTCACCTACACGATCACCGCGGCCGCGGCCTCCCGCCCGATCGCCGAGATCCAGGGGACCGGCGACGTCAGCCCCTTCTCCGGCCAGAACGTGAAGACCTCGGGTGTCGTGACTGCGAGCTACCCGACCGGCGGCCTCAACGGCTTCTACCTGCAGACCCCCGGCGCGGACACCCCGGACGCCTCGGACGCGATCTTCGTCTACGGCGGGACCAGCGGCTTCGCCGCCTACCCGGCCGTCGGTGACTCGGTCGAGGTCTCGGGCCAGGCCGCCGAGTTCTCCGGCGCCACCCAGATCATCGCCTCGTCGGTGGCCAACGTTGCCTCCCTCGGCACGGTGACCCCGAAGACGGCGGTGCCCGGCACCGAGTGCGCGCTGCCCGGCACCGACTGCCTCACCGGGGCGGCGCTCAACACCGCTCGCGAGGTCGTGGAGAGCGAGCTCTTCCAGCCGACCGCGCCGTGGACCCTGACCGACGTCTACGACGGGGGTCCGTACTACAGCGACGGCACCAACTCCTCCGCCAACCGCGGCGAGATGGGCGTGGCCGCGAACAGCGCCGTGCCGCTGGTGTCACCGACCGAGGTCATCGACGCCCAGGCGACCGCTGAGATCGCCGCGCGCAAGAGCTACAACGACGCGCACCGGATCATCCTCGACGACGCCTCCAGCCTGACCTACTCGACCACCCAGAACAACAACCTGCCGTTCCCGTGGCTGACGCCGACCCACACGATGCGGGTGGGTGCGGGCATCACGTTCACCAAGCCCGTGGTCTTCACGTTCGGCTTCAACGCCTGGCGGATCCTGCCGCAGGCCCAGGTCGTCGGCGCACCCACCGGCGCCCTGGCGATCGAGCAGACCCGCCCGGCGGCGCCCGAGAACGTCGGTGGCGACCTCAAGCTGGCGACGTTCAACGTGCTGAACTTCTTCCCGACGACCGGCGAGGAGTTCGTCTCGTCCGGGCTCGGCACGTGCACCTTCTTCACCGACCGGGCCGGCGCCAGGACGACGAACAACCAGTGCAACCCCAATGGTCCTCGCGGAGCGGCCAACGAGGCCAACCTGACCCGTCAGCGGGACAAGATCGTGGCGGCCATCAACACGGTCGGCGCCGACATCGTCTCCCTGGAGGAGCTCGAGAACTCGGTGCAGTTCGGCAAGGATCGTGACTTCGCCGTCGGTCAGCTCGTCAACGCGCTCAACGCCGATGCAGGTGCGGGCACCTGGGCCTTCGTGCCCTCGCCCGCAGCCAGCAGCCTGCCGCCGCTCGCCGAGCAGGACGTCATCCGCAACGGCTTCATCTACAAGCCGGCCAAGGTCGCTCTCGTCGGAGAGTCGGTCGTGCTCGCCGACCAGTCATCAGGCACCGAGGCCTTCGCGGACGCTCGCGAGCCCGTCGCCCAGGCGTTCAAGATGGTCGGATCCCCGGACGCCAACGCGTTCGGCGTGATCGTCAACCACTTCAAGTCCAAGGGCTCCGGCACCCCGGACCCCAACGGTCAGGGCAACGCCAACGACAGGCGGGTCCTCCAGGCCCACGCGCTGGTGGCCTTCGCCAATGACTTCAAAACGACGCGTGGCATCAGCCGGATGTTCCTCGCCGGCGACTTCAACGCCTACACCGAGGAGGACCCGATCCAGGTCCTCAAGGCAGCGGGCTACAACAACCTGGAGTCGACGAGCAACCCCGCGGAGGAGAGCTACAACTTCGACGGCCAGATCGGCTCGCTCGACCACGTGCTCGTCAACGCGGCCGCCGAGGCGGACGTGAACGCGGTCGACATCTGGAACATCAACTCCTACGAGTCCGTCTACTACGAGTACAGCCGGTTCAACACCAACGTCACCGACCTGTACGCCCCCAACCAGTACCGGTCCTCCGACCACAACCCCGAGGTCATCGGGATCAACGTCGCGCCGACCACGGGTCCGGTGGACATCCAGATCCTGGGCACCAACGACTTCCACGGTCGCCTGCTCAACAACGCCTCTGCACCGTTCCCGAACGAGGCCGGTGCCGCCGTCCTCGCGGGTGCGGTCAAGCAACTGCGTGGCGAGAACGCCAACACGGTGTTCGCCGCCGCGGGTGACCTCATCGGCGCATCGACGTTCGAGTCCTTCATCCAGAAGGACAAGCCGACCATCGACGCCCTCAACGAAGCAGGCCTCGAGGTCTCGGCCGTGGGCAACCACGAGTTCGACCAGGGCTACGACGACCTGCTCAAGCGGGTCATGGCGCCCTACAACGCCTCGACCAACCCCTTCGGCGGTGCCGAGTGGAAGTACCTCGGCGCCAACGTCCACAGGGGCGGTGCTCCGGCGAGTGAGCTCCTCGAGCCCAGCTGGGTCAAGGAGATGAACGGAGTCCAGGTCGGCTTCATCGGCGCGGTCACCGAGCACCTCGAAGAGTTGGTCTCCCCGGCCGGCATGGAGGGTGTGGAGGTCAGCGACGTCGTCGCGGCAACCAACGCGGAGGCCGACGCCCTCAAGGCGGCCGGCGTCGACGTGATCGTGCTCCTCGTCCACGAGGGCGCACCGACCACCACCTGCGCGACCATGGACGACGACCCGGCCTCGGACTTCGGTTCGATCATCACGGGAGTCAACGACAAGGTGGATGCGATCGTCTCCGGTCACACGCACCTCGCCTACGACTGCTCGTTCCCGGTTGCCGGCTGGGCTGGCCGACCGGTCACCGAGCGTCCCGTCGTCTCTGCGGGCCAGTACGGCATGAACCTCAACAAGCTGGTGTTCACCGTGGACAACGGCACGGGTCAGGTCCGGGCCAAGACGCAGTCGCTGCTCTCCCTCGAGAGCTCAACCGGTGCAGCCATGTACCCCGTCGACGCGGCCACCAAGGCGATCGTCGACGACGCCATCGCCACAGCTGGTCCGCTCGGTGCGGTGCCGCTGGGTGAGATCGCAGCTCCGTTCAACCGGGGCAAGCTGGCCAACGGAACAACCGAGAACCGCGGTCAGGAGTCCACCCTGGGCAACCTGGTCGCCGAGGTCCAGCGCTGGGCGACCCCCGAGACCGTGGGCGGCTCGCAGATCGGGTTCATGAACCCCGGTGGGCTCCGGCAGGACATGGTCGGCAGCGGCACCGGCTACCCGCGGGTGGTGACCTACCGACAGGCCGCTGATGTGCAGCCGTTCGCCAACACGTTGGTGAACGTGGACCTCACCGGCGCGCAGATCAAGGCGGTGCTCGAGCAGCAGTGGCAGCCGGCCAGCGCGTCCAGGCCGTTCCTGCGGCTCGGCCTCTCCAAGGGCTTCACCTACACCTACGAATCGGGCGCCGCCCAAGGCTCCCGGATCAAGGAGATGTGGCTCAACGGGCAGGCAATCGTTCCGACCACGACGTACGCCGTGACCGCGAACTCCTTCCTCGCTGCGGGCGGCGACAACTTCAACGCCTTCGCCCAGGGCACCAACAAGCAGGACACGGGCGTGACCGACCTGCAGGCCATGGTCGACTACATGGCGGAGTTTGCCGGTGACGACGACCCGCCGCTGCAGCCGGACTACACCCAGCGCTCGGTCGGTGTGACGATGACCGGGACCGCGAGCACGTACGCCCCGGGTGACCACGTGCTGTTCAACCTGTCGTCGCTGGCGTTCTCCACCGCGCCGGATCTCAAGGACACGCAGGTCGCGGTGTCGCTGAACGGGACGCCTCTCGGGACGTTCCCGGTCAACAACACCATCGGCACGGCTGTCTTCGACGAGTACGGAACCGCCTCGGTCGACGTGGTCCTCCCGGCGTCCGCGAGCCCTGGCGTCCAACGACTCCAGATCGTCGGCGTGCAGACCGGCACGCAGACCTCGGTGCCCATCACGGTGATTCAGGCAGGCTCGAGCGTGAGCGCGACCGCCGCCCAGATCACCTACGGTGCAGCCGGTTCGGTCGTGGCCAACGTGACTCCGTCGGACGCCACCGGAACGGTGACGGTCTCGCTCGGCGCGAACGTGATCGGCTCGGCTGCTCTGTCGGGTGGGACGGCGAACGTCGCCCTGGCGGCGAAGTCCCTCGAGCCCGGCACCCACGTGTTGACCGTCGCCTACTCGGGTGACGTGTCGCACGAGGGGTCGAGCACGACGGTCAGTGTCACGGTCGTCAAGGCGGTCTCGACGGTCACGGCAACAGCCAGCAAGACCACCCTGCAGAAGAACAAGGACACGACGACCCTCACCATCACGGTGGCGGCCACGAACGTGACGCCGACCGGCACGGTCAACGTCCTGGTCGATGGCGCGTCGAGGAACGCCATCCTGAACGCCAACGGGACGGCCACGATCGTCCTCGGACCGTTCAGTTCGATTGGAACCAAGTCGATCCTGCTCACCTACGCCGGCGACGCGCACGTTGCGTCTGACACCTTCACCACGTCGGTGACGGTGGTCAACGGCAAGCCCAAGTAGGGATTTCGGTCCTGAGAAGGACGAGGGGGTCCGGCGCCAGCCGGGCCCCCTCGCTTCGTGAAGGAGGTCAGCCGACCCTGACCACGTGGGCAGCGAGCGGCATACGATGGATTCATGCGTGCGATCTGGAAGGGTGCGGTGTCGTTCGGGCTGGTCAACGTCCCCGTGCGGCTCTATTCGGCGACCGAGAACCATGACGTGCAGTTCCGGCAGGTGCACCGCGAGGACGGCGGCCGGATCAAGTACAAGCGGACCTGCTCCATCGACGGCGAAGAGGTCGCGTTCGACGACATCGCCAAGGGCTACGAGACCGAGGACGGCGACATGGTCGTCCTCACCGATGAGGACTTCAAGGACCTGCCGAGCAAGTCCTCCAAGGAGATCAACGTCGAGAAGTTCGTGCCCTCGGACCAGATCGACCCGATGCTGCTCGACAAGAGCTACTACCTCGAACCCGACAAGACGGCGACCAAGCCCTACATCCTGCTGCGCGAGGCGCTCGAGTCCGAGGGCCGCATGGCCGTCGTCACGGTGTCGATCCGCACCCGGATGACGATGGCGGTGCTCCGGGTGCGCGAGGGCGTCATCGTCATGCAGACGATGTTGTGGCCCGACGAGATCCGCAAGCCCGACTTCGCGAGTGTCGAGCAGGCCGATGACGCGACCGACAAGGAGATGGCCATGGCCAAGCTCCTCATCGAGCAGCTCGCCGGTGACTTCGAGGCCGACGACTACGAGGACGACTACGCCATCGCGCTGCAGTCGCTCGTCAAGGCCAAGGTCGAGGGTGGCGAGATCCAGGCTCCGGCCGCCGAGGCCGAGGAGTCCGGCGAGGTCGTCGACCTGTTGGCCGCCCTGGCCAAGTCCGTGGAGAAGGCCAAGGCCTCCCGCGGCGAGGCCCCGTCGAAGTCGTCGGCCAAGACTGAGGCCAAGCCCGCCAAGAAGGCCGCAGCAAAGAAGACCGCGGCGAAGAAGGCCACCAAGAAGGCCTCCTGACCACGACTTCCACGCGACCTACTGCACCGTAGGTGGGGTGATCGCGCCCCTTCCCGTGCAGTAGGTCGCGCGTTGGAGCGAAACGCAAAGAACGCCGGGTATGCCGTGTCACGGCATACCCGGCGTTCGTGCGTTCCAGCGTGGCTGGGTGGTCAGGCGTTCTCCTTGCGGAAGGTCGACGTTCCCCACCACAGCGCGGCGACGAAGAGGGCCGCCGCCCAGAGCGTCCCGTAGAGCATCGGGTCACGCGCGAACTCACCGGAGAAGGCCGTGCGGACACCGTCGGTGACCCACTTGAACGGCATCCAGTCGGACACGTTCTGCAGCCACTTCGGTCCGAGGGTCATCGGGAGCAGAATGCCCGACAGGAGCAGCACCGGCATCATCAGCATGTTCATGATCGGGGCCATGACGTCCTCTGACTTCACGGTGAGGGCCAGGGCGTTGGAGGCCGCGGCACAGGCGCCACCCACGAGCAGGGTGAGCACCACCCCGAAGATGATGCCCTTGGCCGAGCCGGCCATGCCGAGGGCGTAGCCGAGTCCGACGAGGATGACGGCCTGCACGAGCAGCTGGATCATGTCGCGGATGAGGCGGCCGACGAGCAGCGCGGTGCGGCTGGCCGGGGTGACCCGCTCGGCCTCGATGACGCCCTCGCGCCACTCACCGATGAGGCCGAAGCCGGCGAAGAATGCACCGAAGATGCCGAGCTGGACGAGCATGCCGGGCACGAAGAAGGTGTACTCGTTCGCGACCCCCAGCTGCTTGACGAGTGGCTTGAGGAGTGGGCCGAAGAGGAACAGGTACATGATCGGCTGGAGCAGGCCGATGATGACCCAGGCCGGGTTGCGCAGGTTCATCCGCAGCTGACGGCGGAAGACGATGAAGCACTCACGAAGGAAGGTCATCACTTCTCCTGTCCGACGAGCGCGGACTCGGCCGCGGCCTTCGTCTCGGTCTTGTCGGGGGTCTTGTCCGGGGTCTTGTCCGGGGTCTTGTCCGGGTTGGTGTCCTGGGCGTCACGCAGCGAGCGCCCGGTGAGGGTGAGGAACACGTCGTCGAGCGTGGGCCGGTGGACCTCGATCGACTCGAGCGAGATGCCAGCAGCCGACAGGTCGGCCAGCAGCCCCGGGACGGCACGACCGGCCCGGGTGACGCGGGCGCGCACGTGGTTTCCCTCGACCTCGACCGACTCGCCACCGTCGCGGGCAGGTCCGGCGATCGAGCCCAGCCGTGTCGCCGCACTCTGGAGGTCGGCCGCGTCGGCCAGCTCGAGGTCGACGAGGTCACCGGAGACCTGCGCCTTGAGGTTGTCGGCAGTGTCCGACGCGACGATCCTGCCGTTGTCGATGATGACGATCCGGTCGCTCAGGTGGTCGGCCTCGTCGAGGTAGTGCGTCGTCAGGAAGACGGTTGCGCCATTCTTCTTGCGCAGGTTGGCGATGTGCTCCCAGAGGTTGGCGCGCGCCTGCGGGTCGAGCCCGGTCGTCGGCTCGTCGAGGAAGACGAGCGTCGGGTCATGGATGAGCCCCATGACGATGTCGAGGCGGCGACGCTGGCCACCCGACATGTTCTTGGGCATGCGCGTCCAGAGGCCCTCAAGGTCCAGCTGGCCGAAGAGCTCCTGGCCACGGGCCTTGGCCGCTGCGCCCTTCATGCCATAGAGCATTCCGTGGTCGACGACCTCATCACCGGCGCGGGCGCCACTGAACGCGCCCCCGGCCTGGGACACGTAGCCGATGCTGCGCCGCACCTGCTCGGACTCCCTGACGACGTCATGGCCGGCCACCCTCGCCGTGCCCTCGGTCGGGCGGAGCAGGGTCGTCAGCATGCGCAGGGTCGTGGTCTTGCCGGCACCGTTGGGGCCGAGGAAGCCGACGACCTCACCCTCGGCGACGTCAAGGTCGACACCGTCGACGGCGCGCACCTCGGTCTTCTTCTTTCCTTCCCTCGTGTGGAAGGTCTGCACGAGCCCTCGTGCATGGATCATGGCGTTCTCCTCAGGACTTCGACGCGAGTGTTCAAACTTGAACATCAGCAGTGTTCAACATTGAACAACCTCCTGTCAATCGAAAACCCGTGGCAACCCGCGGATCCGAGCGACCCGATCACGCTATGACCGAGCACCGACAGCGGCCACCGGTTTTCGGAACGGGGCGGACGGCATACCCAACGCGTGGGTCAGCGGCCGCCGATGAGCCGCAGGTAGCGTTCGCGGTCGTTCGCCATCTGCCAGCCCGGGTCGTCCGACGGCGGCATCCAGGACGACTCCTCGCCCTGCAGCTCCAGCTCGCCGCGGTCCACCCGACCGATGAGAGTGACGAGCCATTCGCGTTCGGTCTGCCCCAAACCCATCCACAGGTCCGCGAGCGCCCGGACGTGCGGGGGCACGGCCTCGGCGGGGGGCTGCTGACTCAGCTGGTCGCGCGCCTTGGCATCCGTCGCCGCGAGCCTGGCCTGCAACGCGTCGCGGACCGACTCGCGGCCGACGAGTGGCATGAGGGCCATCGCCGTGTGGAACGGCAGCGGGGACAGGACATCGACGGTCTCGACGGCCGAACGCCACAGCCGGGCGAACTCGAGCCGCCCCTCCGTGGTGCTCGTGTAGACCGCGACGTCGCGCGTGCCATCGACGAGGTCGTGACGCTCGAGGTTGCCCTGCTTGGTCAGCGTCGTCAGCCCCGAATAGATCGACCCAGGGTTGACGTGCGCCCAGTCCTCGACCTGCCACGAGACGAGCTCGCGCCTCAGCTGGTACCCGTTCACCGGCTCGAAGAGCATCACGGTGCCGAGCAGCAGCAGTCTGGTCTCGGTGGCTGCCATGCGGCGCAGTCTAGGGGTGACCGATGATGGGGCAATGCCCGAAGGCCACACTCTCTACGCGCTCGCCCGCGACCTCGACATCGCCTTCCGCGGCACGTCCCCGACGGTGACGAGCCCGCAGGGCAAATTCGGTGGGGGCGCCGCGTTGATCTCCGGACACGAGGTGCTCGAGGCGTCCTCGTGGGGGAAGCACCTGTTCGTCGAGTTCGCCGGCGAACGGATCCTGTGGGTGCACCTTGGTCTCATCGGCACCTTCACGATCGACACGACGTCGTATGCCGGTGAGCTGCCGGTTGTCGGTCAGGTGCGGTGCCGCTTCGCGACCTCCGACCATGTCGCTGATCTTCGCGGGCCCATGGTGTGTGACGTCGTGACTCCGGAGAAGGTGGACGAGATTCTGGCGCGCCTCGGACCAGATCCATTGCGCCCCAATGATGTTCGCTCCGATCCCGACTTGGCGTGGAAGCGGATCCAACGGTCGAGCAAACCGATCGCCGAGCTCCTGATGGACCAGGCGGTCCTCGCCGGTGTGGGCAACGTCTATCGCTCCGAAGTGCTGTTTCGCTTGCGGGTCAACCCTTTTCGACCCGGAAACAAGTTGCAACGCAAGACCTGGCGCGCCATCTGGGAGGACCTCGTCGCCCTCCTCCCCATCGGTGTCGCGACGAGCAAGATCGTCACGATCCACGAGCAGGTCGACGCGGTGGCACAAGCGCTCGAGGCCGGTGCGGATGTGCGGATGACGACTCGCGACTCCTACGTCTACAAGCGGCAGGGCGAGGCGTGCCACGTGTGCGGCTCGAAGATCAGGACGCGGATCGTGGCCGGTCGCAACCTCTTCTGGTGCGGCAACTGCCAACGCCGCGGCTGACTCTCGCGTCGAACCGTGACCGCGAGCGGGACGTGAGGGCAGGGTAATTCGGTGGCGGACGGCATACCCACGTCGTCACACTGGTCCACGGACAAGCGAGAGGAAGCAGTCGGAGCGGCGTGCCGCCAACCGGTCCTGCACATTGCCTCTCGTCGATGGATCCACTGGTATGCCCTGTCAAGGCTCGGGTTCAACTCCCGTCATGCAACAGGTGGTGCCGGTCGGGTTCACGGAACGCCGTGCTCTGCGGCCCGGGCGGTCAGGACGACGCCCGACGCCCCGCGCGACGCTCCGCCGACCGGCACCATCACCGGCCATCACGTCCGACCGCCCAGTGTCACTCCACCGGCGCACCCTGAAGGAGGCTGCCCATGCTGTTCATCCATGTCACCGTCCCGGCCCACACCGCCGCGGTCGAGTTCGTCGACGGCACCCCTGTTCGGGTGCTCGAGTCGGGCCGTCACCGTCGGGCCCGCCGGGCGACCTACCGCGAGGTGGACCTGCGCGAGCAGCTGCTCTCGGTCTCCCCGCAGGAGATCCTCACCGTCGACGGCGTGCAGGTGCGCGTCTCGGCGGCTGTGCGGTGGACCGTCGCGGATCCGATCGCGTGGCTCGAGCGCGCGGCCGATCCGCTCGGACTGGTCTACCTCGCGACCCAGGTCGCCCTGCGCGATGCCGTCGCTGGCCTCACCCTGGATTCGGTGAGCCAGCGTGGTGCCGGTCTGGACGCCGCGACCCTCACGGCAGCAGTCGACGCGACAGCGCGACCGCTGGGGATCTCGGTCCTTGAGGTCGTCGTCAAGGACGTCATCCTGCCGACCGAGGTTCGGGCCGCGACGCTCGAACTCGCGACGGCGCGGGCGCGGGGTGCCGCGCAGCTCGAGTCGGCCCGCGCCGAGACGGCCGCGCTGCGCTCCCTCGCCAACGGGGCCAAGCTGCTCGACGACCATCCGGCACTGGCCCGGATGCGACTCGTGCAGTCGGCGCCGTTCGGCACGCAGCTCGTCATCAAGCTGGGCGACGAGGCGGCAAACGACGCCTGAGCCCCTGCGTCCGCACCTCTGGTCGCTCTTCTCGCCAGAGCTGCGGACGTCAGGGACTGGCCAAGGTCAGCGGCGGGTCGGTGTCGTCGAGTCAGCGGGAATGACTCGCACCCACGAGTATTGGTTGACCCAGCTCGGCCCACCAGCACTTGCGACGACACCGAACTCGAAGCCGCGTGCCCGGAGGGAGTCGATCGCCCTCGGCAGGTACTTCGGCTGGTTCTGCGAGCAGGTCGCGACCTCGTTGCCGTCGTGGAGGAGGAGGAGCGCCTGGTCGGTGGCGTTGTCGTTGAGGTAGCGCTCCACCCCGTCGGCCCCGGGGCACGTGTAGTCACCGGCGTCGGTCTCCCAGTGCCACAACACGCCGCCCCACATGCCGAGCGAGCGAATGGCCCTGTTGCCCGACTCGCTCTCGACCCCCTTGGGGTAGCGGAAGAGCTCGGGGGTGACGCCGGTGATCTTGCGGATCGCCTCGTTGGTGCGGGTGATCTCGCTGAGGGCCTCGGCGTCGCTCAGGCCGTCGAAGGGCCGGTGCGACCAGCTGTGGTTGCCGATCACGTGACCCTCGTCGTGGATCCGGCGCACCAGGTCGGGGTGCGCCACGACGTGGTCGCCCTGGAGGAAGAACGTCGCCTTGACCTTCTTCTGCTTGAGCATGTCGAGGAGCTGGGGGGTGATCTCGGACGGGCCGTCGTCGAAGGTGAGCGCGATGAGGCCCATCGATCCCGGTGCCACCGTGGCGGCCGGGGTCGCTTGGGGGCGGGGCTGGGCCTGGCTCGCCACGGCCGCAGCCGGCTTGTGCTGTCCACGGGCCCACGACGACGCCGCCGAGAATCCGCCACCGAGGCCGAACGCCACCACGATGGCACTTCCCGCGGCCAGCGCACCGAGCACGCGCTTGCCGGTCATCGGGCGTCCTCCAGAACTCGGCCGAGCGATCCTCGGGCCGCGAGCCGTCGAGTGCCGACGACCTGCGAGCGACGGACCAGACGGAAGACCACGAAGCCGGCGAAGACCAGCGCGAAGACGAGCAGTGCAGTGTGCGCGAACGCGAAGGCGCTCATGGCGAGCGTCCCCGACGTCAGCGTCGCCGCCTGCATCGTGTGACTGCCGGAACTGTTGAAATACATGCTGTTTCCCCTACCAGGCCTGTGATGTGCGTCGAATGCTGTGGACCAGCGCGGTCGCCGTGCAGGCCTCGAGGAACAGTCCGTAGACGTCCTCGACCAGCATGGTCGCGCTGAGGGTGATGTCCTGCCAGGTGCGTCCGGGCACCCGCCAGGCAGAAGTGACCCGGTCGACCCACATGAGCAGGAGCGGGATCATTCCGATGAGCGAATAGGTGAGTCCCATGCCGAGCTGGAACAGCGCGATGACATAGAAGACCCAGAGCAGCCGCATGAACGACGAAAAACCAAAGAGGGCGTATGCCGCGATGTCCCGTCGCGTTGCCGGGATCCAGCCTCGTTTGCGGCACTCGTCGATGCCGCCCCTGCCCCATCGAAGACGCTGCTGCCAGAGGGCACCGAAGGTGGCCGGTGTGTCCGTGAGGACCTGGGCACCCGGTGCCGCGCTCACGGCATACCCGGAGGTCTTGAGGTCGAGCGTGAGTCCGTAGTCCTCGATGAGGCTCGCGGCATCCCACGGGACGTCGCGATCGCTGGCGCGCACGACGTCATCGAGGGCGTCGGACCGATAGAGCGTCGCGGCGCCTGACGCGACCTGAACGACCCAGCCGCGCATCTCGCGGGAGTCGTCGTAGCGGGCGTACTCGAGCCGCTGCAGCCGCCAGGCCAGACCGGTGCCGTCCTTGGCCCAGTAGCGCGCGCAGGCAGCACCGAGCGGGCGGCCGCGGCGCGCACGACGAGTGCGGAACGCGAAGGCGTGCAGCATGTTCTCGATGGCGCTGGGCGTCAGTGCGGTGTCGGCGTCCATCGTGAGGATGTGGGTGGACCCGACGGCGTAGCGCTGCCAGGCCTGGTTGAGTGCCCCCGCCTTGCGCGCTGCATTGTCGACGGTCTGGAAGACGACAACGCCCTGCTCCTGGGCAATGGTGACGGTCTCGTCGGTGCAGTTGTCGGCAGCAACAACGATGAGCTCTGGCGGTCTGGTCTGGGACTGGAGGGAGGCGATGGTGCTCTGGATTTGATCTGCCTCGTTGTGTGCTGGCACGAATGCGACGACGACATGCCCATCGTCCGAGCGACTCCCCTGTCGCACGATGTCAATCCCCGGAACCGCTTCGCGACCCTCATCCGTGATGAGGTGTCTCATAAGAGAACAGTGTTCCCACACGAGTACAGCAGAGTCAAATTGATGGCTCAGCGACACGCAATGGTGGGTCTGGGGCAGCCCTCGTCACACCGGACAGGCGTCTCAACCAGTCGCGCGTGACGGCGCTGCAGCCCTCGGGAAACCGAGCGCGGCCTGCACGAGAGCCAGGAGAACGGCCGCGAAAGCGTGGGGTTCGTGCGTGTGCTCGTCGCCAAAGAGCTCAAGAAGCCATCCGTGGGCATCCGGGTCGTAGCCGCCAGCCACGACCGCGCTCGCGAATCCGGTGCCGGCCAGCGCACGCTCCTCGACCGGATCGTCCGTGGCCAGTGTCACGCTGAATGCCGACCCCTCTGCGGCCTCCGCGAGGGCTGGCCGTGCGGAAAGAGGGTAGTCGGCACCCCAGGCCTCCGGAAGTGCTGGCCCGTCGCTCACCTCTGGGGAACGAATGATCTCGGGGCGTTGCGAGCGGACGGTCTCACCGTCGACGCGGCTGACGCGCCAGGCGGCGGCGCTCAAACACGTGGCGGCGTTGACGGCCACGACGGCCAGGCGCTCCTCGATCGGTGCATCAAGAAGGGTGTCAAGCGTGTTGAGGACTGTGTGCACCAGACGGACCTGCGGCCCTGCGTCGCCAGCTCTGCCCACGTCGGGCGTGGCGCTGCGCTCGTTTCTGTCCCACATCTCGACATCGACGCTACCCAAGGAGAACCCGGTGCGTTGCCCTTTGGAGAAGATGCTCGGAGCGAATGTGCCGTCAAGGAGTGGGAGCGCCCGGGGCCAGGCCGGGCGAGACCTCCGGGAAGCCCAACATCCGCATCACGGCCTGCACGAAGAGTGGATAGCGGTCCTCTCTCGTCAGGGGGGTCGTGATCCGTCCACTGATCTCGATCGAGAGTCGCCCGATGAGACAGGCCAGTCCGGTGGCGGCCAGCAGGTCGGCCACCTCCGCAGGGTTGTCCTGCCCCGATCGGCCCAAGGACCCGAGCATCGTGCGATCGGGGCGGATCTCGCCGTCCGCGAGCGCGCCTGCACAGACGCGACTGAAGGCCGCAAACGCCGGGTTGTCGTTCCCGACGGCGACTCGGGGTTGGTCGCGCGCGGGTTGGGTGTCGAAGATCAGGCCGTACTCCGCGGGGTGCTCGAGGGACCAGTAGCGCATCGCGAGGCACCCGGCGAACCACTGGGTGGCATGCGTGCCGTCATCGGCGAGGGCCTGAGCGGCGACGATCCGGTCGGCCACATCGCTCAGGGAGTCCATGGCCAACAGGTCCAACAGGGCTTCATGGCCATCGACGTAGCGGTAGAGCCCGGAGGGAGTGATGTGGATGGCCCGAGCCACCGCCCGCATGGTGACACCCGCAGTCCCGCGCTCGCGCAGTTCACCGAGGGCGGCTTCCTTGATCTCCTCGAGGACCTGGAGTCGCTGGCGTTCGCGCCGGGTGGCACCGGTGGGAGCAGAGCCTTGCTCACTCACCATGTGTCGAACGCCTCCATCAGAGTGGTCCACCAAACTGTTGTCGCGGGCACATGACCTTGCACGCACCTGGGTCATCGTTGGCGGCAAGGCTACTCGCGTGCGTCCCCTCGACCGCGCAGCCCTGAAGATTGAGCACCGAGGTCTCGCGCATCTCCTTCGGAGGGGCCTTTCGGCGTGGTCACAGGTTGCAGGTCCATCCTGACCTTGAGCGGAAGGACCCCTCCATGAGCGACACCCCTGACGAACCGGGCACCCCAGAGAGCCCGAAGACCCCGCCAGTCACGCCAACGCAGCAGTGGGCAGCCCCGGTTCCACCGGCGGCGCGACGGTCCATCTGGGGCGAGGCCATGTCGACCACCGGCGGCAAGCTCGCCGTCATCGTTGCGGGTGCGAGCCTGGGCCTGGTCGCCCTGCTGACAGTGGGCCTCGTGGTCGGCGCCTTCGCGCGCCACCTTGGTGCCGACCACCGTGGGCCATGGGCCGGGGACTCCCGTCAGATGCCCATGCCTGACCAGATGGGACCCGGACAGCGCGGACCCCAGGAGCTCCCGCGGGACCAGGCACCACGCCAGGCCCCTCCGGGCGCGGGCGACCTCCCCAACCTGGGGCTCCCGGGGGTGGGCGGCTCGCTGCACGGTGAGGCCGTGGTCCCCGGCAATGGCACGGCCACGAGGACGATCATCTTCCAGACAGGAGAAGTCACGAACGTGACGGCGGACAGGCTCACCGTCAAGAGCACGGACGGGTTCACCGCCACCTACACGATCGGCGCCGACAGCCGCGATCGCCTCAAGAACAAGGTGTCGACCCTGGCCAAGGGTGATGTGGTCACCGTGATGGCGGCCAAGGACAGCAAGGAGACCCTGAGGATCCTCCGGACCGGGCGGACCGGCGCCGGCAGCTGAGCACCACGGCATACCGGCGGATCTCCCTCCTGACGGCCGCCGAAGCGGCGCCCGGAAGTCCGCCCAGAGCGAACATGAGTCGGCTGCGCTCATCCTGCGGAACACCGCGCGCGTATGCCGCGTTGGACGCCTTGACACACCTCGCCCCTCCTCATTTCGTGACGGTCCATGTGAACAGGCCACCACGGCATACAGGGAGCGGGGATAGCATCGAGGTGACTCGAATAGTCAGGAGCCAGCACCATGTTCGAACGGTTCACAGACCGCGCCCGCCGGGTGGTCGTCCTCGCCCAGGAAGAGGCGCGCCTCCTCAACCACAACTACATCGGCACCGAGCACATCCTGCTCGGCCTCATCCACGAGGGTGAAGGTGTTGCCAGCAAGGCCCTCGAGAGCCTGGGGATCTCTCTCGATGCCGTGCGCGAGCAGGTGCAGGAGATCATCGGCCAGGGCCAGCAGGCCCCGACCGGTCACATCCCGTTCACGCCCCGCGCCAAGAAGGTCCTCGAGCTCTCGCTGCGCGAGGCCCTTCAGCTCGGCCACAACTACATCGGCACCGAGCACATCCTGCTTGGCCTGATCCGCGAGGGTGAGGGAGTTGCCGCCCAGGTCCTCGTCAAGCTCGGCGCCGACCTCGGTCGCGTCCGCCAGCAGGTCATCCAGCTCATCTCGGGCTACCAGGGTGGCAAGGAGGGCACGACGGCCGGCGTCGGTCAGGGCGGCCCCGCCGAGGGCACCCCCGCCGGTTCGCTCGTGCTCGACCAGTTCGGTCGCAACCTCACCGTGGCTGCTCGCGAGGGCAAGCTCGACCCGGTCATCGGGCGTGAGAAGGAGATCGAGCGGGTCATGCAGGTGCTGTCCCGCCGCACCAAGAACAACCCGGTGCTCATCGGTGAGCCCGGCGTCGGCAAGACGGCCGTCGTCGAGGGTCTTGCCCAGGACATCGTGCGCGGTGAGGTTCCCGAGACGCTCAAGGACAAGCAGCTCTACACGCTTGACCTCGGCGCGCTCGTCGCTGGCAGCCGCTACCGCGGTGACTTCGAGGAGCGCCTCAAGAAGGTCCTCAAGGAGATCCGCACCCGCGGCGACATCGTGCTGTTCATCGACGAGATCCACACCCTCGTCGGTGCCGGTGCGGCTGAAGGCGCCATCGACGCTGCGTCCATCCTCAAGCCGATGCTGGCCCGCGGTGAGCTCCAGGTCGTCGGTGCGACGACCCTGGACGAGTACCGCAAGCACATCGAGAAGGACGCCGCGCTCGAGCGCCGCTTCCAGCCGATCCAGGTGGCCGAGCCGACGTTGGCTCACACCATCGAGATCCTCAAGGGTCTGCGCGACCGCTACGAGGCGCACCACCGCGTCTCGATCACCGACGCCGCGCTCGTCGCGGCCGCCAACATGGCCGACCGCTACATCAACGACCGCTTCCTGCCCGACAAGGCCATCGACCTCATCGACGAGGCCGGCGCCCGACTGCGCATCCGCCGCATGACCGCACCGCCGGACCTGCGCGAGTTCGACGAGAAGATCCAGGCCGTCGTGCGCGAGAAGGAGTCGGCGATCGACGGGCAGGACTTCGAGAAGGCGGCGCGTCTGCGCGACGACGAGAAGAACCTGCGCAACGAGAAGTCGCAGCGGGAGACCGAGTGGAAGTCGGGTGACCTCGACGTCGTCGCCGAGGTCGACGAGGAGCTCATCGCCGAGGTCCTGGCGGCCTCGACCGGGATCCCTGTGTTCAAGCTGACCGAGGAGGAGTCGAGCCGACTGCTCCACATGGAGGACGAGCTGCACAAGCGCGTCGTCGGCATGGACGACGCCATCAAGGCTCTGTCGCAGGCGATCCGTCGCACGCGCGCTGGTCTGAAGGACCCGCGTCGCCCCGGTGGCTCGTTCATCTTCGCCGGTCCGACCGGTGTGGGCAAGACCGAGCTCGCCAAGACGCTCGCGGCCTTCCTCTTCGGTGACGAGGACAGCCTCATCCAGCTCGACATGTCGGAGTACTCCGAAAAGCACACTGTCTCAAGGCTTTTCGGCTCGCCCCCCGGCTACGTCGGCTACGAAGAGGGTGGGCAGCTCACCGAGAAGGTCCGGCGCAAGCCGTTCTCGGTCGTCCTGTTCGACGAGGTCGAGAAGGCCCACCCCGAGATCTTCAACTCCCTGTTGCAGGTCCTCGAGGACGGTCGCCTCACCGACTCCCAGGGTCGCGTCGTCGACTTCAAGAACACCGTCATCATCATGACGACCAACCTCGGTACGCGTGACATCTCGAAGGGCTCGCTCGGCTTCTCGGCCGGTCCCGAGACCCAGAGCAGCTACGACCGGATGAAGGCCAAGGTGGTGGACGAGCTCAAGCAGCACTTCCGCCCCGAGTTCCTCAACCGCGTCGACGACACGATCGTCTTCCCGCAGCTGTCGCAGGACGAGATCATCCAGATCGTCGACCTCGAGATCGCCAAGCTCGACAAGCGCCTCAAGGACAAGGACATGGGCATGGAGCTCACGCCCATGGCCAAGACGCTGCTTGCCAAGCGCGGCTACGACCCCGTGCTCGGTGCGCGACCGTTGCGTCGCACCATCCAGCGCGAGATCGAGGACGTGCTGTCCGAGAAGATCCTGTTCGGTGAGCTCAAGGCCGGCGAGATCGTCGCGGTCGATGCGACCGGTGAGGGCAAGGACGACACGTTCACCTTCGCGGGTGCCCGCAAGGCCGAGATCGTCGAGGTCCCGATCGTCGCTGCTGCCACGGGCGGCGCCGTCGGCAGTGAGCCGGCCGCTGCGGCCGGCGAGTAGCCAACAGCCTCACCCAGCCAGACAACAAAGGCGGGGTATGCCGGAACGAGAGTTCCCGGCATACCCCGCCTTTGCGTTGTCCCCCAGGCGACTTCGTGCCCCGCACGGACACGATGTGGGGCGTTCAGCCAACGGAACGTGTCCGTGCGGGGCACGAAGTTTCAAGCTCAGGAGAGGCGGGCGAGCATGGTCTGCATCTGTTGGATCTGCTTGGTCTGCGTCACGTTGATGTCGGCGGCCATCTCGCCGACCTTCTCGTCCGAGGCACCCTTGGCGTGCTCACCGACCATCGCGAGCGCGCCCTGGTGGTGAGCGGTCATGAGGGTGAGGAACAGCCGGTCGGCTTCCACTCCGGACGTCTTGCCCAGGGCGGCGAGCTGAGCGGCCGTGGCCATGCCCGGCATGCCGGCGTGGTCATGGTCGCCGAGGCGCGGGTTCGTCGCCTGCGGGGGGACGGTCTGCTTGCGTTCCTCGAGCCAGGTCTTCATGGTCAGGATCTCGGGCTGCTGCTCGTCGGCGATCCGGGAGGCGAGCGCCTTGACCTGGGTGTCGGCGAGGCGTGGCGTTGCCGTCTCGACCATGACGATGGCCTGGGCGTGGTGGACGATCATGTCCTGATAGAAGGTGACGTCGCCCGGTCGCACCGTGGTGGTGGGGACAGGGGCCGCGGCAGTGCCCGTGAGGGTGGCATTGGGTTCGCCCGGCAGGCCCGGCTGGAGCACCGGCCCGCTGGGAGTCACGGCCGTGGAGGACGGCAGGGGCTCCCCATCGCCCGTGCAGCCGGTGAGCCCGATCAGGGTGGTCGCGACGAGGAGGGCGAGGACTGCGCTGCGCGGTTGATGAACACGAGAAACCATGGGGCGCACTGTAGTTGGCCAGCCTCCACGTCCGCTCGCCCGAACGGGCCGAACTGGCCGAACTGGCCGAACTGGCCGAACTGGCGGGTAGACAGTTCTTACCGAATATTTACGCCGTTCGCGCAGATTCTGCGGGAGGCTGGGGCCAATTGCAGTCGTCACCGGGCGCAGCCCTCAACGAAGGCCGGGCCCCAGGGTAGGAGGAATCATGAGAATCGTGCGTTCTCTGGGGGTGGCGGCCGTCGCGGCCCTGACCGCGCTCACCGGCGCGACCGTGGCCTCGGCGGCCGACGGCATCGGGCTGTGGGGGACCCAGCTCGCGCCTGACCAGATCGGCCGCAGCGCCAATGTGGAGCACCTCTTCAACACTCCGCACGCCGGGCCGTTGGCCTCAGGGACCGGCACCGACATCGCGTTCTCGGGCAACAAGGCGTTCGTCGGCAACTACAACGGGTTCGTCATCTACGACATCTCGAACCCCGCATCGCCCACCAAGCTGGCCACGGTGAGCTGCCCCGGTTCCCAGAACGACGTGTCGATCTCGGGCAACCTGCTCTATCTGTCGACCGACTCCTCGCGCAACGACTCGAGCTGCTCCTCGGTCTCACAGTCGGCCACGATCAAGGCGGCGTGGGAGGGCATCAAGATCTTCGACGTGTCCGTCCCGACCAACCCGACGTACCTCGCGGCAGTCGAGACCAAGTGCGGCTCGCACACCAACACCCTCGTGCCCGGCGGCGCGAACGACTACATCTACGTGTCGTCCTACAGCCCCAGCACCCAGACTCCGGACTGTCTCCCGCCGCACGACCTCATCTCGATCGTCGAGGTTCCCAAGGCCAACCCCACTGCGGCCAAAGTCGTTGCGACGCCTAATCTCTTCCCGGACGGTGGCACCCAGAACAGCAAGCTGCTCGCCGGCGGCACCAGCGGCTGCCACGACATCACGGCCTTCCCCGCCAAGGGGATCGCGGCCGGGGCCTGCATGGGTGACGGGATCATCATGGACATCTCCAACCCGGTCGCGCCAACGGTTCTGTCCCGGGTCTCCGATCGCAACTTCGCGTTCTGGCATTCGGCGACCTTCAACCAGGACGCCACCAAGGTCGTCTTCACCGACGAGCTCGGCGGCGGCGGGGCGGCCACGTGCGACGCGAAGAACTACAACAAGCGGGGTGCCGACGCGATCTACGACGTGTCCGCCACCAAGCAGCTGACCTTCAAGTCGTACTTCAAGATCGCACGTCATCAGGGCAAGTCCGAGAACTGTGTCGCCCACAACGGGTCGATCATCCCGGTCGCCGGTCGTGACGTCATGGTCCAGTCCTGGTACATGGGCGGAACGTCGTTCTGGGACTTCACCAACAGTGCGGCACCCCGAGAGATCGGCTACTTCGAGCGCGGACCCGACGGCGGCGTCGGTGGGGGCGGCGGTGGCACCTGGTCGTCGTACTACTACAACGGCCACGTCTACTCCTCCGACCTCGGCAAGGGCTTCGACGTCCTGAAGATCACCGACCCCGACCTGCAGGGAGCCGCGCTCGTGCAGATGGGTGAGCTCAACCCGCAGAGCCAGCCGGTCTACGCGACCCCCTGAGCGTCACCCTGTCCTGCCGGCCGTCCGCGTCCCATGCGCGGGCGGCCGGTTCGCGTTGTGGCGCCTCCACCCACCGGAGCCGGGCGAACCGGGCGAACCGGACAAGACCGGACAGAACTCGCGAGTAGTTACTTCTTACCAAACCTTTACCCCACTGTCGGAACTTATGCGCGAGGCTGAACGGCACCCGCACATCACTTGGGCGCACTCGCGGGGGTTGCGCCCACCGGAGGAGGAAACATGAGAATCCTGCGCTCCATCGGGGTGGCCGCCATCGCCACCCTCACCGCGACAGGCACAGGTGCCGTGGTGGCCGCAGCCGCGCCCGGAGACGGTGTCGGTCTGTCCGGCACTCAACTGGCCGCCGACCAGATCGGCCGCAGCGCCAACGTGCAGCACCTGTTCAACACTCCCCACGCCGGACCCCTCGCGGGCGCCACCGGCTCCGACATCGCCTTCTCGGGCAACAAGGCGTTCGTCGGCAACTACAACGGCTTCGTCATCTACGACGTCTCCACCCCCGCCTCGCCCACCAAGCTCGCGACAGTGAGCTGCCCCGGGTCGCAGAACGACATCTCCATCTCGGGCAACCTGCTCTACCTGTCGACCGACTCGTCGCGCAATGACGACTCCTGCGCATCGGTCGCGCAGTCGGCGACGATCAAGGAATCGTGGGAGGGCATCAAGATCTTCGACGTGTCCGACCCGACGAACCCCCGCTACCTCAAGGCCGTCGAGACCAACTGCGGCTCGCACACCAACACGCTCGTTCCCAGCGCGAACTACGACTACATCTACGTCTCGAGCTACTCCCCGAACGCGACCTTCCCTGACTGCCAGCCGCCGCACGACGCCATCAGCATCGTCAAGGTCCCCAAGGCCAACCCGACGGCCGCCGCCGTGATCGCGGCCCCCAACATGTTCCCGGACGGCGGCAACCCCGGTGGCACCCAGCCCTCGGGTGACAGGTACTCCGCGACGACCGGCTGCCACGACATCACGGCATACCCGTCCAAGAAGATCGCGGCCGGCGCCTGCATGGGTGACGGTGTCATCTTCGACATCGCGAACCCCGAAGCCCCCAAGGTCATCGAGACCGTCCAGGACACGACGAACTTCGCGTTCTGGCACTCGGCAACCTTCAACAACAAGGGCACGAAGGTCATCTTCACCGATGAGCTCGGTGGCGGTGGCCGGGCCACCTGCAACGCGACGGTCGGTTCGACCCGTGGCGCCAACGGTATCTACGACCTGTCGGCCGACAACCAGCTGACCTTCAAGTCGTACTACAAGATCCCGCGCCACCAGTTCGACAGCGAGAACTGCGTCGCCCACAACGGTTCCCTCATCCCTGTCAACGGACGCGACGTCATGGTCCAGTCCTGGTACATGGGTGGCACGTCCTTCTGGGACTTCACCGACTCCGAGAACCCCCGTGAGATCGGCTACTTCGAGCGCGGACCCAACGGTGGCGTCGGTGGTGGCGGCGGTGGCACCTGGTCGTCGTACTACTACAACGGCCACGTCTACTCGTCCGACCTGGGCAAGGGCTTCGACGTCCTCAAGATCACCGACCCCAGCCTCAAGAAGGCGGCCGGCGTGAAGATGAACGAGCTCAACCCGCAGAGTCAGCCGGTCTACCAGACCCGCTGACTCACGGACCAGAGCGTCAGTCGGGACGCTCACCAAGGACCGGCCGTCCGTGCCTCGTGCACGGGCGGCCGGTTCTTGCGTATGCCGGAATACTGGGTCGCATGTCCCCCGCACCTGAGCGCCCGGCCGAGTCCGACGGCATACTCATCCGCTCTGCACGCACCGCGGACGTGCGCCCGATGCGCGCCCTCGTCGCACCGCTCGCCGAGCAGCGCGTCCTCCTGCAGAAGGAGTCGGTGGCGTACTACGAGGCCATCGGCGACTTCGTCGTTGCCGAGCGTGACGGTGAGGTCATCGGCTGCGGCGCGGTGCACGTCCTCTGGGAGGACCTCGCCGAGATCCGCACCCTCGCGGTGTCGTCGTCGGCGCTGGGACTCGGGGTCGGAACGCAGATCCTCACGCGGCTCGTGTCGCGAGCAAGGGAACTCGGTGTGGAGCGGCTGTTCTGCCTGACCTTCGAGACCGCGTTCTTCGAGCGGCACGGGTTCGCTCCGATCGAGGGGCAGGCCGTCGAGCCCGAGGTCTATGCCGAGCTCCTGCGCTCCTATGACGAAGGTGTTGCAGAGTTCCTCGACCTCGAGCGGGTCAAGCCCAACACCCTGGGCAACACCAGGATGCTCCGAGTTCTCTGAATCATTCTCAAGCGGCGTGAGTTCCGGTGCGGCGGATCTGGATCGAGGCGAGTAGCACCAGGACGAGCAGGCCGCTGATGGCGCCGAACCCGAGCTGCGGGATGAGGGGCAACGCGATGCCGAGCCCACCTCCGAGCACCCAGGCGATCTGCAGCACCGTCTCGGACCAGCCGAACATCTGGGTGCGGACGTTCTCCGCGACGTCGCGCTGGATGATCGCGTCGGTGCTGAGCTTGATGACCTGGGCGCACAGTCCCGCCGACAGGCCGAGGATCAGCAAGGTCACGAGCGAATAGGCGAGCGCCGTGGCGAGTGACGTCGCGACAATGACGACGAGCGCAGTGGCGACGAGTCGGTCGGGTCGCAACTTCCTGGCCGCATTGCCGACGACCGTGCCGAGGGCATTGCCGGCACCGGCTGCCCCGACCACCAGTGCCAGGACCAGCGTGCCGCTGTAGCCCGGGATGGGGTGCTCGCGCATGAGGAAGGCCATGAAGAGGGTGAGGAACCCGGTCAGCAGGCGGGCACCCATGGCGCTCACGAGGGTGGCCCGCACCGCCACCGGCAGCGCCCGCAGTCGTGCCCCGATCCCATTGCGACTTCGTGCCCCGGACGGACGCGCGCTCTGCGCCGAAGGCCGCTCGCGGGTGTCCGTCCGGGGCACGAAGTCGGAGGTAGGAGCGGGGTTGACGGTGTCCTCGATGTCGAACTCGCCGACCGAGGAGTCCACGCGACCCGGCAGACGGATCGCGAGAACCGTCCCCACGACATAGATGGCGAACGCCAGCCGCAGCGACCAGTCCGGGCCGATGCGGGACACCGCTCCGGCGAGCCCGCCACCGACCGCCATGGCGGCGACACCGGCCAGAGCCATGCGGGAGTTGGCGCTGACGAGCGTGAAACCCGGTGGCAGCAGGCGTGGGATCGCGGCCGATCGCGTGACGCCGTAGGCCTTGGACGCCACCAGGCACCCCAGCGCCGCGGGGAAGAGCCACACCGAGCCGGTCGCCACCGCACCGGCGAGCACCCAGCAGAGGAAGGCCCGCAGAGCCAGGGTCGTGCCGATGGCCCAGCGGCGACCGTGGCTGAAGCGATCGAGCAGCGGCCCGAGGAAGGGTGCGAGCAGGGCGAACGGTGCCATGGTCAGCAGGAGGAACTGCGCCACCTGTGCTCGGGCCTCATCGGTGGGGATGGCAAAGATCGTGCCGGCCAGACTGACGGTGAGGGCCGCGTCGCCGCAGATGTTGACGAAGTGCAGCTCGACGAGGCGAGCCAGACCGCTCTCGCCGGCGCCCGCGGACTGGACGTAGGCGCGAGCCTTCTGGGTCCCGGCGCGACTCCCTCGACCGGCGACGCGGGCACCGCCGACGGTGCCGCGGCCGAGCACCTTGAAGGCCTTCGTGGCACCGGCCCTCACGCCATAGGGGTCAGGAGGCGTTCGGCGACCCGCATCATTGGCGTCCGGCGGCTGGGGAATGGGCTCGGTCGGCTCGGCCCTGCGCAGCGGCTCGGTCGGCTCCTTCGGCTCGTCGTGAGCACTCATCGCGCCACCTCCGCGTGACCCGGAAGGGCGAAGTGGTCCTCGCCCACCGGCTCGACGAGACCGTCCTCGATGAGGCCGCCGAGGCAGCGGTCGACCTGCTGCTCGTCCTGGCCGGGGGCAAGTTCGCTGCGCCCCAACGCATGTGGGACTTCCCGCAGCGCCTGCACGATGATGCCGCGGACCTGTCGGTCGGTGCCGTGCCACTTCTGCCCCCGCCGGACAGGACCGTCGTATGCCGGTCGGCCGGCCACCTGCCACGCGCACCGTGCGCGGACCGGGCAGTCCTCACACCGAGGGGCCCGAGCCGTGCAGACGAGGGCACCGAGCTCCATGACTGCAACGTTCCACACCGCCGCGTCCTGATCAACGACCGGCAGCAGGTCGCGAGCCAAGTCGACCTCGGCACGGGTCAGCGACGGGGCAGCCTGCGCCGCACCGGACACGATGCGCGCCTCGACCCGGCGCACGTTGGTGTCGACGACGACCGATCGGTCGCCGAACGCGAATGCCGCGACCGCTGCCGCCGTGTAGTCACCGATACCGGCCAGGGCGAGCAGGTCGGCCTGGTCACGAGGCACCTCGCCACCGTGTCGCTCGACGATGGCGACGGCAGCCTCGCGCAGCCGCAGCGCCCGACGCGGATAACCCAGTCGGCCCCACGCCCGCACGACCTCGCCCGGCGACTCGACCGCCAGGTCGGCCGGTGTCGGCCAACGCGACATCCATTCGCGCCAAGCGGGTTCGACCCGGGCCAGCGGCGTCTGCTGCGCCATCACCTCGGACAGGAGCACACCCCACGGCGAGCACGACGGGTCGCGCCAGGGAAGCGGTCGGGAGTGCACGGCATACCAGTCAAGGATCGACCGGTGCAGGAACTCCACGTCAGCCGTGGGCGGGAGCGCGATGCTCACGATGGTCAACGCCAGGGTCAGACGTAGCGCTCGAGGATGCTGCTCTCGGCCAGGCGCGACAGGCCCTCACGCACGAGTCGGGCGCGGCCTTCGCCGACACCCTCGACGCCCATGAGGTCGTCGACGCCGGCGGCCAAGAGCTTCTGGAGGCTGCCGAAGTGTTCGACGAGACGGTCGACGATGGCACCGGGCAGACGCGGCACCTTGCTCAGCATGCGGTAGCCGAGCGGGCTCACCGACGAGTCGAGAGCGTCCCCGACAACCGTGAAGCCCAGTGCCTTGGCACCAGCTGCCGGGTCGAGGAGCTCGGTGGCGTCGATGTCGGTGAGGTTGGCGATGGCCCGGTCGAGGTCGTGCTCGCCGCGCGACTCGTGGAGGTAGTCGCGGATGACGAGGCCGAGGTCGTCGGACAGGCCACCGGTGAGCTCCTCGAGCTGGAGGCTGAGGAGGCGGCCGTCGGTGCCGAGCTGGAGGACGTAGTCGCCGATCTCGTCCTTGATCCGGCGCACCATCTCGAGGCGCTGGAGGACGTTGGCGACGTCGCGCACGGTGACGAGGTCCTCGATCTCGAGCGCCGACAGGGTTCCGGTGACCTCGTCGAGGCGCTGCTTGTAGCGCTCGAGGGTCTGCAGGGCCTGGTTGCCGCGGGACAGGATGGCGCTGGAGTCCTCGACGACGAACCGGTTGCCGCCGACATAGAGGGCGACGATGCGCATCGACTGGCTCACCGAGACGACGGGGAAACCAGTCTGCTTGGCGACACGCTCGGCGGTGCGGTGACGAGTGCCGGACTCGCTCGTCTCGATCGACGCGTCGGGCACGAGCTGGGTCGCGGCCCGCAGGATCCTGGTGACATCGCGGTCGCAGACGATCGCGCCGTCCATCTTGGCCAGCTCACGCAGGCGGGTCGCGGAGAACTCGACGTCGAGCGGGAAGCCACCTGTGGCGATCTCGTCGATGACCTTGTCGGTGCCGAGCACGATGAGGGCTCCGGTGCGGCCGCGCAGGATGCGTTCGAGTCCGTCACGCAGCTCGGTCCCGGGCGCGACGGCAGCGAGCGTCGTCCGCATCAGCTCGTCATCCACCAGCGGCGTGGCCACGTGTCCCCTTCGGTCTGTCTGCTTGGCGCGCGGTCAGGTGCACCGGTGCCTCTCGGCGAGTCTAACGGCGCGGTATGCCGCCCGGTCCCGTGACCGAGTCACGGCCCGGTCACCTTGTGGGCCGGGTCCCGCCCGGGCATGGGGTCAGCGGGCGACGACGGGTACGACAGTCATGGTCACGGCCTCGAGGACGGTCGCGACCTCGATGACGCGCAGACCATCGGGCACAGGACCACCGCCCAGAACCCCGGGCGGCACGATCGCCGTGGTGAAGCCGAGTCGCGACGCCTCGGCCAGGCGTCGGTGCGCCCCTGTCACGGGTCGCAGCTCGCCAGCCAGACCCACCTCACCGAACGCCACTGTGCCCACCGGGAGCGGTTGGTCGTTGATCGCACTCGCGAGCGCCAGCGTGAGGGCGAGGTCGGCAGCGGGCTCGGTGATGCGCACGCCCCCGACGGTCGAGACGAACACGTCCTTGCGACCGATGGGCGCCTTGGCCCGGGTCCCCAGCACGGCCAGGATCATCCCGACGCGCGAGGAGTCGAGCCCGCTCGTGGCGCGACGCGGGTTGGGCATCTCGGTCTGGTCAACGAGGGCCTGGACCTCGGTGACGAGGGGTCTGCGGCCCTCCAACGTCACCGTGACGCAGGTGCCGGGAACGGCGGCGGTGCGGTTGGACAGGAACAAGCCGCTGGGATCAGCGAGCCCCGTGATGCCGACGTCGGACAGGTCGAAGCAGCCCACCTCGTCCGTCGGGCCGTAGCGGTTCTTGACGGCTCGCACCAGCCGGAGCCGACTGTGCCGGTCACCCTCGAACTGCACCACGACGTCGACGAGGTGCTCGAGCACCCGCGGCCCCGCGATGGAACCGTCCTTGGTGACGTGTCCGACGAGCAGCACGGCGATCCCGCGCGCCTTGGCCACCGCGATCAGGCTCGCAGCAACTTCGCGCACCTGCGAGACGTTGCCTGCTGCCCCCTCCACCTCGCCGCTGCTGATGGTCTGGACGGAGTCGATGACGACGAGTTCTGGTTCAACCTGGTCGATCTGGCCGAGCACCGTCGCGAGGTCCGTCTCGGATGCGAGGAAGAGCGTGCGCGCCATGGCCTCGATGCGTTCGGCGCGACTGCGCACCTGCGCCGCCGACTCCTCACCACTGACATAGAGGACCCGACGCTCCGCGCCCGGCTCACCACCTCGCGCCGCCCGCCCGGCCACATCCAGGAGCAACGTGGACTTGCCGATGCCGGGCTCACCCGCGACGAGCACGACGGCACCGGGCACGAGCCCACCACCGAGCACCCGGTCGAACTCGGGCACACCGGTCCCCCGGGCCTGCGCCCTACTCACGTCGACCTCGCCGATGGGCAGGGCCGGACGCTCGACCGACTTCGCCGCAGTCGTCCGAGCCGAGACGGCGCCGACTTCGGTCACTGAGCCCCAGGCCTGGCACTCACCGCACCGCCCGACCCACTTGGCCGTCGTCCAACCGCATTCAGTGCAGCGGTATGCCGGTCGGGTCGTCTTCGCTGCCATGCGCGCCAACCTAAACGACCCCCCTGACACACCTCGACTTCGTGCCCCTTACGGACGCGGTCCCCCGGCCGAAGGCCTCCCTCAGCGTGTCCGTACGGGGCACGAAGTCGAGCGAGAGGAGAGTCAGTACCCGGTGGGAACCGCCATGCGCCTCGTGTCTCCAGTGGGAACGACGCTCGAGATCACCGTGCCGTCCTCGCGCACGATCTCGCTCGGAGCCTTCGGGGACCCGGCGATGCGCGGCCCCTGATCGGCCAGCGCGACCGTCACCGGCTCCGCCGCGGTCACGGTGATCGACTCGCCGCGCACCGAGAACGTCAGTGGTCCGTCGCCGTCCTCGATGACCAGCTCGAGCTCCTGCGCCCGCACGGCGATCCGAACTCGAGTCCCTCGCAGACAGAGCCGATAGGTCAATGACTCCCACCCGACGGGCAGGCGCGGGTCGATCGCGAACTGACCCTCGTGCTCGTCGCTGCCGAGGTCGCGGAACCCACCGAACCCCGACACCAACGCGCTCCACACGCCACCGGTCGAGGCGACGTGCACGCCGTCCGCGGTGTTGGCGTGTCGGTCGGCGAGGTCGACGAAGAGCGCCGACAGGAAGTAGCGATAGGCCAGGTCCTGGTAGCCGACCTCCGCCGCGATGATCGACTGCACGACCGCCGACAGCGTCGAGTCGCCGGTGGTGATCGGGTCGTAGTACTCGAAGTCCGCGAGCTTCTCCTCCGGCGTGAAGTCCTCCCCCTGCAGGAACAGCGCCAGGACGACGTCGGCCTGCTTGAGCACCTGGAAGCGATAGATCACCAGCGGGTGGTGGTGCAGCAGCAGCGGCCGCACCGACGCCGGGGTCTTGGCCAGGTCCCACATCTCCCGCTCGAGGAAGTGGTCGTCCTGCGGGTGGATGCCCAGGTGCTCATCGAACGGGATGAACATTCCTGCGGCACAGTCGCGCCACTCGGCGACCTCGCCCGGTTCCAGCTCGGTCCTTCGGACCATCTGGGCGTATGCCGCAGGGTCACCCTCCGCGATCGACTCCACCGCCTCGACCGCGCGCCGCAGGTTGAAGCGCGCGAGAACATTCGTGTAGAGGTTGTCGTTGACGACGGCGGTGTACTCATCCGGACCGGTCACGCCATGGATGTGGAAGGTCCGCTCCTTGTTCGGGTGCATGCGCCAGAACCCGAGGTCGGCCCACAACCGCGCGGTCTCCACGAAGATGTCGACGGCCTCGCGGTCGAGGAACTCGACGTCCCCGGTCGCCCCGACGTACTGGCTCAGGGCATACGCGATGTCGGCGTCGATGTGGTACTGCGCGGTGCCGGCCGCGTAGTAGGCCGACGCCTCGTGTCCGTTGATGGTCCGCCACGGGAAGAGCGCACCCTTCTGCGAGAGCTCACCGGCACGGATCCTGGCCGAGTCGAGCAACGAGAGACGAAAGCGCATGGCGTTGCGGGCGGCATACGGCATCGTGTAGGTCAGGAACGGCATCACGTAGATCTCGGTGTCCCAGAAGTAGTGACCGCCGTAGCCGGACCCGGTCACCCCCTTGGCGGGGATGCCGTAGGTCTCGGCACGCGCCGACGCCTGGGCGAGCGCGAAGAGGTTCCAGCGGGTGGCCTGCTGGATCTGGGGGTGGCCCGGGATCTCGATGTCGGCGCGCTGCCAGAAGGAGTCGAGCCACGCACGCTGCTCGTCGTACTGGTGCTGCAGACCCTCCTCGGCGACCCGGTCGAGGGTGCGCTCGCACCGGTCGAGGAGCTCACGGGGCGGGACGCTGTTGGCCGTGTGCGCCGAGACGAGCTTGGTCAGCCTGATCGGGGTGCCCTGCTGCGCCTGGATGCGATAGATCATCTTGGCGCTGTCGTCGTCGGTGTGGACGGTGGCGCGGTACGGATTTGCGGTCTCGAGGGTGTGGTCGGCGACGAGTCCGAGCGTCATGCCGCTGTCGGCGCACTGGTAGCCCAGCCACAACCGACCCGTCTCGAGGTCGCCCTCGCTGACCTCGGGCAGGAGGACACGCTCCCGGAAGGCTTCGGCCTTGCGCGGGTCGGCGATGCCACCCTTGTGGGCCTCGGGGCCCTCCTTGGGAAGGTCCTGGCGGTTGAGGACCTGCGAGGAGATCTGCACCGGTCCGTTGCCGTCGAGCAGGGTGACCTCGAACGTCATCGCCGCAAGGTGGCGCTGGCTGAGCGAAACCATGCGGGTGCTCTTGACCTCGACGCGCGTGCCGCTCGGCGTGCGCCACAGCAGGGTGCGCGACAGGACGCCAGTGCGGAAGTCGAGGGTGCGCTTGTAGTCGAGGAGGTCCGCGGTCGAGAGCTGGAGCGGCTCGTCGTCGACGTAGAGGCGGATGACCTTGGCGTCAGGGATGTTGACGATCGTCTGCCCGACGCGGGCGAAGCCGTAGGCCTCCTCGGCGTGGGTGATCGGCCACGTCTCGTGGAAGCCGTTGATGTAGGAACCGTCGACATGGGCGTCGCGGCTCTCCTCGTAGTTGCCGCGCATCCCGAGGTAGCCGTTGCCGACACTGAACAGCGACTCGGTGACGCCGAGGTCGTCGGCGCTGAAACGGGTCTCGGTCAGCGCCCACTCGTCGAGAGGGAAACGGCTGCGGTCCAGCGGGTCGTCGCTGATGTCGAGCGGCATCGCGTTCACAGCAGCTCCTCGAGGTCCTTGACGACGAGGGTGGCGCCGGCGTCGGTGAGGGCCTCGGTGCCTGCACCGCGGTCGACACCGATGACGAGGCCGAAGCCTCCGGTTGCGCCTGCCTGCACGCCGCTCAGGGCGTCCTCGAGGACGACCGACTGCTCGGGCGTGACGCCAAGGGCCTCGGCTGCCGCCACGAAGGTGTCGGGGGCCGGCTTGCCCGCGATGCCCAGCTCGGCCGCGAGGCCACCGTGCATGACGAACGGGAAGAAGTGGTCCACGCCAGCGGCCTTGAGGACAGCCGGGGCGTTCTTGGATGACGACACGATGGCCATCGGGTAGTTGCGGGCGGCGAGGGCCTCGAGCAGACGCACCGAGCCGGGGTAGGCCTCCACACCGTCGGACTCGAGCACCACGTTGAAGGCATCGTTCTTGCGGTTGCCGAGACCGCAGATGGTGTCGGCCGAGGTGGGGTCGGACGGGTCACCCTGCGGGAGCTCGATGTTGCGCGAGGCGAGGAACGCAGCGACACCTTCGTAGCGCGGCTTGCCGTCGACGTGGGCAAAGTAGTCCTCGTCCGTGTAGGGCTGTGTCACACCCCGGGTCGTGAGGAAGTCGTTGAACATCACCGACCAGGCCCGCATGTGGACCTCCGCCGTCGGAGTGACGACCCCGTCGAGGTCAAAGAGCGCAGCCGCGTAGTCGTCCCAGTTCATGGGCGAAAGCGTAGGGGCGCGGCCGTGTCCTCCGTGAATCGTGGTCATGACCAGCGTGGCTGCAGCGCGCGGCCCGACACCATCGGTCACCGGTCGGGGGCTCTGTGACGGGTCGGGGTGCCGTGGAGTGGCGACCCGTCACCCAGGTCCCGACCCGTGCCGCGCACGCCACAGCGCCCGACCCCTTGACGGGATCGGGCGCTGTGATTGCTCTGCGAGCGTCAGGCTGGGTCAGCCCGCGACGACGTTGAGCGAGACCTTGGCCTGCACCTCGGGGTGCAGACGCACGAGGGCCTCGTGGGTACCCGTGGACTTGATCGGGGTCGGAACCTCGATCTTGCGCTTGTCGAGGTCGGTGCCAATGGCTGCCTTGACCGCGGCGGCGATGTCGGCGGACGAGACGGCACCGAAGAGACGTCCCTCCTTGCCGGCGTGCGCGGGGACGGTCACGGGCTTGGACTCCAGGTTGCCCTTGATCGACTGGGCCTCCTCGAGCGACTTGACCTCGCGGACCTCACGGCCCTTGGCGATCGAGTCAACCTGCTTCTGTCCACCCTTGGTCCACTGCGTCGCGAGACCGCGACGGAAGAGGAAGTTGCGGGCGTAGCCGTCCTTGACGTCGACGATGTCACCGGCGGTGCCGAGGCTCGAGACCTCGTGCGTGAGAATCACCTTCATTGTTCAGCTCTCCTTCTGGCTTGAGTCGCGCGTCAGCGGGACGAGCTGGAGTAGGGAAGGAGCGCCATCTCACGGGCGTTCTTGACCGCGTTGGCGATCAGACGCTGCTCCTGGACGGACACGCCGGTCACCCGACGAGCACGGATCTTGCCGCGGTCGGAGATGAACTTGCGCAGCAGCGCAGTGTCCTTGTAGTCAATGTTCTCGACCTTCGCCGCCTTGAGCGGGTTGGCCTTCTTCTTGGGCTTGCGCACAACTGGCTTAGCCATCGTGGTGCTCTCCTTCTGCCGAGTGACTCAGCGGATGAGCCCTGGTCTCCCAGGGATGGTGTGTTGACGTGCTGGGTCAGGGACCCAACGTGACGTTTCGGCGACGACCGAGACCTGCACGCCTGGGTGAGGTCTGCTCAGGAGCCGAAACGGGAAGGCTCAGAACGGGGGCTCGTCGTAGGACGGGGCGTTGCCCCACCCTCCCTGAGCTCCGCCCTGCTGACCCGGCTGACCCTGCGGTGCGGGCTGACCGGCTGCGGGCTGACCGCCACCGGGCTGGCTCCAACCGCCCTGACCCTGTGACTGGCCGCCGGACGACGCCCCACCCTGGGGTGCGGTGCCACCGGTTGCCCACGGGTCCTGACCGCCTGAACCACCGTCGCCGCCACCAAAACCGCCGCTTCCGCCGCGAGTGGTTTTGTTGACCTTGGCAGTCGCGTACTTCATCGAGGGGCCGACTTCGTCGACGTCCAGTTCGATGACTGTGCGCTTCTCGCCTTCCTTGGTGTCGTAGGACCGAGACTTCAGGCGGCCGGTGACGATGACGCGCGTGCCCCGGGCAAGGGACTCGGCGACGTTCTCCGCCGCGTCACGCCAGACCGAGCAACGCATGAACAGCGTTTCGCCGTCCTTCCACTCGTTGGACTGCCGGTCGAACGTGCGCGGCGTGGAAGCCACGGTGAAGTTCGCAACGGCAGCGCCGGACGGAGTGAAGCGGAGCTCGGGGTCACCGGTGAGGTTCCCGACAATCGTGATGACGGTCTCGCCTGCCATGGATCAGATCCCCTTTGGTCTGGGTGCAGTGACGCGGTTTCAGGTATGCCGTAAAGCTGGGTCAGCGCGTAGCGCTGGGTTGAGCTGGTGAGTCGGTGAGGACGAAGCTCAGGCGCCGGGGCGCAGGAGCTTGGTCCGCATGATCGACTCGTTGAGCCCGAGCTGACGGTCCAGCTCCTTGGCGGTTGCCGGCTCCGAGGTGAAGTTGACGATGGCGTAGATGCCCTCGGCCTTCTTCTTGATCTCGTAGGCCAGGCGACGGCGGCCCCAGATGTCGACGTTGTCGACGGTGCCACCGTCCTTGGTGATGACGGTGAGGAACTTGTCGAGCGACGGCTGAACCGTGCGGTCGTCGAGTTCCGGGTCGAGAATGACCATGAGTTCGTACTGACGCATGCGTTAACCCGCCTCCTTCGGTCTGAACGGTCACGGTCTCTCCGTGACAGGAGGGTATGCATCGCTACCGACACGGCTGTGGAGTTGTCCACAGGGCACTGGTAACTGGGCAAGGGTACCGGGCTGGACGGCATACGACTAAATCAGCCTAGATCGACGACCTCAGGTCGTCTGCCAGGTCGTCATGCGCCTCGTCGCCAGTCTCCGGAAAGGCGGTGGCGGTCTGCCCCGCACGCACGCCCAGGTAGCCGACGGCACCGACCCGCAGGAGGAGCGCCACGGCATACCAACCCGGTGGCAGCGACTTGTCGGGGTTCTGCAGTCCGCTCAGGTAGAGCCAGACGGCCATGAAGTGCACCGCCTCCGCGAGGGCCCACACCAGGTGGTCGCGCCACCTGAGCCCGGCCAGTGCCACGAGCGGCACGAGCCACAGGGAGGTCTGGACCGGGAACGACTTGCCGCTGACCAGGACGACGGCGACCGCGACGAGCGCCACGGCTGCGATGCGCGGCGCCCACGGGGTACCGAGCACGAGCAGGCCGGCGAGCACCACGGCGACGAGGATGCCGAGCACCGCCAGGGTGGTGAGGACGGACGCGGGCCACGGGCTGCCGGCAAGCGTCGGGAGGTACCAGACCGACCCCAGACCAGCAGGAGCGTCGAACCAGGCGGACCAGGAGCGGGTGAGCGTCCCCGGCGACAGGATCAGGAAAGGCAGCGCGATCACCGCGACGGTCGCGAGCGCCGCACCACCGAACCGGGGCAGCTCGCGCTCCCGTCCGGTGCGCCAGGCATGGGCGGCGACGACGAGAAGCAGCAAGGCGGGATAGGTCCGCGCCATCAGCCCGGCTCCGAGCAGGGCACCGGCCAGGGCAGGATGTCGCCGACTCCACGCCCACAACCCCCCGGTGGCGAGGACCACCCCGAGCAGGTCGGGTGACAGCAGGATCGTCAGCCCGGCCACCGGAGCGACGGCGACCTGGAGGGCATCACCACGATGTCCGGGCATCGTCCGGACCCACCAGGCCAGGAGGACCAGAGCCGCGACCGCGAGAACGGCCCACACGCCGAGCACCCAGCGTTGGGTCGCGAGTGGGCCCTCGCCCGGCGCGAGGCCGGCGATGAGCGACACGACAGAACCCGTCAGCGGCGGTTGGTCCAGTGGAACGTCACCGGACAGGTATGCCGTGATCCCGCGTTCCGCGTCGGCCGTCTGGACCCCGACGGCCAGGTCGGAGTAGCAGAACCGCCAGAACGGTTCCGTTCCACCCCAGCCCTGTTGGAGGCACGGCCCCTGCTTCCACAGGGCGACGAGGACCGGCAGCGCCGCGAGCAGCGCGATCGGGGCGAGGCTCGCGTCCGACAACCGCGGCCGATCCCGTTGGAGAAGTGCACCGGGAACGGCCACGGGTCAGCCGGTTTGCTCGGTGTTGGCCGGTGATGGAGTGATCGTCGGCAGGGGGATCGTTGGCTTGCCCGGACTCTTCGTCGGCTTCGGTTTGTCCGTGGGCGTCGGCTCAGTCGTCGGCGTGGGCGTCGAGGTAGTCGGAGGGGTCGTCGACGGAGGCTGCGTCGTCGGGGGCTGGGTCGTGCCGCCGGTGTTGCCACCGGTGGTGGTCTCCGGTCGCTGCGTCTGCTTCGGCGCCGCGTTCTTGTTGATGTAGGAGGGCTCGGGGAACTTCAGCTTCTCCATGCCCTCGGTCGCCGCGCGCATGTAGTCGGTCCAGATGCGCACGGGGATCGTGGCGCCGGTGATGGCGCCATATCCGGGAACGTCATTCATCTGGTTCTTCTCGACCTGCTTGCCGTCACCCTTGTACATTCCGACGGCGGTCGCGAGCTGCGGCGTGAAGCCGTCGAACCACGCGGAGTAGTTGTCGCTCGAGGTGCCCGTCTTGCCGGCCGCCTCACGGTTGAGGCGCTCCCCGGCGTACTCGCCGCTGCCACGCTCGATGACCTGCTGCATGCAGTAGACGACGTCCGACACGAGCTTGGCGTCGAACGCCTGGCTCGTGACCGGCTTGGCCTTGTAGTCGAACGAGCCGTTGGTGGACGTCACCGACTTCACGTAGTACGGAGTCGCCTTCTTGCCGTTGGCCGCGAGGGTTGCGTAGGCGTTGGCCATGTCGATGACCTTGACGTTGTCGGTGCCGAGCACGTTGGCGTAGTTGACATCGAGCTTGGCCGTGACCCCCGCCTTGGTCGCGGCGGCCGCCGTGTTCTTGGGGCCTGCGATGACGTTGAGTTGGGCGTAGACCGTGTTGACCGAGTTGGCCGTGGCGGTGGCGACGTTGATCCGGCCCCAGTCCGAGTTGTTGAAATTCTTCACGCCGCCGCGGCGGGCGAAATCGGTCTTCCCAGCAGGGTTCTCGAACTCGTCGAAGTACTGCGGGCTCTCGCCGTCGAAGGAGTTGCGAATGCTGAGCTTCTCGCTCTGGAGAGCGGCGATGAGCGCGAAGACCTTGAACGTCGACCCGGCCTGCATCGTGGCGTCGGTCGCGGTGTTGAACTGGTTCTTGGCGTAGTCCGCGCCACCGTAGAGCGCCTCCACGGCACCGTCGCCGGGTTTGATCGAGGCGAGGCCCACGTGGAGGTCCTTGGACTCCTTGGGTATGCGATCAGCAACGGCTTTCCCGGCCGCCTTCTGCTTCTTCGCGTCGATGGTCGTGATGACCCGCAACCCGCCGCGGGAGATGTCGGCCTCGGTGAGCTTGAGCTTCTTGGCCAGCTCGGCCTTGACCAGCTCCATGACGTAGCCGTTGGTGCCCTTGGCCGAGGGCGGCGTGTACTTGACGAACTCCTTGTCCGTGGGGAAGGTCGCGGCGGCGCGCTGCTCGGGCGTCAACCAGCCCTGCGTCACCATGTTGTCGAGGATGTAGGCCGACCTCGTCTGCGCCTTCTTCTTCTGCGACGCGCCCAGGCGCGGGTCGTAGAACGACGGGCCCCGGATCGCGGCGGCGAGGAAGGCGCCCTCGGCCGGGGTCAGCTTGGAGACGTCCTTGTTGAAGTAGGCCTTGGATGCGGTCTGGATGCCATAGGCGCCGCGCCCGTAGTAGATGGTGTTGAAGTAGTTCTGGAGGATCTCGTCCTTGGACTGCTGCCCGTCGATCTTGACCGAGATGAGGATCTCGCGGGCCTTGCGCGACAGCGTGCGGTCCTGGCTGAGGAAGTAGTTCTTGACATACTGCTGGGTGATCGTCGAGCCACCCTGCGTCGCCGCGCCACCCTTGACCGCGACCCAGACCGCGCGAGCGATGCCCGTCGGTGAGATGCCGTTGTTCTCGTAGAAGTTGCGGTCCTCGGCGGCGAGCATCGCGCGCTGCACCGGAAGCGGGATCTGCTTGAGCTCGACGTCTTCTCGGTTCTGCTCGGAGATCCGACCGATCTCGGTCTTGCCGTCGGCGAAGTAGAAGACGTTGGTCTGCGCCACCGCGAGGTCGTTGGGCTTGGGCACGTCGGTCAGGTGATAGGCGACGCCGACGCCAGCGACACCGAGCAAGAACAGGCCGATCAGCGTGAAGAGGATCCGGCGCGGCCACGACCTGCGGGCGCCCTTGCTCGGCCGGCGTGGGGTGGCCTCATTGAGACGGCGGGCCTCGGCGCGCGAGCGGGGTGCGTTGCTCATGGAGAACTTTCGGGGCAGACGATGCGGACAGGGGCGCAGACCACCCACGGGGCAGGGGCGCCTGATCCAGTATGACGCCCTGAACCTGAGTGCGACGTTCAGGAAGTCGCGCCCCCATGCTCACGTGGTGGGTCCCACAGCGGCCTGCAGCTGCGCGGCAACCGACCTCATCGTGTCGACCAGTTCGACCCCGCCCTCGACCCGCAGGGGCAGGGGGATGCGCGCGAGCCACTCCCTGGCGTACATCGTCGGGTTGCTCGTGCTGCCCACTAGAACACAGCCGTCGGTATGCCGTTCGAGGGCTCCCATGGCCGGGTGCACCCACCGCTGTGCTTCCTTGAGCGGCACCTCGAACACGACCCGCGTCTCGAACTCCCAGCCGATCCCGAGGTGCTCCTCCAGGGAGGCGACGGGGTCGAGGTCGGCCGGCGGAGTGAAGGTCTCCTCGAGGTCGACGACGTCCCGGATCCGGTCGATTCGATAGGTGCGGACCGCGTCGGCCCGATGCGATCGACACAGGAGATACCAACGGGTGTGCCGGACGACGACCGCCCACGGGTCGGTGACGTCCTCCCACGTCGACCCCGACTCGCTCGCGTAGGTGATCCGCACCTGGCGGCCGCCGGCGCTCGCCGCCACGAGGGCACTTGTCGTCGCGGGATCCGGACGGCTCGGGTAGCGATCCGGTGTGGCGCAGGCGTGTTCACGCAATGCGGCGGCCTCTCTCCCGGCGGCCCGGGGCAGGGCGCGAACCACCTTGTCGAGCGCGGAACCGACGGCGTCGGCCTCGCCGTCGACGCCGGTCGCGCTCGCGGCGCTGGGGTGGCTGTCGATGACGGCCATGACGAGGCTGAGCGCCTCGGTCTCGGTGAAGACGACGGGGGCGAGGGCCGCGCCGCGACCCAACGTGTAGCCGCCGTGCGGTCCGCGCGTCGACACGACGGGTATGCCGGCCTCCCGCAGGATCGCGATGTGGCGGCGAGTTGCGCGCTCGGTCACCCCCAGCCGGCGAGCCAGCTCACCAGCCGTCACGCCGGGCCGGTTCTGCAGCACCTCGAGAGTGAGCAGGGCGCGGGCGGTCGGGCTCATCTCTGAGGACTGAGCGGACACAGGGGACTCGAAGGGCACGACGAAAACGATGGCACGCCGGACGGCATACCGGAAGCGTTTCGTCCGCAACACGTCCTACGGTGGTCGGACCGAGCACGACACGTTCCCCCATCCAAGGAGACCTGACCATGCACATCGTCCTCATCAGCGGACTCTGGCTCACCGCATCGGCGTGGGACGCCGTGGTCCCGGAACTCACCGCGCTGGGCCACACCCCGGTGCCCGTGGCGCTCCCCGGTCAGGGCGATGGCGACGCGTCGGCCACGCTGGATGACCAGGTGGCGGCAGTGCTCGCAGTGATTGACGCCGCACCGGAGCCCGCCGTGGTCGTGGGTCACTCCGCGGCGTGCAGCCTCGCGTGGCTTGCTGCCGACGCCCGGCCCGAGAAGGTCGCGTCGGTCGTGTTCGTCGGTGGGTTCCCCGAGGAGGACGGCGCGACGTACGCCGACTTCTTCGAGCCGGTCGACGGCCTCATGGGCTTCCCGGGGTGGGAGAAGTTCGAGGGGCCGGACTCCGATGACATCGGCGACGAGCTCAAGGCCTCCATCGCCGGGGACATGGTGCCCGTGCCGGTGGGCGTGACCCGCGGTGTGGTGCACCTCCGCGACGAGCGCCGCTTCACCATCCCCTCGGTGCTCATCTGTCCCGAGTTCTCGCCGGCGCAGGCGAAGGAGTGGATCGACGGCGGTGACACCCCGGAGCTCGCGAAGGTCGAGACGTTGGAGCTCGTGGACATCGACTCCGGCCACTGGCCGATGTTCACCCAGCCCGCCACGTTCGCCCAGCTCTTGGCCAACGCCGCTCCCACCGGCTGACCCCCCGACTTCGTGCCCGAAACGGACACACAGACGGAGGCCTTCGGCCGACAGAGCGTGTCCGTTTCGGGCACGAAGTCGGCTCTGCGTCGGGTTTGATGTATCGCGCCGATATAACTGTCAGGTACAGTCCTGCTGACAAGGTCCGACTTTGTCACCTCCAGGTGACGCGGCGCGAGCAGGAGGTGAAGCCATGAGCAAGCGATCCGACCTGCTCGACTTCGCTCTCCTCGGGCTGCTCCACGAGGGTCCGGCACACGGCTACCAGCTGCGAAGCCGCCTCAACGAAGCCCTCGGCGCCTTCCGGGCACTGTCCTACGGGACGCTCTACCCCGCGCTCTCCGGCCTCCTTGACCGCGGCCTCATCGCCCAGTCGACCGCGACCGGCAAGCCCGTGACGGCCGCCAAGTCAGCCGGACGCAACCGGATCGTCTACGAGATCACCGCCGCCGGCAAGGAGACCTTCGAGGACGCCGCCCGCCGGATCGACACCGCGGCCTACGAGGACGACGGGTTCGGCGTGCGGCTGGCCTTCTTCGGCCGCACCGAGGCCGACGTCCGGCTCCGCATCCTCGAGGGCCGGCGCTCGCGCGTCGAGGAGCAGCTCGAGATCGTGCGCGCCAACTCCAGCCGCAGTCGCGAGCGCCTTGACTCCTGGACCACTGCCCTTCAGCGCCACGGCGAGGAGAGCACCGAGCGCGAGGTCCGGTGGCTCACGGAGCTCATCGACGCCGAGCGTCGCCACCCCACGGACCCAGGGCCCCAGCCCTGACTCAGCCGGGGCACAACCTGCCCCACAACACCCACCGAGCCACACGGCATACGCCGATTGACGGCAACCACCGAGAATGAAGGAGAACACCATCATGGGTTCGATTCGCGTCGCCATCGTTGGCGTCGGCAACTGTGCGAGCTCGCTCGTGCAGGGAGTCGAGTACTACAAGGACGCTGACGCCACCGCGTCCGTGCCTGGCCTCATGCACGTCACGTTCGGCGACTACCACGTCAACGACGTCGAGTTCGTCGCGGCGTTCGACGTCGACGACAAGAAGGTCGGCAAGGACCTGTCCGAGGCCATCAACGCCTCCGAGAACAACACCATCAAGATCGCGGACGTCCCCACCACGGGTGTCGAGGTCCAGCGCGGTCACACCCTCGACGGCATCGGCAAGTACTACGCCCAGACCATCGAGCTGTCCGCTGCCGACCCGGTCGACATCGCCCAGGCCCTCAAGGACGCCAGGGTCGACGTTCTCGTCTCCTACCTCCCGGTGGGTTCGGAGCAGGCCGACAAGTTCTACGCCCAGTGCGCCATCGACGCCAAGGTTGCGTTCGTCAACGCCCTGCCCGTCTTCATCGCCTCCGACCCCGTGTGGGCCAAGAAGTTCGAGGACGCCGGCGTCCCCGTCATCGGCGACGACATCAAGAGCCAGGTCGGCGCGACCATCACGCACCGCGTCATGGCCAAGCTGTTCGAAGACCGTGGTGTCACGCTCGACCGCACGTACCAGCTCAACGTCGGCGGCAACATGGACTTCAAGAACATGCTCGAGCGCGAGCGCCTCGAGTCCAAGAAGGTCTCCAAGACGCAGGCCGTCACGTCGAACCTCACCGGTTCGCTCGCGGGTCTGACCGACAGCCGCAACGTGCACATCGGCCCGTCGGACTACGTCGCGTGGCTCGATGACCGCAAGTGGGCTTACGTCCGCCTCGAGGGTCGCGCCTTCGGTGACGTGCCGTTGAACCTGGAGTACAAGCTCGAGGTCTGGGACTCCCCCAACTCGGCCGGCATCATCATCGACGCCATCCGCGCGGCGAAGATCGCCAAGGACCGTGGCGTCGGTGGCGCCCTGCTGTCCGCCTCGTCCTACCTGATGAAGTCCCCGCCGGAGCAGCGTCCCGATGACCTCGGTCGCGAGAAGCTCGAGGCGTTCATCGCTGGTACCGAGGAGCGGTGACGAGCGAAGCGAGGAAGCGCTCAAATTAGATACAGCGCGCTGTGCTTTGAACCAATGAAGAGGCCCACGGAAAGCAACGTTTCCGTGGGCCTCTTCATTGGTCTTGTCGTGAACTACGGACCAAGAAAGACCACGGCGGCACCATCGGCGCTCTGGCACCGCACCGGGCTGGCGGTGTCGCAGGTGACGTCGTACCACCGCTTCGTCACGGTGCTGTAGGTCCGGAACGGCTTGGGGTCTGCGGCCGTGCCCGCCTCGCGGTGGGCCTCGCGGACTGCGTTGGTGAACGCGCAGGACGTGTCGCGGTTGCCGGAGTATGCCGTCGCGACGGCGTCACTGCCGCTGTTTGAACACCGCCGGGCGCCGTCGGGCAGCGCGGTCGTCGGGGTGGGCGACGCGCTCGGACCGGGGGTGCTCGGCTCCGGAGTGCTCGACTCAGGAGGGGGGGCTCGGGCGACGACTCGTCTGATGGGCTCGCTGTGGCCTGGCCCGGGTCCGTGCTCGCGGAGGTGGCCACCGGGTCCGGGACGTCCGAGCCGAAGAGCTGACTCAGGGCAAAGGTCCCGAGGATGGTGAGCACGACGAACGTCGCGACCATGGCGGCGATGCGACCGGGCGTGAAGTTTCCGCTGGACCTGTGGTGTCCTTCGGACCGCTGGGGCTCGCGCATCGCGGGGGGTTCGGCAGGCACAGCAGGCACGGCAGGCACAGCAGGCAGGGCTGGTACGACTGGCAGGTCGGTGCCGACACCCAGGAGCGCAGCGAGTTCGACCTTGGCGCCGCACCTCGTGCAGAAGCGCGCGTCCGGGATGAGCTCGGCCCCACATGTATTGCAGTGCATGTCGTGGTCCACCTGAGGTCAGGGGCCGAGGAGGACGACGGCGTTCGTCGTCGAGGTGCAGCGCACGGGGGCGCCGCCGTCGCAGGACAGCGAGTACCACTTCTTGGTCACTGGGCTGAACGCGCGCAACGTCGTCGCTCCGTCGGGGGCACCTGCCTTGCGGTAGGCCTCCTGGACAGCGGCGGCGAACTCGCAGGACGTCCGGTCGGTGGCGGCATACGCCGTGGCGACGGAGTCGCTTCCACTCGTGGAGCACGGACGTGCGCCAGCCGGGACGAAGGCGGCGCTCGTCGACGGGCTCGGCGAGGTCTCGGGCGTGGCTGACGGGCTGGTGCTGGGTGCCGCGGCAGAGTCCGACGGCGAGGGCTCGCCCTCCTCGCTGGTGACCGACGGGGCCACCGCCGTCGGCGCGGGATCGTCGGATCCCAGGATGCGCGTCAGGGCGAAGGTCCCGATGATCGTCAGTAGGACGAAGGTCGCCACCATGGCGATGACGCTGCCCCGTGAGTGTCCGGATCCGCCACTGGTGTCGCCGCCCACCGGTGGAGTCGGCGGAATCGGCGCGGCTGGTGTGGCTGGAGTGGGCTGTTGACGGGGACCTGCGGCCGCGGGTACCTGGAGCCGCGGCAACACTGAGGTCTTCGTGAGGTCCTCGTGGGGCGCTGGCTCTGTCACAGGAACCGGCTCCGGGGCGGGCGCGGGCTGGTTGCGCGGGGGGAAGGGAGGCAGGTCAGTGCCGACGCCGAGGACGGATCCGAGCTCCACGCGCGCGCCACACCGCAGGCAGTAGACGGCGTCGCGAGGCAGGTCGACTCCGCACGAGCGGCAGGGCATGGCAGGTCCTTCAGGCAGGGGCGGCACCTTGCGGTGCCCGTTCAGCGAGTGCCCGGAAAGTCTCGAGGTGATGGGGGGTCGATGAACTTGTCGGAGCGCTCCAGCCTTCAACAGTAACGGGCGGCCAACACCGCGACGAGGGTCGCTCGGGGGCTGGGATGCGCCAAGGCGGGGTTACTGGTGCGTAATGGATACCGTCGCGGGTATGCCGCACCACGTCGTCTCAGACCTCGTCGCCAATGTCCTCTCCATCGCCGTGCACGCGGGCGACACCGTCGAGGTGGGCGCCGAGATCGCGCTCCTCGAGTCGATGAAGATGGAGATTCCTGTCCTCACCGAACAGGCCGGAACCGTCTCGGAGGTCAAGGTCGAGGTCGGTGATGTCGTCCAGGAGGGCGACATCCTCGCGATCATCGAGTAGCGAGCCCATGGGCCGGGCCCACCACCTGGTTCACCATCTGGTGTGGAGTGTGAACGCCGCGCCGGGACCGTTGAAGGTGATGGCGAGGTCCGTGCCGTAGTGGTCGACCCAGTACTCGCCAGCCCAAGTGCCGTTTCCGCCGCCGCCCACGTTGAGCGGCGTCGACGACGTGAAGTTGCCCCCGACCGAGCTGTGGTTGAAGGTCACGGTGTAGGAGCCCTGTTGGAATCCGGCCACGGAGAACGCCACGCAGGGCTGGCCACTCGGACCCGAGCACCCCGGTTTGTTGTACGCGTTGGTGATCTGCCGGTCTCGGTCGTCGGTCGTCTCGGACACGCCTCCGCTGGGGTCGCTCCAGCCTGTCGGTGTGGCGTGCGAACGCACCCTCAAGGTGTACTGCGTCTTGAAGTCTCCGTTGATCGAGTGCGACTCGCGGTTGTCGGCCGCCTGCCAGCCGCCCCCGTTGATGCTCACCTGGACGCCGTCGATGGCGCGCCCGTTGTTCTGGAGGTTCCAGCGCCAGGTGACGGTCTGCTTGTTGTGCGAGGCGCTGAGACCGGTCGGCGTCAGGCTCGGGCCGTAGGGCTGGACGCCACCACTGGTGGCGTCCGCGGACTGTGTGCCCCCCGTGTTGACGGTGCGCACGGTGACCCTCTGCGGGTTGATTCCGGCGTTGGGGATCGAGAAGCGCACGCTCGACCCTGCAGAGCAGCCACAGGCGTGAGTGCCCGACTTGCCCTCAGACGTCGACCACCTGATGGAGGCGAAGCCGCCCGCCCGTGGGGACCCGACATTGACGTCAACGACGATCGTCTTGTCGGCGTTCGGTGTCGACGCACTCACCGTCGGGTTGCTGGGGACTCCGACGGACGTGTAGGTCCACGGGGTGCCCTGGGGCGACTCGAGGTCGGCACCATTGGTGGTCGTCACGGTGTAGCTGTATCGGTTGCCGTCATAGGGAATGGTGTCGGCGAACGTGCGCGTCTGCGCACCGACGGTGCCGATCTGGGCCCCGTTGCGATAGATCGTGTAGCTCTTGAGCGGCGGACCGTTGGGGTCGGTCTGCTGGTTCCAGGACACGGTGACCGACTCGGAGTCGTAACCCGCTCCCGGCCCACGCGTGGCCCCGTTGACGCCGGTCACGGCCGGCGGGATGCCCGCAGACTGCATCTCGACTGAGGGCCCGAACGGCCCGGCGCCCGCGCCGTTCCAGGCCTGGACCGCGACGGAGTAGGGCGTGTTGTTGGTGAGGCCAGCCGCCGTCGTGCTCGTCGCGCCACCACCCGCCTCGACCGTGCGCGGCGCAGAACCCGAGCTCGTCGGGATGAGTCGCACGACGTACTTCGTGATCGGCGAGCCCTTGTTGGGGGCGGGTGCCCACGCGATGTCGAGAGTGCCGTCCCCGCGCGAGACCATCCGCACACCGGAGGTGGCTTCGGGCTTGGTGTCGGGTCGGACGGTGTTGCTCCCCGTGCTCGGGGGGCTGTCGCCCACCGCGTTGGTCGCGATGACGGTGAACGAATAGTCCAAGCCGTTCTTGAGGCCCGTCACGGTGCACGGCGACGCGGAGCAGTCGAGCGAGCCCGAACTGCCACCGGTCCACCTGACCTTGTAGTTCGAGATGGTGACGCCACCGTCGTAGTTCGGCGCCACCCACGAGACCCGAGCCTGACCACCGGCGATGCGGTCGGCCACGGCACTCACATTGGTGGGTGCGGTCGGCTTGCCCCGCAGGGTGACCGTGACGCGACCGGCGGCCTGGCGGCCCGGGCCGTCGGAGACGAGGAGCGAGATGGTGGCGGTGGGGCTCGGCTGCTTCGTCGCGCTCAGGGTCAGGGTGCACCCGCTGCGCGAGACCTCGATGCCGCTCCCGCTCTCCAGCGCTGCAGCCGCGATCGAGCAGGACGGCTTCTCGAGCGGGGAGTCGAGATAGCGACTCACGTCGACCGATTCGGACTCGCCCTCATTGAGGCCATCGATCTTGATCGGCCGCAGGCGTGGCGGGCCCAGAGCAGCGGCTGCGTCCTTGCCGGCAGCGGCCGCGGCCGCGGCTGCGGCAGCGTCGCCTTCACCAGTGCGTCCCAGGACACGCACCGGGAACTTGACGGACGGCATGTCCTTCGAGGTCACCGTGACCGATCCGGTGCCGCTGGGAGCGCGTTCGCCGGCGCGCAGGCTGACGAGGCGACCACCGGTCTGCGCCTGTTCGAGCTCGGCACCCTTGGCCGGCGGGTCCCACTTGGCCTCGAACTTCACCTCGTCGAGGTTCATCCCCACGGGCAACCAGGCACGGCAGTAGGTGGGGATGTCGACTTCGCGCGCCCGGCCACCGGCGGCGAGGACGAGAGGCGCGTCGGGGCACCGCAGGAGCGGCACCTTGGGTCCGACCTGGACCGGGATCGAGACGTATGCCGTCCGGGCGTCCTTGTCGGCGGCGCCCTCCGCATCGCTCACCTCGAGCATCAACGCGCCCGGGCCGACGTATCCGCCACGCGAGGTGAGGGTGACCTGGTCGCGGCCGTTGGCCTGGGCGGAAAGGGACTGACCGGGCGAGGCCGAGACGGTTGCTGCCGCGGTGATGCTGATGGCCTTGCCGCGCGGCGACTTCACGTGGTCCCCGAGCTTGACCGTCTCGCTCGAGTCCTTGTCCATCTCGATGAGGGTTCCCTCGACGACGAACGGGACACCCTTGTCGCCAGCTGGCACGAAGATCAGGGCCAGCGCGGTGGCTTCGTCCTCGTCCTCGATGACGTAGGGCACCGTCTGCGGGTGGTCGAGCAGGGTGACCCGCACCTTGCCGTTCTCGATCTTGCCCTGCGGCGAGAGGACGTCGACGATCTTGAGGGTGGCGGGGTCGGAGTCGATGTCGGTGTCGTTGGCAAGGACGTCGACGAGCGACGTCGTCACGCCCGGCGTCGCCTTGGCGACGTCGTCCTGAGCGATCGGCGGGTTGATGTAGTTGGGGACGCCACGGACCAGCACCGTCGTGCGCGACGGGTCGAAGATGCCGTTGTCGATGCCATAGACGTACTCATGGGTCGGCGCGTCCGGCGCGGGGGTGACCGTCGAGATCGTGTTCTCGTCCTCGTCGACCTTCCACTGCTTCTGGACGCCGCCGGGGTTGAGGTCCTTGTATTCCAGGCGCACCGCGTCGCCGCGGGCGATGAGGTCGTTGCGCAGGACGTGGGCGGTGACGCGCTTGCCCGGTGCCGCAACGACCTCGTCCTCGACGGCGACCGGCGGCTGCGGGTCGCCGGGGCGCACCACGCCCACGCGCACGAACGCCTGACTCGTGGCACCGAAGCGGTCCTGCACCTCGTAGCGGATGAGCTCGGTCCCGGCAGCGTTGGGATAGCCCTCGTAGCGGATCGTCGACGGACCGACGGAGACCACGCGACCGAACGTCAGGTCGAGAGCGTCGGCGTCCTTGCCCACGATGCCGCGCATCGTCACCGTGTCACCGTCGGGGTCGACCCCCGTGGACGGGATGGTCAGGGTGACGGATTCCCCGGCGGTCACGGAGCCCGAGAAGCTGCGGGCGATCGGCGCCTGGTTGGGTGTCGTCCTGGTCGGCAGGGCGTTGACGGTGACCGTCAGCCGACCGGTCTTGGCACGCTCGGGTGAGCCCTCCGCATACGCCGCGTATTCGATGACGACGTCCTTGGGCGCCGCGAGGGCCTTGAACTCCGGCACGTAGCGAATGAGGTTGCCCGAGGCGAACGCTCGCTGCTCGGCGCCAGCACTGATGACCTTGACGCTGCCCGGGTCCAGGACCAGGGGGATGCCGTCGGCCATGGTGTCGTTGTCGAGCACACCGACCGAGACGGCATCGGCCTCTCGCACGGTGGCCCGGTCGTCCTCGACGGTCGGGGAGGCGCCGGGGAGCGGCGGACGCTGGACGACGTTGATGCGGCCGGTCGTGCGCTTGGCGCCGTCGCTGATCGTGTACTCGACCGTGCCCTGACGACTGCCCTCGCCGCTGATCGGCGACGGCTCTAGCGCCTCGATGCGCACCCACCGACCCTGGTAGATCGTCGGTCGCAGCCAGGTGTTGTCGCCAGTGACCGTGGCGCTCTGCGTGACGACGACGTCCGCGCGCGGGCTGTAGTCGTTGGCCAGGACGTCAACCATCGTCGGCGACTGGTCACGCAGGGTGGCGCCGTCGGGGACGGCGACGGGCGGGGCCTCGGGGTCAGCGGGCTCGACGGTGTCGATACGAATGCGACCGGGAGACACAGTCCCACCGGACTGCGCGGCATACGCCAGTTCGGTTGTCCCGAGACCGTTCGGGGTGATCGTGACGACCCCGGTGGTGAGGTTGGTGTCGACGTCGAGCGGGCCGGACGGGGCGACCTCACCGGCGAGCCGGAGGCGTGCGTCGGGGTCGCCGGGGTCGGCTCCCGGGATGTCGTTGCCGAGCGGCTCGAGCTGGACCGGCTTGCCGAGGACCGCGCGCACGACGTCGGGCTGGGTCTTGGGCGGAACTCCCTTGGTCTCCAGGAGGTCGAGCACGGTGAGGCTGATCTTGCCCTTGGTGCTCTGTCGGCCGTCGTTGATGGCGTAGTCGACGGTCGCCGGTCCCGCCTCGTTGGGTGCGGTGACGCCGACGCGGTTCTGCCCGTCGATGACGGTCTTCGGGTCGATGCCGTCGACGGTCAGCGGGTCGTTCTCACCGTCGCGCCAGTCACCCAGGACGGACGCAGCGACGCGCCCACCCGAGACCACGGGGTAGGTCGTCTTCGCGAGTTCGGCCTGACCCTCACGCAGCTTCGGCGGGGTGTTGATGTCGTCACCCACGACGGTGAGGACGATCTTGGCGCCGGCCTTCTCCTTGGCCTTGCCGTTGCTCACCTTGTAGGAGAACGTGATCGTCGATGACGACGGGTTGGGCGGGACGTTGACGTCGACGGTCTGGCCGTCGCTCGACACCGTGGCCGTGACGTCGGTGGCGCTCGGAGCGGTGAGGTCCTTGGGGTCGATCGCCAGGATGGATCCCTTGGCGTCGGTGTCGTTGTCGAGCGGGTGGATCTTGCTCGTGCGGCCGGGGCGCACTCGCAGCGGGTCGTCCTTCGCCTTCGGCGGCTGAGTGACCTGCTGGTCGTCGACGACGTTCTCGTCCTTCTTGTCGTTGTCGTCGTCCTTCTTGGTCGGCGGGATCAGCGCGTCCCAGTTGTCGATCTTCTGCTTTGTCGAGTCGATGTCCCAGACGTCGCCGGTGTCGAGGTGGTTGAGGACGATGTTGCCGCGGTTGACGCGCAGGGCGACACCATCACGCACGACCCCCTTGCCGCCACCGGCGAGCGTGCCGGCCGCGACGGGTGCGCTTCGGCCGCAGTTCGCGCCGTAGAACACGTTGCCGGTCTCGGCCCATGCCGCGTGCAGGCACCCTCGCAGGACCACGGGTCGGGTCACGAGCGGCGGCTCGACCGAGCGGTTGCCCTGCTCCTGGATCTCGACGCCACCCACTCCGTCGCCGCCGCTGAGCTTGACGGGTCGGGCAGCGGCGACGTTGGCGATGATCACCGAGTCGGCCTCCGGGCCGGGCTGCTGGAGTGCGGCGTATGCCGGACCGTCACCGAGCGCTGCACCGGCACTGATCGGCTCGTCACGTCCCTCGACGTGGAGCTCGTCCTTGGTGGGGTCGTAGAGGACCCAGGTGTCGCCGACGGCGGTGACATCAAGGAGGGGGGCCCGCACGCTCGTGGTCACGGTGACCGGCTTGGCCATGGCCTTGCCACTCGGTGCGATCGTCACGACCCGACCGGTCGCACCCGAGGCGGCGATGACGTTGCCGGACAGGTCGACGGCGAGAGAGGCGTTCCCGCCGATGGTGGCCAGGGGTTTGGAGGTGGAGGTGATGTCCTGCAGCGACTCGATGCCGCCCCTGGTGTCGACGCGCTGGGCCCAGACCTTGCCGGTCCTGGGGTCGATCGTGGCGATGGTGCCGCCGCGCAGGTCAACGGTCGGCGGGGAGAAGGTCCCCTTGTCGCTGGAGGGGCGCACGGGGGCGGACGCACCGGACTCCTCGGAGGTCGCAGTCCGCACGTCGATCGGCAGCAACGTGTTGCCGGTCGCGACGCCGACGACTGCGGCACCGTCCTGGAGGATGTCGACCTTGGAGCCGTCTGCGAGGGCGGTCGAGACACCGGCGTCGAGCTGCCGGGCGCCCGTGTTGAGTCGGGCGAACTTCGCCTGCGCCGAGGACGAGACCCAGACCCCACCGTCGCCGATGTCGGCCTCGTGGACGGTCGAACCCTGGCTGGTCACGGCGGCATACGTCAGCATCGAGGCTGCCACGGCGACGACACCGATGGAAGCGACTCCCCGGCGTCCCCGCGGCGACCCCGCCACCCGACGTGTAGTGCGTCTCATGTGCCGACCTCACTCACCCGTGTTGGTGAGCTCCCCTTCCGATCCTGTGAAGCATGCCATGACCCGAGCCCTTTGGGCATGGGGAGAACTCCCCGCATCAGTACCTCCAGTTCACTGAGTCGGTTTGCGTCAACGCCCCCTTGGTGCAGGTCACGGTGACCACGTCGTAGCTCCCCCAACCCAGGAAGTTGGAGTCGTCCCTGGTCGTTCCGTCCCCTTGGGTCCAGGAGTCGTTGTAATCCCCGAAGTACGCGGGGGTCGTGGACTTCGAGTACGCCGTGCACGAAACCGTGCCTCCCTGGAAGCCGGACACGGTGTTCCTCACTTGATAGCAGGGGAGGGCATCGGTGCAGGAGCTCCGGCCCGTGACCTTGGGTCCGTGCTCGACCTTGACCACCGGCGGCGGCGGGTTGTCCGTCCGCCTCGTCATGTCGAGGACGGGCGAGGTGCCACCGGCGGAGTAGGCCGTGATGTGGATGGTCAGGTCCTGCGAGAAGCCACCGCTCGCGGAGATGGAGGTGATCGGGCCGCCGTCGTGTGATGCGGCGCCGGTGACCCTGACCCGGGTGATGGGTCGGCCGTTGGTCGGCAGGGTCCAGTTGAAGGTCACGTTCTGGCCTGATGTGGACCCACCATTGGCCACGGGCTTGGGCGTGGGGCCATAGGGCTGGACCGAGTTGCTGCGCGCTGGGTTCGACGAGTGCGTGCCGTTGTCCGTTGTCACGGTGAACGACTGGTTCACGGTCCGCAGAACACTGGTCGTGATGGTGATCTGGCCGCCAGGCGGGCAGCTGCCGCAGGAGAACGTGCCCGAGGGGCCGTCCGAGGACTGCCAGCGGACTGCCGTGAAGCCCCCCGCTCGCGGCTGGCCGAGGTTGACCGTGAGGCGGACCTTCTCGTCGTTGGTCGTCGGGTTCTGGGCCTCGACCGTCGGGGTCGACGGAATGCCGATCGAGGTGAACGACTGCACCGCACTGTTGGGCGACTCGAGGTCGGCGCCATTGGTGGCGGTGACGACGTAGTCGTACACGCGGCCGTCGTACTGGACCTGGTCGGTGGCTTGCGTCGACGACGCCGGCACCGTCTTGAGAGGCGCCCACACGCCACCGTTGACGCGGCGCTTGACCGTGTAGTTCTTCAGTGGCGGACCGTTGGGGCTGGTCGTGTTCCAGGTCAACGAGATCGCGGCCAGGTCCTTGTTGGCGCCGGGACCGTCGGGTGTCGCCTTGAATCCCGCCGGTGCCGGTGGGGTGCCCGCCGACTGCATCGTCGTCGCTGTGCCGAAGGGGCCCGGCCCGGCCTCGTTGTAGGCCTGGGCCGCGACGGAGTACTCATTCATGTTGTTGAGGCCGGTCACCGTGGTCGACGTCCCTGGCGCCGCAACTTCTGCCATGCGAGGTGTGCCACCGCCCGTGGGCACCAGGCGCAGGACGTACTTCGACACGGGCGAGCCCTTGTTCTCGGGCGCACTCCAGTTGATCGTCAACGACCCGTCGCCGCGACTGACCATCGTCACGCCGTTGACCGGTCCCGGCTTGGTGTCGGGACGCGCGGCGGTGCTCGGACCGCCCGGGTCGCCCTCACCGACGACGTTGGTCGCCGTGACGGTGAAGAAGTAGTCCTTGCCATTGGTCAACCCGTCGATCGTGCACGGCGACGCGGTGCAGTCGAGAGTTCCGGTGGACCCGCCGGTCCACTTCGCCGTATAGGTGCGAATCGGGGCGCCACCGTCGTAGGCCGGCGCAGACCAGCTGACCCGCGCCCGGCCACCGGCATCGCGATCTGCCTGTGCCGCAACAGAAGTCGGCGCACCGGGACGACCCAGCATCGTCACACTGACCGCGCCACTGGCGACGCGACCGGGGGCGTCCGACACGGAGAGCGCGATGCGCCCGGTCGGACTCGGCTTGGGCCCGGCCGAGACAGTGATCGAACAACCGCTGCGCGTGACCGTGAGACTCTGGCCGCTCGTCACCGAGGCCGCGTCCACGGAGCACTGCGCATCCTTGAGCGGTGAGTCGAGATAGGACCGGATGTCGACCTGCTGGCTGTCGCCCTCCTGGAGCCCGTTGATCGTGATGGGTCGCAGTCGAGGCGGCGGCATGTTGGCGAACGGATCGGTCGAGGCAACCTGCCCCGAGGGATCACCCAGGACGGTGACATTGACGATGCCCGTGAGGTCGGAACCCTTGACGCCGACCTTGAGCGTGCCCTTGCCCGATCGCGCGCCCGAGCCCGCGCTCAGCGTCACGACCCGCTCACCCGTCCCGCCACGTTTGAGCTCGACGTCGGCGGCCTCTCGCTCCCAGTCCGAGGTGAAGGCAACCTCCTCCATCGACATCCCCACGGGCAGCCAGACGCGACACAGGGCAGGAATGTCCACGGCGCGAGGCAGGCCGCCAGCGAGCACGGTCACCGCGGTGGTCGGGCACCGCAGGAGCGGAACCTTGGGTCCGATCTGCACGGGAACCGAGACGTATGCCGTGTGGACATCCTTCTGGTCATCGCTCATCTGGTCGGTGACCTCGAACATCACCGAGGCCGGACCGACGTAGCCACCCGACGAGGTGAGGTTGAGCGAACCACCATCGGCAGTCAGCCGCAGGTTGCCGGAGGGAGCAGCGGAAATGGTGCTCGCCGAGGTGATGCCCAGGGTCCGCGACTGCGGCGACTTCACGTAGTCAGCGAGGCGGACGGTCTTGGTCGCGTCCTTGTCCATCTCGATGACGGCGCCCTCGACGACGAACGGCGTGCCACCCGTTCCACGTGGAACATGGATGACGGCCATCGCCTTGGCGCCGTCCTCGTCCTCGATGACGTAGGCCGCGGTGTAGGGGTGGTCCAGGATGCTCACCTGGACCTTGGAACCGACGATCTTGGCGTTCGGTGAGAGGACCTCGACGACCTTGAGGGTTGCCGGGTCGGAGTCGATGTCGGTGTCGTTGACGAGGACGTCCACGACCGTCGACGCCTCCCCGCCCTTGGGCTTGGCGACGTCGTCAGTGGCGGTCGGGGGGTTGAGGTACTTCTTCTGACCGCGCACGAGCAGGCTGGCGCGAGAGGGGTCGAAGAGACCGTTGGTGATGCCGTAGATGAAGTCGTGGACCGGGGCACCTTCCTTCGGGACCTTGGTGGAGACAGTCTGGTCCTCGGCGTCGACCTTCCATTGCCCCTTCTCGGAGCCGGGGTTGAGCTTGTCGTACTCGAGGTCGACGGAGTCGCCGCGGGCGATGAGGTCGTTGGCGGTGATCGGGACCGTCACGGTCTTGCCGGGCGCGGCCGTCACCGTGTCGTCGATGGCCACGGGCGGCTGGGCATCGGCGGGGGCCACGACTCCGACCCGGACGAACGCGCGGCTCACGCCGCCGAACCGGTCGATGACCTCGTAGTTGATGACCTCGGTGCCCGAAGCCGTCGGGAAGGACTCGTACCGGATCGTCGACGGGCCCGTGGAGACCACTCGACCGAGCGTGAGGTCGACCGGGCCGCCGTTCGTGCCGACGACACCGGTCACGCCGACCGTGTCACCGTCGGCGTCGACTCCGGTCGTCGGCACGGTGATCGTCAGCGGGTCCCCGGCCGTCACCGAGCTCGAGAAGCTGCGCGCCACCGGCACCTGGTTGGGGTTGGCCTTCGTCGGAAGCGGTCTGACGCGGATGGCGACACGACCGGTCTGCGCGCGCTCCGGCATACCCTCGGGATAGGCGGCGTACTCGACTGTCACCTGCTGCTCGACCGTCAGCTTCTGCTGCCAGGGCACGAACCGCACGACGTTGCCCGAAGCGAACGCCGTCTGCTGCACACCCTTGCCGAGCACCTTGACGCTGTTGGGATCGATCTTCAGGGGGATGCCGTCAGCCATGGTGTCGTTGTCGAGGACCGACGCAGCCACCGTGTCACCTTCGCGCACCACGGCTTTGTCGTCCTCGACGACGGGGTTGAGGGCGACCGCCGGTTTCTGGGTCACCGAGATCTCACCGGTCGCTCTCTTGGACCCGTCGCTCACGGTGTAGCGGATCGTCCCTCGGCGGGTCGAGTCGGCGGCGGCACCAGCGGTTTCGAGGGCCACCACCCGGATCCAGCGCCCCTGGTAGATCGAGGCCTGCAGCCACGAGTCCTCACTCGTGGCACCAATTGCACCTTGCGTGACGAGGACGTCGGCGCGTGGGCTGTAGTCATTGGCGAGCGGGTCGACGAGCGTCGGCGACTGGTCGCGCAGCGTCGCCGTGTCACCGACGGCCACGGGCGGCGCGTCGGGATCGGCGGCATCGATGACGTCCACCCGGATGCGACCGGGAGCCACACCCCCACCGACCTGAGCGGCATACGAGAGTTCGAAGGTCCCCGCTCCGGATGGGGTGACCGTGACGACGTTGGTGTCGAGGTTCGTGTCGACGGTGAGCGCGCCTGTGGCACGGACCTCGCCGGCGAGATGCATCGTGTCGTCGGGATCGCTCGGGTCCACGCCGGCGATGTCGTTGCCGAGCGGTTCGATCTGCAGCGACTTGCCGACCACTCCGCGGATGACGTCGGGCTGGGTCACCGGCGGTCGGGCCCGGGTCTCGGTGAGGGCGATGACGTCGACAGGCACGGCGCCCTTGGTCCGGCCGCCACGACCGTCCTCGGCGAGATAGTCGATCTTGCCCTTGCCCGCCGTCGGCGGAGCGAGGTAGGCGAGGCGGCCCTGACCGTCGATGCTCAACGAGTCACCCTCGACGGTCGCGATGACCGGGTCGGACTCGGGGTCGCGCCAGTCGGCGATCACCGGAACCGCGAGGCGCTTTCCGGCCAGGACGGGGTATGCCGTCTTGGCCAGCTTGGCCTGGCCCTCGCGCACGAACGGGGCGTTGTTGGTGGCCTCAGCAGCAATGTTGACCTTGACGGCCGCGCGCGCCTTGGCCTTGACCTTGCCGTTGCCCACGAGATAGGTGAACTGGAAGGGGGCGGACGTACCGGGGGGGACAACCACATCGATGCTCTGCCCGTCGGCAGAGACCGACGCGCGGATGTCGGGGTTCGAGGTCGCGCTGACATCGCGGGGGTCGATCGCGAGGACCGAACCTGCCGCGTCGGTGTCGTTGTCGAGGACGTGCAGCTTGCTCGTGCGTCCGGGGCGCACGATGAGGTTGTCGGGTTTTGCCGTTGGCGGTTGTTGGGCCACGGCGTCGTCGACGAGGTTCTTGTCCTTCTTCTTGTTGTCCTCGTCGCGCTGCGGTGGCGGGATGAGGGCGTCCCAGTTGTCGATCTTCTGCTTGTCGCTCTGGACGTCCCACGCGGAGCCGTTGTCGAGGTCGTTGAGGACGATCACACCGCGGTTGACGCGGAAGGCAACACCGTCGCGAAGGGGCGTCTCACTGACGTTGTCGATGGTGCCGGTGGGCACGGGCTGCTCCCGACCACAGTTCACGCCGTAGAAGACCTTGCCCGGCTCGGACCAGGCACCGTGGACACATCCAGCCAGCACCACGGGGTGCGCCGGGAGTGGCACCGTGCCGCTGCGGTTCATCCGTTCGGAGACCTCGATGCCCCCGGTGCCGTTGCCGCCGCCCAGAGGAACCATCCGCAAGCCGTTGCCACCGGCGACCGCCACGGAATCGGCCTTCGGCCCGGGAAGCTGCACCGCGGCATACGCGGATTCGCCCTCGGCAGAGGCGATGCCTGCGGCGACACCATCGGTGTGACCGCTGCTGTGGACAGCGTCGTGCCCTGAGTCATAGATCGCCCAGTCAGATCCCAGGGCGGTGATCTGGAGCCGGTTTCCCTTGGCGCCGCTGGGCTCGGTAACGGGTTTGGTGAAGGCCCGGCCGCCAGGGCGGATCGTCGTGACCGTCCCCTTGGCGCCGGACGCGACATGGATCGCGCCGTCCTGCCCAACAGCGAGGACGGCATCGCCGCCGACGGTGGCCAACGGCTTGGCACCGGTCCCCAGGCCAGAGAGATTCTCGACGCCCTTGCGGGCGTCGACCCGCTGCGCCCAGATCTTGCCGGTCTTGGGGTCGAGGGCCGCGATCGTGCCGCCGCGCAGGTCAACGAGGGAGGGCGAGATGCGTCCGGGTTCACGTGCCGGGACCGCTGGAGCAGTCGCGGTCTCCTCGCGGAACTGCGCCGTCCGCACGTCGATCGGCTGGAGCTGGGCGGTGGACTTGGACCACGCGATGACCGCCGATCCGTCCTGCAGCACGTCGAGACCCGAACCCGGCGCCACGTCGGCGGCGACACCGGCGTCGAGCTGGGACGCGGCCTTGTTGAGCCGGCCGAACTTGGCCTGCACGTCCGAGGTGATCCACACGCCACCGTCACCGACATCGGCCTCGTGGACGGTCGACCCCTGGCTGGTCACGGCGGCATACGTGAGCATCGAGGCAGCGATGGCGACGGCGCCGACGGAGGCGATGCCCCGGCGGCCTCTGGACGACCCCGACACCCGGCGTGAAGTGCGTTTCATCGGCTGACCTCACTCACCCGTGTGGGCGAGCATCCCCTTCTGATCAATGTGCAGCGGCCATGAGCCGAGAGATGTGGCGATGGGGAGAATTCCCGCGAATCGAGCCATGGCTACCAGTTCACCCAGTCTGACGCGCCGGTCTGGCCATTCACGGTCGCGACGATCCGGATTCGGTTGTTGCTGTTCCTGGCGTAGATGCACCATCCTTCGACCGTCCCGCTGCCGGTGCTCGTGAACGAATACGGGCCGATGGAACCCTGTTGGTCCTCACAGGTGTAGGAGCCAGAGCCCGACGGGAACTCGGAGTAGTCGAATCTGACCCGCGGACAACCCGGGGCGTAGCGGCACGAACCCACACCATCGGCATCGACATAGTTCACGCCAGGACGAAGGTTCGTCACCTGGGGCTGCGGCGGAGGGTCGGTGGTCCTCGTCATGTCGAGCGTCGGTGACTGGCCACCCGCCGACCAGGCGGTGATGTGGATGGTGAGGTTCTGCGAGTAGCCGCCGCTGGCCGAGATCGAGTTGATGGGCCCGCCGTCGTAGTTGGCGGCGCCGGTGACCCGGACCCGGTTGATGGGGCGACCGTTGGTCGGCAGGTTCCAGTTGTAGGTCACGCTCTGTCCCGACGTCGATCCGCCATTCGGGGTGGGTTGCGGCGTCGGGCCGTAGGGCTGGACCGGGTTGCTGCGCGCCGGATTGGACGAGTGCGTGCCGTTGTCGGTCGTCACGGTGAACGACTGGTTCACGGTCCGCAGCACACTGGTGGTGATCGTGATCTGGCCCCCGGCTGGGCAGCTGCCGCAGGTGAACGTGCCCGAGGGGCCGTCCGAGGACTGCCACCGCACTGCCGTGAAGCCCCCCGCGCGGGGCTGGCCGAGGTTGACGACGAGACGGACCTTCTCGTTGTTGGACGGGGTGGATGCCGTCACCGAAGGGTCTGAAGGGATGCCGATCGAGGTGAACGACTGCACCGCGCTGTTGGGCGACTCGAGGTCGGCGCCGTTGGTGGCGGTGACGACGTAGTCGTAGACCCGGCCGTCGTACTGGACCTGGTCGGTCGCCTGGGTCGACGAGGCGGGCACCGTCTTGAGCAGGACCCACGCGCCACCGTTGACGCGGCGTTTGACCGTGTAGTTCTTCAGTGGCGGACCGTTGGGGCTGGTTGTGTTCCAGGTCAACGAGATCGCGGCCAGGTCCTTGTTGGCACCGGGTCCGTCGGGCGTCGCCTTGAATCCCGCCGGCGCAGGCGGGGTGCCCGCCGACTGCATCGTCGTCGCAGTGCCGAAGGGTCCCGGGCCGGCCTCGTTGTAGGCCTGGGCCGCAACCGAGTACTCACTCATGTTGTTGAGGCCGGTCACCGTCGTTGACGTCGCGGGCGCTGCGACCTCAGCCGTCCGGGGTGTGCCGCCGCCGGTGGGCACGAGCCGCAGGACGTACTTGGACACGGCCGAGCCCTTGTTCTCGGGAGGGGTCCAGTTGATCGTCAACGACCCGTCGCCGCGACTGACCATCGTCACGCCGTTGACCGGCCCCGGCTTGGTGTCCGGGCGGGCCGCGGTGCTCGGACCACCGGGATCGCCCTCGCCAACGATGTTCGTTGCGGTGACGGTGAAGAAGTAGTCCTTGCCGTTGGTCAGCCCATCGATCGTGCACGGCGACGCGGTGCAGTCGCGGGTTCCGGTGGACCCGCCGGTCCACTTCGCGGTATAGGTGCGGATGGGTGCGCCACCGTCGTAGGCGGGGGCCGACCAGCTGACCCGCGCCCGACCGCCAGCATCGCGATCGGCCTGCGCGGCAACGGTAGTCGGAGGATCGGGGCGACCGAGCATCGTCACACTCACTGCGCCGCTGGCGACGCGACCGGGGGCGTCCGACACGGAGAGCGCGATGCGGCCCGTGGGACTCGGCTTGGGCCCGGCCGACACGGTGATCGAACATCCGCTGCGGGAGACGGTGAGGCTGCGGCCGCTCGTCACGGAGGCCGCGTCCACCGAGCACTTGGCGTCCTTGAGTGGCGAGTCGAGGTAGGACCGGAGGTCGACCTGCTGGCTCTCGCCCTCCTGGAGCCCGTTGATCGTGATCGGGCGCAACCGTGGTGGCGGCATGTTGGCCAGCGGATCAGTGGCGCTGGCCTGCTGGCTGTTACCGAGGACCGTCACGTTCACGGCAGCAGTCACGTCTGATCCTGCGACACCGACACGCAGGACGCCCTTGCCGGAACGCGCACCCGACCCCGCGCTCAGGGTCACGACCCGCTCACCCGTCCCGTCACGCTTGAGCTCGACGTCGGCGGCTTCGCGCTCCCAGTCGGAGGTGAAGGCAACCTCATCCATCGACATGCCGACGGGGAGCCAGGCGCGGCACAGCGTGGGGATGTCGATGGCGCGTGGAAGGCCGCCGGCCAGAACCGTCACGGCCGTGGTCGGGCAACGCAGGAGCGGAACCTTGGGTCCGATCTGGACGGGAACCGACACGTAGGCCGTGTGGACGTCCTTCTGGTCATCGCTCATCTGGTCGGTGACCTCGAACATCACCGAGGCCGGACCGACGTACCCGCCGGACGACGTGAGGTTCAAGGTGCCGTCGGAGTCAGCGGTCAACCGGAGGTTCTTTGCGGGAGCAGCAGAGATGGTGCTCGCGGAGGTGATCCCCAGCGTGCGCGACTGCGGTGACTTCACGTAGTCACCCAAGCGGACGGTCTTGGTCGCGTCCTTGTCCATCTCGATGACGGCGCCTTCGACGACGAAGGGCGTGCCGCCTGTTCCACGTGGAACGTGGATGACGGCCATCGCCTTGGCGCCGTCCTCGTCCTCGATGACGTAGGCCGCGGTGTACGGGTGGTCGAGGATGCTCACCTGGACCTTGGAACCCACCATCTTGGCGTTCGGTGAGAGGACCTCCACGACCTTGAGGGTCGCCGGGTCGGAGTCGACGTCGGTGTCGTTGGCCAACACATCGACCACGGTCACGGCCTCGCCGCCCTTGGGCTTCGCGACATCATCGATGGCCGTGGGTGGGTTGAGGTAGTCCTTCTGCCCGCGCACCAGAAGGCTGGCCCGCGACGGGTCGAAGAGGCCGTTGGTGATCCCATAGACGAAGTCGTGGACCGGAGCCCCTTCCTCCGGGACCTTGGTCGACACGGTCTGGTCCTCGCCATCGACCTTCCACTGCGACATCTCGGAGCCGGGGTTGAGCTTCTCGTACTCGAGGTCGACGGAGTCACCGCGGGCGATGAGGTCGTTGGCAGTGATCGGGACCGTCACGGTCTTGCCGGGAGCAGCCGTCACCGAGTCGTCGATGGCCACGGGTGGCTGGGCATCGCCGGGGGCAACGACACCGACACGCACGAACGCCCGGCTCACCCCGCCGAAGCGGTCGACGACCTCGTAGTTGATGACCTCGGTACCCGAAGCCGTGGGGAAGGACTCGTAGCGGATCGTCGCCGGGCCGGTCGACACGATGCGTCCCAGGGTGACGGCCACCGGGCCACCATTCGTGCCGACGACACCGGTCACCCCGACGGTGTCACCGTCGGGGTCGACACCGGTCGTCGGAACGGTGATCGTCAGCGGGTCCCCCGCCGTGACCGAGGACGAGAAGCTGCGCGCCACCGGCACCTGGTTGGGGTTGGCCTTCGTCGGAAGCGGTCTGACGCGGATGGCGACGCGACCGGTCTGTGCGCGCTCCGGCATACCCTCGGGATAGGCCGCATATTCGACCGTGACCGGCTGTTCGGCAGTGAGCTTGGTGGCCCACGGCACGAAGCGGACGACGTTGCCCGACGCGAACGCCGTCTGCTGCACGCCCTTGCCGAGCACCTTGACGCTGTTGGGATCGATCTTCAGGGGGATGCCGTCAGCCATGGTGTCGTTGTCGAGGACGGGGACCGCGACAGTGTCGCCCTCGCGCACGACGGCCGTGTCGTCCTCGACCACGGGATTGAGGTCGAGAGAAGGCTTCTGGGTCACCGTGAGCTCACCGGTCGCCGTCTTGGACCCGTCGCTCACGGTGTAGCGGATCGTTCCCCGACGGGTGGCGTCGGCAGCCGAGCCAGCGGGTTCGAGCGCCACCACCCGGATCCACCGCCCCTGATAGATCGAGGCCTGCAGCCACGAGTCCTCACCCGTCGCGGCCGTCGCCCCCTGCGTGACGAGGACGTCCGCTCGAGGGCTGTAGTCATTGGCCAGCGGGTCGACCAGAGTCGGGGACTGGTCGCGCAGCGTCGCCGTGTCCCCCACCGCAACCGGTGGCGCCTCAGGGTCGGCCGCCTCAATGACGTCCACGCGGATGCGACCGGGAGTGACCCCACCACCGACCTGGGCGGCATACGAAAGTTCGAAGGTCCCCGCTCCGGATGGGCTCACGGTGACGACGTTGGTGTCGAGGTTGGTGTCGACGGTCAGCGCGCCGGCCGCCCGGACCTCGCCAGCAAGGTGCATCGTGTCGTCGGGATCGCCCGGGTCGGCGCCGGCAATGTCGTTGCCGAGCGGTTCGATCTGCAGCGACTTGCCCACGACGCCACGGATGACGTCGGGCTGGGTCACCGGCGGTCGGGCCCGCGTCTCCGTGAGGGCGATGACGTCGACAGGCACGGTGCCCTTGGTGCGACCACCGCGGCCGTCCTCGACGACGTAGTCGATCTTGCCCTTGCCGGGGGTGGGCGGCGCGAGGTAGGCGAGGCGGCCCTGACCATCGATGCTCAGCGACTCACCGTCAACGGTGGCGATGACCGGGTCGGACTCGGGGTCACGCCAGTCGGCGACGACGGGGACCGCGAGGCGCTTTCCGGCAAGAACGGGGTATGCCGTCTTGGCCAGCTTGGCCTGACCCTCGCGCAGGAACGGGGCGTTGTTCGACGTCTCGGAGGCGATGCTCACCTTGACGGTCGCGCGTGCCTTGGCCTTGACCTTGCCGTTGCCCACGAGATAGGTGAACTGGAACGGCGCATCCGTGCCGGCCGGCACCGTGACATCGATGCTCTGGCCGTCGGCCGACACGGAAGGGCGGATGTCAGGATCGGAGGTCGCGCTGACGTCGCGGGGGTCGATCGCGAGCACGGACCCGGCGGCGTCGGTGTCGTTGTCGAGGACGTGGAGCTTGCTCGTGCGACCTGCCCGGACCGTGAGGTTGTCCGGCTTTGCCGTTGGTGGCTGTTGGGCCACGGCGTCGTCGACGAGGTTCTTGTCCTTCTTCTTGTTGTCCTCGTCACGCTGCGGCGGTGGGATGAGCGCATCCCAGTTGTCGATCTTCTGCTTGTCGCTCTGGACGTCCCACGCGGAGCCGTTGTCGAGGTCGTTGAGGACGATCAGACCACGGTTGACGCGGAAGGCGACGCCGTCGCGAAGAGGCGTCTCGCTGACGTTGTCGATGGTGCCGGTGGGCACGGGCTGCTCGCGGCCACAGTTGACGCCGTAGAAGACCTTGCCCGGCTCGGACCAGGCACCGTGGACACACCCAGCCAGCGCCACCGGGTGCGCCGGGAGGGGAACGGTGCCGCTGCGGTTCATCTGCTCGGAGACCTCGACGCCGCCGCTGGCGGTCCCTCCAGAGAGCCGGACCATACGCAGGGTGCTCCCACCGGCGACCGCGACGGAATCGGCCTTCGGCCCGGGAAGCTGCACCGCGGCATACGCGGATTCGCCCTCGGCAGAGGCGATCCCTGCGGCAACACCGTCGGTGTGACCACTGCTGTGGACGGCGTCGCGTGCCGGGTCGTAGACCGCCCAGGCGGACCCGAGAGCGGTGACCTGGAGCCGGTTGCCCTTGGCGCCGCTCGGTTCGGTGACCGGCTTGGTGAAGGCCCGGCCGCCGGGGCGGATCGTCGTGACACTGCCCTTCGCGCCCGACGCGACATGGATCGCACCGTCCTGACCCACAGCCAGGACCGCGTCCCCGCCGACCGTGGCCAGCGGCTTGGCACCCGTGCCCAGGCCAGAGAGGTTCTCGATGCCCTTGCGTGCATCGACCCGCTGCGCCCAGACCTTGCCGGACTTGGGATCGACGGCCGCAATCGTGCCGCCGCGCAGGTCGACGAGGGTGGGCGAGATGCGCCCGGGTTCGCGTGACGGGACCGCCGGAGCGGTCGCCGTCTCTTCGCGGAACTGCGCCGTCCGCACGTCGATCGGCTGCAGCTGAGCCGTCGCCTTGGACCACGCGATGACGGCCGACCCGTCCTGGAGCACGTCGAGACCCGACCCCGGCGCGACATCCGCCGCCACCCCCGCGTCGAGCTGGGACGCGGCCTTGTTGAGTCGACCGAACTTGGCCTGCACATCCGAGGTGATCCACACCCCGCCATCACCGACGTCGGCCTCGTGGACCGTCGCCCCCTGCGACGTCACGGCGGCGTAGCCCATCGTCGACGCGGCGATGACGACCACCGCGGTCGACGCGATGCGCGCCCGGCTGCGCTCCCGGCGTGTGGATCGTGTCGCCGGGGTGTTGCGGTTGGAGCGGCCGAACAGACTCACAACGACCCTTCGGCGCTGCTCGTGCGGCGCAGGGACGGCAGGCTGGGGAGACTGCGCTTCGTGCGGGGCGAGCCGTCGCGCTCGAGGAGCGGCCGGATGCTGATGTCGGAACGCAGGGCGCGCCATGTCGACACCGATCCGCGCAGCTCCTTGCGGACGGCGTCGGCGTCGGCGAGGAGGGACGTCGCCATCTCGGGCTCAGGGTCCCCGGGGCCGAAGACCGCGAGGTTGGCCCCGGTCGCGATGGGTTCGGCAGCGACGGTCTGCGGGAAGGTGGTCGCCTGCTCGAGCCGCGTCGCGCCCTTGGGCACGGCGATGCCCAGACTGCGGGCATCGGTGACAAGGTCACGCCACACCCATGCCACCCGCGACGGAGTGGGACCGGTGCTCGCGTGCTTGCGCCGGCGGCGAGCCTTGAGCCAGCGAATGACGGCGTATGCCGCGAGCGCCAGGAGGATCGGCAGCACCAGTGCGAGCACGAGGATCTTGAGCCAGAGCGGCCAGGCCCCGAAGTCGAGCGGGTTGCGCTTCTTCTTCTTGATGTCCGTGGCGTTCTGGGCCTGGTCCGGACCCTGGAGCACGGAGGGCGGGTTCACGCCTGCCGGAGGGGGCACCTGGGCGCCGACCTTCTGCTCCTCGGACTTGAGCTGCTGCTCGTTGGGCTTCTTGTTGCGGTCGGGGAGGAAGGTCGTCGGCAGGAGCGCGTGCCACGTGCCGTTGCTCTCCTGCACCTCGACCCAGGCGTGGACGTCCTTGCCCTTGATCGTGCCTCCGGCCTCGGGGATGGCGCCCATGACGACACGGCTCGGGATGCCGAGGCGGTTGCCGACGAGGGCGAGGGTCGAGGCGTACTGCTCGTCGTTGCCGGCGAGCTGGGTCGAGCCGACGAAGCGGCTGAGGCGACCGAGGCCGTGGCCGGGGAGGTAGACCTTCTCGTAGGAGTTGGGCGTGCCACCGTCGGTGTAGGCGCCGTCCTGCGTCATCGTCTTGGCGACCGCCACGAACTTCTCCCAGGACCCGCTGGCCTGACCGGTCCAGGCGTCGAGCTTGGCGTCGAGGAAGGTCGTGTCCTCATTGACCTGACCACCACTCGCGACGTCGAGCTCGGCGGGGAGCTTGGCCGACCAGTCCTTGGCGTCGAGGATCGCGTCGAAGGTGTAGGTGTCGCCGGGCTGCACGAGCGCCGGGACGACCGCCGTCTCGGTGGCGGTGTTGAGCCAGAGGGCGTCGGCGAGGTCGTTGCTGCGGGCGCCGGTGAACTGGACACCGGTGGTGGAGCCGGCCACGGGAAGCCACGCACCGGCATACCCGCCGTCCGGGACGGTGACGGTCGCCGTGACCTTGTCACCCGTGGATCGGGGGGCGATGCGGGATCCGACCTGCTGGAACGGCGTGCCGTCGAGCGCGCGGTCGGCCGCACCCCAGACGAGGCCGTCGTAGTTGTCGAGGGTGGCGAACCGCACGGGCGTCCCAGCCGGGAGGCCGGTGACCTTGAGGATCTCGGCGTCGAAGAGCTTGGAGGAGTTGGGCTCGGTGTACTGACGGAAGCCGGACAGGGGGCTCGTGAACTGCGCGACGTCGTAGGGCGGGGTCAGCTCGTTGCGCACGACGGCGCGCGCGGTTCCCTCGTCGGTGCCGGGAAGGAACTGTCCAAGGAGCGAACCCGCGAGAGCCGCGACGGTGAGGAGCACGACACCGGTGATGGTGCGGGCCTGGCGACCGGCGCCGTTCTGCATGGCCGCGCGGGTGCGCGCGGCCCGGGCGACGAGCCAGAGGATGAGGACGAGCGCGAAGAGCACGCCCTGGACGAGCTTGGCTGCGGGTTGCTGCGTGCCGAGAGCGATGCTGCCGATGAGTAGGACGACCGGAGCCAGTGCAGCAGCGCCCACGCTCGCGAACCGTCGGGCAACCCCGTAGGTGATGGCCGATCCGAGCAGACCCGTGAGCCACGGCAACGCCACGAGGGGACCGCGCGCGTCGACCGGCGGGAGCAGGGTGAGCCACTCCTTCCATCCGGTCACCGGTGCCACCGCGAGGTCGCGCAAGGTCTGGAACGTCGGCACCACTCCCCCGAGCAGGTCACCGCGCACGGCCACCGGCCCACCGAGGACGAAGTGGATCGCGACCAGGACGAGGGCCGTGATGACCAGGGGCCAGGACCGGATGAGGGCGACGTGCGCGACGAGCGTGCCAAGGACGACACCCACCGCTGCGGCGACCATCCACTCCCAGCCGATGAAGCCGGTGCGGAAGCCGACCAGCGCGATCGTGACGAGCACGAGCGCAAAGGCGAGATCGGCGAGCGCGTCGCGGGACGGCATACCCAGGATCGAGGGCCGGTCGGCCGACGGACGGGAGCGGCGCTCCCTGGCGAGGGACCGGCGACTGGCGGTGGCGTCGACACTCATGCAAGGACTCCACTGAAGAGGACGCGGCGGACATCGCTCAGCTCACGCACGGTGAGGATCGTCAGACCGGCGCCACGGCGGACACCGACCTGCGCGTCGGGGTCGATGACGAGCGCGACCTTGATGACCTCGACCTCGAACTGGGCGAGCGCCCGCTGGACCTGGATGAAGGGGCGGTGGGAACCCGTGACGAGGATCGCGATGCTGGCATCGGGGGCCAGGGCGGCGGCGTCACCGGTCGAGGCGAAGACGTCCATCGGGCCGACGCTGGCGCGCGCGAACGTGTCCAGGGTCAGCGGCGCGGTGGAGCGGGAGATGCGCTGGTCGTTGCAGACGATCGTCGTGTCCTGCTCGTCCATGATCGAGCGGACGGCGAGCGAGGCGGCGCAGGAGATGGCGAGCTCAACGGCCGCGTCCTCACCGGTGTAGACGTCCGGGGACGTGTCGACGACGACGGCGAGGTGCGAACGGCGGGTGTCGAGGAACTGGCGGACGAGGAGTCGGCCGTGCTTGGCACTCGAGCGCCAGTGGATGTAGCGGCGGTCGTCACCTGGCTGGTACTCGCGCAGCGCGTGGAAGGCGAGGTCCGACATCGAGAGGTCGGGGGTGACCTCACCCTCGAGGTCGCGCAACAGACCTGCACCGAGGGACTCGAGCGAGGTGGTGAGGGGGTGGACGAAGAGCTCGCTCTGCTCGGTCCACTCCATGGTGCGGCGGACGAGGCCGAGCGGGTCACCGTGCACGGTCGTCGCCGGGCCGACCTGGATGACGCCGCGGCGCTCGGTGGGGACGACGAACAGTTCTTCGTGGGACTTGCCGGACCCGAGCGAGGGCAGGGTGAAGCGGGCGGCCGATCGGCCGACGGGCAGCTCGACGAGCAACGGGAGCATGCCGCGGCCGGAGAGGTTGCGCACCTCGATGCGGCCGGTGGCGGGTTCCCCGACGGTGACGCGAGTCGGATCGACGTCGGTGCGGATCTCGACCTTGGCGCGACCGATGGCCAGCGCGACGCAGGCCAGGAAGAGCACGAGGCAGGCGACAGCGATCATGGCGAGCTCGGTCCACTCGTAGCGGCTGGCAAGGAACCAGGCGACGATGCCGAGACCGAAGACGGTCCATCCGAGCGGTGACACCCAGGCCAGGGTCTTGGAGACCGGTCGCCACACCGGCGCCGTCTTCTCCGCCAGTGGCTTGATGCGGTCGCCGGTGAGGTCGAGGATGCGAGCGCCGGTCTGGGTGATGGCCGAAGGGATCTGCACCCGGGGCAGCGTGATGGTCGGCAGCTCGGGGCGTCGACGCGTGGAGCGGCTGGGGGGTGCTGCGCCGCCGCCGATGGGGGCGTCGTTGCGGTGCACGGCCTGGGTGTCGACCTCGGGCTGACGCAGGCCGAGGATCGAGCGCCACCGCGAGCCACCGGTGGCCGTGGCCCCGGACGAGCGCTGGCGACTCGGTTGCTTCTGGGCCGGGCGGACCTTGAGCGAGGAGCGGGAGACGGTCGACTCTTCACCGTCGACGGGCGCCGACGCCGGAGCAGGCGTCCGTGACCGTTTGCTGCGCGCCGCGGTCGCGGTCGCGTCGGAGTCCGACCTCCCGGCCCGCAGGTCGGAACGTCGAATCGTGGCCGACTCCTCGTCGGGCCCCACCGGATCGGACATCGTCAGGCGACTCGCTCAGTCGGAGGCGCGACCTCGCCCAGGATCTGGTTGATGACCTGGTCGACGGTGATGCCAGCGAACTGGGCTTCGGCCGTCACGAGCAGACGGTGGTTGAGGACCGGGTGGGCCAGCATCTTGATGTCGTCGGGGATGACGTGGGTGCGACCCTGGCCGATGGCCCAGGTCTTGGCGCAGCGGACGAAGGCGAGGCACCCACGCACGGACAGGCCGAGACGCACGCTGACGTGGCGACGGGTCTCCTCGGCGAGGCGCGACACGTAGTCGAGGATCGCGTCGTCGACGTGGACCTCGTCGGCGAGCTCGGCCATGTCGAGGATGACCTGCGAGGTGACCACGGGCTCGAGGGCCTTGGTGCGGTCACGCGTCTTGGCGTCGCGCAGCACGCGCACGGTCGCGTCGTGGTCGGGGTAGCCGAGGGTCGTCTTCATGAGGAAGCGGTCGAGCTGGGCCTCGGGCAGACGATAGGTACCGGCCTGCTCGATGGGGTTCTGGGTGGCGACGACCATGAACGGCTCGCCGACCTCGTGGCGCGTGCCGTCAACGGTGACCTTGCCCTCCTCCATGACCTCGAGGAGCGCCGACTGCGTCTTGGGTGACGCGCGGTTGATCTCGTCGGCGAGGACGATCGTCGCGAAGATCGGTCCCTTGTGGAACTCGAAGACCTTGGTGTTGGGGTCATAGATCGTCACACCGGTCACGTCGCTCGGCAGCAGGTCCGGCGTGAACTGGATGCGGCTGTTGGTGCCGTGCACCGTGCTCGACAGCGCCCGCGCGAGCTGCGTCTTGCCGGTCCCGGGGAAGTCCTCGAGGAGGAGGTGCCCCTCGGAGAGCATGCACGTGAGCGCCAGTCGAATGACGTGCTCCTTGCCGAGCACGGCCTTGTCGACGTTGCTCACCATTGCCTCGAAGGTCTTGGTGAACCACGCGGCCTGGTCATGGGTGACCGTCATGGGTCAGGGTCCTCTCATCGCAGTGGTGGGGCGACACTGTCGAATGAGGGAGCCCGTGTGCTGACCCCCGCAACCCGCTGTGCCACCCCCCGTGGGTGCTCACACACCTGCGGACCCCTCGATGCGTCAAGAAGTCACACGTATGCCGTGACGAATGCTACCGGCTGACGGGCACCGTTTTGTATGGGTGTCCATACCCACTTCGTGCCCCGCACGGACACGTCCACGCGGACTTCGTGCCCCGCACGGACACGTCCACGCGGACTTCGTGCCCCGCACGGACACGTCCACCCCATCTTCGTGCCCCGCACGGACATCGGGGTATGCCGTCCGCTCCAGGTTGTGCCGCCTCGCGTCACGTCTTCGTGCCCCGCACGGACATTGGGGTATGCCGTCCACCCGCCGATCTGCACGGCTCACCTTCCGACTTCGTGCCCCGCACGGACATCGGCGACGGCGCTCACCACACCTTGGGCGCGAACTCCGCCGTCAGCAACCGACGCCACTGCCGAAGGTCCTCCTCCACAGCGCACTCGGACAGTGGCCGATCGCAACAGCTGCAGGCGAACTCGGCCCTGACGCCCGCGAGTCCGTCGGCCCGCGCCGCTGCGCGGAAGCGCCCGTGGACCTCCGCCCCGTCCATCGCCTGGCGGGGTGTCCAGCGCACGACACCGAGTCCGAGCCCGACGAAGCCCTCCTCGCGCACCTGCTCGTCGTCGAGGCGACGCTTTACCGCCTCGGACGTCGCGCCGTCGATGAGGTACTTCTCCACCCCGTCGGCCTCCCCCACGACACCCTCATCGGGCCACAGCGCATCGCACCGCCCGACCAGGCACCCGTCGGGATCCACAATGTTGACCTGTGGAATCGCGATCGGCAGGCCCCACCGATGGGCCGACCATGCGGACGCCGACTCGAGCCAGTTCTCGCGACGCCCGTCGGCGAGCATCAAGATGTCGTTCGACTGGGTCACCCCCGGCCAGCCGCGCTGAAACCGTCGCATCTCAAGCAGGCTCGTGTGCGTGACCATCCCGGCGCGCAGGGCTCCGTCGGCAATGGCGAGCGCATCTCGCGGGTGGAGCTGACGCGCGCAGTCGATGACGGTACGGGCACGGACCAGGCGCGGACTTCCATCGCGGATCTCCACGTGCTCGTAAGGAATGGCACCCCGCAGGAAGCGACGCCAACTGTCGGCACGCAACGTCCGGGAGTCGTCCATGAGCGTCATCGACACCCTGGCCGGGGGGTGGGTCGGATGGGGGAGGCCCAGCAGCGCGGCGTCGCTCGCATGACTGACGATTGCGTCCTTCGTCAGTCGCACGGCCGCCTCGGTAAGTAGCCGATGCTGCTTCCAAGCCGGCGCTGCCTCCCAAAGCGAGCGATCGGCATACAGGCGACTTCCCACCACGGTGACGCTGCCGGCAGCGGCGGCACGAAGGACCTGGCGCGGAGACAGGTCAGCCGCGACGACATCGGGATGAGCAAAGGGCTGGGGCAAAGAGGCGAAGGCATTCATGCACCAACACTTCATGGACGGGCTGGCGAGCGGCAGCCCCAAACAGTCGCCTGTGGACAAACTTCGACCGCAGAGGGGCCTGTGGACAACGCCGGACTGTGTCCGTACGGGGCACGAAGTCGGGTTCGGCCGTGTCCGTGCGGGGCACGAAGTCGGGTTCGGCCGTGTCCGTGCGGGGCACGAAGTCGGGTTCGGCTGTGTCCGTACGGGGCACGAAGTCGGGTTCGGCCGTGTCCGTGCGGGGCACGAAGTCGGGTTCGGCCGTGTCCGTGCGGGGCACGAAGTCGGGTTCGGCCGTGTCCGTGCGGGGCACGAAGTCGAGGGAGCAGTACACGGCATACCCGAAAATGGCAGCGGGCCCGCACCCCCACGAAGGGGGATGCGGGCCCGCTGGTTGGTCCGCTTCTGGCTAGTTGGCCTTCGGCGGAGTGATGTAGAGGTTGGCGGACTGGTTCCCGCGGTACGTCTTGGTGACGGATACGCCGGTTCCGTAGCCCACTCCCGCGTCGGACGGGTTACCCGTGCCGAGTGGGGAGATGGCCCCGACGTCCTCGCCGTAGTACTCCGGCAGCGGCTTGCCCGCAGCATCCACGACTCGAACGCTGTAGACCTTGTTGCCCACGGAGGGCACCACGGTCGAGGCGTCGGCGTCGCGGTACCAGACGTCCATCCCTTCCGGGCCGGGCCGAAGCTCGAAACCCGGGTACCAGCCCTTGTTGTCCGTGAACGAGGTCACCTTCGGCAGGACGCCGAACGTGTTGCAGACCTCGCCGGTGAAGTCGGCCTTCGTCGAGCACTCCTTGAACGGGTAGGTCCCGAACGTGTTGAACGCGGCGTTGGACGACTGCGGACGAGAGGCAAGGTTCTTCAGTGTCGACGGGTCGAGCGCTGCATTCGCGCCCGTCCGGCGCAGCGGGTCGAAGTGGCTGTCGACGATGAGCAGCCCGCCCTTGGCGCCCTCACTCGGAAGTGACGTGAGGTTGTTGAGCACGTGGTTGGCGTTGCCGTACGACGTGTCGCGGTACCAGACGAGGGCACCGGGAGCGTTGTACTTGATCTTCTCCACCTTCCACGCGCCTTCGGCACCGAGCTTCTGGTAGGTGGTGTCGTACGCGTACTGCAGGCCCTTGTCGAAGCCGTCCAGGTTGCGCCACTCGACCAGGTAGTACTGGGCGTAGTCGCTCGAACCCGGGTCGATGACCCAGCCGGCACCCGTGGTGTCGGTGTACGTGCCCACCACTGCGGTCCAGCCGTGGTTGGCCTCGGCGTCGTCGGTCCAGACGGTCGAAGGACCGTTGGTCAGGGACAGGTCGTCCAGGAACCAACCCTTGTCCTCGAAGCCTGCATCGGTGACGTAGAGGAAACGCACCTTGATGTTCTGACCCGCGAAGGGCGTGAGGTTGGCGTAGAGGTGCTCCCAGTTCGCCATGGTGCCGGTCAGGCCGTACTTCTTGTTGCCGTAGTCAGCCATGCGACCGTTCGGGTCGGCGTAACCATCGGGCGTCGTGGCCTCGGCACCGGCGGAGTCGTAGAGCTTCTGCTCGCTCCACGTCGTACCACCGTCGGTCGAGACCTCGAAGAAGCCGTAGTCCCAGTCCTCTTCGATGGAGCCGGTGTTCCAGGACCAGAACTTGGCATCGGTGGAGCCGGCCGGAACCGAGACGTCACGCGTCAGCGTGTTCTTGGCCCACGACTGGTCACCACTGGAGAACCACATGTTGGCGCCGCTGTGCGGCACGGCCAGGGCGACGTGCTTCGGGGGCAGGTTGATCTTGACCCCGTCTGCCGAACCCTTGGGGGTGCGGCTGGCCTGTCCGACCTTGACCGTCCTGCCCTTGTCGCCGGGGTTGACCTGAAGCGGGTCGACCCAACCGAGCACCCACTTGTCCCAGATGCCCATGTGCGTCGGCATCGACTGGAAGATCGGGCCCGAGTGCGAGCCGGAGCTCATGAGGTCCCAGAAGTCGACGTCGGAGTCGCCACCGGAGGCGGTGTCGTAGAGGTCCGGCAGACCGAGGTCGTGGCCGTACTCGTGAGCGAACACGCCGACACCCGAGTCCTCGGGCTGGACGATGTAGTTGGACAGGGTCAGGTTCGTGCCGGGCACCGGAGCGCCACCGGCCACGGCCGAGGAGTGCGCCCAGATGGCGTAGGGGCCTTCGGCGCCGCCACCACCGGACTTGTCCTCACCGGCGTGGACGAGCACGACGTGGTCGATGACACCGTCGGGCTCGAGGACGTTGCCGTCACCGTCGCGGTCGCCCTGGTCCTCGAGGTCGTAGTCGGCCCAAGGGAAGTTGGGCTGTGCCTGCGCGAGCGAGGCCACGGCGTCGATGGGGAGCTGGCCGGGTCCGAGCGGGTTGTCCGGGTGACCCTGCATGTCCTGCAGGGCGCCGGGGACCCAGACGCCCTTGTCGTCCTTGTGGCACACGGTGGCGCCGTAGTAGGCCTCCGAGTGCGGGACGGTGATCCACGGGGTGGCCGCGCCACCCACGGTGTAGGCACCCTTGGACATCTCTTCGTACATGTTCTTCATGGTGTAGCCGGAGATGTTGATGCCGGGCTTGCCGTCAGGACCCGTGAGGTCGGGGCGGACGCGCTCGGTGATGCCCGTCTTGGTGTAGAGCATCTTGTTGTAGTGCTCGGACGAGAAGTCCGAGACCCACATGGAGTTGTTGTCCTTGAGTGCGCTGGTCGCCGGGTCGGGGATCTGGTTGTGCGTCGGCCCGTTCTGGGTGTTGCCGGCCACACAGCCCTGGGCACCGAAGCCGTCGGGGACCATTGCGCCACTGAAGTCGTCGTTGGCGCTCTCGTTGAACTCCACGAGGATCGTCAGCAACTTGGCCTGCTGCGTCGCGGGTGCCTGCTTGTACTTGTTGAACTTCGCGGCCGTCTGCGCCTTGAGCGCCTTGGGGCTCTGCCCCGTCTTGATCGCCTTGGCCTCGAGCTTGGCGAGCTGTCGTGCCGCGACCGGGTTCCCCTGGCTGTGCTTGCGGTCCACGACCTTGGCCTTGGCGAGCGCATCCTGCTGGGCCTGACCGGCCTGCTTGCTGACCGTCTTGCCCCTGAGCTTCACGGCCTTGTCGGTCGAGAACGCACTTTCCATCCGGGGTGCGACGTAGTTGATGTAGCCCTCTCCCACGGCTGCATCGACGCCGGAACCGACCGGACCTGTATTGGGTGCTGCCGCCACCGAGCCCGACCCCAGGGTCAGTCCAGTCGCGGCCAGTGCAACTGCGGGCGCGATTGCGAGGTAACGCCACCGCGCGCGCGTGGATCTGCGAGCTGTCATGTCTCTCCTCCAAGAACCGGACCTCAGCCCGGGTGCCCGCACTCCATTGCACGGACTTCTGTGCATCCTGCCGTTCCCGCGCCGCTCGCGGAAGCCTTTCGCGGTGAACGGTCCCCCATCGCGCAAATTTCACCACCGATCCCGTATGCCGCCCGCCGACCCAAACCCATCACCTCGAGTGCCATCGTGGCCCCGTCAACACCCCGCCCGTATGCCGCGTGCCCACCCCGGACTTGAGGCACCTAAGCCTTCGCGCCCAGCCGGCATCCCGATGTGCTCGGCTTTGTCCTGCGGGGCACGTGGGTGCCCAGCGACCAGCGCGTATGCCGGTTCGCCGCTGGCTGGGTCTGGCGGGAGCGCGAAGTGCGGTCTACGCGCGCAGCGCGGATGGGATGGCGGCGAACCGGCATACGCGCACGGGAACCCAACGGCATACGCGATTGAACGCGCTGCGCAGACCTCAGTCGAGCAGGGCGAGATCCGCTTCCGTGACCATGCGCGTCGACAACGCGTGCTCGACGAGGCGCGACTTGCGGTTGCTGGCGAGCTTGCCGGGTCCTCCGTGGAGTCCACGCGTCCCGGCGTCGGCGAGCTTCTGACACACGTTGTCGAGCTTGCGGTTGAACTTCGTCGTGGTCCAGCCCAGGCGGGCAGCGGCCTTGGCGGAGGACGGGATCTGGCCCTGGCCGGCATACGTGGTGCGCACGAAGCTCTCGCAGAGCGCGACGATGAGGAGCTTCTGGTCGGGGGTCATCGACACGCGGCCGACGGTCGTCTCGCCCGGGGAGTCCTCGGGTTCGAGCTCGGGCTCGGTGACGATCGAGGTGAACGTCGCATCGTCGACTGTGATGTCGAAGTCATAGGTCGTCGGGCCAGCGGTGAACCAGACGGTGAACGCCTCGAGGGCGAGGGGGATGCGGGCGCCGGGTGAGAGCCACGCCTGGAAGAGGCCCTGGCGATCGCCGACGGTCGCGGTGAGGGTCGAGCCGACGTTGGAGAGCCACCACAGGTCGTGTTCGCGGTGGACCTGCAGGAAGACGCGGTGCAGGTAGGGGTTGTCGTCGATCTCGACGTCGGCGACGCGCCCGATCGTCAGGGGGGCGTCGTCCGGAGCCCGGAACTCCTCGCCGCAGAACTCCACGATCACTGCCATCGGGTCAGCCTCCGGTCACGCATTTGACGGGCGAGAAGGGCGAGGAGTTGCCGGTGGCACGAGACACAGCCACCTGGGCACAGACGGTCTGGCCCGGCTTGGCAGGAACCGTGTAGGGCATCTTGCGCACGGTCTGCACCTGGGCCTTGGGGACCTCGGCCTCGCTGGCCGCGATCTTCATCGGATAGAAGTCGCCCTTGCGGACGCCGGCGTACTCCCAGGTGAAGGCCACTCCCCCCGTGACGCCGCGGCCGTCCAGGCCCGGCTGGTCGGGGATGTCGACGACCGGCCCGCCGGGCCCGGTGGTCACGGACGCCGTGGGGGCATCGGTGGCGTCGGTCGGCTTGTCGCCGCGGAAACCGACGGCCCAGACGAGGGCGCCGACGAGCACGAGCAGCAGGACCCCGACTCCGGCGAGCAGTGCACCGCCGCTGATCGTCGTGGCCTGCGGGCCGTCGTCGGTCGTGGCGTCGGTCGTGGCCGGCCGGGCCGAGGGCGTCGGCGTGTAGGCCTGCGGCGACGAGACCAGGGGGGCGCGCACGCTCGTGCGGTCGGGGTCGGTGTGCTCGGGCGCGGCCTGGCCCCGGCTGTCGGCGACGGTCGTGTGACCCGACTCGTCGAGGACGACGATGGGGGTGCGGGCGAACCGCTGCTCCTGCTCGATGGCCTGGAGGGCGCGAGCGAGGTCGATGGCGCTCTGCGGGCGGGCGTCCGGCTTCTTGGCCATGGCGTGGCCGAGGAGTCGTTCGAGGCTGACGGGGACGTCGGCACGGCCGGTCTGGGGGACGGGCGTCGCGCGGATGCGCGGCATGAGCGAGTAGGCCGAGTTGTCGCCGCCGGGCTGCTCGAACGGCGAGCGCCCCACGAGGAGATGCCACAGCGTCGCGGCCAGCGAGTAGACGTCACTGCGGGCGTCACCGTTGCTCTGGCCGTAGAGCACCTCGGGCGGGGACCACGGCACGGAGACGCCCACGTCCTCGTCGTGTTCCTCCTGGCCACCACGCCCGGCGATGCCGAAGTCGGTGAGGCCGGGTGCGCCGTACTGGCTGATGAGGACGTTGGCCGGCTTGATGTCGCGGTGGATGATGCCCGCGCGGTGCGCGGTCTCGACCGCAGAGGCCAGCTGTATGCCGGTCCGCAGCACCTCTTCGACAGTGAGCCTCTCGCGCTTGGCCCGGGTCGCGAGGTTGGGCGGCGGGTAGTACTTCATGACGAGGTAGGCCCCGCCGTCGGGAAGCGTCTCGCTGCGGAAGACCTGGACGATGTAGGGGTGGTCGGCGAGCTGGGCCATGGTGTTGGCCTCGTCGACGAACTGCCGCAGGATCGTCGGGGTCAGGCCTTCGCGCTTGAGGACCTTGACGGCCACGGGCATGCGCGGCTGCTGCTGCTCGTAGAGGAAGACGTCGGCATAGCCGCCGGAACCCAGCGGTTGGCGGTAGACGAGTCCGGGGATCTCCGGGGCGGAACCGGGTGCTGCTTTGGTCACTCGGAGACCTCGTAGGTGAGCGAGACCTCGTCCGCGAGCGTGAGGATGGCGCCGGGTTCGATGCCGAAGTCCTCGGTCGGGCGAAGCCGGACGGGTTCCTGGCCGGGCAGGGTCACCGTCGTGCCGTTGGTCGAGCCGAGGTCGCGCACGAGGACGTGCCACCCCTCGAGGATGACCTCGGCGTGGTTGCGCGAGATGTCGTTGTCGCGAGAGGCGAGCCGCACGAGGTGGGGCCGGCTGCTCGGCGGCAGGTCGGCGTTGACCTTGGGCGCCCGGCCCAGGAGGATCCCGCGGTCGAGTGGAACGAGGCCACCGGTGGAGACGACGAGGGTCCCGAGCTGAGGGCGCGGGGTCTGGAACGGCTGCTGGGTGGGGATGTCGCGACCACAGACGCGGCAGTTGCTCGCGTGGGGCGACGAGTGGTGGCCGGCCGGGCAGATGACGGCGAGCACGACGGGGCTGTCAGCGGGGCCTTCGGTGCCCGGGGTCAGGGCGCTGCGATCCATGGTCACGTCCGGCACGGGCGGTGGGCCGGGCGCGGCGGGGTCGGCCACCGCCGCCGGTGCGGGTTCCTCGCTCGGCGACTGCTGCATGGGCGAGGGACCGGTCATGCCCCAGTTGTCCGGGCCGGTGGGGCCGTCGGCGGCGACGGGCTCCGGGCTCGGCGCGGCCGCTGCGTCCGGCATCGGCACGGGAGGCGCGAGCACGGGAGGGGCGACGGGTTCGGGGGCACTTCGGGGTTCTGCCTGCTGTGCGGCGGCACCCCCGGCGTCGGGGAGGGTGCGCCAGGGAACGCTGTCGATGAGGACCTTCTTGTCCTCCACGGGTGCCTTGACCGGGGGGATGCGCTCGGAAGGCGCCGCCCCGGCGTACTCCTCCGAGGGCGGCAGCGTCATGTCGGCCGGGGGAACCGGGGGCGCAAGCGCGGCCGGGGAGATCTCGGGCACGTCGTCCACGACGGGCTCGGCTTCCGCTTCCTGCTCAACCTCTGGCTCTGGCTCTGGCTCGGGTTCCAGCTCGGGCACGGGCACGGGTTCCAGCTCGGGCACGGGTTCCGGCTCGGGGACAGGTTCCGGCTGAACCTCCGGTTCGGGTGCGACCTCGGGCTCGATGTCTTCTTCGGGCTCGACCTCGGCCACTGCCTCCAGCTCTGCTTCGGCTTCCCGCTCCGGCTCTGCCTCCGGCCCAGCAACTGGCACCGGCACCACCACGACAGCGGGACGGCCAAGTCGGGCTGGGCGGCGCCAGCCGCCCTTGGAACCGTCACCCAGCTCGATGACCGCAGCGTCGAGATCAACGTCGCTCCACGGCATACGCCCGTGTGAGCTGACCGGGGAACCGTCGGCGCGCACGACAGCCTCGCCACGCACGACAACCCGCGCGACCTCACCGGAAGTGTCGACCAACGCGAAGTCCGGCAGCGCACCCAGTCCCTCGCGGGCCAGGGCGGCAAGCACGTCAACGACGCCCGCAGCGAGCGCACCCTGCAACTCGTCGGCGAGGCTCGCGGGCCCCTGGACGATCAGGTGTCGGTCGGCGGCGGACAGCGCAACCCACCCCGCGGAGGGCTGGGTCGAGACCTCGGTGCTGCTCACGGTGGTGGTCCTCAGGTCGGCATCAGGGTGTGACGGGGAGCCGTGTCGGCCTCGTCATTGTCATCTTCGTCAGCGTCGAAGGCGACGACGACAACACTGATGTTGTCACGACCACCTGCCTCGACGGCGGCGATGCACAGGGCATCGGCAGCAGCCTGGGGGTCGTCGTACTTCTGGAGGGTCACCATGATCGTGCGGTCGTCGATCTCGTTGGAGAGTCCGTCGCTGCACAGGACGAAGCGTTCGCCGGGGTGGGGCGGGAAGACCCAGACGTCGGCGTTGGGCCCCGGTTCGGTGCCGAGCGAGCGGGTGATGATGTTGCGGAGCGGGTGCCGCTGCGCCTCTGCGGCGGTGATGAGTCCGGCGTCGACCATCTCGCGGACCTCGGAGTGGTCCTGCGTGACCATGCTCATCCGGTTGCCGAGGAAGCGGTAGACGCGCGAGTCACCGACGTTGAAGACGATCCAGTGGTCGGCGCCGCCAGCGTCGACGACGGTGAGACCGGCGACGGTGGTGCCCATGCCGGTCTGTTCGGGATGACGCGCGGCCGACTCGAGGATCTCGCGGTTGGTGCGACGGAGCAGGGCGACGACGTCCTCGGAGCGCACGTGCTCGCGGGTGTTCAACTCACCGAGGCACTGGACCGCGATCTTGCTCGCGACCTCACCGGCCGCGTGGCCGCCCATGCCGTCGGCGATCGCGTAGACGCGTCCCTCGGCGATGAGGTTGTCCTCGTTGTGGTCGCGAACCCGGCCCACGTGGGTTGCTGCGCCGGAGCGGATGCGCACGTCAGGCCCGGTGAGCGCGGCGTAGTGGCCGGCACTCACGCGCCGTCTCCACGCGCAGGGGTCACCCGCGCGGTCTCCAGGACGTCCTGGACCTCGTCGTAGTCGCGCTCGGAGTCGGGGCCGGCGATGCGACCCGTGAGGCGGACGAGTTGGGTGACCTCACCGACGGCAACGGCCGTGAGGAGGTGGACGAGGTAGACGGGTTCGCCGTCCTCGATCCAGGAGACGTTGAGACCGGTCCACTCGCGGCCGTCGAGGTCGACGGCGAACGTCGGGTCCGACTCACCCTCGTCGTGGGACTCCGCCTCGACGACGAGGTCGTCGACCAGATCCGCGGTGCTCGCCTCGTGCGACGTGTGGATGTATGCCGCCAGCTGGGGTGCGAGGTCCCCTCCCCTGCCGTGGCTGACGCGGAAGAGTGCGTCGCCCCCGGGTTCGGCGACCCAGCCCTCGGGCAGGGTCAGCTCGATCGTCGGGAGCTGCGGACTGAGCGCGCTCGGGTGGCCCACCGTGGGCATCGGGGCCACCTCCAGGGGCGGTCGAGGGCAGCGCCCTGATCGGGCGCCGTGCATGATCCGAACCAGCCTAGCCGTGCACGCGGGATGCGCACGATGGGGAGAACTCCCCATCGTCAGCGCGGGTCCCGAGAATCCCCAAACGGCCACTGGCGGGCATCGCGGAGAAATACAGTGAGGCACGCGTCACCACCACGGCCGGGGCGCCGAACCTGCGACGCATCGATGAGCGCGAGCAGGGGCGTCTCGACTCTCAGCCAAGGGAATGACCATGTCCAGAGCCGCCTCGATCTTGTCTCGCCCCCTCCTGCCCCTGCTGGTCTTCGCCACCGCATGGGTCGGCCTGCCCCTTCCCCCCGCCCAAGCGGCTGCCATCAGCAGCGTGGTGTTCAACAACATCAGTGGCTCACCGGCGCTCAACACGGACCCGACGTCGTCGGACGAGTCCGACGACGTCAGCGTCGGGAGCGGCGGAGACCTCTACCTGCCATCCTCCGCCACCGCGTCCAGTCTGGGCGGCTGGGTCGTCCTGGACGACGGGACCCGGACGCCGTTCGACTCGGCGGACTACGACCTGACGCCCGGCAGCACGAACGGTGAGTGGATGCTCACCTTCACAGGGCCCAACGCCGGCACTCCCATTCCGGTCCACCAGTCCGCCACGGTGCCCTCGATGTACATCACCACCGGTTCGGGGCTGGCCGCGATCGAGGCGGACAAGGAGTTCGAGGACACCGGCGCGTCGATGGCCCTGGTCGACGCAGGGACGGCGGCTGCCTACAACGGTGCGCTCTCGGAGATGAAGGGCCGCGGAAACTCCACCTGGGCCTATCCCAAGAAGCCCTACCAGATCAAGCTCGCGAGCAGCACGGAGCTGGTGCCCGGGGCGGGTACCCACAAGACCTGGATCCTCCTGGCCAACTACCTCGACCAGTCCTTGATCCGCAACAAGCTCGCCTTCGACCTCGACGGATCGGTGCTGGCCCGTGCGGGCGCCACCGACCACTCGATCAAGGGCCGGATGATCGACCTGTTCATCGACGGGGGTTTTCGTGGTTCGTACTACCTGACCGAGAAGGTTCAGGTGGGACCGACGCGGATCGCGATCCCCGACCTCCAGAAGGCCAACGAGGCGGCCAACCCCTCGGGGGTGTCCGCAACCCCGGTCACGACGACGTCCCTCACCGGAGCGCCCGGAATCAGGGAGGCCCGCTACGTGCCCTTCGCGCAGACTCCGGCTGGCTTCGAGACCAGCGGGTACCTGCTCGAGATGGACTTCGCCTCCGGAGCCCGAGGTGAGCGTTCCTATGTGATCACCCGGTATGGAACGCCCTTCGCCCTCAAGGGGCCGGAGGACGCGAACGCCCAGGAGGTCGCCTTCATCGGCAACCGGCTGCAACAGCTCGAGGACGCGATCTATTCACCGAGCGGCCGCAACTCAAGCGGGGTGCACTTCTCCCAACTGATGGACGTGGCAGCGTGGGCCCGCTACTACCTGGTCCAGGAGATGACCGCCAACGACGACGCCTTCAAGTCGAGCACCTACCTCTACCTGGACAACGGAGGGCTGCTGCGCCCCGGCCCCGTGTGGGACGCCGACAGAACCTTGGGAGCGCTCCGCACGGCACCGGACGTGGGCCGCGCACACGTCGGTGATCCGGCGCGTCTGAAGCCGCGGTGGATCCCCCAGCTACTGGCCCAGCCCACTTTCCGCGAGGCAGCGCAGGCGCAGTACAAGGCCGTGGTCGGTCCCGCGGCCGGGGCACTCGTGGGTCCGAGCGGTCTCGTCATGCGCGATGCCGCAGAGGTGGCCCGGTCCGCCGCGCTCAACAAGCTGCGTTGGCAGCCGAGCCTTCAGAGCGTGACCTTCAGCACTCCGAGCAGGGACATTTCCCGCCTCCGCTCCTACGTGACCCGCCGCCACGCCTGGATGACCGGCGTGTTCCAGGGCACCTACGCGTCAGGGACCTTGCCCGCCGATGGCGTCTACACGATCGGCAATGGGGGCGTCGCCCTGGACATCAGGTCTGCCTCGCTCGCTCCCGGCGCCACGCTCCAGTTGTGGACACCGAACGGAACCGCTGCACAACGTTTCCGGCTGCAGCGCAGGGCGGACTCCTACTACACGATCACGAACGTCAACTCGGGGCTGGCTCTTGACGTCAAGGGCGGCGCGGCGGCCGACGGCACCAGCGTCTGGCAGTACGCACCCAACGGCTCGAACGCGCAGAAGTGGCGAGTGAGCACCCTGGACGGCCGCACCTACACGATCGCTTCCGCGCTGGGAACCCCAGTCGTGGCCGACACCGGTGGTCCCGAAGACGGCTACGTGCTGGACGCGGCGGTCGCCGGCACCCAGGGGAGCCCGATGCAGATCTGGCGATCGACGTTGGGTGCCGATCAGCAGTTCAGCCTCACGCTGGTGTCGCCCAGCCCCTGAGTGCTGCGCACACCGTGCCTGAGCAGTCAGAGCTGAGCGGATTCGGGTTGGTCTGCCCACCAGGTGCGGAGTCGGTCAGCCGCGGCCTCGGGACCGATGGGGCCCTCGTCGAGGCGTACCGACAGCAGGTACTTGTAGGCGCGACCGAGCACCGGCCCGGGCTTGATGCCCAGCACGTCGGCGATCTCGTTGCCGTCGAGCTCGGGACGCACCGCCGCCAGCTCCTCCTGTTCGAGGAGCAGGCCGATGCGGCGTTCGAGCTCGTCATAGGTGCGCGACAACCGTTGCGCCTTGCGGACGTTGCGCGTCGTGCAGTCCGCGCGGGTGAGTCGGTGCAGTCGCGGGAGCAGCGGTCCGGCGTCGGTGATGTAGCGCCGCACCGCCGAGTCGGTCCACGCCCCGTCGCCGTAGCCGTGGAAGCGCAGATGGAGCTCGACGAGCCGCGAGACCGCCTTGATCGTCTCCTTGTCGAAGCGCAATGCCTTGAGTCGCTTCGCCGTCAGCTTCGCGCCGACCACCTCGTGGTGGTGGAAGCTCACGCCACCGGCCGGCTCGAAGCGACGCGTCGCCGGCTTGCCGATGTCGTGGAGCAGGGCCGCAAGCCGCAGGACGAGGTCTGGGCCCGGCACCGACTCGGCGGGTCCGTCTGCCGGACCCTCGAGGTTGATCGCCTGCTCGAGGACGATGAGCGAGTGGTCGTAGACGTCCTTGTGCCGGTGGTGTTCGTCCACCTCGAGCTGCAGCGCCGGAAGTTCGGGCAGCACGTATGCCGCGAGCCCACTGATCGTGAGCAGCTCCAGTCCCGCACGGGGCCGGGGGGCGAGCAACAGCTTCACGAGTTCGTCGCGAATGCGCTCGGCCGAGACGATCTCGAGACTGGCCGCCATGGCCTGCATCGCGGCATACACCTCGGGAGCCGGGTCGAGACCGAGCTGCGCGACGAAGCGCACGGCCCGCAGCATCCGCAAGGGGTCGTCCCCGAAGCTGACCTCAGGGGCGGCGGGTGTGCGCAGCCATCCGGCCTCGAGGTCGGCGAGCCCGCCATGCGGGTCGACGAACTCGAGTGACGGCAACCGCAGCGCCATCGCGTTGACGGTGAAGTCGCGCCGGACGAGGTCCTCCTCGAGCGACTCGCCGAACGCCACGACCGGCTTTCGGGTCACACCGTCATAGGCGTCCGCGCGATAGGTCGTGATCTCGACGATGGTCTCGACCCCGCCGACACGCCGACGGGCACCGATCGTCCCGAACTCGCGGCCCATGTCCCACGTCGCCGTACCCCACGCGCGCAGGATCGCCTCGGTCTCGTCCGGCGACGCGCTGGTCGCGAAATCGAGGTCCGGTGGCGTGCGGTCGAGGAACGCATCGCGCACGGGACCACCCACCAGAGCGAGCTCATGGCCCGCCTGCGTGAACAGGGCACCCAGCTCGGTGAGCAGCGGCAGCACCGGTGCGAGACGGGCGACGGCCTGCTTCATGAGCGCAGCGGGGGGCGGGGTGGGCGACACGAGTGACAAGACTAGGTGCATCAGCCGGCGTGGTTAGAGTGACTGGATGAGCCATGCCGCAGCGGAACCACCCCGGGTCACCCGGCGGCTCCCTGCGGTCGAGGAACGATCCGCGGGTGGCGTGGTCGTCGACGTGCACGAGGGTGAGGCCCGGATCGCCGTCATCGCACGACGCAACCGCGCCGGTCGGGTCGAGTGGTGCCTGCCCAAGGGGCACATCGAAGGTGCCGAGACCCTCCCGCAGACCGCCGCCCGCGAGGTCGCGGAAGAGACCGGCATACAGGGCAAGGTCCTCATCGAGCTGGGCACGATCGACTACTGGTTCGCGGTCGGTGACCGGCGGATCCACAAGTACGTCCACCACTACCTCCTCGAGGCCGTCGGTGGCGTGCTCACCATCGAGAACGACCCCGACCACGAGGCGATCGACGTGGCCTGGTTCGCCCTGCGCGACGCCCACCGCCACCTGACCTTCCCCAACGAACGCCGTATCGCCCGCATCGCCTGGCAGCGGCTCGCCGGAGACTGACCCCACGTCCTCCGCCCCTGCACCACTTAGGATGGGCGCGACACTGAGCGGAAGGGGCACCCGTTGGAGGGCGTCGGACCGGGAACCACCCTCGATGGGCGGTACACCACGCAGCGCAGGATCGAGCGGCGCCACGGGGGCGAACGCTGGACCGCTGACGACACGACCCTCGGGCGCTCCGTCGTCGTGCTCTGCTTTCCCGAGAGCGACCAGCGCTCCAGCGCCCTGCTCGACGCCGCCCGCCGCGCCGCAGGTCTCGAGGCATCCACGCTCCACCGGGTCCTCGACGTCGGCCGCGAGAACGGCGTCGCCTGGGTTGTCGAGCCCGACAACGCCGGTGCCCGATCGTTGGCCCAACTGGTCCACGAGGGCGGGCTCCCCGCCGACGAGGTCCGTCGCATCGTCGGTGAGGTCGCGACCGCCCTCGAGTCCGCCCGCCAGCGCGGCCTGCACCACCTCGACCTGCGACCCGAGGACGTCCTGCGCACCCTCGACGGCGAGGTTCGCCTGCGTGGCGTTGCCACCGGCGCGGCGCTCGTCGAACTCGATGATCTCGAGTCCGACGATGCCTCTCGTCGCGACGCCATCGGCGTCGTTTCCTTGGCGTATGCCGGTCTCACCGGTCTGTGGCCCGGTCCCGGCCAGACGTCGCTCGGGTCCGCTCCGCGCGTGCTCGGGGGCGTGGCCGCTCCGTCCGAGATCGCTGCCGGTGTGCCGCGCGACCTCGACGCCCTGTGCCGTCTGACCCTGGGTGAGGACCAGGGGCCGACGTCCCCGGGCGACTTCGCGCGCCAGATCGCGCCGTGGCCCTCGCGTCAGGTGGCCGGACGATCGACGATCGCGACGACTGGTGCTGTCGACCCCCGCGTCCCGGCCGCCTTGTCCACCTCCACCGAGCCGACGACACGGGTCATGCCGGTGCCGGCGCCGGCTGCTGCACCGGCTCCCGTCACGCCTCCTGTCCCGTCCCCTTCGGCACAGCCCGCGCCGAGCGCCACGCCGCCCGTTGCGCTCACGCCGGCTGCCCTCGCCCGTCGCGATGAGGACGACGTTCCGACGCACGTCATCGAACGCCCCGAGCCCGAGGTGTCCGACGCGCCAGTGGCGTCCGCGGGCAGCCCCGTCACCGAGGCCATCCCTGTCCTCGACGCCCCGGAGAGCACGACCCCGCGTCGCCAGCTCGAGAGCACCGCGGAGTTCGGTGTCATCAACGATGACGTCACCGACAGCGGCGGCGTCGAGAGCGACCACGACGACTTCGACCACGACGACAGCGATCACGAAGACGGCGATGGCCACGGCCGGGCCGCCCGCACCCCCGCTCACGCGGCCACAGCTCCCGAAGCCGGTTCCGGCGCCGCGGCCACCGCGACAGCCACTGCAGCAGCCAACGCGGCGGCGAGCGCCGCAGCAGCAGCATCGGCCGCCGGTGCTGCCATGGCCGGTGCCGGATCGGCTGTCGCCGGTGCCATGGGCCGAGTGGGTTCGCGCGTCGGCACGTTCGGTCGGCAGGTGGGTGACCGCGCGTCCGAGAAGGCCGCAGAGCGTCGCGGCTTCCACGAGCGGATCACAGCGCCCAACGCGCCCGGCCTCACGCCCGACGGTGAATACCTGCGCCCGGGCACGGGGACCGACGCGTTCCTCGAGGCTCCGGCCCCACTCGTCCCGGCCCAGCCACTCAACAGGCGCGAGTCCAAACTCGCCCTCGGAATCGTTGCCGCCTTCCTCGTGCTCGCTCTCGCCCTCGGCATCCGCGGAGTGATGCAGATCGGCTCCAACACCAACATCGACTTCGGTGGTCTCCCGACCCGCTCGGCCAGTGCAGCCCCCAGCAGTTCGGCGACCGGAGTTGAGCCCAGCGCCAGTGCGACGACCGGTGAAGCCCTGCAGATCCTGGGCGCCGACGGGTTCGACCCCCAGGGTGATGGTCGCGAGAACGGCACCCGTGCACCTCGAGTCTTCGACGGCAAGACGTCCACGGCGTGGCAGTCCGAGGGCTACTCGTCCGCGGCCTTCGGCGGACTCAAGAAGGGCGTCGGCGTCAGTGTCGACCTCGGTCCCAACGTCGCCGCCCGCCAGATCAGCCTCACGCTGGGCAACGCCGCCGACGTCTCGGTCTACATCAACGGCGACCGCACCCTCTCGGGAGCCACCAAGGTGGGTGAGAAGGCGGACGCCAACGGCACCGTGACCTTCCCGGTCAAGGCCGGAACGATGGGCCAGTACGTCATCGTCTGGTTCACGCGCCTCACCACCGACGACAACGGCCGCTACCGCGCCATCCTCGGCGAGGTCGAGGTCAAGAACTGACATGGCCGACCTTGAGGGCGCCGACGATCGCGCCCTCATGGCCCGACACGTCGCAGGCGACCCGGACGCGTTCGGAGAGATCTTCCGACGCCACCGTGACCGGCTGTGGGCGGTCGCGGTGCGCACCATCGGCGATCGCGAGCTCGCGGCCGACTGCGTCCAGGAGGGCTTCATCAAGGCCTTCCGGGGCGCCAGCTCCTATCGCGGTGACGCCGCGGTCTCCACGTGGCTGCACCGCATCGTCGTCAACGCCTGCCTGGACCGGATGCGACGCGAGCGCGACGTCCTGCGTCGCGCTGGCGACGCGGCCGACATCGACATCATCGACAGCCACGACCGGCACGGTGAGTCCGAGACCGGGCTCGACGTGCGCGCGGCCCTCGCTCGACTTCCCGAGCACCAGCGCGTTGTCCTCGTTCTCGTGGACATGCACGGTATGCCGGTCGCCGAGGCAGCGGCAACGCTCGGTGTCGCTGTCGGCACTGTGAAATCGCGCTGCGCGCGGGGCCGCGCCGCCCTCGCGGAGATTCTCGGACAGGCGCAGATGCTCAGTCAGGCGCGCGATGGGGTCGAACGGGAACCTGGGGCGACCTCATGACGTCCTACCCACAGGGCCACACCTCCCCGCGCGCGCACTGCGAACGCGCGGGCAGGAACACGACACATGGTCTGAGGAGCTGGTGGTGAACACGCACGACGACGACACGGACCCGACCGGGATGCGGGCGCTGCTGCGCGGGCTCCCGGAGCCGGGGCCCATGCCCGACGACCTCGTCCACCGGATCCACGCCTCGCTCGCCGACCTACCACCGTTCGAGGCCACGACGGATCGCGGTGATGCCGCCACTGCCGATGTTTCACGTGGAACCACCAGCGCGACCCGCCCGGCCTGGTGGATCCGACACGCGGGCAAGGCCGCCATCGCCGCCGTGGTGCTCGTCGGTGGCGGCGCCATGGCCACGGGTCAGCTCGGCTCGCTCGGGTCCGGCGACGATTCCAGCAACGCCTCCTCCGCAGGCTCCGCTGGGGGCGACCAGTCGGACACTCTGGCGAGGACAACTCCCGACTCCGACACGTCCAAGGAGTTCTCGGCGGAAGGCAGCAGCGGCGCCGAGGTCACGCTCGGGGAGATCGTCCTTCGTCAGTCCGGTCGTGACTACTCCGCCGCGAGTCTCGCGACTCAGCTGGCGGGCGCCCACAGCCTGCCGACTGTGAGTCCCTTGGCCGCCGAGGCGCCCGGGATCGGGCCGATCGGCACCGAGAACGGCGTCCGTTCGTGCCTCGAGGCGCTGGGACTGCCCCGCGCCAGTGCAGCGGATGTGGACCTCTCCACCCTCGACACCACACCCGCAGCGGTCCTGATCGTGACCGTGGCAGGCGAGCGGACGGCATACGCCGTCGGTCGTGACTGCACCACCGGCAACCCCTCGGTGCTCAGCGGACCGGTGCCCCTCCCCTGACCGCGGGTCGGGGCGCGTGTCGGGAACACTGAGCGCCTAGGATCAGTTGCATCGTGACCACCGTATGTAGCGGTGGTTCCCCATCACTGCCACAAGGGACGGTGTTCGTGAGCTCCTCCGCCAACGCAATCAATGGCCAGGACGCCAGTGCCCTGCGAAACGTCATCATCATCGGGTCCGGCCCAGCCGGCTACACCGCTGCCGTGTATGCCGCCCGCGCCAACCTCCAGCCCGTCCTGTTCGAAGGGGCCGTCACCGCCGGCGGTGCCCTGATGAACACGACCGAGGTCGAGAACTTCCCCGGCTTCCGCGACGGCATCATGGGTCCAGACCTCATGGACGAGATGCGCGCCCAGGCCGAGCGTTTTGGTGCTGAGCTCGTCACCGATGACATCGAGTCCGTCTCCCTCGACGGCGAGATCAAGTCCGTCGTCGACGGTGAGGGCCGCACCTGGCGTGCTCGCTCGATCATCCTGGCCATGGGTTCGGCCTACCGCGAGCTCGGTCTGCCCGACGAGAAGCGTCTCTCGGGCCACGGTGTCTCGTGGTGTGCGACCTGCGACGGGTTCTTCTTCCGCGACCAGGACATCGCCGTCGTCGGTGGCGGCGACTCCGCGATCGAGGAGGCCACGTTCCTCACGAAGTTCGCCAGGTCGGTGACCCTCATCCACCGACGCGAAGAGCTGCGCGCCTCCAAGATCATGGCCGAGCGCGCCCTCACCAACGACAAGATCAGGTTCGCCTGGAACAGCGAGGTCGCTGCGGTCAACGGTGGCGACAAGCTGTCCGGTGTGACCCTGCGCGACACCGTCACCGGCCAGACGAGCGACCTCGCCGTCACGGGCCTGTTCATCGCCATCGGACACGACCCCCGCAACGAGCTCATCAAGGGCGTCATCGACCTGGACGCTGAGGGCTATGTCCTCGTCGAGGGCCGTTCCACGCTGACCAACCTGCCCGGCGTCTTCGCCTGTGGCGACCTCGTTGACCACACCTACCGTCAGGCCATCACGGCTGCCGGCTCCGGGTGCGCTGCTGCCCTCGACGCCGAGAAGTTCCTCGCTGCCTCCGAGCACGCAGGAGCCCCGGCCCCCGACGCCGCTCTCATCGCCCACTGACCGCCCCCAGCCCCACCCCGGAAGGACCCACCATGGACACCACCACGTTCACCCGCACCACCGACGACGTTTCGTTCGACGCTGACGTCCTCAAGAACAGCAAGATCACCCTCGTCGACTTCTGGGCGCCCTGGTGCGGCCCGTGCAAGGCCATCGCCCCCGTCCTCGAGGAGATCGCGCGTGACCACGCCGACGTCCTCGACGTCGTGAAGCTCAACACCGACGAGAACCCCGCCGTCACCGGCAAGCTCGGCATCACCTCGATCCCGACGCTGCACGTCTACAAGGACGGCGAGATCGTCAAGACCATCGTCGGCGCGCTGCCCAAGCCCAAGCTCCTTCGCGAGCTCGAGCCGTTCCTCGCCTGACGTCCAGCAGCCCATCGACGAAGCCCCCGGTCAGTGACCGGGGGCTTCGTCGTTGTCGTGAGTTCCGCTGTGTCCCAACGGAATTCACTCAGTCAGGCCTGACCCCTCAGGTGCATCGCATCCAAGATGCGGTTGAGGTCCTCGACCGAGGCGAAGTCGATGGTGACCTTGCCCTTGGACTTGCCGAGCGCGATGCCGACGCGCGTCTCGAGGCGATCCGAGAGGGACGCCGCGAGGTCGTCGAGCTGGGGGTGGCGGCCGCCGGCGCGCGGGCGACGCTTGGCGGGCTTCTCGTCCTCGACGCCGAGGGAGACGATCTCCTCGACCGAGCGGACCGAGAGGCCCTCGGCGACGATGCGCTGGGCGAGGCGTTCCATGGCGGCGTTGTCGGAAACGCCCAGGAGGGCACGGGCATGTCCGGCGGAGAGGACTCCGGCGGCGACGCGGCGGGCCACGATGGGCGGGAGCTTCAGCAGGCGCAGGGTGTTGCTGATCTGAGGGCGCGAGCGACCGATGCGGGTGGCGAGCTCCTCCTGGGTGCAGGCGAAGTCGTCGAGGAGCTGCTGGTAGGCCGCGGCTTCCTCAAGGGCGTTGAGGTTGCTGCGGTGAAGGTTCTCGAGGAGGGCGTCGCGCAGGAGGTCGTCGTCCTCGGTGGCCTTGATGATGGCCGGGACGCTGTCGTTGCCGGCCTCGCGGCTGGCGCGCCAGCGGCGCTCGCCCATGATGAGTTCGTACTGGACGCCCTCGGGGACGTCCGTGGCGTCGGCGGGGATGGGGCGCACGACGATCGGCTGGAGGACGCCGATCTCGCGGATGCTGTGCACGAGCTCAGCAAGGTCGTCCTCATCGAAGACGGTGCGCGGCTGCCGGGGGTTGGGACGGATCGAGTCGAGCGGAAGGTCAGCGAACTGCGCACCCGGAACGGCGACGAGCTCGGGTCCGTCGGACGCCGCTTTCGATGCGCCGTTCGTCGGCTGGTCCTCCGAGCCGTTCTGGTCGCTGACCTGCGGCGATGCCCCGTTCTGGGCTCCATTGGCAGGAGCCTGCGTGGTCGATCCAGCGCCTTCCGAGGTGGGTCGCTCCGCGGTGTCTACCGAGCCGGAGTTCGCCTGCTCCGCCGGTCGCTCCTTGAAGAACACGTCGGTTGGGCGGGTGGCACCGGTGCCACCCGCTCCCGGCGGAATGAGGGCACCGAGTCCGCGGCCCAGGGCACGTCGCTTGTCGCTCATGGGCGATCCTCACTGTTCTCGGCGGCGTTCTGCGCTGCCATCTCGGAGGCGGCCTCGAGATAGGAGAGGGCGCCGCTGCTGTTGGGGTCATACGTCATGACGGTCTGGCCGTGGCTGGGGGCCTCGGAGATGCGGACCGAGCGCGGTACGGAGGCCTTGAGTGTCTGGTCCGGGAAGTGGCTGCGGACCTCGTCGGCGACCTGGGCCGAGAGGCGGGTCCGGCCGTCGAACATGGTGAGCAGGATGGTCGACACGTGAAGGTTCGGGTTGAGGTGATCACGGATGAGCTCGATGTTCTTGAGCAGCTGCGACAGACCCTCAAGGGCGTAGTACTCGCACTGGATCGGGATGAACACCTCACTCCCCGCAACGAAGGCGTTCACGGTCAGCAGCCCTAGGCTCGGCGGGCAGTCGATGAACACGTAGTCCAGCGTCTCGCCCTGCTCGGTGAGTTCGGCGACATACTTCGAGACGGCCTTCTGAAGGCGTGTCTCGCGCGCCACCAGCGAGACGAGCTCGATCTCTGCGCCGGCAAGGTCGATCGTGGCCGGCGCGCAGAACAAGCCGGGCACGTCGGGGCAGACCTGCACGACCTTGCTCAGTGGGTCCCCATCCACGAGGACGTCGTAGATGCTCGGCACCTCGGCGTGGTGGTCGATCCCGAGCGCCGTGCTGGCGTTCCCCTGCGGGTCGAGGTCGATGACGAGGACCTTCGCGCCCGCCTGGGCCAACGCAGCCGCCACGTTCACGGTCGTCGTCGTCTTACCGACGCCACCCTTCTGGTTTGCCACGGTGAGTACGCGGGTCTGTGCCGGACGAGGTAGGTCGCGACCCACCAAGGTGATCCGCTTGCGAGTGTCCGCAGCCACCGCCTGTGCCAACGGGGTGTCCGCGCCAGCCTCGGGAATGTCAGCCACGTCGCCGTTCGACTCACGCGAGACCCGGGCCAGCGCATCGGCTGCCTTCTCCGACTCACTCGGCTGTGTTTCACGTGAAACATCGTCAACTTCGTTCTGGACTGACACGGGCTCAGTCTCCCCCACTGCACCGTCACTCCCCGCCACCGACCCGGCATCCAGCCCCGACTCGTCGCCATCACCGCTCACGACCACCTCCGCAGCCAAGTCCGGCTCCATCTCAGGGACTGTGGCTGTCGCTGCGACAGGCGTTTCACGTGAAACATCGGTGGTGCGGACCACCCCGTCCTGCCCAGGCCACCCCAAAGGAGCACTCTCGGAGCCAGGAAGGGCTGGATATCCCAGCCCAGGGGTCACGCGGCGTTCGGCCTCGACTGCCATCGTCGGGAACCACCTCACGGTCGTCGGTCAGGGACCCCCAATCCAAACCCAACCACCTCCGACACGCCAAACCCCGGACACGCCAATCCCCCAGTTCCGCTCACAGCACAACGTTTCACGTGAAACCCGCCTCGCATGGCGCCTTTTCGTCCGTCGCGGTGAACCTCGGATCGCCATCACCCCATCCGCGCTCCGCGCGCAGACCGCACTCCGCGCGCCCACGTAGAGCGTGGGACCCGCGGCCAGACCCAGCCAGCGGCGATCCCAAGATTCTCCACTCCTTCAACGTCACCTGCCGCTGGGGTCACGTTTCACGTGAAACACCGCGCCCCGCGGCCCGTGCGAGGCGCGCACCTGCTGGTTCGCCGTCAGTCTCCCCGCGACCTCCCCAACCCCAGCCAAAGACTCCCCCTGCCATGGCGGGTCCCTGTGCAAGGCGCTCTCAAAGGTTCGCCGCTTCGGAGCAGCCCACGTTTCACGTGAAACATGAGTTCCCCCAACCACCCCCGCCCTCAGACGACTCGCTAGAGCCATCGCCAACGCCAGATGAATCGAGCCTCTATATAGGGAGTCGTGGATGGCGGCCGAAGCCTGCAGGAGGACGAGACAACCCACCTAGGTGACCGCGACACCTCAGGCGACCACGGTGAGGTCCCGGGAGCCAAAGGAGAGCAAGAAGCGGTGACCCCGGCGGAAGAGTCGGCGCAGGTTCACGAACCGAGGTGCGCTGGAAGGCAACCTCGAGGAGCAGGGAGGTGCTCGTTCGCCGCTGGCTGGGCCTGGCGGGAGCCGGGAGCGCGTCCAGCGCGCGAGCGGCGGATGGGATTGCGGCGAACGAGCACTTCAGTGCGACCACCGAAGACAAACGAAAAGCGGCCCAGGCTCGAGGAGAACCGGGGCCGCTGGACGAGCGAGGGGTTAACGCTTCTTCTTGCCCTTCGCAACCCGCGTCTTGGGCTGGAAGGTGAGGTCCAGAGTCAGGGTGGGTTCGTCGAGGACGGTGGAGCCGTGGGAGGTGATCGCCGCCTCGACGAGGCCCAGCTTGTTGAGCTCGCGGCGGTCGGCCTCGAGTTCCTCCTGAGCGGATCGGCCCTTCATGGCGACGACGGTTCCGCGGCCATCGAGGAGGGGGACGCACCACCGGGCGAGCTTGGCGATGCGGGCGACCGCCCGGGCGGTGAGCCAAGGGGCGGAGAGGACGCCGACGAACTCCTCCGCGCGGCCGCGGTGGACGGTGACGTTGTCGAGGCCGAGGTTCGTGACCGTGGTGGTCAGCCAGTCAGTTCGGCGCTGCATGGGCTCGACGAGATGGATGTCGAGGTCGGGGCGAGCAATGGCCAGGGCCACGCCGGGGAGGCCGGCCCCCGAACCGACGTCGATCAGCTTGGCGCCCTGCGGGAAGGCGTCCTCAATGACGGCACAGTTGAGGACGTGGCGCTCCCACAGGCGGGGGACCTCACGAGGACCGATGAGCCCGTGGGTCACGCCGGTGTCGGCCAGGATCTCGACGAAACGGATGGCGGCCGGCATACGGTCACCAAACACCGCAGCCGCACCCGAAGGTGCGGCTGCGGGGACGGCACTGGTGGTGTCGCCTTGGTCTGTCACCGTTTCACGTGAAACATCGCTCACGCGGGCAGGACCACAACGTGACGGCGGGGCTCGACGCCCTCGGACTCGGAGGACAGGCCAGCGGCCAGAACCTCGTCGTGGACGACCTTGCGCTCGAACGCGGTCATCGGGTCCAGGGCGGCCCTCTCACCGGACTCCTTGACGGAGTCGATCGCGACCTTGGCGACCTCGACCAGCTCGGCCCGACGACCGGCACGGTGACCGGCGACGTCGAGCATGAGGCGGCTGCGGTGACCGGTAGCGGCCTGCACGGCCAGCCGGGTGAGCTCCTGGAGGGCATCGAGCACCTTGGCGTTGTCACCGACGAGACGGCGAGGAACGCGACCCTCCTCGGAGTCGACGATCGCGACGGCGGCGCGGTCCCCATCGATGTCGACGTCGATGTCTCCATCGAGATCGCAGATGTCGAGGAGGTTCTCGAGGAAGTCGGCCGCAACTTCGCCTTCCTTCTCGAGGTCGGCGGGTGCCTCCTTGGCAGCAGGCTTGTCCGTGTTCTCGGAGGTGGTCTCCGTCCCGGACTCCTCCACCTCGGAGTCGTCCTGTGACTCCTCGACGTCGGTGGACTCGGTGGACTCGGTGGACTCGACGGTGGCGGTGGGGTCCTTGTCGACCGCAGCGGTCTCTGCGGTCTCCTGGTCGGTCAGTTCACTCATCTGGTCGTTCCTCTCATGGCGGCTACACCTTCGTCGGCCGATCCGGCGCCGTATCGTCGCAGGTCAGAGCCCTGATACGGCAGTTGTGGTCTCAGTTGTCGGTCTGGGGCTTCTTCTCGGCGATGGCCCCGGAGCCCGGCTTCTTCTTGGCGCGCTTCTTGCCCTTGGGCTGGACGCGCTGGCGGGTCCGCTCTGCCGCGGCTTCGGCCTCGGCTGCCTCAGCGGCCTTGCGCTCGGCCTCGCCGGGGATGGGCTTGCCGCGCTTGGCAAGACGTTCGTGGAGGGCCTTCTCGGCGGCAGAACCGGGGGCCGGCATCTTCCGGATCACGTAGAACTGCTGGACCATCGACCACACGTTGGTGGTGAACCAGTAGAGCAGGACACCGATCGGGAAGTTGATACCAGAGACCGCGAAGACCACCGGCATGACGTACATGATCAGCTTCTGCTGCTTGGCGAACGGATTGTCCAGGGCCGACGCCGGCATGTTCTTGGTCATGAGCTGGCGCTGCGTCGTGAACGTCGTCGCCGACATGAGGATGATGAGGACGATCGTGACGATCTTGGTCGTCGTCGTCTCTGCGCCGATGAACTTGTCGGAAAGTTGCGCACCGAACAGGGTGGCCGACTCCGCCTGGGCTGCCACCTTCTGGGTGATCGGGCCAATGGCCTTGTCCGGGTCCTTCGAGATGCCCTCGAGGCCGTTGAGCACGCGGAAGAGACCGAAGAAGAACGGTGACTGCACGAGGATCGGCAGACAGGAGGAGAACGGGTTGGTGCCCTCCGACTTGTAGAGCGCCATCGTCTCCTGGGTCATCGCCTGGCGTGACTCAGGGTCGCTCTTGCCCTTGTACTTCTTCTGGATCTTCTGCAGCTCGGGTTGGATGAGCTGCATCTTGCGCGAGGCGTTGATCTGCTTGACGAACAGCGGAATCATCGCGGCACGCATGACCAGGACGAGCCCGATGATCGACAGTGCCCACGCAGCACCCGATGCGGGGTCGAGCCCGATCCAGGTGAATGCCTGGTGGAAGCCGTACATGATCCACGCGACGAGGAGCTCGATCGGGTAGATCAGGCTCTGGAAAAAGTCTCCCATGCTGTCCTTCGGTTGTTCCGGCGTCTCTGCCGGAGTGGGCCCTCACATGATGCTGCGTGTGGGTCAGGTGGTGGTCTCGTGGGGGATGTGCCGAGCGATGAGCTCGCCATCAGCGACTTCCCCGGGCAGTGGTGGAACGTGGTCGACCCCGCCGGCCGCCCAGGGGTGACACCTGCCCAACCGACGGAGCGTGAGCCAGGTTCCCTTGAACACGCCGTACCGACCAAGGGCGGTCACGGCATACGCAGAGCAGGAGGGGTAGTAGCGGCAGGTCGCCGGGCGCATGGGCGACAGGACCAGTTGGTAGGCACGCACGAGCCACACGAGGGGCTTGGCAGCGACCTGACCCAACGTCATCGGGCGACCTCAAAACGGCGAATTACCTTGTGCAGCAACGGTTTCAGCGATTCAGAGAGCTCAGCGAACGTCGCTTTGGCGGCGGCCGGCTGTGCTCGGACCACGACGTCAACACCCGCCGGTATGCCGGCCAGCTCGCTGGCGATCGCGGCGCGCAGTCGGCGTTTGGTCCGGTTGCGAACGACCGCGTTGCCCACGGCCTTGGACACGACGAAACCGACCCGCGGCGGGAGTCCCGCACGAGAGTCGGTCACGTTGGCGTGCACCACAAGGATCCTCGATCCCGCTCGCATCGCACCAGGGGAACGGATCGCCGACGCGAATTCCGACCGCTCACGCAGTCGGTTCGGCGCCGGCAGCACCGAAGCCTCAGGCGGAGAGTTCGGAGCGGCCCTTGCGGCGACGGGCACCGAGGATGGCGCGACCCGCACGGGTGCGCATGCGCAGACGGAAGCCGTGGGTCTTGGACCGACGACGAGTGTTGGGCTGGAACGTACGCTTGCTCACGGTGAATCTCTTCTCACGGGACGGACCCATACGGACAAAAACCGCATGGTTTGGGGCTGTCTGGGTCGTGCTGGCTCAGAGGCTGTGGGCAGGCGTCGACGGCCGCCACAACAGGCCTCACAAAGGTACGGGAGAGCGGCATACCGGGTCAAACTCGCGGGAGAAAACCCGCCGCGCAGCGAAGAACCCCCTATGCTCTCACCTCACGGTGTCAACATCTGGCACGACACGCGGGGCGTACGTGCAGGTGGCGGCTTCGTAGACTGTTTCGGCTTGCCGCGGGCGCACCCCCTTGTTAGCGTCACTGCGCATACCCACAGTCTGTGGAGAACTCTGTGGACATCCTCGGTTCCAAGCACGAATGACACGGAAGGTTCGGGTGACCAGGTGCCGGATGTCGGGATGGACCAGATCTGGCGCACCACCCTCGACGCGCTCGACTCTGACGGTATCCCCGTCCAGCAGCGCGCCTTTCTCTCCCTCGCCAAGCTCGTGGGACTGCTCGATGAGACCGCTCTCATCGCTGTCCCGAACGACTTCACCAAGGACATCGTCGAGACCCGGTTACGTGATCGAGTCACCGAGACCTTGAGCAGTCAGCTCGGTCACGACGTGAGACTCGCCGTCACGGTCGACCAGTCCCTGGCCGATGTGCCCGCCGTCGCTCCCGCCGATTCGGCGTCGGTCGACGGCGAGGGCGCCGACCAGGCCTCGCGCACTGCCACGACCATCGGGATCGAACCAGGTCCCACCGATGCCGACGGGCGCCGCGCCAAGCGCCGGGCCGAGCTCGACGGAATCGCCCTGGTCGAGGATGACGAGGACGAGAACGACAACCGGAACAACAGCGCCATCGGCCGCACCCGCTCGCCCGGAGCCCTGCGCCCCCGACCCGGTGTGACGGTCCCCGAGCAGGTCGAGCTGACGCGCCTCAACCCGAAGTACACCTTCGACACCTTCGTCATCGGTGCCAGCAACCGCTTCGCGAACGCTGCTGCCCTCGCGGTCGCCGAGACGCCGGCCAAGGCCTACAACCCGCTGTTCATCTATGGCGAGTCCGGTCTGGGCAAGACGCACCTGCTCCACGCCATCGGGCACTACGCGCGCAACCTCTTCCCGCACGTCAAGGTGCGCTACGTGAACTCCGAGGAGTTCACCAACGACTTCATCAACAGCATCCGCGACGACAAGGCCGCGAACTTCCAGCGCCGTTATCGCGACGTCGACGTGCTCCTCATCGACGACATCCAGTTCCTCCAGGGCAAGGTGCAGACGCAGGAAGAGTTCTTCCACACGTTCAACACCCTCCACAACGCCAACAAGCAGGTCGTCATCACGAGCGACCTGCCCCCAAAGCTGCTCAGTGGCTTCGAGGAGCGCATGCGCAGTCGGTTCGAGTGGGGCCTCATGACCGACGTGCAGCCGCCCGACCTCGAGACCCGCATCGCGATCCTGCGCAAGAAGGCCGCCCAGGAGAAGCTCAGCGTCCCCGACGACGTGCTCGAGTTCATCGCCTCGCGGATCACGACCAACATCCGTGAGCTCGAGGGCGCCCTCATCCGCGTCACGGCGTTCGCCAGCCTCAACCGCCAGCCGGTCGACATCTCGCTCGCCGAGATCGTGCTCAAGGACCTCATCCCGCACGACTCCGCGAACCAGATCACGAGCGCGACGATCATGGCGCAAACGGCTGCCTACTTCGGTCTGACGCTCGAGGACCTGCAGGGGCAGTCGCGTTCCAGGGTGCTCGTGACGGCCCGCCAGATCGCGATGTACCTGTGCCGCGAGCTCACCGACCTGTCCCTGCCCAAGATCGGGCAGCAGTTCGGCGGCCGTGACCACACGACGGTCATGCACGCCGACAAGAAGATCCGCCAGCTGATGGCCGAACGGCGCGCGATCTACAACCAGGTGACCGAGCTGACGAACCGGATCAAGCAACAAACCCGCTGACCCCCTCCTCTTCGTGCCCCTTACGGACGTGCGAGGGCAGCGAGCTTGTCCGTCAGGGGCACGAAGAGGAAGTTCAGTTTCGACGTGCGAGGGCACCGAGCTTGTCCGTCAGGGGCACGAAGACGGGTTCGGGTCTGGTTGTCCACAGGTTGATCCACAGCTGTGGGTGCCTCGTCACCTGTTCGTCACCTTGGCGCATCCGCACGGCTCCGGGACGCCTCCGTCCACGGTGTGTGGAGAACTCTGTGGACAACTCCGCTTGTGGACAACATGGGGATCGCGCGAAACCGCTCTTCATCCCCAATCCCTGTGGACAACTGTGGACAACCGCCTCAGAGGGGTGGATGACAGGTGTCTTCGCCGTGGACGAGCCGAAAAGCCGACGTGGCCGTCAACAGGTGAGTGTCATTCGTCCACACACCGTCCACGTTCCGTCCACGGCCTCCATGGGCCGCTGACCTGCACAGACAACGAGTTGTCCACAGGATCCACACCTCCTACAACTCTGACGAGATCCCCCTATCAATTGTTCTGCCCCGAGGACCTGCTTGTGGAATGCCGACCGAGAGCCCGACAAATGACAACATCCGACTCGGGTGTCCCCGCTCACTCCCGTGCACTAATGTCATCTTTCCCGCTTGCCTGCGCCTCCTGGCGCCCGGCGCTTGGCGGTCATGGATGTTGTTGTGCCTGTTGCAGCCCAAACACAGTTAGGTCGGTATGCCGTGAAGTTCCGCGTCGAGCGTGAAGTCCTGGCCGAGGCGGTCACCTGGGTCGCCCGCGGACTTCCTGCGCGCCCTCCCGTGCCCGTCCTTGCCGGCATCCTGATCGAGGCGAGCGACGAGGGCACCGTGACGCTCTCGGCGTTCGACTACGAGGTGTCCGCTCGTCTGACCGTGCCCGCCGAGGTCGCGGAGTCAGGAACCGTGCTCGTGCTCGGCCGCCTGCTCGCCGACATTTCCCGCAACCTGCCCAACAAGCCGGTCGACGTCGAGGTGTTGGGTTCCAAGGTCCAGGTCGTGTGTGGCTCGAGCCGCTTCAGCCTGCTGCAGATGCCCTCCGACGACTACCCGACGCTGCCGTCCTCGCCGGAGCCGAGTGGTTCCATCGACGGCCAGCTCTTCACCCAGGCCGTCAACCAGGTCTCGATCGCGGCCGACCGCGGCGACACCCTGCCGATCCTCACCGGCGTCCGCGTCGAGATCGAGGGCGACAAGATGACGCTTCTCGCGACCGACCGCTACCGCTTGGCCATGCGTGAGCTCACGTGGAACCCCACCGACAGCGCTGCCAGCCACATCGTTCTCGTCCCGGCCCGCACCCTCGCCGACACGGCCCGCTCCCTGGGCGCCTCCGGCTCGATCGACGTCGCGCTCGGTTCCGCTGCTGGCGGCGACGGGCTCGTCGGCTTCGAAGCCGGGTCCCGCCGCACGACCACACGCCTGCTCGATGGGGAGTACCCCAAGGTCAGCTCGATCTTCCCGACGACCTCCGAGACGGAGTCGGTCGTCAGCACGGCCGATCTCGTCGAGGCCGTCAAGCGTGTGGCCCTGGTCGCCGAGCGCAACACTCCCGTGCGCCTGCGCTTCACCGAGGGCCAGGTCGCGATCGAGGCCGGCACGGGCGAGGACGCCCAGGCCAGTGAGGCCGTCGAGGCCACCCTCACCGGGCCCGATGTCGAGGTCGCGTTCAACCCCGGCTTCCTCCTGGACGGACTGGGCGCCGTCGGCACCGAGTTCAGCCGGCTCTCGTTCACCCAGCCGTCGCGTCCGGCCGTCCTCAGCGGCCAGGCCGAGGCCGACGGCGAGGCCGACACCAGCTATCGCTACGTCATCATGCCGGTGCGCTTCGCGAGCTGACCGGCGTAGCCTGACGAAGCAGTCGTGCGTCAGGAAGCCACAAGGTATGCCGCTCACGAGGGTGAGCACGCGGCATACCTGCGACTGTTCACATTCCGCAAGCAGCACCTCCGTCACGTGAAGGGGTAGTCAATGCAACTGGGACTCATCGGGCTCGGCAAAATGGGCGGCAACATGCGCGAGCGCATCCGTCGTGCCGGTCACGAGGTCGTGGGTTTCGACCGCAACCCCGCCGTGTCGGACGTCAAGACGCTCGCGGCGCTCGTGAAGAAGCTCGATGCTCCCCGCGTCGTGTGGGTGATGGTGCCGCACGGCGACCCGACTCGCGAGACCGTTGCCAAGCTCGGCGAGCTGCTCGACAAGGGCGACCTCGTCATCGACGGTGGCAACAGCCGTTTCACCGATGACATCGAGAACGAGAAGGCGCTCAGGGCCAAGGGCATCGGCTACCTCGACTGCGGTGTCTCGGGCGGGATCTGGGGCCTGGACAACGGCTACGGCCTCATGGTTGGCGGCACGAAGGCCAATGTTGCCAAGGCGATGCCGATCTTCGATGCGCTGCGGCCCGAGGGTCCGCGCGACGAGGGCTTCGTCCACGCCGGCGACATCGGTGCGGGCCACTACGTGAAGATGGTGCACAACGGCATCGAGTACGGCCTGATGCACGCGTACGCCGAGGGCTACGAGCTCCTCGAGAAGAAGGACATCGTCAAGGATGTCCCTGGGTCGTTCAAGGCCTGGAGCCGTGGCACCGTCGTCCGCTCCTGGCTGCTCGACCTCATGGTCAAGGCGCTCGAGGAGAACCCGCACCTCGACGACATCTCGGACTACACCGCCGACTCCGGCGAGGGTCGCTGGACCGTCGAGGAGGGCATCGCCAACTCGGTGCCCATGCCGGTCATCGCCGCGTCGCTGTTCGCTCGGTTCGCCTCGCGCCAGGAGTCGTCGCCCACGATGCAAGCCGTCGCGGCGCTGCGCGGTCAGTTCGGTGGGCACCAGGTCATGACCTCGGCCGAGGGCGAGAAGCTGCGCACCGAGACTGCTGCCGGTCCGAAGTCAGCCGCCGCCACGAAGGCCAAGGTTGCCCCCCAGGAGAAGTCACCCAAGAGCGCTCCCAAGGCTGCCGCCAAGGGACGCAAGGCCGCAGCTGCAGGTCCGTCGTCCGGCTCGGGTTCCACCGGTGCCTCCGGCCCGACGTCCGGGACGGGTTCCACCAAGGCGGGCTCGACGCGGAAGCGCCCCGCCACGAAGACCTGAGCGAGTTAGGTGTACGTCCGGCACCTCACCGTCGGCGACTTCCGGAGCTATCCGAGCGCCGAGCTCCCGCTTGAGCCAGGCATCACGACGTTCGTCGGGCTCAACGGGCAGGGCAAGACCAACCTCGTCGAGGCGATCGGCTACCTCGCGTCGCTGTCGAGTCACCGCGTCGCGAACGACGCGCCGCTCGTGCGGTTCGGTGCGGCCCAGGCGATCATCCGCGGCGCCGTCGTACGCGATGGTCGCGAGACCCTGGTCGAGCTCGAGATCACCCCGGGGCGGGCGAACCGGGCGCGGCTCAACAAGTCGCCACTGACCCGAAGCCGTGACGTGTTGGGGCAGGTGCGGACCGTCCTGTTTGCCCCCGAGGACCTTTCGCTCGTCAAGGGTGACCCGTCGGAGCGTCGGCGCTTCCTCGATGACCTGCTCGTGGCTCGGCAGCCTCGGTGGGCCGGCGCCCGGGGTGACTATGACCGAATCCTCAAGCAGCGCAACGCTTTGCTGAAGTCGGCCGCGCCGGTGCTGCGGGGCCGGGGCAAGCAGCGTCGGCCCGTTGAAGGTGTCGATACGGTGTCGGAGAGGGAGGCGGCGCTGCACACGTTGGACGTGTGGAACGCCCAGCTCGCCCAGGTCGCCGCTCCCCTGCTCTATGCCCGGCTGCGGTTGCTCCGGGATCTGGCGCCGTTGCTCGGCAAGGCCTATGACGAGGTCAGTGCCGGGCAGTCCGATGCTCGGGTGAGCTACAAGGCTTCTCTACGTGAGGAATTCGCGGCCCGGATCGCTGGCGGCGAGGTGCCGGAGCTCGAGGAGTTGCATGCCGAGCTCCTGGCGTCCTTTGCCGAGGTCCGTGGCCAGGAGATCGAGCGCGGAGTGACGTTGGTGGGGCCGCACCGCGACGACGTCGTCCTCACCCTCGGCGAGCTGCCGGCCAAGGGCTATGCCAGCCACGGCGAGAGCTGGTCGTTCGCGCTGGGACTCAAGCTCGCGGCATACCACCTCCTTCGTCACGATCTCGGCGACGACCCTGTGCTGATCCTCGACGACGTCTTTGCCGAGCTCGATGCCGGCCGGCGCGAACGGCTCGCGGCCATGGTCGTCGACTGCGAGCAGGTGCTCATCACCGCGGCGGTCGAGGCGGACGTTCCGTCCGAACTCCGCGGACGCACGTATGCCGTGTCGCTGGGTGAGGTGACCGCGCGTGAGTGACGATCCGAATCTGCCTGTGGGACAGGGGGATTCGTCATCGTCAGGCGATGGTGACGAGGAACTGGTTTCACGTGAAACGCCGGAGGACTTCCTGAGCGCGCCCGCGGATGCGTTGTCCCGGGCTCGGGCGGCGGCGCGATCGCGGGGTCTGCGGCCGGGGATCAAGCCGAAGCGTCGGTTCAAGGACGTGCCCGATGGGCTTGGCGGGCGCAAGAGTGGGCGCGATCCGATGCTGCTCGGTGATGAGCTCGACTCGTTCGTGAGTGAGCGGGGCTGGAAGGTCGACGTTGCCGTGGGGGCCGTCATCGGACGGTGGTCCACGATCGTCGGCGAAGACGTTGCGCAGCACTGCCACCCGGTCGAGTTCGTCGACTCGGTGCTCACGGTGCGGGCCGACTCGACGGCGTGGGCGACGAACCTGCGCCTCATGTCGACGACCCTCATGGGGAGCCTGGCGCGTGAGGTCGGCGAGGGGACCGTGACCCAGATCAAGGTGGTCGGGCCCAGCGCACCGTCCTGGTCCAAGGGAATGCGGCGCGTGCAGGACGGCCGCGGCCCACGCGACACCTACGGCTGACCGGCGTGTGATGCGCAAGGTCATGCCAGGCGCGTCAGATCTGACGCCCTTGGCCTGACCTTCATCGGCGCGTTGGCCCGGTGACCGCTACCTGAGTTCATGGTCTAGACTCAGAACTGTGAGAACACAGCTCGGTGACACGCTCAGGGTGATCGGTGAACGCTCGGCGCTGATGGTCATCCAGGAGGTGTCGCTCGGCGTTCGCCGCTTCGATGAGCTGCAGGTCGCCACGGGAGTGCCGAGGGCAGTGCTTTCCGACCGGCTCCGGCGCCTCACCGATGCAGGAATCCTGGCAACCCGCGTGTATCGAGTGCCGGGCAGCCGGGCGCGGTCCGAATACACGATGACGCCGGCCGGGAGCGATCTGCTCCCGGTCCTTGCCGCGATCTCCGACTGGGGAGCGCGGCACCGGCTCACCGACGGCCACGAGGCGATCGATGGATTCGGTGAGCGTGACGTCGACTATCGACACGTCGCCTGTGGCGGCCATGTCACCGCGGTCCTCGTCTGCGAGTGCGGCCAACAGATCACGCCCGAGAAGAACCTGGTCGCCCAGGTCAACCGTTAGTCACCCGACAAAGGAGAGGCCCCATGACCCTGACCACCACCACCGACGCCACCTTCAGGGAGGACGTCCTGGCGTCCTCACTCCCCGTCCTCGTGGACTTCACCGCGAACTGGTGCCCGCCGTGCCGCGCGATCGCTCCGGTGCTGGACCTGATCGCGACGGACGAGGTCGGCCGGATGAAGGTTGTCTCGCTCGACGTCGACGAGAACCCCAAAACCGCGCTGGCGTATGGCGTTCTGTCGATGCCGACGCTCGCCCTGTTCGTGGATGGCGTCGTTGTCTCACAGAGGGTCGGCGCCCGATCGCGGCCCCAGATCATGCGCGAACTCGAGCCACACCTCGGTGCGCAGATCGCGTCTCGCTGACCCGCGGCGGCAACCTGTCGGGGTGCGGGTGTCGGTGCGCCGCGTGAGGATGGACGCATGATGACGCACCCGGCCCCGTACCCCTGCTCGATCGTGCCGCCCTATCTGCTCGAGGCGCTGGCCACGTCGGGAGACCCGGCGGTCGAGTTGCGCGCTCGCGAGACCCTGCGCATCGACCAGCTCCGCTACGAGCAGCACGCCCGCGAACACTCCCTGCGCGGCACTGGTGCTGCCGCGAGCCGGCGCGCCAACCGGGCCACGACGGACGACGCACCCAACCGGCTGATCCACGACGCCAAGAACGGCACGACCCTGCCCGGCACCCCGGTGCGCGCCGAGGGTGAGCCGGCCACGGACGATGTCGCGGTCACGCAGGCCTACGACGGACTGGGCGCGACCTGGGAACTGTGGCACGCGGCATACGCCCGCAACTCCCTAGACGACAAGGGGCTCGGCCTCGTCGCGTCCGTGCACTACAGCACCAACTACGACAACGCGTTCTGGGACGGGTCGCAGATGGTCTTCGGTGATGGCGACGGCGAGGTGTTCCTTGGTTTCACCCGAAGCCTCGACGTCATCGGTCACGAGCTGGCGCATGGGGTCACGCAGTACACCTCTGGGCTGAACTACCAGGACCAGGCAGGCGCCCTCAACGAGCACATCTCCGATGTCTTCGGCATCCTCGTCAAGCAACGCAGCCTGGGGCAGAGTGCCGAGCAGTCGGACTGGATCATCGGCGCCGAGCTGCTCGCACCGGGCGTCAAGGGCGTGGGGCTGCGTTCGATGAAGGCGCCCGGCACCGCCTATGACGACCCGCGCCTGGGCAAGGACCCGCAGCCGGGGCACATGGACGACTTCGTGGTCACCGATGACGACAACGGTGGCGTCCACATCAACTCCGGCATCCCCAACCGCGCGTTCCACCTCGTCGCGACGACGCTCGGCGGCAACGCGTGGGAGGCCGCCGGAGCCATCTGGTATGCCGCGATCACCGGTGACATCAAGGCGGACTGCGACTTCACGACCTTCGCCTCACTCACCGAGGCGGCCGCCGTCACCGCGCATGGCGAGGACTCGGCGCAGGTCGACGCCGTGCGAAGTGCGTGGCGCGAGGTGGGTGTCACCCAGGGCGCCGAACCGGCCCCGGGCCCTGCTCAGGCGCCGTCCTCAACGCCGGCCCCGACTCCGAATTCGGACGCACCGAGCCGGGTGCAGGTGCGTCGCACGGGTGGTTTCGCCGGAATCGTGCGCGAGAAGACGGTCGTGCTCGACGAGCTGCCGGAGACGGACGCGTCGCAGTGGCGCAGCCTCCTCGCCGGCCCGACTCCCCAACTGCAGGCGTATGCCGGTGGCCGGACCCAGCCGGACCGCTTCTGTTACGGCGTGAGCTGCGAGATTCCGCCGCTGGACCTGACGATCCAGGAGCCGGCCCTGCCGAACCATGTGCGCGAGCTGTTCGACCGGACCCTCGAGGCCTGACGCCGCACCGCCGGTTGGCCTGGCCGGGCCCAACGGAACCACTTTTGGGTGCCGAAGCGTTCGTCGGTTGTGCGGATGACGCAGCGCGGCTCAGCGGACTCCGTCGGGAGAGGATGAGCCATGCAGCGGCCCGTTCCACGTCCCCGCCGGTCCTTCGCGACCGCTGCAGTTCTCGCCCTGGCCAGTCTCGTCGTTCTCGTGGGCCCCGCGGTGTCTGCTCCTGCGGTGTCTGCTCCCGCCGTGTCTGCTGCCGCCGCGACTGCTGAACGGGCCTTGACGACGACGAATCAGTTCGTCGACGTCGGCGCCGAGGCCGATGGCACCCCCGTGCGCCTCGACACCCGGCTCTACCTGCCGGCAGGAACCGGGCCGCATCCGGCCGTCCTCCTTGCTCACGGCTTCGGCGGGAGCAAGCAGAGCGTCGACGCGCAGGCCAAGGAGTTTGCCGCAGACGGCAACGTGGTGCTCACCTTCTCGGCCCGGGGCTTTGGTGGTTCCGGCGGCAGGATCCACCTGAACTCACCGGACTTCGAGATCCGCGACGGCATGGCCCTGCTGGATGTCCTTGCCGCGCGTGCCGAAGTCCGCCGTGACGGGGACAAGGACCCCCGGGTGGCGGTCGTCGGGGCGTCGTACGGCGGGGCATTCGCGTTGATGCTGGCGGGCGTGGACCAGCGCGTCGACGCCACCGTCGCCGCGATCACGTGGAACGACCTCTCGACGTCGCTCTTCCCCCAGGCGGCGCAGGGCAGCACGACGCCCGGCCCCTACAAGCAGCTGTGGGGCACGCGCTTCTTCACCGCGAGCGTCGGCTCGGTCGGGGCGGCGCCTGCCAAACCCGCCGACGTCCTGTGCGGCCGCTTCGACCTCACGCTGTGCGGCGAGCTGCAGGCAGCCGCCGAATCCGGGCGGCCGAGCCCCGAGCTCACGGCGACCCTGCGCCGCAACAGCCCGCGCGACACCATCGCTGGCGTCACCGCACCGACCCTCCTCGTCCAGGGCGAGACGGACACCCTCTTCGGACTGGACCAGGCCGACGCCAACGCCGCGGGTCTCGCCACCCACGGGACGCGCCACGCGGTGCGCTGGACCGACGGCGGGCACGACAGCGCCTCCTCGAACCCGGGGCTCGACGAGGACGCGGCCCGGACCTGGATCCGGACCTACCTCGGTGGCTCGCGGACAGATCCCCTTCCGGTGCCGGCCTTCACGTACTCGCTGCCCGTCCCCCGGAACAGCGAGACGGCGCCGGTCGCCACCCTGGACAGCTATCCCGGCCTGCGGGGCAGCACCGAGCAGCTCCCGCTGCGCACCCCCGCCGAACCGACCGTCCTCCTCACCCCGCCTGGCGGACAACCGAATTCGATGACCTCAATCCCCGGCCTGGGCTCCCTGCAACTGCCGACCTACCGGCTCGCGGCTCTGCCCGGCATGTCCGCCGCCTTCGACACCGGCATCCTGTCGCGCTCGCTGACCGTCGTGGGGACGCCGACGCTCAAGCTCTCGGTCACGTCCACGGGAAGGGAGGCGACGCTCTTCGTCTCGCTCTGGCGGGTGGAAGGTTCCGACGCCGTCCAGCAGCGCTCGCTCACCGCGCCGGTCCGGGTGGCACTGACACCCGGCAAGGCCACGGACGTCACGGTCGAGCTCCCGTCGTCGGTCTGGTCGATGGCCGCCGGGAGCCAGTGGCGCGTGCTGGTCACGTCGACCGACAACGCCTTCACCGTCCCGCGGGAAGCTCGGGCCGACCGCGTCACGCTCGCCTCGCCCACCCTCACCCTGCCCACCGCGAACGGCACGATCCTGCCATCGACGACCGAGCGCGACACCGAGTCCCTCGCCCTCACCGGGGGCATCCTCGCGCTGCTGGCCGGGATCACCGGGTCGGCGCTCCTTCGCCGCCGCCGTCGACACCGTGAGGTCGTGCGCGAGGACTACGCCGACGTCCCCCTCGTCGTGGACCAGCTCGTCAAGACGTATGCCGACGGGCACCGTGCCGTCGACAACGTGTCGTGGCGAGCCGAACGCGGTCAGGTCGTCGGACTCCTTGGCCCGAACGGAGCCGGCAAGACCACGACGATGCGGATGATGCTCGGCCTCATCACCCCCGACTCGGGGTCGGTGCACGTCCTGGGTCGAGCAGTTCACCCGGGCTCGGAGGTGCTCAGCCGCGTCGGTGCGCTCGTCGAAGGTCCCGGTTTCCTCCCGCACCTCACCGGGCGCGAGAACCTCAGGGCCTATTGGGCTGCGACCGGACGCCCGCTGGACGAGGCCGGGCTCGACGAGGCCCTGTCGGTCGCTGCCCTCGGGGGTGCCCTGGACCGACCGGTTCGGACCTACAGCCACGGCATGAAGCAGCGCTTGGGCATCGCCCAGGCCATGCTCGGCCGACCCGAAGTCCTCTTCCTCGACGAACCGACCAACGGTCTCGACCCACCCCAGATTGCCGCGATGCGACCGATCCTGCAGTCGTATGCCGCGTCTGGCCGAACCGTTGTCGTCTCGAGCCACCTGCTCGCCGAGGTCGAACTGACCTGCAGCCACGTCGTGGTCATGCATGCCGGCAAGGTCGTCACTGCGGGGCCGGTCTCGGATCTCCTCTCGAGCGACGACACCACCGTCTTCGAGTTCGCGTCGCTCGGGGCGCTGGAACCGGCGCGGACCGCGCTCGCAGACATGCACGGCATACGCTCGGTCGAAATCATCGACGACCCATCGAAGCCGACCCTCACTGTCGTCTCCGACCGACCTCGCGAAGCGGTCGTGCGGGAGCTCGTCGCGTCGGGCGCCGACGTCGTCGGAGTGGGCAGCCGGCGCCACCTGGAGGAGGTCTTCCTCGGGGTCATCGCGTCGTCGCAAGGGTCGACGGACGACGGGAGCGGGGACGCCTCGCTCATCGAGAGGCTGCGACAGGTGAGAGCGCGATGAGCGAAACCACGAAGAGCCGACCCGTGAGCAAGCCACTGTCCTGGCGGGCCGAACTCCGGCGCCAGCTCGGCCGACGCCGGACCCTCTGGGTCGCCGGAATCGTCGCCGTCCTCCCCCTCATCCTCGTGGCGGCGTTCTCGCTCGACGACGACCCGGGCCGCCCGGGAGACACCACCGTCCGGCTCGTCGACCTCGCGACGAGTGGCGGCCCGAACTTCACCGTCTTCATGCTCGTCGTGTCGGCCGAGCTGTTGCTCTTCATCGTTGCTGCGCTCTTTGCCGGTGACCCCGTTCCGGCCGAGGCCTCGTGGGCGTCGTTGCGCTACCTGCTCACCGCGCCGGTCAGCCGGGCTCGCCTCCTCACGAGCAAGCTCGTCGTCGGGTTCCTCTCGACCGCGGCCCTGGTCGTCGTCCTGCCCGCGTGGGCCCTGCTCGTCGGGACGCTCGCCTATGGCCCGCAACCCTTCTCGATCCTCGGCGGCGGCGAGATGGCGTGGGGGCAGTGGCTGCCGCGCATGCTGATCGCGATGGGCTACGTCCTCGTGACGATCGCCCCGGTCGGTGCCTTCTCGTTCTGGGTGGGAGTGCGCAGTCAGACCCCGCTCGCCGCGGTCGGTGGCGCGTTGATCCTCCTCATCGTCTCCGGCATCCTCGACTCGATCGACGCCCTGGGCGACTGGCGCAAGGCACTGCCCGGCCACTACTCACGAGCGTGGCTCGACCTGCTCGTCGACGGCCCGATCGAGTGGGTCGACCTGAGGCACGGGGCGCTGTGGTCGGTCCTCTACACGGTGCTCTTCGTCGCGCTCGGCTACCGCCGCTTCCGCCGCCAGGACATCCTCAGCTGAGGCCGCGGCCGGACTCGGCGGGAGCCGAGGGAGCCGGCGCTCGCAGCCGCCCCGACACCGTCGCGCCGATCCACCGGGCGCAAGGTTCGATGATCGGCGACGCTCCACGCCAGGCGATCCAGCCGGTGGCCACCGACACCACGGCACCCAACAGTGAGTAGCCGGCGCGACCCATGACCTCGAACTGCACGAGGTAGATGAACAGCGAGGCCGATGCGAGTGGCACGAGCACCGGGACGAGGAAGGCCGGGACGCAAATGGATCGCACCCACAGGAGGGTGAGCAGCCCGGCGGCGATGACCAGTTCGCGGGACGGGGTTCCGAAGAACCCGGGCACTGCAACGGCCACGTATGCCGTGAGCAGCACTCTCTGCCACGTCCGGTCCGCGCGAGCCATGGCCCACCCGAGGGCGAACAGCCACAGGACCATCGCGGGGCGACCGTTCTCGTGGTGCGAACCCACTCCGACGAGCCCGAACCGGAACACCAGCCCGGCGAGCGCCAGACCCAGCGGAAACGCGAACGGTCGGGCCCGCTCGAGCCGGTCGATCGCGGGCACACAGAGCAACACGGCGAGGCCGGCCAACAGGTGGACGAGCGCCTCGACGAACCAGTAGCGCCACTGGATGTGCCCCGCCCCGCCGCCCACCGAGGTCAGCAGCGCAGCGTTCCACCAGGAGAACCGCTCATCGATGACAACGATGACGCCGATCCACACCGCGCTGGGCAGGGCGATGCGCGTGATGGACTCGAGGATGTGGGCGACCCTGTCCGACCGCTCGGCGTCGGAGAGCTGGAACCGCGCGAACGCGTAGCCCGCCACGGCCAACAGCACGTGGGCCCCACCACGCACCTCCAGCACGCCCGCGTGGGTGAGGACGATGAGCGCGATGGCCAGGGCCCGGAGCACGACCGACGTCTCGAGGACCCGCCCACGCAGCCAGCTCGGGATGCGTCGGTGCCTGGCGGAAGTGGCAGGGCTTGCGCCGTGTAACGCCGCGAGGTCGGCCACGGACCGGACGTGCCAGGAGGTCGGCAGCGTCCCCAACAGGCCCTCGAGCCGCACCGACATCTCGACGTACGAGAGCGAGTCGCCGCGCAGGCTGACGAACGAGTCCTCATCGGTGGCATCCGGACGATCCAGCAGGTCGGCGTACAGCCGCCGCACCTCCTCGACCTGAACCCCCGACTTCGTGCCCCAGACGGACACACGTGCCGGCCCTTCGGCCGCCGACGCGTGTCCGTCTGGGGCACGAAGTCGAACTTGGCTCGCGAGGCCCGGGCGGTCGACCTTGCCCGAGCCCGTGCGGGGAATCTCGTCGACCGGGCCGACGACCACGGAGGCGCGCGGCACGGCATACCGCTCGCTCACCTGCCGCTGGACGGCTGAGATCTGCGGCTGGCTCGCGTGGACCAGCGCCACGAGGAGCCGGTCGTCACCATCCATGACGTATGCCGTGTGTCCGTCCGCGGCCAGGTCACCTTCGACGCGGTCGAGGTCGATGCGAAGTCCGCAGACCTTGGCGAAGCGGCTGAGTCGACCGACGATCTCGACGAGCCCGTCGGCGTCGACCCGGGCGAGGTCACCCGTGCGCAGGTCCTCGGTCTGCGCGCCGCGAACCAGGTCGGCGGGCGACTGGGCGTAGCCCATCATCACGTTGCCGCCCTCGTAGATGAGCTCACCGACGCCGGGTGCGGCGCCATCGACGGGCTCGATCCGAAGGTGCCCACCGCGCACGGCGAACCCGATGCTCGACGGGTGTGACGCCGCGAGATGCGTTGGGAGAGTTGCCATTCGGGCGGTGGCCTCGGTCTGGCCGTACATCACCGCCAACTCGAAGCCGCGATCCTCGCCCAGCTCCGCCCAGCGCCGGACGTCAGCCGGGTCCATGCGCCCACCAGCCTGGGTCAGCAACCGCAGCCGGGGCAGGGGCATCGAGGCAAACCCCACGGCGTCGAGCAGGTCGAACGTGTACGGCACCCCCGCCAGGGTCGTCCCACCTGCCGCAGTGAACGCGTCCCAGAAGCAGGTGTCCACGACGGACAGGTCGGTGAGCAGGACACTGGCGCCCACCGACAGGTGACTCAGCAGAACGGAGAGGCCGTAGGAGTACTGCAACGGCAGGGTCGTCGTCGCGACGTCGTCGGCACGCAACTCGAGAGCGTCAGCGATCTGCCCTGCGTTGCAGTCGAGATTCGAGGCGCTCAGCCGGACGAGCTTGGGTGAACCCGTACTCCCCGAGGTCGACAGGAGCAGGGCGAGATCGGGATGGAGAGCATGGGCACTCCCGGGGCGCCGCGCCTCGAGCATCGGCCCGCGTGCCAGGACGTCGGGGTCGTAGGCCTCCACCAGACCTGACTCCCCCGGCGCCGTGACGATGACCGGGTGTCCACCCGCAAGGGCGGCGAGGAGCGTGACGACCGACTCGACATCGTTCGCGGCCTCGAGCAGCACGAGTCGCGGAGTCTCCCCGAGCGCACGGCGACGTTCGTCGACTCGGTCCGCGAGGGCGGCATACGCCATGGTGTGCAGTCCGGAAGGCCCCGCCCACTGGAGCGCGGTGGCACTGCCGAAGGACCGCAGGCGCCCGACAAGGGCAACTCGGTGCTGGGGCAGGGCGGGAGCCGTCACAGGTGCAGATGATAGGGGGATTTGGTATGCCTTACCTAACTCCGCAAGAATGTGGCGTCAGCGCCACACCTCTCAGGAGTCCCCGTGCCCTCTCGTCGCTCTCACCGTCCGCTTCGCGTGGCCTTCGCCGGCGTCGTTGCCGCGGCCACGGTGCTTCCCCTGGCCGGTTGTGGGGTGCTCGGCATCGGGGGCAGCAACGCCGATCTCCAGATCTACTCGGCGCGCCACTACGACCTCGAAGGTGCCTTCAAGGACTTCCAGGACGAGACCGGGATCAGCGTCGAGTTCATCTCGGGCAACGACGCCGAGCTGCTCCAGCGCCTCAAGGCCGAGGGCGCTGACGGTGAGGCCGACGTGTTCATGACCGTCGATGCGGGTGCTCTCTGGAATGCCGGCGACGAGGGCGTCCTCAAGCCGATCACGTCCCCGGCGCTGACGGAGGCCGTTCCCGCCGACCTGCGTGACAGTGGCAACCAGTGGTTCGGCCTCGCGATGCGTGCCCGCACCACGATGTACAACCCGGACAAGGTCAAGCCGACCGACTTCGACGCGACGAACACGTATGCCGGCCTGACCGACAGCAAGTGGAAGGGCCGCCTCTGCATGCGCGACTCCACCTCGGCCTACACGCAGAGCCTCGTGGCCAGCCTCATCGACCTCGACGGCCGCGAGAGGACCCTCGCCACCGTCAAGGGTTGGGTGGCCAACGGTGTCGACATCAAGTCCAACGACGTCGAGCTGCTCAAGGCGATCGACGCTGGCACCTGCGACGTGGGCATCACGAACCACTACTACCTCGCCCGCGAGCTCAAGAAGAAGCCCGACCTCAAGGTCACGCCGTTCTGGGCCTCGCAGTCCGGCGCCGGCACGCACGTCAACATCTCTGGGGCGGGAGTCGTCAAGACCTCCGACAACGCCGCCCAGGCGCAGCAGCTCATCGAGTGGCTCGCGACCAAGGGTCAGAGCGCGTTCGTCGACGGCAACCACGAGTACCCCGTCAACGCGTCCGTGAAGCCCGAGCCGGTCATCGCGAATTTCGGCGAGTTCACGCGCATGCCGCTGTCCGCGCAGGCCTATGGGTCCCAGAACGCCGAGGCGGTCGAGGTCCTGTCCGAGGCCGGCTACAAGTGATCGATCGCCCGTGAGCACTCGGGCCAGTCGTCTCGTCGGGACCGGCCGGGGACGGTGGTCGGCCATCGTGGTCATCATCGCGCTCGTCGTCTCGGTGCCCGTGGTCTCGGTGCTGGTCGCTGCGGTGGGCGCGGGTCGGCCGGCGTTGCCGGGTGACCTCGGCGAGATGGTGCTCACGACGGTGCTGTTGTTGGCGGCCGTCGGGGCCGGGACGGCGGTGCTCGGTGTCGGGTTGGCCTGGCTGGTCACGGCCTACGAGTTCCCGGGGCGGCGGCTCTTCTCGTGGATGCTCGTCCTGCCCCTGGCCATGCCGGCCTATGTGCTCGGCTTCCTCTTCCTGTCGACGTTCGGACCAGCGGGTATGCCGGCTCGCGGGGCCCGTGCCCTGGCTGGCGGTTCCGGTGTGGTCGAGCTGCTTTCCGGGCCGATCGGAGCTCCGATCGTCCTGACCCTCACGCTCTATCCCTACGTCTACCTGCTGGCGCGGGCGTCCTTCCGCGGCCAGGGGCAGGCGACGTGGGACGCGGCCCGGATGCTCGGCGCGTCACCGTGGCGAGCGTTCCGCCAGGTGCTGCTCCCTCTGGCTCGACCGGCGCTCGCAGGTGGTCTTGCCGTCGTCATGATGGAGACGCTCACCGACTTCGCGACGGTCCAGTACTTCGGCGTCCGCACCGTCTCGGTCGGCGTCTACCTCACCTGGAAGGGCACGTTCGACTTCGCCTCAGCGGCCCAGCTGTCCGTCCTCGTCCTGGTGTTCGCGGTCATGGTCCTGACGGTCGAGCGGATCCTGCGCGGCGGGGCTCGCTACGACTCCCGCGGCGGCCACCGCCCGCCGGCCGCGCCTCACGTCCTCACGGGTGCCGGTCGGTGGTGGGCCTTCGCGGCAGCCGGTTCGGTCCTCGCCGTGGGCTTCGTCCTGCCGGTCCTGCAACTCGTGTGGTGGGCGGTGAAGTCGACGTTGGCCGACTCGTCGGCCCTCTCGACGAGTCGCTTCGCCACGAACCTCACCAACAGCGCGGTCATGGCCGCGCTCGCCGCGCTCGCATGCGTCACGCTCGCGCTGCTCCTCACTCACGGAGTGCGCATGACCGGGGGTCGTCTCGCCCGAAGTGCCGCGCAGCTCACGACCTTTGGGTATGCCGTGCCGGGCGCCGTCATCGGTATCGGCGTCCTTGTCGCCTTCGCGGCTCTCGATCGATGGCTCGAGGCGTGGGGGGTGCCCGGCGGGACGGGTCTCGTCGTGACGGGTTCGGTCATCGGCATTTTGGTGAGCTACGTCGTGAGGTTCCTGGCGCCGGCATACCAAGCGGTCGATGCGAGTTTCACGGCGATCTCGCCGTCGGTGACCAACTCGGCGTTCTCGTTGGGGGCCTCGCCGGTGCGGGTGCTGCGCCGGGTCCACCTGCCGCTGTCCCGGTCGGGCATCGCGGTCGCACTCGTGCTCGTGGCCGTCGACGCCGTGAAAGAGTTGCCCCTCGTGCTGCTCCTTCGTCCTTTCGGCTTCACCACCGTGTCGGTGTGGGTCTACGAGCTGGCCAACGAGAACTTCTGGGAGCAGGCCGCCCTGCCGGCGCTGCTGATCGTGGCGCTCGCGATCGTGCCGGTGTGGTTCCTCGTCCGGCAGGTCCGCTTGGCCGAACCGCACAAGCAGGTGATCTCATGACGTCCGCCCTCGAGGTCGCGGGAGTGTCCAAGAGCTACGGCTCGACCCCGGCCGTGCGTGCCCTGGGTCTGGTCGTCGAGCAGGGCGAGATCCTGGCCCTGATCGGCCCCTCGGGGTGTGGCAAGTCGACGCTGCTCCGTCTGGTCGCGGGCCTGGAACGTCCCGATGCCGGGATCGTCCGGGTCGGTGGTGACGTGGTCGCCGGGCCGACCTGGGTGCCGCCCGAACGACGGCGTGTCGGCCTGGTCTTCCAGGAGCACGCACTCTTCCCGCACCTGCGTGTCAGTGAGAACATCCGCTTCGGCCTCGATGGTCGGCCGCGGTCGGAGCAGGATGCTCGCGTCGTCGAGGTGCTGGAACTCGTCCACCTCGCGCACGTCGCGGATCGCTATCCGCACGAGCTCTCCGGTGGTGAGCAGCAGCGCGTCGCACTGGCTCGCGCGCTGGCCCCCCGACCGGCCGTCGTCCTGCTCGACGAGCCGTTCTCGTCCCTCGACGAGTCACTTCGGGCGCGGGTGCGCACCGACACGGTGGACGTCCTGCGTGCCACGGGCACCACCGCTCTCCTCGTCACCCACGACCAGACCGAAGCGCTCACGGTCGGCGACCGCATCGGTGTCATGCGCGAGGGCGTCATCGAGCAACTCGGTTCTCCCGACGAGGTTTTCGAGCGACCGGTGAGTCGGTTCGTCGCGTCCTTCATGGGTGACGCCGACTTCCTCCCGGCGTCGGTGGGGACGGACGGTCTCGCGTGCGAACTGGGTGTGGTCTCCCCACGAACCGACGTCGACGCGGCCGAGGTCGTGCTCCGACCGCACGAGGTGGCCCTCGCCCGCCTGACGTCTGCGGATGTGGCGGTTCTGGCAGCCGAATCCGCAGACGCAACGGTGAGGGAGGGGGAGGTGCAGGTGGGTGCAGGGGCGCGGGCCGTGGTGACGCGGGTCGAGTACCACGGGGCGTTCGTGCTGCACACCGTCCGCCTCGCGTCTGGGCGCACCCTGCGTTCGTGGCAGCCGCACTCGGTGCGTCACCCCGTCGGCACCCACGTTGAGGTGTCGCTCGTGCCGGGCATCGTCGCCAGCCTGCTCGTCGGCGAGCGCACCCTCACCTCCTGACGGCCCTCGCCCTCGTCAGGTGTGAGCGGGTGGCCGGGGGACCCCCGCGTCTTCGTGCCCCGCACGGACATCGGACCCCTGCGTCTTCGTGCCCCGCACGGACATCGGACCTCTGCGTCTTCGTGCCCCGCACGGACATCGGACCTCTGCGTCTTCGTGCCCCGCACGGACACCGGACTCCTGCGCTCGCGTGTCCGTGCGGGGCACGAAGTGCGTGTCCGTGCGGGGCACGAAGTGCGTGTCCGTGCGGAGCCCCCCGCTCGCGTGTCCGTGCGGGGCACGAAGACGGGGTCAGTGCGGGGCACGAAGACGGGGTCAGTGGTGTGGATTTGGTTATCGCTTGAATAACTTGACATTATGGGCGTGTGGTTGACATTTCATCGGACCAGCTGGCCCTGGCCGTCCGTGACCTGACCAAGGTCTTCGACGCTCGAGGGGCCACGGTCAAGGCCCTCGACGCAGTCTCCCTCGCGGTTCCCCGCGGCGAGATCCACGGCATCGTCGGGCGTTCCGGCGCCGGCAAATCGACCCTGATCCGTTGCCTCACCGGACTCGAACGCCCCACGTCGGGTGAGGTCGTCGTCGCCGGACAGGACATCACGACGCTGCGCGGCGAGGAGCTGCGCGCCGCCCGTCGCCAGTTCGGGGTCGTCCATCAGCACGCCAACCTCCTCGACTCCCGCACCGCCGCCGACAACGTCGCCCTCCCGCTGGAGATCGCCGGTTGGGACAAGGCCAGGCGCGATGCCCGGGTCGCCGAACTGCTCGACCTTGTCGGACTCGCCGACCGCGCCCAGAACCACCCCGGCCAGCTCTCCGGCGGACAGCAGCAGCGCGTCGGCATCGCCCGGGCCCTCGCCGCCGGCCCCGAGATCCTCCTGTGCGACGAGCCGACCTCGGCGCTCGACGCGAACACGACCGGCTCGATCCTCGCCCTGCTCCGCGAGCTGCGCGACCGCCTCGGTATCACCATCGTGATCATCACCCACGAGCCGTCGGTCGTCCGCGAGATCTGCGACGCCGTGACTCTCCTCGGTGATGGTGCGGTCGTCGAACAGGGCCGCCTCAGTGACGTCATCGCCGACCCCGCCACTCGCCTGCACCGCGAACTCATCCCCCTCGTCGAACCGGCACCCGCCGGGCTCGTGCGCCTCCAGGTCGCCCTGGGCCACCCCGACTCCACCGTCGGAACCATCGACGGGATCGTCGCCCTGCTGCGCCATGAGGGCATCGAGTCCGATGTCGCCGCAGCCACCGTCGAAACGATCGCCGGCCGCCGCGTCGGACGGCTCCTCATCGAGCTCGCCGACGCATCAACGACCGAGCCCGCCCGCGAACTTCTCGAGGCAGCCCGCCTCCACCCGGAGGTGGCGGCATGACCTTCAACGGCGACCCGACCTGGCTCGACAACCCGGTCATCACGCAGGGCCTGCCCAAGGCGCTCTGGGAGACCCTCGCCATGACCGTCGGCTCGGCCCTCATCACCGCAGTCCTGGGTGTCGTGGTCGGCGTCCTGCTGCACAACACCTCGTCCGGCGGCATCTCCCCCAACGTCGCGGTCAACCGCGTCCTCGGCGCCATCGTCAACGTGGGCCGCTCGCTGCCCTTCCTCATCCTGATGATCGCCATCATCCCGATCACGCGCTTCATCGCCGGGACCACGGTCGGCTGGCGCGCCATGATCGTGCCGCTCACGGTCGGAGCCGTGCCGTTCTTCGCGCGCCTCGTCGAAACGTCACTGCGCGAGGTGTCCTCCGGCAAGGTCGAGGCCGCGACGATCATGGGCGCGACCCGCTGGAACGTCACCCGCAAGGTCCTCCTCCCCGAGGCCCTGCCCGGCATCATCGCCGGCCTGACGACCACGGTCATCGCCCTCATCGGCTACAGCGCCATGGCGGGCGCCGTTGGTGGTGGCGGACTCGGTGCCACCGCAATGTCGTACGGCTACAACCGGTTTCAGACCGACGTCATGATCGCGGCCGTCGTGCTGCTCGTCGTCGTCGTGCAGCTCGTCCAGGTCGTCGGCGACCGAGTCGCGCGCGCCGTCGACCACCGCTGAGCCACCCCAAAACACCGCGGCGTATGCCGCCCGCTTCCGACAGCGTTGTCGGCTCACCTGATCCGCCGCCCAAGGCGGCATACCCACGTCGGTGACTCACCGGCATACCCGAAAGGAACCACCCATGTCCTCGCCCCGCCGTCCCGCACTCGTCGCCGGCATCGCCCTGTTCGCCGTCTCGAGCCTCGCGGCCTGTGGTGCCGGAGGCGGCGACTCGAGTGGTCCGAAGGCCAATGACAAGGGCATCACCACGCTCGTCATCGGCGCCTCACCGACGCCGCACGCCAAGATCCTCGAGTTCGTCGACGCCAACCTCGCTGCCAAGGCCGGTCTCGACCTCGACATCAAGAGCTTCGACGACTACGTGCAGCCGAACGTGCAGCTGTCCGAGGGCACGCTGGACGCGAACTACTTCCAGCACCAGCCGTACTACGACGCGCAGGTGAAGGACCGCGGCTACGACTTTGCGCACTACGCCGGCGTGCACATCGAGCCGTTCGCGCTGTACTCGAAGAAGATCAAGGACGTCGCGCAGCTTCCCGCCGGTGCTCAGGTCGGCATCAACAACGACCCGTCCAACCAGGGCCGCGCGCTCGAGCTGCTCGCCCAGGCCGGCGTCATCACGCTCAAGTCCGGCAAGGACGCGACGAACGCGACGATCTACGACGTCGACCAGAACGCCAAGAAGCTGAAGTTCGTCGAGACCGATCCGGCGCAGCTCGTGCGCTCGCTCGACGACCTCGACGTCGCCGTGATCAACGGCAACTACGCGCTCGAGGCCAACCTGTCCCCGTCCAAGGACGCCATCCTCGTCGAGGAGCCGGAGGGCAACCCCTACGCCAACTTCCTCACGGTGGCCAAGAAGGACGAGAACAACGCGTCCCTCAAGAAGCTCGACGAGCTGCTGCACTCGCCTGAGGTCAAGGCCTGGATCGAGAAGACCTGGTCCGACGGTTCGGTGCTCCCGGCCAACTGATCGGACTGTCTGCTCGCGCCACCGTCACCGGCTGCCACCGCTCATCGCTCGTGGTAGCCGGTGACCGCTTCTCCCGCCCGCCACTGCTCGAGGGACCCGCGGTAGATGCCGTGACGAAGCTCGAGCTCATAGCCCTCGTAGTGCGGCATGCCCGTCTCGCGGGCCACGGCCAGCTCGGCCTCGACGTCATAGGGCACGCGGACGTAGGCCACGGACCAGGGCGCCACGTCCTCGCTGCCGAACTCGCCCTCGAGGATGCAGTACATCGGGGTCGGGTCGCCCATGCAGTTGCCGACGCTGCCGGTGTTGAAGACGGTGCGGCCCTCGAGCTGGCACTCGTACATCGGGTCGTGGGTGTCGGCGTAGCCGATGAGGTCGGGGACCGGCCCGTCACCCGTGGCCGCCGTGTTGGAGAAGAGGCCCTCGAACTCGGCCTGGCTGCGGACGTAGCGCACGCGGCGGTGGACCGTCTCCTCGCTCGCATGGAACAGCCGGACGCGACGCCCACTGAGCCAGAAGTCGTGGCTGAACGGCAGCGACCGCAACCAGTCCCCCTGACCCGGGGCGAGCTGGTCCAGCCAGAACTGCAGCGCCTCGTCATTGCAGTCCCGCTCCGGATCAGGCAGGAAGTCGTCCCAGTTGCCGAGGATGTTGACCTCGCACCGTTGCTGTGACAGCTCGACGACCTCGCGCCCCCGCGGCCCTTTGCCGACGTGGTCCCCGAGGTTGAAGATGCGGCTGATCCGACGCCGATCGATGTCGGCGAGGACCGCTTCGTATGCCGTGAGGTTGCCGTGGACGTCGGACACCAACGCGATGCGTTCCATGCTCCGATCCTCGCACCGGGACCCGAACTAGGCTCGGCCCCATGACGTCGGACGCCGGAGCCCCTGGAAGCACTGCCGATCCACGCACACTGCGGCGTTCGGACTTCCCGGAGATCCAGCGGATGACGACGCGGTGGGCCGACAACGACATGTACGGCCACCTCAACAACGCGGTCTACTACGAGCTCTTCGACGCGGTCCTCAACGCCTGGCTCATCCGCGAGACCGGCACCGACGAGGTGAGCACGCCGACGCTGGGGGTCGTGGCCGAGTCCTCCTGCCGCTTCTATGCCGAGCTCGCCTATCCGGAGCCCATCGACGTCGGCGTGCGGGTCGAGCGGATCGGCACCAAGAGTGTCACCTTCGCCTTCGGGTTGTTCGCCGGGGGCAGTGACGACATCGCAGCGCACGGCTTGTGGGCCCAGGTCTACATCGACCGCGTGCAGCGGCATTCGGTGCCGATCCCGGCGGACGTGCGCGCCGTCATCGAACGCGCCCAATCCGCGCAGTGACGTCGGCGGGTGGCCTCGTTGTCGCGGCCTGGCGAGGCGAGCATCGGCCCTCCGATGGTTCGTGGGAGCGCATCGCGCCCTGGAAATCCGGCCTGTATGCCGTGTTGTCGTTCACGGGCCACGCTGCGGTCAGTGCCCCGCACGGTGTGTCCGACACCGACCTCACGCGATGGGGTGTGGACGGGTTCGGCGGGGCACACGACCCGAGGGTCATGACGCGACTGGCGGGCGAGGGCGGCTGGGTCGACGTGCTCGACGCCGTGCTCGTGGCGGCCGGAACAGGCGAGGGTGGGCTCGTGACGCGCCCGGATCTCGCCGGTCACCCTCGAGTGGCGCATGCCCAGGAGCTGCGGGACGACGTCGAGGTCTTCGGGTGGCCAGACCGTGATGACGTCGTCGTGACCTGCGGGTTGTCGTTCGGTGGGCTGGCCGTCGTGAGCTGCGAGATCGCGCCGGATGCGCGCGGTGAAGGGCTGGGCACGCGGACCGCGAGCGCCGCCCGTGGCCTGGTGCCGGCGGGTGAACCGGTCATCGCGCTGGTCTCTCCCGGCAACGTCGCGAGTCTTCGGGCTGCGCTGCGGGCAGGCTTCGAGCCGGTCGGGTCCGTTCAGCTCTACTGCCCGAAGTAGCGGCGCGGCCTCGAGGTCCCAAGTCACTCCAGTCACTCCCGTTACAGTGGGCGCCATGACGTCCCGGGGAACGATCCTGACCGCACGCCTCACTCGCGCGGCGGCGCCGATGCTGCTCGCCGCGCTCGCCCTCAGCGCCTGCTCCGACGACGAGCCGAACAGTGCGCCGTCGACGAGCACGAGTCAGACCCCGTCGACTACGGCGACCACGCCGACCACGGCGACCACGGCGACCCCCAGCATCACGCCCACCGTGACGGAGACTGCGAGCGCCACCCCCACGCCAACGCCCACCAAGTCGACCCCGCCGTCGTCCACACCCGCCCCCACCGTCACCCCGGCGTCGTGCTCAGCCTCCAAGGCTGGCGCGGCCAACACCAAGGGCATGTCGGCAGCTGCTGCCGCCAAGGCCAAGAAGATCCTGACGGCCGCCAAGGCCTGTGACGCCAAGACCCTGATCACGCTCGCCAACGCCGACTCGACCGGAATGGCTGGGGAGAAGGCGCCAAGCGCGATCTTCACCTCACGCCTCCCCCAGAACTTCGTCGCGCTGGCCACCTTGCTCACCATGGAGCCGACCGAGACGTTCGACGGGACGATCCAGCCCAAGGTCTTCTCGGAGCGCTACGCCCAGGACGACGCCGAGTGGAACAAGGTCGTCGCGGCCGGGCTGCTCACCAAGGCTGCCGCCACCAAGATGCGTCAGGACGACGGTGCCTACACCGGCTATCGCGCCGGCATCGCCAGCGATGGCACCTGGACCTTCTTCACCAGCGGCCGCTGAGGTCGGACGCCGCTCTGTTCGTGTCGGGCTCAGACGCTGTGGATGGTCGTGCGGATGACTTCGCTGACCGCTGCGGTGGTCTTGGCGTCGAGCGTCGAGATCGCGAGGTTGAGAACGCCGTCCTCGCCCTCGAAGAACAGGGTCCGGCCCTGCACCGACTGAGCCCCCACCTTGAGGACGTAGTCGGCTCCGATCATCGGGCCCGCCGCGGACGTCCCCGGGGTGATGACAGGGTCCGTCTCGGACATGGCGCCCAACTGGCCCTTGAGCTGAGCCTCCGTCGGAAGTCCGTCCAGGGGGACGATGATCCCCGAGACGTTGTTGGCGTAGCCGCCCTTCGGGGGCGCCAGGAGCATGAGGTCGGCGTTGCCCACGGCCTGCATCATCTGGTCCGACGTGATGCCCATCTTCTCTGCCATGTCGTCGAAGACGGAGGTGTCTCCCTCGGCGATGAGCTTCTTCGGGTTGATGGCCGACCAGGTCTCCGGCACGGCGAACTTCAGCGAGGCGTCCTCGATCGTCTGCCACGCGTAGCCCTTGGGGAGCTCAGGAGTCGTCGCCTTGCTCGGCGCGGAGGACGTGGACCCACTCGACCCGCTCGACGCCGCGGTGGGGGTGGACGCCACCGGCTTGGCCGTGGTCTTGTCACCTCCCGAACCGCACCCCGCGAGGGCGAAGGACAGGGCCAGGGCAAGGGTGAGGGCGCGCTTCGACATGCGATGAGAGTACGTGGGCTGTGACCGCGTGGCAGGCGGACCGCCGAAGGCCATGGAAAAGGCCGTCAGGGCGTCTGAGAGGGGTGGGGGGCGTATGCCGGGTCGTCAACGCCCGTGGAAACCTGAGAAAAGTGCGTTCCCGGGCCTCCACCGGCTCGCGCTGACGGTGCTGACAGGTAAACTTTGGGGTGAACGTCGCGCCCAGGGCGATTTCCCGCCCCGGGCGCGATGCATGAGCCAGACCAGCTGAAGGAGCACCGTGCCCAGCACGCCCGACGACAACAGCATCGAGACGCACGACTCCACCGCAGACGCGGTGTCCGACACGTCGCCGAATGCCCCGGCGGCAGAGTCCGCAGCAGTGCCCACCGCACCCCTGGAGGGCGCCCTGACGGCACCGAGCGGCAGCGTCTCGGCCGTCGCGGACGACGCCACCTACGACGCGTCCGCCATCCAGGTCCTCGAGGGCCTCGACGCCGTCCGCAAGCGCCCGGGCATGTACATCGGTTCCACCGGCGAGCGCGGTCTGCACCACCTCGTCTGGGAGATCGTCGACAACGCCGTGGACGAGTCGCTCGCCGGGCACGCCGACACGATCGACGTCACGCTCCTCGCCGACGGCGGCGTGCAGGTCAAGGACAACGGTCGAGGCATCCCGACGGGCATGAACGAGGCCTACGGCGTCTCCACCGTCGAGCTCGTCCTCACCCAGCTCCACGCCGGTGGCAAGTTCGGTGGTGGCGGCTACAAGGTGTCCGGTGGTCTCCACGGTGTCGGTTCGTCGGTCGTCAACGCGCTCTCGACCCGGCTCATCGCCGAGGTCCGCCAGCTCGGTCACGTGTGGCGGATGGAGTTCGACCACGGTGAGCGCATTGCTCCGCTCGAGACGGTCGGCGAGACCGACGAGCACGGTTCGACCATCACCTACTGGGCCGACGACAAGATCTTCGAGACCGTCGAGTACGACTACGAGACGATCCGGGCTCGCTTCCAGCAGTACGCCTTCCTCAACAAGGGCCTGACGATCAACCTGACCGACGAGCGGGTCCAGGAATCCCCGCAGGACGACGAAGAGTCCGACTCGGTCGAGGGCAACGAGCGCCGCAAGCGCACGGTCAGCTACTGCTACCCCGGCGGCCTCATCGACTACGTCACCCACCTCGTGGCGAGCAAGAAGTCCGAGCCGGTCCACCCCGACATCATCAGCATCGAGGTCGAGGACAAGGCCCGCGAGCTCAACCTCGAGCTCGCGATGCAGTGGACCACGGCCTACAGCGAGTCGGTCCACACCTACGCCAACACGGTCAACACGCATGAGGGTGGCACCCACGAAGAGGGCTTCCGCGCCGCCCTGACGAAGATGATCAACGACTTCGCGCGCAAGCAGAACCAGCTCAAGGACAAGGACGAGAACCTCACCGGCGACGACGTGCGTGAAGGCCTCACCGCCGTCATCAGCGTCAAGCTGGGCGAGCCGCAGTTCGAGGGCCAGACCAAGACCAAGCTCGGCAACTCCGAGGTCAAGGGCTTCGTCCAGCGCGCCATGACCGACTCGTTCGGTGACTGGCTCGAGCGTCACCCCAACGAGGGCAAGGAGATCGTCCGCAAGGCGATCCAGGCCCAGACCGCCCGCCTCGCCGCCCGCAAGGCGCGCGAAGCCACCCGCAAGCGCGTCCTCGAGTCCGGCGGGCTCCCCGGCAAGCTGCGCGACTGCCAGGCCAAGGACCCGGCCGTCTCCGAGGTCTACATCGTCGAGGGTGACTCGGCCGGTGGCTCGGCCGTGCGCGGTCGCAACCCCTTCAACCAGGCGATCCTCCCGATCCGCGGCAAGATCCTCAACGTCGAGCGCGCCCGCCTCGACAAGGCCCTTGCCAACCAGGAGGTCCAGGCGCTGATCTCGGCGTTCGGCACCGGCATCGGCGAGGACTTCAACATCGAGAAGGCCCGCTATCACAAGATCGTGATCATGGCCGATGCCGACGTCGACGGCATGCACATCCGCACGCTGCTCCTGACGCTGCTCTTCCGGTTCATGAAGCCGCTCATCGAGGCCGGCTACGTCTACCTCGCGCAGCCGCCGCTCTACCGCATCAAGTGGAGCAACGCCCCCCACGAGTTCGCGTTCACCGACCGCGAGCGTGACGCGCTCGTCGCCGAGGGACAGAGCAAGGGTCGGCGCATGCCCAAGGACAACGGCATCCAGCGCTACAAGGGTCTGGGCGAGATGGACTACCAGGAGCTGTGGGAGACCACGATGGACCCCGACCACCGAGTCCTGCTCCAGATCACGCTCGACGATGCGGCCGCTGCGGATGAGATTTTCTCGATCCTCATGGGTGAGGACGTGGAGTCGCGGCGGTCCTTCATCCAACGCAACGCTCGCGACGTGCGCTTCCTCGACATCTGAACCACATGGGTATGCCGTCGGCACGCCTTCGCGCGCACGCTACGGCGGCACTGGACTTCGCGGCATACGCCGCTTCTTGAACTGCACTGAGAGACAAGGGAACTGATGGCTGACGACATCGACGGCACGGACAACGAGAACGAGGACGTTGACGCGCCCAACGAGCTCGGATCCGTGGTGCAGGACCGGTCCCCGGGTGAGACGGACCGGGTTGAGCCGATCGACCTGAACACCGAGATGCAGCGCAGCTACATCGAGTACGCCATGAGCGTCATCGTGTCGCGCGCGCTCCCCGATGTGCGGGACGGGTTGAAGCCGGTGCACCGCCGCGTCATCTACGCGATGTACGACGGTGGCTACCGGCCCGACCGCGGGTTCAACAAGTGCAGCCGTGTCGTCGGTGACGTCATGGGTCAGTACCACCCGCACGGTGACAGCGCGATCTATGACGCGTTGGTGCGACTGGTGCAGGACTGGTCGCTGCGCTATCCGCTGGTGCAGGGCCAGGGCAACTTCGGCAGCCCCGGTGACGACCCGGCCGCTGCTCCGCGATACACCGAGTGCCGCATGGCGCCGCTGTCGATGGAGCTCGTGCGCGACATCGACAAGGAGACCGTCGACTTCGCCCCGAACTACGACGGCAAGACGCTCGAGCCGACGGTGCTGCCGGCGCGCTTCCCCAACCTGCTCGTCAACGGCTCGTCGGGTATCGCGGTCGGCATGGCCACGCAGATCCCGCCGCACAACCTGCGCGAGGTCTCTGACGCCGCCCTGTGGGTGCTCGAGCACCCCGACGCGACGCGCGACGAGATCCTCGAAGCCGTCATGGCGCGCATCCACGGTCCTGACTTCCCGACCGGCGCACTCATCATGGGTCGCTCGGGCATCGACGACGCCTATCGGACCGGTCGCGGCTCGATCATCATGCGCGCGGTCGTCGAGGTGGAGGAGATCCAGGGGCGCCAGTGCCTCGTCATCACCGAGCTGCCTTACCAGGTCAACCCCGACAGCCTCGCCCAGAAGATCGCGGAGCACGTCAAGGATGGGCGCCTGCACGGCATCGCCGACATCCGTGACGAGACGTCGGGTCGCACCGGCCAGCGCCTCGTCATCGTGCTGCGTCGTGACGCGGTTGCCAAGGTTGTGCTCAACAACCTCTACAAGCACACCCAGCTGCAGACGAACTTCGGCGCCAACATGCTCGCCCTGGTCGACGGTGTGCCGCGCACCCTGCCGATCGACGCGTTCATCCGCCACTGGGTCGACCACCAGATCGACGTCATCCAGCGCCGCACGGCCTACCTCCTCAAGGCAGCCGAGGACCGCATCCACATCCTGCGCGGTCTGCTCAAGGCGCTCGACCTGCTCGACGAGGTCATCGCCCTCATCCGTCGTTCGCCGACGGCCGAGGCGGCGCGAGACGGGCTGATCGAGCTCCTCGAGATCGACGAGATCCAGGCCCGCGCGATCCTCGAGCTCCAGCTGCGTCGCCTTGCGGCCCTGGAGCGCCAGAAGATCATCGACGAGCACGACGAGATCCAGCGCGAGATCGAGGACTACGAAGACATCCTCGCCAAGCCCGAGCGTCAGCGGACCATCGTGTCCGAGGAGCTCGGGACCATCGTCGACAAGTACGGTGACGAGCGCCGCTCGATCATCCACGGCTTCGACGGCGACATGTCGATGGAAGACCTCATCCCCGAGGAAGACGTGGTCGTCACGATCACCCGCGGTGGCTACGCCAAGCGCACCAAGGTCGACGCCTACCGCTCGCAGAAGCGTGGCGGCAAGGGCGTCAAGGGTGCCTCGCTGCGTGGCGAGGACGTCGTGGCGCACTTCTTCACGACGACCTCCCACCACTGGCTGCTCTTCTTCACCAACCTCGGCCGGGTCTACCGCGCCAAGGCCTATGAACTGCCCGACGCCAGCCGCGACTCCAAGGGCCAGCACGTCGCCAACATCATGGCGTTCCAGCCCGACGAGCACATCGCCCAGGTGTTGGCGCTGCGCAACTACGAGATCTCGCCCTACCTCGTGCTCGCCACGAAGAACGGTCTCGTCAAGAAGACCCGCCTGTCCGAGTACGACTCCCCGCGCACCGGCGGCCTCATCGCCGTCAACCTGCGCGACGGGGACGAGCTCGTGGGCGCCGGCCTGACGTCGTCGGCCGACGACCTGTTGCTCGTGTCGAAGAAGGGCCAGTCGGTCCGCTTCCACGCCGACGACGCCACGCTGCGGCCCATGGGTCGCTCGACGTCCGGTGTCACCGGCATGAAGTTCCGCAACGACGACTCGCTGCTCGCGATGTCCGTCATCGAGGACGGCACCGACCCCGACGTCTTCGTGGTCTTCGAGTCCGGCCTGGCCAAGCGTTCGTTGGCCTCGCAGTGGAACGTCAAGGGCCGCGCGATCCTCGGCGTCACCGTCGCGAAGCAGACCGAGAAGGGCGGCGACCTCGTCGGCGCACTCACGGTCTCCGAGGACGACGAGGTCATGGTCGTCTTCGAGCGCGGCAACATCGTCCGCTCGCGCGTCGACGGGGTGCGCCTCACCGGCCGCAACACGGCCGGCGTCTGGTTCGCCAAGCCCGGCAAGAACGACGCGATCGTCGGAGTGGCTCGCAACGCCGAGAAGGCGGTCGAGGAAGAGGTTGCCGAGGCTGACGCCGAGGGAGTCTCCCCGGTGGATGGCACGCCGGTCGACAGCACCGTGGTTGAGGGCACCCAGGTCGACACCGACACGTCTGCACCCACAGGTACGGAGAGTGACCGCGACACAGCCGATGGCGTACCGTCGTTGGACAAGACCACCGAAGGCGACGACGACAACGACGCTGCCGGTGAAGCAGAGGGCGACGGAGGCGACGAGTGAGCACGGCAGACCAGGCAGGTACCTCGATGCGATCAGCGTCGGGTTCCTCCGCTGAGGCCCGGCCGCTGACGCGCGCTCAGGCAGAGGCCCCCGCGACCAACGGTTCGGCATCGTCCGTGCAGCCGGCCGCTCGCGGCACCGGTCGCCGCGTGCGACTCACCGTCTCTCGCGTTGACCCGTGGTCAGCGATGAAGATGTCGTTCCTGCTGTCCGTGGCACTCGGCATCGCCGGTGTCGTCATGATCTCGGTGCTGTGGATGATCCTCGCGGGCATGGGTGTCTTCGACCAGGTCAACGGCCTCGTCGGCCAGATCATCCAGGACGGCGAGAACACCTTCGACATCATGGACTTCCTCGGCTTCGGCCGGGTCGTCTCGCTCGCGATCGTCGTCGGCGTCATCGACGTCATCCTCATGACGGCGCTCGCAACCCTCGCGGCCTTCCTCTACAACGTGTCGGCCAGCCTCGTCGGCGGTCTCCAGCTGACCCTCACCGACGACTGACCGAACCACAAACATCCGGTATGCCGCCCACTCGCGAGAGTGGGCGGCATACCGGCGTCGTGGGCCAGTCCACGGCCGTCCCGGTGGTGTCCGGGTCGCCAGCAAGGCGCGCCGCATGTCGTTCTCGTCCGCGCACGCTGCTCCCGTTGGAGCATGCCGCCCCAGGGCCATGGCTCAGCGAGAACAACATGCGCGGACGGGACCTGCAGGCCCCGGGTGACCGTTTTGTTGGCAGGGCGGGGTGTGAGGTAACCTCGTCTCTCGCGCCACCGTGAAGGTGGCGCCGCCGGATCGGCGACGGGCCTATAGCTCAGACGGTTAGAGCGCTTCCCTGATAAGGAAGAGGCCAGAGGTTCAAGTCCTCTTAGGCCCACCATCCGATCCTCGACTCAACTCAGGTGGTACTGCTGTGAAGAAGATCCTTCTCGTTGCCCTGACCGCGCTCACCGCCGGCCTCGTCAAGAAGAAGCTCGACGCACAGGGCGCCGACCAGCGACTGTGGGCCGAGGCCACCGACGACCGCCCCGCGGTCACCCCCAACGCGGGAAGCTGACACCGGCGCCCGCCAGGGAACATCACCAATACGGGGACTTAGCTCAGCTGGTAGAGCACCGCCTTTGCAAGGCGGGGGTCAGGGGTTCGAACCCCCTAGTCTCCACCGCAGGTCAGAGGCCCTTTCCGCTTGTCGGTGAGGGCCTCTTTCCCGTCCGTAGCCCAGCCAAGAACTGCAGTCGCCATAGTGGCCGATCACGTGCGGGCTCCATGAGGTCAAGGACACGACCACGGGCGTCACACGTCATGCGGGATGGGCTCGGATGTCGGCCGGAAGCCATGCAGGTCGCCCAGGGTCAGGCACTGCGCCACCGGAAGTACGCCGTCCGACGTCCCCGCGCCCTGCAGGCTCGCGGCTGCGACGCAGACCCCGAGCCGCAGACACTGCGCCACCGGCAGCTCCTCGTGCAGCCCGTAGACCACTCCCGAGGCGAAGGCGTCGCCGGCTCCGGTGGCGTTGCGCACCGCCGAACGAGGCAGGCTCACCGATCCCTGTCGCCAGAGGAGTCCACCCGGAGCGGCGCCCACGCAGCCGGCCGGGAAGTGCACCACGGCCAGCCGCGAGACGCCGAGCTCCACCAGTCGGGTCGCGATGGACTCGAATGCGGACCAGTCGACCTGCCCGTCCACGCCGACCGGTTGGAGCGTCACACCCGTCAGCGCGGCGGCCTCGATCTCGTTGATCACCAGGTAGTCCAGGTGAGGTAGGCAGGGCAGGGCCACCGCACGAATCTGTTCGGCCGGCAGGGAGACCAGCTCCATGGTGGTGCGCATGCCCACCGACCGGGCTGCCCGCAGCAGGGATGCCCAGTGGTTCCCGCCGCCTTCGTCGGGCGCGTCCAACCGCGGGTGCAACCCGGGTGCGCCCACGTGCAGGATCTTTGCCCCAGAGCTGGTGAGGTCGACGTCTTCGGCGGCGAGCAGGGCGTTGGCCCCGAGATGGTGGAAGAACGTGCGGGTACCGCCGTCGCGGACCACCATCGCGTCGGTGAACGAGGTGGCCACACCCGGCACCGCCCGCAGCGCGCTCGCGTCGATGCCGAGCGCCGCGCAGGCCTCACGCACCAGCCGGCCGTGCTCGTCGTCGCCCACGACACCCACCATTCCGAGCGGGAACGGCGCGCCGATCCGACCCAGGTCCACCGCCAGGTTGAGCGCTGGTCCCCCGGTGCTCACCGAGACGTCCCGGATCAGCGTCAGCTGCTCCTCGTCGGGGTAGAGGTCGATGACCTTGGCCACGTCCACGATGGCCGAGCCGACGCACAGCACGCCGGATCTGGTCACAGGCACCTCAGTCCTGCTCGAGCACTGGTTCGGTGATGACAAGGTCGTCGTCCAGGCTGCGCCGCGCCTGCAGGCCCAGCCCGTGCAGCGCCTGATGGTACTCGCGCACGGCCTGTTCGGGGCTCAGGTCCCCGCGGAGCACCGGGCGCATCAGCCGCACCAGGTCGCCCTGCGATTCGGCCTGCTGGATCTTGCGCCCGAACAGGGCGACCCGGGCACCATGGCGCTCCGCCTGGTGCAGCAGTTCGAAGGCGTCTCGCGTCGTCCCCGCGGACCCACCAAGGACGCCCACCACGAGACCGGGGTCGTAGCTGACGAGCTCCTCCAGCGCGGTCGGCCCATTGAAAGCCACCTTGAGGAACAGGGGCCCCTCGGACCTCGTCAGGCCCGCCAAGGTCCGCACGATGCTGTCGTTGACGAAGGCGCCCACGTCGCGCTCGGACAGCCCGATCGGGGCGTTCGGGTTGAAGACCTCGAGGATGTGGCGGAGCCCCGCGGCGCGGGCATCGGCCCGGAACCGGGCGTACGCATCAAGGGTCGCGAGATCGAGATCGCGGTCGTTGTTGAAGGTGACCGAGTACAGCACGAGGTCGCAGAGCTCACGGACCGCCTGCAGGTCGGCCGAACGGAACGGCCGTGACGGTTGCTGCGGGTAGTGACCACCTCGCTGGTTCCAGATGTCGGTGGCATCGTTGGCCCGGGCGGCCAGCGTCACTGGTGAACCGTCCAACACCCCGTCGCGGACGAGCTGCTCGGCGTTCGAGGCGGAGGTGAGCATGATGTCGACCATTCCCTCCCGCACCAGAGCGGTCATCGCTGCCAGGTACTCCTGGCGCGAGCGCAGTCGCGGTGGGACCTGTCCCGTGATCGGGCCGGCCGCGGCCGCCCCGAACGCCATGTCGGCATCCTTGGCGTCGGCAATGATGAAGTCGTCAGGGGCGTACTCACCCGCCACGATCGTGGCCAGCTTGCGGTCCAGTGCCTTCACGGTCTCGCCTGTCACGGCTGGCCTCTTCCCTCTCGTGCGCGCGGGACGCTCCGCAGGCAGTCCCACTGACGACCTTACGGTCAGGTCCTCGCGGCGCGAACGATGTCTTCGACGGTGAGGGGGGTGATTTGACCTCATGTGTGGTTGAGGTTCGACGCTCGATTCATGAAACCTTCTTCGCGCACCTTCCTCGTCACCGGCGCCACGGGCAACGTGGGCAGTAATGCTGTGAGCCACCTCGTCGCGGCCGGTCACCAGGTGACCGGGCTCACCCGCTCACGGTCGGCACCCTTGCCGCCGGGGGTTCAGCGCTTCGTCGCCGACCTCACCGACTCTGCTCGACTGCAGGACCTTCCACGAACCGACGCGACCCTGCTCATCTTCCCGAGCCTGACCGCAGACCATGCGGCGCGCGACATCGTGACCAGACTGGCGAGCAGGACCGAGCACATCGTCTATCTGTCCGCCCACGGGGTGGAGCGGGTGGACCCCGATGCTGGGGGCATCATGGGGTCGCACGCGCTCGTGGAGCGGGAGCTGGCATTGACGGGCGTCAACCGCACGCTGCTGCGGTCCAGCGGTTTCGCGGCCAACACCCTGATGTGGGCGCCGGCGATCGCCGCAGGACAGCCGGTGCGCGCCATTGCCGGTGACGCCCGTCGAACCCTGATCCACGAGGATGACCTCGCTCTTGTGGCGGTCGAGGCGATGACCCGAGGGCCGCAGCGACCTGTGTCGTCCCTTCACCTCACTGGTCCGGAGGTCTTGACCCAGCGCGAGTACGCAGCCCGCATCGGTACGGTCCTCGGACGGACGGTGGTGTTCGAGGAGCTGTCCGACGACGAAGCGATGGCCACGCTCTTCGCTGGGATGTCCGACGACTTTGGGCGCTCCATCATCGAGGGTCAGAAACGGATGATCACCGACCCCGAGGCGAGGACCGACACCGTCGAGGAAATCCTCGAGCGCCCGGCCCGACCGTTCACGGAATGGGTTCGCGACCACGAGGCAGCCTTCACCGCGTCACCGTCCTGACGCAGACGATCTGACCGGAGTCGAGATGCTGACCTGCCCCGGACAGCCGCAGGTCAGGACATCGCCGAGCATCGTGGCGCTGCTGCTCTGTGACGAGCTCTCCTTCGATCGGCAAGACATTCCGATCTCCAGCGCCCCCAGGGCTCAGACGTTGCCGAGCACGCGATCGACACGCACCTCGATGATGACCCGAGCTGGGTTGACCCGGGGCGTCCGGTAGCGGACGGCATAGCGAGTCACCGCGTCGAGCACCGACTCCGGCTCGTCGAGCACCCGCGCGACGCCCTCGATCGACAGCCACCGTCGCCCGTCGACCTGGCAGATCGCGACCCGGCCCGACCGCGCCGCGTTGCGCGCCTTCTGGGAGCTGCCGCTGGTGATGACGCGAGCGACGAGCGCATCAGCGTCCCAGGTGAACCCCACCGGCACGACGTGCGGCGAGCCGTCAGCCCGCAGTGTCGTGAGCGTTGCCAGGTGCCGCTCGGTCAGGAAGTCGAGGGCGTCACTGGACAGGTTGCGCGGGTCGATGGCCACGTCGAGGAGTGTTCCACGACCCTCAGAAGCTGGTGCGCAGCAGCATCGCCGCGAGCGCGAACATGACGAGCCCGATCACGGTGTCGAGCACCTGCCACGTGCGCGGGTGAGCGAGCCAGCGCGAGGCGAGGCGGGCGGCATACCCCAGGGTGGTGAACCACAGAATGCTCGCCGCCCCGGCACCCAGACCGAACCACCAACGGCCGGTGGGCCCGTAGGACGTGCTGAGGTTGCCGAGCATGAGCACCGTGTCGAGATAGACGTGCGGGTTGAGCCAGGTCAGCGCGAACGCCGTTGCCACCGCGGACGTCTTGGCGGACGGCGCGCCGGCGACGAGTGTCTTCGGGTGGCGCGCCGCGAGGAGCGATCGCACACCGAACCAGACAAGGTATGCCGCCCCGCCGACGGTCACGATGCGCAGGATCGTTGGGTGCCCCTGGACGAGCGCACCCACACCAACGACCCCGGCGACGATGAGGGCGAGGTCGCTGATCGCGCAGATCGCGACGACCACTCCGATGTGCTGACGGGACACGCCCTGGCGCAGGACGAATGCGTTCTGGGCGCCGATGGCAACGATGAGGGAGAAGCCGGACAGGAGGCCTCCGACGACTGCGGCAAGGATTGTGGTGTTCATTGCCCTCGACGTTAGGGCGCGCACCGAGTAAAGACCAGCGAAGGTTTCTCGGGGTTCCTTAGCAGCGCTTCATCGTAGGATAGGCTTGTGCACACCGACCAGCTCCGCGCGTTGCTCGCCGTCATCGACACGGGGACGTTCGAAGCAGCAGCGCGCGAACTCCACGTCACACCGTCGGCCGTGAGCCAGCGGATCAAGGCGCTCGAGCACTCGATGGGTCAGGTCGTGGTGCGGCGCGGGCAGCCGTGCGAGCCGACGGCCGCGGGAGAGGTGCTCGTGCGACTTGCCCGCCAGCAGCACCTCCTCGAGCAGGAGGCGCGCGCTGCCCTCGACGAGTCGACAGCTGCGACCGAGTTGCCCATCGCCGTCAACGCGGACTCCTTGGCGACGTGGTTCCGCCCGATCCTGCGTGAGGTGGCTGGCTGGGAGGGCGTCGTCCTCCGGCTCCATGTCGAGGACGAGGGCCACAGCCACGAGCTCCTGCGCGCCGGAACCGTACTCGGGGCGATCACGTCGAATCCCGTTCCGGTGCAGGGGTGTTCGGTCGAGGCCATCGGAGGGATGCGCTACCTGCCGGTCGCGACTCCCGAGTTGCGCGAGCAGTTCGCGTTGGGTCGCGGAGTCGACTGGGGGCGTATGCCGGTGCTCGAGTTCAACGACCACGACGACCTCCAGCGTGGTGTTCTTCGCAGGCGCGGCCTCGAGGTCGACCCGCCGACGCACCGGGTCCCGTCGTCGGAGGCGTTCGCCGACGCGGTGCGGGCCGGGCTGGGATGGGGCGCCCTGCCGACGGTTCAGTGCGCGGACGATCTCGAGGCTGGGACGCTGGTCCGGCTCAGCGCGCGGGAGCACGTCGACGTCCCCCTGCACTGGCAGTCCTGGCGGCTGCGCTCTCCGCTCGTCAAGCGACTGTCCGAGGCGATCCGACGCCACGCCCCGACCCGCTGAGAACCGCAGGGGGACGCCAGAAGGGCCCGACCGGAAGGTCGGGCCCTTCTGTCATGGGGCCTGATCAGCCCGGTGCGATCAGAGGATCGCGGTCGTGGCAGCCGAGGTCTTGGCGACCGAGGTGTAGCCGGTCTTCGTGCCCGTGACCCGCACCGTCATGGTCTTGCCCCGGTCGGTCGTGGTGAGCGCGAGGGTGCTGGCGTTGGCTCCGGTGATCGCAACACCCGAGCGATACCACTGGTAGGCCAGCGTGACCGGTGCCGGACCCCACGTGCCGGGCGTGGCGGTGAGGGTGGAGCCCACCGTCTTGGTCCCGGCGATCGTGGGCGTCGGTGCCGTGAGTGCCCCGAGCACCGCAGTCGTTGCTGCCGAGGTCTTGGCGACCGAGGTGTAGCCGGTCTTGCTGCCCACGACGCGGACGGTCATCGTCTTGGTCTGGTCCGTGGCGGTGAGCTTGTAGGTGCTCGCCGTGGCTCCCGTGATGGCGACTCCCGATCGGTACCACTGGTAGGCCAGCGTGACCGGTGCCGGACCCCACGTGCCGGGGACAGCGGTGAGCGTGTAGCCCACGATCTTGGACCCGGAGATCGTCGGAGTCGGTGCCGTGAGTGCCCCGAGCACCGCAGTCGTTGCTGCGGAGGTCTTGGCGACCGAGGTGTAGCCGGTCTTGCTGCCCACGACGCGGACGGTCATCGTCTTGGTCTGGTCCGTGGCGGTGAGCTTGTAGGTGCTCGCCGTGGCTCCCGTGATGGCGACTCCCGATCGGTACCACTGGTAGGCCAGCGTGACCGGTGCCGGGCCCCACGTGCCGGGGACCGCCGTCAACGTCGCGCCGACGGTCCTGGACCCCGAGATCGTCGGAACCGGTGCCGTGAGTGTCCCGGCAGCGACAGCGACGGTGGCCGCCGACGTCTTGGCCGCCGTCGTGTAGCCAGCCTTCGTGCCGGTCACCGTGACCGTGATCGCCTTGCCCGTGTCAACGCCGGTCAGCGCAAACGTGCTGGCAGTGGCACCAGCGATGGCCACACCTGCCCGCTTCCACTGGTAGGCCAGCGTGACGGGTGCCGGTCCCCACGTGCCGGGGACGGCCGTGAGAGTGGAGCCCGCCTTGGCCGTGCCGGTGATCGTCGGCGTCGATGCCGTCAGGGTGCCCAGCGGAGCGGTGACCGGACCGGCCGTCGCGACGTAGGTCGTGTCGTCGTAACCGGCCGTGGTGCGCAGGGAGTAGCGCACGTGCACGGTCTTGCCCACCATGTCCGAGGTCAGCGTCAGCGTCTTGTCCCAGCCCGCCTGAACGCCGTCAACGCGCCACTCGTAGGAGTCGTAGTCGATCTCCGCACCGTTGGCCGGAGTGCCGTGGGTCGCCGTGAGGACCTGGCCCACCGCCGGTGTCCCGGTGATCGTCAGCGGTGAGGTGAGGGCGACGCCGCTCTCACCCACCTTGCCGTGTCCGCCGGCCAACATCTGGGCCGTGGCATAACCAGCAAGAGTCCCGGTGACCCGAACCGCGACGTACTTGCCCGTGAGGTCGGCGGTGGGCGTGTAGGTCGTTGCGGTGGCACCGGTGACGGGCATGAAGGCAAAGCCATTCGCCTCGTCGTACCAGCCCCACTGGTACGCGAGCTGGACACCCGTGGGTCCCCAAGCGCCGGGGTAGACCTTCAGCGGGGATCCGACCTTCGCGACGCCATCAATCCAGGGGTCGCTCGCCGTGAGTGACTTGCCGAGAGTGGGGAGCACGACGCGCAGGGTCCGCTGCAACGGAGTCGCGGGCTGGGTGAGGACCGTGGCCGTGGCGCTGTCAGCAGCGCTGTCCCAGCACCTCGAGCCGTAGCGGAGATCGCGGACCGGGGCGGCGGGGCCGTAGTAGGTGTCGTCGAAGCAGACCTTGTAGCGGCCACCCACCGCGGTGTTCCAGAAGAACTTCCCGTTCTCGTCAGTCATGCGCGGTCCGTACTGGGGTGTGTCCCAGTCACCGGTGGAGGTGTTGTAGGTGTACGTCGTCCAGCCCACACCCTGGATCGGGGCGCCGGCGCTGTCCACGGCCTCGCCGTAGAAGCCCGAGGTCTGGGCAAGCTGGAAGTTCGCCGTCGTGACGGTCGGACCTGCAGGCAGAACGGGTGCGGGGTTGGGCCAGGTTGGCGTGCTCTCAGACGTGCCGTTCCAGTGCTCGGCCGTCCAGTTGTGCTGACCCCTCTCCTCGCGAGCACTGATCGCGACCGACCCGGGCGCGACCTTCGCGAGGGTGTAGGCGCCGGTCGCGTCGGTGGTCGTACTGACCATGGTCCCGCCGGACGTGGGGGCGGTTTCGACCGTGATGCCGACGATGGGTGCACCGGCGTCGCTGGTGACCTTCCCCTTGACGGTGGCCCACCTCGGCAGGCGCATGTTGGCCGTGACCGGTGTCGTCGTGCTCACGACGACGGGCGTGGCGTCTCCGTGACCGTTGGCACGGTCGTAGTACTGGTCGCCGTACGTCTCGGCGCACGCAGTGCCCGACGAGCAGTTCGCGTAGAGCGTGTAGTCACCCGGCTCGCCGACGTCGATGGTGAAGCGTCCCGCCGCATCGGCGTGGCCATAGATGTTGCGGTTGTCGTTCCAGTCGACCGGCTCCGCGTAGAGGTAGGCGTCGGCCAGCGGAACAGACGTCCCGGTCGCGTCCAGCCCGGTGACGACCCCGGTGATGGTGTAGCCGGAGGCTGCCTGCGCCGGCGCGGCAGAGGCCAGGGCGAGGCTGAAGCCGAGGACCGCGGTCAACAGCAGGACAGCGACCCGGCGCACCTGTCGCGGTCGGGGCGTGGCTGGATCTACGAGACTGTTCACTGACAACTCCTGGAGACGTGACGGATCAGGCCGGAGTCGTCAATCCACAGAATGTGACCCCCCACCGGAAATCGTAGCGGCCGAGGTCTGGTGACGTTATGGGTCCAACTTCTTTGCCTGCGTGCCTGAACCGTGCTCCGGCGGCGTCGGTGTGGTCCGAGGGGGTTGCCAGAGCGGCTAGGTTGCGAACATGAGCGAAGACTGCAGGCACGGTTTGAACCCCGAGTGGTGTGCATCGTGCCGAGGTGACGACGATCGTGCTCTGTCACCCGCTGCAGGACGCAATGTCTTCGGCAACGGCATGCAGGCGCAGCTCGATCGCCTGTGCCGTCAGCTCTCCATCCCCGTGGCCAAGGTCGGCGCCGACGGCAGCCTGCCCGTCGAGGTCTTCGCGGCCGCCGCCAAGGCATGCAAGGTCAAGGCGGGCAGCATGCCCGAGACGTCGGCCCTCATCGCGTCGAAGTCCGGCCTCAAGTGGACCCCCGCCTGTGACAACCGGGCCACGACCACCGGTGGCGCGACCACCGTGACCCGCGAGGGACTCGTCGTGCTCAACAAGGCCGTCACCGTCGTCCTCGCCAGCGCCTGACCGACACTGCAGGCGGATCCTGGGAACTCAGCCGATCCAGGTGCCGTGGTCCCACGCGGCGGCGAGCACCGCGGCATACGCCGCGAGGTCGTGACCCTTCTGCGCGACCCAGGCATCGTTGTTGTAGCTGTCGTCGTAGCGGTCGCCCCGGTCGCACACCAGCGACACGATTGACCCGCCCTGGCCGGCCGACTGCATCTCCGCCGCCAGTTTGAGCGCGCCGTAGATGTTCGTTCCGGTCGAGGGACCAGCGTGTATGCCGGTCCGCTCGCGCAGGAATCGCGTCGCCGCGATCGACGCCGCATCCGGAACGCCGAGCATCCGGTCGACGACGAGCGGGAGGAACGACGGCTCCAGGCGCGCCCGCCCGATGCCCTCGATGCGGGACGGCTCCAACCGGGCCTCGCCGTCGCCCTGCCACGCCGGCAGGAACGCCGACCGCTCCGGGTCGACCACACACACCTGGGTGTCGAGCGCCTGGTAGCGCACGAACCGCCCGATCGTTGCTGACGTCCCGCCCGTGCCCGCGCCGACGACGATCCACGTGGGGACCGGGTGTTCCTCCATGGCCATCTGCTCGAAGATCGACTCGGCGATGTTGTTGTTGCCTCGCCAGTCCGTCGCCCGCTCCGCGTTGCTGAACTGGTCGAGGTAGATCCCGCCCGCAGCATCGGCCAGCCGCCGCGCCTCGTCGTAGACGGTTGTCGGGTCGTCGACGAGGTGGCACGTGCCACCCTCGCGTTCGATGAGCTTGATCTTGGCGGGTGAGGTCGACGACGCCATCACCGCGACGAACGGCACCCCGAGCATCCGCGCGAAGTGCGCCTCGCTCACGGCCGTCGACCCCGACGACGCCTCGACGACGGTGGTGCTCGGTCCGATGAGCCCGTTGCACAAGCCATAGAGGAACAGCGAGCGCCCCAGTCGGTGCTTGAGCGAACCGGTCGGGTGGGTCGACTCGTCCTTGAGATAGAGGTCGACGCGTCCGCACCCGGGCAGGTGCACCTTGATGAGGTGGGTGTCGGAGGTGCGCGTCGCGTCGGCACGCAGCTTGCGGATCGCCTCGCGCACCCAGGCCCGGTCCGGCTCGGTGCGCATCCCCGTGTCGATGAGCGGCGCGGGGACGGACGGAGTCGACGACGGCATGGCGCTCAACCTAGCTCAGACGGCGATGACCCCATGAAGGATCATCGCCGTCCGTCAGAGTGGGACCGCTGCTGGAGGATCAGCTCTCAGCGCTGAGCGCAGAAGTCTTCCGTGGTGTGACATCGGTGGCCCCTCACCGACAAGCGATCTGATGGCGACGACCTCTGCGCCGACGCGGTCTCGGAGCAACCCTCGCACTCGACCCATGGCGGGAGCCGTGACATCTGCCGAGTGAACGTGGAGCGCAATCCCCCCGTCCTCACGCGTGGCGGTGATGGCGTCCGGCCTCTTCCAATCCAAACACCTGGCTACAGCTTCGATATCTGCCAGATGGAGGGGCGAACCCTCGATCTCCACCACATCCTCGAATCGACCATGAACGACAAGCTGTCGGTCGAGGATCGTTGCGACATCCCCAGTGTCGTGCCATGTCCCGTCATCCGACAATGACGGGCCACTGACTTCGAGGCGACCCATGTCGCAACCGTTCGGACGTGCCACTCTGACGGCTGTGCCGGGCTCTGGCTCACCCACGGAAGTCAGGCCGGTAGCAGTGAGCTGGCCCCCGCCATGAGTGATTCCCGAACCCGCCTCCGTGAAGCCGAAGCCCGGCACGATCGCTGCCTCGCGGACACCGAGCAATCGAGCGATGCGGTGGCGTTGGCGGCCCAGGAGCCGATCACCCCCCACCAATACAGTGTGCAGGGATCCGAGTGCGAGCGGACGATCACCTGTCTCCAACTCATGCGTCAGGCGATCAAGCACGCCGGGCGTGCTCCAACTGAGCGTCGCGCGCATGGTGTCAATGCCGTCGAGAAGATCCTGCGGCTGTGCGACGACTCGTCCACGTGGCGCCATGCCCTGGTCCACGCCGAGCCAGGTGTCTCTGACGTGAAACAGAAGAAGGCCGCTCACGTGATGGAGTGGGAAGGCGTTGAAGGTGCGTTCGTCAGAGGTCCAACCGTTGGCGGCGATCGTCGCCGCGGTTCGGTGCAAGACCTGTTGATGGCTCAGTGAGATTGGTCGTGGTGCTCCTCCTCCTCCGGCGGTGAAGGCCATCAAGGCCGCCCCTGTCGAGGGTGTGAGGGTTGCATGGGGCCCTCGTTCGTCCTCCACAACGAGGTGCGCCCCGTCGCTGGACAGGGACCAATGCCCGGCAAGGTCTGCCTGGCCCGGGGGAAGAATGACAGGCACCCCTTCGGCGAGCACCGTGCCCCAGAAGGCCTGAAGCTGTGCCACACCGGTGAGGTCGCGAAGAAGCACGACCTCACCCGCGCGCAGACCTCGCGACAGGAGTTCGGCTCGCGTCGATGATGCCAGCGCCTCGAGATCGCCGTACGTCACTCGGTCGATGACCTCTGTCCCATCGATGACGCTGACTCCTCGCTTGCCGAACTGAGTGGCAGCGGTCACGAGAACGTCTCCCAGGTGCGAGTGTCGGAGGGTGCGCCGCGGCCCACCCTCCAACACCTCGTGAACCGTCATGCGTCCTGGGTCACCTTGCGAGTGCTGAGCCAGGAGACAACTGCGCCGATGAGCGCGACGACCGAGACGGCGGAGACCACCCAGATGCCAGCGTGGTAGCCATCAAGCTTCCCCTCGCGGCCCGGACCGGTGTTCGCGGTCATCGTCGCCGTGGTGAGAGCGAGGACCAAGGCAGCGCCGACCTGATATCCGGTCTGGAGGATTCCGGCGGCCAGACCCTGTTCCTCGTCAGCGACACCGCTGGTGGCCTGAACATAGGAGCCAGTGAACGAGAACGGGAACGCGACTCCGATGAGCAGCATCGAGGGCAGGATGTACGGCGCGTAGCTCGACTCGAGCCCGATCCGCAGGAAGAGCAGGTAGGCGAGCGTGTAGGCCACGAAGCCGATGACGATCATCTTCTTGATGCCCAGCTTGCCGAGGTAGCCGCCGGCTCGTGGTGCAAAGAAGGCGATGAGGAGGCCGGCTGGGAGGAATCCGAGGGCCATTTCGATCGGCTCCCATCCACGCAGCTCCTGCAGGTACAGGGCTCCGATGAACTGGAAGCTCATGTACGTCCCCAGGATGGCTGCGGCAAAGAGCGAAGCCCCGACGAGACCGCCATTCCGCAAGAACTCCAGACGGACCAGCGGGAATGCCACTGACTTCTCTGTGATGACGAACGCCACGACGAGGATGAGCGCCCCCACGAAAGAGGCGAGGATCGGCGTGGAGGTCCAGCCCCGTGTTGGCGCTTCAACCAGGCCGAAGACGAGAAGCAGCATGGCTGCCGTGATGCTGAAGGCGCCGACCCAGTCGATCCGGGGCTTGGGCTCGGCCACGGCCGCATCACGGGGCACCAGTGCAATGGCGCCGACAAGGATCGCGAGCGCTGCGAGGACCGGAAGGAAGAAGGTCCAGCGCCAACCGATCTGGGTCAGGATTCCACCAGCGACAAGGCCGAGCGAGAAGCCCGTTGCGCCGCACGCGGTGTAGATCCCCACTGCCCTGTTGCGCTGCGGGCCCTCTGGGAACGTGGTCACGATGATGGCGAGTCCGGCCGGAGCAGTGAAGGCGGCGGCGACACCCATGATGAAGCGAGCAGCGATGACCCACGTGCCGTCCTGGGCAAGTCCACCCACGGCCGAGGCAACCGCAAAGGCGCCGACTCCCAGGAGGAGCAGTCGTCGGCGTCCGACAATGTCAGCGAGGCGCCCGCCGACGAGGAGGAAGCCACCGAAGCCCAACACGTAGGCACTCACGACCCATTGGACTGCCGAGGTGGACATGCCGAACTCGGCCTGAATCGGAGGCACCGCGATGCCGACCATCGCGTTGTCGAGGGCATCGAGGAACATGGCGCCGCACAGCACGATGAGCATCGCCCACATGCGTCGGGACCAACCGCTCTCAGCGGTCCTTTCGGGGACTGCGCTTGGAATCGCCTCGTCAGCGACGACGTCATTGGCTTTCATGATCTTCTCCTAGTTGTTGACCTTTGGGTCAAGAATTGACACGGACAAACAGATGCCGGTATGCCGTGGGGCAGCCGACCGTGATGCGATTCAGTTGGGTGTTCCTCAGGCAGTGCGCGCCTGTCCTCAGATGTGGGTGACTGCCGCCTCGATGACTGTTCTGACGTGGTCGTCGTTCTCGGAGACGCGACCGAGCACCCGCAGGCCGATCATCGTGCACTGCAGCATGTCTGCCAGGGCGTCGAGATCGCGATCACCAGGAATCTCGCCGCGCTCGACACCCTCTTCGAGAACGTCTCGCAGGGCAGTTCTTGTGCGAGCGATCGAGTTCCACACGACATTGCTGGCAGCGGTGTCGGACATGCCGCGTTCGGTCGCCGTGTTGACGATCAAGCAGCCCGAGTGATCAGGATCGCTGCGGTCCGCAGCGACGGTCGCCTCAAAGACGCGACGGACACGGTCGCGGGCCGGTTCGGTGCCAGCGAGGTCACGGATGAAGTCGTCATAGTTCTCGTCGGCGTACTGGCTGAGGCACGTCATGAACAGGTCATGCTTGGAACCGAACGCGTGATAGAGGCTGCCCTTGCCGATACCGATGGCCTCAGCAAGGAGCTGTGGAGACGAGTCGGCGTACCCGTGTGTACGAAAGGTGCGCGTCGCCGCGCGGATGGCGTCCTCGGTGTCGAAAGTGCGTGGTCGGCCCATGCGATGATCCTGTCTGTTCTTGACTTCAGAGTCAACTACCCGTGAACCAAGCCAAGGCTGAAGGGGTTTGACGGACGTCCCCCGAGCAGCAGGGCACCCACGGACTGCAGCACTTCGTCCTGGGCGATGACGTGTTGGCGCATCACCGTGACATCAGCCAGCCACCCGGCAAGCGGCGAACTGTGGCGGATCGCTTGGGTGGCCACCAGGTCCGTGAGGTCACTGAGTACCTCGCGCGCCATCCGAAAGGCATGGACACGCGCCAGGACTGGTGCAATCCGCAGCTCGTCAGACATCTGCTCACCAGCGGTCAAACACTGCCATTGCTCCTCAAGCCCGTGATAGACGGCGCGTCGAGCGATGTCGAGCTTCTGCTCAGCCTCGGCCACCGCGATCTGGACGCGGACGCTGTCCTTCCACGGTGTGCCGGTCGAGCGGTCAACCTTGGTGCCCGCCAGGCCCTTGACGTGGTCGATGGCTGCCCGTGTCACACCGAGGGGCACCCCCGGCATGTTGCGCAGGATGGCCTCAGGTGTGGCCTGGGCGCCGCTGTCGCGCGGTTTCGAGAAGGTGAACGATCGTTCCGTGGGAACGAACAGATCATCAAGTCGGTAGTCATGACTGCCCGAGCCCTGGAGGCCGGTCACGTTCCAGGTGTCGAGCAGGACGACGTCCGACCGCGGCACGATCATGATGCGCCAGAGGAACGGCATACCTTCCGGCCCGGCAACCGGCTCGCCGTTCTCGAAGACTCGGCACCCGGCGACAACCCAGTCCGCGTGGGTGATCCCGCTGCCAAAAGGCCACTGCCCCGTGACACGGTAGCCACCGTCGACCCGGTCAGCCCGACCGATCGGGAGGATGAGGCCAGCTGTGACCGTGTCGGGGTCGGAGAACAGGGCATCAGCGACCTCGGTATCGAGGAACTGTGCGTACAAGGGGGTATCCATCCCGATCATGGCGCACCATGCCGCAGAGGGGTCCCCCTGCGCGAGCAGCTCAACGACCTGCGTCTGCTCCATTGGCGTGAGGTCGGGGCCTCCGCGTTCCGCTGGAACTCCCATGCGGAAGACGCCGATGCCCTTCAGAAGTTCGACGACGTCGTTGGGCAGGCAGCCAGCCGCAGTGATGTCGGCGGAGGCGGCGCGAAGTGCAGGGATCGCGGCCTTGGCTCGCTCGATCACGTCGGCCGGTTTCACGGGTGCGGGCTGGCGAAGGATGTCTGGTGCCAGGGTCATGGGCGTTCCTCTCGAAGGTCGGAGTACCGACCGGATGCGAATACTCGGTCGGGATCAAGGGCGTTCTTGACGGCGCCGTTCACGGCCTGCGCCGTGGGGTTGACGAGTTCTGGCCCCGGGCCGAAGAGATCAGCGCCGAGGCGATAGGGCTGGTACCCGCGGTTGGAAAGGGTGCTTGCCAAGGACTCCAACCGATTCCAGGCCAGAGCGCGCGACCCCTCCTCCCTTGCGAACCGCACCGTGACCACGCAGTCGATGACCTCGGTGTCGAGGGCATTGAAGGTCACGCCGATCGGGGTGTCCATCGCTTGCTGCGCAACCAGGGCCGCGACCGCAGCAACCTGCGAACCGCGAAAGGGCACAAGGGGGAGATACATCAAGAAGCCGAGGCGCTCGTCGATCTCGTCCGCGGCGACACCCATCTTGCTTTCGAAGAGGTGGTCCGTCTCGTCGGGGTCGCCCTGGTAGCTGGCGGTCACTGCTCGATCGAGAGCACATTGCGACTCAGATCGGGCAGGGTCGCTGCCGATGTCCACCCCACCGAAGTGCCCGCTCACCCTGGCTCGCTCGATGAGCCAGCGTGAACTGGCGTCGACGATCTCCATGGGGCCGTCGACGTAGACGTGGGCAAGGTAGTGGCCCGATGTCGCCCCATACGGCGCGGCCGCGGCCGGGCTGTAGACCTTCACCACGGCGCGGGTCACCCCCTGCGTGACCCAGTGCCGCACCTCGTCCATGGCATCGGCAAGCGATCCCTCAGGAATCGTGAACTGCAGAAGTCGACCCGCCTCTGGTCGCGGAATGAGCCGGATGACTGCCGCGGTCACAGCTCCGAACGACGACTGTTGGAACGCCGGCAACAGGTCTGGCCCCAGACCGTGTCGATAACGAGCGGACTGGCCACCGTCGGGCCACCAACCGAGGTGGGAAAGCGAACCATCGGCCAGCACGACTTCCAGGCCAAGCACGTCCTCGGTGCGTTGGTGGCGCAGACCCACCCCTCGATCGAGAAGGTTCCCCACGATGCTGGTGTGTGCTGACGACACGGTGACATTGACCATCCACGACGTCGTGGACAGGGCACTCGCCAACTGACCCTGTGTCACCCCAGGCTCGACCACGGCATACCCACGATCGAGGTTGAGGTCGCGGATCGCGCTCATCCCCGCAAGGTCGATCGTGTCGACGGGGCCGCTCGCGGGCAATGACGAACCCATTCCCCAAGAGCGTCCAGTGCTCACGATGTGCAGGGGTGGGTCACCGGGTGTTCGCGAGCGGACGAGGCGCTGTACGTCTTCGACACTGGCCAGGCTGATGTGGTCGCGGATCTCTCGCTCGGGGGACATGCTGGCAGTGGTTCCCGGATCGGGACGTCGGGTGGGCACGGGTGATGCAGAGACAGACCACAGCAGGTTCATGGGCACCCGACCCCTGATTGCTCGCCGAGGCCCCACGGCGCACGCGGAGCCCGGAAGCGGCCATGGAGGAAGAGGAGTGGGGGTCGACCGATGGCGGATTCGGCATTCAGGACCTCACCGATCACCACCGTGTGATCGCCGGCCTCAACCAGACGGAAGAGCTCGCACTCCATCCAGCTGTGCCCGGACTTCACGAGCGCCCCCGTTCTGGGTCCAGGAACGAGACCCGCGCCGGCCAGAGCTTCCGCGCGCTCCTCCCGATCGCGGGAGAACCGCACCGCGAGGTCATCCCCGCCGAGGTCAAGGATCGAGACTCCCCACACCTGACAGGCGATCAGGTCCGCCAAGAACATCGAGTCGTTACGAAGGCAGACCGAGATCAACGGTGGCGCGAGGGAGACTGACGTGAGTGAGTTGACGGTGATCGCGTCGTGAACTCGCCGATCGCTCTCGTCAGTGAATGTCGTCGCCAGGCAGACGCCGGTCGCGAAGGAGCGCATGACCTGGCGGAGGCCGACGGCGCTCATCGCTGTCTGGGGGGCAAGTGTCGTGGTCACCGGTCGAGCCTGACAGCACCGAGGCGGGTCCTCTGGTGCGTTTGCGCACTGGTGTTTGCCAGTGTGCGCACGTCACTCCTCCTGAAATGAGGGCAGGCCAAGGATGAGGCACGCTGGTCGTATGGCAGCCCCAGGCGCAGATTCAATGGTCGACAAGGTGAAACGGATACAGGCTCTCGGGGCGGCTGAGGACTGGCTCGCGATCCTCGTGACGCAGTTTCCCGGCCGCACCCCGTCGAGTTCGCTGGTCAACGTCGGCCTGATCCCGCATCCGGTGACCGGGGACACCGTGCTGGCCTTCGTCTCGCGTGGAGGCACGGCCAAACTGCGCAATCTGCGCGCGATTCCCCAGGCATCCCTGGTCTTCCGCTCAGGCTGGGACTGGATCTCTGCGATCGGAGCTGCGGAGATCGTTGGCCCGGATGACCCACACGCGCGGATCGCCGCGACTGAGGTACCCGGGCTCTTGAGGACGATCTATGCCGCCGCAGGCGGCACCCACCCGGACATGGCGGCATACGACAGAGAAATGGTTGAGGATCGGCGAGCAGCTGTACTGATCACCCCGACCTCGTTCGTCACGAACCCGGTGCCCCACGATCGGGAGGACTGACGGGCCCGGCGACGTCACGCAGAAGCGGCCCGCGAGGTCACCTGGTTCTGCCGGGTCGCACTCGGAGGAACCCCGAAGTGCTCCCGGTAGGTCCGCGTGAAATGCGATGAGCCATTGAAACCCCACCTCTCACCGATCCCGGCGATGGTGACCTGGCTCCACGTGGGGTTCAGCAGGTCCGTCCGACAACGGTCAAGCCGCTCAGTGCGAATCCACTTCGCCGGCGTCATCGCTTGGTCGGCGAACAGCTGCTGCAGGTAGCGGACCGAGATGCGGAAGTGACGAGCGACGGTCAAGGGCGTCAGGTCCGGGTCGCGCAGGTTCTCTCGAATGTAGGCCTGGACGCTCATGAACTGAACCTGCCTCAGGGAGCATCGGTCGGTGGTCTCGAACTCGAGGCGTTCAGCGAACAGGGCGGTGGCGAGCCCACCGACGGTGAGGCCCATGCTCTCGGCGGCCACGCCTCGCGGCGCTCCGATGTTGGAGGCGATGGCCCGCAGCGTCTGGGAAACCACCGGGACCAGGCCGTGCGGCTTGGCCCATAGGTGGCCCGTCACCTTGTCGGTGCAATGAGGCGAGAGGCCGGCGAGAACATAGGGGATGCGGACGGCCATGAACGCCACTGGCTCCTGAGCTGCGAGCTGATAGGACCGCGACACGTCGACCGCGATGAGCTCGTCGACCCCGACAACCGTTGTGGTCCCCCTCTCCAGGAGCGTGAGGGATCCTTCGAGTGGCATGAACAGATAGACATACGCCGCGTCGGAGCCGGGCCGCGGCCGATGACGCACAGCGTGAGCGTCCGCACGGATCGTGCTGACTCGGACCCGGCCGTACTGCTCGACTGTGAGGTCACCGTTGCTGAAGGTGCGCTTGTCTCCGCACACCTCCAACGGTCCGCACCACTTGTTGACCGTCGTGCTCCATTCGGCGAGCGCGTGGTGCTCCCGTGCCGCGATTGTGGTTGTCACGTAGGTGCTCCCCGATGTGTAGGGACCGGTCGAGAGGACATCAGCCCGCACGCGTATGAGTACCACATGGGCGACGCCCGGCCGAACGATCCTCTGGCCAACGAGCACGAGGCGCGTTCATGGTTCGCAAAATCGCCAGAACCCTTTCGCAATCTGTAGGCCCTCAGGCTGGCACAGGGCCTACGTTCGCTGAGGTGGCCATCGCTGGGGTGGCCCGGAGGGAACAAGGGAAAGGCACATGCCCACATGACACTGTCGCTGGCGGTCATCGGAGCGGGGGCTTCGACGGTGGCGCTGCTCTGCGCCTTGCGTAGTGACCTTTCGCTCGAGCCCATGGACATCACCATCTTCGAGCCGTCGGCGCACTTGTGGAGGGGGCGCGCCTACCAGCCCGACGCCGACTGTGTCCTCGTGAACTCCGTTCCCACGGACATGTCGGTGGACGGGTCAGACCACGGGCATGTGGAGGACTGGCTGGCGGCGCGCCGGATCTTCTGCGGCCCGATGGAGTCCTTCGCCGACCCGGTGTCGCAGAGCGTGTTCATGCCCCGTCCCGTGTACGGCGACTACCTTGAGCAGTCGGCAAGACAAGCCCTTCTCGATCTGGCACGGCGGGGTTGGTCGGTCCGGATTGAACGTCGATCCGTGAAGGCGATCCAGCGCACCGACTCGCACTCACTCAGGGTCATCGCCGACGAATCTGGCCCAGAGTTCCTCGCGTTTGACCGTGTGGTGCTCGCCACCGGGGCAGGCCGACCGACGGATGTCTTTGGGCTCAGGGGAGTCCCTGGCTTCATCGCCGACCCGTACCCGGTTGCCGATCACCTTCGCCGAGTTGACCGCATGGACACCGTCGCAGTGATCGGGACCGGACTCACGGCCGTGGACGTGGCACTGGCCCTCAGGTCACAGGGGCACCAAGGCCCGATCCGGCTGCTCTCTCGCTCAGGTGCGCTTCCCGGTGTGAGGCAGCGCGCGGTCACCCTTGACCTCGCGCACTTCACCCGGGAGACGTTCGCCCGACTCCGTCATGAACAGGGATCACTCACCCTCACCGACGTGGTCAGGGTCTTTCGTCAGGAGCTGGAGCATTGGGGCGAATCCGACGAGCGGCTGGTCGACGAGCTGGCTCGGGTGCAGACCGAGGACGGCGTCTCGCGACTGCGGCGCCACCTCGGAGAGGTCGAGGACAGCTCGCTCGCGTTGCGCCTCGCCCAGCGCGCCATCCCGGAGGCCGGACCGGACATCTGGCCGTACCTGCCCGACGCGGAGCAGGACCTGCTCCTCTCGTCGCACTACCGAACGATGATGAGCATTTGCTGTCCCATGCCACCCCAAAGTGCGCGTCTGCTCGTCGACATGATCGATGGCGGGCAGCTGACTGTTGAGTCAGGGCTCCAACTGGTGGGGAAGGCAGCTCCGGCGCCGGGGTTCGAGGTCACGGTTCACGGACGCTCGTCAGTGGTGGACACCGTTGTCAGCGCAGTCAACGCACGGGTCCGCGGCTACTCCCCCGAGACCGCTGAGCTGGTCGACTCACTGGTGACAGATGGTCTTGCCCGACGGCACCGCCATGGGGGTCTCGTCACGGATCGAAGCACAAGTCGCGTTTCGTCACCCTCAGGCGAGGAGTCCGGCCTCTACACATTGGGCGATCCCGCGGCCGGGTCCCTGTTCTTCACCTTTGGCATCGAGTCCTTGGTCGATCGAGCCATCGACATCGCCTTGGACCTCTCGCTCCTGCAGCGCGGTGATGACCTGCCCACCCTTGCCATCCACTCGCCCATCCACGACCGCGACCCTGCGTCGCGAGCCGACCGAGGAGCCCTCGCATGACCACCGCTCAAGCCCCCGCCTATCTCGCCGACACCCACACCGGGTTGCCGCTTCCGACCCCACCCCGTTTTGCAGATCCTGCGGACGAGCGGGCGCATCGGAAGCTTCGCCTGACCGCAGCCTTGCGGATCTTCGGACGCCTGGGGTTCGGCGAGGGGATCTCTGGCCACATCTCGGTGCGCGATCCCGAGCACCGAGATCGCTTCTGGGTCAACCCTTTCGGCGTCTCGTTCAAGTTGATGACGCCAAGCGATCTCATCTGCGTGGACGCGAGCGGCGCCGTCGTCGAGGGCAAGCACCGGGTGAACCCGAGCGCCTTCGTGATTCACGCCGCCATCCACGAGCGGAACCCCGAGGCTGAAGCAGCGGCTCACGCTCACACCGTCAACTCGCGCGCGCTCGGCGCCCTGGAGAGGGTGCTCGAGCCGCTCGATCAGGAATCAGCCGCGTTCTACGAGGATCACGTCCTCTACACCGGCTACGAGGGGCCCTCGGTCAGCCTTGAGCAGGGCCAGGACATCGCAGATCACCTGGGCGATGCCAAGGCGATCCTGCTCAAGCACCACGGCCTGATCACGGTCGGCTCCACCCTCGAAGCTGCGATTCATTGGTTCTTGACCTTTGACAGCTGCGCCGAGGTCCAGCTGGCGGCCCTGGCCGCAGGCACCCCGGTGCCGATGACACGCGAGCAGGCCCTCAGCGCGAAGGACGGCTTCGGTGACAACCAGTTGGCTTGGTTCTCCTTCCAGCTGCTCTATGACGAGTTGGCCCACGAGCAGCCCGATGTCTTCGGCCATGCCTGAGAAGGCGGACCCCGACCAGGGGTGAGGGGGCGGACGCAAGGGGGGAAAAGACGGAGGCGGTATGCCGGGTGGGCACCCGGCATACCGCCTCTCGCGTGTGTGACCCGAAGGGTCAGTGCTTGTCGTGGCCCTTGTCGATGTTGGGGGTCGAGAGGTCGGAACCCTCGGACGTGCCCGACGTGGAGGGAGCGGAGCCGTCGGCCCATTCGCCCGCACTGGACCAGGCGTCGCCCTCGACGGTCTCGGTCGTGGGCTCGCCACCGAACTCCGAAGCCTGCGCCTCGTCGGCGAGCTCGTCTGCCTTGGCCGCTGCCGCGCCCTTGGCGGACTCGACCTTGTCAGCGGCCTTGTCGGACGCGGCGTCCTTGGCCCCGGCGGCCTTCTCCTTGACGGCCGAACCCGCAGCAGCAGCCTTGTCCTTGGCGGCGGTGGCGAGGTCGGTCACCTTGTCGCTGACCGACGCACCGTTGGACGCGGAGTGACCGCCAACGGTCGACGCGCGGCCACCGGCCGGCGGGGTGTAGGCGCCCGCGGTCGCCCACGGGTCCTTCTTCTCTGTCGACTTCTTCCACGCGAGGGCCGCGGCACCCGCAGCGAGCAGGCCGAGGACGAGCAGTCCCTTGCCACCACGCCTGCTCTGCTTGGCGACAGCGTCGCCCTTGAGCACGTGGTACGCGTCGGGTGCACGCTCGGCAGCCTCGGACGCAGCGCCCTTGGCAGCGGCGGCTCCGGCAATGACGGTCGCGAGCGCGGACGCCAGCTTGGGGACGATGTCGTCGATGAAGGTGTCCTTGGCGTCCTGAACCTTCGGCGCGAGGTTGTCAGCAGCCTCCTGGACGCGGGGCGCGGCCTGGTCGGCGTACGCGCGAGCCGTCTCGCGGGCACTCTCGACGTGCGGCGCAGCCTTGTCGCGGAGGTCGGCGACGCGCGACGTGAAGTCTGCGGCGGTGGACTGTGCCGCCGACGTGGCGTCGGATGCGGTGGAGGCGGCAGTTTCGACGCGAGCGGCCACCGCTTCGCGCGCCTTCTCGGTCTTGCTCTTGGTGCGGAACACAGCGTTCTCCTATCGAGGGACGATTGAACGACTGCTTCCCATCAAACACTGTTTCCGCTGGTCATGACAGTCGGGGCACCCCCCAAGACCACATCTCGGGTATGCCGTCCGCCCCCCTTCGCGCCCCCCTCACCTCCGCATTTGCGCACCCGTCGAGCACCCATAGAGTGGAGGCATGAAGGCATCTCTCAAGACCAACCACGGCACCATCAACCTGAACCTCTTCGCGGACCAGGCTCCCAAGACGGTCAAGACCATCACCGGCCTCGCCACGGGCGAGCTCGAGTTCAAGGACGACGCGGGTCGCACCAACCCCGACCGCTTCTATGACGGTCTGATCTTCCACCGCATCATCCCCGGCTTCATGATCCAGGGCGGCGACCCGCTCGGCCAGGGCTTCGGTGGCCCCGGCTTCGCGTTCGACGACGAGATCCACCCGGAGCTCCAGTTCGACCGCCCCTACCTCCTCGCCATGGCCAATGCCGGCAAGCAGATGGGCAAGGGCACCAACGGCTCGCAGTTCTTCATCACCGTGACGCCGACCCCGCACCTCAACGGCAAGCACACCATCTTCGGTGAGGTGGCTGACCAGGAGAGCCGCGACGTCGTCGACAAGATCGCGGCCGTCCAGACCGGTGGTCAGGACAAGCCCAAGAACGACGTCATCATCGAGAGCTTCGACATCGAGGCCTGAGCACCCCTCACAGCTTCAACGCGTGAGTTCGACTTCGTGCCCCGCACGGACACAACGACGGAGGCCTTCGGCCGACGGATCGTGTCCGAGCGGGGCACGAAGTCGTCTTCAGGGGTGGTGGCGCGTTCAGGGAAGGTCCAGAGTGCGCCACTAGACTCGGGATGGTGAGTGAGCCCACGGCATACGAACAGCCCGGTGCCCCGGAAGAGGTCCCGGTCTGCCCGCGCCACACCGACCGCGTGTCCTACGTCCGCTGCCAACGATGCGGACGGCCGGTCTGCCCCGAGTGCCAGCGCGCCGCCGCCGTCGGGGTGCAGTGCGTCGACTGTGTCCGCGAGGGCGCGAAGACGATCCGGCAGGGGCGCACGATCTTCGGCGGAGACGTCGCCGCGATCGGTGGACGTCCGCTCGTCACGATGACGATCATCGGGATCTGTGTGGCCGTGTTCGTCGGGCAGATGGCGATGCCGGGCCTGACCAACGACGTGGCGTTCGCGCCCTACCTCGGCGACACCGAGCCGTGGCGCTTCCTCACGTCGGCGTTCGCGCACGCCCCGAACAACTTCCTCCACATCGGCTTCAACATGTGGGCGCTGTGGATGATGGGCCAGTACCTCGAGCCGATGCTCGGTCGGGCCCGGTTCGCGGCGCTCTATCTGATCAGCGCGTTCGGTGGGTCGGTCGTCTACCTGCTCCTGGCGTTCCCGAGGACGGCCGACCAGGTGAGCGTCGAGGGCTACGGCCCGTGGGAGACCGCGGCCGTCGGGGCGTCGGGCGCGGTGTTCGGGCTGTTCGGCGCGTTCCTCATCCTGCAGCGCCGGCTCGGTCGGTCAGCCGCGACGATGTACGCGACCATCGCCATCAACGGGGTCATCGGGTTCGTCGTCCCGAACATTGCCTGGCAGGCGCACCTCGGCGGGTTCCTTGTCGGCATGGCGTGCGCCGCGGTCTTCGCCTACCTGGGCAAGCGGCCCGAGGTCGGCGGCACGCAGCGGGCGAGCTTCGCCATCCACTGGATCGCGCTCACCGGCATCACGGTGCTGCTCGCCGTGCTCGCCGTGGTCAAGTACGCACTCACCACCTCCCCCATCTGACCCGGACCGACTTCGTGCCCCGCACGGACACGCTCCGTCGGCCGTAGGCCTCCTTGGCGTGTCCGTGCGGGGCACGAAGTCGGGGGTGAGGGGGCTGTGGATTACATCGGTGTCATTCATCCACATTGGGGACAACCCCTGTGGACAACTCGCGCGTTGTCCACAGAACTGTCCACACGGCATACGCCCAGGTCTGCGGTGAACACAGCGAAACGGCCCCCGACCACGAAGGTCAGGGGCCGTTCAGCGTTGCGGGGGCGTGGCGTCAGCGCCAGCGCGTCGTCATGAGGAAGCCGGCCATCATGAAGGCGAACCCGGCGCCGAGGTTCCAGCGGTGGAGCGACGGGACGGGGTACTCCTTCGCGCCGGAGATGTAATAGGTCACGACCCACAGGAGCCCAATGACCATCAGCGCGAGCATGAGCGGCACGAACCAGCGCGGGTTCGGCTTGGTGACGCGGCTCTGCGCCGTGCGGGGCGGGGTGTATGCGGGCTTCGCGCGGCCCTTGGACTCTGGCACGGACTGTCTCCTTGGCGTGTGGTGTCGTGGCCTAGCGTAGAGCCTGAACAGGAAGAGGGGGTGACCCGTGGTCCAAGGCAAGGCGTTCCTCACCACGCGACCCGGCCCATGGTCGGTGCTCGTGCCGATCGTGGCCGTCATCGCGGGCATCCTGTTTGCGACCAGTGGCTCGGCCGCGCAGGGGCGCAGCCTGCGTTCCGATGCCGCTGGACTGCCCGACATCATTCGCGAGAAGACGCAGGACAACAAGCGGATGATCGGCGAGCTGGGCAAGCTCACGACCGAGGTTGATGACCTCACCCACGACGGGGCACCCGGCAACGCCGCCGTTGCAGGTCTCGAGAAGAAGGCCGATGCGCTGGGTGTCAGTGCCGGTCGCACCGCCGTCCAGGGCCCGGTCGTCGAGGTCCAGCTCAACGACTCCAAACTGCCCACCGACCGGATCCCCGAAGGCTTGACTGCCGATGCCCTCGTCGTCCACCAGCAGGACGTCCAGGCTGTGGTCAACGCGTTCTGGGCCGGCGGTGCCGAGGCGATGATGATCCAGGACCAGCGGATCGTCGCGACGAGCGCGGTTCGCTGCGTCGGCAACACCCTCATCCTCCAGGGCCGCGTCTACTCGCCGCCCTATCGCATCCGAGCCATCGGCGACCCGGCCACGCTGCGCGACATCCTGACCCAGTCGCCCGAGATCCAGATCTACCAGGAGTACGTCAGGGCCGTCGGCCTGGGCTACGAGGTGACGACGCACGATCGACAGGAGTTCCCGGCATACGCGGGGTCGATCACGCCTGAGTACGCCACGGTGAAGAAGTGAGTCGCCACGGTCACCCTCGGCGCGGTGGCGGCGTGCTGGGAGTCATCGGCGAGGTGTTCATGACGCTCGGGGCTCTCGTCGTGCTCTTCGTCGTGTGGCAGGTGTGGTGGACCGACGTCCAATCCGACAAGGTGCACGCCGCAACGGTGTCGACGCTGTCGCGCGAGTTCGCCGCGGCACCGGCACCGGCGCCGGGGCCCGGCTCGGGCACTGCTGGTGCTGCGAAGGTTCCGGCCGGGGCGTTCGCGATCGTGCGGGTGCCGCGCTTCGGTGCCGACTACGCGCGCCCGCTGGTGGAGGGCACGAGGGCCAAGCAACTGGCCGAAGGCCTGGGTCACTATGTCGGCACGGCCGGGCCGGGCGAGGTCGGCAACTTCGCCATCGCCGGGCACCGCACGACCTACGGCAAGCCGCTCAGCCAGATCGACCGCCTGCGCAACGGCGATCGGATCATCGTCGAGACCGCCGCGGGATGGACCGTGTATGCCGTGTCGAGCCACGAGATCGTCCGTCCCTGGCAGTCCGAGGTCATCGCGCCCGTGCCCGGCGATCGCAGTGCCAAGCCGACGAAGCGCCTGCTGACCTTCACCTCGTGCCACCCCAAGTTCAGCGCGAAGCAGCGGTGGGTCGTGCACGCCGAACTCGTCGAGACCCGCTCCAGGGCGCAGGGCGCGCCGTCGCTCGCCGTCGCGGTGACCGGTGCGGCCACGAACGGAGCAACCTGATGTATGCCGCCCTCTGGCGTGTGCTTCCCGGTCCCGTCCCGCTCAAGGCCCTGCTGCTCGTGGCTTTGCTCGCGGGCGTCGTCGTGGTGTGCTTCGAGTGGTTCTTCCCGCTGGTCGCGTCGTGGCTGCCCTACGACGAGACCACAGTTGGCGCTGACACTGGTGCCAGTGCCCTTCTGCCCCAGCTGTTTTCGCACCGTGAGGTCCTTTGATGATGAACGACACCAGCGCACCGAATGCCGCCAATGCGCCGAGCGCACCGACCAGTCGCATTCTCGTGATCGACAACTACGACTCGTTCGTCTTCACGATCGTGGGCTACCTCGAGCAGCTCGGCGCGGAGTGCACCGTCGTGCGCAACGACGCGATCGCGCCGGCTGACGGTGCCGACTTCGACGGCGTCCTCGTCTCACCCGGCCCGGGCACGCCCGAGGAAGCCGGTGTCTCAATGGCGATGATCGAGGCGTGCGGCGAGCGGTCCCAGCCGATGCTCGGCGTCTGCCTCGGACACCAGGCGCTCGGCGTCGTGGCCGGCGGGGTGGTCGGGCGCGCTCCCGAACTGCTCCACGGCAAGACCTCGCTCGTGCACCACTCGGGCGTGGGCGTGCTCGCGGGATTGCCGACACCGTTCACCGCGACGCGCTACCACTCGCTGACGATCGACCCGCCGTCCCTGCCCGACGCACTCATCGGCACCGGCCACACCGAGAGCGGCATCATCATGGCCGTCCAGCACCGCGACCTGCCGCTGCACGGGGTGCAGTTCCACCCCGAGTCCGTCCTCACCCAGGGCGGTCACCGGCTCCTCGCCAACTGGCTGGAGGTGTGCGGCGACGCCAGCGCGGTCGAGCGTTCCCACGGGCTCAGCCCACTCGTCCACGACGGCGCCGACGTCGCAGCCAGAGTCGCCGGCTGACCTGCCCCCGACTTCGTGCCCCGCACGGACAGGCGCGGGGCCCTACGGGCCGAGCGCGCCTGTCCGTGCGGGGCACGAAGTGGGTTGGGAAGTGTCCGTGCGGGGCACGAAGTGGGTTTGCGGGGGGCTAGGGGGTGGGCGGGATCGTCGGCGTGGACGAGTCGGTGGGCGTGGGGCTCGGCGTGCCCGAGGGTGACGGTGACCCGGACGATGACGATGACGGTGTCGTGGTCACCGGCGGCGGCGGGAGCTTCTGCGCGACGACGATCGTCACCACCGATCCCACGGCCACCTTCTCGTCCTTGCCCGGCTTCTGGTCGACGACCGTGCCCTCCTTGGCGCGCGAGGTCTGCCGGTAGTCGGTCTTGGGGGTGAGTCCCAGGTTGATGAGCGCGGCCGCCGCCTCGTCCTGGGTCTTCCCCTTGAGGTCCGGGAGGACGACCAGACCCGTGGCGACACTGACGTTGACGATCGACCCGGGCGGACGTGACGTCCCGAGGGTCGGGTCGCTCGACACGATCCTGTCCTTGGGCTGGTCGTCGGTGTCGACCTTGGTGGTCGTCCCGATCGCGAGCTTGGCCGTCGTCAGGGCTTCGGTCGCCTCGGCGACGGTCATGCCCCTGAGGTCGGGCACGGTCACGGCGTTGGGCCCGGTCGAGATGACGATCGCGACCTTCGTCGTCTCGGGGTCAATGCGTGTGCCGGCCCCGGGGGTTTGCTCGATGACCGAGTCCTCGGGGACGGTGTCGCTCTTCGCCGTCGTCTCGGTGAAGCCGAGTTTGGCGTCGCTCAACAACTTCAGCGCAGTCGCTCGAGGCTTGCCTTCGAGAACCGGAACGGAGACCTTCTTGGCGTCCTCGCGCATCTGGAGGTACTGCGAACCACCGAAGCCGAGCAGGGCCAGCGCGGCGATGATGCCGACCGTGAGCATGACGTAGGTGGCACCACGGCGCCGACCTCGCTCCGCCGGGTCCACCGCGGCGGGGAACGTCGACGTCGTCGACCCGGGCGCAGCCCCGGGTGAGCCGTCCCGGGGACGGGTGGTGGCGGCATACACCTCGGTTGGTTCGGACGTGCTGATTGCGGCGGGACCGGCGGCGAGTGCGGCCAGTGATGCCATCGCGGCAGCGCTGATCGGGCGCCCGAGGCGGGCGGCCTGGAGGTCGTTGCGGAAGGCACCGGCGTCCTGGTAGCGCTTCTCGCGGTCCTTGGCGAGGGAATGCAGGACGACGGCGTCCAGATCCTCGCTGATGGTGTTCTCGCGGGCCGAGGGGGCGACCGGCTGTTCGCCGACGTGCTGGTAGGCGATGGAGACGGGGCTGTCGCCGACGAACGGCGGGCGGCCGACGAGGAGTTCGTAGAGCATGCAGCCAGCGGAGTAGAGGTCCGAGCGCGCGTCGACGGTCTGACCCTGCGCCTGCTCGGGTGAGAGGTACTGCGCGGTGCCGATGACGGCCTGCGTCTGCGTCATCGTGGCCGCGGTGTCGGCGATGGCCCGGGCGATCCCGAAGTCCATGACCTTGATCGTGCCGTCCTTGGCGATCATCACGTTGGCCGGCTTGATGTCGCGGTGGACGATGCCCATGCGGTGGCTGTAGGCGAGCGCGTCGAGGACCCCCTCGGTGACACGGGACGCTTCCTCGGCGGGCAGATGGTCGCGGTCCGTGAGGATCTCGCGCAGCGTGCGTCCCTGGACGTACTCCATGACCATGTAGGGCACGGCGACCTTGGCCCCGCCGGACTCGATCGAGTGTTCCTCACCCGAGTCGTAGACGGCCACGATGGAGGCGTGGTTGAGCCCGGCCGAGGACTGCGCCTCGCGCCGGAACCGCTTGATGAAGGACTGGTCGCGCGCCAGGTCGCTGCGCAACATCTTGATGGCGACCTGACGCCCCAGACGGGTGTCGTGGCCGAGGTGCACCTCGGCCATGCCACCACGGCCGATGAGTTCCCCCACTTCGTAGCGGCCCCCGAGCAGCAGGGGATCCTCGCTCATTGCTTCCTCACTTCTTCAGTCCTGCTTCGAGCATGGCCCTGGCGACGGGGCCGCCAACGGCGCCACCACCACGGGCTTCACTGTCGGGGTCGCCGCCGTTCTCGACGACGACGGCGACAGCGATCTGCGGGTCATTGGCGGGCGCGAACCCGGTGAACCAGGCGTGGGCGCGCGCCACTCCGTCGGTCTCGGCGGTGCCGGTCTTGCCGGCGACACGCACCCCGTCGATCTGGGCGGGTTTGCCGCTGCCGTTCTCGACGACGGCTTCCATCATCTCGGTGAGCTGGGCGGCAACTTCGGGGGTCACGGCCTCGGAGAGCTGCTCGGGGTCGGCGCGTTCGATGATGCTGAGGTCGCTCGAGAGGACGGACTTCACGAGGTAGGGCTTCATGACGACGCCGTGGTTGGCGACGGCGGCGCTGAGCATCGCGACCTGGAGCGGCGTGACGCGCACGTCGTACTGACCGACGGCCGACTGTGCGAGCTGCGGCTGGTTGAGTTCGGCGGGAACGCTGCTGGGCGTGACCCTCATCGGGACCGAAAGCTGGTCTCCCACACCGAACTTCGCGGCCTGGTCACGCAGTGCGTCGGCGCCGAGCTGGAGGCCGAGGTAGCCGAACGCGCTGTTGCACGAGATCTCCATCGCGTGCAGGAACGTCGTCCTGTCGTTGGCGCCGCACGACTTCCTGCCGATGTTGGGCAGGCCGACGGTCGTCTGCGGGAGGTCGAGCACCGCCGGACCGGGCAGCTCGGTGTCGGGCGCGAACTTTCCGCTCGACAGCGCCGCGGCGGCCGTGACGATCTTGAACGTCGAGCCCGGCGGGTAGAGGTCGCCGGCGATGGCGCGGTTGGCGAGCGGCTTGTCCTTGTCGGTGTTGAGAGCCTTGTATGCCGCGTTGAGCTTCGTGAGGTTGTGGGTCGACAGGTCGGCCGGGTCGTACCCGGGGTTGCTCACCATGGCGAGGATCTCGCCGGTCGACGGGTTGACCGCGACGGCTGCTCCCTTGCGACCATCGAGGGCCTTGATCGCGGCCTCCTGCACGGCGGCGTCGATGGTCAGCTCGAGGCTGGCACCGCGGGTCTTGCGGCCGGTGAAGAAGTCGGAGACGCGGCGGAAGGCGAGCTTGTCGCTGCTGCCGGAGAGGAGACCGTTCTCGGCCTGTTCGAGGCCGCTGCCCGCGCCGTAGAACGAGTAGTAGCCGGTGATGTGTGCGTATGCCGCGCCGCCGGGGTAGGTGCGCAGCCACTTGTATTCGTCGTCGGCCGGGACCGACTTCGCGATGGCGGTGTCGCCGACGAGGATCTGGCCGCGCTCGCGGGCGTAGCTGCTGAGCAGGGTGCGCCGGTTGTCCGGGCGGGCGTTGAGGTCCTTGGCGTAGACGAACTGGATGAGCGTCGTCGAGACCAACAGAGTGGCGAAGAGGAAGGCGACGACGAAGGAGAGGCGGCGGATCGGTGAGTTCATCGCACCTTCACCACCTGGGTCTGGTCGCTGGCCACAGGGCTGGGAGCTTCCGGGTCGGGGACGGGTCGGCGCGCGTGGTCACTGATGCGGAGCAGGAGCGCCACGAGCGTCCAGTTGGCAAGGAGTGAGGAGCCACCCTGGGAGAGGAACGGCATCGTCAGGCCGGTGAGCGGGATGACGCGGGTGACGCCACCGACGACGACGAAGCACTGCAGCGCGAGCGAGAACGCCAGACCCGAGGCGAGCAGCTTGCCGAACCCGTCGCGGGCGCCGATGGCGGTGCGCAGGCCGCGCTCGATGAGCAGGACGTAGAGGAGCAGGAGTGCGAAGAGCCCGACGAGTCCGATCTCCTCACCGAAGCTCGGGATGATGAAGTCGCTCTCGGCGAAGTAGGTGAGATCTGGGCGGCCACGACCGAGGCCAGTGCCGAACATGCCGCCAGAGGCCATGCCCATGACGCCCTTGGCGAGTTGGTCCGAGATGTCGAGGGCTTCGCGGCTGAACGTGTCGAGCCACAGGATGACGCGACGTTGCACGTGGTCGAAGAGCATGTTGGCGACGTAGCACCCGACGCAGAAGAGCAGCATGCCGATGGCGACCCACGACGTGCGTTCGGTCGCGACATAGAGCATGGCGACGAAGAGGCCGAAGAACAGCAGCGACGAGCCGAGGTCCTTCTCGAGGACGAGGACGCCGACGGACAGCATCCAGGCCACGAGGATCGGGCCGAGGTCGCGCGCCCGGGGCAGCGTGAGGCCAAGGATGCGACGACCGGCCACCGATAGGGCGTCGCGGGTCTGGACGAGGTAGCCGGCGAAGAAGATCGCGAGAACGAGCTTGGCGATCTCACCGGGCTGGAACGAGAACGGGCCGAGCCTGATCCAGATGCGGGAGCCGTAGTTCTCGATCCCGAGCCCGGGCACGAGCGGCAGGAGGAGCAGCCCGAAACCAACGGCCCCGGCAAGGTAGGTGTAGCGGCGCAGGATGCGGTGGTCACGCAGGATGATGAGCGCCGCGATCGCCAGACCCGCGGCGAGCGCGCTCCACATGAGCTGGCGCAGGGCCATCCCCTCGGCGAGGTCCCTGCCGCGGGCCAGGTCGAGCCGGTTGATCATGACGAGGCCGAGCCCGTTGAGCAGGGTGGCGATGGGCAGGATCAGCGGGTCGGCGTAGGGCGCGCGCCACCGCATCACGAGGTGGAAGACCGCCGTGATGACGAGGAAACCCGAACCCACGGCGACGAGGCTCGGCGGGATCGCGCCCTCGACCGCGATGCCCACGTTGACGTAGGCGAGCACGACGATGCCGACCGCGAAGACGAGGAGAGCGAGCTCGACGTTGCGGCCCTTGCGGGAGGCGAGTGAGGAAACGGTCGTCATGCGTTGGGGCTGATGGACGGGGACGGGGACGGGGAGCGCGGGCCGGCGGGCGTGCCGCTCGGGCCCGGGCTCTGGGTGGGGCTGCCCGTCGGGGTGGGGGACGGGGACTGGGTCCCACTGGGTGTGGGGGTGGGAGTGGGCGTCGTCCACGTGGAGGGCACCGTCGCGCAGGAGCGGCCCAGGGACTTCGCGTACTGGCACGCCTGGGCCTGGACCTCGAGGTTGCGGATCAGGGCGGCGGCATCGGAGCGCGTGTCCATCGTGATGCCGCGGTCGAGCTGCCCTCGATAGAAGTCGGGGAGGTCGTTGATGTCGATGCCGCTCGTCGTCTCGGCCTGCGACAGCTCGAGCGGGCCGAGGGTCTGGTCGACACCCTTGAACAGGGCGACGCGACCGTCGCTGACGCCGACGTAGAACTGGGCCTGCGACCAGGAGTACGCGGCATACCCACCGCCGACGAGCAGGATCGCGGCGACCAGGGCGACGCCGACGGTGCGCAGGATCGTGGTGGTGCGACTGCGTGAACCCTCGTCGGCGAGCTCGACCTCGTCGTCGTCCGAGCCACCACTTGCCTCGTGGGAGAGGGCGGCTGCCTTGGCGGCGGGCGTCACCGGGATCGGGCGGGTGTGGCGGCGGATCGCGGCCGCGGCACCCACGATCTGGGGTGAGTCGCTGGGCACGAAGTGGGTCAGGTCGACGACGTCGCCGATGACGACGGTGACGTTGTCGGGGGCGCCGGCGCGCAGGGCGAGCTGGACGAGGCGTTCGGCGCAGTCACCAGGCTTGCGTTCGGTCGTGAGGATCTCGTCGATGGTGTCGCGAGCGACGTAGTCGGACAAGCCATCGGAGCAGATGAGGTAGCGGTCGCCGACGATCGCCTGGCGCACGACGACGTCGGGCTCCTCGCCCTCGGCGCCGGTGAGGACCCGGGTCACGAGGGAGCGCTGCGGGTGGGTCGACGCCTCCGCGGGAGTGAGGCGGCCCTCGTCGACGAGGGACTGGACGAAGCTGTGGTCCTTGGTGATCTGGCTGACTTCGCCGGCGCGCACGACATAGGCACGCGAGTCGCCGATGTGGGCGAGGACGAGCTTGTCGCGGGCGCGCAGGATGGCGATGAGCGTCGTGCCCATGCCGTCGAGGTCCGGGTCGTCGTGGGAGAGCTGGCCGAGTTCGGTGTTGGCGGCCGTGATCCGGCGCAACAGGGCCTGGGTCGCGTCGACGCCCGAGAACGACTCGCCGTCGAGCCCCACGAGCGCGCCGAGGATCGAGGAGGAGGCGACGTCGCCGCCGGCGTGACCACCCATGCCGTCAGCCATCGCGAGAAGGTGCGGGCCGGCATACCCGCTGTCTTCGTTGTTGGTTCGCACCATCCCGACATCGGAGCGGGCGGCGAAGTGGAAGGCGATCGCCATGCGTTACCTCCGCAGCTCGACGACGGTCGTGCCGAACCGGATCTCGGTCCCGGCCGTCACCGGAGTCGGTGTGGTGAGCCGCAACTGGCCGATGAACGTGCCGTTGGTGGAGCCGAGGTCCTCGACCATCCAGCCTTCGGGGCCCTTGTAGATGCGGGCGTGCCGGCCGGACGCGAAGTCGTCCTCGAGGACGAGCGCGGACTCAGGGCTGCGACCGACGAGGGTGCCGGACTCGCGCAGCGGCAGGCTCGTGCCGGCCAGGGGACCGCTCGTGACGCGCAGGTGGTTGGGTTCGCGTTCGGCCGGGCGGGCGTTGAAGCGGCGGCCGGTCGGGCGGGGGGTGACGGGGCGCTGCTCGGGCGGGACCGCGGCCGGGTTGCCTCCGCGGGGTGCGGGGCGTGGAGTGGCCGCGCGCTGTCCCGGTGCCCGGCGTGGGGTCACCTGGGTGCCGTAGAGGTCGCCCCGCAGGACGCCGACGACGGCAATGACGAAGGCCCACAGCGCCACGAGGAGCCCGAGGCGCATGAGGGTGATGGTGAGTTCACTCATCCCAGGTGCTCACTTCTGTCATCTTCTACCGGCACGATAGGTGACTGAGGTGCGGCCGACCGTGATGCGGTCACCGTCCTCGAGGTGCTCAGACGTGACACGCTCGCCACCCACGAACGTGCCATTGGTGGAACCCAGGTCGCGGATCGTCGCGACAGTGTGCGGACCGTCCTGCGTCACGCGAATTTCGCTGTGCTGACGGGAGATTCCCGGGTCGTCGAGGATGATGTCGGCGCTGTCGTCGCGGCCGAGGACGGTGATGGCACCCATGAGCGGGTAGCGCTCGCCGTCGACATCGAGCCACGGCCGATCGGCCGGATTGGTGCGCTTCTTCGTGGCAGGCGGCTTCGCCGGTCGGTATGCCGCCGTCTCGCCGAGGTCCTCGTCCACCGGTTCGTGACGGGGACGGGTGGGGGCCGGGCGGGCTGGCGCCGGGGTCGGCACGGGAGGCGCGACGACCGGGGCGGCGGGGTGCTGCCCGGTCATGCCGGTCGCGCGCGGGCGCTTGGCCGTGCTGGGACGGATGCGGAAGACGCCCGTCTCGAGGTCGACGTCCTCGTCGAAGAGGATGTCGATCGGGCCGCCCGGCTGGTAGTGCTGGCTGTCGGCGTGCTCCTCGGCGGCGGCGATGAGCTCGTTCTCGAGCTCCTGGCCGTGGTCGGTGAGGCGGTCGAAGTCGGTCTCGCTGAGTTCGATCGTGAAGACGTTGGGGACGACGGAGCGTCCGGAGCGGCCGGAGCTCGCGGCGCGGTCGTCCATGGCGCGACGGATGGCGCTCGCGATCTCGACGGGCTGGACCTCGGCGCGGAACGCCTTGGCGAAGACACCGTTGACGGCGCGCTCGAGCTTGCCTTCCATGCGGTCGAACAGTCCCATGGCGCGCCTCCTCTGGTCGTGCGATCGGTCCTGCGGTCAGCGGTCGGTCAGTCGTCGGTCCGGCTCGATGCTATCCGGCGGGGCTGTGGTGACTCGTGAGGCTGGCGTGAACTCTCTCTGGAGGCGTGTGTGCGGCGGTGGGGTGCTCGTGCGGTGTCCGGTGAGGGAGTGTCTTTGCTTCAGCATGTGAAGCAAAGCCGTGGGCCTGTGGATATCTCGGCGGTCGCTGTGACGGATTCGGTCAGACTGGCTGGGCGCTCCAAGTGGCGGGATCGGGCGTTTTCCCTACGCTGGATGGGGAGATCGTGCTCTCCGGTCGCGCCCGCGGGTGCGTGGATGAGCTCACCGACCGAGGGGATTTTTGATGTCGTCACGCAGGACAGTTGTGTATGCCGCCGCGCTGGCTGGCGCTCTGACGCTCGGCTTGGCGGGGTGCAACGGGGGTGATGAGGACCCGACTTCGTCGACGTCGCCCACGGGTTCGACGTCGTCGACGGGGAGCGGTTCGCCCTCGGCAAGCGCCACGGGATCGACGACGCCAAGCCCGTCGGTGTCGGTGTCCGTACCTGCCGCAGCTCGAGACCACACCGAGGCGGGCGCAATCGAGTTCGCCAAGTTCTACATTCTCGAGGCGGATCGGGCGTACGTGTCCGTGGATACCTCGACTCTGGCCGACCTCGCCGGACCGAGTTGTGAGGGCTGCCAATCCGCGATTGAGGGCGTGGATGAATTCAAGGTGGCAGGCGAACGCCAGTTGCGGCCGTCGATGACGGTCCTGTCAACCAACGCCCTGCCGAATTCCACCGCCGACGTGGCTCAGGTCCAGGTTCAGGTCCGTGCCAGCGAGGTCGACATCGAGAACAAGGCAGGCAAGGTGGTCGGTTCGACGGAAAAGGGAGACACCGTTTACCGACTGGCTGTGAGGTGGACGGACGGACATTGGACCGCTGCGGACATGGGACTTGAGGGATGAGCCGCAAGATGGCCTTGGCCCTAGCGGTGGCGACTGCGTCGGCGGTGATCGCTGCACCCGTAGCTACGGCGAAGGATCGCAAGGGGCTGACAGCAAAACTGTCGAACAAGGGGCTGGTCGTGAAGGCCGTCGCATCGAGGGGCGGGTGGGATGTCGAACTTCCGCCTGGGAAGTCGTGGTCGGACGCGCAGCCGGTTTCGAAAGGACCAGTCTGGGAGCACCGCGAGACCTTGGGTTGCGGATCCACGTCGGACCCTGATGCTCCAAATGACCTTTCGTCCTGCGGCTTGGCGCTGAGTCGTTGCGCGCCAGTCAATGGTCGGGGCGTGAACCAGCTCTATGTCTGGCGACGCCTAGCTGGGACCTCGCAATGGTTCTTCGACCGTACGAGCTGCGGGAGTGCGAACCTGCCCAACACGGTGCAGCCGGCGCCCGCTGTGCCCACGCTCGACCAGATCGTGGTGGCGTTCCGCGAACTGCCGTTTGCGAAGCCGACGGTGAATGTCCAGCCCGAAGGCGACGTCACACTCGTCAACCTGCCCACCTACTTCGAGGCGCAGTGGCCCACCGCCAAGCTCAGCCCGGGCGACGTCAGCACGAAGGTGCAACTGCTGTCCTGGTCGATCGAGTTCAAGATCAACCCGGCGAGCTACAACTACTCCTTCGGCGACGGCTCCGCTTCTGGCTGGACCGACGACTTGGGTGGGCCGTACCCGGAAGGGCTGATCCGGCATACGTACGAACAGCCTGTCCCCGCCGCCTCGGTGAAGGTCGATGCGACCCTGACCGCTTCCTACCGCGTCAATGGCGGTGCGTGGATCGACCTCGACGGTGTTGCTGATCTGCAGGACGAGCCGGTGACCACGCTCCAGGTCCGCGAAGCCAAGGCCCGCCTGCGCTAGTTCCGGTGGATCCATGGGGCCAAACGCGCGGCATGTCGCGCCTTTGACCCCATGAACCCGGCGAGGTTTGGGCGTCGGGTCCTCAATGGGCGTTCGGGTTGAGACAGTGGGGGCATGAGGTCCTACTGCGCGGTCTACGTCGATGTCGGCTACCTCCTCGCCTCGGCGGCCACGCGCGTCACCGGGTCATCGCTGCGCAGCGGCATCGAGGTCGACTACCCGGGCCTCATCGCGGGGCTCGTCGCGCAGGTCGAGGCCGACTCGGGGCTGCCACTGCTGCGGGTCAACTGGTACGACTCGGGCGCGCGCTCCGGCGGCCAGCCCGACTACCACCAGGACCAGATCGGCCTCCTGCCTCGCATCAAGCTCCGCCTGGGACGCCTCTCCTATGCGGGCGAGCAGAAGGGTGTCGACGTGCGCCTCGGTCTCGACATGGCGTTGCAGGGGCGGGCCCGGGTCGCCGACGTCGTCTACCTCGTCTCCGGCGACGACGACCTGACCGAAGCCGTCGAAGAGGCCCAGAGCGCCGGCGTCCAGGTCGTGCTGCTCAGCGTTCCCGGGTTGAGCGGCCACGGTCACGCCGTCTCCAAACACCTTCGGCGGGCGGCCGACGGAGAGCAGCCGATCGACCCCGAGATCATCGACCGGTGCGTGCGATCGAGGGCCATCCCCGAAGGCCTCATCCCGGTTGAGCCCGCCGAGCACGCCGAGCACACCGAGCACACCGAGTCCACCGAGCCATCGGAGTCGATTCCGTCGACCGGCGTCCCCGCCAGCGAGCATGTCGTGGCGCCCGTCGGAGACTCCCCCGACGCATCCTCCGAGGGCGGCACCAGCACTCCCACCCCCAGCCAGCCCTCGGCACCGGGCCCCGAACCCAAGCCAGCGGCTGCACAGCCAGCTGCTGCCTCGAGCCCGGCGGTACCCACTCCCTCCGCTCCCCCGACCCCAGCGGTGTTTGGTCGCAAGCGGGCCACCGAGGTCGTCCTTCCGGCCGCGCAGACCGCGCCCACCTGGTCGACCACCACGGGTGACCGGCCCGTCGTCGACGCCGACGGAGTGTTCAACCCCGAACTCATCGACGCCGTCGCCAAGACCGTGCTCGACTCCTGGTGCCGGACCGCGACTCCGGATGACCTCGTAGCCCTGCGCGCTGCGAAGCCGGCGATCCCGGGAGACCTCGACCGCGCCCTCCTGCTCGACCTGTCGGGCCGGGCCGGGGTCTACGACATCGATGACACCAGCCGTCACGAGGTCCGCGAACGCTTCTGGTTCCACGTCGCCCGAGTCCGCCTCGCCTGACCCCTCTGCTGGGGCGATCAGTCGCGCAGCGTGGCGCCGAGGCGCTCGCGGGCAGCGCGTCCCCGTCGCGCGACCGGAACAGTCCCCGTGACCTTGCCCAGGCCGACGTTCGCGCCGTACCCATAGATCGTCTCGATGTGACCGGCGGGCACGGCATACGTCTCATGCCAGATGCCCACGGCGTCCGGGTGCTTGCGGGCGTTCGAGTTGAAGGCGCGCCACGCGGGCAGGTGCGCGCGGTCGATCATCCGCGAGTACGCGTACAGGTGATCGGTGCTGCGCCACCACTGCACCGTCCACGGCCCCTTCAGCCCGACGAGGGTGGTCGCACCGAGGAACCCCAGATCCTCCGCCTCCCCTCGCTCCGCTGCAGCCTTGTTGCGCCAGAGCTCGGCGATCATCTTGGGCATCGCGGCAAACACCGGCATCCACAGGTCGGGTCGGTGCGGCTTGCGGACGGTCATGCCGATGTGGAACACGACAATGTCGCCTTCGTGTGCGTGAGTTCTGAGGCCGTTGCCTGCGTCCATCGCCTGCTCCTGTTGGGATAGTCGGACTATCCCTATTTTGGAGAGCGGTACTATCCGAAGTCAAGCCCTTTCTTCACTTCGGAGGTATGCCGTGCGGCTGGCTGAGTTGTCCGACACCACCGGCGTGGCCGTTGCCACGCTGAAGTACTACCTGCGCGAGGGGCTGCTGCACCCCGGGCGTCCGGTGTCACGGACGCAGTCCGACTACGACGAGGCCCATGTCGAACGGGTGCGACTGGTGCGGGCGCTCAGCGAGGTGGGCGGGTTGTCGCTCGCGAGGATCGGGCGAGTCCTCGACGTCATCACGTCGCCGGGCCAGGACTGGATCACGGTCCTCGAGACGGCCCAACGGTCCCTGGTGAAGCCGCGCCGTGACGCACCTGACGGTGAGGTCGCCGACCAACTTCGCGGTGGTCGTGCGTCGGCGTGGGTGACGGCTCGCGGCTGGAACGTCGACCCTGCGGATCCGTTCATCGACGACCTCGACCGGGCGTGGGCTGCCTGCGACGACGTCGGACTCGGCCTCGGCGAGGAGCGGATGAACGCCTACGCCGACCACGTCGAGGGCGTCGCCGAGATCGACGTCGCGACCGTTCCCGCCGACCCCGAGGGCGCGATCCGGCAGGTCATCCTCGGCACGGTGCTCGTCGACCCCGTCCTTGCTGCGTTGCGCCGACTGGCCCAGCAGCACGTCTCGATGGTGCGCGCCGCTCAGCGATGAAGGTCAACATCATGGCTGCGGGTTCGCGCGGCGACGTCCAGCCGATGGTGGCGCTCGGGGTCGGCCTGACCCGGGCCGGACACGACGTCACCCTCTGCGCCGGCGACGACTTCGAGGACTTCGTCACCCGCCACGGACTCACCTTCGTCCCGGCCGGAGTGCGGATCGACGACCTCATCGCGTCCCCACTCGGCGTCGACTGGCTCGGGCACTCCAGCCGCAACCCCTTCCACGAGCTCGCCGCCCTGCGCCGCTTCGTGCGGGCTTCAACCCGGGGGTATGCCGGTGCGCTCGTTCCGCTCGTTGGTTCCGCTGAGCTGTGGGTGAGTGGAGTGCTCACCGTCCACGCCGTCGACGCGTTGGTGTCCGTTGGTGGCGGAAGGCACGTCGTCGCCGAGTTCGCGCCGATGCGGCCGACCCGGTCGGGAGCCGCGACGATGCAGCCGACCTTCCCGAACCGGTCCTCGATCGCGAATCGCGTTGCGGGACAGGCGACTCAGCAGGCGATGGGGTCGGTCTTCGCGCTGCCCGGAGACCTCATGCGAGGCGAACTCGGCCTTCCCGCGACCGGCCGCCGCGGCTTCCTTGACGCGATCCAGCGAACGCCAGGCGTCCTCGCGGCAACACCCCTTGTCGTGCCTCCACCGTCGGACTGGAACGGCAACCCCGAGCCCACGGGGTATTGGTTCCTCGACGAAAAGGCAACGTACACACCGGAACTGGAGCTGGCGGCATACCTGAATGAAGGTCGGAAACCGGCGTATGTCGGGTTCGGGTCGATGCCGACGCGTGAGGCTTCGGCGATGAGCGCGATGGTGGCGGAGGCTGCGCGACTGGCGGGAGTACGGGTGGTGCTGCATGCCGGGGCAGCGGGCCTGGGCTCGGTCGACGACGAGTGGGTGCGGGTGGTCGAGGACGTGCCTCACGAGTGGCTGTTCGGGCAGGTGGCGGGTGTCGTCCACCACGGTGGCGCGGGGACGACGGCGGCGGCGCTGCGGGCGGGGGTTCCGCAGGCGGTGGTGGCGCACATCGGGGACCAGCCGTACTGGGCGCGGCGGGTGTGGGAGCTCGGCGTCGGGGCGCGACCGGTGCGGCGGCACGAGCTGTCGGTGCAGTGGCTGACGGAGGTGCTGCGCGGGTTCGCTCGCGGTGAGTGCGTCGCGCGGGCCGCGGAGGTGGGGGCCGAGATCCGGCGTGAGGACGGCGTCGGGCGGGCGGTCGAGCTGCTGACCTGAGGTCCCCATTTGGAGACAGGCGCCTGTCTACGGCACACTGGACCAGTTCCAAGCGCAAGTGGCGGAACGGCAGACGCGCTGCGTTCAGGTCGCAGTGTCCGAAAGGGCGTGGGGGTTCAAATCCCCCCTTGCGCACGTTGGGTTGTCACACGTAAGTGCCAACCCTGAGTACACGAAATTCCGAGCGCTGGCTCGGGACCCGGTTTCAGATCGGGTCTCGGACCAGCGCTTGGCTTGTTTTGGGCTCGACTGCGGGCTCTCGCCACGCATAGGACGTAGACCGCTCTTTCGCGTCCGCTCCGGCGGATGCGTGCGGCTCCTTCAGTGCCTCGTACCTACGAGCCATCTGCCTTTGCGCTCGCCCGCAGGCAACTCCGCCGTGGGACCTGCGTGGCGCTGAGGCCGGACAGTCCGCGGTGCTCCCGGCTGACTCTGCTTGACGCGCCACCGAGTGCGAGTCAGGGCGGGGACCCTCGGGCGACGCCCGGACAAGAAGATCAGTGGATGGTGGGTCGGTAGGTGAGCTCCTGGGTGCGGCCGTCGAGAGTGCGAGCCTCGAGCAGCTCCAGATCGAAGTCGGCCGCGCCACCGAAGATCGGCTCCGTGCCGTTCTGGCCGGTGATGACGGGGAAGACCGAGACCTGGATTCGATCGACGAGGCCAGCGGCCATGAGGGCCCGGTTCATCGACAGGCTGCCGTGCGACCGGAGCGGTACGTCGGACTCGGCCTTGAGGCGGGCGACGACGTCGACGGCATCCCCGCTGACGACCGTGGCGTCCGGCCAGTCGAGTGGTTCGTGCAACGTCGTCGAGACCACGGTGGCCGGCAGGTGGACCATGCGGGTGACCCACGGGTCGCGCACGTCCGAGTCCTCGGTGCTCGCGGCCAGCATGCTCGCAAAGGCACGGTACGTCTCGGCACCGAAGACCATCCGCTGCTCTCCGGCATACAGGGAATTGCGGTGCTCGAGCAGTTCGGGACCCTGCTTGCCCCAGTAGCCGGTCCAGTCGCCGGTTGCGGTGCCGAATCCGTCGAGACTGCAGAAGACGTCCCAGGTGTACGTGGCGGTCATGGTGTTCCTCCTCGTGCGGGGCCATCCGGGTGGTTGGCCGCTCACTTGACCTACGAATGGGCAACGCCAGATACGACAGTCAGCTCGGGGGGCGCGTGACGATGAAGGTCTTGAGTGGCGCGAGGGTGTCGTCGAGGGCGAGCACTGCGCGCTCGGGGACCAGGTGCTCGCGCAGCGCGTTGGCGAAGGTCGCGTGCAACTTGTCCCAGACGGGTTCGGTGACGTGATCTCCGCCGGCGGCGACGAAGTTCACGTGGGCATCGGCCAGGCGGCGCACGGTGCCAACGGTGAGGCCTTCGCCGGTCAGTTCCATCACGAGGGACATGACGTGCCGCTGGAGGGTCGGCCGGTCCATGGTCCCGAACCAGGGCTGCAGCATCTGGTCGCCGGAGATCCGGTCGGCGATGCTCTGGATCACGCCGGACCAGGCGTTGCCGTCGGAGTAGTGGCGCAGCCAGTCGAGCAGCGGCACGTCCGAGGACCGCGCGCGCAGCATCGGCGGCGGGGTGAGTCGGTGGCTGGCGGGGCGGTCGGGGAAGGGCATCGCCGCCGCCGGCTCCGGCTGGCCCGCCGACGTGGGCTGCCCTTCCGGCGTGGGCGTCGCTTCCGGCGTGGGCGTCGCTTCCGGCGTGGGCGTCGCTTCCGGCGTGGGCGTCGCTTCCGGCAGGAGAAGGGGCATGCTCTGCGACGCGGCTTCGTCCGAGGGCTGCTCCTTGGCCCCAACCTCAGCGAGCTGGGCCCGATAGTCGCGCATCATGCGATGGCGGGCGACCAGTCCTCCGACGACGAGGAGCACGCCGACGGCGATCATGAGCCACGGCCACATCGTGCGTCCCTTTCGCCGATCCCCGGTTGTCTTCTTGTGGACAGACTCTCGCAGGTCCGGCCGGGTGGCCGGACCCGATCGCCGGTATGCACGTTCGTCGGTGTGGCCTCCGGTCAGCGACCGGCGATGGACCATAGCTTCTGGGGCACGACCATGCACCGGGCGTCGAGGACGAGCTCACGCATCCGCTCCTCGGCGAGTTGGTCGAGGTGGCACTCGACCCAGTTGAAGCGCAGGTCCGACGGGCGCGGCAGGAAGAACACGTCCGGCTCGGTCGCGACGAGGGCCGCGCGCTCCTCCTTGGGGAACGCGAACCCCATCTCGGTCTCCTCCGGGTTGAAGGCGAGCCACACGATGCTCCCGACCCGGAACTTCACCCGGTCGCGCACGATCGCCTCGTAGCTGCGAGGCAAACCCGCCGCCACCGCGCGAACGTCGGCAATCGTGACCGGCATACGTTCCAGACTGGCACTGCCCACCGACAGGGCCAACCCCCAACGACGCTGCGGACGCGATGGGCGCTCAGGGAGCGGACGTAGGGTCGCATGATGACCCTGCGACCTCTGGCCCGTGCGCTCGACACCGTGCTCGACCGAGCCGTCGTGCCCGGGTTCTCGAGCATCGGGTATGCCGTGCGCCGTCGCCTTCCGACATGGCCGGCCGACCCGGCCGTCGGAGCCCTGGCGGGCCGCCATGTCGCCGTCACCGGCGCCACCTCTGGCCTCGGTGTGGCGACGGCCCGCCAGCTCAGCGAGCTCGGCGCCCACGTCCACCTCATCGTTCGCAACTCAGACAAGGCCACGGAGGTCGCCGCGGACCTCCCCGGACCGTCGACGACGTGGGTCTGCGACCTCGGTGATCTCGACAGCGTGCGTGACTGCGCCAGCCGCATCGTGGCCGACGGGCTGGAGCTCCACGCCCTCGTACACAACGCGGGCGCGATGCCGCCAGAGCGCACCGAGTCGCCGCAGGGCCACGAGCTGTCGATGTCGCTGCACGTCCTGGGGCCGGTCCTGCTCACCGAGTTGCTCATGCCGGTCCTCACCGGGCACGAGGCGCGCGTCGTTCTCGTCACCTCGGGCGGGATGTACGCCCAGAAGCTGCCCGCCGATGACCCCGACTACGAGCGCGGGGAGTACTCCGGTTCCACGGCATACGCCCGGAGCAAGCGCGCCCAGGTGGAGCTGCTCCCGATCCTGACCACTCGCTGGGCCGCGGACGGAGTCGCGGTCTATGTGATGCACCCCGGATGGGCCAGCACCCCGGGCGTGACCGAGTCGCTGCCGACGTTCGACAAGGTCATGGGTCCCATCCTGCGCGATGCCGACGCGGGTGCTGACACCACGACGTGGCTCGTCGCGGCGACTCCGCGGCCGCCCGGCGGTGGTCTGTGGATGGATCGCCGCGAGCGGCCCACGGCCTACCTCGGGCGCAATGGTGCGAGCCCGGACGAGCGCCGCCGCATGTGGGAATGGGTGACGTCCGCTCTCGCCGTCGCGCCCTGATCGGCGGACCGTCTCAGTGGAGGGTGGGGCGGTGGTCGTCTGTTTGACGACGTCGGCGACCCGAAGGACGTGGTCAATGACCTGTCCCCGTGACACATCTGGCACGCTTTCACTGTCGCGAGGCCACTGAACGGTGGCTCGGTGCGGCTCGACCGGTCGCGCGGAATCATCTCTTCGCTCGACCCCCCACCTACGGAGCAGACGTGAACTTCTTGCAGGAACCCCGCCCAGTGTCATCGCCCAGCGCCCTTCGTTCGGCGGGTGTGCGGCGATGAGTCGGCGGTCGACGCGCAGCAAGCGCACGGGCTCACTGCCGGCTCTGCCACCACACGGCCTGAGAGTGGTGCCGTTGGGCGGGCTCGGCGAGATCGGTCGCAACATGACCGTCTTCGAGCACGCTGGGCGCCTGCTGATCGTCGACTGCGGAGTGCTCTTCCCCGACGAGCACCAGCCCGGGGTCGACGTCATCATCCCGGACTTCAGCTGGATCAGGGACCGCCTCGACAAGGTTGACGCGATCGTGCTCACCCATGGACACGAGGACCACATCGGTGGGGTTCCCTACCTGCTGCGTGAGCGTCCCGACATCCCCGTGGTCGGCTCACGCCTTACCCTGGCCCTGATCGAGGCCAAGCTGACCGAGCACCGCATCAAGCCTCGAACCATCGAGGTCGCCGAGGGCGACCGCCGCACGTTCGGCCCCTTCGACTGCGAGTTCGTCGCCGTCAACCACTCCATCCCCGACGGTCTTGCTGTTGCGATCCGCACCAAGGCCGGGCTGGTGCTGCACACCGGCGACTTCAAGATGGACCAGTTCCCGCTCGACGGCCGCGTCACCGACCTGCGCGCCTTCGCCCGGCTGGGCGAGGAGGGCGTTGACCTGTTCCTCCCGGACTCCACCAACGCCGAGGTGCCCGGGTTCACCGTGTCCGAGGGCGAGCTCGCCCCCGCCATCGACACCGTGTTCCGCACGACCAAGGGCCGCGTCATCGTCTCCAGCTTCGCCAGCCACGTGCACCGCATCCAGCAGGTCCTCGACACCGCCCACCGACACCACCGCAAGGTCGCGTTCGTCGGACGGTCCATGGTGCGCAACATGGGCATCGCCCGCGAGCTGGGCTACCTCACCATCCCCGACGGCCTCGTCGTCAAGGACCTCAAGGCCCTCGAGAGACTGCGACCGGACCAGATGACGATCATCGCCACCGGGTCACAGGGTGAACCCATGGCAGCACTGGCCCGCATGGCCAACCGCGACCACCCTGTGGAGATCACCCCCGGCGACACCGTCCTCATGGCCAGCTCCCTCATCCCCGGCAACGAGAACGCCATCTATCGGGTCATCAACGAGCTCACCCGCTGGGGCGCCAACGTGGTCCACAAGGGCAACGCCAAGGTGCACGTCTCCGGGCACGCCAGCGCAGGCGAGCTGGCCTACTGCTACAACATCATCGAGCCGACCAACGTGCTCCCCGTCCACGGCGAGTGGCGCCACCTGCGCGCCAACGCCGACATCGCCATCCGCACGGGCGTGGATGCAGATCGGGTACTCATCGCGCAGGACGGCAGCGTCATCGACCTCATCGACGGTCGCGCGAAGATCACCGGCACCGTCCCCGCCGGGCTGGTCTATGTCGACGCGATGACCGTGGGCGGGGCCACCGAGGAGACGCTCCACGTGCGGCGCACCCTCGCCGAGGAGGGCGTCATCACCATCGTCTGCATCATCGACCCCGACACCGGCGCGTTGGCCGAGGAGCCCGACTACCTCGCCCACGGCTTCCCGCCCGACCTGTTGGACTTCTCGGGCGCCACGCCCCTGATCCAGAAGGCCCTCACCAAGGCGGCGACGGACGGCATCGAGGACCTGGAGCAGATCGAGGACCTGGTCCGCCGGGCCGCTTCCACCTGGGCTCATCGAGCGCATCGCCGCAGTCCTCTGATCATCCCCGTGGTCGTCGACGCCTGAGTCGAAGGCCGCGCCCCCAGGACGGCTCAGTCGCCGGCGAGCGGCCAGAGCTTCTGGGGCACGACCATGCGCCACGCGTCGAGGACGAGCTCACGCATCCGCTCCTCGGCGAGTTGGTCGAGGTGGCACTCGACCCAGTTGAAGCGCAGGTCCGACGGGCGCGGCAGGAAGAACACGTCCGGCTCGGTCGCGACGAGGGCCGCGCGCTCCTCCTTGGGGAACGCGAACCCCATCTCGGTCTCTTCCTGGTTGAACGCGAGCCACACGATGCTGCCGACACGGAACTTCACGCGGTCGCGCACGATCGCCTCGTAGCTGCGAGGCAAACCCGCCGCCACGGCGCGGACGTCGGCGATCGTGACCGGCATGAGGCAAGCGTGGCACCACTCACCGACATTCAGCTGGCGCGGGTGGATGACGGTTCGGCTCAGTTGGTCGCGTGTCCGCTCACGAGGGCGCGTTCGTAGCCAGCCACATCGGGGTTCTCGTCGCTGAGCAGCCGGAAGAGAGCCGCTCGCAGCATCGCCTGGCGCCGCGCTCCCCCGGACCATCCGCCCATCACTGCGGCGTCCGCACCCATCCGCATCACGGCGTCGAGGACGCACACGGCCTCGGCCCAGAGCGCGGGCCGCCAGTACGGCGACACGTCGGTCACGAACGGGATCCCCGTCGCGTCGAGGAGGACGTTGCCGGCGAGGTCGCCGTGGACGAGCTGGTCGGGCCCCAGGGTTGTCGTGTTGAGCTCGGCCATGAGTCGGGAGACGAGCGCTCCCACAGCAGTGGGTATGCCGCTCGGCTGGCTTTCACCGAAGGCGATCCGTTCCGCTGTGGCCCAGCGGTCGTTGCGACGCGTGATGCCCAGGGGCGCCGTGGCGACCTTGGCGGCGAGGCGGGCGTGAAGGAGCCGGCCGGTGGCGAGGAGAACGTCGAGGTCGGTGCACGGTCGGGTGTCCGGCTCGAATCGCGTTGCGCCCCAACCGTTTGCGACCCATTTGAGGTCTCGAGTGGGGATGGGCATGGCGAGCCGGATCGAGCGTGGCCGCTCGTGGTCGAGCTCTGCGGACAGCGGCGCGATGATCGGGTTGAGCCAGTTGGCCGTGTGCTCGCTGCGACCGGGTGACAGGACAAGGTCGCCGGCCAGCACGCTGTGCCCCTGCCCGCCGGCGAGGGGCACGGAGTCCTCAGGAACGGCATACAGATCAAAGACATCCGGCGAAGGGAGCACGAGTGTCAGGCTTCCACACGTTCCGCTGGCCTTGGCAACGACCTCTCCATCAGAATTGATGCCTTGTATGACGCTCATCAACGGCTCTTATGACTGAGATGGACGTCGTTGAGAACGGGTGTGAGGGGATGGGTCATGGGGCCCCGGGCGTCTCGATGGAGTCGCTACTCGGGGTGGCCCGTGCCCTCGGTGCTCTCGAGCGACTGGTCGCCGCCCTTGATCCGTACCAGACGGACCTCGGTCGCGCGCGCGCATCGAAGGCGTTGCCCAAGCGGGTGCGCAATTGAGCGAATGATGTCGGACCCTTGCGCTCGCGGCAGGTCTCCGCGTTGCTCGGCGCCACGGACGGGGATGAGCGCGACTACGACGGGTGAGCTTGCTGTGTTCGCCGACGCCATCGAGACACAGATCGCCGGGCTCACGGAACTCACCAACCGCTGACCGAAGTCTTCCCCCAGACGGAGGGGTCAGCGTTCTTGGTTGGTCCTGTCGGCCGGGAACTCGGTGCGCAAAAGGCCTGTCGCGAGGGCCCGCTGGTGCGGGACAGTGGAGGCAGGAAATGACGGGATCGGAGGGCGCGATGAGCATGAGTCAATCCCCTTCGTCCAGCTCGTCCGGAGCGAGCAGCACGCCGTACGGGGACCCGCGCGATCCCGTCGTGGCGATCATCGAGAACGCCGGCCACGAGGTAGACCCACGGGTGATCGAGTGCGCTCACTTGGCGGCGACGGCGCATGCGCAACGGCTCCGGGACGGGCGAGCGGACGGACGTGCCGTCAACCGGAGCACCTTCCTGGTGGCACTCGGATGGGTCGATGACGACGTCCGAGTGGCCCTCTTCCAGAACCGCATCCATCTCGAGGCATTGCAGAGCCTGCTCGGCATCAGCGATGAGCACTCCCCATTCACGGGGCAGTACGAGCTCGCCGAGGACCTGGAGCGAGCCTTCCGGACCTACATCGCGAAACCTCGCAAGATGCAGCTGATCGTCACACCGTGGTCACTGGCGGAGGCGATCCTTGAGGACGTCGTCGCCCACGGCGGTCTGCTCGGCGATCGGCTGAAGCGACTGGGGACGGATGCTGGCTCAGTTCTCTTGTCGCTTCGCCTGCCGCCGACCGAAAGGCGGGGCTCGGAGCCCGAGCCCGGGCCCGAGCCCGAGCCCGAGCCCGAGACTGCGGATCTGCCGCTGATGCGCGACATCACCGCGCGCCAGTTCGGGGTGGTGCTGCCTCCCGGTACGGACGACCCAGGGCCTTATGTCCCCCGGGACATCGATGACGTCCTGCGCCGGCAGCTGCGCGAGCGCCTACCGGTCGTAACTGTGGTGGCTCAGGTCGGGAGCGGGGCGATTCGCACAGCCTACGAGGCCCTGTGTCGAGAGCGTCCCGACGACCGGGTACTGCTCCTGCATGAGTTCCTGGACCCTCTCCGGAGTGACGGTTCGGTGACCCTTGAGGACCTTGACCGCCGGCTCGCCAGCGACGCCGACGTGATCTGGATCCGCTTCCTGGGCGAACTGGTCGCCCTCAACCCGATCGTGAAGGACTGGTTCCTCGCTCGCCGCGACTCGCTCACCGCGACCAAGGTCCTCCTTGTGCGCCCCGATGACGTGGCGCTGGCGGCCGAACTCGGCCTTGCTCCGACCACCTCGTTGGAGCTCAACGTGGGGCTCTCGGCGGAGGAGCAGTCGCGCGCCGGTTCGCTCTATGACAAAGAGGTCACGGCGGTGTCCGGCCTTGCCGGCGTGACCGCTCGCCGGCACGGTGTCGTGCGAGCCAACTACGCCGCCGACTCGGCCGCCGCCCAGTTGCTCAGCAAGGCCAACGACGCCCTCGATGTTCGAGCCGACGTCGACATGCTCGCCAAGCTCATCGCCTCCAAGGACGTGAAGCCGCCTCTGTCCATCGGCCTCTTCGGGCCGTGGGGATCGGGCAAGAGTTTCCTCATGCATCAGGTCCAGTTGCGGATCAAGGACCTGGCAGACCGGTCCAGAGCCATCCCCGTCACCGCCGACTCCCAAGCCGACGCGAACGTCGCTCCACAGACGACGGGCTACCTGACCGAGGTCATCCCGGTCGAGTTCAACGCGTGGCAGTACGCCCACGGCACTGCGCTCTGGGCGGCCCTCATCAACAAGGTCTTCGAACAGGTCCGGGTGGAACTCACCAAGCAGAACCGCTACGAGGAGGTGATGAAGAAGCTTGCCGACAAGGACCTCGCCGTCGTGAAGGCCCGGGTGAGGCTGGACGCCGCCAAGAAGAAGGTGACCGAGGCCCTTCCCGCCGCCGAGGACCGGCAGATCGAGGACGTCGTCAAGAAGCACGACGACATCTCCACTGCAGACGCCAAGCAAGTCGAGGTCGGCATGCAGGTGTCCGTCGCGACGGCGCAGATGAGTGAGCTCAAGGACGAGTACGACCGGCTCAGGCCCCTCTTGGCTCAGGTCGCTCGGGCGTGGTCCACAGCGTCATGGGCCCGCAGGTTCTATCTCGTCGGCGGTCTTGCCGCCCTCGGTGCTCTCGCACTGATGCTCATCGTGAAGCCCGATTGGATGATCGCCCTCATGGGGGCCGTCGTCGGAGCGCTTGGCTCTGTCCTCCCACTGGTCGGACCTGTCAGGAAGGGACTCGATCAGGCCCGCAAGATCCTGCGCGCCGACGCGAGGGACAAGGACGAGTTGCGGCGCGCGGAGGTGGATCTCGTGCGCGCGACCGAGGACATGCAGTCAGCCAGGATGTCCGGGCTCGCCGGCCTCTACGGCTTCGTCAACGACCGCAGCAAGGCCGCCGAGTACCTGCAACCCCTCGGCATGGCGCCGATGATTCGCGACGACCTCGAGCGGCTCGCCGAACTCGCTCGCGGTGACGACGGCATACCCGGCATTGATCGGATCGTCATCTTCATCGACGACCTTGACCGTTGCCCCGCCTCCCAGGTCGTCCAGGTCCTCGAAGCGGTGAACCTCTTGTTCGGCTTCGAGCTGTTCGTCGTCGTCGTCGCGGTCGACTCCCGCTGGCTGCTCCGGTCCCTCAACACCGAGTTCAGCGCGGCCTTCGACGCGAAGGACAGTTCGGCACCGACTGCGCAGAACTACCTCGAGAAGATCATCCAGATCCCGTTCTGGGTCCAGCCGATGCGGCCCACGGGTTTCGGACGGCTCGTCACGAGCCTGGCCGGCGAGGTCACCCAGTCGCCCACGACCCCGCCCCAAGGCGCCACTGACCCGACAACCGGCAGACAGAGCGCCACCCCGGCCTCCCCGTCCATCCCGACGGGCGTCGGCCACGAGGACCCGGTAGGAGAGCCGACCACCGGGGATACTCCCGACACACCCGTGACCGAGCCCCAGGGTGGTGCGGGCCAAGGCGGCGGCACACCGACCACGGAACCGGCCGACGACAACCCACCGGACGACCTCAACCCCGAAGCCCTGCGCCTCACGTCGGACGAGCGCGACTGCATGACGAGGTTCCTCCCCCTCGTCGGGACGCCGCGAGCAGCCAAGAGGTTCATCAACACCTACCAGCTGCTGCGTGTGTCCGTCCCTGACGTGGAACTCTTCCTGGCGTCGAAAGAGTATGAGCCGGTCCTCGTGCTGCTCGCGTTGGTGACCGGCACCGTGCCTGTCACGAACACGATGATCGCTGTGCTGTCGTCGATGACGCAGTCGGACTTCGGCACGTTCCTCGGTGAGGCCGCGCAGGAGGAAGAGGCCATCGAGCCGGAGCAGCGCCAATGGCAACCGATTGCCCGCGCTTGCGCCGACCTTCCCGCGGGCGCACTCACCCCCGAGCTCATCAGGACGTGGTTGCCCAAGGTGGCGCGCTACTCCTTCCACCACGTCGAATGGTGAGCCCCGGCCGGACCAGCGGAGCGGCTCGCACCCTGACCCGCGTCCTGTTCCGTGGGCCCGGCTCCGGGAGGGCGACCTGCGGTGCATCTCGGACGCCGGCTGCCCGGGTCCGAGATGCACCGCACAGTTGGACGGTCAGCCGGTGGTTGCGGCGCCGTAGATGTCCTGGTCCAGACCACCCTCATTGGGGCAGGTGTCTGCCGACCAGACTCCAGCGGTGGTCTGGGTGCGGCACTGATGGACGTCGAACCCTTCGCCGCCGAGATACCGAGGGTCGTCTCCGGGTGCGACCTGTCGGGTGTCGGTCCAGACGTTGTAGGCGAACCCTCCTACGGACGACACATAGTTGTAGTCGCCGTGGAAGGGCACTCTGCGGTCGCCGAACATCTCATAGTTCGGCATCTGGCTGTTGCCGGAGAGCCGTGCGATCGCCCAGTCTGTCCCGCTGTTGGTCGACGAGGCGGCGTAGGTGTCCAGGCCGCGTGTTGCCGCTGCGAAGCCGGCGGCGTCGCGAACCGCCCCGTTGTTGCCGGGCGGGTACTGGACGCTGTATGCCGGGTCGTTGCGGCTGTCGTGCCACAGTGTGTGCAGGACTCCACCGTCGGCGTTGATGTCGGGGAAGAACTGGTGGCCGCGGGGGAAGGGAGCGAGGAGCTTGGGCGTGGACCAGCCGCCACCGGTGAGCGTGGCGAAGTAGATCCCACCCTGACCGACGCGCAAGGTCGTGCCCTGCGGGTCGGCGGTGTTGTACGTCGTCTGCGAAACCCGCTCGGTCCTCGGGACGATCGCGTCATAGACCAGATACACGTTCTGGCTGGCGGACTTGGGGTCTGCGGTGATCCGAGGCTGGCTGGCGTGACGGAAGAACACGAACCCGCTCTTGCAGGCGAAGGGCCCGGATCCGCAGTCACGGCTGTCGCCGACCGATGCCTCAGCAGCTTCGGACTCCGGTCCGTCGGCGTTCTCGAAGGCTTGGTCGTGCGCCTCTTCGGCCGCCTCCGGGTCGCCGGCCGAGTCCGCGGCGTCGAAGGCCTCGAACTGCGCCGCGGTGGCCCCCTTGCTGAAGGTCGCTCCACCATCGGTGGAGACGACGTACTGGATTGCTGCCCGCTGACGTCCTCTCCCGGATTCAAACTGGCGGTAGGCGACATAGACGGTGCCGTTGCTGGTCACCGCGATGTCGGCGAACTGGACGTCCTTGGAACCGGTGGAGATCTTCGCCGGGTGGCTGAACGTGGCACCGTGGTCGGTGGAGCGGGCGAACTGGATCGAGTTGTTGCCGTTGCCCTGGAAGAGGCTCCACGCCGTATACACGCTGCCCTGATGTGGGCTGTTCACACCTCGGTCCACCTCGATGGCCGTCTTGTCGTTGAACCGGCCGCTCAGCGCCGGGCCGGCCTTCCCCACGATGACCGTGCGCACGTAGTTGGCGGCGTCCTGGTCATAGGTGGCGACCCAGACCGAGCCGTTCTGCGGTGCAACGCGGTTGAAGGCGTTGCCCATGTAGAAGAGCCGGCCCTGCAGGTCCCACGCCTGCACGGGGTCTCCGGCGTTGCCGATCCCGCGTTGATGCAGGGGGCTGGCCAGCCCTTCGGGCGAGGTGTCCGTCGGGTAGCCGGGCAGCAGGCTGTTCACCCAGTCGGTTCCGGAGTTGGTGCTGCGGTAGAAGCCTGCCCAGGTGCCTCCTGCCAACTGGACGGTGCAGTAGTCGTTGGACCCGGCCACGACCACGCTCGGGGTGCGGGCGTCCACGGCAGTGGAGGGCTCGTTCTGCTGTCGCCGGTTCGCCCCGCAGGCGGTGATGGCGTCGCCCGGCGAAGGCGCGCGTGAGTTGGCTTTCACGTAGGGGACGTCGACGGTGACGGGTGTGTCGGTCTTGACGACCGTGGAACCCTGCGCACTCAGGGGTGCCGACCCCAGTGCAAGGGCACCCGCGGCGATCGCCCCCGCTGCGATCAGACTGATCTTGTGGTGGCGCATAGCGCCCTCCTCCCCGCGCCGACTGGCGCGGTGCTGTGCCGACTCGTGGCCGGCGAAGCAAACCCGGGCCCGGTCGAGCCCGGGGGACACAACCAGGCTGGCTCAGGTGACAGGAACCAGCTGGCAAAGTTTCACTCTCGCACTGCCGGTGACCGGCGGCAAGACCCTGTGTTGCCGGACTTCATCGACTTCCCCGAGCCGAGGCAACGCCAGGCACGGGCCTGAACCACTGCCCCGCAGGCGATGTGAACAACCTGGGTGCTCGCGAACGACACCATCGACTCCACCGGCAAGGTCACCGGACTGCCCTCGTGGCTCGCCGACTGCATGCCGCGACCGCCGCAGCAGCCGCCCGCGGGCGGCTGCAGATGTGCCGTCGCAGGCCGCCGGGGCCTCGCTCGACGTGTGCTTCGGTCGGCTCGCGTCCGAGGGCTACCAGCAACGGGTCGTCGTCCAACCCGTCTCGCACTTCTGGCCGCTCCAGTGGGCCGAGACCGGTCTGTATGCCGCCGTGTCGGCTTTGCTCGCCGGTCTCGCCTTCTGGTGGACGAGGCGCAAGCTCTCCTAGCTGTCCTCGTCGTCGAGGTGGCCGAAGGACGCTTGGAGGGCCTCGATCGTGGCCGTGCGTTCGCGCAGGGCCATCCAGCGGAAGATCGGGGTCGCCAGGCGGTAGGCGCCCTGGGTTTCGATCCTCGCGTGGTGGCGCACGAGCGTCGTGTGATCCCCCTTGGCCTCGAGCGAGTAGCCCGGCCAGCCCTCGGCCTTCAGCTTGCCGCCCTTGCTCTTGTCCCACCAGTGGTAGACGAGCGTGGTCGGGCGTTCGAACTCGCTGATCTCGCCAGGTGTCGGGCCCACCGACGTCTGGTCGAGGTAGGTCGTGCCCTTGGCCGGCGGCCCCGGCGATGTCTGCTCGGTGTGCTTGAAGATGCTGCCGCGACCCGGCATCCACTTGTTGTGACCCTCGATGTCCGCGAGGCGGGTGAAGACATCATCGATCGGTGCGTGCACGATGCGCTCCAGCTCGAACTCGATGACACCCATACCTCAGGGTCCTCCCGTGCGGCGCGAACCTCAAGGGGCGATGCTGGTGTCGATTCCGGGTGCTCTCGTTCGTCATGCAGGTGACGCGGGCCACCAGGTCCGCCGCCACTTCGCACAGAGGAGCACCCCATGGCCGACTACCTCATCTACTTCAACCAGCAGTGGGTCGGTGACCACAGCGAGGAGTGGTTTCTCTCTCGCGTCGAGCCGTCGGTGGCCGTCATGCACGAGATGCAGGCGGCGGGCGTCTATGTCTTCGCCGGCGGGCTCGAGGAGGGTGCCCCGGTCTACTCCGCCGACGCGACGAGCGGCGAGGTCGTCATCACCGATGGGCCGTTCGTCGAGACGACCGAGTTCTTGGGCGGGTTCTGCGTCATCCGGGTGCCCGATGACGAGACCGCGAAGATGTGGGCGGGCAAGGTGGCTGTCGGATGTGGCTGGCCGCAGGAGATCCGCCGCATCGGGGCCCTACCGGACTAGTGGAGCCACCTCTCCGCGTGCCAGGGCGAAGGGCAGCCGGTCGAAGATGATCCGTATCTCGGTGATGAGCCCCTCCCTGATGGCGTGGACCTCTGCGGCAGGTGCGCTGGCGACGGCCGAGGTAGCGGTGTCGTAGACAAGGGTGGACTCCTCAGCGTCCCCACCGCTCGCGAGGAGGTTCGAGTGCGTGAGCATCGCCGCGAACGGACCCATGAAGGCGGCGACGGCCTCCCTCCCCTGAAGTGGGCCGGCGGGTGTGTGGCAGACGACATCCTCGGCGAGCAGGGCCCAGGCGGTGTCGGTGTCGCCAGTGGTCCAGGCCCGGAAGTACGCGAGCGAGGTCTCGAGTGGTGTCACGGTGATCTCTCCTTCGTTGGGTGAGGTGATGGGAGGTAGACACCGCCCCGGACCCGATCGGAACGCTGGGAGGATGTTGCCGTGGCCGACGCGACGATCCTGCATTCCGCTGTTGCGGGGGACGATGCAGCTTTCGCCGCCTTGGTGCGCCCCTTCGAGAGGGAGCTGCACGTGCACTGCTACCGGCTGCTCGGCTCGGTCCATGCCGCCGACGACGCCCTGCAGGAGACGCTGCTGTCAGCGTGGCGGGCCCTCGGGCAGTTCGAGGGACGCTCCTCCCTGCGGACCTGGCTCTATCGGATCGCGACCTCACGATGCCTCAACGCCATCCGCGACGGGGCCCGCCGACCGCAGGCAGCACCCTTGCCGCCCTTCGACCCACCCGAACCGACGAGCCATGAGTCGGTGACGTGGATCGAGCCCTACCCCGGGCGACTGCTCGGCCCGGAGGACACCCTCACCGCGCGTGCGGGCATCGAGATCGCCTTCATCGCAGCCCTGCAGTCCCTTCCACCGCGACAGACCGCGGCTCTCGTCCTGTGCGACGTCCTCGACTTCCGGCTGTCCGAGGCAGCGGAGATGCTGGGCAGCACCGTGACCGCCACGAAGGGTCTGCTGCAGCGAGCCCGCGCCGCCATGCCACCCCAGCTCGACCTGGCTCCCGCGGACGCCGAGGTGGCGCTGGCCGCGAAGCTGGCGGATGCCTATGCCCGCGATGACGTCGACGGCGTCGTGGCTCTGTTGACGGACGACGCCTGGCTGAGGATGCCTCCTGCGCCGCACTGCTACCAAGGTGTCGACGCCATCAGCCGGTTCCTTCGGGCCAGTGCCGCCGGTCGCGGGCGCTACACACTCGTGGCTGCGGGCTGGGAAGGTGGGCACCCGGCATACGCGTGCCTGTTGGACGGTGAGAATCGTGGACGGCTGGTGGTCACCGCAAGCCCTGACGGACAAGCTGTGAGCGCAGTCCATCGCTTCCTGGCCTGACCTCGCTTCAGCGTGGGTGAGAGCGGCTAGGGGTGGTGGTCAGGCGCTGAACATGCCTCTCTGCGAGTCCTGCGCCACTGACCTGTTCAGCAGCGAGCGACCCAAATGCGTTGTCACATAACGGACTTCACGCCCCTCGCGTCGAGGCGCCACCAGGCCCGCGTCCGCCAGGACACTGAGGTGGTGGGAGACGGTCGCCTTGGAGAGAGAGTGACGGATCGCCAGGCGAGACGTCGAGCGGGGGAGCTGGACGTCGGCCAGCAGTGCGGCACGTGAACGCCCCACCAGGGCAATGAGGGGCACCGTCGCGCCGATGGCTGCGGTGCGCACCGGGAACACGATGCTGGCGTCCCGGGGATCGCACACCTGCACGCTGAGGCGTGCGCCCGCGGTGACGCAGGGCACCAGGACGATCTCTTCGCCGAGGTAGGTGATCCGCTCGTCATACGGCTTGGCGATCGACAGCGTGCGCCCGTCCCACCCCAGTGCAGGATGCAGGGTCTCGATGACTCCGTCCGGGCCGACCCTCTCGAGCTCGTCGGCGACGCGTCGGAACTCCGCGACCAACGTGGTGTGGATCCCACCCCACTCCGGGCGGCTGACGTCGAAGAACTTGCGTATGCCGTGTGCGCACCTCGTGCCGATGCCCTCGCTCTCGAGGACGCGCCACATGGGGTGGTCGGTGGGCAGGTTCCGGGCCCCGATCCAGTACCCGAGCTGTTCCCTGGCCGCGGCCGAGGGAGTGGCCTCGACCGCGGCCAGTTGTTCGCGGAACGTGACTGCCGAGACCCCTCGCGGCTTGGGGGTGAGGAAGTCCGGCTGGTAGGTGCCCTCACCGACCAGTCGAGCGACGAGGGCGACGTCCGGGTGGTGAAGCGCGCGACGTTGCAGGTCCGACACCTCGAACCCCACGCCCGGCTCGTTGGCGGCGACGACCCGGAGCATGCCCAGGGTCTCGTGGATCGGTGACGGGCGGACGGCCACGGATCGCACGCTCTCGGGAGGGAGGTCGACGAGGATCACGCCTTCGATGCTGACACGGCGAACGGCGGTGGGGCGAGGTTTGGGTTCGACCCTGCTCGAATCGGCGAGGAGGGTCAGGGCGCCTCATCGAACTGCTCGCCCCCGTCGTCGGTTCTCGGGTGTGCTGGCGGGAGGCGACCATCCGGTCGCGCGGCCCCGTTCCACGGCTCAGTTCGACGACACCGATCCCTTCAGGAGACACACCATGAAGCGCACCTTCGCCGCAGCACTCCTCGGCGCCACTGCCCTGACCCTCGTCACCGGGGCGGGCGTCGCCCACGCTGGTGGCAAGTCCACGGGCTGCGGGGCCGCGTTCAACCAGGCCGTGCAGGCCTATCGGCAGACAACATTCGCCAAGGATGCGGCGGGGTTCAACGCCCTGCTCGCCGAGGATGTGACGGCGATCTTCGCCAACGGCTCGACGCTCTACGGCAAGGACGAGACGGCTGCGTTCATCACCGACTTCTTTGCCGACCCGGAGTGGACCCAGACGCTCGACGTCGTGCGTGAGACCCGTCAGGGGTGCCAGTCAGGCTTCGTCCTCTTCGATTCGGTCTACACCCCGTCCCCTGAGGCTGCTCCAGTTCCCCTCGCCATCGGCGTGACCTTCGTCCACACGGGTGGGCGCTGGCTCGTCATCCAGAACCAGGACTCGGACGGTCCCGTCACGCGCTGACTCGCACCTCCGCGGCCTCCGCAGCAGGTGATGGCCACCCGAAGGCGGCGCCGGTCGCCGAGCCGATGGCTGCCCGGCCCTTGGCATGTGGGCGCAGCGTCGATAACCCATAGGTACTCAGACGAACACCTATCGGCTATCGAACCGCAGCCGACCGCGTCCTACCTCGTGGCCTGCGGCCTCACGAGACCTGCGTCGAGCGGCCGAACGCATCTCCGCGACACGAAGTAGGCGCGTCCCCACCGCCATCCGTTCCGCTGTGGTCCAGCGGTCCTGACGCTGACGGATGCCGCCCGAACCCGATGCGGTCCCGTGCGCCACGCATAGGATCGAGGTCGCACAGGTCACCTACTCGGAGGGGAGCGCACGTGATCGCGCTCATCATCGCTCTCGTCATCGTCGTTCTGCTCGTGCTCGTCGCGATCGGGATGTACAACGGCCTCATCAAGCTGCGCAACCTCGTGCAGGAGGCCTGGCGCCAGATCGATGTCGAACTCACCCGACGCCACGACCTCATCGGGAACCTCGTCGAGACGGTCAAGGGCTACGCGGCGCACGAGCGCGGCACCCTGGAGGACGTCATCAAGGCTCGTTCGGCCGCCATGGCGCCGAACCAGTCGCCGGGGCAGCAGGCAGAGAGCGAGAACATGCTCAGCCAGGCGCTCGGTCGACTCCTCGCGATCGCCGAGGCCTACCCCGACCTCAAGGCCAACCAGAACTTCCTCGCCCTCCAGGCCGAGCTCACCAGCACCGAGGACCGGATCGCTGCGGTCCGGCGCTCCTACAACGACGGTGTCAAGCAGCTCAACACCAAGGTGGAGACGGTCCCGAGCAACATCGTCGCGGGCCTGTTCCACATCGAGCGGGCCGAGTACTTCGAGGCGCAGGGTGAGGAGCGCGAAGCGGTCAAGGTCGACTTCGGCCAACGCGACGCGACCATCCCACCGCCGGGGTCGTACGTCGGGACGGACGAACCGCAGGCAGTGCCTCCGGCCGCGCCGGCCGCGTCGGCAGCGTCGGCAGCGCCGGCGACACCCCAGGGCCAAGCCCAGTCCCAGCCCCCGTCCGAGCAACCGCCGCAGTCCTCGTCCGAGCAACCGCCGGCCTGACCGGCATACGCGATCGTCCACTCCCACAAGGAAACCCACCATGTCAGCCACAGACGAGTCCGCAGCCGTCGCGCCACTCCAGCCGCCCGACCAGACCCTCACCCTGACCGCTCCCGAGGCGCCCAAGCAGGTCGTCGAGACCCAGGCGCCCAAGATGGCGCCCCAGGTGACGGCGGAGGCCGTGCCCGGACTGGACGCCAAGGTCGAGTCGTTCATGGATGCCCTGACCAAGGCCGCGCCCCGCAGCCCCGAGTTCGCCCAGCAGGCCGACAACGTCCGCACCATGGGCGACGCCGACATCAGGCGCGCGGCCGAGACGTCCAACCGGCTGCTCGACAAGCCGGTCCAGGCGCTGAAGGAGGGCGCGCTGTCGCAGGGGAGCAACGTCGGCAAGACCCTGCTCGAGCTGCGTCGGACGGTCGAGGACCTCGACCCCGGACGGATGACCGGGGGCCGCAAGCTCCTCGGGATGATCCCGTTCGGCGACAAGGTCACCGACTACTTCCGGCGCTACCAGTCCGCCCAGAGCCAGCTCAACGGCATCCTGCACAGCCTGCGCAGCGGCCAGGACGAGCTGACCAAGGACAACGTCGCCCTCAACCTGGAGAAGACCAACCTCTGGGCCGCGATGGGCCGGCTGAACCAGTACATCTACATCGCCGAGCGGCTCGACACCAGGCTCACGGCCAAGATCGCCGAGCTCGAGCTGAGCGACCCCGAGGCCGCCAAGGCGTTGTCACAGGACGTCCTGTTCTACGTGCGCCAGAAGCACCAGGACCTGCTCACCCAGCTCGCCGTCTCGATCCAGAGCTATCTCGCGATCGACATCATCATCAAGAACAACATCGAGCTGATCAAGGGTGTTGACCGGGCCTCGACGACCACGGTCTCGGCCCTGCGGACCGCGGTCATCGTCGCCCAGGCCCTCGGCAGCCAGAAGCTCGTCCTCGACCAGATCACGGCGCTGAACGCCACGACGTCGAGCATGATCCAGAGGACCTCCGAGATGCTGCGCGACAACTCGGCCCAGATCCAGGAGCAGGCGGCGTCCTCCACGATCGGGGTGGCCGAGCTGCAGGCTGCGTTCCAGAACATCTACCAGACCATGGACTCGATCGACCAGTTCAAGCTCAAGGCCCTCGACTCGATGGCCCAGACGATCGGTGTGCTCGAGACCGAGGTCGACAAGTCCAAGGAGTACCTCGCCCGAGTCCAGAACCAGGACGCCCGCGGGACCCAGGACCTCGACCTCGACGGGGCGTGAGCCGCGGTGGGCCTGCGGGACTGGCTGCGCGGGGAACCCGACCCCCCGGCCTCCAGCGTGCCCCCGGCGCCCACCGAGGCCGATGTCCTGAGCGCTCTCGACGGGGTGTCCGCAGCACTCGTCGAGGCCAAGGCGTCCCCGCTCATCCGGTCGCGGGTGGACCGGATCGACCGACTCGTGCGAGCCACGTTGCCGCGTCTCGCCGCGCTCGGGCTGGGCAGTGCCGATGCGTATGCCGTGGTCGCGACGGCCACGAGCTACCTCCCCGAGGCGGTGGCCGGCTACCTGAGGCTGCCGCGCGACTGGGCTGACACGCGGCCGATCGACGCCGGGCGGACCGCCCTGATGATGCTCGTCGACCAGCTCGAGCTGCTCGGCTCGACGATGGTCAAGGTGCTCGACGCCGCCAACCACTCCGACGCCGCGGCGCTCATCGCCCACGGCCGGTTCCTCGAGGCCAAGTTCGGCGCACCGAGTGGTGGTGGCGTGCTCGATGTGTCCTCGGGAACTCCCCTCCCCAGCCCGTCGTCTGAAGGATCACCACAGTCTGGATCACCACCGTCGCCGTCGACCAACAGCCTTGACCTGGAGTGAGCGCCCCCATGACCAACTCCGCCAGCTCCGCCCCCACCCTGTCTGCCGCTCTGGCGTCCCTGCTCGAGGTGGCCATGGCGGCTGGCGTGCCGGAGCCCGATGCCCGCGCCGAGGCCGAGGCGCTGGCGGCAACCGTGGCCGAGGCAGCAACCGGGGCGTGGGTCGACTGGGTCGCCCAGACCGGCGGCGACCGGTCGGCGGAGGACTTCGCGGCGGCTGCGTCCCGCGGCCGCCGGTGGCGGTCGACACCCACCCCAACCCTCGCCCGACTGGCCGCCGAACGCTCACCCGAGGCACCGGCATACGCAAAGGCTTTGGCCCTGGTCTGTACGGCCGGCGCCGGTCTGGGAACCCCGACGACCCGGACCATCGGGAACGCTTCGCAGGCCGCTGCCGCGCAGCTCGGCGCCTTCCAGCCCACTCCGACCCCGCCGCCGCCGGCCGCATCTGACCCAGTGGTTCCGGAAGCCACCTCTCCCGGCCCGACCGACGAGTTCACCCGCGGGGTCCGCAGCCTCTGGGGCGACGTCATGGGTCAGCTCGACACCCTGCGCACCCGCACCGAGGAGGTCCGCCGCGGTCCGTCACTCGGCGGCGACCGCGCGGGCTCGCCGTTCGACCTCGACCCCCAGGCCGACCCGTGGGGGCCGGGTGCCTTCCCTGACCTGACGAGTCCCCGTCCGAGCCAGCCGAGCGAGCCGAGTCGGACAAGCGAGCCAAGCGGTCCCCATGACACCGCAACGGCAGGTGAGCCGCCGGAGCAGCCCGCCCCCGAGCAGGTGAAGCCGGAGGAACCGCAGAAGTCGGTCGAGGAGCTGCTCGCCGAGCTCGACGCCCTGACCGGGTTGGCCGGCGTCAAGGGCGAGATCCACCGCCAGGTCGCGGTCCTGCGGATCGAGGCCAAGCGCGCTGCCGCCGGCCTGAAGACCCCCGACCTGACCCGGCACCTGGTCTTCACCGGCAACCCCGGCACCGGCAAGACGACCGTCGCCCGGCTCGTCTCCGGCATCTACCGGGCCCTCGGCCTGCTCTCCAAGGGCCAGCTCGTCGAGGTCGACCGCTCCGAGCTGGTCGCCGGCTACCTCGGGCAGACCGCGATGAAGACCCAGGAGGTCGTCAAGTCCGCGATCGGTGGCGTCCTGTTCATCGACGAGGCGTACTCCCTCGCCGGCGACCAGTACGGCACCGAGGCCGTCGACACCCTCGTCAAGGAGATGGAGGACCAGCGCGACGACCTCGTCATCATCGTCGCCGGCTACCCCGTGCCGATGCAGTTCTTCATTGCCCAGAACCCCGGCCTGGCCAGCCGCTTCCGCACGACGATCGACTTCGTGGACTACACCGACGACGAGCTCGTCGCGATCTTCCGCGGCATCGCGACCGGCGCCGACTACGACGTGACCGATGCCGTCGAGGCCCGCTTCCGCGAGCTGCTCGCCCAGCAGGCCCGGGACGCGTCGTTCGGCAACGGCCGCTATGCGCGCAACGTCTTCGAGGCCGCCGTCGGTCACCAGGCCTGGCGGTTGCGGGAGATCGACGAGCCCACCGTCGAGCAGCTGCGCTCGTTGGAGCCGGAGGACCTGTCTGACGGACCAGCACCCGTGCCGGCCGACATGTTGCAGACTGAGCCGGAGCCCACGGGGGAGGAGGCGTCATGAGTCAGTCCGCAGGAGTCGCGCAGGCGGCATCGACGACGCCGTATGCCGGTTCGCCGGCTCCCGCTGCACCGGCACCGTCCGCTCCGGATGGCCTTGGCGGCCGGACGGCCGGCACAACCACCCCGACCACCACGACGCCCGGCTGGCTGGCCCAGTGGCGGCTGGTCATCGCCTCCGTCTGCATCCTCGCCTCCGCCCTCACGGCGCTCATGCTGTTCAGCACGTGGCAGGCCACCCGAGCCGCCTCCGCCGACACGGCCCAGCTGGTCCGGGTCCAGACCATCAAGGTCAACCTGCTGCGAGCCGACGCGCTCGCCACCAACGCCTTTCTCGTCGGTGGGCTCGAGCCGGCGCAGCAGCGCGCGGCCTACGACACCGCTCTGGTCGAGGTCGAGCGGACTCTGACCGATGCGGCGCAGGCCCAGCCGGCCGACGGGGCCGCGCTCGCCGCCCTCAGCCAGGCCGTCCTCACCTACACCTCGTCGATGGAGCTGGCGCGGGCCAACAACCGACAGGGGTTCCCGGTCGGCGCCGCCTACCTCAACCAGGCCAGCAAGGGCCTGCGCAGCACCGCCCTGCCGCTCGTCGACAACCTCGTGACGGCCAACCAACAGCGCTCCCGCGACGCCATGTCGCCACTGCCCTGGATCCTCGTCGTCATCCCCGGGCTCCTCGCCCTCGTCGCGCTCGGCTACCTCAACCAGCAGCTGGCTCGTCGGTTCAGGCGTCGGCTCAACGTCGGCATCGCCGCTGCCGGCGCCGCGACCCTGATCATGGTCGGCCTCGCTGGTGTCGCCGCCGGCAACCAGGGCTCGGAGGACAGCAGGCTGCTCAACGGCTCGTACGCGACCGTCGTCGACGGAGTCATCGCCCGCAGTGCCGCGAACGACGCGAAGGCCAACGAGTCGTTGCGCCTCATTTCCCGGGGCAGCGGGGCGACCTACGAGAAGCAGTGGATGGCGGGCGCCACGACGGTCGTCGACAAGACCTCCGGCGACGCCCTCGGGTCGGTCGCGGGCCAGTGGCGCACGTATGCCGAGGAGCACGCCAAGATCGTTGCGCTCGACACCGAGGGCAACTGGGACCAGGCCGTGGCGGCGGCAACCAGCTCGGCGAGCGGCAGCTCGACCGCCGATTTCACCGCCTTCGACGACTCCCTGCGCGAGGTTGTTGACGCCGCGGGCAGCCGCACCACGGCCGACTTGGACAGCGGTCGGTTCCTCTTCCTCGGCGTCCTGCTCCTCGCCCTCGCGGCCGGCCTGGCCGGAGCGGCCTCCGCTTGGCGCGGGGTCACCACCCGGATCGAGGAGTACGCATGAGGCTGGCCCGGGTCGCCGCACCCCTCGCCCTCGCGGCTGCCATGGCCGTCGGGGTCGGAGCGTGCTCGACGGTGGCGCCCACGCCACTGCCCGGCGCGACGCCGTCCGCAACGCCGTCCGCGACGGTCACCGCCGGCGGGGCCCCGACCGCGCAGCCCTGCACCAACGCGGTCCAGTCCTACGCTCCGGACGGCGCGCTGCCGGCCCCTGGCGCCATCGCCGCCACCTCGACGATGGGCAAGATCAGGGCCCGTGGGCGGCTCATCGCAGGCGTCTCGGCCGACACCAGGCTGCTGGGCTCACGCAACCCGCTCCTGGGCAGGATCGAGGGCTTCGACATCGACCTGGTCCAGCAGATCGCGGACGCCATCCTCGGTCCCGGCGCCAAGGTCGAGCTGCGGGTCATCACCGCCGCCGACCGACTTCCCGTCCTGGAGAAGAAGGAGGTCGACGTCGTCGTCCGCAACATGACGATCACCTGCGACCGGTGGAAGACGATCGCGTTCTCCGCCGAGTACTACCGCGCGGGCCAGAAGATCCTCATCCGCAAGGGCTCGACGATCACCGGCCTGGCCTCGCTCGCCGGCAAGCAGGTCTGCGCGCCGACCGGCACCTCGAGCCTGACCAACCTTGTCCGGCTCGCGCCGAAGGCGATCCCCGTCCCCGCGACCACCCACACCGAGTGTCTCGTCAACCTCCAGCAGGGCAAGGTCGAGGCCATCACGGGTGACGACACTGTCCTCGCCGGGCTCGCCTCCCAGGACCCGTATGCCGTGGTGCTGAGCGAGAAGGCGTTCACCGCAGAGCCCTATGGCGTCGGCATCCCGGCCGACCAGGTCGACATGGTCAAGTTCGTCAACGCGGTCCTCGAGAACGACCGCACGTCGGGCGACTGGACCAAGTCCTACGACACCTGGCTCGCGCCCGAGCTCGGCAAGGGCACCGGGCAGCCGGCACCGTCCTACGGTCGGCCGACACCGTGAGCGACGTCCTCGCGCCCACCGCTCCGGGCGGACTGGCTGAGCGACCTACTCCCGCAGGGGTTCTGGCCTACCTCGGCGACCTCGACGCCTGGGTTGTCGGGCGTCGGGCCGAGCTCGACGACATCGACAGGGCCGCGCTCACGTCGCCGCGGCACGGCGAGGTCTCCGGCGACGTGGTCCTCTCGATGGCGCTGTGGAAGTCGGTGGCCGACCGCCGGGACCAGATCGAGACAGCGTTCGCCGGTGGTCGCGTCGACGCCAGCGACCTGGACCGGATCGCCGTGCTCATCTGGGGCCGGCTCGACAGTGCGGCGGCCACCGCCGCCGGCGCCATGGTCTCGGTGCCAGAAGCGTGTCGCCTCTCCGACGCCCTCGCCGGCGCGCTGCGGGCCCGGCTCGGCCTGGCCCCAGCGGTCGAGGAGAGCGCACGTCGGCTTCGCTCGTTGCGCGCCCAGCTCGACCGGTTGCACGACCAGGTCGCCCTCGAACCCCCCGCCAGCCGACCCTCCGCCCAGCGCCAGCTCGATGCCCTGACCACCCGTGTCGCCGACGTCGGGGTCCGGCTCGAGCGCGGTGGCGACATCGGCGGACTGCTCGGTCCGCTCGAGAACGACGCCTCCCGCACTGAGCGGGACCTCATCGTCGGTGGGGTGCAACGCCGCGAGGCTCGTGACCAGTTCGCTGCGCTCGAGCGGCTCCGTGCCGACCTCACGACCCGCGAGGCGCATGTCACCGCGTTGGCCGACGAAGCAGTCGCCACCGTTCTCCCGGCCCCGCGCAACGCCGTCCCCGACGTCTCCCTCCTCGGTGCCGCACCGACAGACCCGGGTGCGCTCGCGGCATACGGACAACGCCTTGCCCGCGTCGGTCAGGCCATGGACATCGCCGAGCAGCGGTATGCCGCGGCGCTGGCTGCCCGGTCGTCTCTCGTCGACCGGCTCGCGGCCGCCCAGGTCAAGGCCGAGGCGACCGGCGTGGGCGCCCAGCCGGACGTCGTGGCTGCCGCTGCGCTGGCGCAGGACCTGCTCGACCGGCGACCCACCCCGGTCGCCGTGGTCGAGCACCTCGTGGGTGCGTATCTCGCGTGGATCGATCTCGCCGGGCAGTCCGCACCGGCGACGCGTGCCGGGAGGACCGCCTCGTGAAGTGTGAGCAGCCCGGATGCTCGGGCACCGTCGTCGACGGCTACTGCGACGTCTGTGGGATGCCGCCGTCCGAGCTGGCCGCGGCCGCCTCGGTTGCCACGGCGGCGCCCAACGCGTCCAACGCGTCCGACGGTTCTCGGTGCGGCCAGCCCGGATGCTCGGGCACCGTCGTCGACGGGTACTGCGACGTCTGCGGCACGCCGGGCGGAACTTCCTCCAGCGAGGCGGGATCCGCACCCGCGGGTGTCGCCGGCACGTCCTCGACGGCCTCCACCTCGCACCGGATCCAGTCGGCCGCGATCGGCTCCCGTCGCGTCGGCTCCGGCTCGACGGCGACCCGCCGGGTCGGGTCGTCACGGACCCGCGCCGCCCGCCTCGGCGCGGGCCTCACGACGATCCCGCCGGCGCCTCCCGTCGACGCGGCCAAGGCCGTGCAGACCAACCCTTCGGTGCCCGAAGACAAGCGCAGCTGCGCCAACTGCGGTGCGCCAGTGGGCCGTTCGATCGACGGCCAGCCCGGGAGACCGGAGGGTTTCTGCCCCAAGTGCGGCACGGCATACAGCTTCACGCCCAAGCTCAAGTCGGGCGACCTCGTCGCCGGCCAGTACCTCGTCGCGGGCGCGCTCGCCCACGGCGGGCTCGGCTGGATCTATCTGGCGCGCGACCGCAACGTCTCCGACCGCTGGGTCGTCCTCAAGGGCCTGCTCAACTCCGGCGACAAGGACGCGCTGGCGGCGGCGATCGCGGAGCAGCGGTTCCTCGCCCAGGTCGAGCACCCGAGCATCGTCGAGATCTACAACTTCGTCACCCATGACGAGGCCGGCTACATCGTCATGGAGTACGTCGGGGGCGAGTCGCTCAAGGGGCTGCTCAAGGAGCGGATGCGCTCCCACGGCTCCTACGACCCGTTCCCCGTCGACCAGGCCCTCGCCTATGTCGTTGAGGTGCTTCCGGCCTTCCAGTACCTGCACGACCTCGGGCTCGTCTACTGCGACTTCAAGCCGGACAACCTCATCCAGGTCGGGGACGCCGTCAAGCTGATCGACCTCGGCGGTGTGCGCCGGATCGACGACGAGGAGTCGGCGATCTACGGGACGGTCGGCTACCAGGCCCCCGAGGTCGCCGAGACCGGGCCGTCGATCGCCTCGGACATGTACACGATCGGCCGCACGCTCGTCGTCCTCACGATGGAGTTCCGCGGCTATCAGTCGACCTACCTGTCGAAGCTGCCCGACCCGGCGACCACGCCGGTGTTCAGTGACCACGACTCGTTCTACTGGCTCGTCGCCAAGTGCTGCGCCGCTGATCCGGCCGACCGGTTCGCCTCCGCCGACGAGCTGCGATCCCAGGCTCTCGGGGTGCTCCGCGAGGTTGTCGCCGCCCGCACCGTGGGCACGAGCACCACCTCTGCCGCCTCGGTGAGCTTCACGACCCCGGCGGTCTCCACGGCCCGCATCGACTGGAACCAGCTGCCGTCCCTGCGCCCCGACACGACCGACGCCCAGTACGCCTGGCTGGTCAGCTTGGCCCCCGGTGGGCCCACGGAGCGGCTCGCCGACCTCGCCAAGGCCCCCGAGGCGACGGCCGAGGTCCACCTCGCCCGCGGCGCCGAGTACCTCCTCGACGGCAACGGCTCGGCGACCAAGGAGCAGGCGGGGCAGCTGCTCGCTCTCGACCCGTGGGACTGGCGGGCGCTGTGGCTCCAGGGCCTGGCGTCGCTGCAGTCCTCCGACTGGGCGGATGCCCAGGCCTCGTTCAGCGCCGTTTACCAACAGGTTCCCGGCGAGCTGGCACCCAAGCTGGCGCTCGCCGTCGCCTGTGAGGCTGGCGGTCAGGGTGACGTCGCCGAAGGCCTCTATCGCACGTGTGCCCAGACCGATGCGGCCTACGTCGCCCCCGCGGCATTCGGGATCGCCCGGCTCCGCGCGGCGGCCGGCGACACCGATGGCGCTGTCCGGGCCCTTGACCTCGTGCCGTCGACGAGCCGGGGCTACGGCGAGGCCCGTCGACTGCGCGCCGACGTGCTCCTCGCTGGATCCGACAAGGACCTCGGCCGGCTGGGCGAGGCGCTGACCAGTGTCGACGGGGTCCGGCTGGACACCGTCGAGCGCGAGGGCCTCACCGCCCGGATCCTGGAGAAGGCGATCGCCATCGTCGGCGAGAACGGGCCACAACCGTTGAACATCGGGCCGTATGCCGCCCAGGAGGCGACCCTGCGCACCGCGCTCGAGGCCAGCTATCGGACCCTCGCCCGTGAAGCCCGCACCCGCGAGGAACGGATCGCCCTCGTCGACCGCGCCAACACCGTGCGCCCCTGGACGAGCACGTGACCCAGGTGCCGGCGCCCGACGAGGCGACTCCGAACGACCCTCCGCACGACCCTCCGCAGGCGCCTCCGCAGGCGCCTCCGCAGGCGGCTCGATCGGCCTGCCCGTCGTGCGGTGCGACCTTGGCGGCGGGTGCCCAGTTCTGCGAGGCGTGCGGCGCCAGCGTCGCCGGCGTCTCGGATGCGGCCGAGGCCGGGCCCGAGTCGCCCCTCGACGATCTCAGCCCGATCAGCACGCCGACGGCCCGCAACACGAGCGCCGCTGCGTCGCGCACGGTCGCTGGCCCGCGTGGCTGTGCCGAGTGCGGCTCGCCGGTCGGCGACGACGGATATTGCACGGTCTGCGGCTCCAAGGCTGCGTCAGAGCGCGACCACTTCGAGGAGGCACCGGCGCCATGGGTCGCCGGGGTGTGCGACCGCGGCATCAAGCATCACCGCAACGAGGACGCGATGGCGCTGTATGCCGAGTCGGCTGAAGGCGGGCGTGCCGTCCTCGTCGTGTGCGACGGAGTCTCGAACTCCGACGACTCCGACGTTGCCTCGCTGGCGGCTGCGCGCGCTGCCCTCGAGGTGCTTCGGCCGCCATTGCCCAAGGGCATCGGTGGTGCGGCCAGTGCTGATGCCGCGGCCACCCGGGTGTTCACGTCGGCGGCCGCCGCCGCCCAGACCGCGGTCATCGCGCACACCGAGCCGTCCTCGCCGAGACCCGCGTCGTGCACCTTCGTCGTCGGCCTGCTCGATGGGCCGACGCTGCGGTGCGCCGTCATCGGCGACTCCCGTGCCTACCTGCTCCCCGATGCGGGCGGCGGGACTCAGCTGCTGACCGATGACTCGATGGCCCAGATGCTCATCGACGCCGGGCACCCGCGGCAGGAGGCCGAAGCCTCCCCGCAGGCCCACGCAATCACCAAGTGGCTCGGCACCGACAGCCCCGACGTCGTGCCTCGGGTGGTCACCGTGACGGTCGACCAACCCGGCTGGCTGCTCGTCTGCTCGGACGGCCTGTGGAACTACGCCTCGGAGCCGGCGGCGCTGCGCGCTCAGATCGAGGCCGCAGGCACGACGGAGCCGCTCGCCCTCGCCTCGGCACTGGTTGCCTGGGCCAATGAACAAGGCGGTCAGGACAACATCACCGTCACGCTGGCCCGGGTCGGCCCCGTGCCAGTGGTGGAGAATGTCACGAACGACGAAAGGCAGATTCATGGCTGAGTTCACGGCGGCGGTCTTCCAGAACGAGTTCCTCCCGGACGGAGGCACCGATGTCAACGCGATCGTCTCCGTCACGTGCTCGGGGGCCGGCCAGGCCGGTCAGGGTGGCTCGGCAGCGGCTGGCGAGATCATCATCATCGACACGTCGGGGTCGATGGGCGTGGAGTCGATGGAGGCTGCCAAGCAGGCGGCGACGGCCGCGCTGGCCGAGATCGTCGACGGCACCTACTTCGCCGTCGTCTCCGGCAACGGCGCCGCCTTCCTCGTCCACCCGAACGTGTCGAGCGGGCCCGGGATGGTCGCGATGTCGGCGAGCTCGCGCGCTCAGGCGTCCGCGGCGGTGGCGCAGCTGACAGCTGGTGGCGGGACCGTCATCAGCACCTGGCTCGACCTGGCCGGGATCCTCTTCGCCTCGGTGCCCGAAGTGCAGCAACGCCACGCGATCCTGCTCACCGACGGTGAGAACAACGAGGAAGCTGGCGTGCTCCAGGCGGCCATCGACCGGGCCACCGGCCACTACCAGTGCGACTGCCGAGGCATCGGCGTCGACTGGAGGGTGGCGGACATCAGGCCGATCGCGCAGGCCTTGCTCGGCACCATCGACATCATCCCGGCGCCCGGCCAACTGCGGGCCGAGTTCCAGGCGATCATGCGCACGTCGATGTCGCGTGGGGTCGCCGACGCAGAGCTGCGGGTCTGGGCTCCGCAGGGCTCACAGGTCGTCTTCGTCAAGCAGGTCTCGCCCACGGTCGACGACCTCACCGGCCGCCGTTCGGTCGTCAACGACCTGACTGGTGGATACCCGACTGGCGCGTGGTCCGACGAGTCGCGCGACTACCACGTGGCGATCCGGCTGGCAGCCAAGGCGATCGGCCAGGAGCAGCTGGCCGCCCGGGTCCAGGTGTTCGCGGGTGGCGAGGTCAAGGCGCAGGGCCTGGTCAAGGCCAAGTGGTCCGACGACTCCGCGCTGACCACCCGGATCGACCAGCAGGTCGCCCATTACACAGGCCAGGCCGAGCTCGCCCAGGTGATCCAGGAGGGCTTGGCCGCCAAGGCCGTCGGCGACGAGGAGACCGCGACGACCAAGCTCGGTCGCGCAGTGCAGCTGGCCGCCGAGACCGGCAACGACGAGGCGACCGCCAAGCTGCGCAAGGTCGTCGACATCGAGGACGCCGACGCCGGCACGGTCCAGCTCAAGAAGGCCGTCGAGAGGGCCGACGAGATGGCCCTGGACACCGCGTCGACGAAGACCACCCGGGTCCGCAAATGACGACCTGCCCCAACGGCCACGACTCCGCGGCCACCGACTACTGCGACACCTGCGGGGCGGCCATGAATGCGGACGGCGCCCCGACCGGCGTTCACCCCCTGGCTGCGGAGGGCGCGGGCGGCGGGGCTGGTTCGGCTGCTGACTCTTCCGCCGCTTCGGGCACCCCGGCCGACGCGCCGGAACCGGAGTCGACAACACGGCCGTGCCCCCACTGCGGACAACCCAACTCACCCGACGCGTTGTTCTGTGAGGTCTGCGGCTACGACCACACGACCGGCACCCTCCCGCGTGGCGCGGACAGCGGCGCCGCGGCTACCTCTCCGGTTGAGGCACCGGCCAACACTTCCAAGGACCTTGCCACGCCGTGGGTGGCTGAGCTCTGGATCGACCCCGCTTGGTACACCGCTCAGGGGAGCTCGGACCCGCTGCCGAGCCAGGGTCCGCCGGCGGTCTTTGCTCTGCGCAACACCTCGCTTCTCATTGGCCGTGTGTCGAACAGCCGCGGCATCCACCCCGACATCGACTGTGGTGTCGACAACGGCGTCAGCCGGCGTCACGCCCAGCTGACGACCGACGGCACCCGCTGGTGGGTCGAGGACCTCGCCTCGTCCAACGGCACCTACATCGGCGACTCGGTCGGCGACCTCCCCACGACGTCGATCCCGACCGGGCAGAAGCGCGAGGTCGACGCGGACGACCGGATCTACGTGGGCTCGTGGACCCGGATCGTGCTCCGCCCGTCGAGCGACGACGAGGTCTCCGCCCTCGCCTGACTTCCGCGACCACGAACAAACGGTGAGTATGCCGCCCGCTCGAGCGGGCGGCATACTCACCGAATTTTTTGAGTTCTATCCCAGGGGCGCGAAGCCGAGGTCGACGAGGACTCTGGCGATCTCGTCGTTGCCCTTCTGGGACGGGTGGGTGTAGTCGTCGGCGAGCAGGTCGCCGCTGGGCTTCTCACCGGTCGGGCCGTTGAACGCGTGGTAGATGTCGGCGCAGCTGAACTTGTTGGCCTTGGCCGAGTCGCAGATCATGGCGTTCCACGCGTCGTGGATCGCCACCGTCCGCTTCGCCTGGTCCGGGCTGAGGTTGAGGGTGTCCGAGCCGACCCAGTCGTTGTACTTGTTGAGGGCGATGAGGATGGTGGGTTTGCCAGCGCGCTGGGCCGCGACCTTGGCGAACAGCTCGTCGAAGCGGGGGCGGGAGGCCGCCGCCGACCGCGTGGCGCACGCCTGGTCGACCTTCGACCAGTCGCTCACGACACCGGTGGCCGGGTCGATCGCTGAGCCGCAGGGCGTGTCCGCACCGAGCTCGATGCTGTTGTGGGCGATCCCCACGATGATCGCGTCGGCCGTTGCCAGGTCCTTGGCGAGGGAGTCGAGGTTGTCCAGCAGCCGAGGAAGCGTGAGCCCGGTGTGGTCGGAGAGGTTGTTCGGCTCCACCTTGCGCCCGGTCGCCTCGGCCAACGCGTCGCCGTACTGGTAGACGAAGGCCGTGCAGTCGGGACAGTCGTCCTTGCTGTTGTAGGGGATCGAGTCACCGATGGCCACGAGGGACAGCGGAGGTGCTGCCGGGCTCGTCGCCGGGGACTGGGACTGGGACTGGGACGGGCTCGTGGCCGGGTCCTCGGCCGCACCGCAGCCGCCCACCAGTGCGGCCACGCCCACCGCCACGATCCATCCGATGCGTCTCATCGCCGTGCCCTTCCGCTCTTGGACTCGCCGTGGAGCTCCGGCCCGTCGAGCGTGGCCCGTCCGACCGTGCCGAATCCGCCTCCGGCTGCGGGGGTATGCCTCCCCCTACTATCGAGGAGGCGGGATGCCCTTGCCTAGGACGAAAGCGAAGTGAGTTACGACGCACCCACGAGGGCTGCCTGGATCCGGGCACGCGCCAGCAGCATCACGTCGGCCTCAGTCTGAGGCTCTGCGCTGCGTCCGGGGTCCGGTCGGCGAGCTGCTTCGTGGCGATTTCTCGGTATTGGTCGAGTTCCACAAGATGCGGAGCACTTGTATTTTCGAGAGTTCATGGAGTGAGGTCGTGAGCCGGGCAGCAGCCCAGTAACTTCGCTGCCCTTTCCGGATGGCTCAGGGAAGCCGGGCGCGATCGAACTCCTGCTGCAGCCGGGGCCGCCGGCGGTGGACCTCGCGCAGGGCACTGATGAACTCGTCCACCGTGTGCGCGTGGGGCGAGGCGGACGCGAGCTTGCGCATGGTCGCCAGCCCGCGGGCCGCGCGACGATAGTTCTCCGCGCCAGCGGTGACGAGCTCAGTCTCGACGAGGCGATGGTGCACGGGCAGGACGGCGATCGGGTCCACCTTCTCGTAGGCCTTGGCCAGCTCGCTCCACGTGTGGTCGCTCTCGAGGTCGAGTGAGTGAGCCAGTTCCCAGGCGAACCTCGGATCCTTGAGCGTGGAGAGGGCGAAGCCCACTGCCTGGTCCGGTCGGGTCGACAGGTCGTCAAGAACCTCGTCACGGTGCTCGGGCCAGCTCGCACCGGCGGCTGAATGCAACTGGGCCGCTGACCTCGAGGTCGGCCAACGACGGAAGACGTTCAGGCGAGCGGCGAGCATGTCGTCGGGTCGGTGCTCCTCGAGCAGCCGACACCAGTACTCGGCTGCCTTGAGGGACTGATGTCCACCACCCGGGAACTCGGTGGCCTGCTTCGCCCAGTCGATGGCGAGGTCGATCTCGCCGACCTCCTCGAACGCCTTGGCCGTGTCCTCGAACCAGGCGGCGACCTTGCGGTCCCTGGCATGGGTGCGGGTGATCGCGTCGATGTCGTGGTCGAGCACGGCCAGGCGCTGCGCGTTCCACTCGAGGGTGAACCACTCGTGGCTGTGGCTCGAGGTCCACCGGGCATCGGGTGAAGGTCGTTCCCCGAGACCGACTTCGACCTCGGACAAGCGGGCCCGATAGGTCGCCATTCCGATGTCTCCGAGTGCTGGGGCGTAGGCGACGGGATCGAGCTCGAAGTAGTCGACCTCACCCTCGCCGAACTGGAACTTCATCATCCAGTCGACGAGCTTGCCTGGTGGCACCTGTGCAGCCGCGGCGGTGCGTGGGTGGAGCTCGAGCAGGCGACGGCAGGCGTCGCCGATGATGCCGCTGGAGTCGTCGGCTCGGGCGATGACCTTGAGGGAGCTCGCCAGGGCCTTGTGCGTCACTGCGTGCACCTCGGCCGGGTCCCCCGACGGAATCGCGGCCTCGAGGTGGTCGATTGCCTCGTGCATGTCGCGTCCATGGGCGTTCGCGGCGCGATAGTGGAGGTCGGCCTGGGTCCTGATCCACGGGAGGACGGCGTCGGCCAGCGTGCTCACGGGTGCCTTTTCTCGGTCAGGGGGCGAGTGCATTGTGCCGTGACTGTCCCGTCGTCGGTCACCAGGGTCGGCCCCGTTCCGGGGTTCTAGCCGGATGATTGCAAGTACTCCAACCGGATGATTGCCGCTGTTCCAGGCCGATGATTGCAGGGCCTCGAGCCACGGGGCCTCACTCGTCGGTGAAACTCAGCCACAGAACAAACGGTGAGTATGACGCCCGCTCGAGCGGGCGGCATACTCACCGTGGTGTTGTGGTCGGCTCGGACGACCTCGGCGCCGAGAGCGAGGTCGAAGCTGCGCCGTTGTGCCGGACGCCTGGGCGACGCAACCTCCACCTCATGCTCGACGCGTACCGGCAGAGCGGGCACATCCGATTTCCGAGCCGCCCATGACGTCGGCCCAGCTCTACGACGCGAGGGTCTATCTTCGCGACGCGAAGTAGACCAGACACCTACCGTCGTCGGCTCGCCCCGCGTAGGGCGGGCGACGGTATGCCGGCTGGTTGGCTGGGGGCCTCGGCAGGTGGTCCTGAGGGGTCGATAACCCATCGGTACTCACCCCCGCTTTGAGTTCCGGCGTGGTGCTGGCCTCATGACCACTCCAGGCTGTCCATCAACTGGTCGGCGACGAGGCTTTCACGCCCGGCCGCGGTCATGAGGTCGATGAGGACTCTGCCGAGGCCGACTGTCGGCAGTCCTTCGGGCGTGTGACCGGCCGGCTCGAGCGTCGCCAGATCCTTGGGCTCGAGAAGCACGAGGTTCGACACAGCGGCATCCACGGGGAGTGCGCCGAGTTCCTCAGCCACCGCGGCGGCTGACGGCACGTAGGCCGAAACCTTGGTGGTCGGGGCCACCGGCACGATTCCACGTGGGAGGAACGCGGGGGCAGCAGCGGCACCAGTGAGAACCACGGAGTCTGCGCCTTGGAGACGATCGAGCAGCTGTGGAACGCCTCGCGGGTACAGGAGGTGCAGCTCAGTTCGAGTCGCCGAGGCGAACGCGTAGTCCCTGCTCCACAGTTCGAGGAGTGCTCGACGATTGACCGACGTGACTCCCCCGCTGGCGGTTCGGTCCACAGCGCCCGCGTCCGCGAGTGCCGGCAGGACCTTGGATACCGCGCCGGGTGACACCCCTGCGGCCGAGGCGAGTTCTCTCACGCCGACGTCTTCCCCCCGCTCGATGAGTTCCATGATGATCCGTCCGGTGGCGGACCCGCCGAGGCGTCGGACGTTGCCCTGGCGCACCGGGCCGGGGCGACGGTCGGCTCCGGTGGTTCGGAGCGCGACCAGGGGTTCGGCAAGGGAGAGCGACACCCACCCGGTCGTGTCGACATAGCCGACCCCGAGGTCGTCACACACGTCGCGAAGGGGGCGGTTGAGGTAGTCGGTGACAAGGATGACGGGGAGCGGGCTCCGCCGGGCTAAGGGCTCCAGGACGCCGCGCACTGCCGAGCTCGGTGCCGTCGGCCAGACCTTCACGGCGGCGGCGACCCTGACGGTGCCTCCGCCAGGGCCGACCAATCGCAGGACGGCGTCGGGGGGTGCGAGAGGTTGACGTGGCCGCTCCACCAGGACTCTCCATGCAGGTGGAAGGGAGCGGCGCAACTGCTCGACTGCGGCTCGAAGCACCCCTATCTCCTGCAATCGATTGTTTACCATAATAGGAAACAGGCTAGTTTACGAAACACGCACCGTCAAGGGATCCGCCGTTGCGGCGCCTCTCGGCCGGCCCGGTCAGCTCGGCGCCGGCGGGGGCTGACCACCGGACGGGGGCTGGCCACCCGAGGGAGGCTGGCCGCCGCCGCCCATGCCGCCGCCGCTGCCGGGTTCGGTGGTTGTGTCGACCTTGACGGCAAGCGTTGCGGTGTAGCCGGCGTCGATGTCGCCGGTGATCGTCGGCGTCTGCAGGTCGATGCTGTCGGCGAAGATCATGTCCTTGTCGACGGAGCCGATGGCGGTGAGGTTCTTGGTGGAGCCTTCGTATTCGGCGCGCTCGAAGATCGGCGTGAGCATGTCGATGGGGAAGGCGACCTGCGAGGTCGCGATGACGTTGTCGACATTGGTGGCCGACGCGAGGTCCGGGTAGACCTCGAAGTGGATGTGCGGCCAGCGGCCGGTGTAGCAGCCGGGCACGATCGTCGTGAAGCTCACCTTGCCGTCGGCATCGGCGACCTGGACGCCGCGCAGGAACGTCTCGTTCTCGACGCCCTGGGTGTACATGGAGTACTGGCCCCTGCCGTCGCACTGCCACGCGTAGACGGCGGCGTTCTCGAAGGGCTTGCCCTTGGCCATGTCCGTGACGACGAACGCCATCGTCAGCGCCACACCTTCCGCGGTGGTGCCGCCGTCGAGGCTGGAGCGAATGTCCTGCCGTTCGATGCCGGACTGCTCGAGGATGTTGAGGTCCTGGGTGCCGTCGGCGGGGTACGGGCCGTTGGTCTCCTCGGGGATCTCACCGGTGCTGGTCGCGGCGGCGCCTGAAGTCGAGCTCGTGCCCGTTGTGGTGGACGTGCCGTCGGCGCCGCAGGCCGCGAGGGCCACCGTCCCCGCACCGATCCCCAAGACACTCAGCATGCGACGGCGGGAGAAGAGGGTTCGCGCGTCGAACGCCGCGCCCTGGTCCACGACCTCGTCCTCCGGACGACTGAGAAGACGACCTTCGTATGCCGGCCCGCTCGCGGTCTGCTGCGGATCTGGACTGTGACTCATGTGGGCTTCCTTCACGGCTGGTTCGCGCTGACTGGAAGCACTGTGCCGGATCGGGCTGCGCCTTCGCTTTGTGAATCCTGTGCTTGGGCTGTGGTGGAGGAATCCTGGGACGACCGGGGGCGGTCGGTGCCGGTGCGTAGCATCCGAGGATGCGCTTCCAGTTTGCGGCCCCGCTGTGGGAGTGGAGTGCCCAGGGCGGGTTCTACTTCGTCACCCTGCCCATTGATGCGGCCGACGAGATCGCCGAAATCCCGCGCGTCGCAAGGGGATTCGGGTCCGTGCGGGTACGCGTGACCGTCGGTGGGACGACGTGGTCGACGTCGGTGTTCCCTGACTCGAAGCTGGGCACCTACGTCCTGCCAGTGAAGAAGGCAGTCCGTTCGGCCGAAGGCATCGCAGAGGGCGACATCGTGAACGTGACCCTCGAGGTGCTCGACAGTTGACAGCCACGAACCCGACGACTCGCCGCCAATCGAGCTTGCACCCGACCCCGATCGGAAGTTCGGGAAAGCGCTGAAGCAACTCCCAGTTGATTGCGAAAACTGGCAGTTGAGGACGGGCGTCCTCGGCGCCGCCCGTAAGGTCCCGTCCGCGCAAACGAGCTTCACTTGTGGCTGTGCAAGTTGGCCCGCGGATCTTGTTGTTTCAGGCAAGGTCCCATTTCGTCAGGGCAGGGCATGAGTCGACAGTCCTCTCATAAAATGCTGTCTCCTTGGGTAGATTGATTGCACGCAGCTAGCCCTTGTGAGGGGGTCAGATATCGTCGGGAGAACCAGACGACGCGTCCCAACGAAGGGGCGCCCAGATCCGACTCGACCTCGTTCGGAGGTTGTGAAGGCTTTCGGAATCGAGCATTGGAAGGTGCTGGCTCCGATTGCGGTCAGTCTGGTTGGGCTCGTCATCGCCCTCCTGAGCGGCGTGGTCGTGCCACTGTCGATGCGCGATAGCAACGGAGTCACCCCCACTGCGCCCGCTAGTGGCGTCGTTTCCCCGTCGGTCAACGTGCCAAGATCTTCCACAAGTGTCGGGATCGACGACTCGCTCTCCGGCCTAGGCAGTCCTGTGGCCGGGCACCGGACGGCGTCGATATCGCGCCTTCGAATAGCAATGCTAGATCCGGAGACAACGGCAGCGGTCCGGGCCGCGATTATCGACTCGCTAGTCATTTTCATTCGTGACCACTCGCCGAAGCACCCCGGCATTAATTCATTCGCGTATTGCATGAAGCCTCCACCCGCGCCGTTTCCTAGTGAAGCGACGCTCGCGTTACAGGCGATCGGTGAAACCCGAGGGGACCTCACGGAGTCCATTGACCTCAGTCGGGTAAACCTCTCATACGCCAGCCTGCAGGACCTTGACTTTCGAAACGTTCGGTTCGACGGTGCGCTCCTCTGTCGAACTTGGTTCAGCCACAGCCGCCTCGATGGGGCGACCTTCAGGGATGCCAACCTTCGTTTCTCCACCTTCGAAGGTGCCGAAGGGCTGAGGTCTGCACAGTTATCAGAAGCCGAGAGCATCCTGAACGTTCGCCTGCCTAATTCATTGACAGAGAACCCCTATTTGGTCCGACTTCGTGAAGTCGACCCTGAGTGTTCTCCTCACTTGCCGACAAGCCAGAGACTCTGTGATTTCCAATGAAGTCGAGGGCGCGAGATGCTTCGGGCTGGGGCGCCGATCGGGGCCGGAGGTGAGGAATCGTACTGCGGCCGCGCGAGCTGAAGCCGGCGGATCGGTAGCTCGCCCTCTCGAGTCTGATCCCGTTGACGATTCCTCCCTGCGTCAGCGAGGAGGACCCGCCATGGGTAGCCTGCCAAGCGTGATCACTGGAGACCTGAAGAGCAAGATTGACCGTGTGTGGGATGCCTTCTGGTCCGGGGGAATCAGCAACCCGATCGAGGTCATCGAGCAGATCACCTACCTGCTGTTCATCCGGCGTCTCGACGATCTCCAGACCCTCCAGGAAAACAAGGCCCGCCGCCTCAAGGAGCCGGTCACCAACCCGACGTTCCTCCCGGGCCAGGAGCACCTGCGCTGGTCGCGTTTCAAGAACGACGACTCAGCCGTGATGTTCAAGGTCGTCGGCGACGAGGTCTTCCCTTTCCTTCGCGAACTCGGCGGCGAGGGCTCGACCTACTCCGACCACATGCGCGACGTCCGCTTCACCATCCCCGGGCCGGCCCTGCTCAGCAAGGTCGTCGACCTGCTCGACGACGTACCCATGCACGACCGCGACACCAACGGCGACCTCTACGAGTACATGCTCAGCAAGATCGCCACCGCTGGCCAGAATGGCCAGTTCCGCACACCGCGGCACATCATCCAGCTCATGGTGGCGATGACGGCGCCCAAGCCGGACGACGAGATCTGCGATCCGGCATGTGGCACGGCCGGCTTCTTGGTGGCCGCGTCCGAGCACCTTCGCAAGACCCACCCGAGCGTCATGACCGACGCCACCCAGCGCCAGCACTTCAACAACTCGATGTTCCACGGCTACGACTTCGACAGCGCCATGCTCCGCATCGGCAGCATGAACATGTTGCTCCACGGCATCGAGGCCCCCGACATCCGCTACCGCGACTCGCTGGCCGACGGTATTGAGGACCCCGATGGGATGTTCACGCTCGTGCTCGCAAATCCCCCGTTCGCAGGCAGCCTCGACTACGAGTCGATGGACGATGACCTCCGCAAGGACGTGAAGACGAAGAAGACAGAGCTCCTCTTCCTTGCCCTCTTCCTTCGCCTCCTCAAGCCCGGCGGTCGAGCAGCCGTCATCGTTCCCGACGGCGTCCTCTTCGGGTCAAGTACCGCGCACAAGACCCTCCGCCAGCGCCTCGTCGAGGAGCAGAAGCTGGATGGTGTCGTGAAGCTTCCCTCGGGTGTGTTCCGGCCGTATGCAGGTGTATCCACCGCGATCCTCTTCTTCACCCGCACAGACTCGGGTGGTACGGACGACGTCTGGTTCTACGACGTCCAGGCGGACGGTCAGAGTCTCGACGACAAACGCTCGTTCCTGCTGCCGGAAGACAAACTCGGCTGTATGCCGTCCGCTCCCCTTTCCGACGAGGAGCACCTTAAGAACAACTTGCCTGACGTCGTGAAGCGTTGGCAGGCAAGGGAGTCCGAGTCTGAGCGAGGCCGCGCCCGAACCGCCCAATCGTTCGCGGTGACAAAGGAGGACATCGTCGCCCACGGCTACGACTTGTCCCTGAACCGCTACAAGGAGATCGTCCACGAGGATGTCGAGCATCGGGACCCTCGCGACATCATCGTGGACCTCGAGAAACTGGAGGCGGAGATCCAGCAAGGCTTGGCTGGTCTGAAGGCGATGCTCAAGTGACGACTCGCACGGTGCCTTTGGGTGAGCTCGCTCGATTTCAATCAGGTGGGACCCCATCCAGGAAGGTTCCTGGCTATTACGAGGGGGATCAAGCGTGGATCACGGGCGCAGACATCTCCCTAACCGGTGACATCAATCCCCGCTCGTACATCACCAATGACGCCATACGGTCATCAGCAACGTCCCCTGTCCCGGCCGGGACGATCCTACTCGTGACGCGAACCAGCGTAGGAAAAGTTGCTGTGGCCGATCGTCCACTGTGTTTCAGCCAAGACATCACGGCAATTTCTCCAGATCCGGACCGCCTTGACAAGCGGTATCTCGTGCAACTGATCCGAGCCAAGGGCGCGTACTTCAAGAGTCGAGCACGCGGTGCGACTATCCAGGGAGTTACACGTGACGTCGTGGAGTCCCTAGACGTGCTGTTGCCGCCGATCGATGAGCAGTGCCGCATCGCAGACATCTTGGACAGCGCTCAGCACCTTCGTGACTTGCGCCTGAAATCGGTGAATGCGCTCGGGGCCCTCGGGATGGCTGCCTTCGTTAGGCACTTTGGGGAAAGTGCTTCGGAGCCAGCAAGTCAGGTGCCGCTCAGGGAAATCCTTGTCTCCATCGAGAATGGGCGCAGTCCGGTCTGTGAACCGCGTCCTCGCATTGGGGACGAATACGGTGTCCTGAAACTCGGAGCCGTTACTTATGGCGAGTATCGACCAAGCGAGAACAAGGCATTTTTGGGAAATGTGTTAGCGACAGATCGGCTTGTCGACCCGGGAGACGTGCTCATGACAAGGAAAAACACTCCAGAGTTGGTGGGCGCTGTTGCACTCGTCCACGAGACCCCGGAGCGGCTTCTGCTTCCGGATCTCGTCTTCCGTCTCAACTTTGACCCTAAGGTCGTCACCGGAACGTACCTGCAGAGAGCCTTGATGGCCCCGCGGACCCGGTCCGCTGTGCGGCGACTCGCGTCAGGATCCGCCGCATCAATGTCCAATATTTCCAAGGCGCGATTGCTCAACCTGCAAATTTCGGTACCGCCTCTCGCCAAGCAGAGAGAGTTCGAGGAAACAGTCTCGAAGGTAGAGGCCCAACTATCGGCAGCCAGACACAGCGCGGCGGGCATAGAGGAGCTTGTCAACGCCCTGCGCGCGCGTGCTTTCTCAGGCAGGCTGTGAAGCATGCCGGTGGAAATGGGGATCTGGAGGATCGACGGTGATGCTCCGCGTCAGCTCAGCGTGTCGACGATGCCGTCGGAGGCGACGCTAGAGGACTTCCTTGTACGCGACGCGTCGCTGCTGGGCGAGCGCCTTCTTGTCATTGGGCGGCAGGTCCGCACACCTCACGGCAAGTACATCGACCTCCTTGCCATGGACGCGGACGGGAACCTTCACGTCCTCGAACTCAAGCGGGACAAGACTCCTCGGGACGTCGTTGCTCAGGTCCTCGACTACGGCTCGTGGGTGTCCACCCTCGACCGCGAGTCCGTCATCGAGATCGCGAATGAGCATCTGCAGGTGCCGTTCGAGAGCGCGTTCGAGGACACGTTCAACGAGTCCGCACCGGACGAGCTGAACGCAGATCTTCAACTCACAGTCATCGCGACAGACCTCGACTCGAGCTCTGAGCGCATCGTGACCTACCTACGGGACTTCGGCGTTCCCATCAACGCGGTGTTCTTCTCCTTTTTGGAGGACGAGGGTCGGCGTTATCTGGCGCGGACGTGGCTGGCCCGGGACTACGAGTCCTCAGGGAGTGCGACTGGACCCACAAAGACGAAGAGGGGGAAGCGCGCCGAGTGGAACGAGCGGGACTGGTTCGTTTCCTTCGGCGCCTACACCGGCGGACGTAAGTGGGAAGACGGCCGGAAGTACGGCTTCGTCTCAGCTGGAGGTGGGGCGTGGTACTCACGCACCCTGCGCGAACTGCCCGTCGGCGCTCGGGTCAACGTGTGCATACCCCAGCGGGGCTACGTCGCTGTCGGTGAGACAACCGGTCCGGCGCAGCGCTTCGACACTGCCCAAGTGACAGTGGATGGCGTCGATGTCGCTCTGGTGAGTCAGTCGCTGGTCGGGACCTACCAGCATGGCGGGGCAACCGAGACCGACGAGGAGACCGAGTGGGTTGTGCCGGTTCGGTGGTTCACTGCGCTCCCAATGGAGCAGGCGTACTGGGAGAAGGGCATGTTCGCGAACCAGAACAGCGCCTGCAAACTCCGTCAGGAGTTCACCCTCGATCGCCTTGCCAAACACTTCCCCATGGACGAGGACTGATCTGGTCGTGGCGACCAACTTCGACTTCGTACCTGAATCCTGGGGTGAGACACGCGGCGACGCGGTCCGCGCTGAGGCCTACGGAAGCACGGATGCCCGCTCATGCGTTTTCTACGCGCGACGCGTCGTGGAGCAAGTCGTCATCCGCATCTATGACCTGGAGCGGCTGACCGTTCCCTATAAGTCGGACCTTGCTGCCCGCCTGGGTGACAGTGGCTTCCGCGCTGTCGTCGGCCCCGACATCGCCACCCGGGCCAACCTCATTCGCAAGACCGGCAACGTCGCTGTTCATGAGAGCCGGGATATCACGCCTCAAACGGCGCTCAACGTTCTCCGGCAATTGCACGACATCCTCAAGTGGGCGGCATACACGTATTCGACGGCCCCGGACGATGTGCCAACGTCGAAAGACTACGACCCGTCGCTCATCCCATCACCGGCCGACGCCGGAAGCCAGCCACCGCTGTCACCGACCGAACTCACTCGACTGCTCGCGGCCTTCGAGGCCAAGGATGCAGCGCTCGCAGACGCCAAGGCGAGTAACGCTTCCCTGCAGGCAGAGCTTGACGAGGCCCGCGCGGCAGTAGCCGCTGCTCAGGCAGCGAAGACGCCGAAGGCTCTCACGACCGATGTCTCCGAGGCCGAGACTCGGGTCCAATTCATCGACCAGGACCTCCGCGAGGCGGGATGGGACCTGAGTCAGGAGCGGGAGCGCGAGTATCCCGTCTCGGGCATGCCGAACGCGCAGGGCAAGGGGTTTGTCGACTACGTCCTCTGGGGCGACGACGGATTGCCGCTCGCCATTGTCGAGGCCAAGCGCACCATGCGTGAGGCCATGGTCGGGCAGCAGCAGGCGAAGCTCTATGCCGATTGTCTCGAGTCCATGACAGGCCGCCGCCCGGTGATCATGTGCACCAATGGGTACGACCGCTGGATCTGGGATGACGCGGCTGGCTATCCCCCACGGAAGATATCGGGCTTCCTCACCAAGAACGAGCTCGAACTCATGGTCCAGCGCCGCCAGACACGGCTGCCACTCGAGAGCGCGGTGATCGACAAGTCCATCGTGGAGCGGCATTACCAGGCGCGGGCGATCCGGTCGGTGGGCGAGGCGTTCGAAGCTAAGCGCCGTGAGGCCCTGCTCGTCATGGCCACAGGATCTGGCAAGACCCGCACCGTCATCGCGCTTGTCGATCAGCTCATGAAGCAGGGCTGGGCCAAACGCGTTCTCTTCCTTGCGGATCGCGTGGCTCTCGTGAACCAGGCGGTCGGTGCATTCAAGACCCACCTGCCCTCGGCTTCGACGGTCAACCTGATTACCGAGAAGGACGCGAACGGCCGCGTGTTCGTGGCGACATACCCCACGATGATGGGCCTGATCAACGACACCGACAAGAACGGGGGACGCCAGTTCGGTCCTGGCTACTTCGACCTCATCGTGATTGATGAGGCCCACCGCTCGGTCTACGCGAAGTACGGCGCGATCTTCGACTGGTTCGACGCGATGCTCGTGGGGCTCACGGCCACACCCAAGGACGAGATCGACCGCAACACCTACTCGCTCTTCCATCTTGAAGATGGGGTCCCGACCGACGCCTATAGCTTGGATGAGGCCGTCGCCGAGGGCTACCTTGTGCCGCCCGTCGGAGTGTCCGTCCCGCTGAGGTTCATGCGAACCGGCATCCACTACGGCGAGCTCTCCGACGACGAAAAGGAGGAGTGGGACTCGTTGGAGTGGGGCGAGGACGACGTCGTGCCCACCGATGTCAACCCAGAGGAGCTCAACAAGTGGCTCTTCAACGAGGACACCGTCGACAAGGCGCTCAAGCATCTGATGGAACACGGCCACAAGGTCGCTGGCGGGGACCGGCTGGGCAAGACGATCATCTTCGCGAAGAACAACGCCCACGCCGAGTTCATCCGCGAACGGTTCGACACGGCATACCCAGAGTTCGCGGGGGACTTCGCGCGAGTAGTGACGTACAAGACCGAGTACGCACAGTCGCTCATAGACGATTTCTCCAGCAAGGAGAAGGCGCCGCACATCGCGATCAGTGTCGACATGCTCGACACCGGCATTGACGTCCCCGAGGTCGTCAACCTCGTCTTCTTCAAGTTGGTCCGGTCCGTCTCGAAGTTCTGGCAGATGATCGGACGCGGGACGCGACTGTCACCGGACCTCTACGGGCCGGGCGATGACAAGAAGAACTTCTACGTCTTCGACTTCTGCATGAACCTTGAGTACTTCAACCAGCCCGGTGCTGGATCCGAGGGGTCATTGCAGAAGTCGTTGGGCCAGAGGCTGTTTGAGGCTCGCCTTGGGCTCCTTGCCGCGTTGGATGCGGACGACTCTGAGGGTGCGGTCGCGGAGTTGCGGAAGGACACGGCGACACACCTCCACGAGATCGTGGCCGGGATGAACCTGGACAACTTCATCGTGCGCCCTGAGCGCGAATGGGTGCAGACGTATGCCACGTGGGAGCGCTGGGCTGTCTTGTCCCCCCAAGAGGCCGGTGAAGTTGCGCAACACCTCGCCGGACTGCCTTCGTCGGTGCGTGACAACGACGAGGACGCCAAGCGCTTCGACCTGGTGATGCTCAAGATCCAACTTGCCCGCCTCGACGGCGACGCGCTCACTTTGGATCGCCTGCGACGGCAGGTGCAGCAGATCGCATCGGGGCTACTCGACCAGACAGCGATCCCTGCTATCGCCGAACAACAAGGCCTCTTGGCGGAGGTCTCGGAGGACGAGTGGTGGGTCGACGTCACCTTGCCGATGCTTGAGCTGGCCCGTCGCCGCATCCGTGGGCTCGTCCGGTTGCTCGAGAAGACCAAGCGCGCCATCGTCTACACGAACTTCGAGGACGAAATCGGTGACTCTTCAGTTGTCGTTCTGCCGGGGGTTGCGGTCGGGACGAACTGGGAGCGCTTCAAGGCCAAGGCGCGCGCGTTCCTTCTGGAGCACGGGGACAACGTCGCCCTCGAGAAAGTGCGTCGCAACAGGCAGCTCACTGAGACCGACCTTTCGGCCCTTGAGGAGCTGCTCGCTTCATCAGGAGCTGGCGGACCTGAGGACATCGCTCGCGCACGCGAGGAGTCCCAGGGACTGGGCCTGTTCATTCGTGGACTGGTTGGGTTGGATCGTGAAGCAGCGAGCGAGGCGTTCTCAGACTTCCTTGCTGACTCCACCATGACCGTCACACGCATTCGATTCGTCGAACTGATCGTGGAGCAGCTCACGGTCAATGGAATCATGGAGGCCAGGCGACTCTACGAGGCGCCGTTCACCGATCATGCGCCGACCGGCCCGGATTTCCTCTTCGAGGACGAGGACGTCGATCGGATGGTCCTTATTCTCGACGAGGTCAGGGCCCATGCCATTAGTGTCACGAGCGTTGCCTGACGTGCAGTCCGAACGACCATGCGACGGACGCATTGTTGCGGTTGGATTCCTATGGTCCTTGGGTCTCGACGGCCAAGTCGCGGCACTATGACCTGATGCCCATGGAGTCCGTCGTCGCGAACGCCCGATACTTCTTTGACATACCCACGCCCCAATGACACTGCGACTCTCACGCAGACCCGCCGCGCCTTGGAGGATTTCATATGCCGGAGCCCGAACGCTTTCCCTCCTCATGGGGACACGTGAAAGTTTCGAAGAACACTGACGGGCTTGTCGTAACGCGCCACGGTGAACACGACGGAGACGGCGTGAAGATGGCGCGGTATGTCGCGAGCTCAAAACTGTTGCACCTATACCCCCGCCTTGGCGCAGATGTTGGGAGTGATTCAGCCTCATCTCAGGTACGGGAGATCCAGATCGACACGTCAGTTTGGCCCTGGGATGCTGAGGATGCTGTCGTGTATACCGAGCGCGATAATGAGCCTGCCTTGGGAGGGCTGCCGAAGGGGCTGGGGGTGATCTACAGATATGGCTTGACGTTCCCGCAAGCGTATCGTCCTCTTATCGGAGAAATTGAGAAGGCTACAAAGTGTTCTGCCCTTAGACTGGGGGGTGATTCCGACACAATCGAGCACGATGATGTGCTGCGAATCAGACTGACGGACTTTGAAGCCTTCATTAGGGCAGTGGACCGCCATCGAGATCGTGCCTCCACCGTTTTCGGAAGATTGAGGGATGCCGAGGCTCACAATCTCGTCGCCGAAAGGGTTGGGCGAGCGATGAGACCTCCATCGCCGGGAAAGTTGCCGATCATCAAGTCCATGACACGAGTCATTTCAGGAGAGACGGAACTCGACGAATTCGGCCGATCTGAGTTGATCGAACTGATTGCGGCCGAGTCTCGCACGGCCATCACAGAGAATCCGGAAGCGATTGGTCGCCTTCGCGCTGATCTCGATGTTGTAACACTTGAGGTCCTTATCGAACAGTTTGAGGCGGCCTTGGTCGGCCCATCTGCTGGAAAAGAGGACACATGGCAACACTTCTTTAGCGTCAATACTTTTGCTCTTCAGCAACTCTTTGCCGCACCGATTGCCCACGTGGGGGAACAGGTCCAAGTCCGGGTACCGAGTCTTCATGGGACCGGAGCTCAGCAGCCAGACTTTCTGCTCGTGAACACCGTTTCGCGAAACGTCCACCTGGTCGAGATCAAGACTCCCACGACGCTCCTAATCGCGGGACCGTATAGGGGTCGTGATTCAGCGAAAGTTTTTCCTCCGAACAGAGAGTTGACGGGGGCGGTGGCACAAATTCAGGCCCAAGTCCAATCCGCGATCAGAGATCTGCCGCTGATCCTCAGTCGGACGATCAACTCTCCCGACCTCGATTCGGGCGTCGTCCTGGGTGCAGTGATCGCCGGTTCCATCGGCAATCTCTCAAATGAGGAAAAGGAATCCTTCATGCGCTACCGGGCGGGATTGAGCGGCGTGGAGGTCATTACGTATGACGAGATTCTCGAGCGCCTCAAAGGTTTGAAGTCACTATTGAGTGGCGAATAGGCCCCTGGCGTCGCAGGTTTTGACAAGCGCGAAGCGCAGGTACGGCTCGGCTGAGCCCCCAAGCGTGGTTTCCCGGGCCTGAGGCGTCTGCGCGGCCTGGAATGGCAACTACAGAAGCTGCGGGATATCGCTTCCCCAGCGTTGAGGAGCTGTATCTTGGGGCAAGTGACCAGAGTGTATGCATACGTCGATGAAACTGGCGATCGGGGAGCTGCTCCCTCGTCGAGTCCTGTTTTCGGAATGGCGGCAATACTTGTCCCAGAAGATCGCGCCTCCGCAATTCAGGCTGCAGTCCAAATTCTGCGAGCCGATCTATGCGTACCAAACGACAAGACCCTGTCCTGGAAGGACTACGCCAAGACACATGATCGAAGGCGACGCGCTGCGGACGTGCTTGGTGCAGTTGAAGGAATTAAGGTTTGTTACGTCTTTGCACAGAAAGCAGCGCTTCAGCCTGGCTCTTATGTTGGGGATAAGGAGCGCTTTTACAACTACCTCGCGTTCATGACCTATAAGTCAATAGTTTGGGCAAGTCGCAACATGGGAGCGACGGAGGTGATTATCCGGTTCGGCCACGTGAAGCACCACGATCATGAGGGTACGAAGACGTACATCGAGCGCGAGGCGTCAAGCGATGCGCGTGTGCCGGATCATTTGGTGAAATCGATCCAATGGGTTCCAGCAGATCGTTATCGGGAAAGTGAAGCCGCCGACCTATTTGGAGGATTTCTGAAGTCCGCAGTTTGGCCGTCGGGACAGTTCGGCTATGTCGAGCCAAAGTATTTGCTAAGTGTCTGGCACAAAATTCGTAATTCCGAGTCCTGCGCAATACCGCTTGGGATCATGAGCATGCCCCAAAACAGTGTGCTGACGTCCGAAGCTTGGTTTCCGTGCGCGCAGTGCAAAAAATGACGGAGCCCTCGGGAACCTCCACGGGCCGATCCACTGAAGGAGGGCGGTGGCAGCACCGCTGGCGATCCGCGGCAGGTTCCGGAGGGCTCCGGTATTTAGACATCTAATCATATTTCGGACGTGTGACACCAACTAACTGCCCTACCGGGAGCAGTTCGTGCTCGCATCACCTCAATGATCAACCGCCCGGCACGCCTTACCGGAATCTCCTGGAGTGACGCGAACGGCGACATTGCGGCGCTGCCCAGGGGCGGCACGGACCCTTCGGGGAACGGGGCGACGTGATGCTGCGGTCTTGGGCCCGCGCAAAGGGGCGTCTAGAAGTTTCAGTTTCACGCTGGCCGTCGTACCGTTCGCCTTCGTGACGTTGCGGACGACCGGCGTGAAGACCTGACCCTTGGACACCTGCACCACGTCGTAGGTGTTGCGACTAACCGCAACCCCGACAGGCGCAGGGTGACCCGACCCCCGCCATACGAGCACTAACCTGGATGCGCTGACGAGGTGAGAGCCTGAGCACCAGTGTGCCCCGGCGCTTGCCAGGGCCCGTTGTGAATTTCGTCCACCAGATTCTGTCCTCGTGCTTGCGATGAGGGGCATCTTGGCTCGGGCGGCCACAGCAAGTTCGGCGTCTTTGTCGCCTGTGCCTGTCTTGGACCCCAAGGTTGGTGAAGAACGGGAGGAGCAGGGGGGCCGGGCCTCGCCTTCCGAGCTGCTAGGTCCACGATTCCGAAAACTCCGAGGCGGTCGCCGGAGTTGTCTCGGCACGTTCGTGCTCAGCGAGCAGGCGCGCATACCAGTTGACGTGGGGCTGGTTCGTACCACGCAGCTGGCTTGCGGCATCAAGCGGGCCACTCCCCCTGCGACCGCGAAATGGCCAGCTGGCAGCGAAGGTATCTGGACGGCATACCCGCGCCTCCTTCCCTGTGTCGCCACCGACTCCCGGTGGTGAAACAGGAAAGCAAGGGGGCACGACATGGCCAAGTACGTGGGGTCGTGGTGGATTAGAGACACCATCGACGGGCGCCGGCTCGAGGCTGAAGGCTTCGCGTCGACGCTCGGCGGGCTGTCCGAGTTCGACTGGACCCAGAACCATGGTGAGAGCGACGTCAAGGAGTCCGACTTCGTGACGACCGCCAACACCACTCAACGCAGCGATCAGGTCGACGTGATGCAGATGAGCTCGCACGGCAACCCGAACGAGTTCCTCGTCTGGGATGGCCGCGTCAACGCGAGCGAGAGCATCGACTTCGGCAAGAACGACCTCGAGATCTTCGCGACGCACGCCTGCGACCTCCTCGAGCACACGTCGAGCAACTCCGTCGGACGCTGGATCCCGGCGTTCCAGCGGCTGCACTACATGCTCGGCTTCCACAACCACTCGTTCTCCGGCGCCGGCCAGGCCTCACGCGGGACGTGGTTCGCCATGTATGCCGCGTGGCTCTACTACTGGTCCGGCAGCTGGCTCTTCCGCGTCGACATTCCGGTGCGCGAAGCGTGGGCCGAAGCCAACGAGATCGTCGAGGGCAGCGGCGTCCAGTGGGCGTACCTGCGGGCCGAGTCCCCGGACGCCCCGACCTACAACGAGCGGCTGCGCGTCGCCGAGTCCAACGACCCCGTCAGCAACCGGTCCTTCTGGACCGCGCGCGGCACCTGCTGAGCGAGGAGCCAGTCATGCCACTGCAATTCACCGACATCGACTTCAAGGTCGACCTGCCCGACATCCCCAGGACCACCCCGGTGGTCACCCACACCCCGCCCTGCCTGCGCGACAGCGCCGAGACCACGCGAGCCATCGCCGAAGTGCTCGACATCGACGTCAAGGGGCACCGCCCAGGTCCCCCACGGGTATGCCGTGGGCAGCGACCGAGGCCAAGTCGAGGTCTTCTCGGCGAGCGGCGCGGTCCGTGCCCGGAACGTCGAGCGACTCACGGCATACGCCGATGAATCGCGGACGTGGTCACAGGTCGAACGCGCCGATGACGGCACCTACCGTCTCGGCGATTCTGCGGCCAAGGAGCTGAGCCACCACGGCCTGGAACTGTTGAGCCGCTTCGGAATTCGCGACCAGCACGACAGTTTCGACGTGAGCCTTGGCCAGTGGGCCCAGCTCACCGAGGACGGCAAGGAGGTCGACAGCGGACCCGGGCGCGCAACAGTCCGATTCGCGTATGCCGTCCACGGACTTCCGCTCATCGGTCCCGGCGCGAAGACGAACCTTCACTTCGACCCCGAGGACGACGGTCGCAGCCCGGCCCTGGCGCGGATGTTCCACGTCAACCGCGGCATCGAGACCGCCGGCGAGGTGGCGACCCAGTCCCTCGACGAGGCGTTCTCCGGGCTGCTCGCCCAGAGCTGGTCCGGTCACGGCATCCGCGAGGGCGAGGGTCGCATCACCATCACGGCGGCGACCTTCGGGTTGCTCGCGCTGCCGGCCGATGTCGTGCAGACGTTCGCGGCTCCGGCCCTCATGGTCGAGGGCGAGATCAGCGGCGTCGAGGTCGGCAAGGACGAGACGGTGAGCGTGCGTTTCGGTCAGTACCTCCCGCTGGCGCACCCCAAGGCGCTTGCTGAAGCGGGCTACGGCGGCGGGCAGCTCGAGCCGGGCGTCGTCGTGAGAGGTCGCGTCCGCGGCAAGTAGCGGGGCAAAGTCAGGACGCCGTGTGGCCACAGGCCCACGGCGTTCTGACGCCGGTCAGTCGTTGTCATGACGAAGGGACCCATGGGCCGGCGGGCGGACGGGGAGGGTCCGGGCAGCGTCAGTGGATGAAGCCCAGCCCGTCGATGTGAACCCGCTTGGTGCTGACGCTGCGGACGGTGACAGTCCCGTAGCGGGTCCTCGTCTGGAGCGGCAACAGCTTGACCTGACGGATCTTGGTGGTCGACGAGTACAGGCTCACCCGGCCGACCTTGACCCCTGCGTGATAGACGTCGACGGTGCCGCACGTTGGGCAGGTCGTGGCGACCAGTGCGAGGCGTTTGGCGCTGACTCCGGCTCGGGTCAACTGCGCACCGTTCCTCACCGTGGTGCTGTACGTCGAGAACAGGTAGCTCGCTTGCTTCCCTCGGGTCCACCCCGTCGAGGCTGTCAGGTTCACGTCGTCCAGCGGCATGGACGTGCACTGCTCCGTGCTCCAGCCGCCGAGGTTGCCGGCGCGGTCCCGGGCCCGCACGGAGAAGCAGTACTGGTCCCCCTTGGTGAGCGTCAGCGGCAGCGATCGGGTGGTGAGCTTCTGCCACGACCGGGGGTACTGGTAGGCGCCGAGGCCTGCGGACGGCGACGCGGTCCGGGCCCGGACGTCATAGCTGGCCAGGCCGGAGCCACCCGTGTCGGATGCCACCCACGTCAGCGTCATCGGACTGACGGTCTGGACGAGCGCAGGGGCGTTGAGCGTCGCCGTGGGAGCGGCGGCGTCGACGACCCAGCTCCTCGTGACGACCGCTGACTGCTTGCCGCTGGGGTCGGTGACCTGCGCACTCACCGAGTGGGAGCCAGCGGCCAGTCCGGTGAGGATCAGGGACGGGCCACATGCGGTCCATGCCCCCGAGTCGAGCCGGCACTGTCGGCGCAGCGAGCCCTCGAGGTCGTCGCCGTCCGCCGCACCGATGGCCAGCGTGGCGCTACGGCCCGTGTGGCTGCCGATGGTGACGGTCGTCGTCGGGGCGAGGCGGTCGCCCACGGACCATTTGAGGTCGATCCAGCCGAGGATGGTGGGCGAGATCTGCTCGGCGCCTGACCCGTCGGCCGCTGCGGACCACAGCGTCGCCTCCCGGTCGCTGGTGTAGCGCGCGAAGGCCACCCGGGAGCCGGTGTGGTTGAACGTGGCCTGCCGGTTGTCGCCGGGCGGGAGGGCGAGTCGACGTGCCCCCGAGCCGTCGAGGTTCATCAGGGTCGTGGTGCGTGGACCGTTCGTCACCGACTTGTCGTCACGGCTCTCAACGACCAGCCGTCCCTGGGTGGTGACGGTGAAGTCGTCGACCCACTCGGTGCCGGGCACCGGCGTGACGCGGCCGTCGGCGAGGGCGACTCGCTCGAGGCGGCCGAAACCCTCGAGGCTGTGGACGACGACCTGGCCGTTGTCTGCGGTCGCGGCGAGCTGCACACGTCCCGGCAGGCTGGCGACCTTGCGCAGACCGGAGCCATCGACGTTGACCATCCAGAGGGTGCGCAGCTCCTCGGACCACCCACGCAGGAAGGCGATCCGACCGTCCGGGAGCCACACCGCATCGCGAGGCGCGTCGGCATCACCGGTGCCCGCGGTCCCCGGCACGGTGACGCACTGCTCGGTGGCCACGGGACACACACTCACGTCCGAGCGCGCCCAGGACACCCACCGGGTGCGAGACGGATCGAGGTCGACTCGCTCGAGCCCGAGCTTGCGCGGCGAGGCGGGCGATGCCGGCGCTGTCCCGGCATCGGTGGTCGGGACGGCGACCGAGAAGCCATACCAGTCGTTGCCCACCACCTCGCTCTGGACGGAGGGGACGTCCACGACGACGTCCGGCGACTCCGCGTAGCGACCGTTGACCGCGACCACGGCGAGGCTGCGGGGGCCCTCGCCCGGGACGACGGCCTGGGTGGCGGAAACCTCTGCCGTGGCCACAAGCGTGCGCGCCCCGCCGCTGACGTCGTAGACCCGGTAGCCGGTGATGGGCGAGGTGCTCGAGGGCTTCCACGAGACGGTGGCCGAGAGGCGACCCGGTGCGGCGGTCACGTCTGTGGGCGGGCTCACCGGCAGGTATCCCTCGACGTGGAGTGGCACGACGGTCCACACGAGACCGTCTCCGCCGACGAGAAGGTTCTCCTCGAACATGAACGCCGGGGCCTTGGCGGTCACGGAGAGGGTGCATGTCTCCCCTGTTGCCAACGTCTTCCCGGTGCACGTGTTGGACTCCGGCACCACGGTGAAGCTGTTGTAGGTCGTCCTCCCAGTCGTCACTGCCTTCCCCACGGCCCATGCCTTGGCGCCTGTGTTCGTGAGGGTCACCTGCTGGGTGACCTGCGAGTCCTTGGGAGCGCCCAGCTGGACCCGCACAGGGTCGGCGCGTGGGATCGCCAGGGCGCGAGCGGGGTCGGGGTCGCCGATCCGGACGTAGGCGTTGATGCCGCCGGCCTGGGTGATCCCACACTGTCCCCCGGTGACATCTGCGGACAGGGAGGACACCGCTCCGGTCGAGGTTCGCTCCGCCCGGTGCACCGTCAGGCTCCCGGACATCACCGTGCAGCTCATGGATCCGCGTGTCATGGAGGCCCGCTGCTCCGGGGCTCCGTCAGACGCGATCGACCACGAACCTGTGCGAATCGGCCACGCCATCGTCAGCGATGCCGTGGTGCCGACGTGCGTGTCGGTGACGGTCACCGTCACCGTCCCTGACGCAGCGTCCACTACGGTCTTCGGCGCGGCGGCCAGCGGGCCGACGACAAACTTCCCGAGGCTGGACGCTCCGGTCTCACCGATGAGGGCGACATCGCCGACGTCCGCCTGCCCCGCGGCCGACAAACGCACGACGGACTCGACCGCAGCCGTGTTGGCCTCAGCGGCGCTCGCGCCACCCACCCACCCCAGTGCTGCGACGACCACCCATGAGACTGCGCGTACTGCTCGCACATCCACCCCTGCTGTGTTGCCTGGGTGCACGATGCTCCCCGATTCGGCGCTCAGCCTACGGCCGGCCCGGCACCTGGACCTAGCCAACCGCCAAAGCCCCCTCAGTCCGCCGGCTCGGCAGTCACCGAAGTCGGCAGCGACCGTGGGAAGACCGAAGGCAACGGGCGCGAACGCGAGGTGCCCGCGCTCGGCGAGCAGGCGGCATACCGACAGGGGTAGACCCCTCGCGGGCCACGCGGACGCCTCAGGCGGGAGTGTGACGTCGCCGGGTCAGGGTGCGCTGCACACCACCCCGAGAGCGACGTCAAGGAAGCCGTTGCCGCACCGGCCCTCATGGTCGAGGCGCGTTTGTGAGGACCGAGGTCCGCTGTGGTGAAGGGCAGATGCCCCAGTCCGAACTCGAGTCGCGGACCAGCCGGTAAGGGTCTACGTTCGCCCCAGGTACCCCTCCACCTCGAACGGAGTCAACGTGGAACGTCGCAACTTCCTTCGTTTGACGGTCACCGGCGCGGCCGCGACCGCACTCGGCGGCGCCGCCTGGGACCAGGCCCTCGCCGCTGGAAAGTTCGTCGTCACGGGCCCGTACGGCGCGCTCGGCACGGCCGACGCCAACGGCATTGCGCTGCCGTCGGGCTTCACCAGCCGCGTCATCGCACGCACCGGTCAGACCGTCGCGAGCTCCTCGTACACCTGGCACGACGCACCCGACGGTGGCGCCTGCTTCGTCGACGGATCCGGCTGGATCTATGTGTCCAACAGCGAGATCGGCGCGACCGGTGGCGCTGGCTCGGTGACCTTCGACAGCGCGGGCAACATCACGGGCGCTCGCCGCATCCTGTCGAACACCGACCGTAACTGTGCCGGTGGCGCAACCCCGTGGGGCACGTGGCTCTCGGGCGAAGAGGTCGCGACCGGCTACGTCTGGGAGACCGACCCGTGGGGAGTCAACGCGGCGGTCGTGCGTCCGGCGATGGGCCGCTTCACCCACGAGGCCTGCGCCGCCGACCCCGACCACGGCTACGTCTACCTCACCGAGGACGTCACGGACTCCGGCTTCTACCGCTTCAAGCCCACGTCGTGGGGTGATCTGTCGGCAGGCACGCTCGAGGTCATGGTCGGCGACACCGCTCTCACCAACGGCGCGGTGTCCTGGGCGGTCGTGCCCGAACCCGACGGTTCGCCGACCGCGACGCGGTACCAGGTCGCCGGCACCAAGCGGTTCAACGGCGGCGAGGGCTGCTACTACGCGGCCGGCACGTGCTGGTTCACGACCAAGGGCGACAACCGCGTGTGGGCCTACGACGCGACGACCTCACGCGTGTCACTCGCCTACGACCCGACCAGGCTGCGGCAGAGCCCGCTGTCGGGCGTCGACAACGTCACCCGCAGCGAGGGCGGCGACCTCTTCGTGGCCGAGGACGGCGGCAACATGGAGATCTGCCTCATCACCCCCGAGGGCATGGTGTCGCCGTTCGTGCGCATCAGCGGACAGAGCTCCAGCGAAATCTGCGGGCCGGCCTTCAGCCCCGACGGCACCCGCTTGTACTTCTCGTCGCAGCGCGGGACGACAGGCAGCAGCTCGGGCGGCATCACCTACGAGGTCAAGGGCCCGTTCCGGGCCTAGCGGCAGACAGTCGGTCGGGCTGGTCGTGGCGCACCTCGGCAACGCATATTCCGGCCACGGGAACGGGAACGTATCTGGACGGCATACCCGCGCTCCTTCGTGATGAGAGGTGCGCGCCCCGCGCCCCGCATCCCCTGGAGGCACACATGCCCGGCCACGACATCTTCGACACCGCCACGCTGGAGCGCTTCAACGACGTGCTCCTGACGCAGGCGCCTCGCCCCGACGTCCTCGTTGACGTCGCCGAGCAGCGCAAGGACATCGCCCAGCGCCTGGAGCTCGCCAAGGCCCGCGGTCTCGTCGGCACGCCCGTCTTTCGAGACAGGCCCCCACTCCGACGCATCGTCACGCTGGAACCGCACCAGACGGCATACCGGAATCAAGGAGGTCGGGGGACCTGCTACGCCTTCGCGACAGTGGCCGCCATGGAGGCCGCCTACCGCCGCGACCACGGGGTCGTGCTCGACCTCTCGGAGGACTACCTCTTCCACCTCAACAAGGTCGCCGAGCTGTTCGACTTCTATCTGGGTGGCTCGCCCGCCCACGAGAACAACACCTCGTACGAAGGGTTCCAAGGGGCGTCCGACATCGTCGCCAAGGTGGCCCGCTGCGCCATCCCCGACGAGGCCGCAGCGCCCTACCGATCGGACGTGGAACTCGAAACCATCCGCACGTCCGACCCGGCGATCGGCACCCTGAACTGGTCGACGAGCAACCAGGACCAGTTCGACCGCTTCGAGTTCGACGAGAGGTTCATCCCGACGTCCGCCCGGTATGCCGCCCGCTACCGCGTGCGCTCCCTGCAGTTCCTGCCCAGCGCGTCCAAGGAGAACGTCATGGCCGTCATCGACGCCGGCCACGAGGTCATCACCGACATCCCCGGCCACTGCTTCCTCATCATCGGCTACGACCTCAACACCGAGGAGTGGATCGTCAAGAACTCCTGGGGCTCGCCCGGCCCCGAGCGCTGGTCCATGGCCACCACCCCACTCCTGGGCGGCACCTGGATCACCGCAATGGAGCCGCCCGACGCACCGCGTGATCTGGAGGCGACATGGCTCGGTCGCTGGAACATGAACCACGACGGGTGGCAGGGCCAGCTCGTCCTGCGGCGGACCCAGGACTTCCGGCACGGGGACGGCGACCTCACCAAGCTCGGCGACTACTTCGTGGGCGGTGGCGCAGCGCGGCAGGTCAACGGGCGCACCGAGGATGACGGACGCCAGCTCCACTTCTGGATCGCCGACGAGCCCGGACGCATCACGCCGGGAGCCCAGTCCGGCCAGGAGTTCCGCGCCTACCAGTTCACTCGTGAGGACGGGCTGGCCGCCGGGGTCACGTGGTGGAACGGCGCCCCGTTCGGCGTGACGATGGCGCGAGGCGAGATCGCCAGCCCGCTGCGCGACGCCGGGTGGCAGGGCGACTGGGACATGAACCACGACGGGTGGCACGGACGGCTCAGCATCACGTCGACCGGGCCCTGGGCCGGCACCTACACGCCCGACGGTGGAGCGCCGCTGACGCTGGGCGACTTCGCCGCCCCCGACGCGTACCAGCTGTCGTTCTCCATCCCCTTCTCCGACGACAACATCCAGCCGTTCTCGCTCCTCAACCACACGCAGGAGAGCGGGCGCTTCTCCGGCACGACGGTGTGGGCGGGCCTCACGTTCGGTGTCCAGGGCCGACGCGCTCGCCCCGACAGGATTCGGGTCGATGACCTCAAGCTGCGGCGGCTCCCGCCGATCGGGTGATCTCGATACGGGTATGCCGGGTGGTCGCCGAAGGGAGTGTCCTTGCTTCGCATGTGGAAGCAAAGACACTCCCTCACCCGACATCGTGCGAGCGCCGACCGAGTCCCAGCTGAGGTAGGTGCCCCGCACGAAATACGGCACGTGCCGGATGTGGGCGACTACCTCAGCCGACGACCGTTGACCTGTCAGCAACCGCTGATGCCGACAGGTCAGGAAGGACCCGCCATGAACACCGCGTTCCTCACCCCCGAAGCGGTACGGGCCGAGATGCACTCCCGCTACGGCCTCTATCCCGAGACGCAGGAGCGTCCCGGATCCTCACTCCACGTGATCCGCCGGGTGCGCGCTCGGGTGCTCGCGGTGGGCAAGGGCCGCTGAGTTGCGGGCACCGTGTCAGGTCCACACCGACGACCTGTGGTTCGCCGACGCCCCCGACGACATCGCGCTCGCCCAGGCGTTGTGCCAGGGCTGTCCGTTGCGACGGTCATGTCTGGAAGGCGCACTCGAGCGTGGCGAACGCTGGGGTGTCTGGGGTGGCCAGATCTTCCACGATGGTTCGATCGTCGCTCGCAAACCGAGCGTGGGCCGTCCGCGCAAACACGGTGCCGCCGCCTGATCACTTCGCATTGGGGCGCCCGAGTGCGGGGGTCGTTGAAGTTTGCACGAGATGCAGCACGTCAGGTGCCGTGATGGGATTGCGCCATCGCTTTCGCAAAGGCGAAGGCACTTCGTTAGGGGGTCACGATGCGCAGGGCACTTCGAGTTGCTGCAACAGCTTTCCTCAGCAGTGGGTTGCTGCTCGCCGGAGCAAGCGCCGGGCAAGCGGTCGATTCTGGTCCGGGGCAAGGCGCAACCGCCGTCGCTGAACAGTTCACGTGCGGCCCCCGGACCTACACCCTCGTCAACCGGGTGAGGTACGGGGGAGCCGGGTGGTTCCAGGACACCGGTCAGGCCAGCAACGGCGATCGCGCGATCAACACGTACAACTCCGACGGTCGCATGGATCAGTTCCGGCTGAGGTACGCCAATGGAGTCGTGTGGGGGCCTTTCACCGAGTTGGGGGTGTGCTTCCCACTGCGGCCGGGTGAAACTGCGCGGCCTGAGGCCCGCAATGGTGGCCAGTGGTGGGAAGGACAGTGGCGCCAGGGCTGACCCCTGCGTGACAGTCGTACTACCGACTTCGTGCCCCAAACGGACACAATGAGCGAGGCCTTCGGCCGAACGCTCGTGTCCGTTTGGGGCACGAAGTCGCATGGGGGTGGGTCTTGTCGCTGGGCGGGTCTAGCGTCGGCATCATGGACACCACGGCAGCAGCATCTGGAGAACCCAGCGCCGACCGGCCCGTGCTTCCGGACGGCTACGGCATCCCGGAGACCACCGACGGGCAGCTCACCTGGGCCGACGTCGAACCCCGTCTCGTGCAGTCGATGCACTACTGGCTCGGCAGCGTCCGGCCCAACGGCACACCGCATTCCGTGCCGCGGTGGGGCGTCTGGCTGGACGGGAAGTTCTGGTACGACGGAGCGCCGAGCACACGGCATACGCAGAATGTCGAGAAGAACCCGGCGGTCACGCTGACGCTCGAGAGCGGGACCGAAGTCGTCATCATCGAGGGCGACTCGGTGGCCACGCGCGCCGACGCCGACGGGTTCGGCGCGCGCCTGTCGGAGGCCTTCACGAAGTACAAGGACAGCGGCTACTCCCCCGGACCGGACTCCTGGTCGGGCGAGGACGGCGGCGGGTTGCGCGTCATCACCCCGCGCCGGGCCATGGCGTGGTTCGCCTTCCCCAAGGACTGCACCCGCTTCACCTTCTGACACGAGGCCCGGCGCACCGGGCTCGGCCGACGCGAAAAGTGGGTGGGGCGACAACGTATCTGACGGCATACCTGCTCCTCCTTGCCTATGAGCCACCGCGTCGGTGGCGCCGGAAGTTCGAGGAAGGACGCACCGCATTTGGCCCGAAAATGGTGCCCGGTGACTAGGCATAAATAGTCATCGGACCCCTTGTGGGCCAGGTCACACACTGCTCTGATAGGCGTGGATGCCATAGCCGGTTCCACCGCGTGTCGAGTTGTCGACCTCCGCTGCGGTTACTCGACTCGGACGTCCGGTTTCTCCTTCCCCGGAGGTCCGTGATGGCAGGCAAGGCGCAACTCGGGGTGTCGGCACCGCTGGTCGACAACGCCGATCTGTCACGCCTGCGCACCACCCTCGACAAGGCCAAGTGGTTCACCCCGCTCGAGCGCCGCGTCCCCGTGGGCAAACCCACCAAGGACCTGTTGCGCATCCCCACGCGGGACGCCCAGAAGCTGTTGGCCGACGTCGTGCGCCTCGTCGCCGACCTCCCGCGCGACACCACGCCCGTCCTGGTCTGGCAACAGGGAGCGAGCGAGCTCGAGGTGGACACGGCGGCGACCGCAATCGCCTGTGCCGAGGGGCTGGTCACCATGACCGTCACCGTGAGCTGCGACCAGCTCGACGAGCCCGCCGAGGTGTCCGTGCCCTTCGCCGTCGGCACCCTGGAAGCCCCCACCGGACTCGTCATGTCGACCTTCACCCGGCCCGACGGGCCACCGATCGTCATCGACCTGTGGTCGGACGCGATCACCGCCTTCGCCTGGGAGTCGCTCGTCGAGCTGGCGCGCCGCACGTGCGCGCAGCTCGGCCGCGACACCCAATCGCGCGCCCTCATCCCCGGTGGAATCGCCGCGGCCGAGGGCACGCTCCTGATCCAACCCATGTCACGAACGGCGGCCATGAGGGGGTGATCCGCGATGTCGTTCGGTGAGGACGATCTCGGGGCGTTCGGGTCCCTGACGCGCGCCATCGGACTGACCCGCGGAACCGAGGGGGCCAACAACCCGGACTGGTTCGGCGACCCCGTCGGAGGCACGGGCAGCCTGCACTCCAACGCCAACGGCTTCGCGACGATCCTCTCCGACGACGACCAGCGCAACGCCCTCACCGAGTTCGTCGACGCGACCCTCGGACCGCCGACCGGTCACGACGACGACAGTGCCAAGTGGGTCCCGCTGTTCGCGAACGACGACCCGACGGTGACCGTGTATGCCGTTCTCGAGCCGACCGGGTCGGCTTCCGCCGGGACGGTGCGCATCGGAGTGGGTGTGGAGCACAGCACCGGCACTGGCGCCGATCCCCACAACCGGGTCTCACCCAAGGTGACGACCCGGCTCCATGTCCCCATCGCCCACGTCGCCCGCGGCACCGACTCGCGCCCGACCGACGGACCCAACCCGTCGTGGTTGCTCCTCGGACGTGAAGGCGGGCGCGTCGGGGTCGAGGTCGAGGCGACGTTCACCGACGCGGCCCCTGTGGCCGGCGAGGCGTTCCTGCGTGGGATGTCGGTGTCGGTGGGCATCCCGACCGGACCGGAACCTGTTGCGTTCAGCCTCTCGCTCGTCGACCTCCAGCTCCCGGGCGCGACCGCGCCCACGACCCGGACGTTGACCCTCGACGACCTGGCCACGGTCGGCTCCGACCTCATCGAGTTCATGGCCGGTCTCATCCGCGCCCAGGTGGCGGCCCTGTCGACGACCGACGCGGCGCTGGCCAAGGTGCGGGCCCTCGCGGGGATGTTCGGCCTGCGGGAAGGAGTGACCAACCTCCCCGTCCTGCCGCTGCACGACATCATCGACCGCGGGCTGCCGGCCCTCGTCGAATGGGTCGAGGACATCCTCGAGCACGAGGCCTCGCTCGACGCGTGGCTGGGCGAGGTCGCCACCCTCACCGGTGGGATCCCTGACGCCGAACGGAACGCCGTCTCCATCACCCTCGGACCGTGCACGGTGTTGGTCGGCCTCGCCGTTGCTGCCGGGACCGGTGGGCACCCGACCCTCACGCCGTGGGTGGAGCTGGCCTATGGGACCCGGTCGGGCGCGCAGGCCCGTGCGCATGTGGACCTGCTCACTGCCGACACGGGGGCCGGCCCGGCGACGGCGATCCCGGCGCTGCGGGCCGAGGCAGTCTTCGGGCTGGACGCCGGTGGTACTCGGTTGTTCGCGGGGACGACTGCCGACTTCCGGCTCGCGTCGGTCCACGTCGGCGTGCGCCTCGACGAGGCTCGACGGCCGGCGTTCGTCCTCACCCTCCACGACGTGGGCGTCCCCGGTCAGGCGACCCGCCCCATGCTCGACCTCTCCAGCCCGGATGCCGCGATCGACGCTGCCGACGACGTCCTCGACGGGGTGCTGTCCGACGCCCTCGACGCGCTGGGCGACGCTGGGGGGCTCCTCAAGATCCTGCTCGGCGTCGACCCGCCCGGTGCCCTGTCCAGCCCGGGCATCCTCGACCTCGTCCGCGACCCCGTGGCGACGATGCGCGACTACTGGCGCGCCGTCAGTGACGACCAGGCCGCGATGTCGGAGGCGCTCGCGGCGTTGCGGGAGCTGCTCCTCGGCGCCGTGGGCGGTGGCGGGGGCGGCGGTGGTCCGGTCGTGCCGGCCATCCCCGGGACCGGCATCGAGACCGACCCCTGGCGCATCGTGCTTGGCGACGACGACACGGTCGGTCTCGACTTCTGGCGCGACGGCACGACGTTGCGCCTGGCGATCTCGGCCGTTGCCGACCTCGACATCCTCGACAACCTCGGCGATCTCCGGGTGGACGCCTCCGTCCGGCTCTCGCTGCTGACCGTCGACCTGTCGACGGGCGCGACGACCTTCCTCGACAGCGTCGTCGGTCGCGCCGGCATCGGACCTCGCGGCGCCGACCCGGCGGTCTTCGCCCTCGGCGGGGGCCTCGCGATCGAGGCGCCACGGCTCGGTGTCGACGTCACCTGGTCACCTCGGGCGGGAGTGCGTGTCGCACCCAGCGGTGCCGGAATCGTGTTGCGGGTCCCGTCCATCGGAGCGCTCCCCGGCGGCGGTCTGGCAGGCGGCTTGGCAGGCGGCGCGGGTGGCGGGCCAGGCGGTGCCCTCGGCGCCGGCGGCTCGGACCTCCTCCCGATCCCGTTGCCCCGCCTCGATGCCCGCGGCAACTGGGACCCTGACTGGGCCCCGGACTGGCAGGCCCTCGAACGCGTCACCGGACACCTCCTGCGCCGACTGGGCAGCGATGTCCTCACCGCGCTCGCGGACCTCGTCGGCTGGGGCGACTCGTCCGCCGCCCTCACCCCCGAACCCGTCGTCCGCGCCCGTCTCGCGCTCGATGTCCTGCTCACCGACCCCGCCGCCGCGATCGAGCAGTGGCTTCTCGACCTCACCCTCGACTGCCGCAGGCTCGGCGCCGCGCTGCGCCCCATCGCCTGGCTGCTCTCGGCAGGTTCGCTGTCGGCACCCCTGGGACAGGGCCGCCCCGAGCGACCATGGCTGTTGCCCGTCGGGGGTGCCGCAGGCGCACCGGGTCTCGCGGTCTGGACGGTGCCGGGCTGCCGGCCCGAAAGCCCCCGCCGCGGACTCACCGAAGCGCTCGACATGCTCACCGGCGCCAGCGTCCCGAGTGCCGCGACGACGGCCACCGTCCTCGCCACCGTGGCACCGGCCATCCCCGATCTCGCCGACCTGCTGCACGGCCGAGCCGGCCTCGGCCTCGGCCTCACCGGTCTCGTCAGCCGGTGGTCCACGACCGACGGCCTCATCGGGGTCCCGGCGACGACCGAGTCGGGTGGGCACCAAGTGCTCTCGGGAGACTCGGGCGTCACCGTCACTGTCCGTCCAGGCATGACGTATGCCGCACTGGTCGCCTCCGCGCGACTCGGCACCGGACTTCCGGTCACCCCGGGAGTCGGAGGAGTCCCGACCGCGGTCGTCCACATCGGCTGCGACGACGGGCGGTCCCCGGGCTGCCTCGAGCTCGTCCCCAGCGGTCAACGCATCGACGCGACGGGCGCCCACCCGGCCACGGTTCCCGCGACCGGCGACGGGCCGTGGTTCGTCCTCGTGCCCAGCGTCGCTGTGGCCGCCGCCGACCGGCCCGACCACGACGGGTTGCTCGCTCAGTCCGAGCGGGTCGCTGCCGCCCTCGCCACCCGAACTGCTCCGGTGCTGCTCGTGGGTCACGGTGGAGCCGGCGCCGCGACGGTCCGGGCCACCGGACTCGGGTCCGTTGCCGCGCAGGTCGACGACGTCATCACTGTCGGCACCCCGTGGGGGCCGGTCGCCACGACGGCGTTCGAGACCGACCTCTCGGGGGACGCGCTGCGACTGCTCACCGCCCTCGCTCCGACCGAGATCCAGGCCGTGCCCGACACAGCTCTCGCCCTCGGCTCCTCACCAGAGCGACAGGCGCTGGAAGTGCTGTGGCGCAGCCGAACCCAGCCGGGCCAGCTCCCGAGCGCCCTCGCCGTGAGCCGCGACCCGTCGGTGCGTGTGCACGCCTGCTTTGCGACCCTCGACCGCATCGACCTCGAACGTGCGTTGGGCGCCTTCGTCGCACAGATGGTCCAGACGCGGCTGCGCGCGCTCGAGGCCCTGCCCTTCGGTCCGCCCCAGGAAGTTCACGTCGGGCTCGACCTCCCCGTCATCGACGGCACCATCGGCGAACTGTTGCTCGGGGCCAGCGCCAGAGTCGACCTGCTTGCCGTGGATCGCCTTGCCCCGCACCTCCGTCCGCTGCGCGAGGTCTCAGTCAGCTTCAGCGTGGCCGTCACCGACGGATGGCTCGTCGGTGGCCCCGGCGCGCTGCAGCACGACCTCGAATGCCGGTGGGCTGCCGTCACCGTGCACGTGCCCCTCGACGGAAGCGTCGGGCGCACGGAGGTGACGCTCCACGAGGCACGGGCGCACACGGCATACCGGGAAGTCTGGGTCGTCACCGGCGACGCGACCGGCGCTCCGCCGGAGGTGCGCATCCTGCTCGGCGAGGTCGCGGCGCGGCTGCGCGCCAACGTGGACTTCGCCGGCCTGCTCACCGCGATCGGACTGCTGCGTGACGGCGGGCTCGACCCCGGCGGACTCGATCGGCTGCTCCACGACCCGGCGGCGACCCTGCGGTCGGCCGTCAACGCCGCGCCCCAGGCGGTCGCGACCGCCATCCGCGCGCTCGTCGGTGGAGTGGTCCCGAGCGACCTTGCGCTCACGGCGTTCCGGATCGCGAGTGGTCCCGCGCAGGTCACCGTCGACCTCGCGACGGCCACCATCACCGGAGCGCTGACGCTCACCGAACCCGTGCCCGTGACCGTCGGCCTCACCGCGAGCCCCAGTGGCGTCGGCCTCGATGTCGGTGTCGGTGCGCTCGACGACTCACTCGGCGGCGTGCGGCTCGTCGGGCATGCCGGCACGGGAGGCGCGACCCTGCGGCTCGACCACGCGGCCCCCGGGCGCGCCGTCGTCCCGATCGCCCTGCTCCCGAACGGCAACGCCGACAGCCTCGTCCCGCTTGCGACCACCCTCCTGCCCGCGCTGCTCCTCAAGGGCCTGGGGACGGCTCTGCGCGAGCTCGTCGAGGACCCGCTCCTCGACGAATGCCTCAGTGCCGCAGGGCTGCTCGGCACCGCAGACCCCGACTCGGGCGACCGCGACCTCGTCCTGCCGATGGGTCTCATCAGCGATCCCGGTGGGTGGTTGCGTGCGCGAGTGGACCCGCTGGCGTCGACGGTCACGCTCCTCGACGCCGCCGCTCGCGTCCTCAAACCGGGTAGTGCGAGCGGCAGCTGGCAGCTCACCGATGACGTCTCCGTGACCTACGCCGTCGCCGGTAGTCGGCTCCAGGCGAACGCGCACGTCTCACTCAGTCCCACCATCGACGGTCGGCCGATCGCGACCGACCTCACCGGTGGACTCTCGATCGGCACGACCGGTGCGCCCGTCGCCCTCCTCGAGGTCCGCGTCACCGTCGACGGGTGGGGCCTCGACCTTGGCGTTGGCGGGTCGGATCCGGCGCCAGTGCGGCTCGACCTCGTGCGACCCGCGCCGGACAGTCCCATTCGGCTCGTCCCGGCCGGCCCGGGTCTCGGGAGCGCGCTCTCCTCGGGGGCGGAGTCGCTCGTCGTCCTCGCCCTCAACGAGCTCATCCCCCACCGCAGTGACGCCGCCTCGCTCCGGCAGCAGGTCGCGCAGGCCACCTTCGACATCTGCGGTGCCCTCGACCTCCTCGTGGCCTCCAGGGTGGACCGGGCCAAGCTCGGCCTCTACACCCAGCCGCCCGGCCCCGGCGCGGTCCTGCTCACCCGACTGCCGGCGCTTGCCTCGACGGGTGTGGCGGTCCTCGCCGACGCCCTCGACCCAGGACACACGGTCGTCGCGAGCTCCTTGGACGGCATGAAGCGCCGCTTCGACCTCGGGGCCCTCGTCGGCTCCACCCGTCCGTTCAAGGTCATCATCGACGGCTCCGGGACACCGTCGGTCAGCTTCGGTTGCGACGTGGCGCTCGGCGACTGGGGCCGCTTCGCGGTGGAGGAGCTGCGGCTCGACGCGACCGGGGTGCGCGTTGCCCTGCGCGGTGGCCCGTTCGTCGTCGGGCTCGGGCCGACGACCCTGCGGCCGGTCGTCGTCATTCGGGCGGGCGTGGCCGGTGGCGAGCTCAGCCGCATGGTGGCCATCGGGCTCGCCGTCGACGACATCGAGTCGGTCCAGCTCCGGTGGGGGCTCGACGCCCTGCCGCCCAAGCTCTGGGCGATCACCGGCGGGACCACTCCCGGCGAGCTGGACACGCCAGAGGCCATCGCCGCCGACCTCCTCGGCATCGGGGTCGAGATCGTCTCCGGTCTCGTCACCCAACAGCTCGGCACCGTCATCAGCACCCGGGCGACGACCCTGCTCAAGGATGTCGTCTTCAGCAACGCCCAACGCCGGATCGACCCCGGGTTCGTGCGAGCCCTCTTCCACCCGGAGCAGCTTCTCGACCGCCTCCAGACGCTGGCCTGGAACTGCGCCACCATCACACCGGGCTTCTCGCTCGACATCGGCGACCAGGTGACGATCGCGCTCGTGGCCGAACCCACCACGGGCAGCAACCAGCGGATCGGGCTGCGCCTCGACGTGCAGAAGCCGCTCGAGCTGTCCGGCGGAGACCCCAAGGTCGAGCTCGTGTCCCGGGCCGACTGGATCACCGGCGCGCCACCGTCCGGGCTCAACATCTTCCTGCTCGAAGGCACCAGGACCTCCCTCGAACTCGTCCCCAGCGTCCGCGTCGCCGGGGTGGGGCTGCGCTTCTCCGGCGCGTCGCGCCCCATCGTCGACCTCGACGGGTTCTCGATCGACGCCATCGAGGTCAACCTCTATGGCGAGGCCGGTCGCGAGGGGCTCGGCGGCGGGATCCGCCTCAAGCTCGACGGGCTCTCGGTGGCGCCCGCCGGCGGTGGCGGCGACAACGGGATGGCCAACTCGCTGATGACCGACGTCGGCTCGGCGAGCGGCTCGAGTCGGCCCTCGTTCAGCCCGTCCCTCGCCCTCCAGAAGCACCCCGGCCCGACCGAAACGCTCGGCATCACCCTGCGAGCCGGTGACCCACCCGGACCGTGGTGGCTCGTCGTGCAGCGGCAGCTCGGCCCCCTCTATGTGGAACGCGTGGGCCTCAACACCACGGAGAGCGACGGCTCGGTCACCTCGATCAGCCTGCTCTTCTCGGGCCAGATCTCGCTCTTCGGCCTCACCGGCGCCGTCGACGGTCTCGGCATCACCTGGAAGGGCGGCGACGTCGCCGACCTGCGCAACTGGGCGGTGGACCTCAACGGCATCGCGGTGGCCGCCGAGATGGCCGGGGTCTCCCTGTCCGGCGGCCTGCTGAAGTTCACCGAGGCCGGCGCGGTGTCCTACGTCGGCATGCTCGTCGGGCGCTTCGCGGCATACGGGCTGTCGGTGTTCGGTGGGTTCACCAACGACCACGGCAACGCGTCCTTCTTCATCTTCGGCGGCGTCAACGGGCCGTTCGGTGGGCCGCCGATGTTCTTCCTCACCGGGATCGGCGGAGGGCTCGGGATCAACCGCGGGCTCAAGGTCCCCGACGACCTGTCGAGGTTCGGCGACTTCCCCTTCATCCAGGCTCTCGACCCCGCCGCCTCACCGCCCTCCGACCCGATGGTGCGACTGCGCGAGCTCTCCGAGTACTTCCCCCACCGGATGGGCGAGTTCTGGTTCGCCGCAGGCATTTCGTTCACGTCGTTCAACCTCGTCGACGGTGTCGCGGTCCTGTCGGTGTCCTTCGGCAACGGCCTCGAGATCAACCTCTTCGGTCTCGCCCGGATGGCGCTGCCCCGACCCGGCGCGGCGATCGTCTCGATCGAGCTGGCCCTGCTCGCGCACTTCTCCACGAGCGAGGGCGTCTTCCTCATCAAGGCCCAGCTCACCGACAACTCGTGGCTGCTCTACGAGGACGTGCGCCTCACCGGCGGCTTCGCGTTCGCGATCTGGTGGAAGGGTCCGCTCGCCGGCCAGTTCGTCCTCACCATGGGCGGCTACCACCCCGACTTCCCGGTGCCCGTGGGCTACCCCGAGGTGCCGCGACTGGGCCTGGTCTGGAAGGTCAGCGACGCCATCGTCATCAAGGGCGGTTCCTACTTCGCGCTCACGTCCGAGGCGCTCATGGCGGGCGTCGACGTCGAGGTGAGCCTCGACTTCGGCTGGGTCTGGGCCAAGGTCTCCTTCGGCGCCCACGGCATCGTCTACTTCGACCCGTTCTGGTTCCAGGTGGGGGCCTACGCCCGCATCTCGGCCGGCATCGACATCGACCTCCCGTGGCCCTTCGGGTCGATCTCGTTCTCGATCACCATCGGGGCGAGCATCACGGTCTGGGGGCCGGACTTCGCCGGGCGGGCCGAGTTCAGGATCGGGCCCTGCACGGTGCCCGTCGAGTTCGGCGAGCACCGCCGGGTCGAGCCGGAGACCCTTGACTGGCGCAAGTTCGTCACGAAGTACCTCGAGGACGCCGGCAACTCGGCCAAGGCCCTGTCGGCCATCACCGGGCGTGGCACCCTGCCCACCGCGACGACGAGCGCCAAGGGAGCGCCGACCTCGGACGGCACCCTCGCCCTCCCGTTCCAGGTCTTCGCGGAGTTCGAGCTGACCTTGACCACGACCATCCCCGCGTCCCACGTGGATCTCGGACTCGGTTCTCCCACACCGGTTGCGCTCACCCTGTCCAACGGCGCGGCCACCGGTCTCGGCCTGGCACCGATGGGGGCCAGCAGCCTCTCGTCGACCGTGCGCGTCTCCCTCGAGCGGCTCGACTTCCAAGGGCACTGGCAGCCCGACGCGGCGCACCTGCAGGCTCTTGCCGGCAACTCGAGGATCGACCGGGACCACTACCCGCTCGGTGTGTGGGGATCCCCGAAGTCGCTCGGCTCTGCACCGGCCCTGCCCAGCACCGAGGTGATCACTGCGGGCAACCGGGTCACTCTCGTGGCCGGGATCCACCTCAACCCGGTCGGGCCGCAGATCGAATACCGCCGCGTCGTGGCCGGACGCCGCCCCCTCCCGCTCCGGGCAACGGGTGCGACGCGGGCCGCCTTCCTCAAGACCTCGCGCGACCTCGACCTGCCGGTGCCCGCCACGTCCGACGACGCCCTCGCCCTTGCCCGATCCACACTGTTTCCAACGGTTCTCGACGTCATGGTCGCCGGTCAGCACAGCGCACTCGCCCGCGCGTCCTATCGGCGCGACCGTGTCTCGCCGCCCCGCATCGGATCCCTCACCGATGGACTCGCCAAGGCCAACGGCGACGACGGCAAGCGACTGCCCGCCGAGGTCCTCACCGTCAAGGTCCCGATGGTGCGACGCCCAGTGGTCGCGGCCCTGCTCACGTCCGGCGTCGGTGCAGCCGTGCGCGCCTCGGGCACCACGGTCGCCGACGGTCGCCTCAAGCGCCGCCCGGCGCCCACCCTCGAATCGGTCAAGGGACGCCTCGGCGCCCACGTGCCCGTCGTCCTGCGCCGGGCCGCGGCGCCCGGTGTGGTGCGCGGCGGCACCGTGCTCGCCATCACGCTTCCGCGCACCGACGTCGTCGGTGCAACCCGCACGTATGCCGTGGGGCGCGTGGGTGCCTCCCTCGCCAACGGCGGTGGTGGGCCCATCGTCGGCGGGCTCGGTGGGCTCGCCGGAACGACCCGGCCCACCCCGCGGCGCAACTCGCGCGCTGCTCGCGCCGACGCCGTCGGCACGCGACTGCGCCCCGGTGACTTCGTCGTCCTGCGCAGCCCCGACGCCCAGATCGACGTGGACGCCGAGCGCCGCCCCTCCCTCGCTGTTGATGGAAGTGCCCGCATCATCACCGTGACCGGGCGGACGGTCACCGGCGACGCGGTTGTCTCAGGGGCCAGCCTCGACGTGCCGGTCGGCACGACCCTTGTCGCGGCGCACGCCGGCGGCTCGGCCTTCCCTGCCGCATCTGCTGGAACGCCCGGAACTCCGTCGACGGTCGGCTGGACCGCCCGCAGCCGGGTTGCCCGGCTCGGCAGCCACGTCGGTGTCAGCGCCGGGTGCACCCTGAGCGTCGACGCCGCCGGTGGGGCGTTCCAGAACGCCACCGCGACGGGGTGGTGCGAGGCCGACGAACTCGTGGCCACGGCACGCGAGATCATCACTCGCTTCTCCGCTCCCGTCACGGTCATCGCCGTGGCCCTCACCGGCCAGGCGCCCTCGTCACTCACGCCCGCTGACATCGAATTCATCGGTGCGACACCGGCGCTCGCCGCCGACGGCACCCAGAGGCCGCCCGTCGCGGTCGTCCTCGGATCCACCACCGTGCTCGTCCACGCGGTCGTCCCCGACCGCGAGCAGATCGCCGAGGGCGGTGTCCGCGTCGTCGTCCGGTCCGGCGGGACCTGGCAGGTGACCGGCGTCCTCGCCGCAGTCGACCCGGAAGGTGGGCACACGGCATACGCAGAACGTTGTGCCCGGGACGGGCTCGACGCCGTCGTCGGGCGGCTCCTGGCCACCGACGGCGATGGCGCCCAGCTCACCTGGACCGATGCACCGAGGAGGCCGCGATGACCGTCAGGAACGGCTACTTCCAGCTCTATGCCAACCTCGCCCCGGTGCTGCCCGCCGGTGACTACCGGTTCACGACAGACCAGAACCTCGCGGCGACCGGCCCCAGGGGTCCCCTCGTCGACGCGGACCTGCCCGTCCAGGAGCTCAAGACGCACGTGCGGGTCACGTCGCCGCGGTTCCAGCTGCCGCCCGACCAGGTGCTGTCGACCTATCCGCCGGCGAATACCGAAGGGGCGTACGGGAGTCGGCTGCCCCAGGTCGTCATCAAGCGGCGGACGCTGCCCTGGGAGCGCACGGTCGACCCCGAGAACGAGACCGACCTCGACAAGCCCACGACGCCCTGGCTCGCGCTCGTCGTCATCGCCGAGAGCGAGGCCGAGCTCATCCTCAACAAGCCCGTCGCCGAGTGCGTCACCCCCGGTCAGGTGCTGCCGGGGGTGCCCGACGTGGCGCAGGGCAACTACCTGCTCGTGCGCCAGTCGATCGTCGACAAGGTCCTGCCGACGCAGAAGGACGTGCCGCTGCTCGCACATGCCCGCGAGGTCGACATCCACGACACCGAGATGATGATGGGCGACGACGACGGGTTCCTGTCGGTCGTCGTCGCCAACCGGTTGCCCCTGCCCGGGCGTGATGCCCAGGGCCTCGAGGTCCCGGTCACCTACTTGTGTGCGCTCATCAACCTCGAGGGCCAGTTCAACGTCCTGCGGCGCGAGTCCCCGCCCCAGCGGACGTTCTCGGACTACGCGGTGTTCGAGGTCAGCGAGCTCGTCCTCGATGCCGCCGACAGCGACCACGTGATCATGGGCACGACCAGGGCCGCCGAGATCTGGAAGGGCACGGCCATCAACACTGCGGCCCACATCGCAGGTGGCCCGCACGCCGCCGGGATGGAGGTTCTCGCCACCCGCAAGGCCACGGTGGTCAAGGAGAGCCAGATCGTCAGCGCCCAACTGCGCGACGGGTGGGCGACGGGCACAGCCGCGGCCTCGGACTCGGTCTACGAGAAGATGGCGCAACCCTTCGGCAGGCTCAAGGACACGTCCGGGCTCTTCCAGCTGTTCGACCCGCAGTACCGCTTCCCCGTCCTGCTCCACTGGTCGTTCACATCCGTCGGACAGGTGACCTTCCGTGGGCTCATGGACCACCTCGACTCCGGGTTGCTCGGCACTCTCCCGCCAGAGCCCGCGACCCCTCCGGATCCGGCCGACCCGCTGCGGACGCCGGGTCGCACCCCCGGGCTGCTGCCCCTTGAGGTCGTGGAGACCGGTCACGTCGGCATCGACCAGCGCACGCGTCGCGGGGACTCCGTGCGGGCCTGGTATCGCGGACCGCTCCTGCCCCACCCCGCGGACACCGAGGCGCCGCGGTTGCCGCTCGCGCACACCGCCGACCAGCTGCGTGCCGTCGTCCCCGACCGGCGCGAAGACCTCTCTCTCGCTGTGGCTTTCGAGATCGGACGCCTGCTCGCCCTGAGCACCCCGGCCATGGTCTCGGCACTCCTGGCATGGCGCCAGACGCACTACCAGACGGCCCGGCGAGAGGCGGTGTGGGCGAAGACGCTCGAGGGCCTCGAGCTCGAAGGACTGAAGATGCGACCGGAGCGGGCACTGGGCGTCCTCCTCGGGCGCGGGCTTGCGCGCCGCCTCGCTGCCACCCCCTCGGCGGTCATCGGGGAGCCGCTCCCACCCGTCACCGCTGGGACCTCGATGCGCCTCGACGCCCTCGAGGGTGAGGGCCTGGCCAAGGCCCTGGCCGGTGGTCTCGCGATCGACGCGGACCTCTCCCTTCCGCTTCTGGACCTCGCGCGCGTCATCCGCGACGCGCCGCTGCCGGTGGTGAGTCTGCGAGACCTGCCCCGGCGCGAGGTCGAGGACCTGACTGCGGGAGCGCTTCGGCTCGACCACGACCTCGCCACAGGGCTGCTCGCGTTCGGCGCCCTCGGTATTCCCGCGCAGCTCAACCCGATCCTCGGCGCCGGCCCGTTCGGCCCGATCGACCGGATCGTGCCGGGGCGCGGCGGACCACGCCGCGCACCCGATGCCCTGGACGCCGTCCTCGACGGCCTGGGCAGCGGCGGCGACGGCGTTGACGCAGACAACACCGACGACGGGGAGGACGAGCGATGATCATCGAGGTCAAGCACCTGATGGAGGACCTCCCGAAGATCTATGCGGCCACCATCGGCGGGGCCAGCGGAGTGGTGGACACCCCGCTCGACGACGATGCGCCCGGAGCCATCCCGGCCGAGCTCCGTCGCTGGCTGGTGCGACTGCGCCTCCTCGAAGGCGTGCCGTTCGCCAACCTCGTCGCCGACACCGAGCTGCTCCCCGAGGAGTCGATCCGCTGGTTCTATCTCGACCGCCGCTGGACCGACGCCATCGTCCAAGGCGCCCTGTCGGCCGGCACCGTCAACAGCGACGACCGGATTCAGCTCACCGCTCAGTACGACGCCGTGCGCGACGAGCTCGACGTCGAGGAACGCAACGCCCGTCGCGAACCCGGCAGCCCCCGCTTCGCTGGCAGCGTCGAGGCCGTGAGCGGGTTCATCCTGCGCAGCCGCGCGGTCTCCGGCTGGCCCGGGCTCCACGTGCGTGCCTTCTCGGTCGACCCGACCGAGGCCGACGACGCGACCTATCCCGAGGTCGACTCCCGCCGCATGCGGTTGCTGCGCATGGAGCGACTGGCCCCGGCCGTCCTCCTCGTCCTCTTCGACGGTGTCCCCTCCGTGGTCCACGTCGAGGAGCCGCGTCAGGGCGTGCAGTTCGGGTTCGACGTCGCCGTGACCGGCGGACAGTTCAGGGCCACCTTCCGCGCACGCAACCGCGACACCTTCGAGGACATCCCCGGGGCCAACCAGACCGTGACCGTGCCGTTCCGGGCCGACGGGGCAGCGGGCGTCGTCGACATCCAGGCCATCGAGAAGGAGCTCGCCCTGCCCAAACACCCCGGCACGGGTGCTGGCGACGGACTCGACGCCGCAGAGTACGCCCTGCAGCTCATCCGCTTCCCCTACCGCCAGGTCTTCGGCGACGCGGAGACCCAGCCGGGCAACATCCCGATCGGGACGGTCTTCCAGCCGGCCATCTCGTATGCCGCCCACGTCACCAAGACGTTTGTGTCCATGAAGAACCCGGGATGAGGTGGCGGCGATGAGCGACATCCCCTTCAAGGTCTCGGGCACGGTCCTCAAGGACATGGCCTACAGCCAGCGGTGGGCCGCCTTGGCCGCTGCCGAGGTCGACCTCGCGACCTTCGCGACATGGGACAAGCACCTCCCGCGCGACCGCCGCATCCTCGTGCCGATCGATGTCCAGGCGTTCGTGTCACCCACGGGTGGCAGCGACCCGGTCGTCGCCGTGGCCGGGCGCACCGGAGACCCTGCCCCCTTCGATGCCGGCGCTCCGCTCGCGGCGGGCGTGCATCTGCACTGGGCCATGCCGGACACGCTGCTGCGGGGGGCGACCGACCCGGTGACCAACGCCCTGGAGCTGCCCGTCCTCCCCGACCGCTGGGTCGTCATCCGGCACCTCTACCCGGTCGGCTCTCGCTCGATCCACGTGACCGGCTGGGTCATCGACGCGATCACCGGCGTCGTGACGTCGCTGCTCGACTACTCCGGTGCCGCGACCTCCGCGCCCGAGGCCGAGACCTTCGTCCCCCTCGACGGGTTCCGTGGTGGGTCACCCCTGTGGACAGCGGCGTATGCCGCGTCTCGCAACCGCTTTGCGCTCCACGACCCGCTGACCGACTTTGCCGGCCTGGCACCCGCGGCGCCGCAGGGCTGGGACTCCGGGAGGGCGGCATACACGGTTGCGGGGTGGTGGAGCGGAAGCGCAGGCGACCCGCTCGCGGCGGCCACCGGACCCACAGACCTCAAGCGGATCATGGGCGAGCTCGGCTGGGCCCTTGGCCTCGAGGGCGAGGACTCGTGGGAGGAGCCGCCGGACCCGCGAGTCAACACCCTCGTCCGCAGGATGGGTCTGACGTCGGCGGGCGGTGCGACGCCGACGACGGTGGTGCGGAAGTACGGGACGACGACCGTGCGCGAGGAAGAAGTCGCACCCACTGCGGGCCTGCCCGTCAAGAGGACGGAGCGGACGTTCATCGGGGTGGCCCCCACGCGGTATCACGCCCTCTGTCACGGCAGCGTCCTCGGCGTCCCGATCGACGGCACTGCGGACGGACTCGACGAACGTCCGCTGTCGGAGGACCTGGGCGCCTCGGCCGGACTCGACCTCGACGACGTCGCCGCCGCATTCGCAGCGCCCGGCCTCGCTGCCGGGCTCGGTCTCAGCCCGGAGCAGCGCCAGTTCTCCGAGCGGCTCGTCGCCGCCTTCACGGGCGGGACGCTCGCCGAGCTCGGCGCCCAGGACGGGCTCGCCGACCTCGAGGAACGCGAGCACGCCGACGGCTTCTGGTCGCTCTCGGGGCCCCCGGTCGAGGGCAGCCACGACGACGTCGTGCGAGCCGAGGACTCGTCACCGTTCGGCCCGACCCGCGTCGGTCGCAAGGGTCGCGGGGCGATGGCCGACTCCGGCTTCGAGGACGTGAAGGTCGAGTTCACCCAAGGCGTGCGGATCTTCGCGGCGGAGCGCACCGCCAAGACGCGCGCGGACGGAGCCTTCTCGGAGCGTCTCGTCTCCATCGATGCCATGAAGAACGAGCGGCGAACCCGCGCCGGCACCCCGCGACCGTCACCGTCCGCGGGTGCGCCCCCCACCGGTCCGACCGCGCGCACCGTGCCCAAGGCGCCACCGCGCCGCTATCGCCCGGCTCCGCTCATGGTCGCCATCTCCGGCGTCAAGCCGAACCAGCGCCACCACGGCGACGGCCTCCACGACGGCGGGCTGCTGCGCTGCCGGTACCCCGGCGAAGTCGTCTCCGCGAGTGAGGGTGTCGTCGAGGGCGCAGTCGTCGTCCCGACCCTCGGCAACGGCGCCATCCCGCCCGAGGTGACCCGCATCGTGCGCGAGGCAACCCTTCTCGACGGCTACCACCACGGCTGGCTCGCGGCTGCCGGCGCGACGAACCGCAAGGAGCTCGGGCCGGTCCACGTGCGACTCGTTGCCGAGCTGGCCCGCATCCACGGCGCGGACGCGGCCTATGACGGCACGGGCATCGGGGCGCTCACGGAGATCGCCCGCAGGGCCACCGACGGCGCCATCCGGCGGGCGGCCGTCGACGAGGGCAAGGTGAACTGGACCCGAGCGGCCCAGCGTCGCAGCCCAGCGGCAGTCGACAGCGCCGCCGAGCTCGCGGCATACAGCGTCCTTCACGGAACACCACCGAGCCCGGTCGCGATCACGAACTGGCGGCAGCCCTGGGTTCCGCTCTTCCTCGAGTGGCGGGTGCGACTCGACGGAGCTGCCTCGGTCGACGGATGGGACCTCGGCTCGACCGATCTCGTTGGCGCACAGGCCTCCTCACCGATCACGCGGACGTATGCCGGCCGCTCACCTCTGCACCGCGGCGTCGGCGATGCGCTGTCGGAAGGCATTCGCGAGTGGCTGGAGGCCGAGCAGCGCCGGGACGCGGCGGACCCGTCGAGCTCCCAGCTGGAGGACGCCGACGAGGTGGCGCTGGGCGATCTCGCGAACCTCCTCGACCCGCTCGATCTCGCGTCGGCGTCGCTCGACGGTCTGCGGGAGCAGCTCCTCGGGATCCGCTACGAGGGGATCGTCGTGCGCGACGAGGACACGAAGAAGCCGGTTGCCGAGGCGCTGCCGGTGCCGATCTTCGGAGGCATCGCCACCATCGAGGAGCTGCGTCTCGTCGACGCGTTCGGTCGCACGCTCACAGTGCCCGTCGACGACGTGCTGACGACGACCCAGCTCGACACCGGCACCCCCGGCAAACTGCGCCTCACCCCGCGCATCCAGAACGCCGCCCGCTGGCTCTTCCGGCTCGTCGACCCGGCGCACCCGCTCGAGGCGGATCCGGCGACTGCGCTCGAGGCGTGGGTCGACCAGGTGCACGCGGACGTGGCGGTCAACCCGGTCTGCGGCTACCTGCTGCCCGACCACATGGACGAGTCGCTCGAGGTGTTCGACCGCAACGGCGACCCGATCGGCGAGCTGACCCACGACTCGGTGAGTGACGCCGTGACCTGGGAGCCCGCGCCAGGTCGGCCGATCCCGCCCGATGCCGGTCCGCTCACGGAACTTCCGACTCACGCGCAACACGTCGGCCTCTTTGCCGACGGGGTCGTGCGCGCGGACATCGCCGGTCGTCACGCGGCGCAGGAGCCGGGTGAGTCCAGTGCCCTGACCGCGTTGCTGCGGGCCGTCGACTCCACGCTGTGGACGGTCGACGCGTTCTCCGCCTTGGGCACCCCGACGATCGCCGGGCTGGTGGGTCGGCCCATCGCCGTCGTCCGTGCCACCCTGCGACTCGACGCCCCCGACGACGTCGACGAGGTGACCATCACCGCGGGAGGAGGCGGAGGTGACGCGGTCGCGGCGCGGCACGCGGCATACGCCGAACTGTCCCGACACCGGTTCCCCGTCCGCATCGGTGAGCTCGGGCGCAGTGATGACGCCGTCCTCGGATTCTTCGTCGACGACGACTACACGCACTTCCATGTCGTCGACAAGGTCGTTGCCGGCGTGGCGCTCGACAGCGGTCGACACCGCGGGCAGCTCGGCCTCCTCGGCGACAACGACGTGCCGGCGGTGCGCCCGCTCGACCACCCGTACCTCGAGCTCGAGGACACCGTCGTGGTCCGCGTCGGCGAGACGCGACGGCTGACGATCCTCATGCTTCCGGGCGGCAAGGTCCACCTCACGTCGGGCATCCTGCCGCGCAAGTCGCTCGCCCTGGCGGATGAGTGGGTGAGCAAGGGGCTGCGTCGGCTCGTCCCGTCATTGCGGACCGGGCCAGTGCTCGTCGACCCGGCCCAGATCCGGCTGCCCAAGGTCGCGTCGTTCGGGCCGGACCAGCAGTTCACCCGGCGCACGGGGCCGCTGACGTGGCGCGATGACCCGATCGTCGCGGCATCGACGTCGGCGTATCTGCCGCCGATGCCGCACGAGGCGCAGGAGGGCTGGATCCGGGTGGCGCCGAAGCCTGCACCCGGTTCCGAGCCCGCCCCCGCGGGAGGTGCGCCATGACCCCCCACGATCCCGGAGCCGACGCTGCCGCTGCCGCTGCCGCCGAGGCCGCCGAGGCCGCCGAAGCCGCGTGGGCTGCCGCCAGGGCAACGAAGCGGGGCAACGCCCGACGGCGTCAGGCCTGGCGAGAGGAAATGCGCGGCCAGCCCGACCGGGCCGCGCTCGCCGACGCCCTGGCCCGGCTGGAAGCCGCCGACGCTGCTCCCCGACGCGGTGGCCGTCGAGGGCCCGGCCCGCTCGCCGCACCCTCCAACACCGCCGCCGGACGGTGGGTACCCATCGGGCCGTCCGTCGTCCGCCGGGGACAGGCGGCCGGCCGACCCCGTGTCACCGGGAGGATCAACGACCTGGCCGTCTCGACGAACGGGTTGCGTGCCTACGCCGCCTCGGGCAACGGGGGCCTCTGGTACACCGACGACGCGGGTTCGACGTGGTGCGCGGTCGGGGGTTGGGTCACGCGTGGGCGGGTGGCAGGCGGGCGGGTCAGCGCCCTGACCGTCGGCTGCGTCGAGGTGGTCTTCGGTGCCGACGCCGCCCACGACCTCGTCCTCGTGGGCACCGGCGATGTGGCCGCGAACGCCGGGTTCGCCGGTGCGACCACGGGCGGCATCGGGATGCTGTCGGCCGTTGGGCCGGTGACCCTGTCGGCCACCCACGACGACCCCTGGGAACCCGACGTCAACACGTTGGCGACGTTCGAGGGCGCCCGCATCTATCGGATCGTCCATGACCCCGCGACCGACGTGGGTGAGACGACGGGTGCGCGGCGGCACCGGATCATCGTGTGCAGCTCGATCGGACTGTTCGTCGGCCTGCGCCAGGCAGTGCCGGCCGCGGGTGGGTTCCCGGCACGCGGCACCTACCAGTGGACGCCGTGCGCAGTGGCATTCGCGGTCCCGCCGGCCCCCGCCGGCTGGCCCGGGACCCCGGTCTGGACCGATGCCTTGTGGCTGCCCGGGGGACGCCTCGTCCTCGCGGTCGACACCTTCGGTCTGGTCACGAGTGACAACGCCGGCGTGACGATCGCCCCTGTGCCGAGCCTGAGCTGGCCCGCCACAGCCATCGACGGTCGGCTCTCGCTGGCGCGCGCGGCCGGCAACCGCATCTACGCCCTCTATGCCTCGGGTGGTGCGGGCGTGGTCGAGCAGATCGCCGATGCCACCCTCAGCCCGCCGGTGTCCGTCGTCCTCAACGGGGTGCCGGCGGGGATGCCGGCCGTCTTCGGCTCGGGGCAGGGTGACTATGACCAGTGCATTGCCGTCGATCGTCAGCCCGTGCCGGCCGCCCAGGACCTCGACGGCACGGCAGACAGCACCGTCGACCGCCTCTATCTCGGGGGCGACACCCTGTTGCCGACGGGTGTCCCGGAGTGGGTCGGGTCGGTGTGGATCGTCGACGTCCAGGCCGGCCAGACCATGGTGCCCGCCCCCGGGATCTCCACCCTCGGAGCGCCCCCGGCCGGCGCCGGAGCGACCGACGCCGGACTCGTCGGCAACACCATCCACCCCGATGTCCACTCCATCCGGCTCACTGGTCCGGTCGGCAACCGCACGGTGTGGGTGGGATGCGACGGCGGCATCTTCGTCTCGACGTCCGGTGGGCGCGTCCACTCGTTCGCTCCCCGGGTGAGCGGCCTGTCGACCCTCGAGGCCGGCTTCCTCGCCTCGCATCCGCTGTCGGGCCACTACCTGGGCCTCGGGGTGCAGGACAACGGAGTCCTCGTCCGCACCGGCGACACGGTGTGGGAGGAGGTCTACCGCGGTGACGGTGGCGGTGTGGCCTTCCACCCGACGCGTCACCACGTGCTCGTCGGCCAGTGGACGGGAGGCGCGTGGCAGGGCAACGACGCGTCATTCATCGACCCGCTGCACCGCAACCCGCTCAACCCGAACTGGGGCACGATCACCGCCGATCGCGAGTTCGGGCTCTCGGCGTTCTATTCGGGCGCAGCGGCCATCGCCCGCGGTGCCGGCGGCAGGGTGGCGGTCGGGACGAACCGCGTCTGGGTCACCGACGACCTCGGTGGGGTGGGCCCGTGCACGTGGCGGGTCCTCCCGGTCCACACGTCGGTGACCGGTGCCAGCTCGGGCGATCGCCGGACCGCGGCCGGTGCCGACATCAACGTCGCCGCGACAACCCGTGGGGTACCTCGTGGAGGAACGCCCGTCACGAACTTCGGCGCCGTCCACACCACCAAGTGGGTGTCGGACACCGAGCTCCTCGCCGCCTTCGACAACGGCATCGTCCGCTACCGGCAGCTGCCTTCCGGCAACTGGGTGGACAAGCGTTGGTCGCTGCGCGCGAGCGCCGTGCTCATCCCTCGCGACCAGACCATCACCGACCTCGCGCCCGTCCCCGGAACCCACGACTTCTATGTCACGACCCTCGGCACGCTCGGCAATGACACCGAGACGGTCTGGTGGTACTCCTCCGCCACCGATCACTTCCGCCGCACCGGTCTGCGCCGGATCCTTCCGGGCCCCTTGGGTGTGCTCGGGCCGTTGGACCCTGCGTATGCCGCCGTCGTCGACCCGGGCCATCCGGACCAGGTCTATGTCGGCACCGCGACGGGGGTCTGGCGCGGCACGCGTCGTGACGACGCCGGCCTGCACGACTGGGTCTTCTTCGACAACGGGCTCCCTCAGGCGGGCGTCCAGGACCTCGCGATCTGGGTGGACCCGACCGTCCCGCCCCTCCCGGCTGCGCCGCCTCCCGTCGCTGACCGGCCGCGTCTCCTGCGAGCGGCGGTCCAGTCGCGCGGGGTGTGGGAGGTCGACCTTCTCGCCGATGCCCGACGCCGGACCTATCTGCGGGTCCACAACCACGACGACCGCCGCACGCTGCCGACGCCGATGACCGATCCTCGCCAGCCGCCGACGGTGGCCCTGCCCTCGCACAGCAGTCCCGACATCGTCATCCGTCCGCGCGTCCCCGTGGCGGCACCTCCGGTCTGGCCGGGCGGTCCGATCAACGTCGGCAACAACCCCAACCCCTATCAGCTGTGGCAGTTCCAGACCGCGCTGCGCTGGAGGCACCCCAACATCGTGCCGACGGGGCAGTGGATCGATCCACTCGGCGACATCGTGGCCTTCGAACGCAACCGCCTGGCCCTTCCTCCCGGTCAGTTCATCGACCGCGTCCTGTGGGACCCGATCGTGGGGACCCGTCTTGCTCCCGACTTCACCGTGGCGCCGGGTCCCGTGGGTTCCTTCGCGGTATGCCGTCCGGCCTGGTCCACGCCGACCGTCCCGACCCTGCCCGCCGGCGAGGTCGACCTCATGGAATGCGTTGTCCCTCCGGGCTTTTCGCGAGCGAACTGGTCGGTCTACTCGGAGCCGTCGACGGTGGACCTCCTGCTGCACCACCGGGACTCACGGACCGTGGCCGCGGGGGATTCCTGGGCCGTGCTGCTGTGGCGTTTCGTGCCCACCCTCGCGGACGGTCTGACGGCGCCGGTGGCGGGAGTGGTCGACCTCCACACGCGGGCGTGGACCTCGGCAGCGCAGGGCGGGCCAACGCCTGCCGGCTGGACGGTTGCCCGACTGCCCGACGGTTCGGCGCGACACCCGCTCAGCGTGCCGCTCGACGCGCGGACCCCGCGTGCGATCTCGATCGACGTGGACCTCACCGCTCCGGCGCTCCCGGCCGTGGCACCGGTGGCCGTGGTGTTCCTCGCTCTCGTCGGGTCGTTCAACGACGACGTCGAGCCGCCCAACAACCCGACCCTCCCGATCGCACCCTTGCCGGTCACGGTCGACCAGCTCGTCCGGCAGTGGCCGTATGCCGCGTGCCGAGTCGTCGCCCTCGGCCCCCGTCCGACAGTCCCCGCCGTCCCCTAGAACCCGACTTCGTGCCCCGCACGGATAGAACCCGACTTCGTGCCCCGCACGGACACGATCGTCGGCCGAAGGCCTCCTTCTCGTGTCCGTGCGGGGCACGAAGTCGATCATCCGCCCTATCGAAAGGACCACCGTGGAACCGTTCTTCGAGCAATATCCCGTCCTCCTCATCCCTCTCGTGATCGTCATCGTCGAGGCGTGGAACGCCGTGAAGTCCCGGGTGAAGTCGTGGCGGGCGAAACCCGACAAGGTCGCACGGTCGTGACCCGGCCCAAGGGCCGCTCCACGTCGAGCACCCCCGGGGAGTCCGAGCTCGGCGGGCGTCAGGAGCCACGACGTCCCCGGCCGGCGAGCGCCTCCGACGCGCTCGCGTCCCGAGGTCGGGCTGGCAGCGACACCGTGGGTGAGGAGGAGCCGGAGTTCGGTGAGGTCGCGACCGATGCCCTCCTCGATGCCAAGGAGAAGGCGAAGTCGCGACGGCGCAAGAAGCCCGGACCCACCCGCGAAGGCGGGCCGAGCGACGGGACGGGAGCGGGTGGCATACCCGATCTGTTGACGGAACCCACCGAGTCCACTGAACCCACCGAGCCGACCCGCGCTCCCGACCAGCCGGGCGGCTGACATGGTGACGATCCGCTCCGACCTGCTCCTCGACGACGCCGCGACCGGCATCCAGACCGGGACCGTCGGAGAGCCGAGTGTGTCGGCATCGAGCACCGGCTTCTTCGTCACGGGCAACTGGTTTGCGACGCACTCGGAGGACCGTGGCGCGAGCTGGCAGTTCCTCGACCCGTTCACCGAACTGCCCGCGGACAAGGGGCGATTCGGGTGCGACCAGGTGACCCTGCGCGTCGGGCGGTTGTGGGTGTGGCTGCTGCAGTACGAGCCGCCGGCGCCGGGCAAGGGCAACATCCAGCGGCTCGCGGTCTCGACGACTGGTCGGCCCGGGACGTGGCGTTGGTGGGATCTCGCGCCGACCGACCTCGTGCCGTCGTGGCGCTCGGTGTGGTTCGACTTCCCCGACCTCGGGCTCACCCGCAAGCACCTCTATCTGACGACCAACGTCTATGACACGCAGGACCGATGGGTGCGCGCGGTCGTGGTGCGCTGGCCGCGATCGGGGCTGACGAAGGCCGGACCGCTGCCGCACGAGCACTGGACGACGACGACCGCCGGATCCTTGCGGCCGGTGGGCGGGGCCGGGACTGCGGGTGCGGGCGACACGATGTGGTTCGGCTCCACCGACCTCGCGTCATCGTCGCTGCGCGTGTTCGCCTGGCCCGACGCTTCGCCGTCGGTGACCCAGTGGTCGGTGCGCGTCTCGCCGTGGGACGACGGGGACTACACGGCGGCAGGCGTTGGTGGCGTTGGTGGCGTTGGTGGCGCCGAGTGGCTGACCCGGGCCGACGACCGCATCACCGGGGCCTTCCGGCTCGGGTCGCATCTCGGCTTCGCGTGGTCGTCGGGTCGGCGGGCCGGGCGACCGCATCCGTTCGTCCGCTGCGCGATCATCGACGAGGCGACCCTCAAGGTGGTGGCCGAGCCCGATCTCTGGTCCGCGACCGGGGCGTGGGCCTATCCGGCGCTCGCGCCCACGGTGTCGGGAAAGGTCGGGGTGGCGGCCTACTTCGGGGGCCAGAGCCGACCTGCCCTGGCCGTCGGGTCGCTGTCGGGCTTCCCGCCCAGGGCCGGCGCCGTCCCCGCCTGGGACATGGCGACGGTGGCGACATCGAGCCACTCACCCGTGGACGGCAAGTGGGGCGACTACCTGACGATCCGCCCGCATCCGTCGCGACGCACGTCCTGGGTGGCTGTCGGTTCGACGCTCCAGGGCGGGACGAACCGCCGCAACCTCGAGCCGCGGGTCGTCGTCTTCACCGCGTGAACTTTCATTGAGCTGGAAACCATGGAGGAGACCGCACGGGCCCCACCACCGACCCAGCACAGTGCCGGATCGCTTGGTCCCGTGAACGATCGTTGCAGGTCACGGCCTTGCTGTGACCTGGTTGTGGGTTAGTGGCATCCGCCTGACAAGGGGGGAAACGCCGTGACACGGTGGCCGGATGAGTTCCTCCGCACGCGTTTGGGGGTCCCGTGCCTCACCCTTGGAGGAGGTACCGGACCGAATCCGCATCGTCATCGCAGATGGCCACGATCTGTACCGCCGCGGCATGCAGGCTGTGATCGGCCTGGAACCCGATCTTGAGATCATCGCCGAGGCCGCGTCCGGCGATGAGGTTGTCGAGAAGTGCTTCGAGTTCGATCCTGATGTCGTCCTGCTCGATGTCCGCCTGCCCGGCAACAGGGGGGTGGAGGCGTGTGCAGCCATCAAGGCGAAGGCGCCGCGCACCAAGATCCTCATCCTCACGGCATCTGACGACGAGGCCGACCTGTTCGCGGCGATCAGTGCCGGTGCCAGCGGCTACCTCCTCAAAGACCTGACGACCGAGCAGCTCGCCGAGTCGGTCCGGCTGGTGCACGGCGGCCAGTCGATGATCCCGCCCCACATGGCCAGCCCATTCCTGACCGAGTTCGCACGCCTGAGCATGGCGCCACCGATGGAGGCTTCGGGGCCGCCTCTCAGCGATCGTGAACTCGAGGTGCTCAGCCTGTTGGGCCGTAGCCGGACCAACCGGGAGATCGCGGCCGAGCTGTTCATCAGCCAGAACACGGTCAAGAACCACGTGCGCAACATCCTCAAGAAGCTCCAGCTGCACTCGCGGGTGGAGGCAGCGCTGTATGCCGCGCGCCAGGGCCTTGTCGATGGGTAGCGACCGTGGCTGGTGCCGTTTGCGATGGATGCCGAGGAGTAGTGCTGTCAGCGCGGGACGGGCGTGAAGGTGAGCCCGGCCCCGAAGTCGGGATCGGCGGCCAGCCACTTCCAGAGGTGCGTGGCCGCCTCGTCAGCACCGGCCACCGTGGTGCCCATGTGGCCCGAGTCGTCGGCGTGCTCGAGCAGGAACGAGCCGTCGGACTCGCGATAGATCTGGGCAAAGCGCTCACCGGTGTCGAGGACGAGGAAGGGCTCCTCGCCGCCCACGCCCTGGACCAGCGCGGTGAGCCGATCTCGGGTCAGTGCACCCAGGCGTGCGCCGTCACCACCGCGCACGCTGACGGGCAGCCCCGGCGCCGGATGGTCGACCGAAGTGGAGCTGAGGTCGGCCAGGACGAGGCCGTGGCGGGCAGCGAGTCGCAGGAGCGTGAGCAGCGCATCGTCGGCGCTCGGGTAGGGCACCGGCACGAAGAGCGCCTTGGCTGTCGGCGTGAGCGGCCAGACCGAGATCCACTTCTCGTCGTCGGGAAGGCTGTCGACGATGGTTGCGAGCTCAGCGTGGAAGGCGGAGATGCGCGGGTCGATCGTCTCGACCGCGGACTCGTCCTCGGTCAGTCGCGAAGCAGCGGCGAGGACCTCGTCATCGCTCCCGCCCGCAGCCTCAGGGACCAGGGCGACGAAGTCGTAGCTCACGGTTCCTCCGTCGACTGCTCGAGCGCCGTGGCGACGATGCGTGTCCCTGACGCGAGGACGGTCACCGATCCGTGCGAGGCGACCGCGTCGTCCCACCCCGCCGGTGCGACGTCATTGCCCTGGCCGTCCAGGCGACGGAGCAGGAAGCCCTCGTCGCCGGGACCGTCGACGACGAGCAGGGTCGCGCGATTGAGGAACGACCAAACCTCGGCGCTCGAAACCTCGACGTCGCGCAGGGTGATCGTGGGTTCTCCGTCGCGCAGGGTCAGGGCGACATGGTCGGGGTCGACGAACTGGGGCATGTGTTTCAACATAGCGAAGGCACGCATCTGTCCACAGGCGCTTGGGGACAAGCTGGGGACCATCGCGCAAAAGCGTGTGGACAACTGCTCGGTTTCGGTGCACAACCGACGCCTACCTGTGGACGGCCAAAATACTTGAAGAAGTTTTGCGAAAGCCCTTGTGGCACAGTGCAATTGGGCGTAGAAATCTCTTACGCACTCCCCCCGGGGAGAGCGGGACAGCTCGGAGACGAAGGTCCACACGGCGGGTTCGCTCGCTGCGGGAGCCAGGTGACGTAGGCACCCGGGACCGGAGGCAAAGAGAAGTCGATCGGGATCGTCACATCGACCGGTCACCCTGAAGGGCCCTTGGAACTCATACTTCCGAGGGCCCTTCGCCTTTCCCCGAAGCTCCCTGCGAAACCTCTCACTTCGCTTGATCGCGGCGAGGCGAAGTGAGAGAAACCCACTTCCGGCGGGAAGTGTTTTCTTGACAGGTTCAAGAAAAGGCGCGAGGGTTGAGCGCGTGCCCGTGGACGTCGAAGAGCTGCTGCGAGGGGCGAACCTTCGGGTGACCCGCCCCCGCGTCGCCGTCCTCCACGCGCTGCACGACAGTCCGCACGCCGACACCGGAACGGTGATCGAGCAGGTGCGCACCCGGCATACCTCGGTCTCCCACCAGGCGGTCTATGACTGCCTCAACGCGCTGACCGACGCGGGCCTCGTGCGCCGCATCCAGCCGACCGGGTCCGTGGCGCGCTACGAGCTGCACGTGGGCGACAACCACCACCACGCCGTATGCCGGGTGTGCGGCTCGATCACCGACGTCGCCTGTGCGACCGGCAAGGCTCCGTGCCTGCACGCACGGGACCCGAAGGGGTTCGCCGTCGACGAGGCCGAGGTCATCTACTGGGGCCTCTGCGCACACTGCCAAAAGTCCACTGGGACAACCGAACTCACTTAAAGCCACCAGCACCACATCCGCCAGATCCGCAACAGATGAGAAGGGACGCCGATGACCGTCAACGACAACAGGACCGACGACGCCGAAGTCAGGGAGATGAACGAGGACTCCCCCGCCTCCGAGGGAGCCGGCGGTTGCCCCGTCGTGCACGGCGCCACGTCGCAGCCGACCAAGGGTGACCCGAACCGCACCTGGTGGCCGGACCGCCTCAACCTCAAGATCCTCGCCAAGAACCAGCCGGTGACCAACCCGCTCGGTGAGGACTTCGACTACGCCGCAGCGTTCGAGACCCTCGACCTCGCCGCGGTCAAGAGCGACATCGCCGCCATCCTCACGACCTCGCAGGACTGGTGGCCGGCCGACTTCGGGCACTACGGCCCGTTCATGATCCGCATGGCGTGGCACAGCGCCGGCACCTACCGCGTCGCGGACGGTCGTGGCGGCGGTGGCACCGGCCAGCAGCGCTTCGCCCCCCTGAGCTCCTGGCCCGACAACGGCAACCTCGACAAGGCCCGCCGCCTGCTGTGGCCGGTCAAGAAGAAGTACGGCCAGAGCCTGTCCTGGGCCGACCTCATGATCCTCACCGGCAACGTCGCGCTCGAGACCATGGGCTTCAAGACCTTTGGCTTCGCCGGCGGTCGCGTGGACGCGTGGGAGCCCGATGACGACGTCTACTGGGGCCCCGAGACCGAGTGGCTCGGCGACGAGCGCTACACCGGTGAGCGCGACCTCGAGAACCCGCTCGCCGCCGTGCAGATGGGCCTCATCTACGTCAACCCCGAAGGCCCCAACGCCAACCCGGACCCGGCGCTGTCCGCGATCGACATCCGAGAGACGTTCGGCCGCATGGCGATGAACGACGAGGAGACCGTGGCCTTGATCGCCGGCGGTCACACGTTCGGCAAGACCCACGGCGCCGGTGACCCCGGGGCCCACGTCGGACCCGAGCCCGAGGCTGGCCCGCTGGAGAACCAGGGGCAGGGTTGGCTGAGCACGTTCAACTCGGGCAAGGGCGCCGACGCCATCACGAGTGGGCTCGAGGTCACCTGGACCGCGACGCCGACCCAGTGGGGCAACGGCTTCTTCGACCACCTCTTCGGCTTCGAGTACGAGCTCACCCAGAGCCCGGCCGGTGCCTCGCAGTGGGTCGCCAAGGGCGCCGAGGCCACTGTCCCGGCACCTGACGAGGGTGGCGCCAAGCGTCTCCCGACGATGCTGACGACCGACCTCGCACTCAAGGTCGACCCGGCCTACGAAAAGATCTCGCGCCGCTTCCACGAGAACCCGGCCGACTTCGCCGACGCGTTCGCTCGGGCCTGGTACAAGCTGACCCACCGCGACATGGGCCCGGTCGACCGCTACGTCGGACCCGAGGTCCCGTCCGAGGAGCTCCTCTGGCAGGACCCGATCCCCGCCAACGAGTTGGGGACTTCGGCTGAGGACATCGCTGCTGCCAAGGCCGCGATTGCTGACGCTGTGTCCAACGGTGATCTCACCGCAACGCAGCTCGTCAAGACCGCCTGGGCTGCGGCTGGCTCGTTCCGCAGCAGCGACAAGCGGGGTGGCGCCAACGGTGGCCGCATCCGCCTCGAACCCCAGCGTTCGTGGGAGGCCAACGACCCGAGCGAGCTCGCCGGTGTCATCGGCAAGCTCGAGGAGATCGCTGCCGCGCGCAACCTCTCGTTCGCTGACGCGGTCGTCCTCGGTGGCAACGTCGGTGTCGAGCAGGCCGCTCGCGCCGGTGGCGTCGAGGTCGAGGTGCCCTTCACCCCGGGCCGTGGCGACGCGACCCAGGAACAGACCGACGTCGAGTCGTTCGCATGGCTCGAGCCGAAGGCTGACGGGTTCCGGAACTACGACCGGAGTGACAACCGTCTTCCGGCCGAGTACCTCCTCATCGACCGCGCCAACCTCCTCGGCGTTTCGGCTCCCGAGCTGACCGCCCTCGTCGGCGGCCTGCGTGTGCTCGGTGCCAACTCAGGTGGCTCGACCGCTGGTGTGCTGACCGATCGTGTCGGGACGCTGTCCAACGACTTCTTCGTCAACCTGCTCGACCTGGGGACGACGTGGACCTCGGCCGGCGGCGACACCTACACGGGTCGTGGCGCCGCTGGCCAGGAGTGGACGGGCACACGCGCCGACCTCGTCTTCGGCTCGAACTCCGAGCTCAAGGCCGTCGCCGAGGTCTACGCCTCCGACGACGCGAGCGAGAAGTTCGTGCACGCCTTCGTCGCTGCCTGGGCCAAGGTCATGGACGCCGACCGCTTCGACGTCAAGAAGTAGCGCCTGAAACTTCGTGCCCCATACGGACCGGACAGCGAACGGTGAATGTTCGCTGGAATGGTCCGTATGGGGCACGAAGTCATTTCGGGGTGGCCTTGTCGACAGCGGCTCCTCGGGGGAAAATGGCCCCGAGGTGAGCGTGATGGACACCACCCTCGGCATGGGCGCCCTGGTGATGTTGTCTGCCCTCTTGGCGGTCGTCGTGGCCCGACAGCAGTGTCGGCCTGCAGAGCCGCTGCCGCCGGTCCTGCTCGGACTCGAGCTGGCCCGGATGGCCGAGCACGTGCGCCTGGTCGAGGAGGGTGACCAGCCGTGGAAGGCCGAGCGGCTGGCCGCCATCACCTTGGCCTATGACCTGGTCCTGAGGGACTACTGCCGCAGCGTGGACCTCCCGGTGCCCGAGGGGCGGGGGTCCTTGTCGCGCAGCCAGCGCTTCGAGTTGGAGTCGGCCCTCATCACCCACGGCCACGACTGGTAAACCTCCGCTCAGCCCTCTGACCTGCGACGATGGCGCTCATGACCCGACTTCGCACCGTGTCGCCCAAGGACCGAGGCTGGACGCGACGACGGGCCGGCAAGGGTTTCAGCTACGTCGACCACACTGGCAGGCGCTTGCCCGCCGCCGAGATCGAGCGGATTCGCTCCCTGGCGATTCCTCCGGCCTGGGAGGACGTCTGGATCTGCTCCGTCGCCAACGGTCACCTGCAGGCCGTCGGCACCGATGATGCCGGTCGCCGCCAGTACCTCTATCACCCCCACTGGCGCGTCAAGCGCGACGAGCTGAAGTTCGACCGCCTCCTCGACGCCGCCGCGCAGTTCCCTGCCGCCCGCCGCCGCGTGACTCGTGATCTCCAACGCGAGGGTATGCCGCTCGAGCGGGCTGCCGCTGTCGCCGTGCGTCTGCTCGACCTCGGCTACTTCCGGATCGGCAACGACGTCTACACGGATGCCAACGGCTCCTTCGGCCTCACGACCCTCGAGCGCCAGCACGTCCGCAGGGTCGCCGAGGGGCTGCGGTTCTCCTTCGAGGGCAAGGGTGGGATCGCGCAGGAGGTCACCATCCGTGACAAGGACGTCGCATCGGCCCTCGACGTCATGCGCCGACGTCGGACGAAGTCCAACCGCGTCCTGGCCCATCGCACGGACTCCGGCTGGGTCGACCTCGAGGCGTCGGACGTCAACGCCTACCTCGCCGATCTCTTCGACGCCACGGTCACAGCCAAGGACTTCCGCACGTGGCACGCGACCGTCCACGCCGCCGCTGCCCTCGCCAGCTCGCCGGAGCCGGGCGACACCCAGGCCTCACGGCGCCGGGCGATCAAGGACTCCGTGGAGCAGGTTTCCGACTACCTCGGCAACACCCCCACGATCGCCCGCAAGTCCTACGTCGACCCCCGCGTCATCGACCACTACGAGAACGGCGAGACCATCGCGATCCCCAGGGCCACCGGCCGCGACCCGCTGAAGCGTCAAGCTCTGGTCGAGAAGGCCGTCCGCAACCTCCTCAGCTGAGGCCGGAGCGGTCGCAGCGGTCGCAGCAGTCGCAGCAGTCGACTCGACCCTCGTCAGTCCAGAGCGGCTCGGCGGCGCTGCAGGTAGCGACGTTCGGCATCGTTGGTGACCAGCGCCAGGGCTTCGTCATAGGCCCTGCGTGCGTCATCACTTCGCCCGGCCCGTCGGTGCAGGTCTGCTCGCACCGACGGGACCAGATGACCTGGCGGCAGCGCCCCCGAACTGACCTCGGGGGCGCTGGGGGGATCCGCGGCATCGGCCGGGTCGCCCTTGGCGAGTGCCTCGAGCACGGCGAGTCCCGCATCAGGTCCATCCCTCATCGCGACCGCGACCACCCGGTTGAGACGGACGGTCGGTGAGGGCACCTTGTCGACGAGCGCGTCGTAGAGGTCGACGATGCGCGACCAGTCGGTCAGTTCAGGCGTGGGCGCCGTGACGTGGGTGGCGGCGATCATCGCCTGGAGCTGGTAGGGGCCGAGCCTCTCGCGACGCGCCGCCCGGTGCAGCTCGCTCAGTCCACGGGCGATCAGGACCCCGTCCCACCGGCCGCGGTCCTGCTCCTCCAACGCCACCAGCACCCCGTTGTCGCTCACCCGTGTCCCGGCCCGTGCCTGGTGGAGCAGGACGAGGGCGAGCAGGCCACGGGCCTCTGCGTCATCGGGCATCAGCTCGACCACGAGGGACGCCAACCTGACGGCCTCGCCCTCGAGATCGGGGCGGGTCAGTGCGTCTCCCGAGCTCGCGGCATACCCCTCGTTGAACAACAGATAGATGACGGCCAGGACCGACGTGGTGCGCTCGGGGAGCAGGTGCGCAGGCGGGATGCGGTAGGGGATGCCCGCATCACGGATCTTGTGCTTGGCGCGCACCAGCCGCTTGGCCATCGTCGGCTCGGGGACCCCGAACGCCCGGGCGATCTCGGCCGTGGTCAGCCCGGCGAGGGTGCGCAAGGTCAGTGCGACCCGCGACTCGAAGGCCAGCGCGGGGTGGCAACAGGTGAAGATCAGGCGGAGGCGCTCATCGCCGATCCCGCTGTCCACGGCGTCAAGATCGGGGTCGAGCACGGCACCCTCCTCGGTCACCGCGAGCTCGGCCAGGCGGGCCTCACCAAGGCGGTCGCGACGCATCCGATCCAGCACGCGTCGCCGCGCCGCCGTGACCAGCCAGGCGCCGGGCCGGTCCGGCACGCCGTCGCGAGGCCACGTGCGCGCCGCGTCCACGAAGGCCTCCTGGGCGCCGTCCTCGGCGAGCTCGAAATCACGGCACCAGCCGATGAGAGAGGCGACCAACCGGGCCCACTCGTCCCGGAAGGCCGCGTCGAGAGCGCGACTCGCATCGTTCACTGCTCTCGCAGGGGCCGGATCTCGACCTGCCCGAAGGCGCAGGCGGGGTGCGCCGCAGCGATCTCGACGGCTTCATCGAGGTCGTCCACCTCGATGAGGGCGAACCCGCCGATCTGGTCCTTGGTCTCGAGGTACGGGCCGTCGGTGAGCAGGACCTCATCGCCCCGCACCCTCACGGTCGTGGCCGTGTGGCTGGGCCGCAACCCCTCGTGTGCGCGGATCACCCCGCGCTCCGACAGGTCGTCCAACCAGGCCGTGAAAGCGCGATGCCCTTCCGCGCTCGGCGATTGGGACGTGCGTTCCTCGTCCGCGCTGATCATCAACAGGTAGCGCATGGGGTCTCCTGGCATCGGTCGAAGGGCGGTCACCATGACGACGAGCGGCGCGGGCCTCGATGGACACCTGAGCCTTGCACGATGCCCAGGGCATCGCGGCCCGGTCCCCACCGCGTGTCCATCTGGCACGCGCCCGTTCGTCGACAGGGTGATGACTGACTGACAGCACCCTGCCCTGAAGGAGAACACCATGCCCACCGTCACCTCCGCGGACGGCAGCACCATCGCCTACGACCGAGCAGGCTCTGGACCCACCGTGGTCTTCGTCTCGGGCGCATTCAACGACCGGTCCACCTGGGCTCCGGTCGCGGCGCTGCTCCAGGACTCGTGCACCACCGTGTGCATCGACCGCCGCGGTCGCGGCGACAGTCGCGACGCGATCCTTGCGGCAGACGTCGCGTCCTACGAGGTCACCCGAGAGGTCGAGGACCTCGACGCCGTCATCGCCGCCGAGGGTGGCCGCGCAGCGGTCGTCGGATTCTCGTCCGGCGCAAACCTTGCCCTGTATGCCGCTGCGTCGGGTTCTGCGATCACGCGCCTGGCGCTCTACGAAGCCCCGTTCGCACTCGGCGGCTTGGCCGGTCGAGACCAAGAAGGCCTGCGCGACAGGCTTGCTCGCCTCATCGTGGAGGGCGAGCGAGGCGAGGCGGTCGCGACCATGCAGACCGACGGCATCGGACTCCCCGCAGAGCTCGTCGAGCAGATCAAGCGGTCGCCGATGTGGCCCTCTCTCGAGGCGATCGCCCAGACCGTCGTCTATGACGCCACCATCACCGGCGGCGCGAACCTCCCCACTCGCGCGATGACCGACCTTGACCTGGACGTCTGCGTCCTTGCGGGCAAGGAGTCGTGGGAGGGCCTGCGCTCAGCGAGCGCGGAGCTGCCGAGCCGCCTCTCGCGGGCCACCTACGTCGAGGTCGAGGGCGGGGCCGACCACGGGATCCCGGCGCAGGCGACCGCGGCCGCCCTGCGTCGCTTCCTCGTGGCCTGAACCCGTCTCAGGCGAGATCGAGCCACAGCTGCAGGGTGGCCCAGGTCCCTGCGGCAAGCACCGCGCCGAACGTGCCGATCCACACGAACGCGGGTATGCCGGTCAGCTGACGGAGGACTGCCGCGTCACTTCCGCGGTCGTGACGTCCGTGCGCCGAGGTGAGGGCGCCGAGGTGACGCCACGCGCCGATGAGCAGCACCAGTCCGGTGGTCACGACGGCGAGCGCCTGGACCTCGTCGTTGCGCCACCACCACAGGGCGCCGATGCCGACGCCGGCCGCCGCGACCGTGGCCAAGGTCCCGGCAGAGCGAACGAAAACGAGCACGACGACCAGGGTGAGCAGGCACGCGAACAGGAGCGCGGCGGCATACCCCGTCGTTGCCGACCACACCATGAGCAGACCGACGAGAGCCGGCATCGGGTAGCCGGCCCACGTCGTCGCGATGCGGCCGATGCCGCGAGCCGGGCCGACGGTCACGGCGTGGCCGGACATGTCACCGCGCACGACGAAGCCGGTGAAGCGGCGGCCGAACGCGATGCCGATGATCGCGTGGCCGAGTTCGTGCACGAGGGTGACGGCGATGCGCAGCTGCAGCCAGATCGTCGGGACGAGGACGACGGCGAGGGCTGCGAGGGCTGCTGTGGCAAGGGCTCCGGCGTTGAGACCGGGCGTGGCCGAGCCGAGCCGCGAGGTGAGTTCGGTGCCGACGTCCATGGGGCGTGAGCGTAGGCGGACGGTCTGTGTGCGCCGGTTCTGGGTGCCAAAAAGCAACAAAAGGTTGCCTATGTCGCGTTCTCGCCTTATGTTGGCTGCAACCAATGATTGCGGGAACGGAGTAGGCCATGGAGCTCACGGAGTTCGGCACGCTGGAGCGAGAGATCCGCATCGACGCGAGCCCCGAGGTCGTCTTCGACGTCATCAGCCGACCCGAGCACATCCGCGAGTGGTGGTCCGACGACGCGACCCTCGAGTCGGATGCTCGTCCGGGCGTGATGGGCGAGCTCATCTGGGCCGACCGCGACCAGCCGGTCCCCTTCGTCGTCGTCCAGAGTGACCCGCCGCGCACGTTCTCGTTCCGCTGGACCTCGCCCGATGGAGAGACCCCGGCGGTGGGCAACTCGCTCCTCGTGACGATCGACCTGCAGTCGTCGCCTCCGGGCACGGTGCTGCGCCTGACGGAGACGGGCTTCCGCGAGAAGGGCTGGGAGGCAGCGGTCCTCGAAGAGGCGTTCCACGACCACGAGCGCGGCTGGGACTTCTTCCTCCCTCGACTGCGCGCCCACGCAGCGAAGGTCGGATCGCGATGACCACCGTGGTCGACGACCAATTGTGGTCCGCCATCGGGGACCCGATCCGGCGCCAGGTGCTCGACATCCTCGTGGCCGATGGGTCCGCGACGTCGACGAGCCTGAGCGAGCGACTCCCCGTCACCCGACAGGCCGTGGCCAAGCACCTCGCGGTCCTTGACCGGGCTGGCCTCGTGCACGCCCAGTCCGCCGGACGCGAGAAGCACTACCGGCTGGACGACGCCCAGTTCGCCCGGGCCGTCGTTCAGCTCACGGCAGTCGGCAAGACCTGGGACGCACGCCTGCACCGCATCAAGAAGTTGGCGGAGTCCATCGAGAGTCTGAGCCAGAGCCAGAGCAGCTAGGCCCTTCGACCACGACTTCGTGCCCCGCACGGACTACTCGCTGGCGCTCGCCGTCCGTGCGGGGCACGAAGTCGACGCCCTGCCCTTCCCGAAGGTCATCAGGTCGGCGTGATCGGATGGGGCTGTGACCGACGCACTGTCAGCTGACCCCTGGCTCACCGACACACTGGATCTCGACGCCTACCTCGCGCGCACCGGCGCCGTGGCCGAGCCGCCGAGCCTCGAGGCGCTGACCCGACTCCAGACCGCGCACGTCCGCACCTTCACCTTCGACAACCTCGACGTCCTGCTCGGCACTCACCCCGGCGTCAGCCTGCCAGCGATCCAGGCGAAGTTCGTCGGTCGCGGTCGCGGCGGCTACTGCTTCGAGCACGCCTCCCTCTTCGCGGCCGTCCTGCACAACCTGGGGTATGCCGTGACGCGTCACCTTGGTCGTGTCGGCGACCCCCACCTCGCGCCGCGTACGCACCTGGTCGTCATGCTCGACCTCAATGGCGAGCGGCTCATCTGCGACCCGGGCTTCGGACGGTCGCCGCTTGCCCCGATCCCTCTGGTCGACGGGGCCGACGTGACAGCGGGAGGGTGGCGACACGGCATACGCAAGATTTCCGACGGAACCACGCAGGCGTGGGAAGTGTTGCGGCACACCGGAGATGAGTGGGAGGTCATGCACACCATCGACTCGTTGCCGGTGCGCCCCGTCGACGTGGCAATGGGTCACCACTGGACGAGTACGCAGCCGACGAGCCACTTCATGACCTCACTCATGTGCGTGGCGCACGGCGTCGACTCGGACGGCACCGCGCTCATCGCAGCCCTCACCGAGGATGCGGTCACCATCCGGCGCCCGGGTCAGGCGACCGAGCACCGAGCGATCACCCCCGATGACTTCGAGTCATTGCCAGGGCTCATCGACAGCCTCGGGGCCAACCTCACCGCGGCCGAAGGCGCGGCACTCGTCGACGTGGTCCGCCGCCTCCGGTCCACGAACACCTCATGACCGCGTTGCCGGCCACGATCGACCGCCTCGGCATCCCCGGGATCGTCGACGTGCACACCCACTTCATGCCCGAGCCCGTCCTGGCCAAGGTGTGGAAGTTCTTCGACGGAGTCGAGGCGCGGACCGGGAACGCGTGGCCGATCACCTACCGCGGTGACGAGGAGGCTCGGCTCGAGCAGCTGCGCGGATTCGGAGTGATCGCGTTCACGTCGATGCTCTACCCCCACAAACCAGGTATGGCCGCGTGGCTCAACGGGTGGGCCGCAGACTTCGCGGCGCGCACTACGGACTGCCTCCAGACGGCGACCTTCTTTCCCGAGGAGTCCGCGGGCGCCGATGTTGCGGCCGCTCTCGAGTCGGGGGCGCGCGTCTTCAAGTCGCACGTCCAGGTCGGTGCCTATGACCCGCGCGACCCGCTGCTCGATCCCGTGTGGGGCCAGCTCGAGGACGCCGGCACGCCGATCGTCATTCACTGCGGCGGCGGGCCCGACGCCGGAGCCTTCACCGGACCCGGGCCGGTCGCGGAGGTGCTGCGCAGGTTCCCGCAGCTGCAGCTCGTCATCGCGCACATGGGAGCACCCGAGTACTCCGAGTTCCTCGACCTTGCCGAGCAGTATGACCGCGTCCACCTCGACACGACCATGGCCTTCCACGCGTTCATGGAGCAGCTGGCGCCCTTCCCGGTCGCGGAGCGTCAGCGGCTGGTCGCTCTGGGTGATCGCGTCCTGTTCGGCAGTGACTTCCCCAACATCCCCTACCCCTACGACGAAGCAGTTGCCGCTGTGGTCGATCTCGACCTCGGCGACGACTGGTTGCGAGCGGTGCTGCACGACAACGCTGCTCGCATGTTCGACTTCGAGCGCGCAGGCCGACGGCCTTCTGATTGAGTCACACGGGTTGGCTGAGCAGCGTGCCCGTGGCGACCGTGACGGCCTGCCCGGAGAGCATGACCCTGTCCCCCCGGACGTCACAGACCACGAGTCCACCGCGGGCTGAGGCCTGGTAACCGGTCAGCTGCGCCCTCCCGAGCCGGCCGGCCCAGAACGGCGCCAGGACGGTGTGCGCCCCGCCAGTGACGGGATCCTCCGGGATCCCGACGGCCGGGCAGAAGGTGCGCGAGACGAAGTCGTAGTCGGCGGAGGGATCATCCGCGACTGCGGTCACAGTCACGCTTCGGACGGGCAACCGCGAGATGGCAGCCATGTCCGGGGCAAGGTCCCGGACTGCGCGCTCGGAGGCGAGCAGCACCGTCACCTTGTCCAGGAGCTCGGTCCGGAAGCACGCTGTCACCGGTCCGCCCAGGGCCTGTTGGAGTCCGCGGAGTGGGTCGATCGCGATCGCATCGTGTGCCGGGAAGTCCAGCGTGATCAACCCATCGGTCTGTGGCCTGACCCGAAGCACTCCGCTCCGAGTGCAGTAGCGGACCCATTCACCGTTGGCGTCACGCAGGCCGGCATCCAGCAGACCGGCGCCGCGCAGGGCGTGAGTCGCGGCCAACGTGGCGTGCCCGCACAGAAGTGCCTCGTTGACCGGGGTGAACCAGCGCAGTCCCCATTCGGGCTCGTGCCCACGCTGCGGCAGGACGAACGCCGTCTCGGACGCGCGCATCTCTGCGGCGACGTCAAGCATCCAGGCCTCACCAGGCCACTCCCGGCAGGGGAGCAGACAGGCCACCGCCGGGTTGCCCCTGAACGGCCGGTCCGCGAACGCATCGACGATCCACATCCGCATACGGCGAGGCCAGCCATGCCTGCCTCCTCGCGGTCAGGTCCACTTCGGGATCTGTGGACTGAGATCTGCCGCATGGCTCGATCACGGTGGGTGCGCGAAGCAGACTGTTGGCATGAGCGACGCGTCCGTGGGGTTTGTCGGGCTGGGTGTCATGGGTCAGCCCATCGCGCTGAACCTGGTGCGAGCGGGTCATCCGCTCCTGGTCTGGAACCGGACGACTGGCAGGAGCCGAGCACTGGCCGACGAGGGTGCCTTGGTGGCCGAGACAGCGGCCCAGGTGTTTGCGCGTTCGTCAGTGGTCATCCTCATGCTCGCCAACGCTGGCGCTGTTGACGACGTTCTGGGCCGCGGGAGCGCGGACTTCGGTGAGCGGGTTGCGAACCGCCTCATCGTCTCGATGGGGACGACGTCACCCGCCTACTCCCAGGGACTCGAGACCGACATCCGCTCGCACGGTGGACGCTACGTCGAGGCGCCGGTGTCAGGGTCACGCACCACCGCAGAAGCCGGTCAGCTGGTGGGGATGCTTGCGGGTGAGGTCGAGGCGGTCCAGGTGGTCCAACCTCTCCTGAAGTCCCTGTGCCGCGACGTGGCAGTGTGCGGGCACGTTCCGCAGGCGTTGCTCATGAAGCTGGCAGTCAACACGTTCCTGATCACGCAGGTCACCGGGCTCGCGGAGTCGTTCCACCTCGCGAAGCAGCAGGGCCTTGATCTCGAACAGTTGGTGCGCGTCCTGGATGCCGGCCCCATGGCGAGCACCACGATGCGACTGAAGGCGTCGATGATGCTCGCGGACGACTACCCGGTGCAGGCGTCCATCAAGGACGTGTCGGTGAACACGCAGCTGATCACCGAGGCCGCCCACGAGTCGGGGATCCAGGTCCCGCTGATGGACGTGTGTCACGACCTCTTCACCGAGGCATCTGCGCTGGGACTGGGAGCGGACGACATGGCCGTGGTCCTCAAGGCGCTCGAGGCCCGCGAGAGCGGGATGGGCAGGGACCTTCAGCGATGAACCAGGCGATGTTGCCCGCGGCCAGTGTCGCGGGGGACGTTGCTGGCTGGGGTGTTGTTGTGTCCAGCCCCGTCGCCATCGCCACCGCGGCGTTGGTGCGCGACGGTCGCATCCTGATGGTCCACAGGAACCCGACGCGGCGTTGGTACCCCGACTGCTGGGATCTCGCCGGTGGCCACATCGAGGCGGGCGAGTCCCCAGAGCAGGCCGTGATCAGGGAGTGCCGTGAGGAACTCGGTGTGCGCATCCGGGACCCGCGGCCGATCCCGATGACGTTCACGGATCCCGGCATCGAGATGCACGCGTTCGTGGTCGCGCACTGGGAAGGCGAGCCGGTCAATGCCGCGCCGGACGAGCACGACCAGCTCAGCTGGTTCGAATCCGCCGATCTGGCACACCTGACGCTTGCCGACCCGGCGAGTCTGCCGGACATCCTGCAGGCGATCCGAGCCGCAACGGCCGACGTGCATCTCCGCACCGACCCCTGAGGGTCCGTACCCCTGAGGGTCCGTACCCCTGAGGGTCCGTACCCCTGAGGGTCCGTGGCCGTTGCGGCAGGGTCAGGCGGTCACGCCAGGTGGGCGGACGGCATACGGGAAGGTGTCTTCGCGGTCCTGGAAGGCAAGGATGTCCGTGTTGCGGATCTCGCCGTCCTGGATCTCGATGGCCCGCTCGATCGTCGACTCCTGCGCCCACGCCGAAGGTCCCGACAGGACCGTGCGCAGGTGCGGCAGGAGCGCCTCGCTGTTGACCCACGTCGCCGAGTTCCAGAGGTAGGACGGCGTGTGGTCGACGGCGTAGTAGGTCATGTTGTCGCCGACGGTGAAGGTCGGGTCCTCGAAGCTCGTCGGTCGGGCCCAGCTGAAGCCCATGCCCTCGTCGCACGACACGTCGACGATGAGACTGCCCGGCCGGAACCTGCGGAGGTCCTTCTCCTGCAGGAAGGTCCACGGTGACGCGGTGTCCTGCAGCACGCAGTTGACGACGATGTCGTTGTCCGAGAGATAGGACGCGAGGGGGATGCGGCCCTCGTTGGTCACGGCGCACGTCTGCGACGGGTCGTCGTCGTCGTGGTCGAGGTGGACGATCTGCACCGAGTGGATCGGTGAGGCGACGGCGGCAACCTTGCGGCTCGTGAGCACGCGGACGTCGTCGATGCCCTGAGCGCTCAGCGCGGTCACTGCTCCACGGGCCGTTGCACCGAAGCCGATGACGACGGCACGCAACCGACGCCCATAGGTGCCGGTGGTGCCCGACAGGGCGAGGGCGTGCATGACGGACGAGTAGCCCGCGAGCTCGTTGTTGAGGTGGAACACGTGGAGGAGGAAGCTGCCGTCACGCGCCCAGTGGTTCATGGCCTCGAACGCGATGAGGGTGAGCTTGCGGTCGATCGCCTCCTGGGTCAGCGCCTGGTCCTGGACACAGTGCGGCCAGCCCCACACGATCTGCCCGTCACGCAGCTCCGCGAGGTCCTCGGACTGCACCTTGGGCTGCAGGATGATGTCGCACTCGGCGATGAGCTCATCGCGCGTGCGCACCCCGCCGAGCTGACTGGCGAGCGTCTCGTCGGTGACACCGAACGGCAGGCCGTAGCCCTCCTCGACGAAGATCTGCGCTCGCAGTTCCGGGTCGATCCGATCGATGTGACTGGGGTGGATCGGCAGCCGGTGCTCGTTCTCCTTGCGGGAGTGAGCCATCACTCCGAGCGTGAGGAGGGCGGTGGAACTGGCGTCAGCGCTTCTTGCCATGCAGCGTCGTCTCGATCCCGGTTGACTCGGCGGCCTTCGACTTCTTGTCGGCCCGCTTTTCCTTGATGGACTTGCCGGACTTCTTGGTCAACGCGTGGCGTGGTGACTTGTCGGACATGATCAGTCCCTTGGTGGGGAGACCCGAAGGGTCCCGCTGTCCGGAGACTACGCCCTCGCGTGGGAGATACCCCTCGGGTATGCCGCCCTCTCGGCCCCCGCTGTCATCTCACCTCACGCTCCCCTTGCGTCTGCGGATGTGGCGGTTCCAGCGACCGGATCCGCAGACGCAACGGGAGGGCCCCTGCCGTGTGGGAGTCAGGTGCGGGGTTGGGTCTGCTCGATGTGGGTGGCGAGGGTGGTGCGGAGTTTCGCGGCCTTGCGTGACCGCAGGAGGGACACCAGCTCCTCGTGCTCGCCGACGAGCCCGAGCATGTGAGGCGTGGTGGTGGGCTCCCCGAGGCGGCCGAGTCGGACGAAGGCCCCGAGCTGGCCGAGCATTCTCGACAGCGTGGGCATGCGCGCTGCCCCGGCCATCGCCAGATGGAACTCCTCGTCGAGGCGCAGGAAGGTCTCGGCCTCGCCGGCATCGGCAGCCCGTCGCTGCTTGAGCAGGAGCAGGTCCAGTCGGTCGAGGTCGTCCTCGTCGCGCAGCTCGCAGGCCGCTGCGGTGGCGGCACCCTCGAGGGCCACGCGCAGGGTCGTGATCTCTCGCCGGTGCTCGACCGAGACGTCGACGACGAGGAGCTGGCGACGCGCCCCGGTCTCGAGGAGGCCGTCGCTCTGCAGGCGACGCAAGGCCTCACGGACCGGAGTGCGCGACACCGAGTGCTGCTGGGCCAGAAGCACCTCGTCGAGGGGCGTCCCGGGTGTCAGGGCGCCGGACATGATCTCGGCGAGCACCGCCTGACGCACCCGGTCGGCCTTGGTCCCCGCCTCGCTCGAAGTCACGAGCAGCGACCCTACTTCGCGAAGATCTGCGACTCGTCCGCGAAGGCCTTGAACTCCATCGCGTTGCCGGACGGGTCGAGGAAGAACATCGTCCACTGCTCGCCGGGCTGCCCTTCGAAGCGCAGGTAGGGGTCGATGACGAAGGTCGCGGCCGCCGTCTGCATCTTCGACGACAGATCGTGGAAGTCGTCGATCGAGAGCACGGCACCGAAGTGCGGCACGGGCACCTCGTGCGAGTCGACGTGGTTGTGTCCGGCCGGGCCGGGGTGAACGGCGACCTCGTGGGTCACGACCTGGTGGCCGTAGAAGTTCCAGTCGATCCACTGCTCTGCGGAGCGACCCTCGGACAGTCCGAGGACGCCGCCATAGAAGGCGCGGGCGGCGGCGATGTCGTCGACGGGGATGGCGAGGTGGAAACAGGGGCGAGCGGTCACGGCATACTCCAGGGGTTGTTGTGTGCAAGTCCAACAAATGTATACATAAGTCCCAAAGAGCGCAAGGGGATCAGCTCCCGGCGAGCAGCGCCGTCATGTCACCCACCGGACCGAGGTGCTCGAGCTTGTCGGGGTTGATCTGGTTGCGCAGGCCGACGACCCGACCGTCGGCGATGTCGATCATGAGGACGCCGAGGAGGTCGCCGTCGGGCCCGATCTCGAGGACGGCCGGATCGCCATTGGCATGCGTGAACTCGAGGCGGATGCCCAGAGCGTCGCCGCGGCGGACGAGACCGAGGAGGAAGCGACCGACCGCTGTCGCGCCGTGCATCGGCTTCTGGATCGCCGGCGCCTTGCCACCACCATCACCCCAGAACGTTACGTCCTCGGCGAGCAGCGCCTCGAGGTCCTCGAGCCCGCCTCCGGCCACGGCAGCGAGGAACGCCATCGCAAGCTCGTCCCGCCGCTCCGCCGACGCCTCGAACCGCGGGCGCCCCTCCGCGAGATGTCGCCGCGCTCGCGAAAAGTGCTGTCGGCAGGTGGATTGCGACGCCTCGACCACCTCAGCGATGGCCGGGTAGTCGTAGCCCAGGGCCTCACGGAGGATGAACACAGCCCGCTCGATCGGCGTCAGCTGCTCCATGAGCACGAGGACAGCGGCGGACACGGAGTCGTCGAGCTCCACTCGAGTGGCCGGGTCCGGTGCCCGGCCCTCGACGAGCGGTTCGGGGAGCCACGGCCCGACGTAGGCCTCGCGGCGAACTCGCGCCGACCGCAAGGTGTCGATGGCCAGTCGCGTCGTGACCGTCGTGGCCCACGCGTCGAGGTTGTCGGGTTCGGTTCCGTCGGTGGCGGCCCGGGTCATCTTCAGGAACGCCTCCTGGACGACGTCCTCGGCCTCGGCGACACTGCCCAGCATCCGGTAGGCCACCGAGAACATCAGCGGTCGAAGTTCGTCGTGGGACTGCGCGATAACGGTCACCGACACAGAATTTCACGATCGGCTGTCACAGGGTGAACGGCTGTTTCGTCGGAGGGGTGTCAGCAACACCATGCACGAAGACTCAGGAGCAGAGCATGCGCATCCTTCTCGCCGGCGCGACCGGCGCCATCGGCCACAGCCTCACCCCGGCCCTCGTCGCGGCCGGTCACACCGTGTTCGGGACCACCCGCACGGATCACAACCGCGCCGCCATCGCAGCCATGGGGGCCACACCGGTCCTCATGGACGGACTCGACCGCGACTCGGTCATGGCGGCGGTCAAGGAGTCCCAGCCCGAGGTCGTCCTCCACCAGCTCACCGCCCTCAAGGGTGGGATCAACCCCAAGCACTTCGACCGCGACTTCGCCATGACCAACCGGCTCCGTAGCGAGGGGACCGACCACCTGCTCGAGGCGGCTCGGGCGCAGGGGGTCCGGCAGTTCATCGCCCAGAGCTACGCAGGGTGGCCGGCCCCCCGCACCGGCCCGGCCGTCCTCGACGAGAGTGCGGGCTTCGACCCTCAGGTCGGCCCAGAGGCACGCGAGACGCTCGCCGCCATCCGCTACGTCGAGGAGGCCGTCCTTGCGGCGACGGACCTCGAGGCCAAGGCCCTGCGCTATGGCGGGTTCTACGGCCCCGGCACCGGCCTGACCCTCGCCGACGACAGCGAGATGGTGAAGATGATCCGCGGCCGCAAGCTGCCGGTCGTCGGTTCCGGAGCCGGCATCTGGTCGTTCATCCACGCCGTCGACGCCGCATCGGCGACGGTCGCCGCGATCGAGCGTGGGGCGCCGGGTGTCTACAACGTCGTCGATGACGACCCGGCGCCGGTCTCCGAGTGGCTGCCGCTGCTGGCGCGCGAACTCGGCGCCAAGCCGCCACGCCATGTCCCGGCGTGGCTCGCGAAGCCCCTCGTCGGCGAGCACGGTCTCAACCTCATGACCTCGGCCCGTGGCGCGTCCAACGACAAGGCGAAGCGCGAACTCGGGTGGACCCTGACCTACCCGTCCTGGCGTCAGGGCTTCGTCGCCGGGCTGTGACTCGTCGCCTGGGCGTGACTCGTCACGGGGCTGCGACTCGAACTCCGGCGGTCACTCCCGGTCCCGGACTGCCCGGCGGGGACTCCCCGTCGGGCGGGAACGGGCGTAGCGTCGTGTCCGTGACGTTCGAGGTTGCTGCGCAGGCGTACGGCCGCTTCATGGGTCGCTACTCCGAACCGCTCGGCGCAGTGTTCGCCGACTGGGTCGGGGTGCGGCTTGGCGAGCGCGCGCTCGACGTCGGCTGTGGCCCGGGTGCCCTGACGAGCGTCCTCATCGACCGGCTGGGATGCGGCCAGGTCGCCGCCGCCGACCCATCGGAACCGTTCGTCCACGCGATTCGCGCTCGCTTCCCCGACCTCGTGGTCCATCGCGCCCCCGCCGAGCAGTTGCCGTTCGGCGACGACGAGTTCGACCAGACCCTCGCCCAGCTCGTCGTCCACTTCATGCAGGACCCCGTCACGGGTCTCGCGGAGATGGCGCGGGTGACGAAGCCCGGTGGCCAGGTGTCGGCCTGCACGTGGGATCTCGCGGGCGACCGGTCCCCGCTCAACCCGCTGTGGAGCGCCGCCCGCCGTCTGGACCCGAGGATCACCGACGAGTCCCACCTCGCCGGCGCCCGTGAGGGGCAGCTCGAGGCGCTCAGCAGGGATGCCGGTCTCACCGACGTCGAGTCCGGCGAGATAGCGGTCACCGTCACCCACCCCAGCTTCGACGAGTGGTGGGAACCCTTCACCCTGGGTGTGGGGCCCGCGGGGGACTACGTGAAGTCGCTGGACCCGCAGGAGCGCTCGGCCCTGCGCGAGGAGTGCCGGTCCGGCTTCCAGGACGAGGGCGCCTTCGAGGTGACGGCAGTGGCCTGGGCGGTCCGCGGCCGCGCCTGAACTGCTTCTCCAGTCTCCAGGGCCCCCCCGCCCTTGTGTGGCGGCGCGTGGCAGGCAAGGCTGGTGCAGGTAGACCACCTCGACCCACCACCTCGACCCAAGGAGCTTTCATGGCAGGAACAACCCGCACCGCCACGAACCACTGGGAGGGTGACCTCTTCACCGGCAACGGTCAGGTCACGCTCGAGTCGTCCGGCATCGGCACGTTCGACGTCAACTGGCCCTCGCGCGCCGAGGAGGCCAACGGCAAGACGAGCCCCGAGGAGCTCATCGCCGCCGCGCACTCGTCCTGCTTCAACATGGCGTTCTCCAACGGACTCGCCAAGGCGGGCACGGCTCCGACCACGCTCGACACGACCGCCGCAGTGACGTTCGTGCCCGGCACCGGCATCACCGGGATCGCGCTCAAGGTCATCGGCGCCGTGCCCGGCATGTCCGCAGAGGACTTCCAGGCCGCCGCCGAGGACGCCAAGGCGAACTGCCCTGTCAGCCAGGCCCTCTCGGCCGTGCCGATCACGCTCGAGGCGACCCTCTCGGAGTGACACGCCTTCGCGTCGAACGGCTCGGCCTCGCCCTCATCAAGGGCACCCGCCACACCGGCCGCGACGAGATCGAGCTCGACCACCACGGCCCTGTCGGCGACCGCAGCTACTGCCTCGTCGACAGGGCCGAGGCGCGCGTGCTCCGCACTGTTGAGAACCCGGCCCTGGTGCAGCTCGTCGCTGCGGATCTCGGCGATCGTCTGGCCGTGACCACCCCGGACGGGCAGACGACGGAAGCGGCGACGGAAGGCGCCGCGGACGGCATACACGTCGCTGACTATTGGGGACGAGGTGCGCGAATTGTGTTGCAGGACAGCGCACTCAGTGCGGTGTTCTCCGCGCACCTAGGGCGCGAGGTGACGTTGGCGCGGGCGGAGCGTGGCGATGTCGTCTACGCCGACCCGATCTCGATCATCACCACGGGCGCCTTGCGTCGCCTCTCCGAGGCTCTCAAAACCAGTGGGTATGCCGGCCCACGCAGAGCGTGGGACCCGCCGCCGGCTCTCGATGTCCGCTTCCGGGCCACGGTCACCGTGGTTTCAGACGAGGACCCGGCACCGGGCACGCGGCTACAGCTGGGTGAGGCGGTCATCGAGATAGGCGAACCCTTGGAGCGGTGCGCGGTGATCGACCTGGATCCGATCACAGGAGAACGCAATTCGCGTTTGCTGGAGCACGTCCGGGCTGATGATGGGCGCCTGCTCTTCGGGTTCGGCGCGCGGGTTGTCACGCCGGGTCGCGTCGCTCTCGGCTGAGACGGTCTGGGCCGTGTCCTGGGGGACGCCCCGGCCCGTGGATTCAGGAAGCGCGCTCGGTGACCTGTTGGGCGACCTCGAGCGCTGCTCTGCGGGCCGCCCGGCTCGCGCCGATCGTGCTCGCCGACGGTCCGTATCCGATGAGGTGGACCCGCCGGTCACGCACGGCCGTGGTCGCCGCCTGGACGTTGCCCTGGACTCGCTCCAGCGGGATGCCGCCCTCTGGTCCGCGCAGCTCCAAAGGCTCGAGATGGTCCACGGCAGAGCGGAATCCGGTCGCCCAGAGGATGGTGTCGGCGGTCTCGATGGTGCCGTCGGCCCAGCGGGCGCCGTCGGCGACCAGGCGCTCGAACATCGGGCGTGGATCCTCGTAGGCGCCCAGACGTGCGGCCTCCTGCTCCTGCTCGCGCAGCTTGAGCCCCGTGGCCCCCACGACACTTGATGGCGGCAATCCGGCGACGACGCGCTTCTCGACCTCGGTCACGATCTGCAGGCCCGTCTGCGGTCCGAACTCCTCCGTGCGCCACACGGGCGGGCGGCGGGTCACCCAGACGATGTCGGCGGCCGGGGCGAGCTCGCCGATGAACTGCACGGCCGACGCGCCGGCCCCGACGACGAGGATTCGCCTGCCGCGCAGGTGATCCCGGCCCGGATAGGAGGCGGTGTGGAACTGCTCGCCTACGAAGTCCTCGGCCCCGGGGTAGCGCGGCCAGTTGGGGCGGGTCCACGTCCCGGTGGCGTTGACGAGGGTTCGGGACCGCCACTCACGGTCGCCGGCGTGGACGACGAGCAGCTCGCCCGCAGTCGTGACCTCGGTGACGTCGACAGGGCGCACGACCTTCAACCCGTGACGTCGCTCGTAGTCGGCGAAGTAGTTCGGCAGGGTGACATTGGCCCTCTTTGCCGAGCGGCCGGGGGCAGGTTCTCCGGGGAGGTCAGCGACACCGTGCACGTCCTGCATTGTGAGCGAGTCCCACCGGTGCTGCCACGCCCCTCCGGCCTGGGGGTTGGCGTCAAGGACGAGGTGGTCGACGCCTCGCTGGGTCAGGAAGAAGGACGCGGCCAACCCGCCCTGGCCGGCGCCGATCACGATCGAGTCCCATACATCCACGTCGTCATCAACACCCCTGTCTGCCTCCGTATGCCGCCCTTCTCACCCTCGTCACATATAGCGATGCACGCTGAGTTGATCCTTCGTCACAAACGCGCGCATCCCCATCGGTGACTCGGTATGCCGCCCACCTCACCCGACGCTTGTCGGAGGTCGTGGGTAGCGTGGTCCGGGCCGGTTGCGCTCCCGGCCGGTGTCGTGTGCGTTTGCGCGAATTGGGTTGCGGGAGTGGGGAATTCAGCCCAGGGCATACGCGAAAATGCTTGACATCCGAACGTGAGTTCGACGACAATGGAGGCATGAGCAAGACACCCGGCACCGACGTTGCGCGACTGCGCGCGGCGTTGGAGGGTGCCCGTGACGCACTGGCCAGTGACGGGTCCGGGGCGGGTCCGTTGGGGGACGTGCTGCCCCGGTTGAGCGGCCCGGAGCTGGCGGAGCTCATGACGTTGATGGACGACGTCAAAGCGCGCGCTGCTGCCAGACAGGTGCGGGTCACCGCGGAGGCGGCGCACCGGGGTGAGTTCACGTCGGCCCGTCGCGGGGTGGGGTCGGTGCATTCCTGGGTGCGTGAGCACGCGCCGTCGTTGCAGCAGGACGGCGCGGGTCAGGTCGGCCAGCTTGCGCAGGACGTGGCGTGTTCGGTGCCGGGCGGGTTGTGGTCCACCAACGGTCCCGCAGCGGGTGCGTACGCGGACCCGGGCCGGCCCGAGGGGATTGTGTGGGCGCGCGTGGTCACCGGGGAGATCGGTTCCGGTCTCGCGCTGACAGCGCTCAAGGAGATGGCCAAGCTCGCCGACCAGTTGCGCCCCGAAGCCGTGCCCACGGTGGCGAAGGCGATCCTGGACCACGGTGTCCAGTGGGGTCCCGCCGAAGCCCGCAGGCTGCGCCCGCACCTGATCGCCATGTTCGGCGTGGAGGGCGAGTTCGACGACGAGCAGAAGAGGCTGCGGAAGTCGGCGTATCTGACCTCGCCGCGGATCAACGACGCGGACATCACGGAGTACCGGCTCGGGATGACCCCGCAACAGGCTGCCACCCTGGAAGCCGTGATCGGGCCGCTGTCCAAGCCCTCACCCAACGACGTCACGGGAGAGCGGGACCTGCGACCGGCCGAGCAGCGTCGTGCGGAAGCGTTGGCGGCGGTGTGCGGTCGGGTGTCTGGTGAGGACGCCGAGAAGACCTCCCCAGGCGGAGCCTCCACGACCCTGCACGTCGGGATTGACTTCGACGATCTGCTCGCCGACTTCCCAGAGGCTGAAACCACCGACACCGGCACCGGCACCGCACCGACACAGGCACCGACGGTGACGTGTCAGCTGGCTCTGGCTCTGGTTCGGGGTGTGGGCGGGTGATGGTGTCGCGGGCGCAGGCCACGATGTTGTCGCCGGCGATCGTGCGCCAGCTCGCGTGTGACGCGGACCTCATCCCGGTGGTGTTCGGCTCTGACGGGGAGGTCCTCGACGTGGGTCGCGCGGTCCGGCTCTTCACCAAGGCTCAACGCCGCGCGTTGTGGCACCGCGACAAGGGGTGCACCTACCCGGGGTGTGATGTTCCGGCCGGGTGGGCCAAGGCGCACCACCTGGTCCACTGGGTTGATGGTGGCCCCACGGACCTGGAGTACGCGGCCCTGCTGTGTCAGCGCCACCACACCCACGTCCACGACAAGCGCCTCGTCGCGACAGTCCACACACCCGACGAGCACGGACGGTGCGTGACGTGGGACCTGACCCCGGGCTCCTACGACCGGGAACTCCCCGCACGCCTGACCCAGATCCGGCGCGAACGCGCGAAGCAACGTGCCACCGCGCAGCAGCGAGCAGCCGAACGCGCCCGCCTCGACACCGGACCACCCGACCCCTGGATCGACGAACCACCCGAACACGTCATCCAGGGCTGGGTCGACGAGTGGATGGCCGAAGCCGAAGCCCTCGAGTACGAATCTGCGCTGCGCGAGGCAGAGATCGACGACGCCCTCGCCACGATGCTCGACGAAGAACGCGCCAACACACCCTGAGCTGGCGCGGACTCATACCGTACGAAAGCGCGGACCCGCGAAAGGTGCAGGCTCGCGAAGAGGTGCGCGGGCGGCATACCAGCCCGGTTTGTCAGGGTTTTGCAGTCTTTGGCAACGAACGGGACACAGGATCGCAACACAACACGCTCCCTTCGGTCGAGACTGCCAACAGCCCTTGGACGCGTTGGGCAGGTGCTGCCAATGAGGGGCAGGCGACGGACGCAACAGACTGCTCGGCACACCTGCGAGTGACTCAGCCCCAGAGACGCTCCGGCACCAGAGGACCAGCCATGACCCGTTCGCGTTCCCCCCTGACCACCCTGACCGCGCCGGGACGACTCACTCGCCGCGCCGCGACCACCCTCGCCTTCGCCTCCATCTCGGCCCTCGTGCTGGCCGGTTGCGGTGGCAGCGGCGATGACACCACCGACACCGGAGACGGAGACGGCGGTGGCAAGGCCGTCGTCGCTGCCATCTTCTCCGGCCCGACCAACGACGCCGACTACAACGCGGTCGGCCTCCAGGCGCTCAACGCGGCGAAGGCCGCCGGCGCCGAGGTCTCCTTCACCGAGAAGGTCGCCGTCCCCGACGTCGAGGCTCGCCTCACCGAGGCCGTCGGCGACGGCGCCACGGTCGTGTGGACCCACGGCTCGCAGTTCTACGATGCCACCGCCAAGGTCGCGAAGAACAACCCGGACGTGAACTTCATCGCGGAGTACGACGGCATCCCCAAGGACCAGCCGGCGAACGTGTGGACCATCGACCGCCAGTTCCACCTCGGCTTCTACGGCATCGGCATTCTCGCGTCCAAGCTGAGCAAGACGGGCACCGTCGGCTATGTCGGCGGCCTCTCGCTCCCGTTCTCGATGGCTGAGGTCCACGCGATGGAGCAGGCCGTCAAGGACTCCGGCGCCTCGACCACGATCAAGCCGGTCTGGACGGGCGACTTCAACGACGCCGCCAAGGCGCAGCAGTTCAGCACCCAGCTCCTCGGCCAGGGCGCGGACGTCATCGTCGGCTCCCTCAACCAGGGCTCGACAGGCACCTTCCAGGCTTTCGAGGGTCGCGCCGCAGGCGACGGTTGGGTGACGGCGAAGTACACCGACAAGTCCGCAGCGGCAGGCCCCCACTACGCCGGGACCGTCGAGTACGACTTCACCAAACCGCTTGCTGACGTCCTCGCCAAGATCAAGGCCGGCGAGGAGAAGGGCAACTACCCCCTCGGCTTCGACACCGGTGTCACCATCAAGCTCGCCGCCAGCGTGCCCGCCGACGCGAAGGCCGCGGTCGACAAGGCCATGGCTGACGTGAAGTCCGGCGCCGTCAAGGTCGAGCTCAACACCGCGAAGATCGGCTGACCGTTGCTCCGCATGTCCGGCATTCGCAAGACCTTCGGGCCGGTCGTGGCTCTCGACGGAGTCGACTTCACCGTCGCCGACCGCGAGATCCACGGCCTGCTCGGCGGCAACGGCGCCGGCAAGACGACGTTGATGAACGTCCTCTATGGCCTCTACGCGCCCGACGCCGGGACGGTGGAGATCGACGGCGCCCCCGTCAACATCTCCTCGCCCAAGGATGCGATCACGGCGGGCATCGGCATGGTTCACCAGAACTTCCTCCAGGTGGACGTTTTCACCGTCACCGAGAACATCGTTCTCGGCACGGACTCCTCGAAGCTCACCGCGGCAGACGGGTCGGCCCAGACGCCTGCGCAGCGGATCGACGAGCTGTCCGAGCGGTTCGGCCTCACGGTCGACCCGAGCGCCCGCGTCGCCGACCTGCCCGTCGGCGTGCGCCAGCGCGTCGAGATCCTCAAGGCGCTCTATCGCGGGGCCAAGATCCTCGTCCTCGACGAGCCGACGACCAACCTCACCCCGCAGGAGGTCGACGACCTGTTCTCGTCGATGCGGGCCATCGTCGACGACGGCATGTCGGTCGTCCTCATCACCCACAAGATCCGCGAGACCATGGAGGTCTGCGATCGGATGACCGTGATGCGGGACGGCAAATGGATCGCGACGGTCGACAAGGCGGACACCAGCGCCGACGACCTCGCGTCCACGATGATCGGTGAGGTTGCCGGCGGAGATGCCGAAGCAGCCGCGCTGGCTCAGGCTGCCCACGTCGCCCTGGGTGAGGAAGAGCTCGGCGAGGCCTGTTTGCAGGTCTCGTCCGAGGGTGCGGCCGCGGACGTCGTGACCAGTTCCCCTGCCCGTGTCACCGTCCGCGGCCTCACCGTCGCCGGACCCGGAGCCAAGCCCCTCGTCGACGACGTGTCCCTGTCACTCGCACCCGGTGTGATCCTCGGCATCGCCGGGGTGGCCGGCAACGGTCAGGGCGAACTCGCGGAAGCCCTCACTGGAATCCGCTCTGCCACAGGCTCGCTCACCGTTGACGACCTCGAACTCGTGGGCCGACCCACTGCGACCTGGCTGCACAGTGGCGTGGTCTACGTCCCCGAGGACAGGCAGCGCGACGGCATACTCCCCGGTGCCGGAATCACCGAGAACCTCGTCCTCGGATCGCACCGGACCCGAGCAAGAGCCGGCCTCATCAACTGGCGCGCAGCGCGCGCGGAGGCTGTCGAGGCGATCAAGGAGTTCAGCGTCAAGACCCCGAGCGCGGCGACGCCCTGCGGCCAGCTCTCGGGTGGCAACATCCAGCGCGTCATCCTCGCGCGGGCCTTCGCCCACAACCCCAAACTTCTCCTGCTGCACAACCCGACGCGCGGACTCGACCTGAGGTCAACGCAGTTCGTCTATGACCGCGTCCGTCGGGCCGCGTCCGAAGGCTGCGTCGTCATCGTCATCTCCGAGGACCTCGACGAAGTCCTCGCGCTCTCGGACCGCGTGACGGTGGCCTACTCGGGCCAGCTCGTCGGCGACTTCGCGCGCGGCGAGGCCAACCCCTACGACCTCGGTCGCCTCATGACAGGAGTCGGCGCATGAGCACGGACACGGACACCCCAGGCCCTTCGGACACTGCAGACGTCGTCCCTGATGTCGCCGTCGCACCACCGCTGGCGCAGCGGGCCAAAACCATGGCGTATGCCGCCGTCCCCTACGTCATTGCCGTCCTCGCTGCGTTCGTGGTCGTCGGCGTCCTCATCACCCTCCTCGGGCACGACCCGGCGAAGGCGTTCAGAGCGGTGCTCACCAACTCGTTCCGCAACGAGACCGGCATGGTCCAGACGCTGCACAAGTGGGCGCCACTGACGCTGCTGTCCCTGGCGTTCGCGATCCCGCTGGGCGCCGGACGGTTCAACATCGGTGGCGAGGGCCAGATGATCCTCGGCTCGGTGGGTGCCGCTGCCGTGGGCATCACGATGTCGGACCTGCCGATGGTCATCCTGCTCCCGCTCGTCCTCATCGTCGGCACGCTCGCCGGTGTCGTGTGGGCCGCCATCTCGGCGTGGCTGATGGAGTCCTTCCACATCAACGAGATCCTCTCGACGGTGCTGCTCAACTTCGTGTCGTTCGAGGTGCTCGACTACATCGCCTCAGTCGTATGGTCCGACCCCGGTGCCGGTGGAGCGGTGACCCTGCCCATCGGTGAGGGTGCCGTGCTCCCGGGCATCGGTCGCCCTCCGATGCACACGGGTGTCCTGCTCGTCGTGCTCGTGTCCGTCGTGGCCGCCGTGATGGCCAAGCGCAGCGTCGCCGGCTTCGAGCTGCGGGCTGTCGGTCTCAACGAGCGCGCGTCCAGGCTGCACGGCATTCGCACCGGCCGTGTGGCGGTCATGTCGATGGTCGTCGCGGGTGGGCTCGCCGGCCTGGCCGGTGCGATCGAGGTGTCCGGGGTGCACCAGCGCACCCTCGAGGGGATCCAGTCCAACTTCCTGCTGCTCGGCATCATCATCGGGCTCATCGCGCGCGGCTCCCTCGCCGCCGTCCCCTTCGTGGCGTTCGGCATCGCCGTCCTGGAGGTCGGAGCCGGGTCGATGCAGCGCGTGTCCGGAGCGCCCGTCGAGATCGTCCTCATCCTCGAGGGCCTCATCCTGCTCTTCCTGCTCATGTCCGACGTCGCCACCGAACGATTGCGACGAGCTCGAGCCGGGCGATCGGCCCGCAGGGCCAGCATCGCGGCAGGCCCCACCTCTACGACGGGAGCGGCCGCATGACCGAGTTCCTCAGCCTCACCATCACCGCGATGGTGCCGTTCCTCTTCGTCGCGCAGGGCACGATGCTCAGCGGACGAGCCGGCATCTTCAACGTCGCGCAGGAGGGCCTCATGCTGCTCGGCGCTGCCGTGGGTTATGTCGTCTCGCTCAAGGCCGGCGGCAACCTCGTCGGCCTCGTGGTCGCGGCCCTCGCCGGAGCGGCCGTCGGTTTCGTGCTGTCCTGGGCGACGACGTCGCTGCGCCTCGACCAGTTCGTCGTGGGGTTGGCGCTGTTCTTCCTCGCCGGCGGCACTGCGTCGCTGCTCTATCGCGTGGTCATCGGTAACGACGAGCCGCCGCGGATCGCGCCCCTCCCCGACTTCCTGTTCGGTCAGGATGTGCTCGTCTACATCGCGATCGGGCTCTCGGTCTTCCTCTGGTGGTGGCTCTACAAGACGGACGCCGGCATGCGGCTGCGTTCCGTGGGTGAGAACCCCAAGGCGGCCGACTCGTTGGGCATCAATGTCACCCGCACCCGCATGTGGGCCGGGACCGTCGGCGCCGCGCTCATGGCCGTGGGTGGCGCCTACCTGCCGATGGTCTTCTCGGGTGTGTATGCCGATGGGATCGTCGCCGGACGCGGCTGGCTCGCGATCGCGCTCGCCTTCTTCGGTGGCTGGCGTCCCCAGTTCATCCTCGCCGGGGCCGCATTCTTCGCCGGGATGGAAGTGCTCGCTCAGCGGGCCCAGGTCAGCGGGATCGGGATCCCGCACCAGTTCGTGGCGATGCTCCCCTATGTCGCCACCCTGCTCGTCATGTGCGTGGCCTTCCGCTGGGCACTCGTGCCCCAGTTCCTCGGCAAGAACTACGACCGCGAGTCGCGCATCGTCGGCTGATCGCCGAGGAACCAACGGACCTCGTCCACAGAACTGACCCGCTGAGCCGACGAGCTCGGCGGGTCAGTTCATTCAATTCAGTTCAGTCGCGCGTTGGCAGGTGCTGGTCGAGCCAAGCGAGCACGTCAGCCGTGACCTCGTCGCGGTTGGAGTCGTTGAGCACTTCGTGACGGCCCTGCGGATAGATCGTCGTCGTGACGTCCGTGACTCCGGCCTTACGGTACTTGTCAGCGACCTCGCGCGGACCCTTGCCGTTGTCGCCGACCGGGTCGAGCTCGCCCGACATGACGAGGATCGGCAGGTCGCGCGGGACCGCAGCGAAGGCGCCGGAGCTGTTGATCTGCTGCAGCCCTCCGAGCAGGTCGGCGTAGAAGGCGGCGCTGAACACGTTGCCGCACAACGGGTCCGCGACGTACTTGTCGACCTCGGCGTCGTCGCGCGACAGCCAGTCGAAGTCGGTGCGGTTCGGCTTGAACTTCGAGTTGAACTGGCCAAACGTGAGCTTGTCCATGAGCCCGGACGGGTGGTGGCGGCCGCGAAGCCGCGCCTGGAGGCCGGCCACCCGCTTGCCGACAGCGGCCAGCGGGCCGGGATCGCCACCCGTGCCGCTGAGAACGAGAGCCGCAAGACGTGCGCCGTGCTGGGCGGCATACGCACGGCTGAGGAACGAACCCATGCTGTGCCCGAAGAGCACGAGCGGCACGCCCGGGTGCTCGGCCTGGGCGAACTCGCTCACCGAACTCATGTCTCCAACGACCGTCCCGAACCCGTCGTGGTCGGCGAAGTAGCCGTGGTCCTGCGCCGATGCGGTCTCGCCGTGGCCCCGGTGGTCGTTCGCGTAGACGGCGTATCCGGCACCGGTCAGGGCCTGCGCGAACCGCTCGTAGCGCGACGCGTGCTCGGCCATGCCGTGCGCGAGCTGCACGATGGCGCGGGGCGGACCGTCCGGCAACCAGCGGTAGGTGTGCAGGGACGTGCCATCAAAGGCGCTGATGGCAAGGGTGCTCGACTGCATTGACGGCTCCTCAGAGGGGTTGGGCTCGGCTGCCGACGCTACCGGCTGGTTGCGCCGGTCGGGTGGCGATGTGATGAGCCCGCCGTCAGCCGAGACGGCGCAACGCTGGCCACGACTCGCTCCAGGGCCGTGCCAGCCCGCGGCACACCTGCACCGGCGCGCCGTCCTCGTCGTTGTCGACGTCGTCCGGCGCCTCGAGGTGCGGCTCCACCGTGCAGTTCGAGAAGGTCGCGGCCAGTTCGTCATCGGGCCAGAACCCGATGACGACTGCGGTGGTCGCCTCGGGCGGCGGAGTCCCCCACTCGGCGTAGCCGTTGTGCCCGGAGTATGCCGGCGGCAAAAGTTCGCGGTCGGCCGTGCTTTCGCGGCGCGCAAGGCTGATCGCCCCCGCCTCGCCGTAGTTGCGGGCCAGGACGATGGCGACGTCACGGTCCGGGAGCGCTCTGCTCACCTCGCGGATCGTGTCGACGTATGCCGGCCAGCCCACCGTCTCTGCCCCGTCCGGGTTCACGGCCGTTGCCACCTCGAAGACGGCCGAGCCCGGCGGCGCGAGGGGCAACGAGAACAGGGCCGTCGGGATCGACAGCACCGTGAGCAGACCCGCCGCGAGGCGCGTTCGATGTCGGGCATCGAGCCAGTCGAGCGTCGGGATGGCTCCCGCGGCGAGGGCGGCGGGGAAGAAGCCTGCGGGGTAGTAGGCCTTGCCGCCGGAGACGACGACGAAGACCAGGAACACGGCATACGCGATCGTCAGCCAGCGAAGATCGGGCCGCCTCCAGAGGTGGACGAGACCGACGACGAACACGATCGAGAGGAACGGTCCGACCATGAGGAACGTCAGCGGGATGACGGTGGCCCGGTCGGCCGACGACGTCGATCCGCCAGCCGCGACACTGGCCGCCACCTCACGCATGGGCCAGCCGTGCGAGGCCTGCCAGAGCAGGAAGGGAGCGGCCAGAAGGGCGGTGAGGACGGCGGCGACCCACGGGCCCGGTGCGAGGAGGGCGCGGCGCTGGCCGGTGAGCAGGATGCCAACGGCGCAGCTCGCGAGGACCGAGGCGATGAGGACCTTGACCTCGGACGTGATGCCTGCGGCGAGGCCCACGAGAAGCCAGGAGGTGAGGCGCCGGTCGCGAAGAGCGCGGATGAGCAGCCAGATGGTGGTGGCCGTGCCGAGGAGGTCGAAGGTCGTGGTCGAGAAGAGGTGACCGGTGCCGGGGACGATCGACGTCACGGCCGTGAGGACCGCTGCAGCAACTTGGTGGCGTCGCGCGCCGCCGAGCTCGCGGCAGGTGAGCGAGGCGACGAGGGTCGTCAGGGCCGCGGCGACGGCGGGGAGGAGGCGGAACGCCCAGAGGTGCCCTCCCACGAGGGAGTGCCACACCGAGGCGAGGAGTGGGACGAGGACCGGTTGGTCAGGTTGGCCCCACGCGAGGTGGTGCCCGGCCTCGATGAAGTAGAGCTCGTCGCGGTGGTAGCCGTAGCGCCCGCCCACGGCGACAAGGACCAGGCCGAGCACGACGGCAGAGATGAACGAACCCCGCGGGACTCTCACCAGCTCATGCTGGCAGGTCCCGGCGTGCCTTTCTCACCCAATTCCCCCGAAAGGCACACGACACGCCGGTATGCCGCCCGCGCACCTGCGCGAACGGCATACCGGATCGTTTGTGCTTGGAGCTTGGGTCAGCCGCGGAAGCCGCGCGACTGCGACGAGAACGCCGCTGCGCCGCCGGAGCCGCCGGAGCGACGCGGGCCGCCACTGCGCTGGCCACCGGCGGGGCGCTGCCCACCGGAGGAACGCTGACCGCCGCCACCCTGGCCGCCACCGGTGGACGAGCCACCGCGAGGAGCGCTGGAGCGGGGGGCGCCGGAGCGCTGGCCGCCGGTGCGGGGTGCGCCCGAACGGGCACCACCGGAACGCTGGCCACCGCCGCGCTGACCGCCACCGCCACCACGCTGGCCGGAGCCCTGCGTCGCGGCACCGGGGACGATGAACGCGCCGGGGAAGGTGCGCTCGCCCGGAGCCAGCTCGGTGAGGAGCGGGTGGGTGGCGTTGACCTTGGTCGTGGTCGGGTTGATGCCGGCCTTGCGGGTGAGGTCGCGGACGTCGCGGACCTGGTCGTCGGTCATCAGCGTGACGACGGTGCCCGAGTTGCCCGCACGAGCCGTACGACCGGAGCGGTGCAGGTAGGCCTTGTGCTCGACCGGCGGGTCGGCGTGGATGACGAGGCTGACGTCGTCGACGTGGATGCCACGGGCGGCGATGTCGGTCGCGACGAGCGTGTGCGCGGTGCCGGCGTGGAACGCGTCCATCGTCCGGGTGCGGGCGTTCTGGCTCAGGTTGCCGTGGAGCTCGACCGCAGGGATGCCCTCGGCGTTGAGCTGGCGGGCGATCTTCTTGGCGCGGTGCTTGGTGCGGGTGAAGACGACCTTGCGACCGGGAGCGGCCGTGAGGTCGCGCAGGACCTGCAGGTGACCGTCGGCCGTGACGTGGAGGACGTGGTGGCTCATCGTCGACACCGGCGACTGGGCCGAGTCGGCCTCGTGGGTGACCGGCGAGCTGAGGTAGCGCTTGACGAGCGTGTTGACACCGGCGTCGAGCGTGGCGGAGAAGAGCATCCGCTGACCGTTGCGCGGCGTCTTGTCGAGGATGCGCTTGACCACGGGGAGGAAGCCGAGGTCGGCCATGTGGTCGGCCTCGTCGAGGATCGTGATCTCCACGGCGTCGAGGATGACGTGACCCTGGTTCATCAGGTCCTCGAGGCGACCGGGGCAGGCGACGACGACGTCGACGCCGCGGGTGATCGCATTGACCTGGGGGCCCTGGCCGACGCCACCGAAGACCGTCTTCGACGTGATGCCGAGCGGCTGGGCGAGCGGGGCGAGGGCCTCGTCGATCTGGATGGCGAGCTCACGGGTCGGCGCGAGGATCAGCGCACGGGGGCGCCTCGCCTGACGGCGGGTGCCGCCGGCGGAGAGACGCGCCAGCATCGGGAGGAGGAACGCGTAGGTCTTGCCGGAGCCGGTGCGGCCACGTCCGAGGACGTCACGACCAGCGAGGCTGTCGGGGAGGGTCGCGGCCTGGATCGGCGTGGGCGACAGGATGTCGCGGTCGGCGAGGACACGAACGAGGGACTCCGGGACGCCGAGACGGCCGAAGCCGGCGGTGTCGTCGGACGAGTTCTGGGCAGGGGTGGTGAGAGTGTCAGTGGACACGAAGGAGTACTCCAGAGAGTTCTGATGCAGTCGGTTCTGCCCGGCGCGAAAATCCGAGTCACGACGCATGAACAACTTCAATGTTGTCCTCGTCGAGGTCTCTCGGTCGCGGCGCATCGGCATCGACAGTGAGAAAGAAGAAGCGGGTCCGAGGCAGAACGGGCGGACCGCTGAGACCACTCTAGTGCCTGAAGGATCAATCATCTGCATCGTCACTGCTGCTGGCGGCTCCTCCGGCGTCTCGCCACCGGGCGGAACGCCGCAACGGGCATGGTGGCGCGGACCCTAGAATTGCGCCGTGGCAATGACGCTTGTGGCTGGTGTGGACGTGGGGGGCACTCGCGTCAAATCGATGCTGTCCGACTCCGACGGCTCAGTTGTGCTGTCCCACACCGCTTCCACGCCTGATCGTCCGGGCGATGCCATCGTCGACGTCATCACCGACACGGTCGCGACCCTGCTCGAGCTGGCGCGCGCCGACGGCGTCGATGGCGTCCTTGCCGCGGTCGGCGCCGTCGTCCCCGGGCTCGTTGATGAGACGGCCGGCACAGCCTCGTGGTCGGCCAACCTCGGCTGGCGCGACCTCCCACTGCGCGAGCTGCTCCAGGCGCGCTTCGACGTGCCGGTGGCCACGGGTCACGACGTGCGCGCCGGGCTGCTCGCGGAGTTCCACCTCGGTGCCGCCCAGGGTGTGCCCGACGCGCTCTTCGTCCCTCTCGGCACCGGTATTGCCAGTGCTCTGCTGGCCGGTGGACGTGTGGTCGCGGGTTCGGAGTGGACGGGCGAGATCGGCCACGTCATCGTCGAGCCCGACGGCCCCCTCTGCGGGTGTGGACGTCGCGGCTGCCTCGAGGCCGTCGCCAGTGCCGCCGCGCTCGGTCGGACCTGGCGTGAGCTCGGCCGTGAGGGTGACGCCGAGACCCTCAGTCGTGCGGTCGATGACGGGGATCCCGAAGCCATTCGCATCTGGCACAGCGCGATCGACGCCCTCATCCGCGTCATCGGGCCCGTGTGTGCGGCGGCCGGCACCCGCCTCGTCCTCATCGGTGGCGGTTTGGCCCTCTCCGGTGCCACGTTGCTGGATCCGTTGCGCGACAGGCTCGTCCACGCCATCGGCCATGAACGCATCACTGTCACTCAAGCTGCGCTCGGGGATCGAGCCGGCGCCCTCGGAGCAACACTTCTCGCCATGGAGGCCACCGCGTGATCTTCACTCTGACCCCCAACCCGGCCATCGACATCACGTATGCCGTGCCGAGACTTCACGTCGGCGAGAGCCACCGCGTGTCGATCACCGGCACGCACGCGGGTGGCAAGGGCCTCAACGTCGCCGGTGTCCTGGCCTGCATGAGCGTCGAGCACGTCGCCATCGCGCCCGTCGGCGAACGCCACCGCGGCTTCTTCGAGGAGGACGCCGCCCAGCGCGGAGTGCGCCTTCGCGTCGTCGAGTCGTCCGTCATCACCCGCCGCTCCATCTCGATCTACAGCTCCGACGGTCTCGCGACGGTCCTCAACGAGCAGGGCTCCCCACAGCCTGCCGAGGTCTGGGAGGAGTTGGCCGAGATGGTGCGCAGCAGCTGCCGAACCGGTGACGTCTTCACGGTTTCGGGCAGCCTGCCCCCGTCGACCCCCGATGACGCGATCGTCTCGTTGTGCACTGCGGCGGCCGACGCCGGAGCCGAGCTCGTCGTCGACGGTCGCGGGCGCTGGGTGAACCAGGTCCTTGATGCGACACCGGCGCTGGTGAAGCCCAACGAGTCCGAGGCTGCGTCCATGACTGGCATCACCGACCCCCTGCTGGCAGCTCACGCCCTCGTCGACGCCGGCGCTTGGGCCTCACTCGTCTCGCGTGGCGCCGAGGGGCTCATCCTCGTGACGTCGACCGGCCGGGTCATCGAGGCCCGACCCCGCACTCCCGGCGCGGGCAACGCGACCGGGGCCGGCGACGCCCTCACCGCGGCGATCTCTGCGGGTCTGGATGGCACGCCACGCAACGAGGTCGACTGGCCCGAGGTGCTGCGGGTTGGCGTCGCGTGGTCGGCAGCGGCGGTGCGTCAGACGGTGGCCGGCGTCATCGACCGCGCCGACGTCGAGAGCCTCCTCGACGACGTGGACATCCTCGAACACTCCTAGGCGTCCATCACCCGATCGTGAATGTTCCGGTGCACGCTCAGTTGCTCCTTCGTCGCAAACGCGCGCACCGGAACATTCACGATCGGACCAGAGGGGTGGTTGGGTTACGAGCTGGCGAGGAGGCGGAGGAGGCGTTCGGACTCGTCGGCCACGGCGTCGCGAGCGGCCCCGAGGTACTTGCGGGTGTCGACGGTCGGTGACTGCTCGAGCCGCCGGACCATCGCCCACGTCCACACCTGGTTGAGATGGGTCGCGATGTTGACCTTGGTCATGCCCGCGGCCACCGCGGACACGAGCCCTTCATCGGGCACGCCGCTCGAACCGTGCAGCACCAACGGCACGTGCACCTGCGCCGCGATCGCCGCGATGAGGTCGTTGTCCAGGACGGCGCTGCGTTCGGTCATGGCGTGCGAACTGCCCACAGCGACGGCGAGCGCGTCCACACCGGTGTCGGCCACGAACCGCGCGGCGTCGCTCGGGTCAGTGCGCACACCGGGGGCGTGCACGCCGTCCTTGCCGCCGACCTCACCGAGCTCGGCCTCGACGCTGATGCCCGCAGCGTGACACTGCTCGACGACGCGACGGGTCGTCTCACGATTGACGTCGTCGGTCAGCTTGGACCCGTCGAACATCACTGAGGTCAGCCCCAGACGGACGGCTTCGTCGACGAGCGAGACGTCCTCGGCGTGGTCGAGGTGGACGACGACAGGCTGCGAACAGGCCTCGGCGATCGCCAGGGTCGCAGCAGCAATCGGCCGCAACGACCCGTGGTAGCGCACGCAGTTCTCACTGATCTGCATGACAACCGGCAGCGAAGAGCGTTCTGCTGCAACGGCATACGCCTCGGCATGTTCGATCTGGATGACGTTGAAGGCGGCGAGGGCGCGACCGGCCGCACGTGCCTGCGCCAGCAGCGGCGCGAGCGGTGAGAGTGTCATCAGCCGGCGACGGAGGCGTCTTCGAGAATGATCGAGCGGGTGAGGTTGCGCGGCTCGTCCGGGTTGATGCCGGCGGCGAGGGCGCGAGCGAGGCAGTAGCGGTGCAGGCGTACGAGTTCGGCCATGGGGTCGATGTCGCGGTGCTCGAAGTGCGCACCGGTGGCCCGGACCTGCTCGGCGAGACCCTCGGGCACGTCACCGATCGCCCAGGTCGCGCGTCCGGGGGCGGCGATGCTGATCGGGCCGTGGCGGTACTCCATCGCGGCGTAGGACTCGGCCCAGAACTGCACCGACTCGCGCAGCTTGAGGCCTGCCTCGTTGGCGAGACCGTTGGTCCAGCCGCGCCCGAGGAAGCTCACCTGCTCCGCATCGAAGAACCCGGCGTATGCCGTGTCGTCCGGTTCCGCGAGAACCTCGCGTGCGTCGGCGATCGCCTTGTCGAGCGACTCGCCGAGGGAGGCACGCAGGAGGGCGAGAACGGTGGTGGCGAAGCGAGTCTGGACGACGGACTGCTCGTCGACCTCGGGGAGGAGGATGAGCGACTCAGCCGCCTCGGCGACGGCGGTGCCAGCGGTGGCGACGAGCGCGACGTGCGGGGTCCCGGCAGCCTTGAGCTGTTCGACGACCTCGATGACCTCGGTGGTCGTGCCCGAACGGGTGATCACGACGACCCGGTCGTAGCCGCGCGCCAGGTGGTGCTCGCTCGCGGCGTAGGCGTCCGTGACGCCCTGACCCAGGGACTCGCGCAGCACGGCATACGCCTGCCCCATGAACCACGACGTGCCGCAACCGATGGTCGCGACGCGCTCGCCGGGCCTGGGCAGGACGTCGGCGACCTCGGGCAGTCGCTCGACCACCGCGGCCCAGTTGTCGGGTTGGGTGGCGATCTCCTGCTCGAGAAACGTCATGGATCTTCCTCACGTCATAGGTTGCGCGAAACTGCTTGACTCGTAGCCTAAGTGGGCAGAGTCATGCACCACAACCCCTCGATACTGCGTGAAGTGCGCGCTAGAGTCACGCCATGTCCTCGCGCACCTCCTTGGCCAGCGAAGTCCCTCGCCAACGAGCCTCACGTCTGTCGGCCATTCTCGACCTCCTGGCCACCAAGGGGCGGCTCAGTGTCACCGACGCCGCCGCCCATCTGGACGTGTCCGAGGCGACGATCCGCCGGGACTTCGCCGAGCTCTCCCGACGTCAGCTCGTCACGCGCAACCACGGTGGTGTCGTCGCCACGTCGGTCGCCTATGAGTTGCCCTATCGCTACCGCTCGAGCCAGCACGACTCCGACCTCGACCGCATCGCCGCTGCCGCAGTGGCGCTCGTCGAGCCCGGTGCTGTCGTCGCGATGAACGGCGGAACGACCACGACGACGGTCGCCCGCAGCCTCACGGCGCGCGAGGACCTCAGTTCGCGCGGCCTCACTCTGGTCACGAGTGCGCTCAACATCGCGGTCGAGGCCGTCCTGCGACCCAACGTGCGCTGCGTCTGCCTCGGTGGGATTCCCCGGCCCGAGTCCTACGAGGTGACCGGACCCCTGGCCACGGCCGGGCTGAGCCAGCTGTGGATCGACGTCGCCGTCCTCGGCGTCAACGGTCTGTCGGCCCGCGAGGGAGCGACCTGCCACCATGAGGACGAGGCCGCCGTGTCCCGGCTCATGGTCGAGCGCGCCCGCGACGTCATCGTCGTCGCCGCGGGGTCCAAGCTCGGGGAGCGCGCCTTCACCGAGATCTGTGACGTCGCTCAGATCACGCACATCGTGACGACGGCCGACGACAAGGACCCGCGGGTCGCGGAGCTGCGGGAGATCGGCACGACTGTCCACTGCGTCTGAGCTCCGACGTCGGTCGTGGAGGGCGGGGTTAGGGTCGGAGCATGACCGAACAGACACTGTCCGACTTCTCCGCCACGACCCTTGAGGGCCAGCCGCAGGACCTCAGTGCGTATGCCGGCAAGGTCGTCCTTGTCGTCAACACCGCCTCAGAGTGTGGCTTCACACCTCAGTTCGAGGGCCTCGAGAAGCTGTGGCAGTCCCACCAGGACGAGGGGCTCGTCGTCCTCGGCTTCCCGTGCAACCAGTTCGGTGGCCAGGAGCCGGGTGAGGCTGAGGAGATCGGCGCCTTCTGCCAGCGCAACTACGGCGTGAGCTTCCCGATGTTCGACAAGATCGATGTCAACGGCGACGACGCGCACCCGCTCTTCGAGTGGCTGCGCAAGGAGAAGGGTGGCCTCCTCGGCAGCAAGATCAAGTGGAACTTCACCAAGTTCCTCGTCGGGCGCGACGGCAACGTCGTCAAGCGCTACGGCTCGACCACCAAGCCCGAGTCCCTCAGCGACGACATCGAGAAGGCCCTCGCCACCAGCTGAACCCAACCCTGACTCGACTTCGTGCCCCGCACGGACACCGATCGTTGTCCGTGCGGGGCACAAAGTCGAAGCAGGCAGGGAGTCCTAGGGTGGGGGACATGAGCAACGCCACCGGTCTCGTCGACCTCCACTGCCACGGCGCCCTCGGGCACGAGTTCGGGCGTGACACAGCCGGATCCGCGGCAGCGGCGGCCCATCACCGCGCGGCCGGCGTGGGCACCTTGGTTGCCTCCCTCGTCTCGGGTCGCGCGGACACCCTCATCGGTCAGGTCGCGACGCTGGCTCCCCTCGTCGCATCGGGCCAGCTGGCCGGCATCCACCTCGAAGGCCCGTTCCTGTCGGAGGAACGTCGCGGCGCCCACGACCCCTCGGTCCTCACCGACCCTGACCTTGCCCTTGTCGAGTCACTCGTCGCGACCTGCGCGGAGGCTGGCGCGCCAGATGCGTTGGTGCAGTGGACCTTTGCACCCGAGCGGGCAGGCTCGGGTGAGCTGGTCGCGGCACTTGCGCGACACGGCATACTCCCCGCTGTCGGACACACGGACGCGTCAGCGGACGTGGTGTCCCGGACCCTGGCATCGGTTGCCGACGCATGCGGTCGCGCGCCGCTCGTGACGCATCTCTTCAACGGTATGCCGCCCTTCCACCACCGTGCCGGTGGTCCCGTTGCGGCGGCGCTCGCGTCTGCAGGACGCGGCGAGTGCGTGGTCGAGCTCATCGCCGACGGGGTGCACCTGTCGACTGACGTGGTGCGCATGGTCTTCGAAACCGTTGGTCCGCAACAGATTGCGCTCGTGTCGGACGCGATGGCGGCGACCGGACTGGGTGATGGCGCCTATGCGATCGGGACGCTCGAGGTCGAGGTGGCCAACGGCGTGGCGCGGCTGGCCGACGGTGGTTCGGGGCGCGGTTCGATTGCCGGGTCGACCTCGACCCTGGCCGACTGCGTGCGCTGGGCGATCGACGTCGCTGGCCTGCCAGAAGCCGATGTCGTCGCCGCAGCAACGACGACGCCTGCCTCGATCCTCGCCTCCTGATCAGTCGGTGGTGAGGCCGCGTTCGGCGAGCCAGGCGTCGGCCCGGCGCCGGGACGCCTGGGCGAGCCACGCCTCCTCGACGAGTTCGATGATCTCGTCGCGCGTCACCTCGTGCAGGCGGCTGGCGCGCACGAGCACCGAGGGGTGTCCGTTGAAGTGTGGCGTGGTGAAGAAGGGCAGATCGGGGGCCTGAACCAGCGCCTGCTTGTCGCTCTCCCCGCCGACCCAGATGACGATGACGTCGTCGTAGCGCTCGCCCGTCCGCGGGTCGAACGCGTCCTTGCGCGGGTTGCGGAAGAACACGAACGACTTGACGCCCACCTGGTAGACGGGGTTGGCCTTGGCAGACTCCACGGTCACGTGCGGCAGCGCGAGGGCGGCCTCGTGCACGTCGTCCGCGCTGGCTGCTGCCTTGCCTGCCTTGCCTGGGTTGGAGGTGGTGGCAGGGCTGGAGTTCCTGACCATTCCTCCACTATCGCAGGGACTCAGCTGGGCGCGGCGAGGCGCAGGACCGACTTGAGGGCGACGTCGTTCCAGGCGTCGGCACCCTTGAGCATGTAGTGACCCAGCGGGCCCATGTCGATGAACTCGGCACTGGCGGCGACTGTTCGTGCGCGCCTCACGAACCGTTGGGTCTCGGCGAAGGACGTCAGCCGATCGCGCCGTCCGTGGGCAGCGATGAGGGTTCGGCCGGCGAGCGAGTGAACTGGGTCGGTAGCTGACCACCAGGGGGCCAGCGCGACGACGCCGACCACGGACGGGTCGTCGGCGACGTGGACAGCGACCCGCGCGCCCATCGAGTGGCCGAGCAGGATGACCGGCTGGTCGCCGTGGGTTTCGCGCACTTCGTCAAGGGCCCAGCGGGTGTCGGCGATGCGACCTGCGCCGTCGCCGTTCCAGCCGCGTCCGCTGTAGCGCAGCAGCCAGATGTTGGTGCCCGCGGCATGCGCGCGGTCGGTGAGGGAGCGCGCCATCCAGGCGGTTCGCTGCCACGAGGCGCTGCGGCCGTCGACGAGGGCGTGCGAGTTCGGCTTGCCGCCGTGGAGCATGAGAATCGTCGCGCTCGGTTGTGTTGGGGCGACGAGTTCTGGGGCGTCGAGACGGGTCAGCGAGGGTTGTGCAGTGGCCACGGGTCTTCTTCGGAGTCGGGACGCTCACTGGATGGGTCAGTGGGTGGTTCAGGACAGTCGGCCGATGTCTCGCGCTCGAGGCGACGTGCTTCAGCCTTGCGTTCGGTCCGCACCTCCCACACTCCGTTGACCAGGCCCACAACCATCATCACCAGCGCAGCGCCAAGTCCGAAGAGGCCCGCCATGCCGAGCCAGCTGCCCGGCGAATCGATGGGGTCCGGATAGAAGTCGTCAGCGCTGGTCCCCGTGCGACGCACTTGAAGTGTGGCTCCGGGGGTCTCCTCCCACGGGCAGTGGGTGATGGTGAACTCGGCCGGTAGGCCAGGAGGAGGGTTTGCCGATTGGTTCGGCGGCGGAGGCGGCGACATCGGCGACCTGGCGGCCGTCTGCGAGGAGCTCGCGGCGGCGGGATGCCCGCTGCTCGTCGACCGGGCGGTCCAGACGCACGGAGGCAACGGGCTTGCGGCAGAGTACGGACTCGTCGACATGATTGCGGGGTCGCGCCTGTCGCGGATCGCCCCGGTCAGTCGAGAGATGGTGCTGAACTTCATCGCGCAGTTCAGCCTCGGCCTGCCGAAGTCCTACTGAGACGTCCCACGAGAAGAGATGACGATGACCGAGCTCGTTCACCTGTCCGTCGAGGACGCCGTCGCGACGATCACCCTCGACAGCCCGCACAACCGCAATGCTCTGAGCCGGCAGCTCGTCACCGAGCTCACGGCCCACCTCGAGACGGCAGATGCTGATCCTGACGTGCTGGTCATCCGGCTGCGGTCGGCGCACCGGGTGTTCTGCGCCGGTGCCGACCTCTCCGAGGCGTCGAAGGGCCAGACCGGGGCCACTGCTGCCCTCGTCGCGATGCTTCGGCGCATCGTCGCGGCGGACACGCCAGTCGTTGTCGAGCTCGCGGGTCCGGTCGTTGCCGGCGGCCTCGGCATCGTGGGCGCGGCCGACATCGTGATCGCTGCGGACGACGTGACGGTGCAGCTGACCGAAGTTCGGCTCGGGCTGGCGCCCGCAGTCATCTCGCTCACCCTGTTGCCTCGACTCACGTCCCGGGCGGCCTCCGAGTTGTTCCTCTCGGGGCACCGCATCACGGCGGCCGAGGCGGCCGCGGCGGGGTTCATCTCACGCGTCGTGGCACCCGAGGACGTGTCGGCCGAGGTCGACTCCGTTGTCGCTGACCTGGCGCGCGGCACGAGTCAGGGTCTGCGCGAGACGAAGCGTCTGCTCAACAAGGACCTGCTCGCCCGCATCGACGCCCAGGGCGGCGAGATGGCCCAACTCTCCGAGCGACTCTTCAACAGCGACGAAGCCCGGACCGCAATGCAAGCGTTCCTCAAGCGCTGACCCAGCTCTCATCGCCCGCGCATGCCGATGAGCGGATGTTCGCGCTCATGCCGATGGTCGGATGGCTCTCTGCCAAGTTGTCACCACTGGCAAGATCACGCTGTTTCACACGGAATGCCCCGGGCGTGTACTGCGGCCCGCACCTGCTCCGCAGCGGGACCCGAACCGTGGGACGAGACAAGCATGTCGCCAAAACCGCCGACGAACGCAGCCGGTGGCATGACGGCCAACTCCGGATGCGGGACCACGTGGAACCAGTTGGTGCGCGTTCGAGACCACTCGGGCGCGGGATCGCTACGAACCACGATCACACTTTTGAGGTCATCCCAGGCGACCCATTGATCAGCCACCCCGCCTTTGCGCAGGACCAGGTGCGTTGGCGTTGCCATAAGGCTGCGGGCACCGAACCCGCGAGCCCACCAGACGGTCCGGACCGCGGACGCCGCGAGGAGGAGCGCAGAAACGATCGCTCCGGCCAATAGGTCCCCCGTTCCGAAAGTGGCCCAGACGACAAGGGCTGCCACGAGCCCCGTGGGCAGGGCCGCGCGGAGCAAGAGCCGCCGATCGGACACCACGATGGTCGTTGCAGCATCCAAGGAGGGCGGGCCATCGTGGCGTTCGGTCCAATCGCGCCGCTTGGGCGAAGTCATTGCTCCAGTCTCCGGCAGGAAGCCACGAGGACCTGAATCAACATGCCGCCGCGCCAAGAGTCCACGTCCGCTATTGCCGCCGATCGTGCGAGAGACTCAGGCTATGAACGCCAACCAGCGAGCTGAGGTCTTCGACCAAGTTCGCAGAGTCATCGCTTGGGAGATGCAGGCCCAGGCGGGTGTCCGACGCCAGCTAGACGAGATGCCGCCTCTCATCGCGGACAGCCTGCTCGACTACTTCGAGGTTCGCTTGAAGGGTGGAATGGACCTACCCACCTTGGCCTAGACACAGCCCGCTCATGTCGCTGATCGTGAGTCGAGGAGTGCCACGACCGTGCGAACACTTGTCCGGCGCCGGGAGCCGGGCGCTGGTCGCAGTCTCGTCGGGGACACTGGGGGAACACCGACCGTAGCTTCGACAAGGAGTCAGCCGTGACCGAGGGAACCGTCCGCTGGTTCGATGCCGACCGGGGGTTCGGCTTCATCGCCCTCGGTCAGGATGCGGAGGACCTGTACGTGCATGCGTCCGAGATCGTCAGCGACGACGCGATGAGGGTGCTCCGCGAGGGTCAGGTGGTCGAGTTCGAGATCGGCGAGGGGGACCGCGGCCCGCAGGCACGCCGCGTCCGGGTCACGGCCGACCAGGCCGCCGACACACCGCTGGGCGTCCTCGGCACCGTCTCCTGGTACGAGCCCGCCAAGGGGTATGGCTTCATCACGCCCGACGACGGTGGAGCCGAGATCTTCGTGCACAGTTCGGCCATCGTGGGGGGCGGCGTGGTCTCGGAGGGGCAGCGGGTGGCGTTTCTCGTCGTCGACGGGGAGAAGGGACCGCAGGCAGACCATCTGCTGCCTTTGGGAGCCCAGACCGCCCAGCAGGCCGTGGCATCCGACGGGGCGGACGGCACCGTGTCCTGGTACGACGGGGGCAAAGGCTTCGGGTTCATCACCCCCGATTCGGGCGGCCCCGATGTCTTCGTCCACGTCCGGGAGTTGGCCGACGGGCTCCCCGAGCTGGGCGAGGGGGATCGGGTGACGTACGACATCGTCGTGAGCGAGAAGGGCCCGCAGGCGCGCGACGTGCGCCTCGCTCGCAGCTCGACACCGCGGGGCGCACCCGCGACGTCGACGACCCGGGCTCTGTCGGGACACCGGCAGGCATCCGACGTCCCGGCGCGCGGCGGCGAGGGAGTTGTCGCGCGCTATGACGAGGAGCGGGGGTTCGGCTTCATCACCCCGGACGCGGGAGGCGCGGACCTGTTCGTGCACGTGTCGGTTCTCAGAGGCGCCGTGGCGCTGCACCAGGGCGATCGGGTCCGGTACCAAGTGCGACAGAGCGATCGAGGACCACAGGCCGACCGCGTCGAACGGGTGTGAGCGGGACCGCGGTCCGGGCCGAGCTGGTGCTCAGGCGTGTCTTGATCCAAGCGCACGCTCATGGCGCCGAGTGCGCCTCTTCGAAGCCGGGTCAAAGGGTCATATATGGGAGCCGCCGGGGAACGGAACTACTGACTGTGCAACGAGCGAACAAGGGGGCCGTCACCGCCCGCTCCAGCGACTGCCGAATCTGTCATGTTCGCAGCGTCGCATCACTGGTCTGCCGCTTGGAGTGGAGTTTCAGAGCTGAAGGTGGATTCGTAGGGCGTCGTCGAGCTGGGCCATGTGATGTGCAGGCACTCGACCGACGACGTTCCCCAAGCGCTCGACGGACACCGAGCGGATCTGTTCGCCCTGCGCCTTGGAGTCCAGGGGAAAACCGGTCTCTTCAGCCGGCAGCAGGACCTGGAACGGGTAGATGTGCTCGACGTTGCTCGTGATCGGCACGATCGTGACGACGCCGCGCCCCAACCGCGTAGCGCTTGCGTTCGCCCGGTCGTTGCTCACGATGACCGCCGGGCGACGCTTGTTCGCCTCGCTGGCGCGTGCTGGATCCAGGTCGGTCAGGCGGATCTCACCGCGCAACATCGGCCAGCCCATCCGCGGTGGCGACCTCCCACGCGGTGGCCTCACCTGATGTCTGCCACTCGTCCCAAGCGGCGGCGTAGGCGTTTTCCAACTCCGGGTCCCGCAGCATCCGGATGGCGCGCTGGATCGCGGCCGAACGCGACGGCACACCGGCCGCCTCTACGTATCGATCCAAAGCGGCAACGTCGTCATCGGACAGGCTGATACTCAACTTCATGCTTCCATGCTACTCGGGTAGTACTTGATTGCTACCTGAAAGATGGAGGAGGGTGCGGAGGGACTGGATGGTGTCGGCTTGGGTCGCGGGCTTCGCGTTGGTCAACGCGGGGTCGCCTGGGGCGCCCTCGACTCGGTAGCGCTTGACCCTCGCGAAGCGCAGCGCGATCCCGCCGGGATAGCGCGACGAACGCTGCACCCCATCGATCGCGATCTCCACGACGATCTCGGGTCGCATCATCAGCGCCCACCCGTTGTCGTCGACCCCGTAGTCCGGGAAGGTCTCCGTCTGCCACCGCAGCAGCTCGTCGGTGAGTCCCTTGAACGTCTTGCCCACCATGACGAACCCGCCGGCTGGCCCGAACTCGCCCTCGGGGTCGCGCGCGCCGAGGTGCAGGTTCGACAGCCACCCCTTGCGCCGCCCGGACCCGCGCTCCACGCCGAGCACGACCAGGTCATACGTGTGCACCGGCTTGACCTTGACCCAGTTCTTGCCGCGCCGCCCCGCCGCATAGGTCGAGTCGATGGCCTTGATCATCACGCCTTCGTGCCCCCCGGCCAGCGCGTCGGCCGCAACCCGCTGCGCGACAACGGGATCCGAGGTCACCTCACCAGCAATCCGGTATGCCGGCGCCACGCGTTCCAGCACCGCCAACCGTTCCGCGAGCGGCAGGTCGATGAGGTCCTGGCCGTCTACGTGGAGCACGTCGAAGAACCGGGGGGCGAGCACCTGCTCGCGGATCACGTCGGCCCTCTTCTCGTCCGATCCGAACCGGCTCATCGTGTCCTGGAACGGCCGTGGGGAACCGTCGTCGTCGAGCATGAGCGTCTCGCCGTCAAGGATGATCGACTCGACGGGCAGCCCAAGAGCAACCTCTACGATCTCGGGCACGCGCGCGGTGATGTCGGCCAAGGACCGCGTGAACACCCGCACGTCAGAACCGCTGCGGTGCACCTGAATTCGCGCACCATCGAGCTTGTGCTCGACGGACGCCTCGCCGGTCACCGCCAGCGCCGCAGCAACATCAGTCGCCGTCGACGCCAGCATCGGCTGGACCGGCGTGAGCACCGCGAGCCCCACGTCCGCCAAAGCCTCGGGTGACTCCAGCGCCAGACGCACGGTCCCCGCCAACGACCCGCTGAGCATCACGGCACGACGCACGTCCGCCAGCGGCAGCCCCACGGCGCGCGCCAAACCGTCGGTGAGTACGCCCTCCAGTGCGCCCGTGCGCATCTCGCCCGTGAAGGCACGCACGAGGTAGTCCTGCTCAACGGCGGTGGCCCGCTCGAACAGCGAGACCAGCGCCTCATTGCGCGCATTCACGGACCCGACACCCGCCAGCCCAGCGGCGCGGTCCAGCACCGCGTCAACGTCCAGCACAGTCAGCGATCCCTCAGCAGCCGGGCTCGCCGTCTCCCGCGCCGCCAGCACAGTCCGGTAGCCGAGCCCGATCGACCCCTGACGGATCCGCCCCAGGAGCAACCCAACGGCGGTCTCGACCTCTCCCGTGGTCAGGTCGCGAAGCACCCCGGCCAGGATCTCGGTCTTGGCGGTTCGTGAACGGGTCGCAATCAAAGCGTCGGTCGCGTCGACAAGGCGAGCGAGCGGCATACCCGCGTCGTTGTTCTTCTCGGTGTCAGGCATGGTCGAGAGCCTTCCAGTCGGCGGCGAGCATTCCGTAGGCGTACATGTCGACCCAGCCGAGCGCGCGGTGGAAGCCCTGCTTCACGTAGTGGCCCTCGCGTCGCATCCCGACCCGCTCCATGAGTCGCCACGATGCCGCGTTGTCGGCGAAGCAGACGGCTTCGGCGCGGTGCAGCCCCAGCTGGTCGAAGCAGACGCCGAGCGCAGCCCGCAGCGCCTCTGTCGCCAGCCCGCGTCCGTGCACAACCGGGTCCATCGACCACCCGAGGTTGGCCAGCGTCCCCCGGGCCCGTTCGGCGACGTCGGTCTGGGCATAGGAGTCCTGGACGCGCAGGTGCAGATCCATGACGAGCCGCCCTTCGTGCTCGACCGCGAGGATCGTCGCCAACCTTGCGGGGGCGGCGAGCCGTGCCAGATAGGTGTCGAGGTCGGGCGAGGGGTTGGTCATCCACTGCGCGACGTCGTCTCGGTGCCTCCACGATCTCCACACCTGCTCCATGTCGGCGGCCGTGGCCGGGCGCAGGAGCAGTCGCTGCGTGCGCACCGGCCACTCGACGTCAGCCAGTGACGACAGGTGACGCTGTGTCACTCGGCTGCGGGCTGCTCACCAGAGGGCTGCTCACCCGCGATGTTGACCATCCAGGCGATGCCGAACCTGTCCGAGAGCATGCCGAACTCGTCGCCCCACATCTGCTTCTCGAGCGGCATCTGCACTTGGCCGCCGTCGGAGAGCTTGTCCCAGTAGTCGCGCAGCTCGTCGCTGTCGTCACCGGAGAGGCTGATCGAGATCGAGGAGCCCTCGGAGCGTGGCATCCCGGGAGGGGTGTCGGAGGCCATGAGGGTGAGGCCGTTGGGGGAGACGAGCTGGGCGTGCATGACGCCGTCCGCGTTGGCCTCGCCGGGGTCGCCGAACTCCCCGAAGGTGGAGACGGTGAGATCGCCGCCGAAGACAGAGCTGTAGAACTCCATCGCCTCGCGCGCGTTGTCCTGGAACTGGATGTAGGGGTTCAGTGTGGTTGCCATGTCGCTGACGCTAGACCTGCACACTGACAGCCGAAAGCCCCTTGAGAAGACGTATGCCGGGAGTTCACCTCGCAAGGTGAGCTCACGGCATACGTGATCTCAGAACTGCCGACTTCGTGCCCCGTACGGACAGCTCGCTGGCGCTCGCCGTCCGTACGAGGCACGAAGTCGCGGGTCTGGGTCGGCTACTTGCCGCGGCGGCGGTAGGCGTGGATCACGGACGGACGGGGCTGGCCGTCGCCGCGGTAGGGGAACTGCGAGATGACGTTCTCGGAGCTCGCACCACTGACCTCGCCCGGGTGCTGCACGGCCACGATGACCGAGTCCGGGCCGAGGATCGTCGGGCCACACGTCTCCGCACCGACCGGCACCGAGAGGAACTGCTGCAGCTTGCCCTTGTCGGCACCCTCGAGCGGCATGACGTAGAGCGCGTCGCAGTAGTTGAGCGTGCCCGGCATGCCGTCGGTCGAGATCCACAGGTTGCCGGCGGCGTCGAACGCGACGTTGTCGGGGCAGCTGATCGGGCTGACCTCCGACTTGTCGTAGCCGTTGAAGTACGTCTGCGGGTCGTTGGGGTCCCCGGCCACGAGGACGATCTTCCAGGTGAAGGTCAGGGCGCCGTGGTCTCCGCCACGCTCGGTGAACTCGGTGATGTGCCCGTGCTTGTTCTTGGCGCGCGGGTTGGCCTCGTCGATCTGCTCGGGCGTGCGAGCCGTGTTGTTGGTCATCGCGGCGTAGATGCGGCCGTTGACCGGGTTGGGCTGCACGTCCTCGGGGCGGTCCATCTTGGTGGGGCCGACCTCACTCGCAGCCAGACGGGTCCAGAGGAGGACCTCCTCGACCGACCAACCGGTGACGTGGGACAGGCCGTCGACGATGAGCGGGATCCAGTGCCCGGTGCCGTCGTACTCGCCGTCGGCGGCACCGTCACCGTTGAGCTTGGCGACGTAGAGGTCACCCTCGGAGAGCAGCGTGAGGTTGTGCTTCTTGTCGCCCTTCTTGTACTTGCCCTTGGAGATGAACTTGTAGATGTACTCGTAGCGCTCGTCGTCACCCATGTATGCCGCGATGCGACCGTCCGCGGTGAGCGTCACCGTGGCGCCCTCGTGCTTGAGGCGACCCATGGCGGTGTGCTTGACCGGCGTCGAGGTGGGGTCCTCGGGGTCGACCTCGACGATCCAGCCGAAGCGGTTGACCTCGTTGGGCTCCGTGACGACCGAGAAGCGGTCCTGCACGCGCTCCCAGCCGCGGCCACCGGAGGTGATGCCGTAGCGGCCGAGCCGGTTCTTCGGGTCCACGACGGGGCCGGTGGCGCCGGTCGCGTTGAAGTACTGGTTGAAGTTCTCCTCGCCGGAGAGATACGTGCCCCAGGGCGTCTCGCCACCGGCGCAGTTGTTGAGCGTGCCGAGGATGTGCTCGCCGGTCGGGTCGTCCGAGGTGCGGAGGTGTGCGGAGCCGGCCACTGGACCGTCGACGGCGAACGAGGTGTCGGTGTGGATGCGGCGATTGCGCTTGCCGCCCTGGACCCAGCGCCACGGCGAGTTGGGGTCGCGGCGGGCCACCTCGGTGATGGTGATGCCGTGCGCAGCCTGGACGATGCGCAGCTGGTCGTCGGTGAGCTGGGCCGCGGTCGGAGCGCCACGGAACATGAGCTCGTCGTTGGTGTACTCGTTGTTGAAGGCGAGCAGGCCCTTGAGGTTGCCCCTGTTGCCCGGGCCACCGTGCATGAACTGCGTGTAGTCGTTGTTGTAGCCCGCCTGCTCGCGCTGCGCAGCTGCCGTCTGGTTGTCGTAGTCGAACGCCGGCGTGTCCTTGAAGAGCGGGTCACCCCACGAGATGATCGGCGCCCAGTCGAAGCCCTCGGGGACCTTGACCGCGTCGACGGTCGAGGGTGTCGGCGCGATCCCGGTGAAGCCCAGAGCACTCTTCTTGGCCGAACCCGCGGCACCCGCGGCGCCCGCAGCGGGAGCGGCGGCCACGGGCGAAGCGGCGGCGGACGGCATACTCCACGCCGTCAGGCCGACCACAGCGGCACCGGCGCCGCCCACGCGCAGGGCGGCGCGGCGGGAGACGCCCGCGGCGACGATGTCACCGAAGTACTCGTTGTCGGAGGTGTTGGGCACCGGCTGGTCGCAGGCGTCGCCACAGCGGTACTGGCAGGTCATGGAGCTGCGGCCCCCCTCATGGGAGCGGGTGAACAGCGGAAGCAGGCGTGCGGGAGTGGTCACGGCAGGTCCTTCGTCAGGGGCAGGTGGAGGAGACCTCTCGACGCTATGGATCGCGCGGGCCCGACCGGGGATGCTGCGATGAACACCGGGTGACACCTTGTCGACAAGCCGACGGCGGAGTAGGCAAGGGGCATGTATCTCGAGAATGTCGTCGTCGACGCCCAGGACCCGCAGCGGCTCGGGCGCTTCTGGGAGGCACTCCTTCGGACCACGACCCTGACCGACGATTCCAGCAACTACGAGACGCGGCTGGTGGTGCCGGACGGACCGACGCTCGACCTGTGCTTCGAGCTGGTGAGTGAACCGCCTCCGACGAGCCCGCGACTGCACCTCGAGGTCTACGGGGGCGCTCCGGAGGAGCAGGCGCGCGTCGTCGAGCGGGCGCTCACGCTCGGCGCCAGCCACCTCGACATCGGCCAACGAGACGTGCCGTGGGTCGTCCTGGCTGATCCCGAAGGGAACCCGTTCTGTGTCATGGAGGACCGAGCGGAGTATGCCGTGTCGGGACCGTTGTCCTCCTTGCCTCTCGACAGTGCCGACGTCGATCGCGACCTCGCGTTCTGGTCGGAGCTCTCCGGTTGGGAGCCGACGGACAGCGCGATGCCAGGGGCGCTGCGTCACCCGAGCGGACGCGGGCCCCTCCTCGAACTGTGTCCCGAGCCGCGCCCCAAGGGCGCCGACGCGAAGAACCGCGCCCACCTCGACCTGCGTCTTGAGAGTGGGGACGACGAGGACGACGCGGTGACGCGGATCCTCGACCTGGGCGGACACGAGTACGACCCGGGGTGGGGCGAGCTCCCGTGGCGGCTCTTCAAGGACCCCTCCGGCAACGAGGTCTGCCTCCTCCCTGCCCCGGCCACCCGCCGATAGCGCCACCTACCGCACAGTAGGGGGGGTGATCGCCCCCCTTACTGTGCGGTAGCGAAGTGCAGGAGTCCCAGCTCGACGAGTTGCGCGATGCCGTCGTCAACGGCTCGGTCAGCGTCCGGGTGCGGCCCCAGGTCGGCGACCACGGCGGCATACGCCTCGTCTGTCGAAACCGGAGCGGCAGCGATCCGCCACAGGATCTCGCCGACGGGTCCGAGCCGGACCGGTGTCTCGTCGACGAGGACGAGCGTCCCGCCCTCACCGTGAACGGCATCGCGCCACGGTGCCCGGACGATCGGCCTGTCTGTGCCTTTGGGGGGAATGGGTGAGAAGGGTTCGGAGGTCCAGGGGTGGCGCTGGACCTCGGCGTCGGCGTCGAAGAGCGTGGCGAGCAGGCCTTTGCAGTCACCGATCTCGTTGTAGCGCAACAGATATGGGCCGCCGGATCCGCTCGCCAGCTCGGCCAGCCGGTGGAGCGGTCGGTCGAGCAGGGGTAGCGACGACGACTGCGCGATGACGGCGAGCAGTGCGTCGATGAGCGGCAGCTTCACGAGTTCCGGTGCTGTGCGCACGGGGTCGCGTTCCAGGACGACAAGACCGGTCAGGTATGCCGGCTCGCTCGCCTTCCGCAGTCCCAGCTCGTCGGGGCTCCACTCGCCTTTGTCCCAGGGCGCCTCGGGGTCGCTGATGATCGACACCGGCTTCGGATAGGGCGCGACCCGACCGTCAGCCTCAATGGCCACGGTCTCGTCCGACAAGTAGCCGAAGTGTTGGCCCAGCGCCCGCGAGGCCGTCGACTTGCCGGCACCGGACTGGCCGACGAGGGCGATGGCGCGCTCGCCCCGGCTCAGTCCGGCCGCGTGGAGCAGCGCCGCCGAACCCCGCCGGCGCTGAAGGGAGGCCAACGTGATGGCGCGCGACACGGCATACGGGTCGCTGTCGGTGACCACGAAGGGTTCGACGCCGACATCGCCGGCCGCAACGCGAAGGACGCGACAGCGTTCCCAGAGAACCTTCAGGCGTGCGGAGGCGTCGCCGTCCAGGGCGGCGGTGTCGAGGGCCCACCGCGCACCGAACGCATCGATGACGAAGTCTTCGTTCACTCAGCACATCCTCGCTGTGGGCGATCCGATGGAGTCATACTGATGATTGGCCCTGTCATAGGAGGATGCCTTGACCGACACCGACATGAGCACCCACCCCCACGAGGAGATGCTCCTCGAAGTCTCTGGAGTGCTGTCGTCCGTGGACGGGGTCCAGGACTACCTCGACCGTGTGGTGCACGCCGTCCGTCGGATCGTCACGGGCTGCGACGAGGTCGGCATCACGCTGCTCGTGGACGGGCGCGCCAGCACGGCGGCCTACACGACGGTGACGACCCTCGAGATCGACGCGGTGCAGTACCAGCTGGACCAAGGTCCCTGCCTCGAGGCCGCCCGCACGCAGACCGAGGTCATCGCGTCGCTGGGGGAGGCTGACGAGCGATGGCCGCAGTTCGCCCAAGCCGTCCGGAGTGACGGGATGAGGTCGCTCATGGCCATGCCGCTCGTGAGTGACGGTGACTGTGTGGGAGCCCTCAACCTGTATGGCAGCGCGGTGCAGGCCTTCGATCGCTTCGAGGCGTCGGTGGCACGAGTCGCCGCGACTCGCGCCGCAGACGCGATCGTCGCGGTGGTCCGGCTCGACGGCGCGCAGCGCCTCGCCGGTCAGCTGGAGCAGGCCATGGCGAGCCGGGCAGTCATCGAGCAGGCCAAGGGTGCGCTGATGGCGATGCGGGGGATCGATGAGCACGCGGCCTTCGAGTGGCTGCGTGAGTCATCACAGAGACGCAACGTCAAGGTCCGTGACCTGGCCGAGCAGGTCGTCGCCGGCGTCCGTGGCGCCAGTGGTGCCAGCAACGTCACCGGTGTCGCGGAAGGCTCGACCGGCTGACGGGGTCGGTCGCACTAGAGTCGGCCCATGGCCCGCCCGCACCTCGCCGCCCTCATGGAGGACGCGTGGAACCGTCGCAAGAGCGACACGCTGCGTGACCGGGGCTGGGGCACCAAGATCGTCCCGCACACGGGCTACGGCAGCGTGGGTTTCGTGCGCATCCTCGCTCGTGTCCTCATGTCGCGCGACCCGATGCGGGCCGCCTCCGGCGATGCGGCCGGCTCCGTCCAGTCGCTGAAGTCGGCCGAGGAGGAGATGCGCGGCTGGCGCGCCTTCGTCGCCTCACCCGCCATGGACGCGTCCGTCACGATCCGCATCGGGGAGCGCGAGATCGACGCGCGCACCGACCGATCCGGACTCGTCGACCTCGTCATCCACGGCCACGGCCTCGGCCCGGGCTGGCACCAGGTCGAGATCGCCTCGCCGCGCGCCCGACCCCGCACTGCATCGGTCCTCATCATCGGAACGCGTCAGACGTTCGGTCTCGTCAGCGACATCGACGACACGGTGCTCTCGACGTCGCTGCCGCGCCCCGTCATCGCCGCCTGGAACACCTTCGTCAAGGCCGAGGGCACCCGCAGCCCGGTGCCGGGGATGGCAACGTTCTATCGCGAGCTCACCGACTCGCACCCGGGCATGCCCGTCATCTATCTGTCGACCGGCGCCTGGAACACCGCGCCATCCCTGACCCGCTTCCTGCGCCGCAACGGCTACCCGCCCGGCCCGATGCTCCTCACCGACTGGGGTCCCACCCACACGGGCTGGTTCCGGTCGGGTCAGGACCACAAGCGGTCCGCGCTCGCACGTCTGGCTCGCGACCTGCCGCACGTGAAGTGGCTGCTCGTGGGCGACGACGGCCAGAACGACCCCAAGCTCTACACCGAGTTCGCCGGGCGTCGGCCGGACTCCGTGCGCGCCATCGCCATCCGGCAGCTCACCGTCGGCGAACAGGTTCTTTCGCACGGCATCCCGCTCGCCAACGACGACCTCGCACCGGCTCCGACGGAGGACATCGCGGCGCCCGTGGTCCGTGCCCCCGACGGCTACGGCCTGTCCCGCCTCGTCGCCCCGATCGTCGACGGTGACGTCATCGACACCGAGGCCGGTGCCCGCGCACTTGAGGCCTCCGACATGTGGGGAGTGTGAAGCGATGCCCGAGCTGCCCGAGGTCCAGGCGCTGGTCGACTTTCTCTCGACGCGCACGGCCGACCTGGCCGTGACCGGCGTCGAGCTCGGGTCGATCTCGGTGCTCAAGACCTTCAACCCGCCGCCCGAGGCGCTCGTCGGTGCGCCGATCGACTCGGTGTCGCGGCACGGCAAGTTCCTCGATCTCGACTGTGGCGGAACGCATTTGGTGTTCCATCTGGCGCGCGCGGGGTGGCTGCGCTGGTCCGACGCCCTGTCGTCGACGCGGCTCCGCCCGGGCAAGTCGCCCATCGCGCTGCGGGTGCGGCTGTCCGACGGGTCTGGCTTCGATCTCACGGAAGCCGGGACGAAGAAGTCGCTCGCGGCATACATCGTCTCGTCTCCCGCGGACGTCCCGGGAATCGCGCGGCTGGGACCAGATCCGTTCTCGGATGCGTTCTCGCTCAGCGCTTTTCGCAAGATTCTCGCCGGACGCAACGCTCAGCTCAAGGGTGTCCTGCGCGACCAGTCGATCATCGCCGGGGTCGGCAACGCCTACTCGGACGAGATCCTCCATGTCGCCAAGCTGTCGCCGTTCGCCATGGCCGCCAAGCTCGACGACGAACAGACCGAGCGCCTGTATGCCGCGTTGCGCGACACGCTGTCCGCTGCGGTCGGTGCCGCGACGGGCAAGCCGGCGGCGGAACTCAAGGACGCCAAGCGTCAGGGGATGCGCGTCCATGGCCGCACCGGCGAGACATGTCCAGAGTGCGGTGACGTGGTGCGTGAGGTGTCGTTCGCGGACTCGTCGCTGCAGTACTGCGCGACCTGCCAGACCGGCGGCAAGCCCCTTGCCGACCGCCGCACGAGCAAGTTCCTCAAGTAGCCCTCGCTTCCCCCCGCCGCACTGTCGGGTGACCCGATGAAGAGCCGCTCGGCCCGGGTGGGCAACTCGGGTGAGGCGCCCCGAACTCGGGTCAACCGCGTCGCGGTGTCAGCTCCCAGGCTTGCATCGCGTCGACCTCGCCTGCTTCCTGCATCGCGAGGGTGATGGCCCCCCAGATCCCGGCACGGTCCCCGAGCGGGCTCACGCGCACCGGTGGGGCCGGCTTCCACGCGAGGTTGTCCGTCAGGTGTCGGGTGAGCGGCCCGACGAGCGCGGGTCCGGCGGCGGACACCCCGCCGCTGAGGACGATGAGCTCCGGGTCCAGGAGGATCGTTGTCGTCGTGAGCGCCAGGCCCAGCGCGCGCACCCCTTCGTCCCACACGGTTCGGGCGTCTGGGTCCTGATGGAGTCCTGCCACGATGCGTTCGGAGGTGAGGTCGCGCCCGGTGTGCGCGGCATACCGTCGGGACAGTCCGGCTCCAGAGGCGTAGGCGTCCAGGCAACCCCGCTGGCCGCACGAGCAGCGGTCACCGTCGGGGAGGACGGGGATGTGACCCAGCTCGCCTGCTCCCTGTCCGGCGCCCTCGAGTACTCGGCCGTCGACGACCAGACTGGCCGCGATGCCCGTCCCGATGGCCACGGCGAGGAAGTTCCGGTGGGCGCGCGCGACACCGAGTAGTGACTCGGCGAGGCCCGCGGTCCGTGCGTCGTGACCCACGCGGACCGGTGCGCCGACGATCTCGTGCAGCACGTGACCGAGGGGGAATTCGCGCCAGCCGAGGTTGGCGGCGTAGGTGACGACGCCGTCGACGATGATGCCCGGGGAGACCACACCGCACGCCAGCACATCAAGGCCCGAGTCGTCAGCGCGCCGGCGAAGCTCCTGGGCCACGTCGGTGAGACCGGCGGTCGCCTCGTCCGCGTGACGTCCGGTGGGTCGGCGGGCCGAGTGGAGGGTCCTGCCGCCGAGGTCGACGAGGGCGCCTCGCACGGAGGTGCCACCGACGTCGATGCCGAGGACGACGCGTTGGTTCACTGCGCAGCCCGTGCCCGGCGCACGACGTCCTGCACGAGGGCCGACGACGTGACCTCACGATGACCGGGGTCATAGCTCGACGTGCTGCGCGCTGACGACGGGACGATCATGGGTGCCCGGAGGTGCACGTCACGGACTCCCGTGCGCAGGACCTCGGCGACGTTGTCGGGGCGTATGCCGCCTGCGGCCACGATCGTGAGTCCCTCGGGTGCCGCGGTGGTCAGGTCGACGAGCCGGTCGAGGTGGTCGACAGCAGGTCCCGAGCCGCCTGCGGTGAGCACCGCCGCGACGCCGTGGTCGGCCAGCACCTGCAGCGCCGCCACCGGGTTCGGGATCGAGTCGAAGGCCTTGTGGAACGTGACCCTGCGGCCGTCGGCGGCGGTGACGAGCGCCGACAACGCGGTGAGGTCGACCGACCCGTCCGGGTGGAGCGTGCCAACGGTGAACCCGACCCGCGCCGGATCACCTGCGCTGGCACTCACGATGTCGCGGATGTCGCGGACCATCACGTCGACCTCGTCGGGCGTGTGGACGAAGTCGCCGCTGCGGGTCCGGATGAGGACGGTGACGTCGATACCCGGTGCGCAGTCGAGGGCGTGTCCGACGAAGCCGTGGCTCGGGGTGACGCCGCCGACCTCCAGCGCGGCACAGAGCTCGACCCGGTCGGCTCCGCCCTCCGCGGCGGCCGCGGCGCCGGCAGCATCGGCGACGGCGATCTCGATGCCGACGGGAGTCATCGAGCCCCCGGGTGGGCGCCGGCCGTGGCCGCCAGGGCGTCGCCGAGTTCGGGTGCCAGCTCGATGCGTCCGACGGGCCGTCCACCCCCGAGGACGGGGACGTCGAGGAGGTCTCCGGCAGCGGAGACGTCCACACCCAGCGCAGCGAGCGACCGCAGGGCGATGAGCGTGGTGGCGCGGGGGTTGCCGTCGGCCACCTTGATCGCCACCGCGGCCCCGTCGGCGGCGGCCATGGCGATGACGCCTTCGGCGCCGCCCTTGGCGAGCAGGCCGGGGATCCGCGCCATCACGTCTGAGTTGGCGTGCGGCTCACCGCCGACGAGGAAGTGATGGGCGCGCATGGCATCGGCGACACGTCGCTGCGGTGTCGCCGGCGCTGCTGTGACGAGTCGCTGGAACCCCTTGGCGAGCCCGGCGAGCGTGACTGTCGAGACCGGGGCGCCGCACCCGTCGACGGTGACGTGGTCCGGTCGGTCGCCGGTGATGTCCTCGATCGTGGCCCGCACGTGGACCTGCAGCGGGTGCTCGGGGTCGAGGTATCCGGCCGTGGACCATCCGCTGGTCACGCAGGCCGCAAGCATGAGCGCGTGCTTGCCCGAGCAGTTCATCCGGATGCGTTCGGGCCCGATGCCCTCGCGCGCGAGCCGTGCCCGCGTCGCCTCGTCCTCGGGGAGGTCTGGCACGCACTGGAGGTCGGCCGGGGTGAGGTGGAAGCGGCGCAGCAGACCGTCGACGACGCGCACGTGCTCGTCGGTGCCGGTGTGGGAACCACTCGCGACGGCGAGCTGTCGATCGTCGAGGTCCACACCCGCGGTGAGCCCAGCGAGGGCCTGGAGAGGCTTCACGGTGGAACGGGGCAGGATCTGGAGCTCGGGTGCCCCGGTGACGTCGAGAACGGCTCCGTCACGATGGATGAGGATCACGTCACCCGAGTGTCTGCTCTCGGCGAAGTCACCACGGATCACGCTGGCCAGTGGGAGGGTCACTGGGGCTCCTCTCGGGTCGGGGGCCTGGGGCCATGGGCAGTGCGTCGGTCGTGTGCCCGCCCGGGGTGCGTGTCGGTCGCCCTCGCAGCCGGCTGGCGAGCGCGGTGAGCAGTCCGCAGACGACAAGGTAGACGAGGGTGACGACGACGTAGGTCTGGATGAGCAGCCGGTTGAACGAGGTGAGCACCTGGGCTCGGTAGAGCAGCTCGGTGAACGCGACGACGAAGCCCAGTGAGGTGTCCTTCAGCAGGCTGGCGAGCTGGCTGACGAGCGACGGGGTGACGGCTCGCAGGGCCTGCGGGAGGACGATCGCGGACATGACGGTGCGATGCGGCATACCCAGGCTGAGGCCGGCCTCGCTCTGTCCGCGCGGCAGGCTGACGATCCCGGCCCGGACGATCTCGGCGATGGCGGCTGAGTTCGCGATGGTGAGGGGGATGGTGAGCTTCCACAGCAGGTCCGGGTTGATGCCGTACCTCGGGAGTGCGAAGAGCATCACGTAGATGAGGAGGAGGACCGGGATGGTGCGGAAGACCTCGATGAAGACTGCGCAGGTCCGGCGCACGAACGGTCGTCGGTCGACCTTGCCGACGGCGAGTGCGACACCGAGCGGGAAGGCCGCCACGGCGACGACTGCGGTTGCGAGGAGGGTGCCGCGCAGCCCGACACCGAGATAGCTGAGGATCTGGGGATCGAGCAGCGGGGTCCAGCGAGCGGCGTCGAGCTGGCCGCGGCTGGCGAGCTGAGCTGCCGCGGCGACGACGAGGCCGGTGATGGCCACGACGACGATGGTCGTGGCCACGCGGCCGCGCCGGCGGGATCGCGTCGTCGGCGGGTCATAGAGGAAGCTCAGCTCGTGGGCGCTCATCGGGCCTGGGCCACCCGTCGCTCCAGCCTGCCCGCGACTCGTCCGATGGTCATGGCCAGGGCCATGTAGATCGCGCCGACGACGACGTAGACGACGATCGGCTGGGCGATGACGTTGTTGATGCGGTTGGCGGCACTGGTGAGCTCGATGACGCCGACGGAGGCGGCCAGAGCCGTGTTCATGAGCAGGGCGATCATGACGTTGCCGAGTGGCTGGATGACGGCGCGCAGCGCCTGAGGGGCGACGACGTGGGCGATGACCTGGGTGAAGGTCATGCCCACGGCTCGGGCGGCTTCGACCTGGCCGCGGGCGACGGTGTTGACGCCACTGCGCACGGCCTCGGCGACGTAGGCAGCCTGGTAGACGACGAGCACGACGACCACCGTCAGGCTGATCGGCATGAGCAGTCCGGCGTCGGGGAGGGCGAAGACCGCGAGCAGGAGCAAGGCAAGCAGGGGCACGTTGACGAAGAACTGGACGTAGCCGAAGGCCGCTGCGCGCAGGACCGGCAGGGGGCTGACCCGGGCCACCGTCACGAGGGTGCCGAGGACGAGTGATCCGATCGCAGCGACCACCGTGATGACCAGGGTCATCCCGAGCGCCGACAGGACTTGGTCGAGGGGAAGGCTCAACGGGTGTCCCTCACTCTCAGGATCCCGGGACCGAGCCGATCCTGGGCGGCGTCGGGTCCTCACCCTCGACGTGGCTGCCGATCGTCTCCTGGTAGGCCTTGAGCCATTGACCATCGTCCTGGATGGTGGTGAGCCACGTGTTGACGAAGGCCTTGAAGTCGGCGTCGTCGGGCGGAAGTCCAATGCCGTACGGCTCTTCGGTGAACGGCTTGCCGACGACCTCGAGCTGGGCGTTCGTCGCCGCGTTGGTCGCCAGGAGGATGAAGTCCTGGACGTAGGCGTCGCCGCGGCCCTGGAGGAGTGCCTGCACCGCCTGGGGGTCGGTGGCGAAGGGCGTCACCTTGGCGTTGGGCGCCTCCTGGGGGACGGCCTCCACGGCGGGGGTGTTGGCGCCGACGATGACGGTCTTGCCGTCGAGGTCCTTGGGTCCGGTGATGCCCGAGGTGCCCTTCTTGGTGGCGATCGCGAGGCCCGACATGAAGTAGGGGCCGGCGAACTGGATCTGCTTCGCCCGCTCCGGCGTGATCGTGTACGTGTTGAAGACGACGTCCACGCTGTCGTTGCGCAGCAGCGCCTCACGGGTCTCGGACGCAGGTGGGGTGATCTTGATGCTCGGCTTGCCGATGATGTAGGTGGCGAGCATCTTGGCCAGCGTGATGTCGAAGCCGCTGACCTCGTCGGGCTTGGTGGGGTTCTGCTGGGACAGCAGCGGTGCGTCGAGCGCGGCACCGACTCGCAGCACCCCAGCCTTCTTGATGCGTTCCATCGTCGACCCGGGTGTGATCGCGGAGGCCGGCGCGACGGGAGCGTCCTTGGCGAGGGAGTCGGCTGCCGAGCCGCTGGCACCCGGGAGGGCCGGGCTGGCTGAGCCGGAGCTGCCGCAGGCGCTGAGGCAGATGGTGAGCGCGGCGGCGGCACCAGCGAGGGCCACGGTGCGTCGCGACGGTCGCGCTGACCGCGCTGACCGCGCCGACCGCGCCGACCGCGCTGGCGAGGAGAGGGAGGAGACGGAGGTGAGGGAGGAGCGCATGGGGTGTCCTTTCAGCGGCGGGCGACTCCGGCTGGGTTGCCGAGCCAATGGGCACGCAGGACAACCTGCGCCACTTCGGCCGGCGAGGGCAATACTTGGTCCCACCTCGAACAAAGCCACCAGGACAGGACGGAGCGATCAATGGGTGCGCCCAGCTCGGACCAGCAGGGCCTCATGCTCATCTTCCGGCTCGTTCGCCACGAGCAGGCGCGCTCTCGGGCGGACCTGTCCCGGCTCACCGGGTTGTCCCGGTCGACAGTGTCCGCACGGGTCGACACGCTCATCCGACGAGGCCTGCTCACCGAAGACGGGGAGGGCGTGTCCACTGGGGGTCGGCGGCCCCAGCGACTGCGCATCGTGCCGGGGCAGATGCACGTCATCGCGATCCACGTCCGCAGGCATCACACCCGCGTCCTCGTCACCGACGGCAGCGCCCGCCCGGTGCGTGACCACAGGGTGGAGGGCGGAGTTCTCGCCGGACCCGACAGGGTGCTCGCCGCGGTGACCGAGGTGGTTCGGCGTCACGCCTCCCCGCCCGTGGTCATCGGCGCCGCGTGCATCGCCGTTCCGGGGCCGGTCACGAGCGAGCGCGGCATCCTCGGTGCCCCCGCGCGCATGGCGGGATGGGCCGGCGCGGACCTTGCGGCCATGACCCAGGAGCAACTCGGCGTCGAGACGCTCGTCGAGAACGACGCGAACGCCCTCGCCGTCGGCGCGAGCCTGCGGCTGCCTTCGGCGCAGCGCAACCTTCTCGCGGTCTTCGCCGGACAGGGTATCGGCTGTGGTCTCGTCATCAACGGAGAGCTGTTCCGGGGCTCCACGGGCCTGGCCGGCGAGATCGGGCACGCGACGGTCATGGGTGCGCCACCGATCGCCTGCTCCTGCGGGCACCAGGGCTGCCTGGACGCCGTCGCGAGCGGGGCAGCACTCGTCGTCGAGGCGAGACAGAGAGGGCTCGCCGTGGCGGGCAAGAGCGACCTCATCGCCCTCGCCGCCGACGGCGACCCCACGGCGACGAACCTGCTCAGGGTCGCGGGTGAGCGGGTGGGTGCAGTCCTCGCCAGCATGGTGTCGTTCTTCAACCCGGGCGGGGTGCTGGTGGCCGGCGCCCTGGCCCGTTCGACGGTGTTCTTCTCCTCGGTCACTGGTGCGCTCTACGCCCACGCCCTCTCGGGGGCGACCGAGCAGCTCGAGGTCTCACGGACGCTGGACGAGTCAGCGCTCACCGCAGTGGGAGCGGCAGAGATCGCGCTGCGTCACGCCTACCGCGAGCCGGGCGCCCACCACCTCATGGGGTGAGGGCCCCGCCGACACTTCACTCGATGTCTTTGTGGGATTCTCCCGGAGTTGCCGAGCGTCCGTGAGGGTCGTGGGCATGGAGACCACTACCCGTCGTACTGCCCTGCGTACCGGCCTCGCCGTCGGTTCCGCCGCCCTCGTCCCGGGCGCCATCCTGCTCGACCAGCGGCCAAGCGCCGCCGCGGTGATTCCGCGCTCTGACCCGTTCACCCTCGGCGTCGCAAGTGGTGACCCGGAGCCGGATGGCTTCGTCATCTGGACCCGCTTGGCTCTCGAACCGCTTGCCGCCGACGGACTCGGGGGTATGCCGTCCTCGACCTACCAGGTGAACTGGCAGGTCGCGACGGACGAGCGTTTCGAGAACGTCGTCAAGGCTGGTGCGACCGCGGCGACGCCTGCATGGGCGCACTCGGTCCACGTCGAGGTCGCGGGGCTCCAACCGGGTCGGGAGTACTGGTACCGCTTCCGCCTCGGGAAGCACGTGTCGCGATCGGGTCGCGCCCTGACCACGCCAGCGCTCGCGAGCTCACCGTCGTCGCTGGACATGGCTTTCGTTTCGTGCTCGAACCTCCCGGCCGGCTACTTCACGGCCTACCGCCGGCTCGCGGAGGAGCGCCCTGACCTCGTGCTCCACCTCGGTGACTACCAGTACGAAGGCGGCGGCACGGGCATCGGCCGCCAGCACGCCGGCCCGGAGACCAAGACCCTCGCCGGCTACCGACAGCGCCACGCCCAGTACAAGACCGACCTCGACCTGCAGGAGGCCCACGCCGTCGCGCCCTGGCTCGTCGTGTGGGACGACCACGAGGTCGACAACAACTACGCCGACGACCTGGCGGACCGACCGGTCGAGCAGCCCGGCTTCCTCGACAGGCGTGCCGCGGCATACCGGGCGTACTACGAGAACATGCCGCTTCGCCGACGCTCGGTGCCAGCGGGACCCGACCTCGATCTCTACCGCCGCAGCGGCTGGGGCGACCTCGCGACGTTCCACATGCTCGACACCCGCCAGTACCGCTCCAACCAGGCGTGCGGCGACGGCTACAAGAACTGCCCCGACGCTGACGACCCCACGCGCTCGCTGCCCGGGTTCGAGCAGGAGCAGTGGCTGCTCGACGGCTTCCGCGACTCCCGCGCCAAGTGGGACATCCTGGGCCAGCAGGTGTTCTTCGGTCGCCGTGACAACAACCCGGACCCGGCGACCACCACCGTGGGGATGGATGCCTGGGATGGCTACCGCGCCTCCCGCCAGCGCATCACCCAGGGCTGGGTCGACGCGCAGGTCCGCAACCCCGTCGTCCTCACCGGCGACGTCCACGCGCACTGGGCCAGCGACCTCTACCTCGACTACGACAACCCGACGACCCCGGTCGGCTCGGAACTCATCACCTCGTCGATCACGTCAGGTGGCAACGGCTACGACGAGGCCGACGGGACGCACCCGTGGGCGGCGTGGAACCCCAACCTGCGCTTCTGGACGAACCTGCGCGGCTATGTCTCCACGACGATCACCAAGACCGAGATGACGGCACGCTTCCGCTGCGTGCCCCAGGTGACGGTGCCCGACGCCGAGGCGTTCACCCGCGCGACGTTCGTCATCGAGGACGGCGTGGCCGGGTTGCAGCAGGAGCAGGCGGCGCCGGTGCCGCAACTGCGCTCGAGCCGCACCGACGAGCAGAAGATCGCCGACACCATCGCCTCCGAGACCCACACCAGTTGACCCGCACCAACTCGACTTCGTGCCCGAAACGGACACGCTCAGGAGGCCTTCGGCCGAGGGAACGTGTCCGTTTCGGGCACGAAGTCGCATGCCAGGGGCATCGCGTAGCGTCGGGGCATGAGTGACTTCTCCCAGATCCAGGTGTCCGAACTCGCCGACGACGCGGTTGTCCTCGACATCCGAGAGCAGGACGAATGGGACCGTGGGCACGCGCCCGGCGCCCTGCACATCCCCATGAGTGAACTGCCGGCCCGTGTCGACGAGCTCGCGCCGTTCCTCGAGCGTGAGGAGACGGTCATCGTCACCTGCCGCAGTGGCGGACGCGTCGCTCGCACCCTGCCGTGGCTGGAGCAGCAGGGCTACGACGTCGCGAACCTCGACGGTGGCATGCGCGCCTGGCACGCCGCGGGCAAGCCGATGGAGACGGCAGACGGCAGCGACCCGCAGGTTCCCTGACGAAGCCGAGCCGAGAGTTCGCCGATCCGACGTCAGTCAGGATCCGGTATGCCGTGTGCTCCGCTGTCCGGGACGGTGCGAAAGCGGCGGCGGTACTCCGTGGGGGTCACGTCGAGCCGTCGGCGGAAGGCGCGCACCAAGGTGTCCACGCTCCCGAGGCCACACGTTGTCGCCACCCGGTCCAGGGTGTCGTCCGTGGACTCGAGGCGTTGACGAGCGGTCTCGACACGGACTGACTCGACGTAGGCATAGGGGGTGGTGCCGAGTTCGTTCTTGAAGATCCGGGTGAGCTGTCGATCGCTGATGTGCGCCGCGGCTGCCAGGTCGGCGACAGTGAGCCGTGCGCCGATGTTGCGCAGGATGAAGTGGCGCAGGTCCTCGATGCGTCGGGTGGTCGCGACCTGCTCCAACGGCACGCTGAACTGGCTCTGGCCACTGGGGCGTTTCAGATACATCACGAGTTGTCGGGCGACGCGGAGGGCGACGTCCTCGCCGAGGTCGTCGGCGATGAGGGCGAGGGAGAGATCGAGGCACGAGCTGATGCCCGCCCCCGTCCACACGTCCCCGTCGCGAATGAAGATGGGATCGGCGTCGACGTCTATCTCGGGGTGGTCGGCAGCGAGTTGCTGCGCTGTTGACCAGTGCGTTGTCGCGCGCTTGCCATCGAGGAGTCCGGCCGCAGCCAGAATGTGGGCGCCGACGCAGACCGAGGTGATCCGGCGGGTGCGTCTGGCGAGTTGACGCACTCGGGCCACGACGGCGGGGTCGATCAGGGGGTGAACCCGGCCGTCACCATCGACCTCGACCGCTCCGGGCACGACCAGGGTGTCGATGCTCCGTCGCGCCATCGAGGTGAAGGTGACGTCAGGCAGCACTCGCACGCCGGCCCCGGTCCGCACCGGATCGAGCGTCTCGGCGGCGAGGACGACGTCATAGCCAGCGGCGTCCGGTGACTCGCGCCGCGCCAAGGAGAAGACCTCCGGTGGTCCGGTGACATCGAGCAGGTCGATGCCCTCGAACAGCACGATCACGATGCGTCGCCGCTCAATACCCATGGTGTCGACTCCTTTCCCGCATGTCGGAATGTGCATGTTACGCGACATTGCCGACATTCGCGTTCCGACCTAACGTCAATGTGTCGGAGTTCGCCAGTGGGGTGAACCCTTTGATCCCAACCGAATTCACCGCAATGAGAGACAGGCCAGACCATGCCCCGAACCACCCTGCGCGAGCTCAACGGACTCGACGAGACCCTCGCCACTCTCGATGACGCCACCCTCGTCCTCATCGACTACCAGAACACGTACACGACCGGCGTCATGGAACTCGACGGGTGGGAGGCCGCGCTGGAGTCCGCCGCTGAGCTGCTCGTCCGGGCTCGCGAGGCCCGCACGCCGGTCATCCACGTCATCAACGACGGAGGCGAGGGAACCCCCTACGACATCCGCGCGGAGATCGGGCAGATCCATGCCCGCGTGGCCCCCATCGAAGGTGAGGCCGTGGTCGTCAAGCAGGTGCCCAACGGCTTCGTCGACACCGATCTCGGCGCCCGCGTGGACGCCGCCGGGCGCAAGAACCTCGTCATCGCGGGCTTCATGACGCACATGTGCGTGGCCTTCACGGCGCAGGGCGCCTTCCTCCGCGGCAACCGCCCCACCGTCGTGGCGGACGCCAGCGCCACTCGGGCGCTGCCCCTCGCCGGTGCCGAACTCGACGCCTGCCAGGTGCATTACAGCGCCCTGGCCACCGTCGCCGATCTCTACGGCACCGTCGCCATGAGCCAGAAGGAGATCGTGTGATGCAGCGGAACCGCCACGGTCGTCTCGCCATCGTCGGCCGACCTACAACTCGGCCACCGGCGGACTCTGCCCGGTGAAACGCTGAGACCGCGAAACAAGGACAGCCGGTATGCCGTGGGGCACCGTTCTCGTGAACGGTGCCCCACGGCATACCCATCTGTTGTCGGAAAGGAACCCTCAGGCGCGGAAGCGGGCGAAGACCTCGTACATGAAATCGGTGCCCTTGGTCAGGGCGTCGACGAAGATGCGCGCGTCGTTGCCGTGCATGCCGATGAGCTGGTCGTTGTCGATGACGTAGGGGTAGACGCCGTAGCCGGGGATGCCCTTCTCGCGCCACGGACCCAGGCTCGTGCCCGCCTCGAACAGCGCCGGAGTGAAGACCGCCCCGGGGTAGGTCTTGACCGATGCCTGCGAAATCCCTTGGAAGAGAGGGGTGTTCACGTCCGCGGGTGGCGTGGCCCAACGCTTGTCGAGGGCAGCAAGGGTCTGCTCCTCGGTCTCGCCAGCGGCGCCGGCGAGGGTGACCTCGATGTCGCGCTCGTCCATGAGGGAGCGGATCTTGGCGAGGAAGTCCCGAGGCTTCTGGCCGCCCGGGATGCCGCGACAGTTGACCCGCACGTGGGCCTCGGACGGGATGACGTTCTCCTTGTAGCCCGCGTCCTCGATGACGAACGCCATCGTCGTGCGAAGCAGTGCGGAGTGGAGGTAGGGGTAGTCCGAGAGCGTGACGACCAACGCCGCGGCGCGCTCGAGGGACGGCTGGCTGCGGGCCTTGAGCATGAGTCGCAGAGCGCTCGCGAGCTTGCGGTCGTCGGTGGCGCGGGCGAGGGCCTGGAAGTAGGCGCGGGTGACCTCGGTGAGGTGCACGGGCGCCTTGACGTCTCCGAGGTCGGCGACAGCGCGCGAGAGTCCGACGATCGCCGAGTCGGGCATGGGCTTGCTCGAGTGGGTCGCCGTGCCCCGGGCGCGCAGGTCGAGGTTGAAGTAGACCTTGTCCTGACGGGTCACGGTGATGAGCATCGGCGTGGTCCTGTCCGACTGGGCGAGGAACCAGCCGCCCTCGGTGAGGACCATGCCGCAATCGAGCTTGTCCCAGTGGTTCTTGGCGAGCCATCCGGAGCCGTAGCTCCCGGCCTCCTCGTCGCAGTCGGTGAGGACGATGATGTCGCGGTCGAACTCGGCGCCTTCGGAGAGGTGGCGGAGCAGGGCAGCGACGGACGCGGCGTTCGCGCCCTTCATGTCGAGGGCGCCGCGACCATAGATCTCGCCGTCCTTGACGGTTCCGGCGAAGGGGTCTTCGGACCAGTTCGAGCGCTCGACGGGGACGACGTCGGAGTGGCCGAGGAGGAGCAGCGGCTTCTGCGTCGAGCCCGCCTTGCCGGGGATCCGGGCAATGAGGTGGACGTTGTCGGGCTGCGGCGTGTCGATGATCTCGGCGGGCACTCCGGCCGCCTCCCACACGGTCTTGAGCCACTCGGAGTGTGGGCGCGTCTTGCCGCCCTGCCCGAAGTTCTGGGTGTCGAAGCTGATCATCTTCTTGAGCAGGGCGAGCGGGTCGAGGGGTGCCGCGGCTGATGCTGCGGACTGCCCGGCGCCGGGTGTTGCGCCTGCTCGCAGCTTGGTCCCCGCCGTCGTGCCGAAGGCGGCAAGGGCTGCGACCCCTCCGACGCTGGCGACGAGGGTGCGGCGGTTGAGCTGCCCGCCGGGGCGTTCCTGCTGTTCCTGGGGTGCCTGCTGGTCCATGCGTGGGGCTCCGATCAGACGACGTTGTGCTGACCGGTGCGACGTTGCGGCGTTACGCGCAGGTAGTCACCCAAGGCTGGGTCAGGGTCGTCGAGCGGGCTGTCCCGGAGGGGCGACCGGTCGGTTCACAGCGCCGATCGGTCGTCATGCCGGGCGGGTGTCCGGGACGTGGTCGTCACCTGTCGCAGCGGTCGGATCTCAGTGGGGCAGCGGCTGGATCAAGCTCGTGATGCGCACTTGGTCCGGAGTCAGCCATGGCTCGACGATGGCGAGGATTCGTGCCCGCATCGCCGCGTCGACGAATGTTGCATCGACCTCGAGAGACCCCACGGAGCCGCCGGAGGTCAGGATCCCGAGGTCGTTGCCCTCCTTGCCCAGGGTCTCCTGGGCGGCGTTGATGTCGGCCTCGGTCGGGACGTCGCGCTGCTCGACGCAGAGCCCGCCCTTCCAGACCTTGCGGATCTCGCGGTGAGCGGTGGCGGCGTCCCCGGTCACGAGCACGTTGAACAGAGAGGACCCGTCGGAGACCCATGAGGCGGCATACCCGTCGAGCGTGGGGAGCAGGTTCGTGAGCGGGTTGGTGTCTGCCTCGGGTCCGCCGGCGCTCTTGCTGCCGCCGCCGGCATACGGGTCCTTGCACAGTTGCGGGAAGTCGCGCCCCGACGGTGACGGCTGGGGCATCCCGGCCGGTGCTGTCGTCCGGACGGGCTGGGTCAACGCGAAGGTGCCGGTCGGCCCTGCCTTGGGGTCGAAGCGGCCGACCGCCCACACCGAGTCGTTGGTCCACGTGATGCCCTCGGAGCGCTCTGGCTCGAGCGCGTCCCAGGAGAATTCACCCTCGATGGTGGGGCCGCCGCACTGGGGCGGATAGGAATCGAGCACGCCCCCAATGCACAGCTCGACCGGGCCGCCCGCCTTCTTCTGCATGAGCATGCCGTGGGCGACGACCTCGTGCCTGAGGTCCACGTCGGCGGGCGCGGCCGAGGCGGACGAGCTGGGCGAAGGTGATGCGGCCGGTGGCGTCTTGCGCACATCCGACCCGCACGCGGTGAGGGCGGCGGTGGTGACCAGGGTCAACATGAGGATGGTCGTGACGGGTCGCATGAGAGTTGGACGCGGCGTGGTCGGCCAAGGTTCCCTCGCTGGTCGTCAGTGCGACACGGCATACGCGGTTATTCGGATGTATGCCGTCCGCCCTAGACATGCGGATACGGTGCCATCGTGGACCCCATCCGGAACCCCTATGCCCCCGGCGCCGGCCAGCGCCCGCCCGAGCTCGCCGGTCGCGACGAGCAGCTCGACGCCTTCGAGGTCGTGCTCGAACGGATCTCGCGGGGGCGGCCCGAGCGCTCGATCGTCCTCACGGGGTTGCGTGGTGTCGGCAAGACCGTGCTGCTCAATGCGTTGCGGTCCACCGCTGTTCGGGCCAAGTGGGGGACGGGCAAGCTCGAGGCGCGCCCCGACCAGTCGCTGCGGCGGCCGCTGTCGTCGGCGTTGCACCAGGCGGTCCGCGAACTCGGCCACCCCAGCGACGACGAGGTGCAGCACGTCCTCGGCGTGATCAAGGCGTTCGCCCAGCGTGATGCCCCGGCCGGGACGAAGCTGCGCGAGAAGTGGAACCCGGGGATCGATGCTCCTGCCGCCTCGGGTCGCGCTGACTCGGGCGACATCGAGATCGACCTCGTCGAACTGCTCACGGACGTCGGTGGGATGGCAGCGGACACGGGTCGCGGGATCGCGGTCTTCATCGACGAGATGCAGGACCTCGGGCCCGATGACGTGTCGGCCCTCTGCGCGGCGTGCCACGAGATCTCGCAGTCCGGGCTGCCCGTGATCGTCGTCGGGGCTGGGTTGCCGCACCTGCCGGCGGTGCTGTCGGCGTCAAAGTCGTACTCCGAGAGGCTTTTTCGCTATTCGCGCATCGACCGCCTGCCACGTGCGGCGGCCGACGCGGCACTGGTCGTACCTGCCGAAGAGGAGGGTGCGGCATACGAGCCGGAGGCTCTGGATGCGTTGTATGCCGCGACCGGCGGTTACCCGTACTTCATCCAGGCCTACGGCAAGGCGGCCTGGGATCGTGCGCCTCGCTCGCCCGTGACCGTCGACGACGTCCGGGTCGCGGCGCCCGAGGCCGAGTCCGAGCTGGCGGTCGGCTTCTTCGGGTCGCGGTTCGAGCGGGCGACGCCGGGGGAGCGCGAGTACCTGCGCGCCATGGCCGACGTTGCTGTCGCGATCAGTGCGGGCGGGGTGGAGGAACTCGACGAGATCGAGTCCGTGCCGACCTCGGACGTCGCCACGCACCTGGGTCGCAAGCCGCAGTCGCTGTCACCGGCACGCGATGCTCTGCTGAAGAAGGGGCTCATCTACTCGGGCGAGCGCGGGCGCATCGCCTTCACCGTCCCCCACTTCGGCCGCTACCTCCGCGAACAAACCGCCTGACGCGGTGTCCGTGGACCTTGAATCAGCTCGGTCGGCCGCTAGCCTCACGGTGTGCCCGAGTTCAGCTGGCGACCGGCCAACGACGCGACGAACGAAGATGTCGAGGCCGTGTTCGACGCGGGTGGAGCTCGCAAATGCCGCTGTCAGGGGCTCAAGGTCCCGGGCTGGATCTGGCGCGACACGACCCAGGAGGAGCGCGATGCCGCGCTCCTGGAGCAGGTCGCCTGCGGCACGAGCGGCCCCACGTCCGGACTGGTCGGGTATGTCGACGGCGAGCCAGCCGGCTGGGTGGCCGTCGAGCCGCGAGAGAACTACCCGAGGATCTGGGCCCGGCAGAAGTCGTGGATGCGGTCGGACCCCGACCTCGAGGGCGTCTGGTCGGTCACCTGCTTCGTCGTGCGCAAGGGCTTCCGTCGACAGGGTCTGATGTACGAGCTCGCCGCTGCAACCGTCGAGTACGGAAGGCAGGTCGGCGCTCGTGTCCTCGAGGCCTATCCCACCGAGCCGCCGCCGGGAAAGGTCGTGATCTGGGACGAGGCCTCGGTCGGGCTGCTCCAGGTCTTCCTCGACGCCGGATACGAGGTCGAGGCGTCACCCACGCTGCGCCGCAGGGTGGTGCGACACCGACTCGGACCGTCGCCCTGACGGACGGCTCCGTCCGAGGCCACGGGCTCCGCGCGACCTCCCCACCTCGATCAGAAGGGATGAGGAGGCCGCGGGTAGCCGTTCCGGTCAGGCGGTCACTCCTTCGGCACCGCCGCGATCAGCGAACTGAGTGCGCTCGCCTGGGTCCGCCAGTCGAAGACGTTCGGGTGCGCGACGCTGTCGGCACCCGACCAGCGCTGCCCGAGACGACCCTCGCCGTCGCGGTCCTTGGTCCACACGCTCGTCGCCTGCCGGTCGACGAACGCCTGGTAGCGCGGTTCCTTGACTGTGTCGTTCAGGTCCATGAAGTAGCGCATGAACACGCCCTTGAACTGCTTGGCGTTGTCGTCGCAGGTCGCGTCGACGGCGTCGCACTTCTCGGTCAGCACGCCGTCGGTGACAAGCGTCCGCGAGGTGATCGCCGAGTCGGCCAGCCGACGGGCGGTCGCGAGCACCTGGGCGTCGCCGGTCGCCCGCCAGAGCTCGAGTCCCGCACCGATGGCAAGACCCTGGTTGTAGCTCCAGACCGTGCCGCCGTTGTTGGCGCAGGCCCCGTTGAGACCGTCGTTGACGAGCCCGTCCGCGTTGACCATCCCGCTTCCCGTCAACCACTTCCACCCGGCCTGCGAGCGTTCGAGCCACACGGTGTCACCCGCGATGCGGTTGTGCAGCTCGGCCGTGAGCCGCACGTACAGACCAGTGGTGACGGCGTTCTTGTACGTCTTCTCCGCGTCCCACCACACGCCACCGCCACACGTCGTGTCCCAGTAGCCCTGGACGTAGTCACCGATGGTCACGGCCATGTCCAGGTACTTCTTGTCCTTGGTCAGGTCGTATGCCTGCAGCCAGGTCAGCGCCCACCACTCCGAGTCGTCGATGGCCCGTGAGGTGAAGTTCCCCAGCAACGGGTCACCCGACAGCTCTCCGGCGGGGAAGACGCCCTTGTTCCTCTCGAACGTCCGGTCCATCTCATCGAGGTACTGCCGGTCACCGGTCCGTTGCATGTAGTCCCCGACGGTCTCCAGGGCGACCGCTGAGTTCCACCAGCTCGACGGGAACCATGCCTTCGCCGGGTCGTAGGACTCCATCAGCACGCCCACGGCGTCCTTGGTCCGCGTGACCGAGGTCGGGGTGGCGAGCAGGACGTCGACCAGCGGGAGGAGGATTCCCTTGGCCTTCGCGCTCACCTTCTTCGCCGGTGCGTCAGCCACAGCTGAGCGCAGGGCCCTCAGCTGCGTACGCAGCTCGACCGCATGGCTTCCGGCCTCAGCCTGCTGGGCCCTGGTCAGGATGGCGAGCAGCTCGGTCGCGGTGGCCTTCTGGATGTCCCCGCTGCGCTCCAGTGCAGCCACCTGCTCACGCAGCTGCGGAAGACCCGTGGCCGGGCTCAGCCACTGTGAGAGCACCAGAAGGATCGCGTCACGCGCGGCCGGCGTGAGCCGGTTGGACGGGGACTCGACCAGGATCACGTGGACCTTCTGCAGCGCAGCCATCACCGCAGCGGTGTCGTTCGCCGCCTCGGCCTGCGTGGCCTCGGCGAGCAGTGCCGAGAGGTCCCGAGCGGTGCTGGGGTTGAGCCCGCCGGAGGCGCGCGCCTGGTCGACGGCCGACTGGAGCTCCGCGACCTGCGGAGCGCGCGCCAGCAGCTGCACCTCGGCGAGTGAGGTGGAGGCGGTGCCTCGGCTGCCGGTGACCGACAGCCGATAGTGGCGGTAGACCCCCGGAGTGGCGACGGCGAAGGGTCTGGTCTGCAGGCGCCAGGCGAACTTCTCGTTCGTGCGCCTGTCCAGCGGGGTCCATGTCCTGCCGTCCTGGGACCCCTCAAGGACCCAGCTGCTCGGTTCGTCCTGGGTGTCCGGAGAGGTGACCGTGTAGTTCGTGACCCGTGCGGTCACTCCGCCCAGCCCATAGCTCACCTGCGGGGACGTGCCCGCAAAGGTGACCCGGGTGCCGGAGGTGTTGTCGAACAGGGACGACCCATCCTTGCCCGTCTCGCTGCTGCGGGAGGTGCCCTTACCCGGTCCGGTCACGTCCGTGAGTGGGGTCGGGATCCGGGTGCCCTGCGTGATCGAGGGCGGCGCGTCGTCCGGACCAGTGCCCCACGCCGACGGCGTCGCGCCCATGTCGAACTCGATGCTCCCGCCGGCGGTGATCTGGTCGTGGGACAACCAGGTCCTTGACTGCGCAACCCCGTTGACGCGCACGCCCCGGACGTAGACATTGGAAGCGCTGTTCTTCGGCGCGCTGATCACGAGCGACTTGCCGCTCTCGAGGTGCAACGTCGCCTTGGTGAACTGTGGGGAGCCGATGGCGTAGGTCGGGGAGCCCATCTGCAGCGGGTAGATGCCGAGTGAGCTGAACACCTGCCACGCCGAGAGCTCGCCGTTGTCCTCGTCGCCCGGGTAGCCCTGTCCGATGTCGCTGCCGGTGAAGCTGCGAGCGAGTGCCTCGCGTACGACGGCCGCGCCCTTCGACGGCTCGCCGGCGTAGTTGTACATGTAGGGGATGTGGTGCGACAGCTGGTTCGACAGGCCCCACTGCCCCTGGCGCACGTCACGCGCCTCGAGCATCTCGTGGATCGGGCGTCCGTAGGAGCCGGGCAGCTCGGCAGTCTCCGGGGTGGCGAAGAACTCGTCGAGCTTGTCGCCCAGGGCAGACCTCCCGCCGAGCAGGTTGGCCAGTCCCTTGCCGTCCTGCGGGGCGTGGAAAGCGAAGTTCCACCCGTCGGACTCGGTGAACTCGAAGCCCCAGACCTTCGGGTCGAAGTCCGCCGAGGACTGCCGCCAGGCGCCGCTCTCCGTCCGGCCCTGGAAGAAGCCGACCTTGGGGTTGAAGAGGCGGACGTAGTCCTGGGCCCGGCTGAGGAAGTAGTCGTAGTTCTGCTTGTACTCCGCGTGGCGCGGGTCGCTCGCATCGGTGGTGTCGTAGAGCTTCTTCGACAGGTTGGCGATCCCGTAGTCGTTGACGTAGCCCTCGAGCGACCAGGACGCGCTCTCGGAGACCGAGGTCGGTGTGTAGCCGAGGAAGAGCCCCCGGTCCGCACCCTTGCGGCCGACGTTCTCGTTCGGCGGCGCCACTTCCGCGTTCTTCAGCGCTGCGTCGTACATCGTCTGCACGTCGATGCCCGGCACGCCCTTGAGGTACGCGTCGGCGAAGGCCACGTCCGAGCTGGTGCCGGTCATGCTGTTCGCGTAGCCGGGGGCCGACCAACGGGAGACCCACCCCGAGTCCTTGTACTGCTGGAGGAAGCCGTTCACCATCTCCCCGGCCTGGGTGGGATAGAGCATCGAGTAGGCGGGCCAGGTCGTGCGGTAGGTGTCCCAGAAGCCGTTGTTGACGTAGACCTTGCCGTCGGTGACGCGGGCGCCCGTGGAGGTGGGGGTGGTCCCACCGGGGGACGGGTCGGTGGAGACCGAGGACTGCACTGCGTGCTTCATGACAGGAGCGGCGGCGGTGCCGACGTTCTCGTGGCCCGAGTTCGGATAGACGTTGAGCCGGTAGAGGTTCGAGTAGAGCGTGGTCAGCTGGTCAGGAGTGGCGCCCTCCACGTCGATGACACCGAGCTTCTGGTCCCAGATGGCCTGGGCCCGCTCGCGCACGTCCTCGAACGTGTCGGCCGGGGCGATCTCCAGCGCGAGGTTCTTCTTCGCCTGCTCAAGGCTGATCAGCGAGGTGGCGATCCGCATCGTCACGGTTCGGTCGGCGCCCGCGTCGAAGCGCAGGTAGCCGGTGACGCCGCCCCCGCCCCCTCCGTCGAGTTTTCCGCTGTCCGTGACCGCGGCGTCGAAGGTGGCGTGGACGAACATCCGCGTCATGCCCAAGGAGTTGTCGCCGCTGCCGACGTCGGTGTAGCCGGAGACCGACCGGTCAGCGGGGTTCAGGGTGAGTCCACCGGCATCGGTGATGTTGTCCAGCACCAGACTCGTCTGGTCGCCGGGGTAGGTGAACCGCATCATCGCGGCGTGGTCGGTCGGCGTGATCTCCGCCTTCAGGCCGTTGTCGAAGGTGAGGGCGTAGTAGTGCGGCTTCGCAACCTCGTTGTCGTGGCTGAAGGGCAGTGCGCGGGCAGCTCGTCCAGCCGCGGGGACGCCGCTCTTGGCGGACGGCATGACCTGGAACGTCTGGCGGTCACCCATCCACGGACTGGGCTGGTGGCTCAGGGAGAGCGCCTGCAGCTGCGGGCGGTTCTGCGCATTGTTGCCCTTGGCGTAGTCGTACAACCAACGCGTGGTGCCCGCGTTCGTGGCGGGGGTCCAGAAGTTGAACCCGTGCGGGACCGTCGTCGCGGGAATGGTGTTGCCCCGAGAAAAGCGGTCGCTCGAGTTGGTGCCCCGGGTGGTGACGACGTGGTCCGACGGTCGGGTCGACGTGGTTGCCGCCTTGGCTGCGCCCACCGAGATGTCGTCGATCCAACCGCCGAAGTCAGCGGGACCCTCGGGCTTGTCGTAGGCCACCACGATCCGGTCGACCGTCTTGCCCTCGGCGACGACGCCGATCGGAGACACCACGGAGTTCCACTGGTTGGCGTAGAGGACCTTTGCAGCGCCCTGTCCCTGCGGGCTGAGTGCCCTGCCGTGCTGGTCGCGTGCCTGCAGGTTGCTGAGATGAGTCCCATCGGTGAAAGCAAGGTCCACGGCTGCGTACGTGCTCGGGTAGGTGAGGTCGCCGCCGGTGAGCTCCGGGAAGATCTTGTAGGCGAGCTCGGTCGTCGCGGTGACCGGGAGGTCGACGTCGAGCACCTTGTTGTAGGAGTACCCGCGTCCGTCGGCCGTGTGGGTGCCCATGTAGTGCAGGGCCGCCGTGCCGGTGAACCCGACATTCGGTCGGGCGTTGTAGGCGTCGCTCGGACCCGAGCCCACCGTCGTCGTCATGTCCGAGGGCGGGATTGCTCTGGTCGACAGCAACCACTCGGCGAGCTGGGTGCCGTCGTCACCGGCATTCGCCGTGATGTTCAGGCGGTAGAAGCGGTATGCCGTGGTGTTGGTGAAGGAGTACTGCCGAGTCTGGAATCGGTTGGGGAAGCCCTGGTTGGCGCGGGTGTCCAAAGTCGTCCAGCTGGTGCTGTCGTTGGAGCCCTGCAGGGCCCAGTCCCGCGGGTCGCGCCCCGGGGCATCGTTGGCAGATCCCAGTGCGTAGGCGACGACGGCCGTCGGCGCCGCGAGCTCGTAGGTCACCCAGTTGCTCCGGCCTCCGGCCAGCCACTTGGTGCCGACGTCGCCGTCGGCCAGCCTGGCTGCGGTCTCGTTCGGTGCGTTCTCCCTGCTGGCGCTGACCTTCACGACCTGGTCGGTGATGTCGCCGGGGAAGTCGACGGTTCCTGGGACCAGCTTATGCACCGATGGGGCAGAGACGACGGCGTTGATCGCGCCGCGGGCACGCGTGCGGATCTGGAACTGCGGTGTCCCCCCTTGGTTGCCGGGAGTCGTGAGATCCACTGTGAGCGTCTGGGGCGTGTCGGTCAGGGTGACGGCCTCGCCGCCGACGTCGCTCGAGCCGCTGTAGACGTTGAGGAAGAGCTCGCCGGCGCCCTGCAGGGTGACCTGGGCACGGTAGGTCGTCCCCAGCACCAGTTGAGGCATAGGCACCTGGATCCAGGTCTCACCCGCTGACGTCATCGACCACCGGACCGCGGGCTCGCCGGCCGCTGTGGTGGTCGGGGCGATCGTGCCGGGAACGGACCCGACACCGTTCTGGAACGGACCCTCCCAACCGAGCTGGTCGGTGGGCGCCGCGAGCAGGTCGGGGCCGGTGGGGGTGCTGGGGCCACGACCCAGGACCGAGCCGCCGGTGACGCCGGTCGCCCGCGGTTTGCCCTGCGCGTCAAGGTCCGGGGTGTTGACCCAGGTTGGCTGCACATCCCCCTCCTCGAAGGAGGTCCTGAAGCCCGGTGTCGTGGGGGCCACGGCCGCTGGTCCAGCGCCGGGGACGGAGGTGCTGCTCGCAGTCCGGGCGGTCGTGGCGTTCATGACTGCGGCACGTGGCTTGTGCGCCGCCGCGGTCGGTGTCGCCCACGAGGGCAGGACCGGGCCGAGAGCAGTGGCGGCGAGGACGATGATGCTGAGCGAGCGGGGCACGGTGCGCATCTGGAGGTTCCTTCATGGGCGACGACGATGTCTAGCCCGAGGGTCGTGGCGTCAGACAGAGCGCGTCAACCCGGGACAGGGGTGCTGTCCGATCCACGCGCGACATCGGACAGCACGCAGGCTTGGCATCGGGCTGGGCCCCCCGCGGGCCGGCCGCCGGGTCTACGCCTGAGAGGGCGAACTTCGAGCCCGGCGAACGCCGCACCTGCATGACTCACCAGTGGCGGCGTTCGACCCGGAACGCCGCGCCGACGGGTCGAAACGTGCTGACGGATGCCAGCGTTCCGTCCCTCGGCTCAGCGGGAGCGGCGGTTCCAGATCTGGTGGGTGTAGCCGTTTGCTCCGGAGATGGAGCCGATGTCGAAGCGGTCCTCGATTCCGGAGAGCCCCTGCCAGAGCGACTTGCCGCTGCCGAGCACCACGGGCACATTCACCACATGCATGGTGTCGATGAGGTCCGCCTCCAGGAACTGCCGCACGGAGGTGGGGCCTCCGCCGATGCGCACGTCCTGACCGCCCGCGGCCTCACTTGCGACCTCGAGCGCCTCCGCAGGCGTGGCGTCAAGGAAGTGGAAGACGGTGCCGTTGGCGAACTCGATCCGCTCGCGCTCAAAGTGAGTGAGGACGAAAACCGGTGTCATGAAGGGCGGCTCGTCTCCCCACCAGCCACGCCACCCGTCCTCGGTCCACGGGCCGGTTTGGGGTCCGAACTTGCCGCGGCCCATGATCTCGGCACCGATGCCCTGGCCCCAGGTGGAGGTGAGTGCCCTCTCGAGCGTGAAGGGTGCGTCGACGGGACCGAAGCCGTGGATGAATCTGCCGTCGAACCCGCTGAACAGTGCCCCGGCCTCACCGATCGGCTTCTCGAACGTGACCTCATCGCCGGCAGCGAAGCCGTCCAGGGAGACGAACAAGTTGTGGACTCTGGCCTTGGACATCCGCGAAGCCTTTCGGTGAAAGCGATTGCAATCTGCAACCACTTGGTCAGAATAGTGCGGAACACGGGTTCCGCCAAGAGCAGGGCGAATGCGGCTCGCGGCGGATAGCGTTCGCGCATGACGCAGACACCCGATGAAACCGGGGTGCGTGGGGGACTGTCCGACGTGACCCCTCCACCGCCCCACGGCCAGGGCATGGTCCAGGCACCACCGACGCACCTCGCGACGCTCCCGCCGCCCAGACACGACATCGGGAAGGTGCGTTCGACCGGGATGTGCTTCCTGCTGATGGTCGTGACGCTGGGGCTCTACTCGGTGTTCTGGTTCTACGGAACGCATGCCGAGATGCAGCGGCACCGCCACTCTGGTGTCGGCGGCGGGGTGGCCCTTCTCCTCGGTCTCTTCCTGCCGGTCGTGATGTTCTTCATCACCCCGTCCGAAGTGAGCGCGATGTACGCGGCCCGAGGGCAGCGGCAGCCCGTCAGCGCTGCGACCGGGTGCTGGATCTTCCTGCCCTTCGTCGGCATCATCGTGTGGTTCGTCAAGACCAACGGCGCGCTCAACGACTACTGGCGTTCACTCGGCGCCGTCTGAACGGCATACGCCGCCTGAAATGCCTGTGGCCACACCCCGGCAAGGGATGTGGCCACAGGCATGATGGGTTCTCTCGTCAGAGGATCCCGCGAGCCTGGAACGCAGACTTCACGGTCGCTGCGTCGGTCGCACCGTAGAGCGCCGCAGCGGTGTCGACCGTGGTCTGGGCGGCTGCTGCCCAGGTCGTGGTCGGCGAGTAGGAGAACTGGGCCTCGAGGATGATCTTCGTGGCCTTGTCGCGACCCAGCCCCTTGTTGATGTCCCAGAGGGCGTGGCCCCAGATCTCGCCGTCGTCGTGGACCTCACCGGTGCGGTTGGCCACGGTCTTGCTCGTGTCGAGGCGACGGATGCAGTGCGGCGTCGTGGACGTGTAGGACACCGAGTCCCAGTCCATGACGCAGGCCCACGGCGTCACCGCGGTGTCGCTCGAGTTCGCCTGTGACATGGTGGCCGCAATGTAGTCACCGAACGCCTCGCCGATGGCTCCGCCGTCGTTGGACGAGCCGAAGTTGGGCACCTGGTCGTCCTGGACCGCGTGACCGTACTCGTGCCACACGACCTCCTGGTCCTCACCGTCATCGACGCCGCCCGTGCCGAGCGTGATCGTGTCGGCATTCGGGGAGTAGAAGGAGTTGTCGGCGGTGGTGGTGTTGACGAGCAGGTCCTGCGCCTCGTTGTTGACGTTGGTGAAGCCGAGGCCCTGGATGTAGGTCTGCAGGCGGTCCACGGCGTAGTAGGCGTTGACCTGCTCGAAGCGGCTGTCGCTGCGGGTGTAGGAGAAGACGTTGTTGGCCGAGTAGGCCGCCGGGACCTTGCCCTTCTTGTTGTTCGCCACGGTGGCGAATCGGCCCTGGAGGTAGCCGTTGCCGGTGAGGTTGCTGAGCGTCACCGCCTTGTATGCCGCGGCAGGTACGGCCGAGTCGGCGTTGTTGGCGTCCTTGAGGGACTCGTTCTGCAGGGCAACGACCGGGTTGGGGTCGAAGACCTTGCCCTGGCCGTCGGCATAGATCCGCTCGTCGGTGACCTTGGTGACGGAGCCCTTGTCGGCGTCGACGAGAACCTTCTTGTCCTGGTCCGTCACGACCTCCCACGCAAGCGTGGCGGCGGCGCCGGACGCTCCCGGCACGACGACGAGGCGGGACGTGACGGCCTTGCCGTGCGCTGTGGTCTTGCCGTTGGCCAGCGCCTTGCTGATCTTGGGGCTGGTCGAGGCCAGATCGGTGACGACCTTGCGGCCATCGTCGACACTCGCCTTCCCCTTCGTGGTGTGAACGGCATAGAAGCCGCCGACGACAGGGATGCCGCGGTAGGTCTGGGCGTACCAGGTGTGGCTGCCCAAGAGGCTCTGCCGCGTACGGATGAGGGCGAGGTCGGACGGAACGGACATGGTGACCGTGGCTCTGGTGGTCGTCGCGCTCGCGGTGGCGGGCGTCGTTGCGGCCGAGGTGGCGGCTGGTGCCATCACCGCGCCGCAGACGGCGAGGAGCGCGACGGCGGTGAACCGGGGGGTGGTGCTTCGCATGGGTGAACCTTTCGGGACAGGAGGTGGGTCGAGACAACCAGAAATCGGCGGTCCGTGACCTCTTGGAGGGCGGCGAACTTCCGCCAATGGGGGATGTCGAGAATCGCGTTCCGGCGGCGTCTCTGAGGTGCAACGACCCCCCAAGACGAATGGAGACTGTTCACATGGCACACATCAAGCACTTCGACCACATCGGCATCACCGTCGCCGACCTCGACACTGCGCTCGACTTCTTTGTGAGCCTCGGGATGGAGCTCGAGGGCCGCACGTTCATGGAGGGTGAGTTCCTCGACACCGTCTGTGGCATCCCCAACTCGCGCACGGAGGTCGCGATGCTGCGTCTGCCAGGTGGCGGCACGACCATCGAGATCTGCACCTTCATCCGACCGGACCTCCAGCCGGGATCGCCCCATGCCATGTCCACGGAGATCGGGATTCGCAACGTTGCGTTCGAGGTCGAAGACCTGCACGCGATCGTCGAACAGGTGCGCGCGGACGGCTATGAGCTCGTCGGCGGGATCGGCGAGTGGGAGAACGCCTGGCGGATGACCTACGTGCGCGGACCCGAGGGCATCATCGTGGCGCTGGCCGAGCGGCTCGGCTAAGCCGCCTCGGGCACGTCCCACCACCCGGTTTCAGTCCCCGGAGCGAAGGTGCGTAGTCGTGCGCAGCGGAACTGATCGTCGTCGCAGGCGATCCAGTCGACCAGGTGAACGCCGTGCTTCCGGGCGATTCCCTGAGCGAACTCGAATGTGGCGAGGAACTCCGGCGAAGGCGCGCCATCCTCAACTGGTTGGTCGCACAGGACAACGGCGGCAGCACGCGCCTCCCCACCTCGACCGAGCGAGTCGAAGTGAAGCAGGCAGCCCTCAAGTGCTGACGCGATGGGGTCCGTGCGCTGGGCGTGCAGCAGCGCCAGAAACCGACCGTCGTAGGCCGCGAAGGCGACCATGAGCTTTCGAGGTCCGAACGCGCGCTGATCCAAGGCGATGCCGAGGATCTGTTCTGGCAGTGGATCGTGATCGAACTCCGGATTGGGGACGATTCCATCGACGGAGACCAGGTTCAGGTCGCGCGGACTCACGCGCTGTTTCCTCGGGTGTCTTCTCATGTCAGAACGCTACGTCGATCGGTGGTCACGCTCGGTGAGTTATCCACAATGGAAGTCGTTCCAACAATCCTTGGCTCACACCAACAATTCTTGGCCCGAGGGGATCATCGTGGCGCTGGCCGAGCGGCTCGGCTGACCCGAGTCAGCAGGACGCCGACGATCGCGAGGCCGCCCCCGGCGAACGTGAGCGCGGGCGGGACCTCGGACAGCAGCGCCCACGCGATCAGGGTGGCGATGAACGGGACGAGGAACGTCGTGAGGGTCACCTTGCCGGCATCGCCACGGGACAGGACGTAGGCCCACGTCGTGAAGGCGATGGCGGTCGGGAAGATCCCGAGGTAGGCGATCCACCACAGCGTGCCTGCATCGGCCACCTTGACCACATCGACGAGATCGCCGGCCCACGGCAGGCAGACCACCGTCCCGATGACGCACGCGATCCACGTGACTTCAGGACCCGGCATACGTCCCAGCAGTGGCTTTTGGGCGAGCACGCCGATCGCATAGGTGACGGCGGCCAACACCGTGAGCCACACGCCCACGGTGTCGCCCGAGCTCTCGCCGGAGAAGCCGCGCGCGATGACCGCCACCCCCGCGAAGCCGACGACCATGCCGGCGAGCAGCCATCTCGTCATGCGCTCGCCGAGGAACACGGTCGCCAGCAGGGCCACGATCAATGGGCCGATCTGGACGATGAGGGCGGCGGTACCGGCATCGATCCGGCGCTCGGCCTCGTTGAGGGCAAGGTTGTAGATCCCGAACCACCCGACTCCGCAGAGCACGAGAAGCCACCAGTCGCGGCCCTTCGGCCAGGTCGGTCGGCGACGAAACACCAAGAACGACAGCGCAATTGACGCGACGAGCAGTCTTCCGAGGGAGAGCGCCCCCGCGGGCACGTCCTTGCCGAGGTGTCGAATGGCCACGAACGCCGACGCCCAGAGGACCAAGGTGACGGCCATCGCGAGCAGGACCCGCCAATCGAACGGGGCCCCTCTGCCAGCCGTGCTGCTGGGCTCGACCGGTGTCTCCAGAGGGGGCGGAGTGGTGTCGTCGGAGAGGGTTGTCACTCGTTCAACAGTAGGCGGGACCGGTGTCAGTCTTCGAGCGGATTTCGGCCAGATGAGGACGAGTTGCCGCCATGACGGACACGAACGGTCAGACGAGCACCGTGCCGTCGGCAACGATGAGGCCAGCGCCGCTGATCCTCACGTTGGCACCGTCGACGGTGATGAGAATGCGACTGGGGCGTCCCAACGAGTGGCCCTGCTCCACGATGGCGGGAGCGCCCGGGGCGACGCGGCCCTCCGCGACGAGCTTTGCCACAAGGGGACCCGCGGCCGTGCCGGTCGCCGGGTCCTCCGTGATTCCCATCGTGGGATTGAAGAAGCGGGCGTATGCCGCAGAGTCACCTTCGGCCGTATCGAGGCTGTAGAGGTAGCAGCCCTCTCCTGCAACGGTTTTCAGCACTGCGGCCAACCTGCGGGTGTCGGGCTGCGCCCGGTCCACTGCGGCTCGATCGACGAGGGGCACCAGGAGGTGGCCAGCTCCCGTCGAGATCACCTGGATGGCGTCCTCCGTGAGGTCCGCCGGGGTGAGGCCCAAGGCGTCCGTGAGCGCGTCGCGGTCGGTCAGCACGGTCCCGAAGGCGGGAGGTGACTGCTGGACGGTCACCATCGCGGGGCCATCGGTCGGGCGGGTGACGGCGGTGTGCAAGAGATCGGCGCCAATCTGGACGACGAACTCGGTCCGGTCGACGGGCAGTCGTCGGTCGACCAGCCACAGGCAGGCAGCGAGGGCGTTGTGTCCAGCGCCCCCGACCTCGGCGCCGATCGGGGTGAACGAACGGAACTGCCAGTCGGCCCGGTCATCGTCAGCCGCCACGATGAAGACCGTCTCTGACTGGTTGAACTCGCGAGCCAGGGCCTGCATCTGTTCGAGCGTCAGCCCGGCGGCGTCCGCAACGACGGCTGCGGGGTTGCCCGTCAGGGGCCGCGGCGCGAAGACGTCGACCATGGAGAACGCGATGCGACGAGGATCAGCCATGGTCTCTCCTGAGGGTGGTGGTCGCTTGGCGAGTGAGAGCACGTTGCAGGTGCATCTTCGCCGGAAGTCAACCATGGTCGCGTGCCAGAGTGATCACGTGACTGACCAGAGCACCAAACCCGTCGGCGGCGAGAGCCTCTTCACCGTGCTGGTGGCGTTGTGCGCCAACGTCCTCATCGCCACCGCAAAGTCCGTCGTCGCGGTCATCACGGGCTCGGCGTCGATGGTCGCCGAGGCGGCCCACTCCTGGGCCGACGCAGGCAACGAGGTCTTCCTCGTCGTGGCCGAGCGCCGGGCCGGGCAGCCGCGCGACGAGGCCCACCCCTACGGCTACGGCCGCGAGGCCTATGTCTGGTCGATGTTTGCTGCCTTCGGCCTGTTCACTGCTGGCGCAGTCGTCTCCATCTGGCACGGCATCCAGAGCTGGTCCGCCGCTGAAGGGGAAGCCGAGGTCGATTACCGATGGGCGTACGCCGTTCTCGCCCTGGCGTTCGTCCTCGAAGGTGCGTCGTTCCTCCAGGCGCGCCGCCAGACCCGCCTCGCGGCCCGTCGCGTCGGGCTCACCGTCCTACCGTTCATCGCGCGCACCTCGAACCCGACGTTGCGCGCCGTCTTCCTCGAGGACGCCGCAGCACTCGTCGGCCTCGTCATCGCGGGAGCGGGCATCGGCCTGCACCAGGCCACCGGCGACGCCCGTTGGGACGCCGTCGGATCCATCGCCGTCGGCCTCCTGCTCGGTGTGGTCGCCTTCTTCCTCATCGGACGCAACCGTGACTTCCTCGTCGGCCAGGCGGCCTCACCCGCGTTGCGACGGAAGGCACTCGAAGGGCTGCTCGACCACCCGGCCGTCGAACGGGTCACCTTCCTGCACCTCGAGTTCGTCGGGGCCGCGCGCATCCTCGTCGTCGCGGCCGTTGACCTCGTCGGCGACGACGTCGAGACCCGCGTGGCCGAGCAGCTCCACGACGTCTCCGACGCGATCAAGCGTCAGGACATGATTGAGGACGCGATCGTCACGTTGTCCCGGCCCGAGTCGCCGTCCCTCGACCTCGCGTCATACCGCTGAGGAGCCGAACCAGCGCTCCGAAAGCCCCTGAACCGAACCTCCCCATGCGCCCGCCAGAGGGCTACTATTGGGAGTGATTCATGGCCATCCCAGACCTTGGTGACCCCCGTCACCGCTCCATGCTGGGAAGGCAAGTTCATGAGGTCAGACGCGAGAGGGAGCCCCCGACGGCCGACCGGCCGAGCTGGTGGGGTCATGACGGCGGAATTCTCTGATGTGCGCCACAGGGACGCCGAGGCGAGCTTCGTGGAACTGGGTCGGCTTGCTCTTCAGGTGGGCCCCGCGGCGGCCAGGATCGCACTGACCGTCGTCGAGGACCGGTGCGCGCGCAATGTGTGGTCGAGCGACCGGTCCGCAGCACAGTTGGACGCCGTCCAGTTCGGCGCGCACAGCGGCCCGTCAACGGACGCTGCGGCCGGCACTGCCTGGGTGGCTGCGCCGCTGGGCGATCTCATCGCCACCCGGGCGTGCCCTGAGCTGACGGCGGCGGCAGACCAACTGGGAGTCGGCTCGGTGCTGTCCGTGGGTCTGGCCTTCTATGCGCCAATGCTCGTCCTTCCGAGGCGGGGACACCGCGCCTCCAGTGGGTCCCTCACTCTCTATGCCTCGCGTCCTGACGCGTTCACCCAGAGAGTCATTGACATCGTGCTCTCCGAGACGTCTCATTTCGCCTTCGGTCTGATGGCCAAGGCACGCGTCGAGGCCGCCGAGCGGTCCAAACAGGACGTCGTCGAGGAGCTGCGTGCAGCCCTTGAGTCTCAGTCGGTGATAGGCCGCGCCCAGGGAATCCTGATGGAGCGTTACCAGATCAGCGCCGCTGGCGCCTTCGCGCTGCTGCAAGGTGCGAGCAACGGCCACGGCCGTACGGTGCGAGGCCTGGCCGAGGAAGTCGTGGGCTCCACCGAGGGCGGACAGATCGTGTCCGACGTCCTCGAACGGGAGGATCTCGGGTCGGCCTACGCCTGGCTCAGCCAGCTGGGTGTGACCTTCCAGGTCCAGGCCGGGGGCTAGGGTCGTCCGAAGGACGGCATGTAGTGAGTCCGGGACCTTGTCAACCAACGCGACCATCGGCATCGATCCGAGAGGTGGGCCCATGGGACGCGCCGAGCCGGACGACTGCCGTGGATGACCACGCGTCCCGGTTCGCGCGCGCCAACCGGCTCATCGACGACGAGCCACCTGCCGTGCACGAGGCCCCGGGCGCCATCGGTCGACTCGAGCGGCTGTGCTCGGCGCTGTCCAGGGCACTGCCGGCGACCGGCGTCGGGGTGAGCATGCTGACCGACGACAACTACGGCGGCGCCACGATCGCAGCCTCGGGTCCGTCCAGCAGGAGGTTGGAGGAGCTGCAGTTCTCGCTCGGTGAGGGCCCCGGCATCGACGCCTTCGCCTCTCGTCGTCCGGTTCTGGTCGCTGACCTCCTCGCTCACGGCTCCTCACGATGGCCCGGGTATGCACCGGCCGCGCACGACCAGGCGGTGCGAGCCGTCTTTGCCTTCCCCCTCCAGGTCGGGGCGGCGCGAGCGGGGGCCATGGATGTCTACCGGGACAGGCCCGGGCCTCTGTCCGGGCGGGCCCTCACCCAGGCCTTCACCTTTGCCGAAGTGGCCATGGACGTGCTGGTGGAGGGGCAGAATGGGGCCGAGGACGGCACCACGACCATGGACCTCGATGACGTCCTGGCCAATCGCCTCGAGGTCTACCAGGCGCAGGGCATGGTCATGGTCGATCTCGGGGTCAGTATCGACGAGGCCATGGCCCGGATCCGTGGACACTCCTTTGCCTCGGGTCGTTACATCAGCGATGTCGCGACGGACATCATCAGCGGTAGAATCAGACTTGACAGGGACATGCCATGACCGCAGCGGCCGGCATCCCGATGACAGATCGGCCGACACAATGATCGCTATGGAGAAGCTGGCCGAGATCTTCGTCGAGCTGGCGGACACCCTCGTCGACGACTTCGACGTCATCGAGTTCCTCGAGGCCCTGACCAAACAGACCGCAGCCGTGAGCTCCTCGGCCTCCGTGGGTCTGTTGTTGGCCGATCCGCACGGCCAGCTGCAATACATGGCGTCCTCGGCGGAGTCAGTGATGTTGTTGGAGCTCTTCCAGCTGCAGTACCGAGAGGGACCGTGCCTCGACTGCTTCCGGATGGGTCAGGCTGTGGTCAACACGGACCTGAGGACGGCGAACGAGCGATGGCCACTGTTCGCACCGCGTGCCATCGAGGCCGGGTTCCAGGCCGTCCACGCCTTCCCGCTGCGCCATCGGCACAAGGTCATCGGTGCGCTGAACCTGTTCAGCACCGCCACCGGCCGGCTCGGACCGGCGGACATGCGCATCATTCAGGCCCTGGCCGACGTCGCCACGATCGGGCTCCTGCAGGAGCGCGCCTTGCGCAATTCGGAGATCCTCTCCGAACAGCTCCAGGGCGCGCTCAACAGCCGGATCGTCATCGAGCAGGCCAAGGGCGCACTGGCTCGCATGCACGGCATCGACGTCGACTCGGCCTTCGTCCTGATGCGTGACTACTCCCGGCGTCGGAACCACCGTCTCAGCGATGTGGCTCATGCGGTGATCGCGGATCCCAAGTCCCACCGCGGCCTGACCGGCCTCAGCTAGCGAGACCTCCGGGCCGGTCCGCAGCAGGGCCGAACCATTGCTCCAACGCCTCGTGCAGTCCGGTCTCGTCTGTGCCCACCCAGACGATGTGCCCGTCCGGTCGCAGCAGCACGGCGGGGGCTGCGAGCTCGTCGCTCTCCTCGGTGACGACGTCGACGCGACCGGTCCACCCCTCGACCGACAACGCCCCGGTCTGGTCGACCAACGTGCCCCGCCCGCTGTGCAGCAGCGGATACAGAGACCCGCCGCTGGCGAACGTCAGATCCCGCTGACGGCGACCCAACAGGTCAGAGCCATCGCCCACGGCATACCGGAGTCCCAGGGAGGTGATTTTCCCGAGCAGGTGAACGTGCACCCCCGGGAACTCCATGACTTCCGCGAAGAGTGTCTTGACGGACTGTGCTCCGGGCTCGGGTGACTGGAGCTCGGCCTGCGCGCGAGTGAGCGTGAGGACCTCCTCGGCCACTGGGTGCCGCTCCGACTCGTAGGTGTCGAGCAGCCCCTTCGGCGCCCAGCCCGCGATGGTGGCGGCGAGCTTCCACCCGAGGTTGAAGGCGTCCTGCATACCAAGGTTGAGGCCCTGACCACCCTGCGGCGGGTGGACGTGCGCGGCGTCGCCGGCGATGAGCACGCGCCCGACGCGATAGTGCTCGGCGAGTCGGGTCGCGTCACCGAAGCGCGACAGCCAACGCGGCGAGTGGACACCAAAATCCGTTCCCGCGTATGCCGTGAGCTGGGTTCGCAGGTCGTCGAGAGTGGGTGGTGGGGCACCTTCATCGGCGACCTCCGCGGCGGGGACGACGATGCGATAGACGCCGTCGCAGACCGGTCCGGCACCGAAGCCGCGATGGGTCTGGTGCACCCGCTGGATGACGGCCATGACCTCGTCGTGAGGAGTCGTCACCTCGGCCTCCCCGAGGATCCACTGGCGACGAGCGGACTCTCCGGGGAAGTTGATGTCCAGCAGTCGGCGCACCGCGCTCCGACCGCCGTCGCAGCCGATCACCCACGCGGCTCGCAGTGTCGTGCCGTCGGAGAGTTCGACGTCGACGCCAGCGTCGTCCTGGGTCACACCGATGGCCTCCACGCCGCGGCGGATCTCGATCCTTTGCTCGGTGGCGCGCTCGCGTAGCGCCTCCTCGACGAGGGACTGCGGGATGGCAAGGGTGTAGGGATGCGTGGTGTCCAGCTCGACCGGCTCGCTCGTCCTGATGCCGGCGAAGAAGCCGTCGGTCGGGTACTTCGTCCCCTGGGGCAGGAGGCGTGCCAGCAGGCCACGCATCTCCATGATCTCGATGCTGCGGGCGTGCAGGCCCATTGAGCGGACCGTCATGTTCGGCTCGATGTCCCTGTCAAAGATCGTGACCTTGACTCCATGCAGCGCGAGTTCGTTCGCGAGCATCACACCGGTGGGTCCGGCTCCCACCACGATGACGTCGTCCATGTGTCTCCCCGTTCCACGAAGTGGTTGTGCGCCAACGCATTTCGCGGCACGGCGACCATGGTGAACCAAAGAGGGGGCCTTGCGGCAAGCCCCATGGTGCGCTATATCTTGGAAGTGGCAGGGAGATTGATCTCCCTGCCACTGTCATGCCCGGGGCAGGAACTGGCGTCCGGATACACGCCAACTCCGTGAGCGCCCCTGCGACGAGGGTCTTTTGAGCCGCATCAGAAGTCGATGCAGCCCCCATCGCAGCCGTCGAGGACGTCGCCGTCGGGGATGACGTCCCCGATGCCTCCGGCAAAGGACGACAACGCCGATCCCAGCCCGTCAAAGCCGTCGAGCAGTGCGGCGAAGGCGTCGTCGGGCATGACGTCGGCGAGGGCTCCGAGGTCGGGGACCTCGAGCCCACCCCCGAGGTCGACCAGGCCGGCGACGAGATCGAACACGCCCGGATCGAGGGCGCCGTCGACCACTGCCGCGAGTGCCGTCTCTGCGCCCTCCGCCAGGCGCGCGGCACGCAATGCGTCCCCGAGGACGGAGGCGACATGTGGGGCAACACCGAAGGCGACGGCATACGGAAGCATGGAACGCACCTCGCCGGCCAGCTCCTCGTGACGGAGCTGGTTCGCCTCGGCGGTCGCGAGGTATTTCTCGTAACCGAGGGCCTGGATCCGGGCCGCGGATCCCAGTGCGGTGCGCGGCGTCCGGCCACGTCCCAGTCGCATGAGCAGCGCGCCGCCGAGTCCGAGCCCGGCACCGAGTGGCACCCAGCGCCAGTGGTCGTCGGAGATGCCGGAAGCGACGCCGGCCACTCCCGCCCCGAGGATGAGGAGCACTCCCAGGGCGGCCACCCAACCGTTGCGTGACCGCGGGTGCTTGGCGTACCAACCGCGGTCGACGACGGCGCGATACACGGCAATCTCGGCCACGCGCCAACGTTGCGCGACGTCCGCCTGCCGCAGCTCTCCGAGCCGAACCGAAGTCGACCCACCGAGCAGGGCATCGAGGAGCACCCGCTCGTGCTCGGCCATGGAGTCGTCGCCGGCACCGGTGCGGCTCACCCTCCAGTCGTCGCCGTCCTTCTCGAGGCTGACGATCTGTCGCAGGGCAAGGTCGACAAGGGTCGCCGTCAGATCCCGGCCGTGCACGATCCCGTCGACGACCGCCCCGGACAACGCCGGCGTGGACTCGTCGGGAGCGTGGAACCGGGGAGCGACCGAGCCGGCCCACTCGACGCCGCGCCGCACGCGGGCACTGCCCCTGCCGTCACCGATCCGCGGCATCTCGCCGGGCGTGACGTCGGTGAAGACCTCGTCACGCCTGCGCCACCGGAACGCAAGCAGGGTCAGGACGGCAGCGACCAGAGGAATGAGCCCACCGAGGAGCTCGAGCGGCGTCACGTCGGCAGGCACCCGCACACCCTAAGGCGCGCCGTCGGCGAAAGGCGGTGGCCTCAGCCCGTTGCCGTCGGTCGCCAGCCGGGCGGCGGGTCCTCGCCGGTGCGACCGTCGACAGCCTCGCGCAACAGGTCGGCGTGCCCGAGGTGACGGCCGTACTCCTCGATCGTGTCGAGCAGCAGTCGCCGCAGGCTCGCATGCTGACCGTGGGCGCTGACGTGCACCTCCTGGTCGAGCCCGCCGCTGGCCAGCACTTCGGCCACGCTGGCGCGCGATCGTTCAACAGCGCTGTCCCAGAACGCATACAGCGTGGCTGGGTCATCAGCGTCGGCCGAGGTGTGCTCCCAGTCGTCGTCATCGTCCCAGCCGTTGTCATCCCACACCGGTGGCATCGGAGCGCCCGCCACCTTCACCTGGAAGGTGTGGTCCTCGACGACGGCCAGGTGCTTGAGCAGGCGCCCGAGGGTCAGGGACGATGCGCCGACACGCTGACCCAGCCCCACGGCATACAGGCCGTCGGTCTTCCAGCGGAAGGTCCACCGCAGCCGGTCGAGCGCACCGATGACCTGCTCGACCTCGGTCCCCGCCAAGGGCGGCTCCCACGGGGTCTCTTCGCTGCCGGGCAGCGGGTCGTTCACGATTCCTCCGGTGTCGTCGATTCGTGGGTATGCCGTGTGCGCGCTTCCAGCGCGGCGAGGTCGCGCTCGGCGAACTGGCGGTGCCACCACTCCTCGTTGAGGAGCGTGTCGAAGGCGTCGCTGACCGGGAAGGTCTCGCCTGCGGGCGGCCACCCTGCGCCCTCAGGTACCTCGGTCTGGGCGGCGAGCGCCTCGTCGGTGAGCGAGGCCAAATGCGTTCGCACGCGCTCGAATCGGGCGCGCCTCAGCTCGAGCGCCTCGTCGAGGGTGGGTCGGGCGTCTCGGTCGTGCCGGATCCCTTCTGTCGGTGGCATCTCGTCCCAGGGCAGCTCGAGCGGGTGCCACGGCGAAGGGTCGCGCTGGACGCCGCGGCTCAGCCATGAACTCGTGGCGAACGCGAGGTGGCGCAGGGTCTGGATGAAGGACCACTCGCCGTCAACGCTCTCGTGGAGTAGGGCGGGGTCGTCCTTCGCGAGCCGCCGGGCGCGCTCGACGGTGCCGGACCAGAGCTCGTCGATGACGGTCCAGGCGTCCCGGTAGCCGTCGGCATTGGTGGGATGGAGACGGGCGCGTTCGGGGTGGAGCCGGATGAGCTCCGCCTCGACGAGGGGCGCGACATCCACCCCGTTGACCAGGACGTCGCCGAGCTCTCCCCAGATCTCGACGCGGCGGAGTTCGACGCCGCGCATCCGGACGTCGGACAGGGAGGCGTTGCGGATGTCGGCAGCGTCGAAGTCGATGGAGCGGAACGTCGACCGACCGAAGTCGACCCGCTCGAACCGCGACCCCGACAGGTCCACGTGCTCGAACGTCGCGCCCAGCAGTTGCTCGTCCCGGAAGATGCGCCCCTGGGCCTGGTTCTGCGTCGCCTGCTTCTCTGTCATGGGGAAACCGTAGAACCCATTCCGGACGAAAGGCTTCCGCAAAGGAAACCCGGGTGGGAGGACATGACCCCGAGCGGGTGCGCCTACGGTGTCTTGGTAGTGGTCTTCCACGAGCCCGATGACACGGACGGGACACGGACGAGAGGCGACAGCGATGGGCGAGCACCCGGCATACGTGCACACCGTTCTGGACTGCGAGCGGCCCCGTGAACTCGCCGAGTTCTATCGGCAGTTCCTCGGGCTCGTCTATCGAGCGGGCGACGAGCCACCGACCGACGGGAGCGCGGACGAGGCCGACTGGCTCGTCCTCACGCAGCCGGACGGCACGCGACAGCTCGCGTTCCAACAGGTCGAGCGGCTCGAGCCGACGACCTGGCCGGACGACGCGGTGCCGCAGCAGCTGCACGTCGACTACTTGGTCGGCAGCGTGGAGGAGCTCGAGGAACACAAGGCCACGGCTGTCGGCCTCGGCGCCACTTTGCGGCTGGACCGCAGCGACGACGAGGAGGAACCCCTCTATGTCCTCGTCGATCCCGCAGGTCACACCTTCTGTCTCCTGGTGGGGTAGGGCTCCGACACACTTGGCGCATGGTCGACGCGATCAACACGTTCATCGAGCTCCACGCGGGTTCGGCGTGGCTGCTGCCGGCGCTGTTCGTCTTCTTCGCGATCGATGGAGTGCTGCCTCCGTTGCCCAGCGAAGGCGTGCTCATCGGGCTCGCCGCAGTCGGTGCGTCGACGGGGACTCCGCACTGGCTCGCGCTCTTCGTCGCTGCAGCGGCGGGCGCGTGGGTGGGCGACAACCTCGCTTATCTGTTGGGACGGCATGCGTCGCTTGACCGACTGTTGGAGCGTTCTGGTCCGGGCCGCCGCGCGCTCGCCTGGGCGCGAGGTCACCTCGATCGGCGCGGTGCCGTCATCATCGTCGTCGGACGCTGGGTGCCGGTGGGGCGCGCGGCGGTCAACCTCACGGCGGGCGCGGCGCGCTACCCGCAGCGGCGGTTCATGCTCTTCTCGTTCCTCTCGGGGGTGACGTGGGCGGCGTGGTCCGTGGGGGTCGGCACTCTCGCCGGGCACTGGGTGCAGGACAACCCGTTGCTCGCGGCGATCGTCGGTGTTGGGGTCGCGCTGGTCGTGGCCGTTCTCATCGAGCGCGCCACCCGACTTCTGCCCGGACGCCCTGCTCCTGACCCTGCCGAGGTGGCGCCCCCGCATGTGAAGATCCGGTGAGGATCATCGACGTCGGCGTTGCTGCGCCTGCTTTGGCGTGCGGCCGATGAAAGAGTGACGGGGTCAGGCCGGGCAGACAGCCCCGGCGCTCGGATCGTGAGGGGTTGTGCAGGTGCGTTCGCGTGGGTGGGGATTCAAGGTCGGGATCGCAGTCGTCGTGGTGGCGCTCATCGGGGGAGCAGCCTGGGGAGGGCTGAAGTGGTGGCCGGACCGCCAGGGGAAGGCCGCGCGAGTCGCCGCAGAACTCGTTGCGGACGGGCTCGCCAAGGGTGTCTACACGCTCGACTCCATCGTTGACGACTCTGGCGACACCCCCGACCTTGCGCCGGTGGTCAAAGGAATGAGCAAGGCCAAGCACACCGTCGAGGTGAAGTCGATGACCGAACCCAAGGATGGCGCCGCTCTCGCCACGCTTCGCCACTCATGGACGTTGCCCGGGTCAGAGGCCCCTTGGACTTACGAGACCAAGCTGAGGGTGTGGAAGAGCACCGACCGCTGGCGTGGCGAGTGGGATCCCGCTGTGGTTGCGCCGGGCCTGACGAGTGATGAGACGCTCCGGATCAAGCGCCAGCAGCCGACCCGCGCCGAGATCCTCGGCGCCAACAACGAGCAGATCGTCACGCCACGCGCCGTCTCCCGCATCGGGATCGACAAGACGAAGGCGACTGCCGCCGAGGCTCTCTCGAGTGCGCCAGTGCTCGCCGAAGCGGTGGGGATCAACAGCGCCAACTACGTCACCGCCGTCAAGAACGCGGGGCCCAAGGCCTTTGTCGAGGCGATCACCGTGCGCCAGGGCAGCGCGCAGGAGGCAGAGGCCCGAGCCCTCGACGCCCCCGGTGTCTTCCTCGTGGCCGACACACTGCCGCTGGCGCCGACGGCCACGTTCGCTCGACCCCTCCTCGGCATCGTCGGCGACGCCACCGCCGAGATCGTCGAGAAGTCCGAAGGCCGCACCGTCGCGGGAGACGAGGTCGGAATCGGAGGTGTGCAGGCGGCATACGACACGCAGTTGTCCGGTCAGCCGAGCTATGCCGTCCTCGCGACCGGTGGGGCACAGGAACGCACGCTCTTCAACACGCCGTCGACGCCCGGCAAGCCGGTGACCCTGACCCTCGACATCGCGAAGCAGGAGGCCGCCGAAGTCGTGCTCGAGAAGGTCGTCCCCGCCTCGGCGATCGTGGCCATCCAGCCGTCGACGGGCAACGTCCTTGCGGCCGCGAGTGGCCCGGGCGGCAAGGGTGTGTCGACCGCGACGCAGGGCCGCTATGCCCCGGGCTCGACCTTCAAGATGGTGTCGAGCCTCGCCCTGCTCCGTTCGGGTGTGACACCGGCGAGCAAGGTCGAGTGCACTCCGACGGTGACCGTGGACGGGCGCACGTTCAAGAACGTCGACAGCTATCCGACGTCGGCCCTGGGGTCGGTGCCGTTCAGCACGGCGTTCGCGAACTCGTGCAACACCGCGTTCATCCGCGCCGGCGAGAAGCTTGCACCTGCCGAACTCCCCACTGCCGCAGCGGGTCTGGGCCTCACCGCCAAAGCCGCCCTGGGGGTTCCCGGCTTCCTTGGATCGGTGCCTGAGCCCAAGCCGGGTACGGACGAGGCCGCCTCGATGATCGGCCAGTCCAAGGTCGAGGCCTCCCCGCTCGGGATGGCCACCGTCGCCGCATCGATCGCCGCCGGGAAACCGGTGGCTCCGGTTCTCGTCGCTGGGGCCAAGGCTGACGCACCCCAGACCCCCGCCAAGCCGGTCACCGCCGCCGAGTCGGCACTGCTGAAGGCGCTCATGCGTGGCGTCGTCGAGCAAGGCAGCGGGAAGTTCCTCGCGGACGTTCCGGGCGAACCCGTCTATGCGAAGTCGGGAACGGCGGAGTTCGGCGACGCCAAAGCCCTGAAGCAGCACGTGTGGATGATCGGGATCCAGGGCGACCTCGCGGTCGCGGTCTTCGTCGACGAGGGCGAGGGTGGCGCGACCACAGCCGGCCCCCTGCTGGAGGCATTCCTGCGCGCAGTGGCCTGAGCCCCAGTGCCACCACGTTCTGCATGACCTACTGCACCGTAGGAGGTGTGATCGCCCCGCCAACGGTGCAGTAGGTCGCGTGCTCAGTCAGTCTTTGAGCTCGTCCAGCCGGCGGAGGGCTTCGCGCCGCTCCTCGGCGTGGTCGACGATGCGCCGCGGATAGCCGTGGGCGTAGCCATCCGGGTGCTCCCACGGCTGGTGCGCGGCCTTGCCGGAGAGGTGCGCGAGCTCGGGCACCCACTGCCGCACGTAGTCGCCGTCCACATCGAACTTCTCGCCCTGCGTCACCGGGTTGAACACGCGGAAGTAGGGCGACGCATCCGTACCTGTCCCCGCCACCCACTGCCACCCGTGGTTGTTCGACGCGATGTCACCGTCGATGAGGTGCTCGAGGAAGTGCCGCGCGCCGACCGGCCACCACACGTGCAGGTCCTTGGTGAGGAAGCTCGCCGTGATCATCCGAACCCGGTTGTGCATCCACCCCTGGGCGAGTAGCTGCCGCATCCCCGCGTCGACTATCGGATAGCCCGTCGTGCCCGTCTGCCATGCCTCGATCGCGTCGTGGGGTTCGTCGTAGGCCATCCCCGACAACGGATCCCGCAGGTCCTTCCATGCGCTGGAAGGGTTGTGCCACAACACATCTGCATAGAACTCGCGCCAAGCGATCTCGTCGACGAACGTCTGCGCCCCCACACCGCGCCGCCCCGCCAGGTCGGCGAGCAACGTCCGCGGATGGACCACGCCGAGCTTGAGATAGGGGGAGAGTCGTGACGTCCCGTCCGTGCCCGGCAGGTCCCGATCGGTCGCGTATGCCGTCAATCCCGTCTCGCAGAACTCGCGCCACCGCGCGTGGGCGGCGTTCTCCCCGGCGGCCGGAAGGTCGGGAAGGTCCGGTGCGGCGAGCGCCTCACGGACGGCCCGGGTCGCAGCTTCGTCGTCCCCGACGTGCCGTATCGGGAGCTCGCGCGGGCGGGGTGCGGGGTCGGGCCAGCCGTGCCCACGCCAGGCCTTCGCGAACGGGGTGAAGACCTTGTAGGCCGTCCCGCTGCCGTTGACCACGAGACCCGGACCCACGGCATACGGGGTGCCGGTCTCGACCCACTCGATGCCCTGTGCCGCAAGCGAACTGGCGACTTGCTCGTCCCGGCGTCGACCGAACGGCGTCGTCTCTCGGGTGACGTGCACCGATGTGGCGCCGACGCGCTCGGCAAGGGCTGGGACGACCTCGCGGGGATCGCCCCAGAGCAGGGTCAGCCCCTCGTTGTACTCGGCGCTGGTCGCCTCGAGGGTGGCCGCGAGCCAGGCCCGGCGCGCGGCCCCCGCCCCAGACCACAGGGTCGGGTCGAGGACGTAGGCCACGACGAGATCCCCGGCCGCGGCGTCGCGTGCGGCCAGCAGGGCGGGGTGGTCGCTGCGTCGCAGGTCGCGGCGAAGCCACAGGATCGAGGTCACGACCCGATCGTGCCAGTTTCCGTCGAGCACCGACTCCGGCACGTCGGCCTGCGTGGCTCAGGTCGCCGGCCAGATCCGCTCGAACGTGCGCCTCGCAAAAGCCCGCGGGAACGATAATGGTAGTCGTGGCTACCCAAAAGATGCGCTAAACGGTAGTTATAACTCCGGTTATCCGTGTCATACTAGTAGTCAAAACTACGACTACGTGGAGGAGATGTGATGGCCCGGACGGTTGGAACGGCACGGGCGCGCGCGCGAGCTCGGACGGGGCTTGATCGACGCTTCGACACCATGCGTTCGGTCGCGCCAGACATGAGCGTGCCTCGCGGCGGTTGGGTCCGGACGCTGCGTGAGGCCTTGGGAATGAGCGCAGGGGAGCTCGGTGAGCGACTCGGAATCGGAGCGAACGCCGTGTCCAAGATGGAGGCGAATGAGAGCGAAGGCCGCATCCGCCTGGCCACGCTCGCACGCTCAGCAGAGGCGCTGGACTGTGACATCGTCTACGCGCTCGTGCCGCGTCGTCGCCTGGACGAGATGGTCGACAGACAGGCTGCCGCTTCACTTGGAGTGACCATGGTCGAGGTAGGGCATTCCATGGGCCTGGAAGCGCAGGGTGTGTCGCAGAGTGTGACGGCTGAGCAGTTCTCCGAGCAGTTGCGGGAGGTACGTGACCAACCAGGTCTCTGGGCGGATGTCTACTAGACCTCTCGGCGCTGGATTCGATGACGTGCGTCCCGATGGCGCAACGCCGCTGACTCCTGACGAGGTGGATCAACTCATTCCGGCCTACGTCGTCACCCGGCACGAGTTGGATGCGGAAGAGCAGGCCAACATCGTTCGGGCGCTCGCCTCGCGCAAGTGGCGGCGCAAGCTTGAGCCACACAAACTGCTGGACGATCTGACGCTTCGAAACCTTCACAGGGACATGTACGGAGACGTGTGGCGGTGGGCCGGAACGTACCGTCGGACGGAGCGCGACATTGGTGTGGATCCGCGCCGCATCTCAGTGGAGGTGCGGACTCTTGTCGAGGACGCCCGCTCCTGGTTTGCACCGCAATCCTCGATGGAGCTCGACGAGGCGGCCACGAGGTTCCATCACCAACTCGTGCGCATCCATCCCTTTCCGAACGGCAACGGTCGACACTCGCGCGCCATGACAGATCTGCTTCTCCGTGCGTCTGGGGCTCAACCATTTACTTGGGGTCGAACGAACCTTGTGGGGTCTGGTGAGACGCGCGCTGCGTACATCGAGGCGCTTCGCGCTGCGGACCGTGATGATTACGGACCACTGAGCCGCTTCGTGCGCTCTTGACGTCAGTTGGTGACGACGGACTCGAGGACGTCGGCCTCCCGCAGGAGGTCAGCGGCACGGTCCGGGTGCCCGGCTCCCTCGATCTCGGTGGCGGCCTCGCGGCGCTCCTTGACTTCCGTGCGCAGCAGAGCCCGCAGGTCGTCGACTGTGAGGTCGCGTCGTTCCGCCTCTGTCACGCCGAGCCCGATAGCCGCGCCAGCGATCGGTGAGTGACCGTCACTCGTGGACGGTGGCTCAGTCGCGATCGCCTCGGCGTTGTCGATGGCGCTGAGGCCCGAGCGCAGTGCCGAGACCGCGAGCCTGTCGCGGGCACGCATGGCTTCCTTGAGCGAGGTCCGCATCGACGCACGCACCTCGTCGACGGTCGTGGCAGGGCTGGATTCGGTCATGTGGCCATTGTGGTCCGGCGACATTCCCCGCGTCGCACGTGTTTCGATGGAGTCATGGACAACGAGACCCGTGTCGTCAGTTCCACCCGCGACATCGCCGCTCCCGCCGAGACCGTCTTCGAGCTCATCGCGGATCCGCGACGGCAGCCCGAGTGGGACGGCAACGACAACCTCGTCGAAGTCATCAAGGGTGAACGCATCCGCGCAGTGGGCGAGATCTTCGCGATGCGGACGACGAAGGGCAACCACCGCGACAACCTCGTCGTCGACTTCGAAGAGGGGCGCCGCATCGCGTGGCGTCCCGGCAACGAGGGCGAGGCGCCGGCCGGTCACGAGTGGCGGTGGGAGGTCGAGCCCCTGGACGACGTCACGTCGCGGGTCACGCACACCTACGACTGGACCGAGCTCACCGACGAAGCGCGTATGCCGCGTGCCCGGGCCACGCAGGAACCGCAGCTTCGCGCGTCCCTCGACCGCTTGGCGACCCTCGCGGAATCCCTCACCACCTGAGGTTGACGCCGGTCCGCACCCCGCACCCAACCGTCTTCGTGCCCCAAACGGACATGCTCGCGCGCCGAAGGCGCCCATTTCATGTCCGTTTGGGGCACGAAGACGAAGGGGGGGCGAACGTCATGCGTCGGCGCGAAAGCCTCTGAGCCGCAGGCTGTTCGTCACGACGAACACCGACGAGAGCGCCATCGCTGCCCCGGCGAGCATCGGGTTGAGCAGCCCAGCCGCTGCGAGGGGGATGGCCGCGACGTTGTAGCCGAACGCCCAGAACAGGTTGCCCTTGATCGTCGACAGGGTGCGCCGGGCGAGGCGGATCGCGTCGGGGGCCACCCTCAGGTCGCCGCGCACGAGAGTGAGGTCGCTGGCCTCGATGGCGACGTCGGTGCCGGTCCCCATGGCCATCCCGAGGTCGGCCGCGGCGAGGGCGGCGGCGTCGTTGACCCCGTCGCCGACCATGGCGACGACCTTGCCCTCGCCCTGGAGGCGCTGGACGACGGCGACCTTGTCGGCGGGCATGACGTCGGCGATGACGTGGGCAGGGTCGATGCCGACCTCGGCGGCGACGGTGCGAGCGGCCTCGCCGTTGTCACCGGTGAGCAGGTAGGGCGTCAGCCCGAGGTCCTTGAGTCGCGAGATCGCCTGTGCTGACGTGGGTTTCACCGCATCAGAGACGATGAGTATGCCGCGTGCCTGCCCGTCCCAGCCGATCATCACCGGCGTCGTGCCGCTCTGGCGGGCCTCGGCGAGCGCGGCCGCGATCTCCTGCCCGACGACGATCGACCAGTCGGTCAGGAGCTGCGGCCGGCCTATGACAGCCGCATGACCCTCGACCACGCCCTGGACGCCGAGTCCGTCGATGCTGGTGAAGCTCTCGACGCCGACGCGGGCGATGCCCCGGTCCTCACCGCCGGTGACGATGGCCCGGGCGATGGGGTGTTCGGATCCGTGCTCGAGGGAGGCCGCCAGGCGCAGGACCTCGTCGCGGTTCTCGCCGGGGGCGGCAACGACGTCGCGCAGGCTCATCTGTCCGGTCGTCACCGTGCCCGTCTTGTCGAGCACGATCGTGTCGACCTGACGGGTGGACTCGAGGACCTCGGGGCCCTTGATGAGGATGCCGAGCTGGGCTCCGCGTCCGGTGCCGACCATGAGGGCGGTCGGTGTCGCGAGGCCGAGGGCGCACGGGCAGGCGATGATGAGGACGGAGATGGCGGCGGTGAAGGCGGCGGTCCAGCCCGAACCTGTGCCCAGCCAGAAGCCGAGCGTTCCCACGGCGAGGCCGATGACGATCGGTACGAAGATCCCCGAGATGCGATCGGCGAGCCGCTGCACCTGGGCCTTGCCGTTCTGGGCGTCCTCGACGAGGTGCGCCATCTGGGCGAGCTGGGTGTCGCTGCCGACGCGGGTGGCGCGCACGACGAGTCGCCCGCCGGAGTTCACGGTGGCACCGACGACGGCATCGCCGAACGTGACCTCGACCGGCACGGACTCGCCGGTGAGCATCGACGCGTCGACCGCAGACGAGCCCGAGGTGACGACGCCATCGGTCGCGACCTTCTCGCCGGGGCGGACGACGAAGTCGTCACCCACGGCGAGCTGTTCGACCGGGATGCGGACCTCCGCGCCATCACGCAGGACGGCGACGTCCTTGGCGCCCATCTCGAGCAGCGCGCGTAGTGCGGCACCGGACTGGCGCTTCGCCCGGGCCTCGGCATAGCGACCCGCCAACAGGAAGGTCGTCACCCCGGCCGCGGCCTCGAGATAGATGTTGCCCGCACCGTCGCTCCGCTCGATGGTGAAGCGGAACGGGTGCGTCATGCCGGGCGTGCCGGCCGTGCCCAGGAAGAGCGCGTAGAGCGACCACCCGAACGCGGCCAGGGTCCCGACCGAGATGAGGGTGTCCATCGTCGTCGCGCCGTGGCGCAGGTTGACCCACGCGGCCCGGTGGAACGGCCAGGCTCCCCAGACGACAACGGGAGCCGCCAACGCCAACGACGCCCACTGCCAGTACGTGAACTGGAACGCCGGGACCATGGCCATCGCGATGACCGGCACGGTGAGGACCAGCGAGATGAGCAGCCGGTCGCGCAGGGCCCGCGTCGGGTCGGAGGCGTCGCCATCCCCACCGACCACGGAGGGTGCGTCGGGAGCGGGAGGCAGGCTGGCGGCATACCCGGCCTGTCCAACGGTCTCGAGCAGCTCGTCGGTGGACACGGTCTCGGGGTACTCGACCTTGGCCTTCTCGGTGGAGTAGTTGACCGTCGCGACCACGCCGTCGAGCTTGTTGAGCTTGCGCTCGATCCGGTTGGCGCAGGACGCGCAGGTCATCCCGGTGATGTCGAGCTCAATGCTGGTGGCCATTGGTACCTCCTGCGGTGACGGTGAAGGCGGCTGTGCGGACGACGCCCTCGTGCTGGAAGTCGAGGAAGAGGCGATAGGTCCCCGCGCTGGGTACGGCGGCGCCGAAGGTGATGTCCGGGCCCGGCTGGGTGGTGCCGTCGCCGGGGTGACCCTCGGGGTGGACGTGGAGGTAGGCGAGGTCGCCCGTGCGCAGGGCCACGAGGTGACCGTAGGCGCCGAGATACGGGTCGAGGTCGGTGACCGGCTTGCCGCTGCGGCTCACCGAGAGGGTGAGGGCGGAGTCGGCGCCGGGGGCGAGGTCGCCCTTGAGGGTCACCGTGTAGCCGTCGACGGTCGCGGTGCGGACGTCCTCGGCGGGCGCACCGGCGGGGGCATAGGCACCGGCCACGGACACGTCGGCACCCAGCGTCAGGGGCTGCGCACCCTGGGGAGCGATGTCGGCGAACACCCGCCACGTGCCCGGTGTCAGCGCGAGCGTCGTGCTCCACGTGCCGTCGGCCGCGCGGGTCGGGTGGACGTGCTGGAAGCCGGAGAAGTCGCGGCGCACCGCGATGAGGTGCAGCTCCTTCTCGTGCTGTGGCGTGTAGGCCGTGACCGGTTTGCCCTCCGGACCTTCCACGACGAAGTCGAGCGGGGTCTTGGGGCCGGCGGCCAGCTCGGAATGGTTCAGGCGCAGGGTGTAGCCGTCCTGCGAGACCTGCAGCCCGCCGGGGAGGTGGGCGGAGTGGTCGGCGCCTGCCGAGTCGGCAGGCTCAGTGGGCTCGGTCGAGGCATGGGCGTCGTGACCGGCGCTCGCGGGCGTCGCCTCGACAGGCCCGAACAGGCGCCCCGCGCCCAGGGTGATGCCGAAGATGGCGGCGAGGGCGGCGATGAAGCCGATGACGCGGGTGGGCGTACTCATGCCAGCGCGTAGCCGGCTTCCTCGACGGCGGCGCGCACTGCGTCGTCCTCGAGCGGCGTGGTGCTGGTGATGGTGACGGATCCGGTCGCGAGGTCGATGTCGACGTTCTCGACGCCGGCGATCTCGCTGACCTCTTCGGTGACGGACGCGACGCAGTGGCCGCAGGTCATCCCGGTGACGGTGAAGGTCTGGGTTGAGGTGCTCATGAGTGGCTCGCTCTCTCTTTCAACTCGCCTTGTGTGCCTGTGCGGTTCCATTTCGGGACCGGTGGGGCACACAAGGCCGGGGGTTTGGGGGTGGGTCAGGACTTGACGAGGCGGGCGATGGCCTCGCTGGCTTCCTTGAGCTTGGCGTCGGCTTCGGGCCCTCCCTTGCGCGCGGCATCGGCGACGCAGTGGCCCATGTGCTCATCGAGGAGGCCGAGCGCGACCGACTGCAGCGCCTTCGTCATCGCGGAGATCTGGGTGAGGATGTCGATGCAGTACTTCTCCTCGTCGACCATCTTCTGGATGCCACGGGCCTGGCCCTCGATGCGGCGCAACCGCTTGAGGTAGTCGTCCTTGTGGCCGCTCGCGATGTAGGAGTGCTGGTGGGTCTCGTGCTCGCTCATACCTCGATACTATACCCCCCTTGGGTATATGTCGAGAAGGCGGGGTCAACGTTGCTGAGGTGTGCGCCCGGGAGCGACCGCGAAGGCGACGACCTCACCCGGGGTCGAGATCGAGAACGCGGTCGGTGCAGGCGCGGGCGAGATCCCGGTCGTGCGTCACGAGGACGAGGGCGCTGCCCGAGGCGTCGACCTCGCTGAGCAGGGCACGCACGGTCGCCTGCTGCGTCAGCAGGTCCAGCCGTGAGGTCGCCTCGTCGGCGATGACGAGGCGCGGCGACGCGAGCATCGACCGGACGATCGCGATGCGCTGCAGCTCGCCCCCGGACACCTGTCCAGGACGACGTTCGAGCAGGCGCGCCGACAGACCTACCTCGTCGAGCAGGCCGATGACCCGGGACCAGCCGACGTCGAATCGACGAGCGACGTCATGCAGTCCTGCCAGCAGGGGGACCTTGTGAGGGAAGGATGCCTGGGGGTCCTGGTAGAGCTTGACGACCTGCCCACGACGCAGGCTCGCGTCCCGCACCACTCGTCCGGAGTCAACGGGTTGGACGCCGACGAGCACGTGGCCCAACGTTGTCTTGCCGGAGCCGCTCGGGCCGACGAGCGCCCAGCGCTCGCCGTGGCCGATGCGAAGGTCGACGCTCCTCAGCACCGGGCGACCGCCCAACACCACACCGACCTGCTCGAGGCTGATGAGCGCTGACGAACCGCTGGAGCCGGAGCGCGGCGCCCCGGCCGACCGGACGGCTGAGCGTGGTTTGGCGGAGCGAGCGGGCCAGAGCGCGGGGTCTGCTCCGACGAGGCGGCGCGTGTGCTCGTGGGCCGGGCGCCCGAGGACGTCCTCGATGGCCCCGGTCTCGATGACTTCGGCGTCCCTCATCACCGCAACGTCGCCACCGAGACGGCGGGCGAGCCCGAGGTCGTGGGTGATGGTCACGAGGAACCCGCCGGCCGAAGTGTGTCGAAGCAACAGCTCTGCGAGCAGGTCAAGGGACCGGGCGTCGAGACCCTTGGAGGGTTCGTCGACGAGCAACACCCCCGGCTCGGTGATCGTCGCCGCTGCATAGCTCACTCTCTGGGCCATGCCCCCGGACAGGGTGTGGGGCCAGTGCTGCCCCACGTCCGTGAGGCCGAGCGAGTCCAGCAAGGCGACTGCCGACGATCGAGCGCCGCGACGGTCGGCCACGGGAGCGCCCTCCGCGACCTGGGGCAGGACGCGCATCGTCGGGTCGAGGGCGAGTGAGGGTTCCTGCGGCAGCAGGGCGAGCGAATGTCCCCACAGGCCGCGGCGAGACGTGCTGCTCGAGAGGTCGAACGTCGCCTCCCCGAGGCGCATCGTCCCGGATGCGGTCAGGCTTGCGTCGAGGGTGCCCATGGCGGCGTGTGCCAGGAGCGACTTGCCCGCGCCGCTCTCGCCGATGATCGTGAGGGGTCGGCCCGGTTCGGCGCGCAGCTCCGGTACGGAGACGAGGACGCGTCCACCGGAGCGCACCTCGACGGCGGTGAGCTCGAGACTCGTGGCCATGACGGTCGTGGTCATCGGGACACCACCTCCTGCGATCGCAGGCCCCACAAGCTGAGCGTCAGGGCAAAGAGAACCGTGACAGGCGCCAGGGCCATCCACGGTGCGACATCGGAGAACGGAAGGGCCTCGGAGAGCATCAGCCCGAGTTCGGTGCGAGGCGGTTGGACGCCGACCTTGACGAAGCCAAGGGTCGACATCGCGAGGATGGAGGTCACCATCCCGAGCGAAGCAAGGGTCACGAGCGTGGGACGCAGGTCGGGCCAGAGGTGGCGTCGCACGATGTGCCACCTGCCGAGGTCGAGCAGCCGGGCTGCCTCGACTGCGTCGGTGGCGAGCACCCGGGAGGCGCGGGAGCGCACGACCCGGAAATACTCGATGGACGCGGCGACGGCGATCCCGAGATACAGCGGCCACAGTGCGCCAGACGCCGCGAGGGCCGAGACCAGCAGCACGATGAGCAGCGCCGGCAGAGCCGATGCCGTCTCGGCGATGCCACGCAGCAGGGTGTCGCACCAGCCTCCGGCCCACGCCGCAAGGATGCCCGTGGCGCCTCCGACAAGGAGGGCGGTCGCGACGCAGAGAGCCGAGAGGACCAGCGACAGCCGCGTGGCGTGAGCAAGCCTGGCGGTGATGTCGCGACCGAAGTCGTCCCGCCCCCAGGGTTCGCTCCACGTCGGTGCGTGGAGATAGCGGTCGAGGTCCTGCGTGGCGGCCTCGGGCCAGACGAGGGGCCCCGCGATCGCGAAGGTGACGAGGAGTGCGAGGACCGCGCCGGCGACGAGACTGGCAGGTCTGGCCGAGCGGCGGCGTGCCCACCGGGATGAAACCGTCAGCTGCGTCATGCGGTCACTCCTGCGTGGCGGGGGCGGGGATCGAGGGCGGCGACGGCGAGGTCGACCCCGGTGTTGATCGCCACGATGATCAGGGCGAGGACCAGGGAGGCGCCCTGCAGCACGGGGACGTCACGCCAGAAGACCGCATGGACGAGCGCGTGCCCCAAGCCGTCCCACGAGAACAGGCTCTCGACGACGACGACCCCCTCGATGAGGATGACGGCCTGGACGCCGACATAGGGCACGACGGCGACGAGGGCGTTGCGGACCGTGTGCCTCAGGATCACCACCCGTTCCGGCAGTCCCTTGGTCCGAGCGAACTGCACGTAGGCCGACTGGGTCACCTCGATGAGCGCGTCACGGATGATCCTCGTGAAGAGCCCGGAGAGGCAGACGGCGAGGGTGAGCGCGGGCAGCGCCAGGGCCGAGAGCCCGTCGCCGCCCGCCGCGGACACCCAGCCTGCGTGTCCGGAGAGCACGACCATCAGGCCGATGCCGAGGAGGAACGGCGGGACGGCGCGTGACCCTGCGACCCAGGCGGCGCACAACCGATCGACCAGTCCGCCCGGCCGGCGCGCCGCAGCAGTGCCGAGGACGACGCCGATGAGCACGGCCCCCACGAGGGCGGCGGCGGCGAGCTGGAGAGTGGCGAGCAGAGCCGGACCCAGCTCGTCGACGACCGTTCGCGAGGTCACGAGGGAGCGACCGAGGTCGAGAGTGAAGAGGTCTGTGCACCAGTCACCGAGCTGCTGCCACATCGGCCGGTCGAGGCCGAGTTCCCGGCGCACCCCCTGCGCGGCAGCGGAGTCGACGAGGTCGGCACCGTAGCGTCCGGCGGCGATGCGATACGCCGCGTCACCGGGCAGCTGCTGGACGACGAGGAAGCAGACGACCGAGACCATGAGCGCGACTCCACAGGCCTGGCCGAGGCGTGCGCCAAGGATGCGGACCGTGCGGGGGACGCACGGCGCGCCCCTCACGGAGCCCACCTCGTCTCGCTGAGCCGCCAGCTGTGCTCGATCGGGTCGATGACGAAGCCGTCGAGCCGATCGGAGACGGCCGCGTTGAAGCGGTACCACGCGACGGGCACGACGGGCAGCTGCTCCTGGATGATGCTCGCGACCTCGCGGCGGGCGGCGTCCGCGGCCGGGCCTGTGGGTTGCTGCGCCACGGTCGACAGGGCCGCGGTGAGGGCGGGGTCCTCCCAGTTCATGACGCCCCACTCGGCACCACCGGGAGCGAAGGTCTCGGCGATCGACACGTACGGATCGGAGACGAGCGCGAAGTGCTTGGTGAGCAGCGCGAGTTCGAGCGTGCCGTCGGCGTGCTTGGCAGGGATCTCGCTGGAGTTTCCGACTGCGACGTCGATGGTGATGCCGACGGCGCGCGCAGCCTCCTGGATCGCCGTGGCCAACGGGGGCAGCTCGGGCCGATCGGGATAGGTCGTCAGCGTGAGCCGGAGCGGCTTGCCTTCGCGTTCAAGCGTCGTGCCGTCGGCGCTGCGGTTGAAGCCGGCCTCGGCGAGCAGGGCCCGGGCTCGCTCGACGTCCTGGGTGAGCGGCTCGAGGTTGGGCTGGTTCCACGTTGCGAGAGCGGGTGGGAAGAGCTGGGTCGCGGCGAGGTCTCTCTCGCGCAGGACCGCTTCGGCGATGCGCTCGCGATCGAGCATGAGCGAGAGGGCGTGGCGGACGCGGATGTCCTTGAGGGCCGGGTGAGCGTCGTTGATCTTGAGGAGGACGGTCCGGGGCTGCAGGGCGGAGGCCATCGAGACGCCCTCGGCTGCGTCGACGCGCTGGCGACCGGCGGGTTCGAGGCCGAAGACGACATCGGCCTGACCGCTTGCCGCCATCACCGCGCGGGTCTCGGCGCGCCCGACGACCGAGAACTCGACGCCCTCGATCGCGGGCTTCGCTCCCCGGTAGTCCGCGAAGCGCCGGGTCGTGATCGAGGACGGCAGCTCAAGCTGGCTGATCTCGAAGGGGCCGGACCCGACGACCTTGGTCACGCGGCCTTCGCCGTCGTAGGACGAGGGGGCCAGGATGCCGGCGCTGTAGTGGGTCAGGAGCGCGGGCACGGTCGGGTCGGGCGTGGTGAGGCTGATGGTCAGGTCCTCGCCGACGGGGGCGATCGCCTTGATGGGCGCCGAGGCGAGCGGGCTGGCCGCGTCGGCCGCGGTCTTCGTCAGTGAGCGTGCGACCGAGCCTGCGTCAACCGGTGTGCCGTCGTGGAACGATGCTCCGTCGACGAGGCCGAAGGTCCAGGTCAGCTTGTCCGCAGAAGGCCGCCACGTCGTGGCCAGCCCCGGCGCCAGGGTGCCTTCGACGTCGCTGCTCACGAGGGTCTCGGCCACTTCCAGCCGGGTGAAGAGACCGCTGCTGGCTGTGGGCTCGAGGCTGTGGATCTCGAATGGCCCGACCACCCGCGCGACAGTTCGGGGCCGATCTCCCTCACCACCACCGCCGCAGGAGGTCGTGATGAGAGTGGCCGTGATCGTCGCGGTGAGCGCGACGACGCGACGGCGTGAGGGCGTGTTCATGAACGGGCCTTTCCGCTGGTGGACTCGCGGCAGACCCTAGATGCGAATGATTCTCATCGTCAACTCATGCGACCGTGGCGGGTGCGGTTGCGGAGCCGACCGCCCGGGAGCTCGGGCGCGGGCAACCAACTCAGCCGGCCGGCATACCCGTCGACCTCACCGAAGCGCTCCGAGCGCGACTGCCACTCGTCGCGGAAGGCGACGATCTCGTCGTGGTCGCGCCCGATGAAGTTCCACCACATGACGATGGCCTCGTCGTAGGGGGTGCCGCCGAGCAGCACGACGCGCGTGGGCTCGGCCGCCACGACGGTGAGCTCGGTGAGCCCGGCGTCGACGATCCCGAGGTCGCCCCGCTCCAGGACCGAGCCGTTGAACGTCACCTTTCCGCTGTCGATGAGCAGACCGTGCTCGTATGCCGCGTCGGCTGCAATCGTCCACGTCGCACCTTCCGCGAGGGTCACCTCTGCCCCCAGCAACGGGGTCCGGGTCGTGATCGGGGAGGTGTGGCCAGCGAGGGAACCGATGAAGACGCGGCCCTCCACGCCATCACCCAAACGCACGAGCGGCGCTGTGTGGTGCTGGAACTCACGCTCGAGGCCGCGATCGGACTCGGGCAGGACGACCCAGAGCTGGACGCCGTGGAGTGCCGTCGTCGAGGGCGTCGACACCTCGGAGTGCGCGATGCCGCGGCCGCTCGTCATGAGGTTGACCTCGCCCGGCCGGACCATGGCGTGCGCACCGCCGCTGTCGCGGTGCTCGACCTCGCCCTCGAAGAGCCAGCTCACCGTCTGCAGGCCGGTGTGCGGATGAGGCGGCACGTCCATGCCGCCGGTCGCCGCGACGTCGTCCGGCCCGTAGTGGTCGACGAAGCACCAGGCCCCGATGAAGGACCGGTCCCGGTGGGGCAGGGTGCGCCGCACGGTCATCGACCGCGGGCCACCCAGTGGCACCTCACGTGGGCTCAACACCTGGACCTGGGTCATGATGAACAGCATGACTGACAACGCTGAGAACGTCGTCGTGACGAACAACCCGGACCTGCTGCGCTACGAAGCCCGACTCGGTGACGAGCTCGCCGGCTTCGCGGCCTATCGGCTCGAGGACGGGCGGATCACCTTCACGCACACGGAGGTGGGCGAGGCCTTCGAGGGCAAGGGCGTCGGTTCGGCCCTGGCTCGCGGCGCCCTGGATGACGTGCGTGCCACGGGCGGGCTCACGGTGCTGCCGTTGTGCCCGTTCATCAAGGGCTGGATCGCCAAGCACGAGGACTACCAGGACCTCCTCGCGCCCTGACCCGCTCTTCAGTCACGCGGTGGGCCGTCGGCGCCGAATGGCTTCTGGAACCACGTCACGTCTCGCCACTCGCCGTGCTTCCAGCCGATGCGGCGATAGGTGCCGACCTTCTCGAACCCCATCGCCAGGTGCAGCGCGACGCTCGCGTCGTTGGGCATCGTCACGCCGCCACAGGCCATGCGCATGCCGAGCGATTCCATGCGAGCCAGCAGGGCGGCATACAGGGTCCTGCCGACTCCGCCACCGCGTGAGGTGACGTCGAGGTAGACGCTCACCTCGCACGAATACCGGTATGCCGCACGGGCTTTGAACGGTCCGCCGTAGGCGTATCCCACGATGGCGCCGTCCCGCTCGGCCACGATCCAGGCGTGTCGCTCCTGGGCCGAGGCGATCCGGGCCGCCATCTCGTCGACCGTGGGCGGGACCTCCTCGAAGGTCGCAGTCGACTGCTCGACGTAGTGCGCATAGATCGCGGCGCACGCTGCAGCGTCAAGAGCGGTTGCGTCACGCAGGGTCAGCTCGTCGGTCATGGCAGACATCCTCGCGCCTCGCCTGAAAACCCGGACACGCGTATGCCGTGTGGTCCCCTTTGCGGGACCACACGGCATACGCGCGTTTCGGCTTGGGAAGGGCCTAGCCTCGAACCATGGCGACGCAGGGGGAGAAGTGGCCGGCGGGGACGCCGTGCTGGAGCGAGATCATGGTCAGCGACCTCGCGCGCAGCCAGGGGTTCTATCGCGTCGTGCTCGGGTGGGAGTTCGAGGACTGTGGCGAGGAGTACGGCCACTACTACAACGCGCTCGTCGAGGGCCGTCGCGTTGCGGGGATGTCCCCGCCGATGGAGGGCGACGAAGAATGGCCGACTGTGTGGACGACGTATCTCGCCACTGACGACGTCGACGCGACGGGGCGGGCGGCAGAGGCGGCGGGTGCCGAACCGCTGATGGAGCCCACGGACGTCGGGGCGTTCGCACGGATGGGGTTGTGGGTGGATCCCGCTGGGGCGGCGTTCGGGGCGTGGGAGGCGCGCGAGCACACGGGCTATGAGGCCCGCAACGCACATGGCGCCGTCGGCTGGATCGACCTCGCGTCGGCTCGGCTTGAGGCGTCAAAGACGTTCTACGGCACCGTTTTCGGCTTCGCCTACGACGACATGTCGATGAGCGGGATCAGCTATGCGACCTTCACGCCGCCCGGCGCCGAGTGGCCGGCGGGTGGCATGGGGGACCAGCCGCCCGACGACGCACTGGGCCCGCGGTGGTGTGTGACGTTCGAGGTCGATGACGTCGATGCCGCTCGGCAACGGGTCATCGACGCGGGCGGCTCGGCACCCGAGGACCCCTGGGAGTTCGAGTTCGGCCGTCTCGCCACGGTCAAGGGACCTGACGGCGAGGAGTTCTCGCTCATGACGTCGAAGACCCCGGACGACGCAGCACCTACTGCACCGTAGAAGGGGTGATTGCGCCCCTTACGGTGCAGTAGGTGCTGCAGTAGGTGCTGCAGTAGGTGCTGCGTTCAGCGGGCGCGGCTGACCCGGGCTTCGTCCCACACGGCGTTGGGCGTCTCGACGACTCGACCGTCGCTGCCGAAGACGAGGAACCGGTCGAAGGTGCGCGCGAACCACCGGTCGTGGGTCACGGCGAGCACCGTCCCCTCGAAGGCGGTGAGAGCCTGTTCGAGGGCCTCGGCTGAGTGGAGGTCGAGGTTGTCGGTGGGCTCATCGAGGAGGAGCAGGGTTGCGCCGCTCAGCTCGAGCAGCAGGATCTGGAAGCGCGCCTGCTGCCCGCCGGAGAGCGTGTCGAAGGTCTGCTCGCCCTGGTGCGCGAGTTCGTAGCGGTCAAGCACGCGCGACGCCTCCTCGCGACCGCGTCCCGTGCGGTGTTCGTCGCCGCGATGCAGGATCTCGAGAAGGGTTCGCCCGCGCAGCTGCGGCGAGTCGTGCGTCTGGGCGAACCATCCGGGCCGGACGCGGGAGCCCAAGCGCGCAGTTCCGCTGTGCCGCACGTGTTCGATGGCGACGTCGCCGACCGGCTGGTGCTCGATGTCAGGGTCGCTCCCACCCGCGGCGAGCAGCCGCAGGAAGTGCGACTTGCCTGACCCGTTGGAGCCGAGGACGGCAACGCGCTCGCCGAACCAGACCTCGAGGTCGAACGGTTTCATCAATGAATCGGCGTCACCCGACACGGAGTCTGAGTCGCCGGGCGCCAACAGCTCGACGCCGGTGCAGACCACGGCGCGCTTGGCCGTGCGCCCACCGGTGAGCCGCATCGTGACGTTCTGCGCGATGGCGACCTTCTCGGGAGGGCCGGCCTTGACGAACTTCGCCAGCCGGGTCTCGGCGGCGTGGAGCCGTGAGGCCAGGCCGTCGTTGAAGGCTGCCTTCGTGCGATACATGAGGACGAGGGCCTTGAGCTTGGTGTGCTCCTCATCCCAGCGACGCCGCATCTCGTCGAGGCGGTCGTTGCGGTCGATCCGGGCCTGGTGCCACGTCGCGAACGAGCCCGGGTGGATCCACGCGGTGGCCCCGTTGGCCCCCGGCTCCAGGGTGACGACGGAGGTGGCGACCCGCGACAGCAGCTCGCGGTCGTGGCTGATGAAGAGCACCGTCTTGTCGCTCGCGATGAGTCGGTCCTCGAGCCAACGTTTCGAGGGCACGTCGAGGTAGTTGTCCGGCTCGTCGAGGAGGAGCAGGTCGGCCGGGCCGTTCAACAAGGCCCCGAGCACGACGCGCTTCTGTTCGCCTCCCGACAGGGAGGTGACGGCGCGCCACTGAGCCTGCTCGAACGGCATACCCAGGGCCTGGGTCGTGACCGTGTCCCAGACCGTCGTCTCGTAGTCGTAGCCCCCGGCATCGCCCCAGTCCGCGAGCGCCTGGGCGTAGGCCATCTGCGAGGGCTCGTCGTCGACCTCCATGATCCGAAGCTCGGTGGCATTCAGTGCAGAGCCCGCCAGCCGGATGGGTTCCGGCGCAACGGAAATCAGCAGGTCGCGCACGGTCGAGTCGTCGCGGACCTTGCCGACGAACTGGTTCATCACGGCGAGCGTGCCGGAGGTCGTGATGGCGCCTTCGTGGGCCGTGAGGTCGCCGGAGATGATCCGGGTCAGGGTCGTCTTGCCCGTGCCGTTGGGGCCGATGAGAGCGACGCGCTGCCCCTCGCCGACGCGGAACTGCACGCCGTCGAGCAGGGGGCGTCCGTCGGGGAGCGTGAACCCGACCTGGTTGACCTCGAGATGTGCCACGAGAGTCGAGTCTCCCTTCCGGTATGCCGTCCGACCAACTGAGTTCTTCTGTCACCGCCGCGTCGTAGGTTGCCGAACATGGGCAACGACGATGCAGGTCAGCACTTCTGGGTCAACACGATCAGCCGCGAGCACGTGCTGCTCGGGGTGGAGGGCGGCTTCACCCAGGCCGACCACGGCAAGCCCACCCGACTTGCGAAGTTGGCGGCCGGCGACGGCATCCTCTTCTACTCGCCGCGCACGGCCATGCGGGCGGGCGAGGCCTTGCAGGAGTTCACGGCCTGGGGCCTCCTCACCGCCGACCCGATCTACCAGGTGGAGATGTCGCCAGACTTTCGGCCGTGGCGGCGCCGGGTGGACTTCCGTGAAGCGGCGGCCGTGCCCATCCGTCCGATGCTCGGGGAGCTGTCCTTCATCGCGGGCGCACCGAGCTGGGGCATGGTGTTCCGTCGCGGTCTGTTCGAGATTCCCGAGACGGACTTCGAGCTCATCACCGGGCGCATGACTCCCGCCGGGGCTGCCGACTAGGTTTGGCTGCATGGCCAATCCCTCGCGAATGAAGCCCACGCTCGAGGAGCAGATCGAGATCGCCGAGCTCAACACCGGCGTGCGGAGCACCCTCGAGAGCATCAAGCGCGAAGCCGAGGGGCGGGCCGTCTGATGGCTGACACCACGCAGGGTCCGCTCGAACTCTTCGGTATCGAAGGGTTGATCAGCGCCGAGGACCGCGACATGCGTGACACGGTGCGGTCCTTCCTGGCCTCTGAGGTGCGGCCGCACGTGTCGGGGTGGTTCGAGTCGGCGTCCGTGCCCATCCGCGAGCTGGCTCCGCGACTCGGTGAGCTGGGGCTGCTCGGCATGCACCTCGAGGGCTACGGTTGCGCTGGGACGAGCGCCACGGCATACGGACTCGCCTGTGCCGAGCTGGAAGCGGTCGATTCGGGTGTGCGCTCGTTGGTCTCCGTCCAGGGATCGCTGGCGATGTTCGCGATCTGGCAGTTCGGCAGCGAGGAGCAGAAGCAGGAGTGGCTCCCGCGCATGGCTGCAGGCGAGGCGGTCGGATGCTTCGGGCTGACCGAGCCGGACTTCGGCTCCAACCCCGCTGGCATGAGGACGCGGGCGCGCCGCGACGGCGAGGACTGGATCCTCGACGGCTCCAAGATGTGGATCACCAACGGGTCCGTCGCCGATGTCGCGGTGGTGTGGGCGCGGACCGATGCGAGCGATGGCCAGACGATCCGCGGGTTCGTCGTGCCGACCTCCGCGCCCGGGTTCTCTGCGCCCGAGATCACGGGCAAGCTGTCGCTGCGCGCGTCCGTGACTGCCGAGCTGGTGCTGGACGGCGTGCGGTTGCCGGCCTCGGCGATGCTGCCCGAGGCGCGTGGACTGTCCGGGCCGTTGTCGTGCCTGTCGGAGGCGCGGTTCGGGATCATCTTCGGGGCGCTCGGTGCGGCTCGCGATGCGCTCGAGACGACGATCGCCTACACCTTGGACCGCGACATGTTCGACAAGAAGCTCGCGGGCTACCAGATCACCCAGACCAAGCTGGCCGACATGACGCTCGAGCTCGGCAAGGGCATGCTGCTCGCCCTGCACCTCGGCGCGCTCAAGGACGCCGGGACGCTGCGGCCCGAGCAGGTCTCGCTGGGCAAGCTCAACTCGTGCCGTGAGGCGATCAAGATCGCGCGCGAGTGCCGAACCCTGTTGGGCGCCAACGGGATCTCGGGGGAGTACTCACCCATGCGGCACGCCAACAACCTCGAGTCCGTCCTCACCTACGAGGGCACGTCCGAGGTCCATCAACTCGTCATCGGCCAGGCCCTCACCGGGCTGCCGGCCTTCCGCTGATCGGTCTTGCTAGTGATCTCTAGGTTCAAGCATAGATGGCGCTAGCGGCATACATCGAAGGAGAGCTGTCATGAGTGAGGACTCGTTTGCTGCGGACTATGAGGCGGCTCGGGCGCGCTTCGACGCGGGGGAGTATGCCGGCGCCGCGCCACTGTTTGCGTCTCTCGTCGACCGCAGCGTGCTGGAACCGCCACTGCACGGCACCACCGAACTGCGGCTCTATCTCGCTCGGTCGTACTACCACTCGGCCCAGCTCGCCCGCGCCGAGGAGATCCTGCGCGCGATGCTCGTCGACAACCCGGACGACCACTACGCGCTGCTGATGCTCGGCCGGACGTTGCAGCGCCAGAGCCGGCACGACGAGGCCAAGCCGCACCTCGCGATGGCCAAACTGCTCGGCGGCTACGACATCGACGGTCCCGACTTCCCCGAGTCCTGACGGCAGCTCGAGACGTCCAGTTCTTGCTGAGACGTCCACGCAGAGGTGGTCGCGCCGCGAAGAACTGGTCGCGCCGAGGGGCTTGTGCAACCCGGGTGCACCGCACCCGCCCACCCGTGCCCTTCGCCGTTGGCGCGGGTGCGGTCCTGGCTGGTCAGTGACCGGGCTTGCCGCCCCGACCGCGCACCAGGCCGTCCCGAAGCAGAGCAACACCGGTCGCGAGGTCGTGCCCCAGACGCAAGGCACCCGTGACGTCGTCCTGATGGCGGCCACCGATGGCCACCACCACTCCCGACTCGCTCCGACCCAGTTGGTCGATGACCTCCTGCGCCGACACGACGTCGGCGGGGCGTGGCACCGACAGCACCGCGCCGCCGGCCTGAAGGCCCGAGACAGCCACCTCCCAGTCGTGCGATGGCAGATCGGCACCCAGATAGGCAGTCGTGATGCCTGCCTGCCGCGCGGCGACGCTGAAGGCGAGCAGGCCGAGCTCGTGTCGAGCGCCCGATGGAAGGCCGAACACGACCACTGGGCCGGTGGTGCTTCGTATCGCGGCTTCATAGAGACCCGCGAGTTGACGTTGCACGGCATAGCTGACCAAGTGCTCGCCCGCCGCACTGAGTCGCCCATCAGCCCACGCGTCGCCCACTCCCGCAAGGATCGGCATGAGCCATTGGCTCGCCACGTCCGCGAAATCGCCCCTGCCGAGTGACCGGGCAAGGAGAGCGCTCACCGTGGGGCCGTCAAGGCCCTGCGCCGCGGCGAGGAGTTCCTCAAGCCCCGCCGGCGCCTCGACCTCGTCTGAGGGACCCGAGCCCACGTACGCCGAACGTGCGTCTCCTGCGGTGCGCGCCAAGGTCTCAGCCGCCGCCTCGCTCGCGGTCCAACCGTCATGGACGAGCGAGGCCATGATCGCCAGCGCCCTGACGTCGGCGTCGGAATAGAGGCGGTAGCTCCCCTCCGACCGGGCCGGTGACACGACGCCGTAGCGGCGCTCCCACGCGCGCAGGGTCGACAGTCCGATGCCCGTGAGTTCCGCGACGCGCTTGATCGTGTACATGGTCTGTACAGCGTAGGCGTCGACCTCGCCACGAGGGTGGAGCGCGAGGTGCTGGCGCTCAGCGCTCAGCGCTCGCCGTGCCCGGACTCGAGCGTGAGGAGGAATTCCTTGGCAGCCGGCCCACCGGCATACCCGCCGACGTTGCGAATCTTGCCCTCCACGGAACCGCCCGCCGGCAGCACTCGGTGACATGGCACGAAGACGCACAGGGGGTTCGCGCCCAGGGCCGTCCCCACCGCCCGCGACGCCCGCGGCCGGTCAATGGCCGCCGCCAGCGCGCCATACGTGGTCGACGAGCCGTAGCCCACCCGCGACGCCAACCCCGCCAGGACCGCCCGCTGGAACTCGCTCGCCAGAGCGAGGTCGACCGGCACCGAGAAGCCGGTCGCCTTTCCTTCGAGGTATGCCGTGAGCTCACGTCGCGCTGTATCGAGTGGCTTCGCCTGCCGAAGGACCCGGGGCGAAACGCCGTCGGCCAGCCGCTGCAGCCAGACCTCCTCGTCGACGTCGGTGGCGATGTAGGCGGACGTGACCAGCCGACCATCGGAACGCACCGCCAGCAGGAGGCGACCGACAGCGGTGTCCTCGACGGCATACGAGATGTCGGTCTCCGGGAGGACCGGTGGACGCACGTCAGGGGCGAAGGAATCAAAGGCAGTACTCATCGGAGCTCCTCAAGATCGAGGCGAAGGGTGGCCAACGCGTCAGAGACCAGTCGGCGGCTCATCGCAGGGGTCGTGCCGAGCGTCGCCGCAACAGCACGGTGGTCGAGGTCGGCGACGTACTTGAGGACGACCGCCTCGCGTTGACGCTCGGGCAGGTCAGCCACCCGCGCCCACAACCCGTCGTCCGGGACCGACGGCCCATCCACGACCGGCGCCGCCGCCAACACGGCGGGATCCTCGTGTGCCACGGTCCGTCGACCCGCCCGGTGCGCATCCATCGCACATCGATGCGTGATCGTCAGCAGCCAGCCACGCAGGTTGCGCGTCGAGGTCACCCGCGGATAGGCCGCGAGCGCCTGGGTCCACGCCTGTTGTGCGACATCGTCGCCGAGGTTCGGCCCGGCGAGGGCGTGCGCGAGTCGGCCGACATCGCGCCAGTGCGCGTCGACGAGGCTTTGGAAGGGTGGAAGGCTCACGATCCTTCAACGGTATGCCGTGGGGTTGTGTGAGTCGCTCCGCTCACCGGGTCTCGTGCGCTGCCACCATGGACACGTGGCCGTTCCGTACCTGGGAGAGAAGCGCGAGACCGACGGACGGCCTCGGGTGGTGGCGCACAGGGGAGCGAGCGCCGAGCAGCCGGAGCACACGCTCGCGGCCTACATGGCCGCCTTCGGCCAGGGCGTCGACGGCATCGAGTGCGACGTGCGGCTCACCGCCGACCACCACCTCGTGTGCGTGCACGACCGTCGGGCCAATCGGACGAGCAACGGCAGGGGGGTCATCTCCACCTTGGAGCTGGCCCGGCTTGAAGAGCTCGACTGGGCCAGCTGGAAGAAGCTCGACGACGGAACCGCGAGCGAACAGATGGACCGCGACCCGGAGCGCGGCCGGATCCTCACACTCAACCGCCTGCTGGACTCGCTCACCAGCCAGCGCCAGGAGCTCCTCACCCTCATCGAGACGAAGCATCCGACGCGCTATGGCGGGCTCGTGGAGCGTCAGCTCGTCACCGCCCTGCATGCCTTCGGGCTGACGACGGGCGACCTCACGCAGCAGCCGCACGTGCGCGTCATGTCGTTCTCCCTGCTCGCTCTCCTGCGAATGCGCGGTCTCGCGCCGCAGGTCCCGCTCGTCCATCTCGTCGCACAGTCAGCGCCCCGACTCTCGTGGGATGGGTCGCTGCCCAACGGCGTCAACATCGTCGGTCTCGACATGCGGATCGTCCGGCGCTCCCCGTCCCTCGTGAAGGCGCACCAGCGTCGCGGCCACGAGGTCTACGTGTGGACCGTGAACCAGCCCGAGGACGTCGAACGCTGTGCCGAGCTCGGTGTCGACGTCATGATCAGCGATCGACCGCGAGACGTCATGGCCATGCTCGATTAGAGTTCCCGGCGTGACTGCAGCGGAGAAGAAGGCCGACGAGCCCAAGCTCGACGAGTTCGGCGGTGCCATCGGCCAGGGCCAGGTCCGCACCATCCGCGCGCCCTGGGGGCCGAGCACGGTCACCCGGGTGCGCAAGGCCGTCGTCGCCGACCTGCGCGCCCGCGACCTCGACGAGCAGACCATCGACGAGTCCGAGATCGTCGTCTCCGAACTCATGACCAACGCCATCCGCCACGCCCGGCCGCTGGCTGACGGCTGCCTCCGGGTCCGCTGGAAGGTCCGTGGCGAGGTCGTCGAGGTCGAGGTCACCGACGGTGGCGGCGACAGCCTGCCGAGTCCCGCGCCCGCGGCGGTGTGGGTGTCGAGTGGTCGAGGGTTGCGCATCGTCCGCTCCCTCGCCCACGAGTGGGGCTTCGGCGAGGACAAGGGCGGCCAGACCGTGTGGGCCGCCATGGGCGGCCCGAGCCGCCGCCGCGCCACCTGAGCCGGCACCACACCTTTTCCGGGGGCGGCGGGAAACGCGCCCCGAGCAAGGGAACTGTTCCCTTGCTTGAGTCCCCTTTTCCGGGGGCGGCGGGAAACGGACAGGGGCGGGCGCGGTGACGGCATACCCGCTGAAGTTGCGGACGCAAGGCGGAGGAGGCCGCAGCGCACCACTACGCTGACGGCCATGGGCAAGGCTTCTCGACGACGCAGGACCACCGACGACTCCGGCGCACCCGCCAAGCGGCCACGCGCCGCGGCCGCTCCGTATGTGAACCGCCCCTTCGAGGGGTTGCCGCAGGAGACCGAGTGGGTGGCGATCCGCGAGATCCTCCCGGCCGCCACGGTGAGCGTGAGCTTCGCTGCGGGCAAGGGACCCGAGGGCGCCGACACGGCGACCGTCGCCACCGTCCTGCCGATGGCGTGGCCGGCCCTGCGCCGTGCCGACGGCACCGTCCTCGTCGGTACCCAGGCGGGCTCCACCTCGGGTGACCCGAGCCGCGACCTGGCCGCTCAGCTCTTCGCCGCCGCGGCCGCCGAACCGGGCAGCGCCGTGCAGCACGTCCCGACGCCGACCGCCGACAGCCCGCGCCTGCAGGACGTCCTCGACCTCGACGCCCCCTTCGAGGTGCAGGTGCACGAAGGCTTCGACTTCTGGGTCGACGAGCAGGACCTCGACGACGCGGGCAAGGAATCCCTCGAGCGCGCCAACGAGTCCGTCGTGCCCACCGTGCGCATGGCCGCCCTCACGTCCGCCTACTGGGTCCGCATCGGCGAGCGCACCTACATCCGCCTCGTCCTTCCCGACGACGAGGACGTCGCCACCGACGCCCTCGCCCGCCTCCACGCAGCCGGCGAGTCCGGGCTCGGCGACGGCACCCGCCTCCTCGGCGCCTTCCGCGCCTGCGGCCTGCTCGTGCCCGTGTTCGAGATCCCCGCCGACAGCGAACCCGCCGCTCACGAGGACGCCCTTAAGGCCTTCGGCGACCGGTATGCCGCCGCGCTGGCTTCCGCTGAATCCCTCACCGCCGATGAACGACGGGCTCGCTCGGGTCTGCTCAGCCGCCAGGTGACCCTGCGCTGATGGTGGGGGGCGTGGGGACGGGCGCACCGACGGGGCATTCGACGGGCCAGTCGCCGGACCGGCGGACGGTCGCGGCCATCATCCCGTGCAAGGACGAGACCGACCGGATCGTCGCGACGGTCAAGGCCGTCCTCGCTCTCGACGGTGTCGACAAGGTCGTCGTCGTCGATGACGGCAGCAGCGACGACACGTCCGCCGTGGCGGATGCCGCCGGGGCCGACGTCATCGTCCACGCCCGCAACTTCGGCAAGGCCGCAGCCCTCGAGACCGGCGTGCGCCACCTGCGCGAGCTCGAGTCCTTCAACGCCACCGACACCCACTCACCCCGCCACCTGCTCTTCGTCGACGGTGACCTCGAGTCCTCCGCGAGCAACCTTCACGTGCTGCTGCCGCCGGTGCTCGAGGGTCGGGCCGACATGACGATCGCGACGCTCCCGCCCCAGTCCAAGGTCGGGGGTGGCCACGGTTTCGTCGTCCGGCTCGCCCGCGACGGCATCACGAACCTCACCGGCTGGACCGCCAAGCAGCCGCTCTCGGGCATGCGCTGCCTCACGGCCGAGGCCTTCGACGCGGCCAGCCCCCTCGCCCCCGGCTGGGGGGTCGAGGTCGGCCTCACCGTCGACGTCCTCTCCGCCGGACTGCGAATCGCAGAGGTGCCGTGCGAGCTGCAGCACCGAGTCTCCGGCAAGGACTGGCGCGGACAGGTCCACCGCGCCAAGCAGTACCGCGACGTCTGGCGCGCCCTCACCCGCCGCAGGGTGCGCAAGGTTCTCACCGAGCGTGCACCCGGTGTCGCACAACGCTTCTGACGCCGGCGACCGCGCTGGCGTCACCCGTGTCCGAGTTCGCCTGGGCTTCCTCGTCGCGTCGTTCGCCCTGCTCCTCGTCGTCGGGCTGAGCCTCCCGCACGCCGCCGCCCCCGACCTCGGCCCGCGAGGCTGGGCGCCGGGCCACCTGCTCCCGTTCGCCCTCGACCCGGCGCTCGTCACGGCAGCCATGTGGACGGCCTACGTGCTGGGCGCGGCGGCCATCGTCCTCGCGGTGACCGGCAGCGGTGGCCGTGAGCTGCCGCGTCCCGTGGTCGCCGTCCTCGCCCTCCTCGCAGCGCTCGCGACGCCGTTCGGTTCGGGCGATCACGTGAGCTACGCGGCATACGGACGCATTCTCGCGCTCGGCGACAACCCCTGGCTCGTCTCGCCGAACACCTGGCGCGGCGGCACCGACCCGGTCGTCAGCCGGGTCGAGGCGCCCTGGACCGAGGAGCCCAGCGTCTACGGGCCGTTCGCGACGCTCATCCAAGGGCTCACGTCGCACGGTGGCGGCGACAACCTGCGTCAGACCGTGTGGCTGTGGCAGCTCATCGTCATTGCCTCGTGGCTCGCCGTCCGTTGGGCACTGCGGCGGATGCTCCCCGGCCGCGAGGCACGCATCGACGCGATCTGGACGGCCAACCCGCTCGTCTTCTCCGTCGGCGTCCTCGGCGCGCACGTCGACCTGCTCGCCACGGCGCTCGTCGTCCTCGCCGTCTGGGCCGCTCACCGCCATGCCGGCCTCGGCGGCGCCGCCCTCGCCGGCACCTTCGCGGCGCTCGCCGTGTCATCGAAGTTCACGTATGCCGTCGTGCTGCTCGCGCTCCTCCTCGCCTTCCAGCGCCGACGGTTGGCCCGCGGTGGTGTGCTGCTGGCATCGACCGCGGTCGTCGCCGGCGCCCTGCAGCTCTGGGCAGGGCCGAATGTCTACGACCAGATCGGGCGATCGGCCAAGGCGGTGGCCCTGGCATCGCCGTGGCGCTGGTTCCTCGAAGCGTTCAACGGTGGCCCGACCGTGCGGTCGCTCATCTCGGCGCTGGCAGCCGTCGCGGCCATCGGGTTCGCCTTCTGCTTCTTCCGCCTCATCCGACCTCATCGGGAGTCCACGGTGGGGGCTCGAGCGCTGGCCTGGCTTGTGGTTCTCACCGGTGCCTATGCCTTGGCGGCGCCCTACTCGTTGCCCTGGTACGACGTCATCGTCTGGGCTGGCCTGCCGGCAGTGGGCGCTGCGGCGGTCGCGGTCGTCGACCTCATCCTGTTGGCCCGGCTGTGGATCATGACGATGGCCTACACCCCGGGGCGAGTGCTCGGCATGACGCCCGCCGTCGAGGACGTCACGATGACGGTCCGGACGCAGGTGGCGCCCGCAGTCCTGCTCGCGGTGTGGGCCTGGTTGGTCAGGAGCGCCGGGCGCGGCGGGTCCCGGCAACAGCCCGCAGATCGTCCTGAAGGGTCCGCACCACGACGCTGACGATGAGCGGCACGGCAACTGTGGCGCCGACGGCCGGGATGGCCGTCCCGGAGTCGTTGATGAGGAAGCCGACCGTCAGGGTGATGACGAGGGCCACGAGACCTGCGCGCAGCGTCGGTGCCTTCTCCGTGGCCTTGCTGAGTCCGCGCGAACCCCATGAGGTCGGCTTCGCGAGGACGTAGATGACGAAGAGCAGGGCCGCCGGTACGAGCAGGGTGAGCGGAGCATTGCCGGTGAGAATGCTCCAGTTCTGCTGGCCCTTGCGGATGACGATGTCGAGGGCGTTGCCGTCGATGATCGCCTGGATGAAGCGGCCAAGGTGGCTGCGGTCATCGGGGGCGCGCAGCCAGTCGAGGCCGGCCACGGCAAAGAACAGGCCCACGGATCCGAGTCCGATCATCGCGACGCGCTGCCACGTCATCCGCAGGCCGAGGATCGACAGGATGAGGTAGGCGATGCCCGGGATGTAGGCCGGCGGGCCTCCACCGTCGGCGCCCCAGAACGGCGCTCCGTCGACGATGACCGTGCCCACGCCAATGGCGAGGACGACGGCCGCGGCGACACGCGGTCGGCGGTGGCTGACGAGATAGCTCGACACCGCCGTCGCGAGCAGGATCGACGACGTGGCGAAGAGCGCGAACGTCACGTTGCCCATGCCATAGAACCGGCCGCCGACCACCGGCTGCAGGCCCATGAGCGAGGACTGCTGGAGCCTCGAGCCGGTGAGGATGTCCCCGGCGAGCACAGCGACCGTGACGGCCGCGACGAAGGCGAGGGAACCGAGAGCGGCGCGTCCCCACGGACCCCGCAGTGCGGCATACGCAATCAGGGCGACGAAGATGCCGACCGCACCCACGATCGAGACCATCGGGATCGGGAACCGCCACCAGGGCAGGAGGTTCGCGAGGAAGGTCGAGGCCGGCACCGACGCGGCGGCCACGGCGATGATGCGAACGATGCCGAGGACCCGGCGACGGGTGTCGGGGCCGCCGATCTTGCCCTTCCAGACGAGGAGCACGAGGAGATAGATGACGAGCTGCCCATAGGCGAAGACGCTGAAGAACGGCGGCACGAGGCTGTGCACCTCGTGGCTGGCGAGGTCGTAGTCGACGAGCTTCTGGAGCCGGTCGGCCGCGCGCTTCTCGGAGTTGTCCGGGGCCGGGTCGCTCGTGAGGGGCGTGCCGCCGAGGTTGCCGGGGATCGTGATGCCCGTGATCGACATGAGCGTGATCGGGAGGTCCTGGGCCTGGATGAGACCGGGCTGGCGGGTCGACTGGGCGTTGAGCTGGCCCGGGCCGTAGTGCGGGCCGCGGGCCACGGCGAGGCGCAGGCGCTCGGTGACGCCGGCGTCGGACAGGCTCGCGACGATGAAGTCGGCGCCCCCGGGAGCGGCGTTGACGATGTCGCCGACCTTCTTGTCGATGGCCGCGATCTGAGCCGCCCGGCTGCCCTCCGCGGGCTGCTCACCGGCGGCCAGGTCGGCGGGGTCGCGCACGCTGCCCACGTCGACGATGGTCACGGGGCACGTGTTCATGTCGACGAGCAGGTTCGCGTCGGAGTAGGGGGAGTAGCGATCAACCGTGCCCTCGGGCAGGGCCGCGGCCACCGCGGCGCCCGGGCCGACCGGCTTGATGCAGACGTCCGACTTCGCGGCGGCCTCACCGAGCAGGCCCAGCTTGCTGTCGAACTTGCGGTCAGCGGCGGCCTTGACGAACGTGTCCCACCCGGGGATGACGCCACCTGTCGGCTCCCCGATGGGGCTGCACGGACGTTCCGGCGCAGGGCCGGTGCCGGTGCGCGGGGCGGCGGCGCGGTTGGCCGCCGACAGTGCGAGCCAGCCGTCGATGGGGCAGGTGTTGGACTCGACCGAACGGATCGACATCGCCGCGCTCGAGCCGTCCCGCAGGAGCATCCAGAGGTTGGGGGTCTCCTTCTCGGAGACGTCGGTCCAGGTGATGCCCCCGGTGCCGATGAGGACCGTGGCCCCGAAAGGGTCGTGGGGTGCGGCCGGCTTGCTCGTGGCCAGACTGGCTTTCGCGGCGTGGGCCGTGAGGGGGAACGCGGCGACGCTCAGACCGAGCACTGTCCCAAGGGCGGCGAACAGGGCTGCGAGTGATCGTCTGGACACCTCACGGATCCTACGGGGGCCCTCCGGTGGCGCCCTGCCGAGGAGGTGAAGGGCGTGTGGAGATCGTGTGCGGCCGGCATACCGACACAATGGCGGGGTGCCACTGACGAAGCCCACCCCGAGACACGTGCCGCTGCGATGGCAGTGGCCCCTGGCCATCGGCCTCATCGCCCTCGCGGCGGTGCCGGGCGTGCTGCGCTACCTCGTGTTCTGGCCGATGGACCAGTGGCAGGTCGATGTCGAGGTCTATCGCGAGGCCGGTGTCTCGATCATGACCGGCCGCCCGGTCTATGCGGCGATGACCGAAGCCCCGCAACTGCTGCCGTTCACGTATCCGCCGTTCGCGGCCCTGCTGGCGATCCCGTTGGCCTGGGTGCCTTTCGGCGTGACCGGCTGGCTCTGGACGGCCGCCCAGGTCGCGGCGACGACGGCCATCGTCTGGTATGCCGGGTGGCGGCTCATCCATCGCGCCGGCGGTTGGGTGCCCCTCGCGTTGGCTGCGCTGGTCGCGCCGATGCTGTGGCTGCACCCGGTGTCGGACGGGATTCGCTTCGGCCAGGTGAATGCGTTCATGGTGCTCGCGTGCCTCATGGACCTGCGGCGGCCGCGGCCGGGTTTGCTCAAGCACGTGCCGCCGGGGGTGCTCGTGGGCCTGGCCATGTCGATCAAGCTCACGCCCGGTGTGTTCGTCATCCACTACCTCGTGAACCGGCGGTGGCGTGAGGCCGCGACGGCCGTGGGGACCGCTGTCGGGGTGACGCTCGGGTCGTGGGTGCTGCTGCCGGAGGCGTCGTTCGCGTTCTGGGGCGGGGCGCTGCAGGACCCGGCGCGGTTGGGGCCGAACTTCGGGACGTCGAACCAGTCGATGCGCGGGTTCCTGCTGCGCGTCGGGCCGGAGGGTGGCGTGGGGACCGCGATCTGGCTGGTGCTCGTCGTCGTGGTGGGTGTCTTCGGGTTCCGGTTGGCGCGGCAGATGTGGCTGCGTGGCGACTCGATCGGTGAGGTCGCGGTCGTGGGGCTGCTCGCGTGCCTGTTGTCGCCGGTGGCCTGGATCCACCACTACCACTGGATCGTCGTCGTGATCTTCGCGCTGCTGGGGGCTTCGCCGTTGACGCGGTCTCGGGCGGGAGCCTGGTGGCGCTCGCGGCGCCTTGTGGCGGGTGTCGTCATCGGGGTGTGGTTCCTCATGCGGATGCCGTGGTGGGGCATCACCTACCTCGACCACCCCGAATGGCCCGAGCTCCCGGGCCGGATCCTCCAGAACGCCGACGTTGCGGGTGGTCTCGTCGCGCTCGGGTTGCTGTGGTGGGTCAACCGCGACCCCAGTGCTGGCACGGCCCTCGAGTCGACCACTTCTGAGCGAGTCGACCAGGTCCAGGTGGCCGGCTCGCCAAGAACTGGTCGACTCACCATCATGTCAGAAGGCGCCGGTGATCTGGAGGACGCTGACGGCGGCAAGGACGAGGCACACGGTTCCGCCGACGCGTCGAATCGTCGAGAGCCTGATGCGCTGCAGGAGCGTGCGGCCGAGCACGGCCGCCAGCCCTGAGACGGCGGCGAGCGCGAGGAACGCCCCGATGAACACCGACACCGGGTCGTGGAAGCGCACCACCATCGACGCCGTGAGGATCTGCGACAGGTCGCCCCACTCGGCGAGGAAGAGCACCGTGAAGCAGAACGTCACGACCTTCCAGCCAGCGCGTTGCTTCGCCGAGGCCTTCTCCCCGAACTCCTCCTCGGTCTCGGCCTCCTCCGCGTCGGCCTTGCCCGCGCCGCGGATCAGCAGGATGCCGCCGACGAGGAACATCAGCGCTGCGAAGATCTCGATCGGCCGCTTCGGCAGCTGCGACAGCACGCCGCCGATCGCCACGGCTACGAGGGTCTGGACGAAGAAGGCCGCGACGACGCCGATCCACACGAGCAGCGGCCGGAACCGCGTCGACATCACCAGGGTCGCGATGAAGGTCTTGTCCGGAAGTTCGACGACGAAGATCGTCGCGAACACGATGGCGATGGTGGTGAAGTCGATGCCCATGATGGCGACGAGCCTACGAGCCGAACTCCCACGGAACTGACCCACACCCACGGAACGGGACGCGCCCGCGGGGCGTGAGCACACGGCATACGCTGGCGGTCATGTTCGGGATCAGCGGAGCCGAGGTGCTCGTCCTCCTGGTCTTCGTGCTGTTGCCGTTGGCCGTGATCGTCGCGCTGTTCGTCGCGATCGCCCGGCTGCGCGCCCGGGTGGACCATCTCGAACGCCAGCGACCGGTGGGGGCCGGCGACCTCGAAGCCCTGCGTGCTGACATCGGCCAAGCGCTTCGGCACGTGGCGGTCGTGCGCTACGACGCGTTCGGTGACATGGGTGGCCGGCTGAGCTTCAGCGCCGCCATCGTCGACGACCGGGGTGACGGCGTGGTGCTGTCCTCGATCCACGCTCGCGGCGAATCCCGGACCTATGCCAAGGGCATCACCGAGGGGGGCTCCGACGCGACCCTCACCCCCGAGGAACAGCAGGCGCTCAGTGCAGCGCGGACAGGAAGGCAGCGATGAGCGCCACGACCCGCTACGGCTACCTCGGACCCGAGGGCACGTTCACCCAGATGGCGCTGCTGTCGTGGGCGGCGTCGCACGGTGGCGAGCAGGTGCCGTTCGGTTCTGTGGACTCTGCGCTGGATGCGTTGCGGCGCAGCGAGATTGACGCCGCTATGGTGCCGATCGAGAACTCCGTCGAGGGTGGTGTGTCGGCGACGCTGGATGCGCTGGCGTCGGGTGATCCGCTGGTCGTCATCGGCGAGGTCAACGTCCCGATCACCTTTGTCCTGGCTGCGCGGACGCGTATGCCGCTCGCGGACATCACCGCCGTGGGCACGCATTCGCATGCCTGGGCCCAGGTCCGCGGCTACATGGACGCGAACCTGCCGTCAGCGACCTACGTCCCGACGTTGTCGACGGCCGCCGCAGCGGCGGGACTTTCCGGCGAGGTGGAGCAGGGCTACGAGGCGGCTGTGTGTGCGCCGATCGCCGCTGCGAACCACGGCCTCGAGGTGCTGGCCGAGAACATCGGCGATCGCGCCGGTGCCGTGACCCGCTTCGTCCTGGTGGCGCGACCGGGTGTCCTGCCCGAGCGCACCGGCGCCGACAAGACGACGGTCATGCTCTTCCAGCGCGACGACCGCGCCGGTGGGTTGCTCGAGCTGCTGGAGCAGTTCGCGGTGCGCGGCATCAACATGACGCGGCTCGAGTCGCGCCCGACGAAGTCGACGCTCGGGTCCTACTGCTTCTCGATCGACTTCGAGGGGCACGTGTTGGACGAGCGGGTCGGCGAGGCGCTGATGGGGCTCAAGCGGGTCTGTGCCGAGGTGCGCTTCCTGGGCTCCTATCCGCGGGAGGACGGCGCCCAGGTCCAGGTCGCGCCGCTGACGGGGGACGCCGACTTCAGCACCGCCCGCGAGTGGCTCCACTCCCTCCGCCGCCCCTGACTCACGTACTTTTCTCACCAATTCCCCCCAAAGGCACGCGACACGCCGGTATGCCGTGTGCACCCCTCGCGGCGAAGGCGCCTTTGCCCTCTCGCACTCGGGATAACGTGCCGTCATGGACCCGATGCCGCCGCTGGAGCATGCGGTCCACTCGTATCCGCCCCGGGTCGACCCACCGACCTTCATGGACCTGCACCCGCGCCTCAAGGCTGGCATCGACCTGCTGTTTCCGATCCTGTGGGTGGTGTTGATGGTCCTGAGGCTGCAGCGGGACGGGTTCCACTGGCTTCCCGTCTCGGCGTTGGCGGTGGCTGCGGGCCTGAGCGGTGCCGGCCTGGCGACGTTCCCGTCGCGGGGTGCGTCGGCCGAGGCATCGGCCACGGTCTGATTGCAGCAGCCGAACTTCTGCGCCGGTGGCGCGGGCGGCGCTCATCCTGGCGAAGGGCACAGCCATGGGAGCGCCCCGGGGCAGCTTCTGCGCCGGTGGTGACGATGGGGGCGCACCACGGCGAGGCCGACTCAGACCTGACGGCCCTCGTGAGCAGTGACCCACTCGTCGACCTTCGTCCAGTGGTCCTCGATCCACTGCTCGATGCCCGCCGGGTCATCGGGGATCTCGTCGCCCGAGTAGGTGTGGGTGCGCACGAGGAAGGGCCGATCCGTGAACGGGATCGCGTTCCAGATCTCCTTCGGTGTCGAGAGCTGCCCGAACCCTGCGTGCGCCACGATCATCACGTCGGCGTCGGGCCGCTCATCAAGGACCGCGATGACGCCACGGGTCTTCGGTGGCAACGTGTTCCAGAGCGACAGGGCTCGACGGGCGCGCAACTCCTGCCCTGCTTCGCGCATCCGGTCGATGATCCGACGCCGCCGATCCTTCGAGAAGTTCTGCCCCTCGGGGAACAGCAGGAGGACGTCGTCGTGCTTGAGGCCGCTCGCCAACTCACGCACTCCCGCGACACGGTCGTCGCCGGCACCCGTGCGCGACGGAACGAAGTAGGACCGCATCCGCGTCAGCAGCGTGTCAACCGTCGGATCCCACCGAAGTGCCTCTGCGAGAACTATTTTGGGCATGCGACCGGCCGTGTGTCCGAGCAACCACGCCAACGCCAACGAGTCACCGGGTCCGGCGTGCCGCGCGAACGCCACGAGCGGAGCCGACTCGCGCCCGAAGTGCATCCGGTCATCGAGCCTGACCTCGAAGCCGACCCACAGCTTCGCGAGGATCATCGCCCTGTTGAGGCCGGCGAGGAACACCGCCTCGTGGTCGTCCTCCCATGTCGGCCCCACGCCCTTGGGGTCCTTGAGCGACAGGCGCCAGCACTCCATGAGCATCCGGACATCGACCCACACCAGCCCGACGCCGAGCACGCTCACCCGGAACAACCGCGCCCTCTTGTCGACCAACGAGTGGAACGCCCCCACCACGATGACGGGTGTCGCGAGCCCCGTGAGCGCAGCAGCCCCGACCGGCCACACGACGGCAAGCGCGCGTCGGGCGAACAGCGGTGGCTTCGGGATTCCCGCAAGACCCATGGGAGCGACCCTATGCCGTCCCCTCACCTTCTCGTTGCGTCTGCGGATTCGGTGGTTCTAGCGACCACATGCGCAGACGCAAGCGTCAGGGAGGGGACAGGTATGCCGTGCTCGCGGCATACGCCTGTTCGGCTCGTTCTCGGAGCCGCGAGACCCGTCCGTAGCGCAATGAGACCGACGGCGTCTCGGGTGCCCCGCTGGGAAGGACGTGGACCTCGACGTCGTCGGGGATGGACGCCATCTCGTGGACGAAGCGGTGGCGCCGGGCGATCTCGAACGCGACGACGCCGACCTCCCACGGGCGACGCGGTGGAATGAGGGGCGTCTCGACTCGGCCCACCTGGAGGACGAACACGCGCGTGGCGCCGAGTTGGAGGGCGCGACCGACGGGGATCGAGTGGACCAACCCACCGTCGAGGTAGTGCAGACCGTCGATCTTCACCGCCGGGAAGAGCCCCGGCACGGTGCACGACGCCACGACGGGATCGACCAGTTCGCCCGACGAAAACCATTGCGCGTCAGCGGTTTCGATGCAGGCGGCCACGCACTGGAACTCGACCTCGAGTTCCTCGAACGTGGCCACCGGGAGGTGCTCATCGACGATCGACCTCAGCGGCGCGCTCGACAGCACGTGCGTGCGGAAGCGCGCGATGCGAGCGGCCGACTTCATGGGGTTGTCGAGGAAAATCCCGCTCGCGCTCACCGCCTCCCACGCCCGGCCCAAGGCGCGGATCCCCTCGACCGACGGGTCGGCCGCGACGAAGGCACCGTTGAGCGCGCCGATACTCGTGCCGACGACGAGGTCGGGCCGCACCCCCTGCTCGGCCAGAGCGCGCAGCATTCCCACCTGGGTCGTGCCGAGGACGCCACCTCCCCCGAGAACGAATGCCGTCGTCATGACGCCCACCATAGGTGCGAGCCGTTGAGTTCGGTGTTCGGGCTTCCCCGCGTCGACTACCCGCTCTCCGACGTGCTGAACCGGTGTCGATATGACGATGGAGTGGTTCGATACGCGCCGCTGAACCGTTGGCGGAAGGTCACCGCGCTTCCGAACCCGCAGGCTCGGGCGACGTGCTCCACCGACATGTCCGTTCGTTCCAGGAGTCGTCGTGACTCGTCGAGGCGGCGGCTCACGATCCAACGACCCGGACTGGATCCCGTGGCCTCGATGAACCGTCTCGTGAAGTTGCGTCGACTCATCCCGGCATGGGCGGAGAGGGCCTCGATGCTCAGGGACTGGTCCAGATGTGCGAGGGCCCAGTCGATGGTCGCCCCAAGTTGCCCCACTCCGCCCGTGTCGGGCACGGGCCGGCTGACGTACTGCGCCTGGCCGCCGTCACGATGGGGTGCGACAACCAGCTGACGCGCGACCATCGACGCGGCATCCGCCCCGAGCCTCGTACGGACGATGTGCAGGCAGGCGTCGATCGATGAGGCGGTTCCGGCCGACGTCAGGATGTCGCCGTGGTCGACGTAGATGGCATCCGCGTTGACGGAAACCGATGGGCGTCGCGCTGCGAGCTCTGCCGCCACAGCCCAGTGGGTGACTGCCTCGCGGCCATCGAGCAGCCCACTGTCCACGACCGGGAACGCCCCGAGGCAGAGCCCCGCGAGGCTCACGCCCCTGTGGTGGGCGAGCTGCACCGACTCGCGCAGTTCGTCGTCGGCGGGGCGCAGGTCGTCGTGCCAGGAGGGGAAGACGAGCAGGTCGGCGTCCAGCACGTCGGCTGGTCCAGCGAGGTCGTCAAGGACAACGCCATCCATCGTGGTGACCCGTCGATCCTCGCTCCACAGTCGGGTCTGCCAGGTCTCGTCCAGGCCAAGGCGCATGACCTCTCCGAAGACGAGCGACGGGGTGGCGAGGTGAAACAGGCTGATGCCCTCGAAGGCGTGGATGGCGATCTTCACTTCTTGTCCCAATCTCATCGGAAGTCAGCATTTGTGCCTCTCACGATTGTCGCACCGGCGCCAGAGGATGGGAGGACCAGTTCCCATCGCAGCACCAAGGAGAAGAACATGACCGCACCTCGCAGAGCCCTGATCGTGGTGGACATCCAGCAGGAGTACTTCGACGGAATCCTTCAGCTGCAGTACCCGCCGCGCGACGACACGCTCTCGAACGCGGTTCGCGCCATGGAGGCCGCTGCAGAGCACGACATCCCCGTCGTCGTCGTGCAGCACGAGCTGCCAGAAGGTGCTCCTGTCTTCGCCGTCGGGTCGCCGAGCTGGCAGCTCCACCCTGAGATCGAGCGACGCCTGCAGCCGACGTGGAAGCGCGCCACGAAGATCTGGAGCAGTGTCTTCGCCGGAACGGACGTCGCGGCGTGGCTGGCGGATCACCAAGTCGACACGATCACCATCGTCGGCTACATGACGAACAACTGTGACCTTGCGACAGCCGTGGAAGCCGAGGGCCTGGGCCTCGCGGCGGAGGTCCTGTCCGATGCCAGCGGAGCCATCCACCTCAGCAACGACGTGGGGAGTGTTGCGGCTGACCAGCTCCACCAGACCCTGATGGTCCTGCTGCATTCCAACTTCGCCGCCGTGGCCACGACCGATGCGTGGATCGAGGCGGTCCGCGATGGGCGCGAGCTCCCCAAGAGTGATCTCGGCACCTCCGCAACGCAGGGCCGCGCTCACTTTGGTGACTGACGTACGACGCACAGGCCGTCGTCATGGGGCTCACCATGAGGGCGGGTCGTGAGCAACCCGGTCGCAATAGGGTGAGGCCATGCCAGGCGCAGCGTTCTTCGACCTCGACCGCACGCTGCTCCAGGGCGGCACCGGCCCCCACCTGTCGCAGGCAATGGTGGAACTCGGTCTCGTGCCGAGGTCGCTCCCTGGTCAAGGGTTGCTCTTCAAGGCGTTCGACCTCTTCGGCGAGAATCTTCCGTCAATCTTCCTCGCTCGACAGGCGACGCTTGTCGCGCGCGGCAGGGACTCCAAGAGCTTCGACGAGGCCGCAGCCAAGGCGGCCGGAGTCATCGCCGGGCACATCCACCCCTTCGCCCTCGCCCTCATCGAGCAGCACAAGGCCGAGGGTCGCCTCACCGTCATGGCGACGACGACGCCGACGCACCTCATCCAGCCGTTGGCGGATCGCCTCGGCTTCGATGACGTCATCGCCACGCGCTACAACACCAAGGACGACGGCACGTTCGACGGCTCGATCCGCGGCCCGTTCGTGTGGTCCACCGGCAAGCTCGCAGCCGTCAAGCACTTCGCGGAGAGGCACGACATCAACCTCGCCGAGAGCTACGCCTACTCGGACTCGATCTTCGACCTACCCCTTCTCGAGGCGGTCGGGCAGCCGGCTGCGGTCAATCCCGATCCCAGACTGAGTGTGTATGCCGTGGCTCGCCGTTGGCCGATCGTGCACTTTGACGTGTCGCCGGGTGTCTTCAAGGTCCCCGTCATCGGGATCGAGCTGCAGCGGTTCCTCTTCGAGGGGCTCCGCTCGACGTGGTTCCCGTGCGCGCGCTTCGACATCAGGGGCCTCGAGAACATCCCGCGCCACGGTCCCGTCATCCTCGTGGGCAACCACCGCAGCTATTTCGACGCCGTCGCCATGGCCAACGTGGTGCGCAAATCGGGACGCAGCGTGCGCTTCCTCGGCAAGAAGGAGCTGTTCGACATCCCCGTGCTGGGGTCGTTCTTCGCGGCGTCCGGTGGCATCCGGGTCGACCGCGGCGAGGGTGGCACCGAGTCCTATGACATGGCCGCCCTGGCCCTGGAGGGTGGCGAGATGGTCGGGCTGCTGCCCGAGGGCACGATCCCGCGCGGAGAGGCCTTCTTCGACCCGATCCTCAAGGGCAGGAGTGGCGCTGCTCGCCTGGCGTCGGTCAGCCGGGCTCCCGTCATTCCCGTCGGCATGTGGGGCACCGAGAAGGTCTGGCCGCGCTCGTCCTCGATGCCCAACCTGCTCAACCTCTCTCACCCGCCCCAGGTGACGATCCGGGTCGGCAGGCCGGTCGACCTCAAGTACCGCTCGCCCGCCGCCGACACCAAGCGCATCATGGCGGCGATCGCCGACCTCCTGCCGCCGGAGTCCCGTGATCGTCACGTGCCCACCGACGAGGAGCTGCGCACCACCTATCCCCACGGGCGCCTCCCCGGCGACGAATAACTGTGCTCACCCGTTGTGTCTGCGGATGTGGCGGCTAGAGCAGCCACATCCGCAGACACAAGCGGGCGGCATACCCGGCACGTCCGGGCGATCGGTCGCGAACCCATCCATCAGCGCGAACCCAAGGGGCACCTGTGGATGACGGGTCGGGAATGTCCGTGGGACGGCATACCGTTGTCGTCCTGCGCGGACGAAGGAGGTGGGTAGCGCGATGGAGCACGAGGCACACACGCTGGACGACCTCTCGGACCGTGAGCTGGCGGCAGCCTTCGACAGCATGACGCTGGTGCGCGCTGGCGACTATGCCCGCGCGGGGCGGGTCACGAGCATCGTCGTCGCCGACCACGGCACTCGAGCGGCCGCGCGGGTCATTGGCAGTGGGGCAGCTATCTATCGGACCGAGGTGACGCTGTCGACCGATGCGCACGGGACGTTCGTGGGCAGTGACTGCACCTGCCCCATCGGAGTGGCCTGCAAGCACGCCGCGGGCCTGCTCATCGCGCTGCGCACCCAACGCCCGTGGCGCAGCGACGAGAGCACCGCCGACCCCACGCGCTCTCCCTCCTGGCGTGACGCCCTTGACGACCTGCTCGACGTGCCGGAGCCGGAGCCGGAGGCTGGTGTCGTCGGGCTGCTCCTCGACGTCGAGGGGCCGCGACGACCGTCGTCCTGGCAGAACGATCCGGGGATCTCGAGCATCCAGCTACGGCCGATGATCCCCGGGGCGGCCCCGGGGCGCTGGATCAAGACCGGCATCTCGTGGGAGGCCGTGGCCGGCGGCTACTACTCCTCCTACAACAGCTTCCGGCTCGAGGGCGCTCCGCTCGATGCCCTCACGGCCATCGCCGACTCCCACCGGCGGGGGAGCCGGATGTCGGGTTACGGGCGCATGCCGGCGTCGATCCCGCTGAGCCAGATGGGTCGGCGCTGGGCCGAGCTGCTCACCAAGGCCCGCGATGCCGGCGTCGTCCTCCTGACCCACGCGACCAACACGGGTGAGGTGCGCCTCGAGGAGACCGAGGGCCACTTCGTCCTTGACCTCTCACCCACCGACGAGGGGGCAGTGCGGGCCGTCCCGAGCCTTGACCTGCCCGAGGGGTCCGGCGAGGTGGTCATCGTCGGGGACCCGCCCACCGGGTGGTTCCGCCAGGAAGGCCGCCACCTGCGACTGGGTGGATTCGGGGCCGACGTCGACCTGGCCGCGGCCCGTGTCGTCGAGCGTGGACCGTTCACGATCCCGCAGGAGGACTGGTCGAGCTTCGCGGTCGACAAGCTCCCCGTCCTGCAGCGTCGAGCCACGGTGCGCACTCACGACGGCCTCACGCTGCCCGAGGTTGTGCCGCCCCGACTCCACCTGGCCGTCCGCTTCGACAAGAAGCACACGGCCCAGATCACGTGGTCCTTCCGCTACGGCCCGCGCAAAACCCCCATCACCGTGCCGCTCACCCGTCAGCCGCCGACCCACCGCGACCCCAACGCGTTCCGCGACGGCGCAGTCGAGGCCGAGCTGCTGGCCGCCGTGCCGACCCGGGGCGAGATCCCCGCCCTGTGGGACCTCACCCGCCAGGGGTGGGTGCCGCGAGATGCGGTGTCCCTCAGCGGTTTTGACACGGTCGCCTTCGCCGAGCTCCTGCCCGAGATCGAGGCACACGAAAGGGTGGAGGTCGACGTCGTCGGTGAGCCGGCGGCATACGCCGAAGTCACCGAAGCTCCACGGATCGCGCTCGGCACGAGCGAATCCGGTGACAACGACTGGTTCGACCTCAGGATCACCGTCACCGTCGGTCGCCACACTGTCCCGCTCGCCGACCTCGTCACCGCGCTCGCCCGTGACGAGGAGCGGATGCTCCTACCCGACGGCGCCTGGTTCACCCTCGACCACCCCGAGCTGCACCGGTTGCGTGCGCTCGTCGAGGAGGCACGGGCGTTGCAGGACAAGCAGTCCGACCCGCTGCGCCTCTCGGTCCTGCATGCCGGGCTCTGGGACGACCTCGTCGAGATTGGCGTCGTCGACGAGCAGTCCGATCGCTGGCAGCGGTCGGTCGACGCCCTGCTCGGGGTCGATGCCGCCCACACGCCGCCTCCGGCCGAGCTGCCGATCGCGCTCAAGGCGACTCTGCGTCCCTATCAGGAGGAGGGCTTCCGCTGGCTCTCGCTCCTCTGGGACCTCGGCCTCGGCGGGGTGCTTGCTGACGACATGGGTCTCGGCAAGACCCTGCAGGTCGTCGCGATGGCGTTGCGAGCCAAGGAGCGTGGCGAGCTGACCGAGCCGATGCTCATCGTCGCGCCGACCTCGGTGCTCGGCACGTGGGTCGACGAGGTCGCGAAGTTCGCGCCCGACCTGACCGTCTCCGTCCTCGACCGCACCCGCGGCAAGGCGCGCGTTCCCATGGCCGAGGCGATCGCTGGGGCCGACCTCGTCGTGACGACCTATGCGGTGGGTCGCATCGACGCCGAGGAGTTCCGGGCGGTCCCGTGGTCTGCTGCGGTCCTCGACGAGGCCCAGTTCGTCAAGAACCACCAATCGAAGACGTATGCCGCGATGCGCCGGTTGCCGGCCCGGGTCACCTTCGCGCTCACGGGCACTCCGCTCGAGAACTCGCTCATGGACCTCTGGTCCCTGCTGTCGCTCGTCGCGCCCGGCCTCCACCCGCGACCCATGGCCTTCCGCGAGCAGTGGGCCAAGCCGATCGAGAACGGCTCCTCGCCCGAGCTGCTCGCCACCCTGCGCAGGCGCATCAAGCCGCTCATGTTGCGGCGCACCAAGGAAGCCGTCGCCTCCGACCTGCCGCCCAAGCAGGAGCAGATCCTCCACGTCGCGCTCCACCCCAAGCACCGCGCCATCTATGACCGCCACCTCGCTCGCGAGCGCCAGCGCCTGCTGGGACTCATCGACGACCTCGACGGCAACCGCATCGCGATCCTGCGCGCTCTCACCGTGCTGCGGCAGATGGCGCTCGACCCCTCGCTCGTCGATGCGGAGGCCTATGGCGGCGCCGCGCCGAGCGCCAAGGTCGAGGCGCTGGTCGAGCAGGTCGCAGAGCTCGCGGCCGAGGGTCACCGGGCGCTCGTCTTCAGCCAGTTCACCAGCTTCCTGTCGATCGTTCGGGCCCGGCTCGAAGAGGAGGGCATCGCCTACGCCTACCTCGACGGGTCCACGCGCAACCGCGCCGACGTGGTCAAGGAGTTCCGCGAGGGCGAGGCGCCGGTCTTCCTCATCTCGCTCAAGGCGGGTGGTTTCGGGTTGACCCTCACCGAGGCGGACTACGTCTTCGTGCTCGACCCATGGTGGAACCCGGCCGCCGAGAACCAGGCCATCGACCGCGCCCACCGCATCGGGCAGACCAAGTCGGTCAACGTCTACCGCCTCGTGTCCACCGACACGATCGAGGAGAAGGTCGTCGCCCTCCAGGACAAGAAGCGAGACCTCTTCGCCCGGGTCGTCGACGACGGCAACCTGCTCTCGAGCGCCCTCACGGCCGACGACCTGCGCGGCCTGCTCGACCGCTGACGGCGGCCTCGTACAGAGCCCCCATCCCGGCAGGCCCCTGGCGTCTTCGTGCCCCGCACGGACATGCCGGTCCACGGTCGATCCACTTCGTGCCCCGCACGGACATGGAGCACGGACGTCCGTGCGGGGCACGAAGACGCAGATGGTCCGTGCGGGGCACGAAGACGCAGATCGTCCGTGGGGGGCACGAAGACGAAGATGGTCCGTGGGGGGCACGAAGACGACCGGCGGATCTGCCCGACGAGCCCGGTGTGACGCAGTCGAGACGCGGGCAGATTGACGCAGGTAGGGGAGGTGGGCGTACCTTCGCTGAGGTAACCCTCACCTAAGTAAGCCTAGCCTCCCTGAATCGCAGGTTCCATGCTCGTCAGCAACGCCCTCATTGGTCTTCGGGAAGGGCTCGAAGCCGCACTCGTCGTCGTCATCCTGGTCGCGTTCCTCGTCAAGACCGACCGACGGTGGGCTCTGCGCTACGTGTGGCTGGGCGTCGCCACAGCCGTCGTCCTGAGCGCCGGACTTGCCGCGCTCCTGACCTTCGGCACCCGCCAGCTCTCGTTCGAGACGCAGGAACTGATCGGCGGCAGCGCGAGCATCCTCGCCGTCGCGTTCGTCACGGCGATGATCTTCTGGATGAAGACGGCGGCACGCACCATCTCGGGTGAGCTCAAGGGCCGCCTCGACAAGGCCCTGGACCTCGGCCCGCTCGCCGTCGCCCTCGTGGGCTTCCTCGGCGTCGGCCGCGAGGGCCTCGAGACCGCGATCTTCTTCTACGCGACCACCGAGGCGGCGGGTGCCGGCAACAACACCCCGCTGTTCGGCTGGCTCATCGGCCTCGCCGGCGCCATCGCCCTGGGCTGGTTCATCTACCGCGGCGCCGTCAGGATCAACCTCGGTTCGTTCTTCAAGTGGACCGGGATCGCGCTCATCCTCGTCGCCGCCGGGATCCTCGCCTACGGCATCCACGACCTCCAGGAAGCCCAGTTCCTCCCGGGCCTGCAGACCCTCGCCTTCGACGTCTCCAGCGTGATCCGTCCGGACAGCTGGTATGCCGCCCTGCTCAAGGGAATCTTCAACTTCACCCCCGCGACCACCGTCCTCCAGGCCGTCGCCTGGACGGCCTACGTGGCCATCGTCCTCATCCTCTTCCTTCGCCCGGCCAAGGCGCCCGCCCCGGCGCAGGCGCCCGCATCGTCCACCCCCGTCACCGCTTCGCAGCCAGGAGAATCCGCATGACCCGTCGCGCCCTCGCGCTCACCCTGATCCCCGCCACCTTCGCCCTCGCGGCCTGCGGCGGGAACTCCGACGCCAAGACCGCCGACGGCAAGGGTCCGATCACCGTGACCGCCAACGACTCCGCGTGCGAGGTCGCTCGCACCGAGGCGCCGGCCGGGCAGATCGAGTTCACCGTGTCCAACAAGGGCACCAAGGTCAACGAGTTCTACGTCTACGCCGCGGGCGACCGCATCATGGGCGAGGTCGAGAACATCTCGCCAGGACTCAGCCGCACCTTCCACGTCGAGATCGCTGAGCCTGGCAAGTACGAGACCGCTTGCAAGCCCGGCATGGTCGGCAAGGGCATCCGCTCGACCTTCACGGTGACCGGTGCGAGTGCCGCCCCGCAGACCGACGATGCGAAGCTCAACGCCGCCACGGCGTCCTACGCTCGCTTCGTCGCCAGCCAGTCCGACGCCCTGCTCGCCCGCACCACCGAGTTCGTCGGACTCGTCAAGGCCGGCAAGGTCGACGAGGCCAAGGCGCTCTACCCGGTCGCTCGTTCCTACTGGGAGCGCATCGAGCCCGTGGCCGAGTCGTTCGGTGACCTCGACCCCAAGATCGACGGTCGTGAGGACGTCGTCGAGGAGGGCATGAAGTTCACCGGCTACCACCGCCTCGAGCAGGACCTCTGGGTCAAGGGCCTCCAGACCGACAGCAACGCCATCGCCGACCAGCTCCTCGCCGACGTCACGACGATCGTCACGCAGGCCAAGAAGGTGAAGTTCAACGGACTTCAGCTCGCCAACGGCTCCAAGGCACTGCTCGACGAGATGGCCACCGGCAAGATCACCGGTGAGGAAGAGCGCTACAGCCACACCGATCTCTGGGACTTCGCCGCCAACTGGGAAGGCTCCAAGGGCGCGATCGCTGCGCTTCGCCCGGTCCTCGAGGAGCGCGACAAAGCCCTCGTGGCGTCCTATGACAAGCGCGCGGCCGCCCTCGATGCCCTCGTGGCCAAGCACCAGAAGGGTGACGGCTACGAGCTCTACACCGAGCTCACCCCCGTCGAGATCCGCGCCCTGAGCGACGCCCTCGACGCCGTCGCCGAGGACGTCTCAAAGGTTGCCGGGGTCGTCGCCGCCACATGAGCACCTCAACCGAATCCGGATCCGAGTCCGGAGACTTCAATGCCACCCGCCGCAACATTCTCGCCTCGGGTGCCGGCGTCGCCATGGCTGGCGCTGCCGCGGGCCTGACGTATGCCGCCGGCACCAGTTCCGCTGCGGCACACCAGTCCTCGTCCGCAACAGACGCGGCTGACGCCGCGGCGGGCCCGGACCCCGTGGCGTTCCGGGGGGAGCACCAGGCCGGCATCGTCACGCCTGCCCAGGACCGGATGCACTTCGTCGCTCTCGACGTCGTCACCAAGGACCCGCAGGAGCTCAAGCTGCTCCTCAAGGAGTGGACGCGGGCCGCTGAGCGGATGACCTACGGCGCCGAGGCCTCGCCCGGTGGAGTCGTCGGCGGCGGGCCCTACCGTCCGCCGGCCGACACCGGTGAGGCCCTCGACCTCTCCTCGTCCAACCTCACGATCACCATCGGTTATGGCCCGTCGCTCTTCGACGGTCGCTTCGGCCTCGCGGGTCGAAAGCCCGAGGCTCTGCACGAACTGCCCGGCTTCGTGGGCGACGACCTCGACCCGGCCCGCAGTGGCGGCGACCTCTGCATCCAGGCCTGCGCCGATGACCCGCAGGTCGCGGTCCACGCCATCCGCAACCTCATCCGGATCGGCTTCGGTGTCATCTCGGTCCGCTGGAGCCAGCTCGGCTTCGGTCGCACCTCGTCGACGTCCACGAGTCAGGCCACCCCCCGCAATCTCTTCGGCTTCAAGGACGGCACGGCCAACATCAAGGCCGAGGACACCGACGCGCTGAGCAAGCACGTGTGGATCGACCCGGCCGAGGTTCCCGGCGCGGCCGCCTGGATGAGTGGTGGTTCCTACCTGGTCTCACGTCGCATCCGGATGCACGTCGAGGTCTGGGACCGCACGCCCCTGCAGGAGCAGGAGGACATCTTCGGTCGCGACAAGGCGGTGGGCGCCTCCCTCCACCTGCCCGTCGACAAGCGCGATGAGTTCGCCCCCCTCGACTTCACGGCCAAGGGTGCGGACAACCAGCCGCGCATCCCGATCACCGCGCACGTTCGCCTTGCTCACGAGAGCCAGCTCAAGGGCGTGCGCATCCTGCGCCGCGGCTACAACTTCACCGATGGCAGCGACGGCAGCGGGCACCTCGACGCAGGCTTGTTCTTCGTGGCTTTCATGCGCGACGCCCACAAGCAATTTGTCCCGATGCAGCAGGCCCTGGCGAAGTCGGACGTGCTCAACGAATACATCGAGCACACGGGCTCGGCGCTCTTCGCCTGCCCTCCCGGACTGCGCGACAGCGACGACTGGGGTGTGCAACTCTTCGGTTCATGACCGAGCACCGGGACGGGCCCGAACGGACCGAGTCGATCGGGCCTACCGAGTCCGCGGAGCCCTCCGGGCCGACTGCGGTCGAGGAGACCGTCATGCGCGGCATCCGCCGCGTGGGCGGCGTGAGTGACGAGATCGTCCACCACTGGGTGCCCAACGGGGCTCGCGCGGTCGTCAACGCCTTCTTCGGTGACCGGCTCGACACAGCCGGTTCGGTCCTGTCGCACGGCATGGGCGTCCGTGTGCGGGGTCGCGTCGTGGACCTCTCCGATGATGGTCTGGCAGAGGCCTTCCCCGGGGCGAGTGGTGAGGTGGTTGTCCTCGTCCACGGCCTCCTGCTCACCGAGACCGCGTGGGACGCCGGCCGCTTCGGCGAGCGACTGCTCGAGGACCTCGGCCTCACGCCGGTCGTCGTCCGCTACAACACGGGGCTGCGGATCTCGCGCAACGGACACGAGCTCGAGCGCATCCTCACTGCGCTCGTCGCCCACTGGCCGGCCCCGGTCACCCGGCTCGTCCTCATGGGCCACTCCATGGGTGGGCTCGTCGTCCACAGCGCCCTCGCGCAGGCCGATGTCGAGGCCACCGGAGCGCAGGACTGGGTGAGCCGAGTGAGTGACACCGTGACCCTCGGGGCGCCCCACCTCGGTGCGTCGCTCGAGCGGGGCGTCAACCAGGCCGCGAGGGCGGCGGGCGCGCTGCGCCACGTGCGCCCCCTGGCTCGGATCCTCGGTATCCGCAGCGTCGGGATCCAGGACCTGAGGCACGGCAACATCCTCGACGAGGAGTGGGACGGTCTGGATCCGACCGACCACCGAGGGCGACGGGTCAACGTCCCACTGCACCCCGGCATACGCCATTTTGCTGTTGTCGGACTGCTCGGCAAGAAAATCGACGGCAAGGTCGCCCAGCTCTTCGGTGACGGCATGGTCACCCCCGCGAGCGCCGGTGGGTCGGGCCGGCGCGGCCCGCAGGGCAGGCGCTTCGCGCGCGAGGACGTCGTCGTCCTCCCTGGAGTGAGCCACGTCGCGCTCGTCCACCACGAGTCGGTCTATGCCGCCGTCAGAGATCGTCTTGCTGCCACAGTGGACCCATGAGTGAGCCGACCACTGCGCCGACGACTGTCATCCTCTTCGGTGCGACGGGCGACCTGGCCAAACGCAAGCTCATCCCGGGGATGCTCCACCTCTTCCAGTCCGGGCTGCTCGACGACCTGCGCGTCGTCGGGACCTCCCTCGACGAGATGTCGGCCGACCAGTTCCGGGACCTGGCGCACGAGGCGATCAAGGAGTTCTCGACCCGCGTCCTCGACGAGGCCGAGTGGCACGAGTTCGCGCAGCGGCTCGACTACGTGCCACTGTCGGCTGGACCCCAGGCCCTCGGCGATGCCGTGCGTGCGGCCGAAGCCCTGTTCCCCGGCGACACCGAGCTGCGCCTGCACTACCTCTCGGTGCCGCCCAAGGCCGCCCTCTCCGCGATCCAGACGATCGGTGAGGCCGACCTCGTCGACCGCAGCCGCATCGTCATGGAGAAGCCGTTCGGCACCGACTACGCGTCCGCAGTCGAGCTCAACCGTCGGGTGCACGAGGTGTTCAAGGAGGAGCAGGTCTTCCGGATCGACCACTTCCTCGGCAAGGAACCGGCACAGAACATTCTCGCGTTCCGCTTCGCCAACGGGCTGTTCGAGCCGATCTGGCACCGCAACTCCATCGCCCACGTGCAGATCGACGTGCCCGAGACCTTGGGCCTGTCGACGCGCGGCGACTTCTACGAGAACACCGGTGCCTACCGCGACATGGTCGTCACCCACCTCTTCCAGATCCTCGCGTTCACCGCGATGGAACCCCCGACCTCGCTCGAGCCCGAGGCGATCAGCCGCGAGAAGAACAAGGTCTTCGAGTCCATGCAGCCGATCAACCCGGCTGACGTCGTTCGGGGGCAGTACGACGGCTACCTCGACGAACCGGGCGTCGCCCACGACTCCGACACCGAGACCTACGTCGCGCTCAAGTGCTACATCGACAACTGGCGCTGGGCCGGCGTTCCGTTCTTCCTGCGGACCGGCAAGCGGATGGCCGAGGGGGCGCGCATCATCTCGATCGCCTTCAACGAGCCGCCGCAGTCGATGTTCCCGCCCGGGTCCGGTGTCGGCGACCACGGCCCTGACCACCTGACCTTCGACCTCGCCGACAAGGCGCGGATGTCGCTGTCCTTCTATGGCAAGCGGCCGGGTCCGGGGATGAAGCTCGACAAGCTGTCCATGCAGTTCGCGATGCAGGAGACCTCCTGGGCGGGCGCGGTGCTCGAGGCCTATGAGCGGCTCATCTATGACGCCGTTCGTGGCGACCACACGCTCTTCACCTCGGCGGTGGGCATCGAGCGGCTGTGGAAGATCAGTCAGCCGCTCCTCGACAACCCGCCCGTCGTGCGGCCCTATGCACCTGGCACGTGGGGACCCAACCAGATCCACCAGCTCGTCGCACCGCACACGTGGCGGCTGCCGTTCGAGCGCAAGTGGCGGCAGAAGAACCCGGACCCGGGGCCGCAGTCTCCGGCCGAAGGCGGCGCGCGAGGCTAATCGCGGGACCGTGTCAGCAAACGCCGTTCACCAGGTGCCGGGGTCGTCTCGACGGGTCGGTGGTTCGGAGGGCGGCGGCGTGTGAGCCTCGGCGATGGCGCGCTCCAGATCGGCTTCGCGCTCGGCCTCAGGGATCGCGTCGAACTCCTCGACCGCACGGTCGATCTTGGAGTCGATCACCGCGGTGAAGTCGGCCGAGCGAGCGAGGTCACGAAGTGAGGCGCGACCGGCGAGCACGTCGTCGATGCGCTTGCGCAGCGCGCGATCGTCGCTGTCGTCCCGGAGCACGATGAGGCTCTCGCGCAGGTGCGCCTCCATCCGCGGCTCGAAGCGCAGCGTCTCGAGGAGCGGCTTGGGCTGCTTGTCGTCGAGATCGTTCTGCGGGTCGTCGCTCACGCGGTCACCTGCTTGTGGTCGTAGCCGCCCGGGAGGGCAACGCTCGTGAAGCCGTGAATCGATCCGAGGGGTCCGGCGATGAGGCCGAGGAGCGCCTCGCACGCCGTCCACACCTTGGCGCGGATCTCGAGGATCTCCTTGACGACCTTCGCGCCGCGATAGATGGAGTAGCCGGCGCCGGCGCCAGCACCCCATCCGACGGGGTTCCAGAAGTTCGTCGCCGCTGCGGCCAGGGTGATGCCGATGGTGATGGCCCAGTCGGCCAGGGACTCGACCAGCGAGCCGCAGGCGTTGGCGAGTTCCTTGACCCCGAACGCCGTTGTCTCGTACTGGTCGGCGATGTCGTCGAAGTTGGCCTTCTGCTCGATGAGCTCGCCCGCCAGCTTGAGGAAGTAGGTCGAGGCGGCGTCGGAGGCCTTGCCGTCCCAGTGGGCCATGGCGGTCGTGTTCTGGGTCTTGAGGTTGGTGCCCGCCACGTTGCAGAAGGCTCCGAGGTTGCGCAGTGCGTCGGCGGACTTCGACACCTCTTCCCAGTCGCCGGCGAACCATTCACCGACCTCCTCGGGAATGTTGGGGCCGCCCATCTTGTCCAGGGCCACCATTGCCCAGTGGCCCAGCGAGATCAGGTCGCCGATGTGCAGGAAGACGTCCATCGCCGGCGGGATCAGCGGTGTTGCGACGGGATCAGTCAGTTCTGCTGCCGGGTCACCCATGCCGCATCATCCTTTCGGGTACTTGGCGTCGAGACGTGCTGCGGCCTCGGCGTCCAGCGTCTTGTACTTCTTCGCGGCGGCGTTCAGCTCCGCGCCGGAAGTCTGCGAGATCGACGACAGGTGGCCGAAGAACTCCTCGACCGCCGGTCGGACGTCCTGACAGGAGTTCAGGAACCGGACGATGGCGCCGACGCCGGAGACGGCAGGTTTCGTCTTGGTGGCGTAGGTCTTCGCCTCGTCGGCGTCGGTCTTGAGAGCCTCGAGCTCGGTGCCGAACTTCGTGACGGAAGCGGGAACAACCCTGAATGACATGCGGATTCACCCCTCGTGCAGTGCTGTGGTTCGGTGTGCTTGCCGCGCAGATCGGGTGCACGGTCCAAGCCACGCTTACCCTAGTGGTGCTTGTTGACAGGATTGGGTCGCGACGCGGAGGAGTTCACCAGATGGTGCAGCAGGAGCAGATGACTCGCCAGAAGGGCACCCTCGTCGCGATCGGTGCCGCGATCGGTGGGGCCCTCCTCGTGGCCCTCAGCGTCTTCCTGCAGACGACCGTCGACGACGAGGCGCAGAACGCGGTGGGTGTGTTCATCACACTGGCCGTCGGGCTGATCGTGCTCGGGTTGGCCGCCGTGATCTTCAGCGGGCTGCGGCACGGCAAGAGCGCGCAGGGTGCTCAGATGCTCACCGTGTGCTGGGTCGCTCTCGCCCTGATCGGACTCATCCTCACCGTCGTGGGGGTGCTCAACGCGCAACTGCCGTGGATCGCGTTCGCGATCGCACCCCTCCTCGTCGTCGCCGGCCTGGTCAAGGACATCGGCCGGGTCCGTCGGATCGGCGAGCCGTAGGCCGCAACCCGTTGACGGCCAGACCAGGGCTGGCGTGGGTCAGGCCAGGGTCGACACCGGGGCCTGGGTGCGGACGATGAGGGCCTTGGGTCGCACCTCGAAGCGGACCCGCCTGGCCTTGCCGATGACGTCCCCGTCGATCTCGACCATCTGCGGCTCGTCCAGCGACACCAGGATCGACTGGCAGCGGTAGCGGTCGAGCTTGGGGTGGTTCTGGCCCCGCTTGGCGAGGACGTGCACCGCGACACCGGCCCAGCCGACGATGCCCTTGGGGGTGATGGCGACGACGTCGAGGATGCCGTCGTCGACCTCGGCATCGGGCATGAGCGTGATGCCACCGGTCAGGCGGCCGCAGTTGCCGACGACGATGGTGCGCGCCGTGTGGGCGATCGGGTCGCCGCCGTCGATCCGAAGCCGCGTGGCAAAACGAGCCCCGAGCAGGTTCTTGGCGCCGGTCGCAACGTAGGCGCCCCAACCGATCCGGGCCTTCGCCTCCTCGGTCGTGCCGTGCATGATGCTCGCGTCGAGACCGAGCCCGGCCATGACGAGGAACGCGTGCTGGTTGGCCGCCGGGTCGGATCCGTGGGTGTCGTCGGCGCCCACGTCGGGCTCGGTCGGGCCGTCGTACTCGGGGTTGAGCTCCTCGTCGGACGCCTGCTCGAACGTCGGGTCGAGCGTGACCCAGCCGACGTCGATGTGCCGGTTGCGCCCGGTCAGGGCGACGTCGAGGCCACCGGCGATGTCAAGGGGGAGACCGAGGTTGCGGCTCATGAGGTTGCCCGTCCCCGCAGGGATGAGGCCCATCGGCGTGGAGGTGCCGGTGAGGACGTGGGCCACGGTCCGCACCGTGCCGTCGCCACCGATGGCGCAGACGAGGTCGACGCCCTCGGCCAGGGCCTCACGGGTCTGTCCGAACCCGGGGTCCTCGAGGGTCGTCTCGCGGATGATCGGCTCGTCCCAGTCGTCGTGCGCGAGCACGGTGCGGGTCACGAGGTCGCGGGCCGCCGCCACGTCGTCGAACTTCGTCGGGTTGATGATGACCGCGACGCGCTTCTTGGGCGGCAGCGGTGTGTCCTCATCCTGGGCCGGGCGAAACGAGGACCGGGTCGGGCGCTTCGGCGAGGCGTGGCGTCCCTTGGACCGGCTCAGGCCGATCGCCAGCGTCACCCCGAGCAGGATGAGCAGCAGAAGCGCGGCGATCGTGACGATCGTGGGCCAGGAGTCGTTCACGACAGGGACCGTACCCCAAGCTCAGAGCCGTGCTCATCGCATCGCACGTCGGCCTAGTCTGTCGACATGAGTGAGATCGCCCCGGACGACAAGGACTGGACCTGGACCCTTGAGAGAACCTGCCCGGATTGCGGGTTCGACGCCGCAGCGGTCGGCGAAGCCGAGATCGCGAGTCTTGTCACGGCATACACGTCGCCGTGGGCTGATGTGCTCGCCCGACCGGGCGCCACCACCCGACCGGACCCCACGACCTGGTCCCCCCTTGAGTACGCCTGCCACGTCCGAGACGTCTGCGATCTCTTCGCCGCGAGGGTGCAGATCATGCTCGACGAGGACGGTGCCCGCTTCGCGAACTGGGACCAGGACGTCACGGCGATCGAGGGCCGGTATGCCGAACAGTCGCCCGCCGTCGTTGCCGACGAGATCCCTGTCGCTGCGGCCCGTCTCAATGCGGCGTATGCCGGCCTGTCCGGTTCCGATTGGGACCGCCGGGGTCTGCGGTCCAACGGTTCCGAGTTCACCGTGCTGAGCCTGGGTCGATATGTCCTGCACGACCTCGCGCACCACCTCTGGGACGTTCGCGCGTGAGCGCTGCCTGGATCTACGTCGCCCTCGGGCTCGCGCTCTTCCTCGCCGTCATCCTCCCCCCCGTCCTTGACCGGTGGCGGGTCAACGCCCCGATGGTTCTCGTGACGCTCGGACTGGTCGTCGGGCTGCTCCCGGGGTTCCGCGACCTCGACCTCGACCCCGTCTCGCACGGGTCGGCCATCACCCACATCACTGAGTTCACGGTGCTCGTCTCGCTCATGGGTGTGGGGCTCGCGCTGGACCGGCCGCTGAGCTTCCGAGACCGGGGGTCGTGGCGCAGCTGGTCGCCGACGTGGCGCCTGCTCGGAGTCGCCATGCCGCTGACCATCGCCGGGGTGGCCTTGCTCGCGTGGGGGCCGTTTGGTGTGGCCGCCCCCGCTGCGTTGCTGTTGGGAGCCGCGTTGGCGCCCACTGACCCGGTGCTCGCCTCCGACGTTCAGGTCGGAGGGCCCAACGCTGCCGACACTGCCGATGGTGACGCGGAACAGGTGGACGAGGAGGACGAGGTGCGCTTCGCCCTCACGAGCGAGGCCGGGCTCAATGACGGACTGGCCTTCCCGTTCGTCCATGCCGCGATCCTGCTCGCCACGGTCGGTGCGTTCTCGGAGTGGGGCGCGCACTGGGTCGCCTGGGAGGGGATCGGCAAGATCGCCCTCGGTGTCGCGGTGGGGGTCGCGATTGGCTGGGCCATCACCCGGTTGGCGTTCACGGCTCGGTCCGAGGACCTGCGGTTCGCTGCCACGGGTGAGCCGCTCGTCGCCATCGCGGCCCTGCTCGCGGCCTATGGCGCCGCCGAGGTTGTCGGCGGCTACGGGTTCCTCGCGGTCTTCACGTGCGCCATGGCGATCCGCAGCTTCGAGCGCGCCCACTCGTACCACCACGACATGCACGAAGTCATCGAGCGACTCGAGCGCTTGCTGACTCTCGTCGTCCTGCTCGTCCTCGGGATGGCGCTGACGAACGGGCTGCTCGCGAACCTTGACGGGCAGGGGGTGGTGCTGTCCCTGGCGCTGCTGCTCGTCATTCGCCCCTTGGCCGGCCTGGCGTCCTTCATCGGGCACCGCCGCTCTCGTGGGCTGCAGGGCTTCGACAAACGCGAGCGGGTCGTGGCGGCGCTCTTCGGTGTGCGCGGCATCGGCTCGTTGTTCTATCTGGCGTATGCCGCCACGCACGCCGACTTCCCCGAGGTCCGCTGGCTCTGGTCAGTGGTCGCGTTCACGGTGGTCGTCTCGGTCTACCTTCACGGCTTCACTGCGCCGTGGGCGATGGCTTGGCAGGAGCGCGGCGAGCAGTCGAGGCGCCGCGCCGACGCCCGCACCTAGGACTTCGAGATCTACGTCCCACAGAACGCGGCCAAGAGCCCGCGATCTGTGGGACCTAACTCTGACCGAGCCGCGCTTCGGCGGCGGTCGGCGCGCTGCGCCCCGACGGGTGTGTTGCAGAACGCGCGGCATATCGCGCGTCCTGCATCACATCGGGAGCAGAGTGCCGTCACGGTGACAAGGGCACTTGGCGCACCTCGATAGGCTGGGCCGGTGATTGATCTCAAGCTGCTCCGCGACAACCCCGACCGAGTGCGCGCCTCGCAACGTGCCAGGGGTGAGGACGAGTCCGTCGTCGACGCCGTCCTGGCCGCGGAGGAGAAGCGGCGCAACAGCCTCACGGCCTTCGAGCAACTGCGCGCCGAGCAGAAGGCGATGGGCAAGCAGGTTGCCCAGGCCCAGGGCGAGGAGAAGCAGGCCCTCCTCGCGCGCACCAAGGAGATCTCCACCCAGGTCAAGGAGAACCAGGCCACCGCCGAGGGGGCCGCCGAGGAGCTCGCGACCCTCCAGCGCAGCATCGGCAACGTCATCGAGGACGGGGTCCCGGTCGGTGGCGAGGACGACTATGTCGTGCTCGAAGAGATCGGCACGCCCCGCGACTTTGCTGCCGAGGGCTTCGAGCCCAAGGATCACCTCACCCTCTTCGAAGGCTTGGGGGCTCTCGACATGGAGCGCGGCGCCAAGGTGTCGGGCTCACGCTTCTACTTCCTCAAGGGAGTCGGCGCGCGCCTCGAGATGGCCATGCTCCAGCTCGCGATGCAGCGCGCCATCGAGGCCGGCTTCGTCCCGATGATCACGCCGACCCTCGTCAAGGCCGAGGTCATGGCCGGCGCCGGTTTCATCGACCACCACGCCGACGAGGTCTATCGCCTCGAGGCCGACGACCTCTACCTCACGGGCACGAGCGAGGTGGCGCTCGCGGGCTACCACGCCGACGAGATCATCGACCTGGCCAAGGGCCCGATCCGGTTCGCCGGCCAGTCGACCTGCTACCGCCGCGAGGCCGGGAGCTATGGCAAGGACACCCGAGGCATCATCCGCGTGCACCAGTTCAACAAGATCGAGATGTTCGTCTACTGCCGTCCCGAGGACGCCAATGACGAGCACCAGAAGCTCCTTGCGTTCGAGAAGGAGATGCTCGACCTCATGGAGCTGCCCTACCGCGTCATCGACACCGCAGCCGGGGACCTCGGTGGCCCGGCCGCGCGCAAGTTCGACTGCGAGGCGTGGGTCCCCACCCAGGGCCGCCACCGCGAGCTGACGTCGACGTCCAACTGCACGACGTTCCAGGCGCGTCGCCTCAAGACCCGCTACCGCGTCGAGGGTGGCGGCACGGACATCGTCGCGACGCTCAACGGCACGCTGGCCACCACGCGTTGGCTCGTCGCGATCCTCGAGAACCACCAGCAGGCCGACGGCTCCATCGTCGTGCCAGCGGCGCTGCGCCCGTTCATCGGGCTCGACGTCCTCACGCCCGCCTGACGTCCGCTCCGTCGAGCGACGGATCCGCCGATGGTGTCTCCGTCCTTAGGCTGAGGGGTATGCCGTCCGCCCGCCGCTCGCTGTCGACTCTCGTCGGCGAGTTCTTTGCGATCGACGACGACTGGGAACGGCCCGCGCCACCGATCGGGCGGCGCGACTGGCTCGTGGGCGTTGTGCTCTCGATCGTCGGCATCCTCTTCCTCGAGCTGGCCCGCAGCGTCACCGAGATCCACGCCGGGGGGCAGCCTCTGTGGGTGCAGTGGGCCGCGATCATCTCGGGCGCAATGCTCATGGTCTGGCGGCGGCAGCACCCGATCCTCGTCGGAGTGCTGGCCGCCGCCCACATGTTCATCGTCGGCGTCACGATGCCGATGGTCATGGCCCAGCTCGCCCTGCAGACCGTCTACTTCGTCGCGATCTATGCCGCTGTGGCCTACGCCCGACACCGGCGCTCGGCCCTCCTCGTCGTCGCAGGCATCACCGTCTTCATGCTGTTGTGGGTGGGCTGGCAGCTCGCCCTCGGTGGCGGCCTTGCCGAGATGACCGAGGACGCGCGCGCGGACGGTGCTGACGGGTGGTTCAGCCCCACGGTCGGAGCGGTCGCGACAACGATCGCGATCAACGCCTTCTACTTCGTCGGAGCGATTCTCGTCGGGCAGATCGCTTGGCGAGGAGCACGTCAGCGGGCCCGCCTTGAGGAGCAGGCCGAGACGATCGCTCGTCAGGCCGACTCGTTGAAGCGCCGTGCGGTTGTCGACGAGCGGCTGCGCATCGCCCGCGAGCTCCATGACGTCGTCGGGCACCACGTCTCCGTCATCGGGATCCAGGCTGCGGCGGCGCGACGGGTTATCGACAAGCGTCCCGACGAGGCGGCCAAGGCTCTCGGCCAGATCGAGGAGACCTCGCGTGACGCCGTCTCGCAGATGCGCAGCCTCCTGGGAACCCTGCGCGACATCCAGGAGACGGCGGACGTCGACCAGGCACACACCGATGACGAAACTCGGGCCCAGCGCGCGAACGGCGTAGCACCGCAGCCCTCGCGCCGTCCCGAGCCGACGCTCACGGACCTGCCCGACCTCATCGCCGAGCGCACCGCGAACGGCCTGACGACGGCATACGAGCTGGTCGAGACGCGCCAAGGTGCGCATGCCCGCGTCGCCCCACCGATCGCCCTGACGCTCTACCGGATCACCCAGGAAGCCCTGGCCAACATCACCCGGCACTCCACCGCGACGACCTCAGACGTCGTCGTGCGGGTGGTCGAGGACGCCCCGGGCGGCACCGCCTACGCGGAGGTCGAGGTGCTCGACAACGGGCGGGCGCGAGTCGGGACCTCGGGCTCCGGACTCGGCCAGCTCGGCATGCGCGAGCGCGCGGCCTCGCACAAGGGGACGGTCGAGATCGGTGTCCGGCCCACGGGTGGATACCGTGTGCGGGTGCGAATTCCGCTGGGGGAGTGTGATGTCGCCGATGTCTGAGTTCCGTGCCTTTGACTCGGCAGCGCCGATCCGCGTGCTCATCGTCGACGACCAGCACCTTGTGCGCTCCGGGTTCACGATGATGCTCTCCGTCGAGGACGACATCGAGGTGGTCGGTGACGTGCAGAACGGCGAACTCGCCCTCGCGGCCGCCCGTGAGCTCGCGCCCGACGTGATCCTCATGGACGTGCAGATGCCGGTGATGGACGGCATCGAGGCGACCCGCGCGATCGTCGCCGCCGACCTCGGGCGGGTGGTCATGCTCACGACGTTCGACCGCGACGACTACCTGTTCGACGCACTGCGTGCCGGGGCAAGCGGCTTCCTCCTCAAGAACTCCGACCCCGAACAGCTCGTCGACGCGATCCGTTCGGTCGCCGGTGGGCACGCCCTCCTCGCGCCCGAGGTGACGACGCGGGTCATCGCGGCCATGGTCGGGGCAGGTGCTGGTGCGCCGACGACACCCACCAACGGATCGACCTCCCTCGGCTCGGCCGACCAGATCTCGCGCCTCACCGATCGCGAGCTCGAGGTCCTCACCCTCATGGGTCGCGGTCGCTCCAACGCCGAGATCGCCGCCGACCTCTTCCTCGGCGAGGCGACCATCAAGACCCACGTGTCCAACTGCCTGGCCAAGCTCCATCTGCGCGACCGGGTCCAGGCCGTGGTCTTCGCCTACGAGGTGGGTCTCATCCGTCCGACGGAGAGCGGCAGTCACCCGCTCGGCTGATCCGGACCCCGAAGGCTCCACCTAGCGTTGTGGCCATGACAGTCAGAGGGCACCAAGCACTCATCGAGGTCGACGGGCTCAGCCGGTCGTTCGGCGACCTCAAAGCCGTGGACGATGTGAGCTTCACGGTCCCGGGTGGTCTGATGACCGGGTTCGTCGGTGGCAACGGAGCGGGCAAGACCACGACCATGCGGATGATCATGGGGCTGCTCGCGACCCATGCCGGTGAGGTCCGATGGGACGGGCGCCCGATGACGGCGGCCGACCGTCGCAGTGTCGGCTACATGCCCGAGGAGCGCGGCCTCTATCCCAAGCAGAAGGTCCTCGACCAGCTCGTCTACCTCGGTGAGCTCTCCGGCATGAAGCCCGGTGACGCAAAGGCTGCGGTCATGGAGAACCTCGCTCGCTTCGGCCTCGAGGACCGCTTCGGCGAGAAGGTCGAGAAGCTCTCGCTCGGCAACCAGCAACGCGTCCAGATCATCGCCGCGCTCATGACCAAGCCCCAGGCCCTGATCCTCGACGAGCCGTTCTCGGGCCTCGACCCGCAGGCCGTCGACTCCATGGTCGCCCTCCTGCGCGAGCACACTGCGCGCGGCATCCCGGTCCTCTTCAGCTCCCACCAGCTCGACCTCGTCGAACGCCTCTGCGACCGACTCGTCGTCCTGTCCAAGGGTCGCGTCGTCGCGGCCGGCACGGTTGATGAGCTCCGCAACCGCGGGACGGAGCGCTACCGGATCACGCTGGGAGGTGACGCGGGATGGCTTCGCGACCTGGCCGGCATACACGTCCATGACGTCGCCGGGACCACCGCGCTCCTCGAGTTCACCGACGAACGCGCCCGACCCGCATTGTTGCGCGCGGCTGTTGACCGGGGCGACGTCCTCGACTTCACCCGCCAAGTTCCTGCCCTGTCCGAGATCTACCGTGAGGTGACGGCATGAAGTCGACCGCGTGGATGATCGTGGCTCGCCGCGAGATCGTCAGCAAGCTCACCGACCGCGCCTTCGTCTTCGGCACGCTCGGACTCATCGCCATCCTGGCCGCCGTGTTCGGCGTGCAGGCGTTCGTCGCGAGCAAGGCGACGGAGTATGCCGTCGTCACGAGTTCCAGCGCGGCGCAGCAGATGGCGCGGGAGGTCAAGTCGGCCGCCGAGGCCGCCGACGACAAGACGACGGTGAAGCTGACGACGGTCGGGGACGACGCCGCCGCCTCCGCAGCAGTGAAGGACGACGACGCCACGGCGTGGCTCCACCAGAGCGACGACGGGTGGATCCTCACCGGGCGCGACGAGGTCCCCGGTGACCTGACGAGCGCCGCGACCGACGCCATCCGGGATGCCACTCTCAACACGAACTCCGCTGCGGCCGGGACCACGGTCACCGAGTTGACGCGCGGATCGGACGTCACCACAGGCATTCTCGAAGGCGACGCCGACCGCGCAGGTGTGGCCAAGGCCGTCGGCTTCGCGCTGGCGATGATGTTCTACCTCGCCTCGTTCACCTTTGGACTGGCGCTCGCCAACAGCGTCGTCGAGGAGAAGGCCAGCCGCATCGTCGAGATCATCACGACCAAGATCTCGGTGCGTGAGCTGCTCGCTGGCAAGGTCATGGGCAACCTCGCCCTCGCCTTCGCACAGATGGCGCTCTTCGTCGGGGTGGGGCTGATCGGGCTGACGTTCACCGAGTACGACCGCTTCCTGCCGATGATCTCCGGGGCCGTCGGGTGGTTCGTCATCTTCTTCGTCGTCGGCTTCGGGCTCGTCGCGTGCCTCTGGGCCGTCGCCGGCGCCCTGGCCAGTCGCACCGAGGACGTCCAGTCGACCTCCACGCCGCTCACCATGCTGACGATGGCGATGTTCTTTGCCGCGTTGCTCGTCGACGGGACCGCCAAGACGGTGCTGTCGTTCGTGCCGCCGTTCTCGTCGATCATCATGCCGATGCGCGTGCTCGAGGGGACGGCCCCGTGGTGGCAGGCACTGGTCGCCCTGGCCATCCTCCTGCTCACGGCCGGGCTGATCGTCCGCGCCGCCGCACGGCTCTACCAGCGCTCGCTCCTGCAGACGCAGGGTCGACTCAGCATCAGACAGGCCTGGTCCACGCCACCTGAGTCGAGCTTGCGGCGGACCTACCGCACCGTAAGGCGGGTGATCGCCCCACCTTCGGTGCGGTAGGCCGCGGGATGGGGGGCAGGCCGTGGACAGGATTTGACAAGGTGAGGCTTACCTAAATTAGGTTGGCCTTACTGACCTTGTCGCTGCGTTCCCCTGCGCGGCCCCGAAACCCCAGAAGGCCTGATGTTCACACGCCGCTCCCTCGTCGCCGCTGCCGCTTCCGGCGTCGCCGCGCTCGCCCTCACCGCCTGCTCCACCGGCCCGACATCGGAGGCGAACGCCGACCCGGCGACCTCCACCTCGACCGCCGTGGACAAGGACGCCTTCCCCACGACGATCAAGCACGCCTTCGGTGAGACCACGATCGCCGCCGAGCCCAAGCGCGTGGCCACCGTCGGCTGGAACGACCAGGACATCGTCGTCTCGCTCGGTGTCCTGCCCGTCGGCGCCACCAAGATCACTTGGGGCGGCAACGCCAAGGGCTCGACCGACTGGTTCGACGCCGGTGTCGCCAAGCTCGACGCCACGGCCGACATCACCCGCTACGACGACACGGCTGGCATCCCGCTCGACAAGATCGCGGCGACCAAGCCGGACCTCATCCTCGGAGTCAACTCCGGCATCACGCAGGAGGACTACGACAAGCTCTCCAAGATCGCGCCGACCGTGGCCTACCCGGGCGCGGCCTGGGGCACGTCGTGGGAGGACAGCCTCAAGGTCGTCGGCCAGGCCCTCGGTCGCTCGAGCGCCGCGACCAGGATCGCCGCTGACACCAACAAGCTGATCGACGACGCCGTCGCGAAGTACCCCCAGATCAAGGGCAAGTCCGCCGCCTGGGCCTGGTTCACGCCGACCGACCTCTCCGTCGTCAGCCTCTACACCACCCACGACCTGCGCCCGCAGATCCTTCGCCGCTTCAGCATGGTCGACGCCCCGACCGTCACGACGCTCAGCAAGGGCAACAACCAGTTCAGCGCCAACCTGTCGGCAGAGAAGTCCTCGACCCTCACCGCCGACGCGCTGATCTTCTACGTGGACGACCCCAAGCAGGTCGCCCAGCTCAAGGCGCACCCGCTGCTCGGCCAGATCCCGGCCCTCAAGAGCAACCACTACGTCGCGAGCGCCGACAACGCCACGGCCCTGACGATGTCCTCGCCGTCACCGCTCTCGATGCCGGTCGCGCTCGAGAAGTTCCTGCCCAAGATCGCCTCGGCCGTGGACGGAACTCCGGCTCAGTGACGATCCGGGCCACCACTGCGCCCGGTAGGCAGGATCCCCAGCCGGCGGCCCCGGCTCACCTCTCAGGGAAGGTGAGCCGGGGCGGTCGCGTGCCCGTCGCCGTGATCGTCCTCGGTGGCGCTCTCGCAGTCGGGGCCGCCGCAGCCCTGTCGCTGCTCATCGGCACCCAGTCGGTCGCGCCGTCCGACATCGTCGCGGCCCTGCTCGGCAAGCCCGTCACGGAGCAGGTCAGCGGCATCGTCGACTCCCGCATCGACCGCACCCTCATCGGCCTCGTCGTGGGGGCCTCCGTCGGCATCTGCGGTGTCGTCCTCCAGGGCCTCACCCGCAACCCGCTCGCCGAACCGGGCATCCTCGGCATCAACTCCGGAGCCGCGCTCGCCGTCGTCATCGGCATCAAGCTCTTCGCGCTCTCGAGCGTCGGCGGCTATGTCTGGTTCGCCCTCATCGGAGCCGTGGTCACCGCGATCGTCGTCCAGCTCCTCGCCCTGCTCGCGCCCGTGCGGGCCCAGCCCGTGACGATGGCCCTCGCAGGCGCCGCTGTCATGGCGACCTCGACGAGCATCGTCGGCGCCATCCTCGTCTCCGACCAGGGCGCTCTCGACGTCTTCCGTTTCTGGCAGGTGGGCTCGGTCGCAGGCCGCGAGGCCGGGATCATCCTCGACGTCGCACCCTTCCTGCTGGTCGGTTTTGGGCTGTCGCTCGCGTCCGGCTCCCTCCTCAACACCGTGGCCCTGGGTGACGACCTTGCGCGCGGTCTCGGCCAGCGCGTGCTCGTCCACCGGCTCCTCGCAGCCACCGGCGCGATCCTGCTCGCCGCGGCCGCCACGGCTCTGGCGGGTCCGATCGCCTTCGTCGGCCTCGTCGTCCCTCACGTCGTGCGAGCCCTTGTCGGGCCCGATCATCGCCGCATCCTGCTCGGCACCCTCTTTGCCGGCCCCGTCCTCGTCGTCGTCGCCGACACGATCGGTCGTGTCGTCGCTGCGCCCAGCGAGGTCCAAGCCGGCATCGTGTGTGCCGTCGTCGGCGCCCCGTTCCTCATCGCCCTGGTCCGGAGGATGAACGTCGCATGAGCACCCCACGAAGTTCTTCCGCCGCTGCGCTCCCCCAGATACTTCGCGGGGACCCCGCATGAGCGCGATCTCCCTCGCCGAGTCCGAGTCGACGGTTGCCACGCTGCGCGCCGTGCGTCGCGGCGTGCGTCGGCGGCAGCTCCTGCTCCTGCTCGGACTCAGTGCCCTCGTGGTCGCTCTGTTCCTAACCCGAGCGCTCCTCGGGGACTACCGCGTGTCGTTCGTGGACGGCATACGCATGATCTCCGGGACGACGATCCCGGGTGCGTCGTTCATCTTCATGGAGTCCACGCTTCCTCGCGCCTGCATGTCGGTCCTCGCGGGCGCGGCGTTCGCCTCGGCGGGTGCGGCGTTCCAGTCCATGCTCCGCAACCCGCTCGCGAGCCCGGACGTGCTCGGAATCAATCTCGGGGCCAGCGCCGCCGCCGTCTTCGCCGTGGTCCTGCTCGGATGGACGGGTATGCCGGTCGCTCTCGTCGCATTCGCCGGTGCGGTTGCCGTCGCGGTCACCATCCACGGCTTCGCCGGCCGTGGGGGAGCGGCCACGGGGCGGATGATCCTCGTGGGGGTGGGCCTCGCCGCCGTCCTCAGCTCGGTCGTGCACTGGGTCCTGCTGCGCGCCGACATCTATCGTGCACAGGACGCCCTCGTCTGGCTCACCGGCAGCCTCGGCTCGGTCTCGTGGGGGGAGATCGCTCGCCTGGGTGTCGTCGTCCTCGTCGGCCTGCCGCTCCTCACCATCGTGACCCGGCAGCTCGGCGTGCTCGGCCTCGGCGACGACCTGGCCGCCGGCCTCGGGGTCCGCGCCCATCGGCTGCGGATCCTCATCACCGCCCTCGTCGTCCTGCTCACCGCGTCGGCCACCGCCGTGTGTGGACCGATCGCGTTCGTCGGCTTCCTCAGCGGTCCGATCGCGCGACGCCTCACGCGCGGGCGCACGTCCATTCCGGCCGCGGCGCTCGTCGGGGCCGCCATGGTGCTCGCCGCCGACTACGTGAGCGCCTATGCCAACCCGGGCACTGCCTACCCCGTCGGCGTCGTCACCGGCCTCGCGGGCGCCCCCGTCCTCGTCTGGCTGCTCATCGCCGGGCGCCGATCGATCCAGGAGAAGTAGCCATGACCGCCACTCTCACCGCGGAGTCCCTCACGCTCGCCTACGACAGGCGGGTCATCGTCGAGGGCCTCGACCTCGCCGTGCCCACTGGTCAGGTGACCGCCATCGTCGGACCCAACGGTTGCGGCAAGTCGACGCTGCTGCGGGGACTCTCGCGCCTGTTGTCACCGACTGCCGGTCGGGTCCTCCTCGACGGCAACGTCATCGGCGACCTCCCCACCAAGGAGGTTGCCAAGCGGCTCGGGCTGCTCCCGCAGCAGCCGATCGTCCCCGAGGGCATCACCGTCGCCGAACTCGTCGAGCGCGGGCGGCACCCGCACCACGGACTCTTCAAGCAGTGGTCTCGTGAGGACGAGTCGGTCGTCGCCCGCGCCCTCGAGGTCACCGAACTCGTCCACCTCGCGGGCATCCCCGTCGACAGCCTCTCCGGCGGACAGCGTCAGCGCGCGTGGATCGCGATGGCCCTCGCGCAGCGCACCCAGGTGTTGCTCCTCGACGAGCCGACGTCGTTCCTCGACATCGCCCACCAGATCGACGTCCTCGAGCTCGTCCGGGACCTCAACGCCACCGAGGGCACGACCGTCGTCATGGTCCTGCACGACCTCGCGATGGCTGCCCGCTACGCCGACCACCTCGTCGCCATGTGCGACGGCGCGATCGTCGCCGAGGGCGCGCCCGCCCAGATCGTCACCCCAGAGGTCATCGAGTCGGTCTTCGGGATCGCGGCGTCCGTCGTCGCCGACCCGACCACCGGTGACCCCGTCGTCATCCCCCACCGCAGGAAGCGAGAGAAGTCATGACCGTTCTCGACCGGGTCGCCATGAAGGCCGCCACCGCCTATGCCCGTCTCACCATGGCATCGCCCATCTATCGCGACGGGGACTCGCAGTTCGAGATGACGGTCGCCGCCGTGAGCGACCTCGGTGGTGGCATGCGCCGAATCACCTTCTCCGCAGAGGCCTTCGGCGACTTCCGGCTCGTCGGCTGCGACGAGTACTTCGGGCTCCTCATGCCGCGCCCCGGTGCCGCGCTCACCCTCCCCGACGGTTCGCGCGAGAACGTGCGCGCGGCCATCGCCGACATGCCCGAAGCCGACCGCCCGGACCTGCGTTGGTACACCGTCCGCGCCCACCACGCCGTCAACCGCACCATTGACGTCGACATCGTGACGCACTGCGAGTCAGGGGCAGACTCCGGTCCCGGCTCCGCGTGGGCCTGCGCCGCGCAGGTGGGTGACCGCGTCGGGTTCCGCTCCGGTGGGGCCCTCTTCCGTGGTCACGAGTGCGATGGCTCGATGCTGCTCGTCGCCGACGAGACGGCACTCCCGGCCCTCGCCGCCATCGTCGACGCGCATCCGACGGTTCTCGACCGAGCCACGATCCACGTGGAGGTGGCCGACACAGCCATCCTCGCGGCATACGCCTTCGGCGGAGCCGAGGTCACGGTGCACGTGCGCACGGACGGTGTCCCGGGATCGGTCGTCCTGCCGGCGTTGCGCGACGCGAACCTCGGCAAACTCGACTACGCGTGGATCTGCGGCGAGTCGGGGATGGTCACCGAGGGCCGTCGCCATCTCGTCAAGGGCGTGGGTGTCGACCGGCGCCAGGTCCTGTTCTCCGGCTACTGGAAGCTGGGGCAGGAACGCGGCTGACTCGCCCGTCCCCGGGCATCGATAGGTTTGGCCGCATGACGCTCACCCCACACCTCGTCGCGCTCGACGTCGACGGCACGACGATCAACCACGCCGGCGAGATGTCACCGGTGGTTCGTGACGCCGTGCGCGCGGTCGCGGACGCTGGCCACCACGTGACGATCGCGACCGGTCGCTCGATCGTCGCGACGATGCCGATCCTCGCCCTGCTCGGGATCGAGACCGGGTATGCCGTGTGCTCCAACGGCGCTGTCACCCTGCGTCTCGATCCTGCGGTCGCGGGAGGCTACGAGATCACCGAGGCCGTGACGTTCGACGCGGCGCCCGCCCTCAACCTGTTGAAGGACGCCTGGCCCGAGGCCGTCGTCGCGGTCGAGGAGCTCGGGGTGGGCTTCAAGGTCAGCGCCCCCTTCCCCGACGGCGAGCTCGGTGGTGAGCAGCGCATCGTGCCGTGGGACGAGCTCCTCGCCCACCCCGTCACCCGTGTGACCTTCCGCGACCCGGCGGGCACGGCCGAGGACTTCATGGCCCTCGCCGAACGCATCGGTCTGCACGGCGTCAACTACGCCGTCGGGTTCACGGCCTGGCTCGACATCAACCCCGAGGGCGTGAGCAAGGGCTCCGCGCTGGAACTGGTGCGGCGCCACCTCGGTGTGGAACCGGCATACACGGTCGCCGTGGGCGATCAGCGCAACGATCTCGAGATGCTCCACTGGGCCGCGCGCGGAGTCGCGATGGGCAATGCGCCCGACGAGGTCAAGGCGGTCGCGGACGAGACCACTCTTGATGTGGACGACGACGGCCTCGTGCCCGTGTTGCAATCACTCCTGTGACCATCGCAGCGCACGACACCGCCCGGAACATCGGCAACAACGACATCGTCGAGAAGGGCGCCCGGCTCGGCTATGCCATGAGCGGCGTGATCCACCTCCTCATCGGCTGGATCGCCCTCAATGTGGCGTGGGGCTTCGGTGGCGGCTCCGGTAGCGCCGACAAGTCGGGTGCGCTCGCCACCGTCGCCGGCGGAACCACCGGTCCGTTCCTCCTGTGGCTGGCCGTCGTCGGCTTCTTCCTGCTCGCGGTGTGGGAGGTCACCGAAGTGGTGGTCGGACGCCACGGCGAGCTGCGGCACCGCGCCAAGGCGGCGGGCAAGGGGGTCATGTATGCCTTCTTCGCCTGGTCGGCGTTCAAGGTCACCCAGGGCACTGGTGGCAGCGACGAGAAGCAGGCGGACTCGCTGACGGGGTCGCTGATGTCCAACCCGGGCGGACGCGTCCTCGTCGGCCTCGTCGGGCTCGCGATCCTCGCCGTGGCTGGCTACCACGCGTGGAAGGGCTGGACGAAGGCCTTCCTCGATGATCTCGAGCGCCACCCGGGCGACTGGGTCGTGCGCTTCGGTCGCGTGGGCTACGTGGCCAAGGGCGTTGCCCTCGCCGTCGCGGGATCGCTCTTCATCGGGGCTGCAGCGTCATCGCGCGCGTCCGAGGCCGGCGGGCTCGATGCTGCTCTCAAGGAGTTGCGCGACCAGCCTTTCGGGCCCTATCTGTTGACGTTGGTTGCGCTCGGTATCGCGGCCTACGGCCTGTACTCCTTCGCTCGGGCGCGTCACGCCAAGCTCTGAGGGTGTGACCGCATCCGGCGACGCAAGGAAGAATGACGGGTATGCCGTCCCGTCCCGATCTCGAGATCACCTCACCTGCCAACCCTCGCCTCAAGCAGCTCGTGGCGTTGCGTCGTCGCCGTGCGCGCGACGAGGCCCGGGTGACCGTCGTCGAGGGCTTCGAGGAGCTGGGGCTGGCGCTCGATGCGGGTGTGCGACCACGGACGCTGTTCTATGCGCCGGAGCTCATGCTCGATGCCGAGGAGCAGCTGCGAGTCGTCGATGACGTGCGCGCCTCGGGCGTGGAGACGATCAAGGTCTCGCGGTCGGCGTTCGAGAAGGTCGCCTATCGCGAGGGTCCGGACGGGTTCATCGCGTTGGTTCCCGCCGTCCACGCCGTGCTGGCCGACCTCGAACTCCCTTCCGCGCCACTGCTGCTCGTGTGTGAGGGTCTGGAGAAGCCCGGAAACCTCGGCGCGATGCTGCGCACCGCCGATGCCGCCGGCGTCGATGCCGTCATCGCCGTCGACCCCGTCACCGACTGGGGAAACCCCAACGTCGTGCGCGGTTCCAAGGGCACGGTCTTCTCGATCCCGGTGGCGAGCGCCACGCTCGGTGAGACGATCGCCTGGCTGCGGGAGGGCGGCATACGCCTCATCGCGACGACCCCCGGCACCGAGACGCTGCACACCGACGCCGACCTCAGGGGAGGTGTGGCCATCGCCGTGGGCACCGAGAAGTTCGGACTGACCCATGAAGCGCTCCGGGCGGCTGACCTGCAGGTTCGCATCCCCATGCATGGTCAGGTGAATTCACTCAACGCGTCAGCGGCCGCGGCGATCGTCGTCTACGAAGCGCTGAGGCAGCGCGCCCAGTGACGTATGGGCCCCCCCGGGAGCCCCTGCTTCCCCCTCAGCCCCACCCGTGTCAAGAGCACCCCTTGGGGTGTGTCACGATTATCGGCATGCGAGTCGACCATGTTGTCTATGCCGCAGAGAACGACGGGGCGCGAGCCACGGCCGGACGTCTGGCCGAGCAGCTCGGGGTAGCAGCCGTCGACGGGGGTGTGCACCCGCGCTTCGGGACGCGCAACGTCATCCTTCCTCTCCTCGGTGACCGTTATCTCGAAGTTGTCGAGGTGCTCGACCACCCGGCCTCCGACAAGGCCCCCTTCGGCCAGGTCGTGCGGGCCCGTTCCTTGGCCGGCGGTGGCTGGCTCGGGTGGGTCGTGAGCGTCGACGACATCACCCAGCAGGAGCAGCGCCTCGGCCGGGAGTCGGTCACGGGCAACCGCCACCGACCCGACGGTGTCGAACTGCGGTGGCAGCAGCTCGGCGTCAAGGGTCTGCAGTCGGACCCACAACTACCGTTCTTCGTCCAGTGGGCCGAAGGCACGCAGCACCCGTCCGGTGTCGGCGCCACCAAGGTGGCCCTGCGTTCGCTCGAGATCGCTGGCGACCCTGAGCGCGTGCGCGAGTGGGTCGGTGTCGATGAGGACTACGTCCCCGCCGACGTCGAGTTCAACTTCATCGCCCCCCGCGGAAACCCGGGCATCCTGTCGGTGACCTTCGAGACCCCTCAGGGTCCGGTCACCGTCTGAACCCTTGAAAACCCCGGCCAGCCAGCCGGCATACCCGACGCTTCAAACCGTCGAGAGTGGACAGATTCCCGCCTCCGTTATCTGGAGGCGGGAATCTGTCTACTCTCGACCGGCCGGGTCAGAGGGGTGGGGCGTTGGGGTGGGGATGGCGGGATCGTCGGGTGGGGCGCAGGTTCAGCTCTTGGATCCCGACGGGCGAGCCGTGACTCAGCAGGTCGTCGCGACGGCCGGAATCGCGGAACCGCTGGAGGGCCTCCTGTCGCTGTTCGGCGTCGGCGAACGTCGCGGCCCAGACGAACGCGTGATCGTCGCGCACCGGAAGTTGCGGGAATCCGTTCGGCCCGCAGTGAGAGCGCCAGGTGTCCACGGGTACGCCGAGCAGGGACTCCAGCTCCTCGTGGAAATCGGTGCTGAGGTGGGTGTCGAGTACATGGTCCGGGGCGTAGGTGTAGACCGACAGGTGGATGCGGTCGGTGGGCCCGCCGAGGTCGTTTCGCGGCTGGGCCGGCGGATGCGCAGGCTCGGTCGGCCTGAGCATGAGCACGTCGTCGCTGTCGATCATCGTGCCGTTGGCGACGTCGCGGTGCTTGCCCCACACCGGACCGAGGTAGAAGCCCCCCAGTGCCTCGGTGCGCTGTTCGAGGTTGGTGAAGCCACGCATCCAGACGAAGCGGTCAGGGTCCGCCTCATCGAGGCAGACGCTCCCGATGGCCATCCCACAGTCCTCCTGTCCGTCCACGAGATGCTCCTCGAAGACGCCCACGAGGGTGTCTCGAGTCCCGGGTCGCAGGGTGTATTGGCGCAACTCGACCACGGGCGAGGACGAGAAACCTGGACGGTGTGGGTCGCTCACGACAACTCCTAATAGGTAACATGAGAAGTTACACATTACTCAGGCGTTATGACCCGGGGCAAGGAGTGCGCCCTCGATCACTGGAAGGATGGCCAGATGAGCGTCAGCAGTCACCTGTCCACAGCGGTTCATGCGCTGTGTTGGCTTGAGCTGGCGGCGCGCCGCGGTCGTACGAAGCTGACCTCGGCGGAGATTGCCTCAAGCCTTGCCAGCAATCCGGTCCAGGTCAGGCGAGAGCTGGCGCCCCTGCGGCACGCGGGCCTCGTGCAGGTCGTCGGGAGAGGGCCCGGTGGCGGCTGGGCGTTGGGCCGGCCGGCCGAGATGATCACGCTGAAGCAGGTGTCTGACGCCATCGGCGAGGAGCGCCCGTTCGCCCTGCACCCGCACGCGCCCAATCCGGAATGTCCGGTTGGTGCAGGCATCCGCCCGGTGCTCGGCGATGTCTATGACGATGTGCAGGCGGCGATTGCCCGAGAGCTCGATGGTCGGACGGTCGCGGACGTGCTCGACAGGATCCTGAAGCCGAGCTAGCAGTCGACAGGGCGAGCTGCTCGCCTCCCTCGCTGAGCCTGCGTCAGTCGAGGTGGTCCACGAGGGCGGGGGCGATCCCGACGTAGCTCTGCGGCGTCATCGCGGCGAGGCGTTCCTCGACATCCGCCGGGAGACCGAGGCCCTGGACGAACTCGACGAGCTCGGGCTGGCCGATGCGACGGCCGCGGGTGAGTTCCTTGAGGCGCTCGTAGGGCTCCTCCATGCCGGGCACTCCCTGGGCGCCGAGCGCACGCATCGCCGACTGGATGGGTTCGCCGAGGACCTCCCAGTTGCCGTCGAGGTCGCGCTCCATCGCGGCAGGCACGGCGTCGAGTCCGGCAAGGCCGCGGGTCGCGTTGTCGAGGGCGAGGAGTGAGTGGCCCAGTGCGACACCGATGTTGCGCTGCATCGAGGAGTCGGTGAGGTCGCGCTGGAGGCGGGACTGCACGAGCGTCGAGGCGAGGACGTCGAGGAGGGCGTTGCTGACCTCGAGGTTGGCCTCGGCGTTCTCGAAGCGGATGGGGTTGACCTTGTGCGGCATGGTCGAGGAACCGACGGTCCCCTGACCGCGCACCTGTGCGAAGTAGCCCATCGAGATGTAGGTCCAGACGTCCGTGCACAGGTTGTGAAGCACGCGGTTGAAGCGCGCGACGTCGGCATAGAGCTCGGCCTGCCAGTCGTGGCTCTCGATCTGGGTGGTCAACGGGTTCCACGTGAGGCCGAGGCCCTCGACGAAGGTCTCGCTGATGTCCTCCCAGTCGGCCTCGGGCACGGCAGCGAGGTGCGCGCCGTAGGTGCCGGTGGCGCCGTTGAGCTTGCCGAGGAACTCGGCGTCCTCGACGCGACGGAGCTGACGCTGCAGGCGCCAGGCCAGCACGGCCAGTTCCTTGCCCAGGGTCGACGGCGTCGCGGGCTGTCCATGGGTGTGAGAGAGAAGGGGCACTGAGCGCAGGTCGGAGGCCATGGTCGAGACGGCCTCGACGAGTGCGCTGGCGCGCGGCAGCCACACCTGCTCGATGGCACCCTGCACCATGAGGGCGTAGGACAGGTTGTTGATGTCCTCGCTCGTGCAGCAGAAGTGGATGAGCTCGGCGAGGCCCCTGTCGTCGCCGGCGGGCGCGATCTGCGCGAGGCGCTTCTTGAGGAAGTACTCGACCGCCTTGACGTCGTGCTGGGTGACCTTCTCGGTGTCGGCCATCTCGGCGATCTCGTCGGGTCCGAAGTCCGTCACGATCTGGCGCAGCTTGGCCTTCTCGTCGTCGGTGAGCGTGCGGACCCCGGGCACGACCTTGCGGTCGGTGAGGTGGATGAGCCACTCGATCTCGACGTGGATCCGTTGGCGGTTGAGCGCCGGCTCGGACAGGTGGTCAACCAGAGGAGCCACCGCGCCGCGGTAGCGGCCGTCGAGGGCGCCGAGCGCGATGGATGGAGTGACGTCAGCGAGAGAGCCCATGGGGCGCATTCTCCCATTGGCTGGGCTGGGACCCGGTGCCGCGTCGACCTAGACTCCCCAAGGTGTCCATCCCCACCCGCGAGCCCGGCCCGTCCACGCCGGTTCACCCCGAGGTCGTGCGGCGTCTGCTGCACTCTGAGCCGTTCGCGAGAAGCCGGCGCTTCGCCGAGCGGCTCGACACCGACCCGGTCATGCTCGAGGAACTGCTGGACCTGGTGCGGTTGCGCCAGGTGGAGAACGACGCCCGCCTCGCACCCCTGGCAGGGCTCGTTGCCCAGGCCGTGGACTGGTTGAGCGAATCGGCCTTCGAGGCCGGCGACTCAGCTGCCCTTGTCGCCCGACGGCACATGACCCTCGCGGCCCTCATCTACCTCGTCGACTTCAATGACGTCATCCCGGACGACGTCGTGGGCGGGACGGTGGATGACTTCGTGGTCCTCGACTACGTCCTCAAGCGCGCGTTTGACCCTGCCTCGACCTGACGGCGACGGTGAACAGCATGGATGCGGGGCCATCCTCGGGACAACCGGTTTGTGAGGACGAGGTCCTCGCGCGTCGCCACGAGGAGTGCCTTTGCACCACATGGTGGAGCAAAGGCACGTCCTGAGCGGCACCGCTCCGACCTCAGCCGCGACCCGTCTGTGGCCCGAGGTTGGCGCGCACGTGGTCGACGATGCCGGGCAGCGCTGCCTGCACCTCGGCATAGGTCTGGTCGAACGAGGCGTCATCGCCCCACCACGGGTCGTCCATGTCGAGGTCATCGGCGGCTACCGACTCCGGGTCGAATGCGCGCATCAGCCGCACCTTGGAGCGGTCCTTCTCGGTTCCCGCGAGCCGCAGCAGAGCCCGCTCGTGCCCGCGATCGGCAGCGAGGACCAGGTCGAGCTCGGCGAAGTCCTCAGCAGCGAACCGCTGCGACCGGTGCTCGCCCCAGCCCCGGTCGACGTGCTCGTTGCGACGCAGGACGGCCAGGGTACGGGCGTCCATCGGGTTGCCGCTCTCCTCCGCCGAGGTGCCGGCCGAGGTCACGTCGACGTCGAGCCCCGCGTCCTCGAACGCCTCGCGCAGCAGCCACTCACCCATCCGTGACCGACAGATGTTGCCCGTGCAGACCACAGAGATCCGGTATGCCGTCCGCCCACCTTGCGTGCCTTCGCTCATGTCCCGCAGCCTCTCACTGCCAGGCAAGGCCGAGGAGGGCGAGGGGAAGGATCAGGACAGCTGCGGCATACGCGTACATGAGCGCGACGGTCAGCGAGGGCAGGGGTTCGGCGGCGAGGAGCCGCATCCGGGCCGCTGTCGTGCCGTCGCCACCGGCGCCGAGTCCGGCCTCGGGTGCCTGCCCCTGCGCGAGGGTCATGAGCGCCCGGGCGGTGGTGACCGGACCGGACTGGCGCACGGCGGCACGGTCGGCCAGGGCCTCGACGAGCAGCCGCACCTCGCCCAGGGCCTCGGGTGAACGCACCGGGTTGGGGACGGAGTGGTGCAGGACGGTGAAGTACTCGATGAGCAGGTCGTGGCGGCCCCGCAGGTGCGCGCGTTCGTGGGCGAGAACCGCCTCGAGCTCGTCGTCGGGGAGGGCGGCGAGCGCACCCTGGGTCAGGACGACTCGTGATCGTCGCCCCGGAAGGCAGTAGGCCGTCGGTGTGGCGTGATCGAGAACGCGTATGCCGTCCGCTCGCCCTTCGACCTGGCTGGACAAGGAGGTCGGTGCGGCGAGGACGTCGACGAGTTCGCGGTGGCGAGCCCGGGCCGCGCGCAGGCGCGTGCCGATGCGGTGGCCCGACAGGAGCAGTCGGCCGAGGACGATCAGCGTCACGGCGCCGGCGATCGCGAAGACCAGCCAGCGCTGGGTGGTTTCGTTGAGATAGGGCACCGCGGCGGGAGCGGCACAGAGCGCGGCGAGCACGGCGGAGAGGGAGACGGCCTGCCAGGCCACGAGGGCAGGGCGAGGTGCTCGACGGAAGCGGACGAGCCGGGACATCGCCCGGGGTGCAGCGCCCGCAAGGACGACGGTGAGTGCGGCGAGGAGCAGGGCGTACATGCTGAGGTTCGACCCTCAGCCGCGTCGCTGCTCGACCTCGGAGAGCGCTGCGCGCAGGTCGTCGAGCTCCTCGGGTGTCGCACCATCGAGGAAGTGCAGCAAGGTCGCCCGACGATCGTTCGCGTCCCCCAAGGACGCCCGCATCGTCTCGGCGGTGAGCGACGCGCGCGTGCCAGCCGGGGTGTAGCGCCAGGCCCGTCCGTCGCGCTCGCGCGTGACCAGTCCCTTCTTGGACAGGCGGTCGAGCACGGTCATCACGGTCGTGTAGGCAAGGTTGCGGTCCCCGGGCAGGGCCTCGAGAACGTCCCGCACACTCGCGCCCTCGGGCCGGCGCGCCGCTGACTCCCACAGCTGCTCCATGATGGCGCGCTCGAGATCACCGAGGCGGGGAGCTGACGAGGGGGATGGCACAGCGATCAGTCCTTGCGGGGGAGTGAGAGTCCGAGGATCTCGTCGACGGCGTCGAGGCCCTCGTGGCGGTGGCTGACGACGACCACGGTACGCCCCGAGGTGGCCGCCCAGACATCACGCATGACGCTCACCGCGGTGGCGTGGTCGAGGTGGGCCACGGGTTCGTCGAGCAGGATGACCGGTCGCCGCGACAGCACCGCGCGGGCCAGCGCGAGCCGGGCACGCTCGCCGCCGGACACCCCACGCCCGCGAGCGCCCAGTCGGGTGTCCAGACCAATGGGCAGCCCCTCGAACCACGCGCCCAGACCCGAGACCTGCAGGGCGTTGATGATTTCCGAGTCGCCCGCATCCGGCTGTGCCAGAACGAGATTGGCACGCAGGTCGGTGGCAAAGATGTGCGGCTCATCGTCGACGATCGCGAGAAGGTCGCGGACAGCATCTGCGTCCAGGTCGGTGACGGCCCGACCGTCGATGAGATATCGACCGGCAGCAGGGTCGAGGGCGCGGGCGAGGACCGCGAGCAGGGTGGACTTGCCGGATCCGTTCGCGCCGACCAGTCCGACCCGGCGGCCCGGGGGGAGGTCGAGGTCGACCGGTCCGACGTCGACCCGGCCCTCGACCCAGCCGGCGACGATCCCCTCGAGACGAAGGTGCGGTGCGGACGACTCCAGCGTTCCCGCACCGGTGCTGCCCACGGCGGGCTCCTGGTGGAGCAGCGCCTCGACGCGTGAGCGACCCTGCTCCGCCCGGGCCTTGGCGCGCACCGCGTCGGCGAGCGGCAGGACGGCATCTGCCAGGGCAGCCGGCACGACGACGAGGAGCGCCATGACGGCGGGGGGAAGGTCCGAGGCCGTCGCCACGGCCGCCATGACGACCGTTGCCGCGCCGGTCAGGCCGAGGACACCTCCCGTGACCAGGGCTCGTCCGCGGCTCTGCCGACTCAGGGCCTGGGCCAGGTCGGCGTGCGCCCGGTCGAGGCGGTCGAGGACGTCACCCGTCGCGCCAATCGCCTGCACTTCCGGCGTATGCCGCGCCACCAGCTCTGCCGCTCGGCTCACCTCGGCGCGCGCCGCTGAGAGGAGGGGCTGGGCGTCGCGTTCGAGAGCCAGCCCCACGCGGGAGGTCAGAGCCACGATCATCATCCAGACTGCGACGACGATGCCAGCGGTCGGCTCCAGGGCGCCCGTCAGCAGGACAGCGAAGAGGGCGGCGACGGTGGCCGAGAGCACGGGCACGCGCACTCGGACATGGGCCTCGACGACGTCGGTGAGGTCGTCAACCACGCCGCTGAGGACGGCGCTGCGCGAGCGACGGCCAAGGCGAGCCGGGGTCAGAGGGATGAGGGCGGCATACACCGCGGTTCGGGCAGACGCGAGGTCCGCCAGGGCCGAGTCGTGGGAGCGGAGTCGCTCGAGGTGGCGGAAGAAGGGACGCGCCATGCCGAAGGCGCGCACCCCCACGATCGCGGTGAGCAGGGTGAGGATGACGGGGCGCTCGGCGGCGCGCACGATGAGCCAGCCCGAGGTCGCGGTGAGGGCGACGCCGGAGGTGAGCGCGAGCCCACCCCACACGCCAGCGAGCGCGCCTTTCATGACGTCGCCTCTGCCATCGCGTGCCCGAGGTGAAGGTGCTCGTCGGCGACGGAGACGAGCTCCGAGGAGTGGGTCGCCGCGATGACGCAGCGTTCCTGGGCCAAGGTGTGGATGAAGGTGACGACCAGGTCCGTGCCGGCCCGGTCGAGGTGGGCCGTGGGTTCGTCGAGCAGGAGAACCGGGGTGTCGGAGAGGGCGGCCCGGGCCAGGCCCAGTCGCAGTCGCTGTCCCGCGGACAAGCCGAACCCGTCGTCGCCGAGGGGCGTGGCAAGGCCATCCGGGAGACCCGAGACGAAGTCGTCGAGCCCGACCCGGGACAACGCCGCCCACACGTCGATTTCCGTGAGCTCGGGCTCGGTGCCGAGTCGGATCGCTTCCTCCATGGTCCCGTCGGGGAGGAACGGTCGTTGTGTCACGTAGTGCACCCGCCCCGTCGTGACCTCGCCCGATGTGGGCGTGCGCACGCCGGCAATGACGTCGAGCAGGGTCGACTTCCCCGACCCGGACTCACCCGTGACCACCGTCAGCCCGACCCCCGCCGTCAAGGGGAGGCCGTCGAGCACCAGGCGCTCCGACCCGGGGTAGATGTAGCTGACGCCCTCCGCCACCACCCCCAACCCCGACTTCGTGCCCGAATTGGACGTGTTGAGCGGGGCCTTCGGCCCGCGGATCGTGTCCAGTTCGGGCACGAAGTCGCTTCCCCCAGGCCTCGCCGGACGCTCAAGGATGGTGTCGATGGCGGCGGCTCCGTCGGCTGCGGCGTGGAACTCGGCGCCGACCCGGCGGATCGGCCAATAGGCCTCTGGCGCAAGGAGGATCGCGAGCAGCCCAGCCTGCAGGGTCATCGATCCGTGAGTCAGGCGCAGGCCCACGGACACCGCCACGATGGCGACCGAGATCGTCGCGAGCAGCTCGAGCGCTGCCGAGGACAGGAAGGCCAGCCGCAGGGTGCGCATCGTCGCGACGCGGTGCTGCTCCGACACCGCGCCCACGACCTCGACCTGGCGCCGTGCCCGCCCGAACGCCACGAGGGTCGGCAGCCCCCGCATGACATCACCGAAGTGACCGGCGAGCTGTTCGAGGGCGCGCCACCGGCTCATCGTGTCGTCCTGTGTCGTCCGCCCGATGAGTGCTGCGAACAGTGGCAGCAGGGGCAGCGTCACCACGACGATGACCGCGCTCAGGGGGTCGACCACGACGAGTGCAACCACGGCGAGCACCGGCACGACGGCACCGGCGACGAGCGCTGGGAGGTAGCGGGCGGCATACGGCTCCACGGCGTTGGCGCCCTGCACGGCCAGGGTCGACGCTTGCTCGGCCTCGGGCCGCCCCTCGGCTGGCGCATCCAACCAACGGGCGAGCAACTGCCGGCGCAGGGCCGAGCTGATCGCGCTCGACGTGCTCGCTCCGATGCGCTCGACGAGCACCCCCAGTGCTGCTCGCGCGAGGAACGCGATGCCCACCCACACCGCGCCGCGATGCCAGTTGCCCTGTGAGACAACGTCGGTCACGAGGCGCGCCAGTGACACGGCCAGACCGATCGCGGCCACACCCTGCAGGGCAGCGACTGTGGCCAGCACGGCCACCGGCCGTCGCGCGGCCGGGACTGCTTGCAGCAGTCGAGGGTCAAAAGGCTTCATCGCGTATGCCGTCCGCTCACTTCACGAGGACGGGCTCGGGGATGTGGTGGGTCGAGAGACGCCGTCGGAAGACCCAGTACGTGTATGCCGTGTAGAGCAGGACGATCGGCACGAAGAGCAGTGCCGCGACGGTCATGATCTGCAGCGTCATCGTCGTGCTGGCGGCGTTCTCGATCGTGAGCGAGGCGCCTCCCGAGAGGGTTGTGGGCATGACCGCCGGGTGGAGCGCGACGAAGTAGGACGCGGTGGCGGCGACCCAGGTGAGGGCCGTGCCACCGAAGGCGAGTCCCTCGCGTCCGGCCCGGCCCGCGAGCAGCCCCCCGACGAGGCCGGCTGCGGCGACGACGGCCAGGGCGGCCACGGCCAGTGACCCCTGGGTCGTGACGAGCCAGCCGAGCAGCAGGACCGCGAGCACCGCGGCGACGAGGCCCGCCTGCCACGCGATCCGGCGGGCGTCCTCGCGGATGGACCCGTCGGTCTTGAGGGCGAGGAAGTGCGCGCCGTGGGTCACCGAGAGGGCGACGAAGGTGGCCCCGCCGAGCAGGCTCGGGAGGTTGAGCAGGGTCCAGAGCGAGCCGGCATACTCGAAGTCCGCATCGAGGGGAACGCCTCGCACGACGTTGGTCAGTGCGACACCGACGAGGAACGGCGCGAGGACCGAACCCGCGACGATCGCGATGTCCCACCGCCGACGCCAGGTGTCGTCGTCGCGCTTGTGGCGGTACTCCAGGCCCATGTTGCGCACGATCAGGGCCACGAGGAGCACGAGGAGGGGTAGGTAGAAGGCCGAGAACATCGACGCGTACCAGTGGGGGAAGGCCGCGAACATCGCTCCGCCGGCGGTGAGCAACCAGACCTCGTTGCCGTCCCAGTGGGGCCCGATGGCGGTGAGCATGACCCGGCGGCGCTTCTCGGACTCCTCCACGGCAGCACCGACTCGCGGCCGGCCGCCGAGGACGGGCAGGAGGGCTCCCACCCCGAAGTCGAAGCCCTCGAGGGTGAGGTAGCCGGTCCAGAGCACCCCGATGAGGATGAACCAGATGAACGGGTAGTCCATGTCGATCTCGCTCTCTCGCAGCGTTGTCGGGTGAGGGTGTCAGTACGCGAACTGGAGGGGTGCGTCCTCGGCGGGCGCATCCTCCGGTTCGTGGAAGGGCTCGGCGCCGTGGGCGACGTAACGCAGGAAGAGACGTACCTCGACAACGGCGAGCACGGCATACAGAAGGGTGAAGACCGTCATCGATGTCCAGATCTCGGCCACCGACACCGACGGCGAGACGCCGAAGGCAGTGGTCATCAACCCGTTGACGAGCCATGGTTGGCGCCCGGTCTCGGTGAAGATCCAACCGAAGCTGTTGCCGAAGATCGGCAGCAACGGCGCGGCGATCGCGGCCCAGACCCACAGCCGCGAGACCGGCGGTCGCGAGCGTCCGCGCGTCACCCACAGCAGCAGCAACGACAACCCCATCGAGGCGAAGCCGAGCCCCATCATGATGCGGAAGGTCCAGTAGGCCAGGGGCACGTTGGGGGTGTAGTCGCCGTCGGCCGCGACCCGCGCGACGTCCGACCCATAGGTGCGCTCGATCCCGGCGACCATCTCGGCGTTGCGGGCCTTGATCTCGTTGATGCCCTCGACGGTGCCGTTGGGGTTGCCGGTCGCCATGAACGCGAGGACCTTGGGCACCTTGATCGCGAAGACCTCTTCGGTGCCGTCGAGCGATCCGATGGTGAAGACCGAGAACGCGGCCCCGGTCTCCGACTCGTAGAGCGCCTCTGCCGCAGCCATCTTCATCGGCTGGACCTCCGTCATGATCTTGCCCTGCACGTCGCCGGTGATGACGACGCCGAGGCTCGCGACGAGGGTGAGGACGGCGCCGAGCCGGGTGGCCTTGCGATACATCGGGACGTCGGCAGCGTCCGACGCACCGGGCTGGGCCGCTCGCCGCCAGAGCCAGACGCCCACGCCCATGACCACGGCGCCGCCGACCATGTAGGCCGACGTGATGACGTGCGGGAAGGCGACGAGCTGGACCTTGTTGGTGAGGATCGCGAGGAAGTCGGTCATCTCGGCCCGCCCGGAGTCGGGGTTGTAGCGGAAGCCGACCGGGTTCTGCATGAACGAGTTGGCCGCGAGGATGAAGTAGCCCGAGAGCAGGGTGCCGATGTGCACGACCCACATCGTCGCCGCGTGCAGCTTCTCGGGGATGCGGCCCCACCCGAAGATCCACAGCCCGAGGAACGTCGACTCGACGAAGAACGCCAGCAAGGCCTCGAGCGCCAGGGGAGCCCCGAAGATGTCGCCGACGAAGCGCGAGTAGTCCGACCAGTTCATCCCGAACTGGAACTCCTGGACGATGCCCGTGACGAGCCCAAGGGCGAAGTTGATCGTGAAGAGCTTGCCGAGGAACTTCGTCAGGCGCAGCCACTCGGGTCGTCGCGTCCGCACCCACAGCACGTGCGTCACGGCGACGATGAAGGACAAACCGATCGTCACCGGGACGAAGAGGAAGTGGTAGACGGTGGTGATCGCGAACTGCCACCGGGCGAGGTCGACGGGGTCCATGGCTCTCCTGCAGATCGGTCCCTCGGGGGGCTCAAGGCTCTACTACGACTGATAGTAATACGACGGCGCGTAGTAGATCAACCGAGGTGTGGGTGGGCTCCGTCACGAGCGGGGCAGACGCTGATGGCCGGCGCTCCCATGGGGACGCCGGCCGTCAGGCTGAGCGCCGCTGGTGCCAGCGGCGCAGACGCTGACGGGCCTCAGGGAGCCTGGGCGGGCTCGCGCGCCAGCAGCGCCTGGACGAAGACCGTGAGCAGGTCGTCCGAGGTGTTCGCGGTGTAGCTCGTGCCCCCGGTCGCTGCCGAGATGGTCTTGAGCACCTTGGTGTCGGCCTCGCCCATGCCGATGGTGATGATGCGCACCGGGCGGGCGGGGTCGTGGTCCTTCTTGATCTTCGCCAGCAACTGGTCGAGGGAGAGGCCGCCGCCCGGGTCGTCGTTCTTGCCGTCGGTGACGATGACGACGGAGTTGAAGTACTCCGCGTCGTAGGTCTTCGTCATCTCGTCGAACGCCGCCGCGGTCGTGTCATAGAGCCCGGTGTCGCCACTGATGTAGCTCGGGAACTTGTTGAGAGCCCCGACGATGGCCTCGCGGTGCGTGCCTTGGCCCTCGGGTTCGTCGAGCCGTGCCACGGGAGCGATGGGCGCCCAGTCCTTGCCCTTGCCTCCTTTGTCGGTGGAGAAGATCCACCCGCCGACCTGGCTGCCGTCGGGAAGCTTCTGGACTGCGGTGATGAGCGACTCCTGCGCCACCTTGGCGCGGGTCTTGCCGCCGGTGTCCTTGGCGACCGTCGTCATCGAGCCGGAGACGTCGACGATCGCGAGCATGCGGGCGTCTGCCTTGAGGACGTCCCACTGGCGCAGGGCATCGAGTCGGGCAGCAGCAGCCATGGGTGTGGGGGCGGTGACGGATGCGGGTGCGGCCCCGTCGATCGTCGGGCCACCGGCGTCGTCATCCGTGCGGAATCCGGCCTGGGTGAAGGCGTCGACGGCGCCCGCGGAAGTCAGCGCCCGGAACCCGGCGTCAGCAGTCTCCTTGAGGGCCGGGCTGAGGTTCGGTGCCGGCACCCACGGGTAGTCCATCGAGAGCGTGCCCGACCTGGGTGTGACCGCGACCAGCGTGCCCGGCGCCGTCTTGGCGTATGCCGCGAGGGCCTGTTCGCTCAGCGGGAACGGTTCGCTTCGGGTCGTGTTGGACTTCGTCGGGTCCTGGACGCCGGCGAGCAGGTCGGCGGCGCCGGTGGCCGCGAAGCGTGAGAGCAGGATGATCCGCTGCCCGGCCTCGACGTCCTTGGTCGTCGGGGCGTCACCGCGAGAGGCGAGGAAGGCCAGCCGGCTGGCGGTGTCCAGGTGCGGGTTCGCGAGGTGGATCGCGCCGTCCTTGTTGACGAGGTCGGTCCATGACGTCAGCTGGCCGCTGAACCTGTCCTTGCTCTGGACCGGGTTGGCGAGGACGACGGGGGAGTGCGCGAGGGAGCCGCCGGAGACCCAGTCGGCCCTGACCGCGGAGCCGGTGCTGCCGGCGGTCGTCTGGTCCAGCCAGACGGACGAGTCGGCGATCCACGCATCGGGCGCCCGGCCCTGACGGATGCGGCTCGCCACGCTCGAGGACCGCAGGCCGGTGACCTCGTAGCGATGGCACGGGTTCGCCTCGGTCGCCGTGGCCAGCTGGGCCTTGACGAGGTCGACGACCTCGGGCGTCACCTCGACGCGCAACGGTGCGGAGGTGCACCCCGCACCAGAAGCTGTGTCGCCCGAGCCGTCGGAGCCCGAGCCGGTGCCCTTGCCGAGGGCGTAGGCGCCTCCCGCGATGACGACGGCACCGGCGACGAGCGCGGCAATGACTCCGCGCTGGCTCGGAGCACTCTCTGCGTGGTGGTGACGACCCATGGGAACGACGCTGCTCAGTGAGGAGGGAGGAGGTGGCGCTGCGCCGAACTCAGCGACAGGCTCAGTCGTCGTCGCCGTCGGGCAGGACGACGCTCAGCAGCCACGACACGATGGTGATGATGACCGCGCCGAACACCGCGTCCCAAAAGAAGTCGTCGATGGTGAACGCCAGCCCGAGGGGCTCGGCGATCCACTCGGTGATCTGCAGCATGAACGCGTTGACGATGAACGTGAACAGCCCCAGCGTCAGCACGATCGCCGGGAACGACAGCACCTTGGCGATCGGCCGGATGACGGCATTGACGAGGCCGAAGACGAGTGCCACGAGCACGATCGTCACGACCTTGCTCGTCCACGCGTCGTCGGTGCCGAAGCTGATGCCGGCGAGGAGGCCGGCTGCTGCCCAGAGAGCGACGGCGTTGATGAGGACTCTGATCAGGAAGTTCTGCACGGGGTCATGTTCCCACGAAGAGGGCCCCGGATGGCCTGTGCATGTGACGTACGTGGCGTTCGTCGCTCCCTCGAGGGGCCTCTACAGTGGCGGGCATGACCGACGGTGATGCCTTGAAGTCGCGGCCCTCTGCTCCCCGCGTCCGCCTCCGGGGGGCGCTGGACGCCGTTCCGGCCTACGTCGCAGGGCGACCGGCGGCAGCGCAGGCCGGCATCACGGCATACAAGATCTCCTCCAACGAGAATCCCTATCCGCCCCTGCCGTCGGTCCTCGATGTCGTGCGCGAGCAGGCCGGGCAGATGAACCGCTACCCCGACATGGGCGTCTCTGCCCTCACCGAGGCGCTCGCCGCGCGGCTCGACGTGCCGGCTGCGCGGATCGCGACCGGGCCGGGCAGTGTCGGCGTCCTCGGACAGATCATCACGGCGTTCTGCGAGGCTGGCGACGAGGTGGTCTTCGCGTGGCGCAGCTTCGAGGCCTACCCGATCCTCGTCGCGCTCGCGGGTGCCAAGGCCGTCCAGGTGCCGCTCACGAGCGAGGCGCGGCATGACCTCGATGCCATGGCCGACGCGATCACCGACCGCACCAAGGTCGTCCTCGTCTGCACGCCCAACAACCCGACCGGCCCGAGTGTGCGGACCGCTGAGCTCGAGGCGTTCCTCGACCGCGTGCCGGATGACGTTCTCGTCGTGCTCGACGAGGCCTACCTCGAGTTCGTCGCGAGTGACGACGCCCCGGACGCCCTCGCGATCCACCGCGCGCGTCCCAATGTGCTTGTGCTGCGCACCTTTTCGAAGGCCTACGGCCTGGCCGGGCTTCGCATCGGGTATGCCGTGGCGCACGAACCGATTGCCGAGGCCCTGCGCAAGGCGGCCATTCCGTTCGGCGTGAACTCGCTGGCGCAGGTGGCCGCGATTGCCTCACTCGAGGCGTTCGACGAGCTCGACGTCCGGGTCAAGGAGCTGGTCGCCGAGCGCGCCCGGGTCGTGGCCGAGCTCACCAAGCAGGGCTGGGCCATCCCCGACACCGACGCCAACTTCGTGTGGTTCCCGGTGGGTGAGCGCACGGCCGAGTTCGCGGCGGCGTGCCAGGCCGTGGGACTGACGGTCCGGCCCTACGGCACCGACGGGGTGCGGGCGACCATTGCCGAACGCGAGGCCAACGACCGACTGCTCGAGGCCACCGCGGCGTTCCCCCGCTCCTGACCGCTCGCCGCTCCGATGGGGCGCGGTGCTCGTGCGTCTTCTTGCCCCGCACGGACAACTCGCTGGCGCTCGCCGTCCGACTCTTCGTTCGTCTTCGTGCCCCGCACGGACAACTCGCTGGCGCTCGCCGTCCGACTCTTCGTTCGTCTTCGTGCCCCGCACGGACAACTCGCTGGCGCTCGCCGTCCGTGCGGGGCACGAAGACGAACGCCTATCGAGGTTCCGGAGAGGTCGACGCGAGGGCCGCCTCAGTTGATGCGGTCGAGGACATCACGGACCTCGCGAGCGTTGGCGCGGCGGTGGGCTGGCCCACGCGGAGCGTGGGACCCGCGCCCGCCGTGAGCAGTACGCCCACCACCACGATCGCGCACCCCAGCCACTCCACGAGTGAGGGCCGCTCGCCGAGCAGGAGCCACGCGGACGTCAGGCCGGTGACCGGGACCAGCATCGAGAACGGCGCGACGGTGCCCGCCGGGTGCCGGGCCATGAGCCAGGACCAGATGCCGGTGCCGATGACCGTGGCGATGAGGCTCGTGTAGATCAGGCCCATCACGGCAGCGAAGCCGACCGAGGTTCCCAGGGTCGTGAGGGAGTCGCCGATTCGGGTGGGCCCTTCGACGACGAGGCTGAGCAGGAGCATCGGGATCGGTGGGACCACACTCATCCACATCGTGAGGCGCACCGGCTGCGTCGCCCGCGCCCGACGCACGGCGAGGTTTCCCACCGCCCAGCCGAGCCCGCCGAGGACCGTGAGCACGAACGGCCACACCGCCGACACGTCCCCGCGCTGAGAGCCCACGACGGCGAGCCCGCCCACCGCGATGAGGACGCCGAGCCCGCGTCGGGGCGACAGGTGCTCGCCGAGTAGGGCACCGAGGACGACGGTGAACGGAGCGGAACTCTGCAGGACGAGCGAGGCGAGACCGGCCGGCATACCCGTCGCCATGCCCCAGTAGAGGAAGGTGAACTGCAGGATCCCGAACCCCAACCCGTAGAGCAGGATCCAGCGCCAGGCCACGTCCGGCTTGGGCACGAAGAGGACGGCGGCGATCGCCAGGGGCAGCCAGCGGAGGGCGACGGCAAAGAACGGCGGGAACTGCTCGAGCGACGCGTGGATGGCGATGAAGTTCACGCCCCAGAGGACGGCGACGAGCATGGCGAGGAGGCGGTGGCGAGTGGGCACTGGTCCAGCGTGACCGGCATACATTGCTTCGGTCTACTGAATCTTTCTTGTTCTAGTCCTTAGGGTGACTTCATGGATGTTCGTCACCTGGCCCTGCTGCGCGAGCTCGCGGACCGCGGCAGCGTGACGGCGGTGGCGCTCGCGACCCACCGCACCGGCTCCGCCGTCTCGCAGCAGCTGCGCACTGCCGAGCGAGATCTCGGTGTCCGGCTCGTCGAGCCCGTCGGACGCGGGCTCCGGCTCACTGACGCCGGGCGGCTCCTGGCGGACGCGGCCGTCGATGTCGAGACGTCCCTGGCCCGGGTGGAGGCGCGGCTGGACGAGTTCCGTGGGCGTCCGACGGGCCGCGTGCGGATCGCGTCGCTGACGAGTGCGGCCGAATTCCTCGTCCCGTCGGCCCTGGTGGCGCTCGCGGCCAAGGGGATTGACATCGAGCTGAGCGACACCGATGTGTCGGAGGAGGACTACGCGTCGCTCGCCGCCGACCACGACATCGTCATCGGGCACAGCCTCCTTGGTGCGATCCCGCGTGGCTCCGAGCGGCTCACCCACACGGTCCTCGCGCGCGAACCCCTCGACGTCGCGCTCCCGGCCGACCACCCGCTCGCCGCGAAAGAACACCTGAGCCCGCGCGATGTCGTGGGCGAGCCGTGGATCGGGGTGCCCGCCGGCTATCCGTTCGCGACGGTGCTGGACGGCGTTGAGCGCGTCACCGGCCAGCGGGTGCACGTCGTCCAGCGGGTCAGGGACAACCGCGTCGTCGAGGCGTTCGTCGCTGCCGGGGTCGGTCTGGCGCTGCTGCCGCGCTTCACCACGCGCCCCCGCGAAGGTGTCGTGCTCCGGCCGTTGCGTGGCGTCGACGCCCGTCGGTGGATCGTCGCCCTGTCTCGCCCGGACCGCGCCGAGCGAGCCGTCGTCCGCCGCACCGTGACGGCCCTCAGGGAGATCGGTCGCGCCGCCGGCCCGTCAGTGTGAGAGGGCGGCCACGAGAGGCGCGATGGCCGGATCCTCACCGGCCAGGTCCGGTCCGGCAAAGAGGCGGGGCCAGCGGCGGCGACGCAGGCTCGGACGCTACCGCTCACGACCAGTTGGTGGGCGCGACCTCGAACCACGAAGGGGAGGCACTTTCATGTTTCGCACAGATTTCTTTGCCAAGGGTCTGGCGGGTCGCGGCTGTGGCGGCAACACTGTCGTCACCCCGTCCGCGACCGCGAACGGTGAGTCGCGCCCCGACCAGGTGCGCGCGACCGTGATGAGAGGACCCAACGTGACCCGACGCCCCCTGCGCCGTAGTTTCACGACGGTCGCCGGACTGGCCGCAGCGGCACTCGCCGCCACGGCTGCTGCCCCTGCCATGGCACACCCCGGAGACCGTGAGATCACCGTTGCGAAGGCGCCCAGCGCGCAGTCGCAGATCAGCAAGGTCAAGGCGGCCAAGTCCGCCGACAAGCTCGGTCGTCACGACCGGGATCTCCTCGAGAAGGCCGTCGACGCCAAAACCTCGCGCGTCGTCGTCATGATCTCGACCGGCAAGGGCGAGACGGCCGCCGCCGTCAAGGCCATCACCGCGAACGGTGGTGTCGTCGCGACGGTCAATGACCGCGTCGGCTACATCAGCGCGAGCGTGCCGACCGGCAAGGTCGACGCCGTCGCCAAGGACGCCGCCATCGTCGCGGTCGACCTCAACGAGCGCATTGCCCTGCCCAAGCCCGAGGACGAGAAGGCCTCCGGTGTCTCGACCCTTGCGGTTGCCGGTCCGGGTGCTGCCACGCCCGACGACAACCCCTACATGCCGACGCGTGACATCGGCTCCATCGCGTTCAAGAAGGCGAACCCGACCTTCGACGGCCGCGGCACGACGATCGGGATCCTCGACTCCGGTGTCGACCTCGACCACCCGGCCCTCCAGACCACGTCGACCGGCGAGCGCAAGATCGTCGACTGGGTCACCGGCACGGACCCGCTCCTCGAGAGCGACGGGTCGTGGCGAGCCATGCTCACGACCGTCACCGGTCCGAGCTTCTCCGCTTCGGGCTCGACGTGGACCGCGCCGGCCGGCACCTACAAGTTCCAGCGCGTCGCCGAAAGCATCTCCCTGGCCGACGAAGCCCGTGGCGACTTCAACCGAGACGGTGACACCACCGACCGCTGGGGCATCCTCTACAACGAGACGACCCACGACATCTGGGTCGACGCCAACCAGGACTTCATCTTCTCCGACGCCGAGAAGATGCGCCCCTACAAGGAGAAGTTCGACATCGGCCACTTCGGTGTCGACAACCCCGCGACCGCCATCGCCGAGTCGATGCCGTTCGTCGTCGAGTACCGCGAGGACGTCGACCTGACGCCGGCCAACCTCCCCGGCCAGAAGGCCGACTTCGTCAACATCGGCATCGTCCAGGCTGCACACGGCACCCACGTCGCCGGCATCACCGCGGCCCACTCCCTCTTCGGCGGGGCCATGGACGGTCAGGCGCCCGGCGCCAAGATCGTGTCGAGCCGTGGCTGCTCCTGGGGTGGCGGCTGCACCACGGTCGCCCTGACCGACGGCATGGAGGATCTCGTCGCCAACCGCGGCGTCGACGTCGTCAACATGTCGATCGGTGGCCTGCCCGCCCTCAACGACGGCAACAACGCCCGCGCCCGCCTCTATGACGCACTCATCTCCGAGTACGGCGTGCAGATCGTCATCTCGGCCGGCAACAGCGGCCCGGGGATCAACTCGATCGGTGACCCGTCCGTGGCCACCGACGTCATCTCCGTCGCCTCCTCCATCACCAAGGAGACGTGGAAGTCCAACTACGGCGCCGACGTGAGCTCGGACGTCGCCCTGCACAACTACTCCTCGCGTGGTCCGCGTGAGGACGGCGGCTTCAAGCCCAACGTCATGGCACCGGGTTCGGCCGTCTCGTCCATCCCGACCTGGCAGCCGGGCAGCGCGGTCCCCGAGGCCGGCTACTCCCTGCCCCCGGGTTACGCCCACTTCAACGGAACGTCGATGGCCTCCCCGCAGACGGCAGGCGCCACGGCCCTGCTCATCTCGGCGGCCAAGGCGACCGCTGTCGCGATCACGCCTCGCCAGATCCGTGACTCGATCTACACGACGGCCGACTACAAGGCCAACGTCGAGGCGCTCGGTCAGGGTGCTGGCCTCGTGGACGTCCCCAACGCGTGGACCCTGCTCAAGACTCGGCCGGCGTCGCAGGACTACACGGTGACGGCTCCGGTCTGCACACCGCTGTCCGGTTTCCTCGCCACGCCCAACCAGGGCACCGGCCTCTACAACCGTTGCGCCGCCGACTCCGGTGGTCTCACTGCGGGAGTCGAGAAGTCCTTCACGATCACCTCGACCCGCACGTCCGGGGCCAAGGGCAACGTGAAGCACGCCCTGCGGCTCGTCGGCAACGACGGCACGTTCGCGTTGCCGGTCTCGAACCGACCGCAGCCGCTCGGTGGCACGGTCGACATCCCGGTCAAGGTCAAGACCTCGACGCCGGGTGTCCACTCGGCGATCCTCGAGATCGACGACCCGGCCACGTCGGTCGTCGACAAGCGGGTGCTGCTCACCGTCGTCCTCGCGCAGGACGCGAAGGCACCATCGTTCGCCGTGTCGAAGACGGGCACGGTGGAGCGCAACCTCTTCCAGCGCGTCTTCGTCAACGTCCCGGTCGGGGCCAAGGCCCTCCAGGTCAACCTCGGCGACTACGCCGACGGGTCGCAGGTGCGCTGGATCGCCTACAACCCCTACGGCAACCCTGTCGAGTCGACGTCGTCGCTCGTGTGCTTCACGAACTACAACGGCGGCGGCGGCTGCAACGCCACCTCGCGCAGCTACTCGAACCCGCTCCCGGGCATCTGGGAGCTCCAGGTGGAGGCGCGTCGCACAACGCCGACGCTGACCAACGCGTTCAAGCTCACCGCCAGCGCCCAGGGTGTTGTCGTCGACCCGGCCGTCCAGACCATCGCCACGGCGCAGGTCGGGGTTCCGGCTCCGGTCTCGTGGACGGTGACCAACCAGTTCGCCCCGGTGACGATTGCTCCGAAGGGCGGGCCGCTCGGCTCGGCCGTCGCGGGTCGCAAGACCATCGCCAACCACGCGCTGCAGAAGTTCACGGTGACCGTCCCGTCGGGCGCCACCAAGCTCGTGGCCAAGATCGGCAACCCGTCCGACCCCGGCGCTGACCTCGACCTCACGGTCAGGAACGCAGCCGGTGCGGTTGTCGCGCAGCAGGCCGACGGTGACAGTGAGGAGGCCGTGACGATCAACGCCCCGGCCGCTGGCACCTACACCGTGGAGGTGGACGGCTACTCGATCCCCTCGGGCTCGACGCAGTACGACTACCTCGACGTCTTCTACTCGACCGGGCTCGGCACCCTCACCGTGCCGGCGACGACGACCGACCTCGCGACGGGTGCCTCGGCGCCGGTCACGGGTACGGTCACCGTCGCAGCCGTCCCGGCCGCTGGGCGTCAGGTGTCCGGCGAGCTGTCGGTCCTGTCCTCCGGGGGCGCGCTCCTCGGCACCGGCCAGGTCCTGATCGGCTCGGTCAGCTAGGCGCTACTGCAACAAGAACTACTGCAGCAACAACTACTGCACCGTAAGCGGGGTGAAAGCCCCACTTACGGTGCAGTAGTTCGTTCGGGAGGTGCTGCTTTTGAGTCAGGGCGCGGCTTTGGCCGTGTGGACCTCGAAGAGCGGACCCTGCTGGCAGTAGGACATCATCTGGGTGCTGCGGGTCCCGGTCACCGTGACCCGGCCGTTCGGGACCGTGACCGCGCCGATGAGGACGAAGGTGCCCTGGTCCGACTGCATCACGCGACACCCGGCCTCCACCCCGTCCGAGACGGTGCCCGTCAGCGTCATCACCTGACCGGCCTGACTCGAGGACGGCAGGGGCACGGGGTCATCCTCCATACGCACCGTGGCGTCGTTGACCTGGAAGGGCAACGCGTCGGAACAGTTCGCGTCCATGCTGTCCATCGCGACTCCTTGGATGACGTATGCCGTGCCGCCAATGAGACTCTTCGTCTCACCGACGAGGACCCACCGGTGTGCGTCCTGGTCGTTCTTGAACACGATGCACCCGTCCTTGATCGATGTCACCCTCCCGGACATCACCGTCGGTCGCGCCCGCCCGTTCGAGGGCATGGACATGGTGGGCGAGCCGGATGCGCTGGGGCTCGGGGACGTCGTCGCAGCGGGGCTTTGCGTCGCGCCCGTGCCAGCGCCCTCTCCGGAACCACACGCGGACAGGAGGGCAACAGCGCACAGTGCGCTCACGGCATACCCGATCGGTCGTCGGCCCAGGGAAGTTCGCATAACCATGAACCTAGGACGTCGCGAGGCGGGGAAGGGTTCCGCGACCAGCGCGTTTGGGAGGCAGTGCCACCCTCGCGGTACGGTTTGGCCCAGCAGGCTTGGTGAGCCCCCTCACACCCCGAGGAACTTGCCAGACACCGCCGTCCGGGCCGCGCGCGCACGAGCGTGTGGAGCCGGCGGCCCGAGCCGGGCGTCGTCACAAGTGGCGCCCCAGGGAACAGGAGTGCCCGTGAGCGACATTGACGTCGCTGCAACGCCGCCCGTCGGCGGAATGGATCACCACGTGTCAGTGGATCCCGCAGCAGTAGAGCCCCGCGCAGCCGCCGATGGCGGCCCCGACATGGTCCAGCTCCTCACCCCTGAAGGTGAGCGCATTCCCCATGCGGAGTACGACGAGATCGTCGACGCACTGAGCCACGATGACCTGCGCGATCTCTATCGCGACCTGGTCCTCGTGCGCCGTTTCGACCTCGAGGCGACTTCGCTTCAGCGGCAGGGTGAGCTCGGCCTGTGGGCCTCCCTCCTCGGCCAGGAAGCCGCCCAGATCGGCGCCGGCCGCGCGATGCGCAAGCAGGACCACGCCTTCCCCGGCTATCGCGAGCACGGCCTCGCCTGGGCCCGTGGCCTCGACCCGATGCGCCTCATCGCGATGTACCGAGGGGTCGACAAGGGCGCCTGGGACCCGGCCGAGTTCGGCTTCCACAGCTACACCATCGTCATCGGCAACCAGAGCCTGCTGGGCACCGGCTACGCCATGGGCATCCAGCGCGACGGAGCCGTCGGCACGGGTGACGACGCGCGCGACGCCGCCGTCATCGCCTGCATGGGCGATGGCGCGACCGCGCAGGGCGACAACAACGAGGCCTTCGTCTTCGCCGGCGTCTACAACAGCCCGGTCGTCTTCTTCTGCCAGAACAACCAGTGGGCCATCTCCGAGCCCAATGCGCGCCAGACCCGCGCCCCGATCTACAAGCGCGCCGACGGCTTCGGCTTCCCCGGTATCCGGGTCGACGGCAACGACGTTCTTGCGTCGTATGCCGTGACGACCGCGATGCTCGACCGTGCCCGTTCCGGTGATGGGCCGTCGTTGATCGAGGCCTTCACCTATCGGATGGCCGCCCACACGACCTCCGACGACCCGACGAAGTACCGCATCTCGGCCGAGGTCGAGATCTGGAAGCTGCGCGACCCGATCGCTCGCTACAAGCGTTGGCTGGCCTCCGAAGGCATCGCCGACGCTGCATTCTTCGACGCCATCGAGCAGGAGGCCGACGAGCTGGGCGAGCACGTGCGCGCGGCCACGGTCGGAATGGCGGACCCGGAGGTGGGCGACATCTTCGACCAGGTCTACGTCGAGCCGCACCAGCAGGTCGAGGACGACAAGGCGACCTTCACGGCCTACCAAGAGTCCTTCGAGACGGAAGGGGCGCAGGCGTGACCACGTCCAAGTCCACGATCGCCAAGGCCCTCAACGCTGGTCTGCGCAAGGCCATGGAGAACGACCCCAAGGTCATCCTCCAGGGCGAGGACATCGGCAAGCTCGGCGGCGTCTTCCGCATCACCGAGCACCTCCAGAAGGACTTCGGCGAGGACCGGGTCATCGACACCCCGCTCGCCGAGTCCGGGATCATGGGGACCGCGATCGGCCTGGCGCTGCGCGGCTACCGGCCCGTCGTCGAGATCCAGTTCGACGGCTTCGTCTACCCGGCGTTCGACCAGATCGTCTCCCAGCTCTCCAAGCTGCACTCGCGCTCGCGCGGAGCCATCAAGGTGCCCGTCGTCGTCCGCATCCCCATGGGTGGCGGCATCGGCGCGGTCGAGCACCACAGTGAGTCCAACGAGGCCTACTTCGCGCACACCCTCGGGCTGCGTGTGGTGTTCTGCTCCAACCCGGAGGACGCCTACTGGATGATCCAGCAGGCCATCGAGTGCGACGACCCGGTGATCTTCTACGAGCCCAAGCGCCGCTACCACGAGAAGGGTGAGGTCGACTTCGACGCGCCTGCCGCGTCGCGCGACCTCTTCTCGGCGCACGTTGTCCGCGAGGGCACCGACGTGACCGTGGCCTGCTGGGGCCCGATGGTGAAGGTCTGCCTCGACGCGGCCGTTGCCGCCGAGGCGGAGGGTCGCTCGCTCGAGGTCATCGACCTGCGCTCGGTCAGCCCGCTCGACATCGACGCCATCACGCGGTCCGTCGAGAAGACCGGCCGGCTCGTCGTCGCCCAAGAGGCGCCGTCGTTCGTGTCCGTCGGGTCGGAGATCGCGGCGATGGTGACGGAGCGCTGCTTCTACTCGCTCGAGGCGCCGGTCATCCGGGTCGCGGGCTGGAACACGCCCTACCCGGCATCGAAGCTCGAAGAGCTCTACCTGCCCGACCTCGACCGCGTGCTCGACGGTGTCGACCGCGCCCTGGCCTACTGAGAATCCGGAAAGACAGAGGACGCGTTCGTTATGGCTCTTAAACACTTCAACCTCCCGGACCCCGGTGAGGGTCTCCTCGAGGCCGAGATCGTCACCTGGAACGTCAAGGTGGGCGACAGCGTCAAGGTCAACGACATCGTCGTCGAGATCGAGACGGCCAAGTCCCTCGTCGAGCTGCCCATCCCGTGGGCCGGCACGGTGTCCGCGCTGCTCGTCAACGTCGGCGACGAGGTGCAGGTCGGCACGCCGATCATCTCCATCGACGACGGCCTGGGCGGGGACTCCGCGCCCGCCACCGCCCCCGACGTCCAGGCCGGCGCGCAGAGCTCGGTGGAGGTCGGGCCGGGCAACGCGGCTGCGGCCGCCGGCGCCGAGGTCGAGGAGGAGCCGGTCAAGACGCTCGTCGGCTACGGCCCCAAGGCCGGTGGGACAGCACGCCGCGCCCGCAAGACCACCGCCGCTCCGGTGGCTGCCGCTCCGGCGCCCGTCCCCGAACCCGTGGCCCCGGCGGCAGCACCTGCTCCCGTGGCCTCCGGCGCGAAGGTGCTGGCGAAGCCGCCGGTCCGCAAGCTCGCCAAGGACCTCGGCGTCGACCTGGGCTCCGTCGTGGCGACGGGTGAGGGCGGAGTCGTCACCCGGGCCGACCTTGAGGGGTATGCCGCAGGCGCCCCTTCCGCTGCTGCCGCACCCGCCGCCTCGGCCGGGACCACGGCGGCGCCGGCAGTCGGAATCGGTTCTGGCACACCGGCATACGCCGGCGGTGGTTTTGCCGGAGGCGAACGGAAATCGGTATGGGCCGGAGGCGAACGCGAAGTCCGCGTACCCATCAAGGGTGTGCGCAAGATGGTCGCCCAGGCGATGGTCGGCAGCGCGTTCACGGCGCCGCACGTCACCGAGTGGGTCACCGTCGATGTCACGGCCACGATGGACCTCGTCGCGAAGCTGAAGAAGGATCGCGAGTTCAAGGACGTCAAGGTCACGCCGCTGCTCATCCTTGCCAAGGCGATGATCCTGGCTGCCCGTCGCAACCCCGAGATCAACGCGGCGTGGGACGAAGCGGCTCAGCAGATCGTGCTCAAGAACTACGTCAACCTCGGCATCGCCGCAGCCACGCCGCGTGGGCTCGTCGTCCCCAACATCAAGGACGCTGACCGGCTCAACCTGCGTGAGCTCGCCGAGGCGATCGGTGGGCTGACGGCGACGGCCCGCGAGGGACGCACCCAGCCGGCCGAGATGTCCGGCGGGACGATCACGATCACCAACATCGGTGTCTTCGGCATCGATGCGGGCACGCCGATCCTCAACCCGGGTGAGTCGGCGATCCTGGCGTTCGGCACGATCGCGCGCCGCCCGTGGGTCGTCACCGATGGCGATGGCAACGAGACGATCGTGCCGCGTTCGGTGACGACGCTCGCGCTGAGCTTCGACCACCGACTGGTCGATGGCGAGCTCGGGTCGCGCTATCTCGCCGACGTCGCCGCGATCCTCGAGGACCCGGCCCGCGCCCTCGTCTGGGGCTGACCAGCCAGAAGTCGGTCGAGGGCACGCGCCACTGCATGACAGAGTTGGCGCGTGCTCTCGACCTACCGTCCCCTGTTCGCGATTCCGGGTGCGTGGCGGTTCCTCGCGGCGAGCGCACTCTCGCGCGTGGGCGGCGCGATGTTTGGTGTCGCGATCATCGTCATGATTGCCACCCGCCGCGACTCCTTCGGTCTCGCAGGCGCAATCTCCGCAGGCGGCATCATCGTCCTTGCTGTGGCCGGGCCCGTCATCGGGCGCCTCGTCGACAAGCACGGCCAACGCCGCGCGTCGACGCCCTTCATCCTGCTCACCTTCGTGGCGGGTCTGCTCACCGTGGCCCTGTCCGTTGCCGGTGCACCCGCGTGGACCCTCTTTGTCTCGTATGCCGTGTCGGCCTTCCTTCCCGAGATGGGGCCCATGTCCCGGGCGCGATGGGCGTACCTCCTGCGGGACGAGCCCGACTCCTTGCACGCAGCCATGTCGCTGGAGCAGGTGGTCGAGGAAGGCACGTTCGTTCTCGGGCCCGTGCTCGGAGTCGTCGCCGCCACGATGCTCTTCCCCGAGGCGGGACTCCTTTTCGCCTACGTGATCTTCACCGCCGGCTCCCTGCTCTTCCTGGCGCAGCGTCGGTCCGAGCCGCCCGTCGTCCCGCACGATGAGCGGCCACACGGACTGGCGATCGGGCGCCCCGGCGTCGCCGCGGTCGGACTTGCACTCTTCATGGTGGGCTGCGTCTTCGGAGGCAATGAGGTGGTGGCCGTTGCCGTCGCCGACGAGGCAGGCCGCACCGGAATGAGCTCGGTCATCCTCGGGGCGTTCGCCCTGGGCTCGGCCCTGTCAGCAATTGTCTTCGGCACCCGCAAGTTCACTGGAACGATCGCCCGGCGGTTCGTGTGGTGCGCCCTGGCCATGTTCGTCCTCGAGGCGCCCGTGCTCCTCATCGACAACCTGTGGGGACTCACCGCCATGATGTTCGTCGCCGGTTCTGCGACGGCGCCGACCCTCATCACCGGCATCACGCTGGCTCAGCAACTCGTCCCACCCGCGTTCATCACCGAGGGCATCGCCGTGGCGATCACCGGCCTCCTCGTCGGCGTGGCCGCAGGAACGGCGCTGAGCGGCATACTCGTCGACTCGTGGGGCGCCCACGAGACGTTCGCGCTCCCCGTGACCGCAGCTCTCCTTGCGGCACTCATCGCCGCGGCCTGGGGCCGCAGGATCGGCCGCGCCACCCGGGCCACCCGCGCCACCTGAACCAGCCCCCCTCCTCCGCGACTTCGTGCCCCAAACGGACACGGTCCGGCGGCCGAAGGCCACCGACCCAGTGTCCGTTTGGGGCACGAAGTCGGACTTGGCGCGGGTGGTCAGGGGGTGGCGGCGTTCGCTGCTGCTGCGTCGGCGTCGTCGTTGCGCTCCTGGTAGGCCGATCCCTTGCGGAGCTCGACCTCGGGCAGGAACCACATGACGATGAAGCCGAGCACCATGACCGCTGCGCCGACGAGGAACACGTGGTCCATCGCCTCGCTGAAGCCCATGAGGAAAGGCTTGGCCAGTCGCTCATCGAGATTGGTCAGGAACGAGCTGTCCTGCAGCACACCGCTGCTGGCTGCGGCTGACCCGCCGGCCTGTGATTCTGCAAGCTGCTTCGCGAAGGCCGCGTTGGCCGGGTCGCGCAGGGCCTGCTGGAACTCCGGAGTCGGAACCACGGCCTTCATCGCGCCGGCGATCTTGTCCGGGACGAGCGAGAACAGGATCGACAGGAAGACGGCGGTGCCGATGGTGCCGCCGATCTGACGGGTGAACGTCGCGGTCGAGGTCGCGACGCCGATCTGCTGCGGCGGCACGGCGTTCTGGACGGCGAGGGTGAGCGGCTGGAAGTTGAAGCCCAGGCCCAGACCGAAGAAGACCATGACGATCATCGTCTGCCACAGGGGGGTGTCGAAGTGGATGAAGTGGAAGACGAAGAGCGACACCATGAGCAGCGCGACGCCGATGACGGGGAAGATCCGGTAGCGACCGGTGCGGCTGATGATCTGGCCCGACACGATCGAGCCCGACATGATGCCGAGCGTCATCGGCAGGAGCAGCAGCCCGGCTTCGGTCGGCGACGCCCCCTTGACGATCTGGAGGTAGAGCGGGAGCGAGGCGAGCCCACCGAACATCGCGATACCGATGAGGACCGATGCGGCCGACGCGACACCGACGGTGCGGTTGCGGAACATCGCGAGCGGCAGGATCGCTTCCTCGCCCATCCGGGCCTCCTGCCAGAAGAAGGCGGCGGCAGCAAGGACACCGACGGCGTAGCAGGTGATCGCGTTGCCCGAGCTCCAGCCCCAGTCGCGACCCTGTTCGGCGACGAGGAGCAGGGGGATGAGCGAGACCGACAGCAGCGCGGCGCCGGTCCAGTCGATGCGGTGGTTCAAGCGGGTGTGGCGCAGGTGCAGCGTCTTGGACACGAGGACGAGGGCGGCAATGCCGATGGGGACGTTGACGAGGAAGACCCAGCGCCAGCCGGTGATGCCCAGGATGGAGTCGGTGCCGGCGAGGAACCCGCCGACGACCGGGCCGAGCACCGACGAGGTGCCGAAGACGGCGAGGAAATAGCCCTGGTACTTCGCGCGCTCACGCGGCGGAACAATGTCACCGACGATCGCGAGGGCGAGCGAGAAGAGGCCACCGGCGCCGAGGCCCTGGATGGCGCGGAACGCCGCGAGCTCCAGCATCGAGGTCGAGAACGTGCAGAGGATCGAGCCGGCGATGAAGATGCTGATGGCCGTGACGAAGAACTTCTTGCGGCCATAGATGTCGGAGAGCTTGCCGTAGAGCGGCGTGACGATCGTGGCGGTGATGAGGTACGCGGTCGTCGCCCACGCCTGGTGCTCGAGGCCCTTGAGGTCGTCGGCGATGGTGCGGATGGAGGTCGCGACGATCGTCTGGTCGAGCGCGGCGAGGAACATGCCGGACATGAGCCCGACGAGGATCGTGACGATCTGACGGTGGGTCAGTGGCTGGTCCGGTGCGGGCGTGGTGGCTGTCATGCGGGGTCCTTCGGTGCGAAGAGAGGGTGGGCCTCGACGTCGTCGGCGAAGCGGCTGAGCAGGGCGTCGAAGGTGGCGAGATCGGCGTCGGACCAGCCGGTGACGACCTCGGCGAGCCAGGCGTTGCGGCGGGCCCGGACGTCGATGAGCATCTGACGGCCCTCGTCGGTGAGGGTGAGCATCTGAGCGCGCCCGTCGCTGGGGTCAGCGACCTTGGCGACGAGCCCCTGCCCGACCAGGGCGTTGACCTGACGGCTCACCGTGGAGATGTCGAGGTGGACGCGCTCGGCGATCTCGGACACGCGACGCGGTTCGTCGCGCAGGTTGAACAGGAGCGGGTAGCCGATCGGGTCGACCTTGGGGTGGACGCGTGGGGCGCGCTGCTTGACCGCGCTCATGAGCTTGATGGCGCGGACCAGCGCGTCTCCGAACGCCTCGCGAGGGTCCGTTGGTTCTGTTGCTTGCGGCATACAAGCAAGTTTGCACCCACATGGTTGTAGAGCGCAACTGTCGGTTCGGTGCCGCTCGGTCAGGGAGCGATGACGAGCGCGTCGAGGACCCGGCGGGCGACGTCCTCGTCCCCGACGACCGTGTAGTGCGTGTCGGCCGTCGCGACCCGACCGGCGGCGCGGCGAGTGGCCGCCTGCGTCGACAAGGTGATGGTCGTCGTGACCGCGGCGTCCTCGTGTTCCTGCGTTCCACCGGAGAACAGGGGTATGCCGTGTGGCTTCCCGTCGCGCTCCTCGACCCGCACGCCGGCCCTGCCCACGACCGGCCCGGTGAGGTCGAGGATGACGGCGTCCCCGGGCGTGACCCGGGCAGTGCGGGCGACTGCCTTGGGCAGGGCAGCGAACAGGGAGTGCACCGTGAGCGCTGCCCCGGGGGAGTCGAGGTTGCCGGGGCGCCCGATGGCTTCGCGGATGTCCTGCTCGTGAACCCAGAGGTCGAACACTCGGCTCTGCATCAGTCCGAGCAGCGTCGTCGGACCGTAGGGTCCGAGTGCAGGATCGTTGGCCGACGTGGTCTCGGCCTCGAGGTGGGCGATCCATGCGGTCGAGAGACTGTCGAGCTCCTCGAGCAGCTCCTCGAGTGAGCGGTCCCGTCGGGACTCGAGATACTTCTCGACGACGGCACCGAGCCCGCTGCGCACGTGGGCGCGCCCACTCACGTCGATGTCAGGGAGGTCTTCACCCTGGACCCACGCCTCGAGGCTGACAACGTGTGCGAACTGGTCCTTGACCGACCAGCCGGGGCAGTCGGTCTCGCGCTCCTCGTCGCCCTCGCGCAGGGAGTGCCCGAGGTCGACGATGGCCTGCACGGTGTGGGAGTAGGCCGTGGTGAGTTCGGGGAGGTCCTGCGGGGCCGTCGTGTTCGGGGGCATGGACCGACCCTAGCGAGTGGGGGTCGCCAAGGGATCCTGGGCGAGAGCCCTGACACGGCGCAGCGCCCACCACAGGACTGGTGCGTAGGCCGGGGCCCACCACGGAGCCGTCATCTCGACGCGACACCCGCCGTCACGGGCCCGGACGGTGTGCCCGGTCGCGGGCAGGTCAGCGACCCGCCACGACCAGTGACGAACAGGCCCCGTGCCCTGCCAGGCATCTATCCGGAACCTGACCGCAGGTCCGATCGCGGTCCACACCGTCCCTGTGGCGTCGGGACCGATTCGGCTGCCGCCGCCGTCGACGGACGCCCGGCTCACCGACGGACCCCAGCGCGGCCACTCCTCGACCCGGACGAGCAGGTCCCAGACGATCTCGGCGTCCGCCGCGACATCGAGTCCGAGGGTGAGGGGAGGCGGGGAGAGCTTCATCGTCGCCACTCTGGCACCGATCATGGTCGCGCGGGGCGGGGCACGACCGCGCGGCCGACCCGGGCTGCCTACGCTGTCTCACATGAGCACTGCCCCCACCGCCTCGCGCACACCGTTGGGCCCGGTGGCCGTCGTGACCGTGAGTGGGCTCGTCGTCGCCCTGGTCGCGGCCACCCTGGCGGGCGTCCTGTCCCCGCTCGTGCTCGATGACCCGGGCCCCGTCGTGCGGTGGGCACTGCCGCTGGTGCGCGTCGTCAGCGACCTCTCTTCGGCCGCCACTCTGGGTCTGCTCATCCTCGCGGCGTTCCTCGTGCCGGAGCGCAGGACGACCGAGCGCCGCATCCAGGCCTCGCGTCTCGCCGCCGTCACCGGGGTCATCTGGTTCGTCGCGGCCGGCCTCGGGGTCTTCCTCACCTTCGCCTCCCTCGCCGGGCTCGGCCTGGGCAACCCGGAGCTGGGGCGTCAGTTCCTCACGTTCGTGTGGTCGCTCGAGGTCACCAGGGTGCTCTCGATCTCGACGGCGGTGGCCCTCGTCGTCACCGGCGGAGCGATGCTGGCCCGCACGCGCGCGGCATACGCCTGGTTGGCTGCCCTGGCACTCACCGGCATCGTCATCGTCGCCCTCACCGGGCACTCCGCCGGGAGTGCGAGCCACGAGGACGCCGTGAACTCGCTCGGTGTCCACCTCATCGGCGTCACCGTGTGGGTCGGCGGGCTCCTCGCGATCGCCCTCATGCGACCGCGCATCGGCAAGGACCTCGGCGCCACGGTCTCGCGCTACTCGGTGCTGGCGGGCTGGTCGTATGCCGCCGTGGCCATCACCGGGTTGCAGCAGGCGGTCATCCGGCTGGGTTCGTTCTCGGGCATCACCTCCGCCTATGGCGCGATGATCGTCGCCAAGACCGCGATCATCGTCGTGCTCGGCGTCATCGGCTGGCAGCAGCGCCGCCGCGTCATCGCCAGCATCGGTCAGGGCGGCAACGCGTTCAGCCGCCTCGTGCTCGTCGAGCTCGCCCTCATGGCCGCGGCGATGGGACTCGGGGCGGTCCTCGGCCGCACCCCGCCGCCCGTGCCCGACGCCGAGCAGTCGCCCAGCGCGGTCCTCGCGATCACCGGCTTCCCCGACCCGGGCCCCATGGCGGCCGCGGACTGGTTCTCGGCCTGGCGCCCGAACTGGCTCATGGTCGGCATCGCGGTGCTCGCCGTGGGGCTGTACGTCGCGGGCGTCACCAAGCTCCAACGGCGCGGCGACGCGTGGCCGATCCACCGCACGATCCTGTGGACCCTCGGCTGGCTCATGTTCGTCTGGGCGACGAGCGGCGCCCCCGACATCTGGGGTCGTGTTCTCTTCTCGGTCCACATGGTCATGCACATGGTCGTCGCGATGGTCGTACCGCTGCTGCTGGTCCCGGCCGCGCCCCTGACCCTCGCGCTGCGGGCCCTGCCCTCACGTCAGGACCGCACGTGGGGTCCGCGCGAGGTCATCCTCCAGGTCGTCCACTCGCGCGCGCTCAAGGTCCTGGCCAACCCGGTCGTCGCTGCTGCGCTGTTCTTCGGCAGCCTGGCCGCCTTCTACTGGTCCCCGCTGTTCGAGCTGGCGCTGACCACGCACTCGGGCCACTTGCTCATGCTTGCCCACTTCTTCATCACCGGGTACCTGTTCACCTGGGTGCTCATCGGCATCGATCCGGGCCCACCGAAGTGGACGCCCGCGATGCTCCTGCTCATCCTCTTTGCGACGATTTCGTTCCACGCGTTCTTCGGGGTTGCCCTCACCGGAACGCAGTTCGTCCTCGCGCCCGGCTTCTTCGAGCAGATCAACCTCCCATGGGGGCCGCAGCTCCTCGCCGACCAGGAGCGAGCCGGTGAGATCGCCTGGGGCTTCGGTGAGGCGCCGACCCTGATCCTGGCGATCCTCGTGGCGCGACAATGGTTCAGCCGCGACCGTCAGGAGACGGTGCGACTCGACCGTCAGGCCGAGCGCGACGACGATGCGGCGCTTCGGGCCTACAACGCCCGACTGGGTCGTCTCGGCGAGGAGACCCAGGGCGACAAGAGCAAGGAGAGCGACTGATGCGCATCGCGGTCATCCAAGTGGGTTACGGCGACGAGGAGTCGATGCCGGAGCGGGTCCACCGGGTCACCGCGCTCGTGCACGACGTGGCCGACGAGCACCATCCCGACCTCGTCGTCCTCCCCGAGCTGTGGGGGCCGACCGGATTCGACTACCGCCACTGGGAGGGGCTCGCCGAAGCCCTCGACGGTCCTTGGGTCAGGGCGATGACCGAGCTCGCCACCGACATCGGAGTCACCCTCCACGCAGGGTCGTTCATCGAGCGTTTGCCCGAGGCCGGGCCAGACGGACACACCCTCGCAAACACGTCAGTCCTCGTGACATCGCGGGGTGAGCGGACGGCATACCGCAAGATTCACCGCTTTGGATTCGGCTCCGGTGAGCCGAAACTCCTCGAGGCCGGCAGTGACATCGTCACAACCCAGATCGCTTCCGGCACAGGCGAATCCGTGCGCATCGGCTTGTCCACGTGCTACGACCTGCGCTTCCCCGAGCTCTATCGCCAACAACTCGACGCCGGCGCAGAGGCCTATGTCATCCCAGCCGCGTGGCCTGCGGCCCGCGTCGCCCACTGGACCCTGCTCGGGCGGGCTCGCGCGGTCGAGGACCAGGCGTTCGTCGTCCAGTGCAACACCGCCGGCGCGCATGCCGGCACCGAGATGGGTGGGCACAGCCAGATCGTCGCGCCGACGGGTGAGGTGCTCGCTGAGGCGGGTGTCGACGAGGAGGTCCTCGTCGTCGACATCGACCCGGCGCTCGTCACGAGCACCCGTGAGGGCTTCCCGGTCCTCGCCGACCGCCGCCTCTGACCCGCACGGCTGACTGAACGGTCAGGCGTCGAGGTCGGCGAAGGGCCACGCGTCGACGATGCCCGCCGCGCGGCCCGGCTCGATGTAGAACTCGGTGCCGAACCACGCGAGGAAGATCTCGGGCGGCAGCTGCAGCATCATGCCGACGTCGCTCACCTGGCTCGCGTGGGATGCGAGCGCGGCCCGCTTCGACTCGATGTCACCCGACACGTCGACCCGCCAGTGGATCTGGGCCTCGGGGGTGCCGATGGGCTCGCCGTCCTCCATGGGCTCGTCGGGATCGAAGCCGCCCTCCTGGCCGGCCGCCTTCGCCGCTTCCCACCCAGCGCGCATGGCGTCACGGTTCATGGTGGTCTCGAGCAGCCGGGGCCGCTGGGTGGCGAGGTCGGCCGCGCGGTAGGCGACCTGGTGCACCTTGATGTGGTCGGGGTGGCCGTAGCCGCCGTGCCAGTCATAGGTCACGAGCACGTCGGCGTCCTCCTCGTCGAGCACCTCCACGAGCCGACCCGCGGCCTCGTCGAGATCGGCGCTGTGGAAGGACTCCTCGTGCGCGTTCTGGTCCCAGCCGTGCATGCCCGAGTCCAGATAGCCCAGCCACACGATGCGCTCGGCCCCCGTGACGCGCGCGGATGCCTCCGCCTCGCCGCGACGGTGGTCGGCCAGGCTCATGCCCTCGGGCAGGTCCTCGGGTGCGCTGCCGTGCTCGCCGCCCGTGCCATAGACGACGACGACGCGGTGCCCTTCGCGCGAGAGGCGCGTCATCGTGCCGGAGGTCCCGGAGGCCTCGTCGTCGGGATGTGCGTGGAGGAAGACGATCGTGGCCATGTGTCCATCCTGCCCCGTGCCACCGACACCGATGACACCCGGAGCACGCAAGCCCGTCAGCCCTCGCTGGCGGGACGATCGGACAGCTTGAGCCACACGACGCCGGCGATGATGACGGCCAGCCACATCGCCTGCGCCGGGGTCAGGGTCTCGTCGAAGAAGACCGGGCCGAGGATGGCGGCACCGACGGCGCCGATGCCGGCCCACACGGCATAGCCGATGCCGACGTCGATGGTGCGCAGGGCGAGGCTCAGGGTGAAGAGGGTCAACAGGAAGAAGACGACAGCCACGAGCGACCAGCCCAGCCGGGTGAAGCCCTCGCTCCCTCCCACGGACAGGGCGTAGCCCACCTCGAAGGCACCGGCGAGCAGCAGCACCGGCCAGGCCCGCGTGATCACGCTGCACCGCTGAGCTGGAGACCGACCACTCCGCCGATGACGGCGAGGATGCCGAGGGCCTTGCGCCAGTCGAGGCGTTGGCGCAGGACCAGGGCGCTGAGGACGACGATCCCCACGCCGGCCAAGGAGGTCCAGATCGCGTAGCCGACGCCGACGTCGAACGTGAGGAGCGCCCGGCTCAGGAAGTACGTGGCGACCGCACCACTGGCCAGAGTTGCCGCTGTCCATGACGGTCGGGTGAATCCTCTCGCCCGTTCGGCGCTGAGGGCGACGGTGATCTCGAAGATCACGGCAATGCCGAGGTGGAGCCAGTGCACGAGTGGTCCTTTCGTTGCTTCCGCACCCTGGGCGGATGCGGCCGCACCAGCGTGCAACCTCACATCGGTGTCAACTGCAAGACTGGACGCTGAGGACAGTCCCGCTGGGACAGAACGCTGCGGTCGCGGCGCCGCGGACAGGACGGAGGACGACGATGCGCATCGGTGAACTCGCGCAGGCGAGCGGAGTCAGTGCGCGCTCGTTGCGCTACTACGAGGGCCACGGGCTCATCCGGTCGGAACGCACCGCCGGGGGTTGGCGTGACTTCGACCGGTCGATGATCGAGCGCGTCGTCATGATCCAGCACCTGTTCGCCGCCGGTCTGGGCAGCGCCATCATCAATGAGCTCCTGCCGTGTCTGGAGGCGCCGCCGGAGGACCGCACCGGTGTCATGGAGCAGCTGCTCGCCAGTGAGGTCCGGCGGTTGGAAGCCAAGCGCCGCGACATCGACCGTGAGCTCGACACCCTCAAGGCTCTCCGCAACGACACCGTGATCGCCACCAGCTCATCTGTTGCGCTGTGACACAACGGGATTGACGACCCGCGGAGGGATCGGACCCAAGGCGCCTGAGTAAAAGTCCGGTCAGGAAATGCCCGTGCCTCTGGCGGGTCGCGCGCAGTTCCGCCACCCTGCGGGTGGGCCGTCCGGCCCCACCCCTGCCCCAAGGAGCGACACATCCATGTCGAAGCTCAGCCTTGCAGTCATTGTCGGCGCGAGCGCCGCGCTCATCATCCCGGCCGCCGGGGCGGTGGCGGCCCCCAGCGCCAGCGACCCCGCGCCGGGTCAGCGCGGTGTCGCCGCCCTCATCGACCGGCCGACCCCGGGAGCTCAGGCCGGCCGCCTCTTTGCCGGACGGATCGACGAGCTGGCGCGGCACAACGGCCTGCCGGCCACCCAGCTGCGCGAGATCCTGGCCTCGGACCGCACCAGCTGGGTCGACGAGGACGCGCGGCTCTACTACGTCGAGCCCATGAGCCCGGAGATGGTGGCCCAGGCGGCTTCCCGCGCCAGGGCGAACACCAGGCGACCTCCGAAGCCCCCGCAGCCCCCCACGGGCGCGGGCCCCATCGCTCCAGCGCTGTCGAGCCTGCCCGGCGCCAGCCGGGTCATCTACATCGACTTCAACGGTCACACGATCTCGGGCACCGCGTGGAACGCCAACGGCGGACCCGCGTCGGTCAATGTCACCCCGTATGACACCGACGGCGCCCCGGCCACCTTCAGCGCCGCAGAGAACGCCGTCATCACCGAGACGTGGCAGCGGATCGCGGAGGACTACGCACCCTTCAACGTCAACGTCACCACGGTCGACCCCGGCGCCGACGCCATCAACCGGTCGAGCTCGACCGACCTGAACTACGGAACCAGGCTCCTCGTCGACCCCACGTCCTGGTACCAGGCAGGCTGCGGCTGCGGCGGTGTGGCCTACGTCGGTGTCTTCGACTCGGCCAACAGCGGCTACAACCAGCCCGCACTCGTCTTCACCCAAGGTGTCGGCACCGGCGCCAAGAACATCGCGGAGGCCGGGAGCCACGAGGTCGGTCACAACCTCGGCCTCAGCCACGACGGCACGTCCGCCATCGGCTACTACCGCGGGCACGGCGCCTGGGCTCCGATCATGGGTGTTGGCTACTCCAAAGCGATCTCGCAGTGGAGCAAGGGCGAGTACGCCGACGCCAACCAGCTCCAGGACGACATCGTCGTCATGGGCCAGAACGGTGCCGGGGTGAAGGCTGCTGATCACGGCACCACGGCGGCGACCGCCACCGCCATCACGCCCGGTGCGACCGTCAACGGCGTCACGACCACTGCGGCCGACGTCGACCACTTCCGGGTGCAGCTCTCCGCTGGCTCGCACACCTTCACCGCGTCTCCCGCGGCGGTCGGAGGCAACGTCGACATCGAGCTGGCGGTCCTCGACAGCGCCGGCGGCGAGGTCGGGAAGTGGAACCCCGCGTCGGGGCAGACCTCGGCCAGCACGGCGACCGGGCTCGGTGCGGCGGGCACGCTCAACCTGGCTGCAGGCACGTACTACGTGCGCGTCGACGGCTCCGGGTTCGCCGACCCGCTGACCACCGGCTACACCGCCTACGGCAGCATCGGCGCCTTCTCGGTCCGGGTCGACTGACGATCCACTCCCTGTTGCACCGCGAGCGGGGCCTTCTCCTTCGAGAAGGCCCCGCTTCGTCGTCTGCGCTGCAACTCCTTCCTAGGATGGGCGATGTGACCGATCGCAGCGTTGCCGTCGCCGAACTCGTCGCCGCCCTCCCCGCGGGGGTGGTGGCGACGACACCTGAGGCTCTCGAGAAGTACCGCCAGGACTGGGCGCGGGATCCCGATGCCGGTATGCCGTGTGCCACCGTTCGCGCTGAAAGCGCGGCTCACGTCCAAGTGGCCGTCCGCTGGGCGGCGAGTCACGGCATACCCGTCGTTCCGCGTGGGGCGGGCAGCGGGCTGAGTGGGGGATCGTCCGCCGTCGAGGGTGGACTCGTCGTGAGCCTTGAGCGCATGACCGCCATCGAGATCGACCCGGCCGCACGCTGCGCCGTCGTCGAGCCCGGCGCCTTCAATGCCTCGGTGAAGAAGGCCGCGGCGGAGCACGGCCTCTGGTACCCACCGGACCCGAGCTCGTTCGAGATCTGCTCCATCGGCGGCAACGTCGCGACCAACGCGGGTGGGCTGTGCTGCGTGAAGTACGGCGTGACGACCGACTACGTCCTCGGGCTCGACGTCGTCCTCGCCGACGGGCGGCTGATCACGTTGGGGGGCAAGCGCATCAAGGACGTGGCTGGCCTCTCGCTGCTCAAGCTCTTCGTCGGCAGTGAGGGCACGTTGGGCATCGTCACGCGAGCAACGTTGCGGCTCATCCCTGCTCAGCTCGCACCGTCGACGCTCGTCGCAACCTTCGACTCCGTGCGCGCGGCAGCCGAGGCCGTCGTCGCCATGGGCAGGGTCGTGCGCGCGTCGATGGTCGAGCTCATGGACAGGCCGACGGTCAACCAGGTCGAGGACTTCGCGCCGATGGGTCTCGACCGGGACCGCGCCCTGCTGCTCGTCCAGTCAGATGCTCCCGAGGGTGCTCGCGCCGGCGAGATGGACGTCATCGAGAAAGCCTGCCTAGACTCCGGCGCGGTCGACGTCTTCGTGACGCACGATGCGGCCGAGGGTGAGTCGTTCGTGCGTGCCCGCAGACTCGCGTTCCCGGCAGCCGAGGCCGCGGGATCCCTGCTGCTCGAGGACGTCGGGGTGCCCGTGCCGTTGCTCCCCGACCTCGTTGCGCGCGTCGAACAGATCGGTGTCGAACGCGGCGTCGACATCGTCTGCGTCGCCCACGCCGGTGACGGCAACACCCACCCGATCGTCATGTACGACGCCTCGGACGCGGACTCCACGGAGCGCGCCCGGGCGGCATTCGAGGACATCATGACCGCTGCCATCGAGCTCGGCGGCACGATCACGGGCGAGCACGGCGTGGGCAGGCTGAAGCGCCACGCGCTCCCGGCGATGCTCGGCCCGGACGTCATGGAGCTCAACCAGCGCATCAAGGACGCCCTCGACCCCGACGGGCTGCTCAATCCGGGTGCTGTGCTCGCCGCTCGCTGACTCGAAACACCCTGACGACAGATCCGCAGGTCAGAGGCTTGGTGAGCGTAGAATTGAACCCGATCCGGGCCCCTGTCCCGGACCCGGCCACAAGGAGTGACCATGTACATCGGACTCGGAATTGTCCTCATCGTGATCGGCGCGATCCTCGCGTTCGTCCTGCAGGTGGACATCCCCGGCATGGATGACAACATGCTCGGTTGGATCCTCATCGGGGCTGGAGCCATCGCGATCCTGCTGTCCTTCGCCATGCGCGCCCGGACCCGTCCGGTGGGCTACACGGCGACCCGCTCCTCGCAGGTCGACCCGACCACCGGTTCGCGTGTCGACGAGACCCGCATCGACCCGGACTCGCGCCTCTGAGGCGAGCACACGGCATACGCCGACGGCCCCGGTGACCACACGGTCACCGGGGCCGTCGTCTGTCCGGGGAGTGCTCCCCATCGACAGGTGCGTCCGGCACTGCAAGGGTTGGTATGAGGGCAGATCGGGGCGCCTGCGCATGGAGGGGAGCGCAGGCTCCCCAGCATCTGTTTCTCGACTTCGTGCTCGTGACGGACAACTCGCTGGCGCTCGCCGTCCGTCACGAGCACGAAGTCGAGGTTTGTCAGAAGGCTGACTCCGGCACGTCCATGAGTTCGTTGTCCGTGGCCTCGGCCATGGCGCGCTCGGCGGCGAGACGCGGGAGGACCTGACGGGCGTAGAACTGCGCGGCTGCAACCTTGCCGGTGTAGAAGTCGCGATCCTTGTCGCTGACCACGCCCTCGAGAGCCTTGAGCGCGATGTCGGCCTGGTTGAGGAGCAGCCACCCGACGACGAGGTCACCAGCACCCAGGAGCAGGCGCGTGGTGTTCTGGCCGACCTTGTACAAATTGCGAATGTCGCTGTCCCCAGCGGGATTTCCACCGCGCGGGTCGGACTTCATGAGCTCGCCCACCATGTAGCCGAGGATGCCCTGGACGTTCTCGAGGCCCTCACCGAGGAGCTCGCGCTCGCGGTCGAGCTTGCCACCGTGGCCGCCGAGGTCCTTGGCAAACTCCTGGATCTGCTGGGACAACGTCGTCAGGGCCTGGGCCTTGTCCTTGATGATCTTGCGGAAGAAGAAGTCGAGGCCCTGGATGGCGGTGGTGCCTTCGTAGAGGGTGTCGATCTTGGCGTCGCGGACGTACTGCTCGACCGGGTAGTCCTGGAGGAAGCCGGAGCCACCGAACGTCTGGAGCGACTCCGTGCCCAGCAGCACCCAGGCGCGCTCGGAGCCAAGGCCCTTGACGATGGGGAGGAGCAGGTCGTTGACGCGGTTGGCCAGCTCGGCCGGGGAGCCGTGCTCGAGGGTCTCGGCGCCCGACTCGAGCTGGGCCGAGTCGACGATGTCCTGCTGGGCGGCCGTGTAGAGGACGAGTGCGCGCAGGCCCTCGGCGTAGGCCTTCTGCAGCATCAGGCTGCGGCGCACGTCGGGGTGGTGGGTGATCGTCACGCGAGGCGCGGCCTTGTCGGTCTGCTGCGTGAGGTCGGCGCCCTGGACGCGCTCCTTGGCGTACTCGAGCGCGTTGAGGTAGCCGGTCGACAGCGTCGCGATGGCCTTGGTGCCGACGAGCATGCGGGCGTTCTCGATGACACGGAACATCTGGGCGATGCCGTCGTGCACGTCGCCGAGCAGGGTTCCGGTGGCAGGCTTTTCGCCGCCGAAGGTGAGCTCGCAGGTCGTGGAGACCTTGAGGCCCATCTTCTTCTCGACGTTGGTGACGTAGACGCCGTTGCGCTCGCCGAGCTCACCGGTCTCGAGGTCCACCTCGTACTTGGTGAGGATGAAGAGCGACAGCCCCTTGGTGCCGGGGCCAGCGCCCTCGGGACGAGCGAGGACGAAGTGGACGACGTTGTCGACCATGTCGGACTCGGCGCTCGTGATGAAGCGCTTGACGCCGGTGATGTCCCAGGTGCCGTCCTCGTTCTGCGTGGCCCTGGTGCGGCCGGCGCCGACGTCGGAACCCGCGTCGGGCTCGGTGAGCACCATCGTGCAGTGCCAGTCCTTCTCGACGATCCAGCGGGCGAGCTTCTTCTGCTCGTCATTGCCGAGGATGTGGAGGAGCTTGGCGAAACCGTAGGAGGCGTTGAACATCAGCAGCGCAGGGTTCGCGCCGAGGACGAGCTCGTTCATGGCCCAGCGCAGGCTCGGCGGGGCGACGGTGCCGTCGAGCTCGGCGGGGAGGTCGATGCCCCAGAAGCCACTGTCGCGGTACGCGGCGTAGGACTTCTTGAACGACTCCGGCATCGTGACGACCTGCGTCTGCGGGTCGTAGACGGGCGGGTTGCGGTCGGAGTCCTGGAAGGACTCGGCGATCTCGTTCTCCGAGAGGCGCGTCATCTCCTTGAGCATCTCGCGCGCCGTGTCGGCGTCAAGGTCCTCGTAGGGCCCGTGGCCCAGGACGTCACCGCGACCGAGCACCTCGAAGAGGTTGAACTCGATGTCGCGCAGGTTGCTCTTGTAGTGGCCCATGCCTCCATGGTGCTACTCACGAGTAGAGGCGAGCAAGGCGGCTGGGGCCTTTGTGACTAAGCGCACGCTTAGTGGGCTGGGTCACGGTCGTGAGTGGACGGCATACACAGGCAAACGGCGGGTATGCCGTGTGCCGGTCAACGCGACCGGTGCGGCGATGTGGTTCGCTGGATCTCATGCCTGACCAGGACCGCAAGGTCGCAGCACCCGAGACCACGCCCGAGCCGAGCCCGGTGGTCGGGGAGGCCACGCGGGCGATCGACAACCACCAGCTGTGGGTGGCGCGTGACCTGTTGGCCGCGCACGTGCGCGAGGAGCGCGACGTCGAGGCGCTGCGACTTCTCGGTGAGGTGCACCACGGCATGGGCGACCTGCCGGCGGCGGGTGCGGCCTGGTTCGGTGCCGGGGTGAAGGGGCCCGAGGTCGAGGCTGCGGTCGCGGCGTGGCGTGCGGATCATGGCGACGACTTCGGTGCCATGTGGCGCTCGTTGCCCCGTTCGATCCGTCAGGAGCCGCGCTCCAAGAAGGTCGAGGCGCTGCGGGGCAAGGCGCTCGAGGCGCGAGAGGCCGCCGACGGGGCGAGTGATCCTGCCGGCAGCTCGTCGTCCGTCAGCTCGTCCTCGGGTGGCGGGATCGACGCGGCCCAGATCATCGCGTGGGTCATCGCGGCGCTCGTCGTCGTGTGCGCCATCGTCGGGCTGGTGCAGGTCCTGCGCTGGATGGTCCCCGGAGGCTGAGACGCGCGGGCGGGTCAGCGCCGCTTCACGCGGACCACCAAGGTGCCGGGATCGACGACCAGCCGTAGCCGCGTGGCCAGCCCCAGGACGTCGCCGTCGGCCTCCACCTTCTGCCCCGGGCTGACGGTGACCACGACGTCGCGACCCTGGCGGCGTTCGATGGACGGACCGTCGTCGGTCTGTCCTCGCAGGACCGTGGACGCCACACCGGCCCACTGCGCAAGGCTCTTGGGGGTGAGGGTCGCGATGTCGAGCAGTCCGTCGTCGAGGACGGCGTCAGGGAGGAGCGTGATGCCTCCGGTGAGCGTTCCGCAGTTCCCCACGACCAAGGTGCGCGCCGTGACCGGCTCGGACTTCACGCGGTCGAGAGTGACCGACAGCTGGAACCCCTCCCCGCGCAGGTTCTTGGTCGCGGCCATGACGTAGGCCGCCCAGCCCACCGTGCCCTTGAGACCCTCTGGCGCGTCGTCCATCATCGCGGCGTCGAAGCCAAGGCCGGCCATCACCGTGAAGAGGTGGGCGTTGGCGGGCCGGTGAACGACCGGTGTCGGGTCGGCCAGCTGGTCCTCGGTGGGATCGAGCAACAGCCAGCCCGCGTCGATCGTGCGGTCGACGCCGGTGAGGGCACTCGTGACGGCATCGGCCAGGTCGTCCACCGGAGCCCCGACGTTGCGGGCCAGCAGGTTGCCGGTGCCGCCGGGCAGCAGGCCCAGAGGCACACCCGTGCCTGCGAGGACCTGTGCGACCGCCCGCACGGTGCCGTCGCCACCGAGGGCACAGACGATGTCGGGCCCGTCCAGCAGCGCGTCACGCGTCTGGCCGAAGCCCGGGTCGTCCTCGGTGGTCTCGACGAACGACGACGTGCCGAACCCCACGGCGCTCGCCGCGGACTCGACCGTCCGCCGCACCGCACCGAGGTCCTCGAATTTCGTCGGGTTGGCGATTACCACAGCTCTGGGCATGGGCTGACCGTACGCCACCAAAGGCCCCCTGACCTGCGCTGTTGTGGGAGGCTGGAGCCGTGAACACCCCGGACGTCAAGAGTGCGGCACACGAGGCCGGCAACTCCGCCATCGTAGAGCGGGGGGCGAGGCTCGGCTACGCGGTGAGTGGGCTGCTCCACCTGCTCATCGCCTACATCGCACTCAAGGTCGCCTGGACCTCGGGTGGAGGCAGCGCAGACCAGTCCGGCGCCCTGGCGACGTTGGCGAGCAGCAGCGGCGGGCCCTTCATCCTCTGGGTGACCGTCGTCGGGTTCGCGCTGCTTGCGGTGTGGCAGCTCACCGAGGCCATCACCGGAGCGCACGGTGCGGAGCCCGGGGACCGGGTCAAGGCGTTGGGCAAACTCGTGGCCTATGCGGCGCTGACCTGGACTGCCTTCACGTTCGCGACGGGGTCGTCCACATCGAGCGGTGGCCAGACCAAAGACTTCACGGCCAGCCTGATGGGGCACACCGGTGGCCGGCTCCTCGTCGGCGCTCTCGGGGTGGGGGTCGCCGCTGTCGGTGGCTACCACATCTACAAGGGGTGGAAGAAGAAGTTCCTCGAGGACCTCACGGAGCACCCCGGAAACTGGGCCGTTCAGGCGGGTCGTGCGGGCTACGTCGCCAAGGGCGTTGCCCTCATCGTCGTCGGCGGTCTGTTCGTCGTCGCTGCCGTGCGCAAGGCGCCCTCGGAGGCCACCGGTCTCGACGGCGGGCTGCGAACCCTGCGCGAGGCGCCTGCGGGGTCGGTCCTGCTCACCCTCGTCGCCGTGGGCCTCGCTGCCTTCGGCGTGTACTGCGGGGCACGGGCGCGCTACGCCCGGGTCTGACCGCTGGGGCGCTCACGACGCAGGTAGCCCCAGGCGAGCAGGGCGCTGAGGATGCCGTTGACCGCTCCCATGGCGACATCGCTCGGGTGGTGCATCCCGCGATAGAGCCGCGCATACGCCACGAGGAACGGCGCGATCCCGCACAGCACGGTGACCACCGTGCGCAGGACCGGGTGGGTGATGCGGCTGGCCATGAGCACGAGCGAGAGGTACAGCGCCGTGGAGGCCCCCTGGTGACCGCTGGGGTAGCTGGAGGTCGGCGGTGCGGGGTCGAGGTGGCTGACCTCCGGCCGGGCACGCCCGACGATGGCTGCCGCGATGACGAAGATCGTTGCCTGGAGCGTGATCGCGAGGACCGGGACCACGGCATACCACCACTGCTTCGTGCGCCACCACACGATCAGCGCCACGAGCACTGCGACGCCGATGACGTACTCGGTGTTGCCGATGTGGGACCACACCATCGTGACCGAGTCCCAGGTGGGCGTGCGACCGGCGGCCAGGTCCCTGTTGACGGACTCCTCGCTCGACCCCACGCTCTTGAGGGGACCGGCGAGGAGCAGCCCGATGCCCACGATTCCCGCGAAGAGGAGGAGCGAGGGTGCGACGGCACGGACGGCGGCGTCCTTGAGGGCGGAGCCGACCGACGGCCTCCTCGTGTCGTCCTCGTAGCGGGTGAGGAAGGCCATCAGGTGCGCTCCTTTGTGGTGGTGGTGGTGGTGGTGGTGGTGGTGGGGTCGGGGTCGGGGTCGGGGTCGGGGGACGGTGGCCTCCAGTCGACGTAGCCCACGTAGGACGCGCCGACGAGGCCCACTCCGAGCAGGACGCCGGCCGTGACGTCGGAGGGGAAGTGGACGCCGAGGAAGACCCGGTCAAGGCAGGTCAGGAGGACGAGGACTGAGGCGACGGCGACCGCGGCGACCTTGGCCGCACTGCGGTGCAGGCTCGGCCAGAGCAGCAGGACCATCGTCGTCGCCGCGATCGTCGCGTTGGCCGCGTGCCCGGAGGGGAAGGAGTAGCCCGGAGCGTGCGAGACGGGGTCGGGCACGACGGGCCGGGCGCGCTGGACGAGGTACTTGACGTCGAGCGCGAGGTTCCAGCCCACCATCATCGTCACGAACGCCCAGAGCGCGCGGGTCGTGAGGTGCAGGCTGCGCCACACCCACAGGCAGACCAGGGTGGCGACGGCATAGAGGCAGGTGGGGCTGCTGAGCCGCTGCCAGGTGAGCAGGAGGCGCAGCAAGCCCGGGTGCTCCCTCGTGACGTCGGTCGCCCACCCGATCGCGGCCCTGTCGGCATCGATGAGCGGGTCGAACTGGGTGCGCACGAGAAACGCGAGTGCCGTGACGACGAGCGCGACGACGAGGCCATAGGCCACGGCCCGAGCGACGCGTCGCAGGCGACTGCGAGCCCGGGTTGCGGCATCTGCGCTGGTCACCGGGCCTGTCTACCAGAGGAATTACGGCAATGGACCGCTGACGGCGACCGCGTACGACGGGACGGGGAAATGGGGGGTGCGGGCCGGGCCGACACCGGCCGGCGCGGCTCGCAAGGCGGTGGTCGACGGCTGGCCGGGGGCCGCTCATGCGTCGTGCTCTGACGCCCGCTGCAGGCCTGCGACCTGCGACAATGGTCTCCAGTCATCCCTCCACTCCGGAGGGAGCCCACCCGCTCAGGACTCTCGTGACCACCGTTTCCCCGTGCCTCTCGACACCCGGCGCATCTCCCGCCGCGGGCGTCCCGGATGCTCGCTCATGATCTACGCTCCCGGACTGCTCCTGAGCAACCGCTACCGCCTCGAGGAGCTCATCGCCGAGGGTGGTATGGGTCAGATCTGGCGCGCCATGGACGAGACGTTGCAACGGCCCGTCGCCATCAAGGTCCTGCGACCCGGCGGCGACGGCGACGAGGCCTTCGTCGAGAGGTTCCGCGTCGAAGCAGTGAACTCCGCCGCCCTCCAGCACCCCAACATCGTCACCGTGCACGACTTCGGCGAGGGCGAGCACTCAGCCTTCCTCGTCATGGAGCTGATCGAGGGCAAGCCGCTGTCCGCGGTCATCGCCGAGCAGGGGCCCATGCCCGCCGAGGAGGTCACGGAGATCCTGCACCAGACCGCGTCGGCGCTCCAGGCCGCTCATGAGGCCGGTGTCGTCCACCGTGACGTCAAGCCGGCGAACATCGTGGTCGATGACGACGGCTACGCGCGGCTGACGGACTTCGGCATCTCCAAGGCGATGTCGGGCTCCGCCCTGACCCAGACCGGCGAGATGCTGGGCACGGCGCACTACCTCGCTCCCGAGCAGGTCCAGGGCCGCCCCGCCACACCTGCCAGCGACATCTACGCGCTGGCGGTCGTCGGGTTCGAGATGATCACCGGCACGCGGCCGTTCGCCGGGGAGTCGATGGTCACGACCGCGCTCGCGCACGTGGGTCAGCCCGCGCCGGAGTTGCCGGACTCCGTGCCCGAGCCCTTGCGCACGACCGTGCTGGCTGGCCTGGCCAAGCTGCCCGAGCAGCGTCCGGCGGACGCTGCGGCCTTCGCGGAGGCTCTGCGCCTGCCGGCAGGGACGGCACCTGCTCACCTGGTCGAGGGGGCCGCGTCCGCCGTCAGCCCCGTGGTGGCCGGGCTCCCGGACGGGATGTTCACGCCTTACCCGCCGGCGCGCGTCGACACCGCCTCGGAGGCCTGACCGCCGTCCGGGCCCCGCTTGGGCCGACCGCCGCGCGAATGCGTCAGCAGCTGGTGGAGGTTGTGTGCAGGTTCGCGACCTGCGCACCGGTACAGCGGCTACTTGGTGGAGGTAGACGTCTAGTAACACCTGGTCCTTTTGTCGTCACATATGTCGCTCACTGGAGTGACGACGCCCAGGTCACATCGGGCTCTGGGCGGGGGTCCTAGCCAGTCGGAGACTGGGGATGTCTCCACCGCTGGGTGGACGACAGAGGACGCTCGGCCAGGACCACCGGAACGCGCGCCCCCTAGGGGATTCACCGGCCCAGGGGAGTCTGACCATGTCCATCACGACATCGACCCGTCCTTCTTCCTTCCGCAGGCCCGCATCCGTGGCGATGCTCACGCTTGCACTCGTCACGATGCCGACGGTGGCGTCGCCTGGCATGGCGCCCTCGGCTCACGCTGCGGTCTGGTCATGCTCGTCGACGACGCCGGTGGCTTCGCGGCCGCAGCTCCGTCGCGGCGACACGGGGAGCTGCGTCACCGTCCTCCAGCGAGCGCTCATCGCCAAGGGGTACTCGGTCGGGGGGTCCGGTGCGGACGGGTCGTTCGGCAGTGCGACCGACCTTGCCGTGAGGCGCTTCCAGTCAGACTACGTCGGCGTGAAGGTTGACGGCGTGGTCGGCCAGCAGACGTGGGGCACCCTCGTCAACGGGGGCACCCGCTACTCGCGGTCAGCCGGGCCGAACCGGACGAGCCGGGTCGTCCTGAGCTTCGACGACTGCCCGTCCAGCTACTCCACCTTCCAGGGTGCGGTGCTCGGAGCCGAACGCATCGGCGTCGCGCTCGTCCTCTTCCCGACCGGCAACTGCATCACGTCGGGCAAGTTCAGTGCGTCCTACGCACGCGCGCACGGACATTACGTCTTCAATCACTCGGTATCGCACCCAGACCTCACGACGCTCAGCTATGCGAATGTCCGCTCGCAACTGAGCGCGCCAGGCGTCGTCACGACCTACGGCCGGCCTCCGTACGGCGCCTACAACAACACGGTCCTCAACGCCTACGCATCGAAGGGCATTCGGGTCTGGACGTGGACCGTCGACACCCGTGACTGGACGGGCAAGACCCAGTCCTCCGTTGTCTCGTATGCCGTGTCCAACTCGCGCGCCGGGAGCACCGTGCTGATGCACATGCAGTGGCGGGCCTTCAACGCCACCGCCATTTCGCAGATGAAGTCCGGTCTGGCCAGCCGTGGGTTGGCAGTGTGCGCCAACCGGGGACCGACCGCAGTCTCACCGAGCAGCGTGGCCTGCTGACGTCAGGCTTCCAGTCCGGTGAGGGACGTCGGCAGACGAACAGCCGCGCATCACGTCACGGACGCGGGCACCCGGCATACGCTGCTGTCGTGGCCTACGACGAGGAGCTCGCGCATCGGATCCGGGAGGTCCTGTCCGACGAGAGCGGACTGACCGAGCGTGCGATGTTCGGCGGGCTGGGGTTCATGCTCGACGGACACATCGCGGTGGCCGCCGGCAGCGGCGGGTCGCTCATGGTGCGGGTGGATCCGGACGACGCTGCCGATCTCGTGGATGGCGAGTCGGTTACCCACATGGAGATGGGTGGCCGCAGCCTGCACGGCTGGGTGCTGGTTGGCTCGTCCCCCACGGCGGACGACGACTCCCTGGCCCGGTGGGTGCAGCGCGGGGTCGCGTTCGTACGGGCACTGCCGCCCAAGCAGCAGGGCTGAGTCGGTCACTGGAGGAGCAGTTCCGCCGCGCTCCACACGCCGTGAGGCGACACCACGGCTGCGGTCGCACCGGGTCCCTGGACCCAAAGCAGCCTCAGGGTTGGCCCAAGAAATTCAGGATCACTCTTGCCGCGGCGCCTCCGTCGGAGCAGTGTTGGAAGTTGACGGTAGCGCCGTCGGGGCGCTGCCCCGAGCAGAGGAGTTCGTCGTGTATGCACGCACCACCACCATTCAGGCAGATCCGTCCAAGATCGACGACGGCATCGCCCATATGAGTGGCCAGGTCACACCGGTGATCACCGCAATGGATGGGTGTGTCGGGATGTCCATGCTTGCGGACCGCGCGTCCGGCCGCTGCATCGCCACGTCGTCATGGGAGTCAGAAGCTGCGCTGAAGGACAGTGCAGAAAGGGTTCGCTCGCTGCGTGAGGGAGCGATGCAGGCCATGGGTGGCAGCACCAGCACGGTTGACACGTGGGAGGCCGCAGTCGTCCACCGCGACCACGCCATGCCCGAAGGTGCCTGTGCCCGCGTCACCTGGCTGAGCGGTATGGACGACCATGCCGAACGTGCCGCCGACGTGTTCAGGATGGTCGTTCTCCCCAAGGCTCAGGAACTCGACGGCTTCTGCAGCGCCAGTCTGCTCATCAACCGGGAGACCGGTCGTGCGGTGGGCACTGTCACCTTCGAGCGCCGCGAGCAGCTCGAGGCCAGCCGCGATGCCGCTCAGGCGCTCCGCGAAACTGCCAGCAGGGACATCGGAGCCACCATCGACGATGTGGCAGAGATGGAAGTGGCCTTCGCTCACCTTCACCTCCCTGAGATGGCGTGACAGCGGCGCTGTGAGACACAGGGCCCGGCCTGGCCGCGCGGCCCGCCGTCAGTTGAGGTTGTGCCCCGATTCATGGTGACGGCAGGATCGAAGCATGCCCACCACGAGATCCACCCTGTCGGGTCAAGCCGTCATCGTCACCGGGGCCACGAGCGGTCTCGGTCGGGCGGTAGCGCTTCGCGTTGCAGCGGAGGGCGCCGACGTGGCGCTCCTCGGGCGTCGAGAGGCTGACCTCGACCGGGTTGCGCGCGAGGTCAGGAACCTCGGGGTCCGAGCGATGCCCGTGCGGGTCGACCTGGCCCACACAGAGGCCTTGGCCCAGGTTGTCGACGACGTGGTGGCGCAGTTCGGTGCTCCGACGGTACTCGTCAACGCCGGAGCGACCGACGCGCCCGGTTCGGTTCAGGATCTCGACCTCGAGGACTGGAACCGCGTCGTCGCGGTGAACCTCACCGCGCCCTTCATGCTCGCGAGGGCCGTCATGCCGCACATGCGGCGCAGCGGTGGTGGGCTGATCGTCAACGTCTCGTCGGTCGCGGGCCGTCGGGGCTGGGCCAACGCCTCGGCCTACTGCTCGACGAAGTTCGCTCTCACCGGGCTGACCCAGTCACTCGCCGCCGAGGGTCGTGCCGACGGCATTCGGGTCTGTGTCCTGTATCCGGGTGCGATGGCGACGAACTGGGGAACCTTCGACCCGGCTGCGGAGCGAGGGTCGAGCACACCGGTGCACGACGAGCGTGAGTCTCTGGACCCCGGCGTCGTGGCTGATCTGGTGACGTGGATGGCCACCTCCCCGGGTCGGCCGGTGCTGAACGAGGTGACGGTCACGCCGCTGCTGGAGCAGGGCTGGCCGTGAGTCCTCGCTGAACCCGGCAGAGGCTCATGAGGGGGTCATGGACAGACGGTTGTTGTACATCGAAGGTGTGTTCCTACGTCACTGTCGCTGAGGTGCGGTTGAAGTCGATGTTGGCCATGGTCGGGCGGGGAGAGGAGACGATCCAGCATGCCCTGGTGGAGACGCTCGAGGACCCCGAACGTCTGGGGTTCATTGGGTCACCCACTGTGCTCGTGGATGGCAGTGACCCGTTCGCCACGGGGGACCAGTCGTCGGCTCTGGCCTCTCGGATGTTCTCGACTCCTGATGGTCGTGCCTTGACCTGCACGGCTGAGGGCAGTCGGGGAGGGCCAGGTGCGGGATGCGATCCAGCAGGCCGGGGGCCCGGACCCTCGGCAGGGGGTTCGAGGGTCCTGGCTGTTCGTGGCCGCCACATGGCACCGGTGTGGTGGTGCGGCTGGTGCTCAGCGTGCTGCGGAGCGTGCCACCAGGCGTGCGCGCACCTTGTGCAGTTGGGGCATGAGCCCGTAGATGACGATGGGCACAGCGATGGTGGCCAGGACGAGGGTGCGCAGCACGGGGTTCATGGGGCGAAGCCAGTCACCGAGGGTGAGGTTGATGATGGTCAGCGTGGGGAAGACGGCGAGCCAGATCATCAGCGCCAGCTGGTGCTTGCTGGGTGGGCCCGGCCGCGGCGGGGCGGCGGGGCTCGACGCCGTCGTTGAGGCAGGGCCGGTTGCGGGGTTGGACATGGTGAAGCTCCTTCTGTGGTGCGGATGTGTGGGTGGGGTGTCACAGATGCGAGGGTTCAGACGGGGAAGCCTTGGTTGAAGTGGCTGACTGCGGTGCGCACGTCGTCGCCGACGAGGTCGGTGTTGATGGCGATGGCTGCGGCTGACCCTTCGCCTGCCGCCGTGATGACCTGCGCGCGGGCGTTGGTGACGTTGCCGGCGACCCACAGGCCGGGGACGTTGGTGGTGCCGTTGGGTCCGGTGATGACCCAGCCCTGCTCGTCCAGGTCGCACCCGACATCGGTCAATAGGGCGTGGTTGGGGATGAATCGCGGTGGGACGAACAGTGCTTGTCTGGGGATTCTGCGGCCGTCGACCATCGCGATGGCGGTCAGCTGGTCGTCGTGCACCACGACACAGTCGACGTCTCCTTCGACGACCCCGACGGCCCGGGCGACGAGCTGGGAACGGTCTGCTGGGGTGAGCGTGTTGTCGGGAGCGAAGAGCACGAGGTCGTGGGTCCACTGCCGCACGATCTGGGCGTAGCGGACGCTTTCCGGGCCGTTCCACAGGACGCCGAGCTGTTGGTCGCGGACTTCCCAGCCGTGGCAGTACGGGCAGTGCAGCACGTCCTTCGCCCACCGTTGAGCGAGGCCGGGGATGTCAGGGAGCTCGTCGCGCAGACCGGTGGTGACCAGGACCTTGCGTGCCTTGACTCGCTGCCCGTCGTCGAGAAGGGCTTGGAAGCCGGACGGGCCACAGTGGACGAGCTGCGCGACGGTGCCGGCGGTGATGGTCGCGCCGTAACCGGTGGCTTCTTCGCGGCCGGCGGAAACGAGCTCTGCGGGCGGCATGCCGTCGCGGGACAGGAACCCGTGCATGTTGGCGGCGGGGGCGTTGCGTGGGGTGCCGGCGTCCACGACCACGACGTTTCGCCGTGCCCGGGACAGGACCAACGATGCGGAAAGGCCGGCAGCCCCGCCGCCGATGACCAGGACGTCGTAGGTGTTCATGTCGCCAACTGTGGAACCGCCACCCAGCGGGACGCAATCTTCGTTGCCGTTTCTGGGAACGGGTGCGGCAGAATGCGGGCATGGACGACACCATGACTGTCATCGCGAAGGCTCTCGACCAGGTCGGTCCGCGGCTTAGGCAGCTTCGGGCTCACCGTGGCGTCACGCTGGCGGCGCTGTCCGAGTCCACGGGCATCTCCAAGAGCACGTTGTCGCGCCTCGAGACGGGACAGCGCCGGGCCAGCCTGGAGCTGCTGTTGCCTTTGGCGCAGGCGTACCGGGTGCCGCTGGACGACCTCGTAGGCGCCCCCGAGGTCGGGGACCCGAGGGTGCGCCTGAAGGCGACCAAACGCAACGGGCGCACGGTGATGCCGTTGACCCGTCAGCCCGGTGGGGTGCAGGCGTGGAAGATCATCGTCCCGGCAAGCAACAGCACCCCCCAGCCGAAAGCCCACGACGGATACGAGTGGCTGTTCGTGCTGTCCGGTCGCATGCGGCTCGTCCTGGGCGACCACGACCTAGTCCTTGGCCCGGGAGAGGTGGCTGAGTTCGACACACGGGTGCCGCACTGGTTCGGCAGCGACGGTGCCAACGCAGCGGAGGTGCTTAGCTTGTTCGGTCCGCAAGGTGAACGCGTCCATGCAAAGCCGCGGCCCACGAAGGAATGAGCCGGCGTCCGAGTCAGGCCATGGCAACAGATCGGTGTGACCATGGCCGAGCTCACCGGAGGCGGAGTTGAGTCCAGCGGAGCCTGACCGCTTTTCCGGACACCAAACCTGGCCCGGATCGAGCCGACCGACCACACTCATGAGTCGGCGTCATCGACGCACCACCTTCCCGACCGAGCCATACCCAGCGGACTGGCCGCGTCATCGACATCCAACGTGTCCAGCTTGGCTTCCAGGTTCTTCAGTCGCCTGACCTGCACAAATGCCTTTGGGGAGCCACATCTGGACGCTCTGGGAATCGCTAGTCGACTGGATTATCGGCCCGGCTGCGAGTGAAAATAGGCCCCCTGACCTGCGGAAACGCTGGAGCCGGTGACGAGAATCGAACTCGCGTGTCCAGCTTGGGAAGCTGGCGCTCTACCATTGAGCTACACCGGCGAGCGCCGCCCGAAGCCTTCTCAGGACACCGGATTGCGGCGCGGCAGGCAGTCTAACCCGACGACAGTCTGGGTCCGCGATCGCACCAAACGGGAGCACGCGGCATACGCCAAGCCGTTCTAGCGTTGATGTCATGGTCTGCCGCCGACACCCCGGCTCGGTACTCTCAAGCCCCGCTCTGCCTCGGGAAGGCTCCCTGTGACATCGTTCCTGGACCAAGTCCTCGGGGCTCCCGCCTGGGCGGTCTTGTTGATCGTCGGGCTCGTGGTCTTTGCCGAGGACGCGCTGTTCGTCGGCTTCGTCATCCCGGGTGAGACCGCTGCCATCCTCGGTGGTGTCGCAGCCAAGTTGGGGCACGTCTCGTTCACCGCTGTCCTCGCGACTGTCATCGTGGCAGCGGTTGTGGGCGACTCCGTCGGCTACGAGGTGGGTCGCCACCTCGGGCCGCGGATCCTCGCGTGGCCCATCCTCGCGAAGCGAAGTGCAGGGCTGACGCGCGCTCAGGACTTCTTGGCTCGGCGCGGCGGTGCCGCAGTCTTTCTCGGGCGGTGGACGGCGTTCTTTCGGGCCGTCATGCCGGCGCTCGCCGGAACAGCGCGTATGCCGTACCGCAGGTTCCTCGCCTGGAATGCGGCTGGCGGGGTGCTCTGGAGCGCTGTGGTCGTCTCCGTGGGTTACGCCGCGGGAGCGTCCTACGCCAAGGTCGAGAAGGTCGTCGGCCGCGACGCCGCTCTCGTCGTCGTCGCCATCGTGGTCATCGGGATCGTCGTGTGGAAGGTCCGCGAGCGCCGCGAGGCTGCGCGAGAGGCCTGATCGGCTGGCGTGTCAGCGCACCGCCGCGTCGAAGCGCGCGGCCCAGGACGCCATCGCGTCGCGCACCTCTGGACCCGCTTCCTCGATCGTGAACGGCGCTGCCACGAGCCCCATCCCGAGCAGCAGGAACCCGACGTCGCGCGCCTCGCCGGTCACCCGGCAGCGCCCTTCGCCCAGGTCCTCGACCGTCGTCCATCGCCCGATCCGCTTCTCGACATCGGCCGCGGGGGCATGGACGACAGTGACGAGCCGGTGCCCCTGCACGCGGCCGGACAGGCCAGCCCGCACGTATGCCGCCGCGTCACCTCCCGGGATCTCTCGCCTTCGGAAGAACGACTTCGTCCCCAGCGGGTCGGTGAGTCGGTCGAGTCGGAACGACCTCCAGTCGGCACGCTCGAGGTCGAAAGCCAAGAGATACCAGCGGCGCCCCACCGTCACGAGCTGGTGCGGCTCGACGTGTCGCCGAGCCATCTCGCCCGCCGCAGCGCCGCCACGAGCAGTGTAGGAGAACCGAATTCGCTCTGTGTCGCGAATCGCCTGCGCAATGGCCCCGAGCACTGACGCCTCCACCTCGGGCGCTTCGGCAAACGGCGAGTCCACCGTGACGGCCCGCAAAGCCTCCGCCCGTCGCCGCAACTTCGCCGGCAGCACCTGGACCACCTTGGACAGGGCAGACAACGTCGAGTCGGCCAACGCACCGGATTGCGCAGAAGCCGTCTGCCCCAGCGCCACGACCATCGCGATCGCCTCGTCCTCGTCGACGACGAGCGGTGGCATCGACCCGCCCGACCCCAGCTGGTAACCGCCCTCGACTCCCCGCGACGACGTCACCGGATAGCCGAGTTCGCGCAGCCGCTCGACGTCGCGCCGCAGGGTGCGGTCCGAGACGTCGAGTCGCGACGCCAGCTCCACCCCGGGCCAGAACCGGTGGGTCTGCAGCAGAGAGAGCAACCGAAGGGTGCGAGAGCTCGTGTTGGCCATGAATCAAGACTGGCAGGAATAGCGGACAGAAAGTGACCGGAAGGACTTCTAGCGTCGACGACATGGACACGACAACAGCCGAACCCACGACCGCCCGGACCTCCGAGACCGAAGTGCACGAGGTGAGCGGGCGGCATACCCCGATCTCCGGAAGGGCGCGCACGCTCGCGCTCGTCAGCCTCCTCCTCGCCTCGACGATGGAACTCATCGACGTCACCATCGTCAACGTCGCCCTCCCGACCATCGAGCGCAGCCTCAACGCCAGTGCGTCGATGCTCCAGTGGGTCGTCGCGGCCTACCCGCTCGCGTTCGGCATCGCCCTCATCGCCGGCGCGCGACTCGGTGACCGCTTCGGTCGCAAGCGCCTCTTCATCGCCGGCCTCGTCGGCTTCACCATCGCATCGGCCGCCTGCGGATTCGCCGGCAACATCGAACTTCTCGTCGCCTTCCGCGCCATCCAGGGCATCGCCGCCGCCGCGATGGTGCCGCAGGTCCTCACGAGCATCCAGGTGATGTACGCACCGGCCGAACGCGGCAAGGCCATGGGCATCTTCTCCGGTCTGGCCGGTCTCGCGAGCGTCGCTGGCCCCATCCTCGGCGCGGTCCTCACCGACGTCAGCGGCTGGCGCGCAGTCTTCCTCGTCAACGTCCCGGTCGGCGTCATCGCCCTCGCCGCAGCACTGCGCTTCATCCCCGAATCGCGCTCGGAACACCCGGCGCCCATCAACATCCGCTCCGTCCTCATCCTCGCGGTCGGTCTGCTCGGTGTCCTCTACCCGCTGACCATGGGCCACGAACTGGGTTGGCCGATGTGGACGTATGCCGTGATGGCCGGCGGTCTCGCCGTGCTCGCCGTCTTCCTCCGCTCCCAGCGCAGCGTCGAGTCGGGCGGTGGCGAACCGCTCGTGACGACGTCGCTGTATGCCGGTCGCGGCTTCCGCGGTGCCACTCTCGTCGGCTCGTTGCTCTTCATCGTGTGCGCCGGCTACTTCCTCTCGACCACCCTCTACCTCCAGGTCGGTCTGGGTTGGTCGGTCCTCAAGGCCGGACTCGTCAACATTCCCTTCGCGGTCACGGCGACGATCGGCGCGGGCACCGGCGCGGCAGTTCTCCTGGCAAAGATGGGTCGGCAGGTGCTCCTCATGGGCGCGGTCATCATGGCCGCTGGCCTCGGACTCCTCGGGATCGTCGTGGGTGGAGCCACGACCACGACGAGTTTCTGGGTGTTCGCCGGGGCCTTCGCGGTCGTCGGTCTCGGCTTCGGGTTCATGGTCTCGTCCATTGCGCCGCTCGCGCTCGGCAAGGTCCACGGACGTCACGCCGGATCGGCCTCGGGCCTGTTCAACACGACGACCCAGCTCGCCAACGCCGTCGGAGCCGCAGCCATCGGCACCCTGTTCTTCCAGGTGGCCAGCGCGCAGAAGGCGCAGGTCCCCGTGGATCTGTTCCGGCCGGCATACCTCGTCGTCCTCGTCGTGGCCGCCGTGCTCCTCGGCTTCGTGGCCCTCGCCACCCGACTCATCCCGGCCGACGCCCACGAGTTCGGCGATCAAGGCTAGATTTGGCGGGTGCTGCTCAGCGACAGAGACATCAAGGCCGAGGTCGACTCCCAAAGGGTCGTCCTCGATCCTTGGGATCCGGAGATGATCCAGCCCAGCAGCATCGACGTGCGGCTCGACCGTTTCTTCCGGTTGTTCGACAACCACAAGTACCCCTACATCGACCCGCGCGAGGACCAGCCCGACCTCACTCGCCTCGTCGAGGTCGAGCCGGATGAGCCGTTCGTGCTGCACCCTGGCGAGTTCGTCCTCGGGTCGATCTACGAGGCCGTGACCCTGCCGGACGACATCGCTGCGCGCGTGGAGGGCAAGTCGAGCCTGGGGCGGCTCGGCCTGCTCACCCACGCGACCGCCGGCTTCGTCGACCCGGGCTTCTCCGGTCACGTGACGCTCGAGCTGAGCAACGTCGCGACCCTTCCGATCAAGCTGTGGCCGGGCATGAAGGTCGGCCAGCTGTGCTTCTTCCGCCTGTCGAGCCCGGTCGAGAACCCTTACGGCTCAGCGAAATACGGCTCGCACTACCAGGGGCAGCGTGGCCCGACTGCCAGCCGCTCGTTCAAGAACTTCCACCGCACCCAGGTCTGACCCGGCCCGCATGACGAGCGACCACGCAACCGACCACGGCATCCTCGAGGTGCGGATCACCGCTCCCGCCGAGGACGCCGCAATCATCGCGCGGCTCCTCGTCACGGAGCGGCTGGCCGCCTGCGCCCAGGTCCTGCCCGGGATCACGTCGACCTTCCGCTGGGGCGGCGAAGTCGTCACCGCGCAGGAACACCTCGTCCTCGCCAAGTCGCACCGCGGCCGCTTCGACCGCATCTGTGAGCGCGTCGGCGAGATCCACCCCTACGAGACACCCGAGATCATCGCGGTCCCGATCCTCGATGCCAGTGCCGCGTATGCCGCGTGGCTGCTCGGCGAGCTCGCCTCCGGCGAGCGCGTGTGACCGTTCCGCCCGCTCACCTCGCGGATCTGCGGGGAACCACGCCTGTGGGGGCTGAAGGTGTTGCCCTCATCCTGCACGGCGGAGGAGAGCATGGCCATGCGCCGATGTCCTGGCTCAAGGGCCCGGTCGTGCGAATGCGCCCGTTTGCGGCGGCCATCGAGCGCCGAGCTGGCGACCGCATCGCCGTCGTGAGGCTAGGAACCGCCACTTCGGGTGGAACGGCGAGGAGCAGACGCCACTCACGGATGCCCGCTGGGCCCTGGACGAGATCCGCGGCAGGTATGCCGGGCAGCCCATCGCGCTCATCGGTCACTCCATGGGTGGCCGGGTCGCGACGCACCTCGCGGGGGAGGCGGATGTGACCACGGTGGTGGCCCTCGCGCCCTGGGTCGAGAACGGCGATCCGCGACTGGGTCGGCCCGGGCTGAAGGTCCTGCTCATGCACGGTGTGAACGACAAGACGACGGACCCGCGACGCACCGAGGCGCTCGGCGAGGTGCTGCGTGGTCAGGGGGCTGACGTGACGTGGCGGCCGGTCGAGGGCGAGGGCCACGCGATGCTGCGGCACCCGTTGACGTGGCACCGCGAGGTCGCCGACTTCGTCACGGACTCCCTGCTGCGCTGACCTGAACCCTCGCTCGTGTGCCTCAGCGCGAGCTTTGGGTCGGCTGATGCACACGAGGCGAGGTGTGGGCGAGGCCGAACCAGCTCACGACGCCACCGACCGTGAGCAGGGCGGCGCAGACGACCATCGCCGCCCGGAAGCCTGACGTCATCGCCGTCGGGTCGAGGTAGTCGTCACCGGACAGCCCCACCAGCGCGGGCAAGGCAGCCACCGCAATGAGCGAGCCGGCGCGCGCGACGGCATTGTTCACACCACTGGCGACACCGGCATACCGATCCGGCGCAGCCGCGAGCACGGTCGAGGTGAGCGGCGAGACCAGGAGCGCCAACCCGAGCGCAAAGATGACCAGCCCCGGCAGAACCGTCCACCACGTCGCGTCACGCCCGGCGGGGAGCAGCAGGAGCACGCCGACCGCGCAGATGATCGGCCCCACCGCCATGGGGAAGCGCGGCCCGATGCGCTCCGAGAGTTGGGACGCGCGCGACGACAGGAACATCAGTGCGATCGTCGCGGGGAGTCCGGTGAGCCCCGCAGACAGCGCCGACCAGCCCGCCGACACCTGGAGCTGCAGCACGAGGATGAAGAAGACGACACCGAGCGCGCCATAGACGACGAAGGTCATCGCATTCGCCGCGGAGAACACCCGGTCACCAAACAAGGAGAGGTGCACGAGAGGTGTGCGAGAACGGGATTCGACGAACACGAACCCCACTGCCGCAGCGATGGCGACAGCCACGACGGCCACGAGCAGCCCCCGGCTCATCGTCGCCGACGAGGTCAGGGCGTACGTCAGGGCACCGAGGGACAGCACGGTGAGGGCTCCTCCCGGGATGTCGAAGCCGCGGGCGGCGCCCTCCTCGGCCGGTGTCTCATCCCTGGACTCCGGTGTCGCCCAGAGGGTCAGCGCGATGACAGCGATGCACAGCGGCACGTTGATCCCGAAGATCCAGCGCCAGCCGCCGTTGTCGACGAGCCACCCGCCCACGAACGGGCCGATCGCCGCCGCGATCCCGGACAGGCCCGCCCAGGTGCCGATCGCCGCGGCCCGGTCCTCGCGACGGAAGACCGACTGGATGATCGCGAGCCCGCCGGGTGTCAGCAATGCCGCGCCCACACCTTGCAGCACCCGCATCGCGATCAACTGACCAGGCGTCTGGGCCACGGCACACAGCGCGCTCGCGATGAGGAACCACCCCATTCCCCACAGGTAGATCCGCCGACGCCCGAACCGGTCACCGAGCGCGCCGCCCACGAGGACGAGCGAGGCGAGCGCCAGCATGTAGCCGTTGATGACCCACTGCAGCTGCTCCAGCGATGCATCGAGCTCGGTGCCGATCGTGCGCAGCGCGACGTTGACGACCGAGCCGTCGAGGATCGCGATCCCCGATCCGAGGGTCACTGCTGTGAGGGTGAGGCGGCCGCGAGTCGAGTCGCGCGCGAGGAGTTCGGTCACACGGCCCATTGTCACTGGCTACCGTCGGGTAGGACTGGGGCATCACTTCCGCACCCGAGTCGACCGGCCTCCTGCCCGAGCGCGTCAGCGCCTTCACCGACGACGCGCTCGGCACCGATGACGCGACCGGTGTCGCCGAGCGCATTGCCCGGGGCGAAATCTCGTCCGCCGAGGCCGTCGACGCGGCCATTGCCCGGGTCGAGTCGGTCAACGCGACTCTCAATGCCGTCGCCGCGACCGACCACGACCGTGCCCGCCGCCGGGCTGGCGCCACCCGAATTCGCGGCGCCTTCGCTGGTGTCCCCAGTGCGACGAAGGACAACATCCACGTTGCCGGTATGCCGACCACGATGGGTTCGCAGGCCGTCTCGTCCCGGCCGGGAGACCTCGACGGTGCGTTCACCCGCCAGTTCCTCGACACCGGCGTGATCCCCATCTGTTCCACGACGATGCCCGAGTTCGGTTGGACCGCAACGACCGAACGCGTGGGCGGTGACGTGACCCGCAACCCGTGGAACACGGCATACAGCACGGGTGGTTCGTCCGGCGGCTCTGCCGCCCTCGTCGCGTCGGGCGCGCTGCCCATCGCTCACGGCAACGACGGTGGCGGTTCGATCCGCATCCCGGCGGCCGCCTGCGGACTCGTGGGCCTCAAGCCCTCGCGCGGTCGCCTCCGTCTCGACGAGGGCAACGCGACGATGCCGGTCAAGGTCGTCGTCGACGGCGTCCTCACACGGTCGGTCCGCGACACGGCCCGCTTCTTCGAGGCGGCGGAGCGGAGCCATCGCAACCCGCGCCTCCAGCCCATAGGGCACGTCGAGGACGGTCCGGCGCGCCCGTTGCGCATCGGCTACCAGCCCGACTCACCCTTCGCGCCACCGTCCGACACCGACACTCGGGCCGCGGTCGAACGCACCCGTGACCTGCTGGAAGCATTGGGGCACAGCGTTGTTGACTACGTGGCGCCGGTCCCGGCGTTCTTCAAGTCGGACTTCGAGGACTACTGGTCACTTCTTGCGTATGCCGTGGCGTCCAATCGCGGGGGCCTCTTCGGCTCCGATTTCGACGCGACAAAGCTCGATCCGCTGACGCTCGGTCTCGCCAAGCGCTTCCGCCGGCGCGCCCACCGCGCTCCGCTCTTCATCGCGCGGCTAGCGGCGTCAGGGGCGGTGCAGCAGAGGCGTTTTGGCGACGTGGACCTGGTGCTCTCACCGGTGCTCGTCCACACGCCGCCGCCGATCGGGGAGCTCACGGCGGACCAGACGTTCGAGGAGCACTTCGCCAAGCTGGTCAAGTACGCCGCGTTCACCCCGCTCGCCAACGCGACCGGCGCTCCCGCGATCTCGCTGCCGCTGGGTCGGGCCGCCGACGGCCGGCCCGTCGGGGTCATGCTGTCTGGACGCCTCGGAGACGAACGACGCCTCCTCGAGATCGCGTTCGATCTCGAGGAGGCGTCACCGTTCGCCTCGCTGGCGAGTGCTACTTGACCGAGCTGTTGTACTGGCTGATCTGAGCGGTGAGGGACTCGGCCGCCTTGGTCATGGCTTCCTGCGCGTCGGTGCCGTTGAGGGCAGCCTCGAGGCCGTCCTCGGACGCCTTGCGCGCCTGGGGCATGACACCGAGGAGGCAACCCTGGGTGGCCTTGCTCAGCTTGGTGCCCTCGAGCTGCTTGACGGCGACGTCGAACAGCGGGTTGGCCTTGCGGTAGTCGACGTCAGCCGGCTCGTCGAGAGCACCCTTGCTGATCGGGAAGTAGCCGGTGCCGATGTGCCACTGTGACTGGCTCTTCTTGTCGGCGAGGAACTTCACGAACTGCCAGGCGGCTTCCTTGTTGACGTCCTTGTGGCTCTCGCCGTTGATCCACAACGAGGCTCCACCGATGATCGGGCCACCCCCGGTGTCCGCCTTGATGTGCGGGTAGTTGGCTGCACCGAGCTCCCAGCCGCCCTCCTTGGCTGCCTTGCTGAAGCCGCCGAGCTGGCCGGTGGACTCGAGCGTGATGGCGAGCTGGCCGGACTTGAAGGCTGCCTGGGCGGCCTTGGTGTCGCGACCGGTGTTGGCGGCGAGACCGTCCTTGACCATCTGCTGCCACCACTTGACGACCTCGACGCTCTCGGGCTGGTCGAACAGCACCTTGGTCGCCTTGCCGTCACGGCCGTTGCCCTGGTCGCAGTACTCCTTGCCGTCCGTGGCAATGAACTGCTCGAGGAGCCATCCGTAGATCGCGGCACCGAAGCCGTAGTCCGCCGGACCGCCGGTCTTCTTGGCGAGCTTCTCGGCGGCCGCACGGATCCCGGCGAGGTCCTGCGGCGGGGCTTCGGGGTCGAGGCCGGCCTTCTTGAAGAGCGTCTTGTTGTAGTAGAGGACCGGCATGGAGGTGTTGAACGGCATCGAGTTCAGCTTCTTGTCGATGCTGTAGTAGCCCGTGATGTTGGGCTGGAGGTCCGAGACGTCGAGCTTGTCGCGGTCGATGAACGACTGCATCGGGATCGTCTGCTTCGCGTCGATCATGAAGCGGCTGCCGATGTCGTAGATCTGGATGACGTCCGGGGTCGACTTGCTCTGGATGGCCGCCTTGTACTTCGTGATGGCGTCGTCGTACTTGCCGGCGTAGGTCGACTTGACCTCGATCTTGCCCTTGTTGGCCGTGTTGAAGTCGGCGACGAGCTTGTCGAGCGCCTCGGCGTTGGTGCCGTCCATGGCGTGCCAGAACGCGACGGTCGTGACACCGCTCGCCTTGTCGAGGACGTCGGCTGCCGGTGCCCCACCGGACGCGCCGCCACCATCGCCCCCGTCTCCATCGCTGCCGCCGCCGCAGGCGGCGAGGAACAGCGACACGGTCGCCAGACCTGCCGGCACGGCATACCGGAGTCGGCGGCCTGTGCCACCTGAGGTTGTTGATTTCATTCGTGCACTCCTTTGCGCATCACTTGACGGCACCCGTGGTGAGACCGCGGACGATGAATCGCTGCCCAAAGATCACGAGCAGCAGGGTGGGGAAGAGGGCGAGCATGACGCCGGCGAGCACCATGCCGGGGGAGTCGGAGTCAGAGCTCTGCAGCTGGCTGATGCCGATCTGGATCGTCTGGTGCTTCGGGTCCTCGGTGGCGAGGAGCGGCCAGAAGTACATGTTCCAGGCCGACAGCGCCGACCAGATGCCGAGCGCCGCAAGGCTGGGACGACTCAGCGGCATGAGGATCGAGAAGAGGAACCGGAAGTGCCCGGCGCCATCAACTCGGGCCGCGTCACGCAGCTCCATCGGGAACGACAGGAAGGACTGGCGGAGCAGGAACGTCCCGAACCCGGTCGCGAGGAACGGCAGGGTCAGACCGGCGATCGTGTCCTTGAGTCCCCACTGCGAGATGAGCAGGTAGTTCGGGATGATGATCGACTCGAACGGGATCATCATCGTCGCCAGGAACACGGCGAACCAGAATCCGCGCCACTTGAGGTTGAGGAAGACGAATGCGTATGCCGCAAGGGCGCTCGTGATCATCTGGCCGATCGTGATGCCCAGGGTCTGCAGGACGCTCGTGAGGTACTGGTTGCCCAGCGGGATGATGTCGAGCGCCTTGGAGTAGTTCTCCGGGTGGACGCCGCTCTTGGGATACAGCGCCGGGGGGAAGCTGTTGGTGTCGCGCTCGCCCATGAGTGAGCCGACGAGCCCGTAGTAGACCGGGAAGAGCACGATGAGGAACAGCACTCCGAGGATGAGGTACGTCCCGATGTTGCCCGGCTTGCGGGGGCTGCGCGTCGGCTTGGACTCTGTTGCCGTCGTCGGCTTCACAGTGGTGTCAGTGCTCATCGGTAGAACACCCGCCTCTCGAGGACCCCGAACTGCAAGGCCGTGATGACGAGGACGATGAGCAGCAGGACCATGGCCTGCGCCGAGGCGTAGCCGTAGTTGCTGTTGTTGTTGGCGAAAGCCTGCTCGTAGATCGAGTAGACGAGCGTCGTCGTGCGGTCCTCGGGCCCACCGACGGTGAGGATCTTGATCTGCCCGAAGCTCTGCAGCGAGTGGATCGTGCCCACGACGATGAGGAAGAACAGCTGCGGGGTGAGCAGCGGCATGACGATGGAGCGCTGGAGCCGCAGCCCGGAGGCCCCGTCGAGCCGGGCGGCCTCCATGACGTCCTCGGGGAGGGCGCCGAGACCGGCCGACAGGACGAGCAGGTTGTAGCCGACCTGCATCCACACCGTCGCGCCCGACACCGACCAGAGCGCGAGGTCGGGGTTGGTCAGCCACTGCACCTTGTCGATCCCGAGGTGGCTGAGGATGCCGTTGAGGACACCCGACGCCGGGTTGAACAGGACGCCGAAGATGACCGAGGCCGTCGCCACCGAGAACGCGAACGGCAGCGCAAAAGCGGTGCGGAAGAACCGCACTCCGCGGATGCGCGACTGGAGGAGCAGGGCGATGACCAACGCGATGGCGATGCTCGGGATGACCGTGAGGAGCGTGAACGCGAACGTCACCCACAGCACCTGGAGGAAGTCCGGGTCACTGAACATCCGCGTGTAGTTGACGAAACCGACGTAGCCGCTCGGGTTGCCGAGGATGTCGGTGCCCTGCACGGACAGCAGGATCGACTTCACGAGCGGCCAGAAGATGAACAGGCCGAACACGACGAGCGCCGGCAGGAGATATCCCACCGCGACCCACCGCTCGCGGCGCCCCTCCGCACCGACGGTGCTGGTGACGGGGTTACTCATCGATCGCCACCCGGGGGCGGTGGGCAGTCAGCGTCACGTCATGTCCTCATCGTTGTGGGCAGTCGGCTTGATGCTAGGCCGCTTCTTCCACTTTCTGACGACATGGGGCCAATCAAGGTCGCTTTTCTCCATAGGGGATTGTCAAGGCTCTGAACTGCGCGTATGCCGTTCGCGCCGGTTACGTTTGACCTCACCATTCGTTTGGCAAGGGGCTGAGCATGATCCGGTTCGACGGCGTGACCAAGAAGTACCCCGACGGCACCGTGGCTGTGGACCACCTGAGCCTCACGGCACCGACCGGCAGGATCACGGTCCTCGTGGGGCCCTCTGGCTGTGGCAAGACGACCTCGCTGCGCATGGTCAACCGGATGATCGAGCCCACCAGCGGGACGATCAGCCTGGATGGCCTGGACACGGCGACGATGAACGAGGCGCAGATGCGCCGCGGCATCGGCTACGTCATCCAGCACGCCGGGCTCTTCCCGCACCGGACCGTCGTCGACAACGTCGGCACTGTGCCGCGCCTCCTCGGTTGGGACAAGAAGGAGACGCTCGAGCGCTCCCGCGACCTGCTCCACCGCGTGGGGTTGGCGCCTGAGCTGGCTGATCGCTATCCGTCGCAGCTCTCCGGTGGTCAGCAGCAACGCGTCGGTGTCGCCCGGGCCCTCGCGGCCGACCCGCCTGTGATGCTCATGGACGAGCCGTTCAGCGCGGTCGACCCCGTCGTGCGCGACCAGCTGCAGGAGGTCTTCCTCGACCTGCAGTCCGAGCTCGGCAAGACGATCATCTTCGTCACCCACGACATCGACGAGGCCATCAAGCTCGGCGACCAGGTGGCGGTACTGCGCGTGGGCGGCACGCTCGCCCAGATCTCCGACCCCGCGTTCCTGCTGGCGCACCCGGTCGATGACTTCGTCGCGGACTTCGTGGGTCGCGACCGCGGCTACCGGTCGCTGCAGTTCCAGCCCGCCCCCAAGCTGCCGCTGGCTGCCGAGCGCACGTTGGTCGTCGGGGAGTCCACGGCCGGGGTGTCCGGTGACTGGGTGCTCGTCGTCGATGACGAGCGTCGGCCGCTGGGCTGGGTGGAGCCGGAGCGCGTCGGCGGTGAGGTGACATCCAAGGCGCTGCACCGCGGTGGCACCGTGGCCCGCGCTTCTGGGTCGTTGCGTGGCGCTCTCGATGCCGCCCTGTCATCACCCTCGCGACGTGGCGTCATCGTCGACGACTCGGGGTCCCTGGTGGGAACGGTGCGCGCCCACGAGGTGCTGTCCCTCATCGAATCGGCTGACCGGCCCGACGTCGACCTGGCGGAGGAGTTCGCGGAGCCCTCCCCATGACCTGGATCAACGACCACTGGAGCGAGATCTTCACGCTGGCGCGCAGCCACGTGTGGCTCGCCGGGGTCCCGCTGGTCCTCGGGTTGCTGATCGCCCTGCCGCTCGGGTGGGCGGCCCGACGCTGGTCGCGGCTCTATCCGGTGCTCATCTCGGCGTCGGGGTTGCTCTACACGATCCCGAGTCTGGCCCTGTTCGTGTTGATGCCGCTGATCCTCGGCACTCGAGTGCTGGATCGCGTCAACGTGGTTGTGGCGATGACGGTCTATACCGTCGCGCTGCTCGTGCGCACCGTGGCTGATGGCCTGGGCTCCGTTCCGGATCCCGTCCTCCAGGCGGCTCGGGCCATGGGCTATCGCGGCTTCCGGCGCTTCTTCGGCATCGAGCTGCCACTCGCCGTGCCGGTCATTGCTGCCGGGCTGCGGGTTGCCGCCGTGAGCAACGTCAGCATCGTCTCGGTCGCTTCACTCATCGGCGTCTCCCAGCTCGGCAACCTGCTCACCGATGGCTATGACCGCTTCATCACGCCGGAGATCGTCATCGGCATCGTCTCGTGCGTCGTCCTCGCGCTCCTCTTCGACGGCGTCATCCTCCTGGGCCAACGACTTCTCACTCCGTGGCTGCGAGCGCAGGGAGGCCGGTCATGATCAACAACATCTTCCAGTGGCTGACCTCGTCGGCAACGTGGTCCGGTGACACCGGTCTGGGTGCTCGTCTCGTGCAGCACATCTGGTACTCCCTGCTCGCCGTCGTCATCGCGGCCGTCATCGCGATCCCGTTGGGTCTGTGGGTCGGTCACACCGGTCGGGCCAAGTGGCTCGTCACCCTGGCCAACTCCCTGCGAGCCGTGCCGACCCTCGGTCTGCTCTTCGCTGTGGCCCTGTGGCTGAGCCCGAAGTTCCAGTCGGACCTCGCCTTCCTCATCCCGAGCATCGTCGTCCTCGTCGTCCTGGTCATCCCGCCGATCCTTTCCGGCGTGTATGCCGGCGTCGAGGCTGTCGATCCCGCCACCCGTGACGCTGCCCGCGGCATGGGTATGCGGGGTTTCGAGGTGGTGCGGCAGGTCGAGATCCCCAACGCCTTGCCGCTCATTCTCTCTGGCCTGCGCTCAGCATTCCTGCAGGTGATCGCCACGGCGACCGTCGCGGCATACGTCGGTCTGGGTGGTTTGGGCCGGTATCTCGTCGACGGGATCAAGACCGGTGACTACGTCTCGACGGCTGGCGGAGCGCTCGTCGTGTCCCTCCTCGCGCTGATCGTTGACGGGATCCTCGCGATCGTGCAGCGTCTCGTCGTCTCGCCCGGGCTCACGGGCGGGCGCAAGGGACGGGCCCTGCGGGGGCGCGCCAGCCCGGATGTCGTCGCGGCCGAGACCGACTCGTTGCCCCAGGCCGGAATGTCGGTGGGCCGTGGTGGAGTTGATCCTGATGCGGCCTGACCTCCGGCGATGTCGCATGCTCGACCTGCCACGACTTGTCCCTGCTTTCACTGCTCAGCTCGTCATTGCCCAGCCCGAACGCACGACCGATCGCACGAGCGATCGCAACCGAAGGACGTCCTCATGAAGCGCATGACTTCCGTACTCGCTCTCACCACCGCTGCGATCCTCGGCCTGTCTGCCTGCGGCGGCGGAGGCGACCCGCTGTCCTCGGACTCGCCTTCCGCAAGCGGTTCAGCAGGTGGCGGCGCCGTCGTCATCGGCTCCGCCGACTTCCCCGAGTCCGAGCTGCTCGCCGAGATCTATGCCGGTGCGCTCAAGGCCAAGGGCATCGACGCCACGACGAAGCCCCGCATCGGCTCGCGCGAGATCTACCTCAAGGCCCTCGAGGACGGCTCCATCCAGGCCATCCCCGAATACACCGGCGCGCTCGGCTTCTTCTACGACAAGAACTTCAAGGAAACCGATCCCGAGAAGGTCTACACCGCGATCCAGTCGCTCATCCCGGCCAAGTTCGCCCTCCTGGAGAAGTCTGCGGCCGAGGACAACGACTCCATCGTCGTCACCAAGGAGACGGCCGACTCCAAGTCGCTCAAGACCATCGACGACCTCAAGGCCGTCGCTGGCGAGCTGTCGCTCGGGGCCCCGCCGGAGTTCAAGGCGCGTCCGCAGGGTGTGCCCGGACTGACGAAGACCTACGGAGTGACGTTCAAGTCCTTCCGTGCGCTCACGGGTCAGGGCCTCGTCCAGGCGCTCAAGAACGGTCAGGTCGACGCGGCCAACATCTTCACCACCGACCCGTCGATCGCCGAGAACGGCTTCGTCTCCCTCGAGGACACCAAGAAGCTCTTCGGCTCGCAGAACATCGTGCCGCTCGTCGCGAAGGACCGCTCCGAGGAGCTGGCGCCGACGCTCAACGCGGTGTCGAAGGCCCTCACGACCGAGGTCATCTCCGGCCTGCTCAAGCAGACGGTGACCGACAAGAAGGACGCCAAGGACGTGGCGGCCGAGTTCCTCAAGTCCAACAACCTGGGCTGATCGCCCCGATACCCGGATCGCCCGAATACGAAATAGTGCCGTGTGCGCTCAGTTGCTCCTTCGTCGCAAACGCACGCACGGCACTATTTCGCATTCCGGCTGAGGTTTGCCGCTGGCTCAGTCGTGGTCGCTCAGCCTGAGTGAGACATGTGTCTGGGGCCAGGCGTGGTTCAGGGGGCCGGGGCCTTGGCCGATGCTGAGTTCGTCGGCGTGCTCGAGGGCGCCCGTGACGTAGTCCTTGGCGGCGCGGACCGCTGAGAGCCAGTCGTCGTGATGTGGGCGGAGGGCGGCGATGGCGGAGCTGAGGGTGCAGCCGGTGCCGTGGGTGTTCGTGGTCGCAACGCGCGGCGCCGACAGGTCAACGGCGTCGGCACCCGGGCCCTCGCTCCACACATCGACCGACTCGCCACCGTCGAGGTGGCCGCCCTTGAGCAGGACCCGACGAGCCCCGAGGCCGTGCAGTGCTCTTGCCTGAGTGCGCAGATCGGCAACATCGACGGCCCCATCGGTGCCGAGCAGGACAGCCGCTTCTGGAGCGTTGGGTGTGATGACGTCGACGTGTGGGATGAGTTCGAGCAGGGCACTGACCGCGTCGTCGGCGAGCAGGCGTGAGCCCGCGCTCGAGACCATGACGGGGTCGAGGACGGTCGGCACTCCCACGAGTGCTGGGTGCTCGCGGATCACGCGGGTCACGGCGTCGACGACCTCGGCGTTGGCGAGCATCCCGATCTTCACGGCGTCGATCCTGACGTCGGCCAGGAGGGTCTCGAGCTGCTCCGCGACAAAGGCCGCGGGCACGGCATGGACCCCCGTCACTCCGGTGGTCGACTGCGCCGTCAGCGCCGTGATGACGCACGTGCCGTAGGCGCCCAATGCGGCGAAGGTCTTGAGGTCGGCCTGGATGCCGGCACCACCAGAGGGGTCGCTTCCGGCGATCGAGAGGACCACGGTCTGGGGTGAATTGCCCTGTCTCGCAACGGCATACGCATCACTGGCCGCTTCTGCGGGAACGGGTCGGGCGGAGGGCGACATGGCGCAAACCTAATGGGGACGCTACGGTGGGCGCACCCCACGGGGGCCCGAGCACGGGCTGAGATCGGACTGATGCTGTCCGGACCGTCTGAACCTGTCCGGATCATGCCGGCGAAGGAAGAGGAGGCGCCTCCGTGCGTACCCATCACCCGTCCGAAGTCCACCCGCAGCATCGCGTGACCACCGTCGGCGATGGCGACATCGTCGTCCCCGTGACGGCGATCAGCCTGGCCGCCAGCCCGGACGGCAGCCCGAACGAGGACGTTCTCGTCTATCGCACGGCCGGCCCGGGTGGCGACCCCGAGGTGGGGCTGCCCTCGGCTCGCGCCGAGTGGATCGCGGCGCGCGGTGACGTCGAGACGTATGACGGGAGGCCGCGCGACCTCGCTGACGACGGGCGTGCCGCGATGCGTCGTGGTGAGGCGAGCAGCCTCTGGCGGGGCGAGGTGAGGGCGCCACTGCGATCTTCAGACGGGGCGAACGTCACCCAGATGCACTACGCACGGCGGGGCGAGATCACCGCGGAGATGCGGTTCGTCGCGCTGCGTGAGGGCTGCAGCGTCGAGCTGGTCCGCGACGAGGTGGCGTCCGGCCGCGCCATCATCCCGGCCAACATCAACCACCCCGAGTCCGAGCCGATGATCATCGGGCGGGCGTTCCTCACGAAGATCAACGCCAACATCGGCAACTCGGCCGTGACCTCCTCGATCGCGCAGGAGGTCGACAAGCTCACCTGGGCCACGCGCTGGGGTGCCGACACCGTCATGGATCTGTCCACCGGCGACGACATCCACACGACCCGTGAGTGGATCATCCGCAACAGCCCCGTGCCCATCGGCACCGTGCCGATCTACCAGGCGCTCGAGAAGGTCGACGGTGAGGCATCTGCTCTCACGTGGGATGTGTTCCGGGACACCGTGATCGAGCAGTGTGAGCAGGGCGTGGACTACATGACGATCCACGCGGGGGTGCGGCTGGCGTTCGTGCCACTGACTGCCGACCGGGTCACCGGGATCGTGTCGCGCGGTGGGTCGATCATGGCCGGTTGGTGCCTGGCGCACCACGAGGAGTCGTTCCTCTACACGCACTTCGACGAGCTGTGCGAGATCTTCGCGCGCTACGACGTGGCCTTCAGCCTGGGCGACGGGCTGCGTCCCGGGTCGATCGCCGACGCCAACGACGAGGCCCAGCTGGCCGAGCTGCGCACTCTTGGCGAGCTGACCCAGCGGGCGTGGGCGCACGACGTGCAGGTCATGGTCGAGGGGCCCGGTCACGTCCCGCTGCACCTCGTCAAGGAGAACGTCGACCTCGAGCAGGACTGGTGCCACGGCGCGCCGTTCTACACGCTCGGGCCGCTCGTCACCGACATCGCGCCGGGCTACGACCACATCACCTCGGCGATCGGCGCGGCGACGATCGCGCAGCATGGAACGGCCATGCTCTGCTATGTCACACCCAAAGAGCACCTCGGTCTGCCCAACCGTGATGACGTCAAGACCGGCGTGATCACCTACAAGATCGCCGCCCATGCCGCAGACCTCGCCAAGGGTCACCCGGGAGCGCGCGTGCGTGATGACGCGCTGAGCAAGGCCCGGTTCGAGTTCCGTTGGCACGACCAGTTCGCCTTGTCCCTGGACCCGGAGACGGCGATGGCGTTCCACGACGAGACGCTGCCTGCCGAGCCCGCCAAGACGGCGCACTTCTGCTCGATGTGCGGCCCCAAGTTCTGTTCGATGCGCATCAGCCAGGACATTCGTGACGCGTATGGTTCCGCGGCCCAGCAACGCGAGGTCGTGGAGCAGGGCATGGCGGAGAAGTCACGCCAGTTCGTCGAGCTCGGGTCGAGTGTCTACCTGCCCGAAGGTCCTCACAGCGTCGAGAGCGTCGAGAGCGTCGAGAGCGTCGAGGTGGCGCGGTGAGCACGGCGACGTTGCCCCCTGAAGGGCGGGCGGCGGTCCGGGCTGGTGTCATCGGCAACTACGTCGACCAGTTCAACATCTTCCTGCCCGTCGTCGCCCTCGCACCCGCTCTGGCGACGCTCGCGGGACCGCACGCCGGGGTGACCGGTGGCGCCCTCGTCATCGTGGCGACTCTCCTCGGCCGCCCGGTGGGATCGATGATCTTCGGCCGCGTCTCCGACCGTCTCGGTCGCACAGCCACGACGAAGATCGCCATCGCGGGAACAGCGGCCACCAGCTTTGCGATCGCCGCAGTTCCCGACCACGGCTCCATCGGTGCGTGGGCGATCACCGTCGTCATCGCGCTGAGGTTCGTTGCCGGGGCCTTCCTCGCTGGTGAGTACACCTCGGCCATCCCGCTCGCCATGGAGTGGTCGCGGCCTCGCCGTCGCGGACTGGTGTCCGGGCTGATCATGTCGATGGCGCCCTCGGCTCAGGCGACCATCGCCTTCGCCACGGCCGGTCTCATCGCCGTGTTGGGACTGCCCGCCTACGCGGCGTGGGGCTGGCGCGTCACCTTTGTCATCGGTGGCGCGGCGAGTCTGGCGCTGCTGGCCTACTACTCGTCGAAGGTGACCGACGCCCCCGACGTCGTGCGCGGTCGCGAGGTGGCCAGGGTGGTCGACAACACGAGGTCCTGTGGTCTGCGAGGTGTCCTCGGTGGTACCCACGCCGGGGCGTTCTGGCAGGTGTTCGGGCTCATGACCGGCCTGTGGCTCATGACCAACATGGTCGTCATCGTCCTCGCCGGGCGGCTCGCTCGTGAACTGGGACTCACCGGTGGTGAGGTGGGCGTCGTCATGGGTGTCGCGGCCATCGCCCAGGCGGTCGTCATGGCCGTCACCGGTCACGTGTCGAGCCTGCTGGGCCGTCGCCGGTTCTTCGTCATCTGGGGCGGGGTGGCCGCAGTGGCCGCGCCAGTGCTGTGGATGGGCACCATCGCCACCCAGGTCATCCCCGTCATCGTGGGCACCGCCCTCCTCCAGATTCTCACCGTCTGTGGCTACGGACCGGTGGGCGCCTACCTGTGCGAACGCTTCCCGGCACACGTCCGCTCAACCGGCTACGGAACGGCATACTCGCTGTCCATCGTCGGGCCTGCGCTCTGGCCGTTCTGGCTGCCGCAGCTCGAGCGCCTTCTCGGTCACAACGGGTCCGTCATGGCCGTCCTCGTCACGGGTGGACTGTTTGTTGCCGGGTGGGGTGCCGTCGGGCCACGGCTGTCACCCGAGGATCTCGACCTACCGGCTGAGGCGGGGGCCCGCGAGCCGTACCCGGAGTCCACGACAGGTCCGGACTCTCACGCTGCGGTGCCGGAGGAGGGAACGAACCCCGCGAAGCCCGTGACCATCGGCGTCGGTGGCTGAGGCGCTGCGGGCCGAGATCGCCGGGTCAGTGGCGGCCGTCCGTTCGCAGCTGCCCCTCGTCCTCGGAATCTCCGGTACAGCGACCCAGGGGCTCGTCGCGGACGGGCTCCTGGCTGCCGGTGCCAGACCGATGCTCACGGCGACGCCGGATGAGTCCCCCACGTTGGCGAGCGCGGCCCGTGCCCTCCTCGTCAACGTCGGATCGCTCGCCAGTGACGCCCGGGCCAGCGCAGTGCCCACGGCTCGGGCAGCGGCGGCACACGGCATCCCGTGGGTGCTTGACCCGGCCGCGATCGGGCTGGCTCCTGTACGGACTCCTCTGGCTGCCGAGCTCCTTGCGCTCGGGCCAGACGCCGTGCGAGGAAACGCCTCTGAGGTACTGACCCTGCACCTTGGGTCGGAAGCCGGGCAGAGCGGTCGTGGCGCGGACAGCACGGTCGGCCCGGACACAGCCGTCGACTCCGCCCGTGACCTGGCGGTGGCGCAGGGCTGCATCGTCGCTGTCTCTGGCCAGGTGGATGCCATCACCGACGGTGACGTTCTGGTGCGAGTGGCGAACGGGCATCCGTGGCTCGCGCAGGTCAGCGGGACCGGGTGCCTCTTGGGTGCGCTCACGGCGGCACACCTCGGCGTGCGGACTGGTCCGGGCGCCGCCCGGGTCAGTCCGTTCGGAGCGGTCGTCGCGGCGACGGCCCTGCTGACGGTTGCCGCTGAGCGGGCGGTGGCTTCGGCGAAGGGGCCGGGGAGTTTCCGCATCGGCCTCCTCGATGCGCTCAATGCCGTGAGCGCCGATGAGGTGGCAACCCGGGTGAGGCTGACATGGGGCTGATGTCGGAGTCGATCGACTGGCGGCTCCACGTGGTGACGTCCGGATCCGGGGCCGCGACCGTGACCGCAGCAGCCGGAGCCGCGCGGGCTGGCGCCGGCATCGTCCAGGTCCGCGCCAAGGAGCTCCTGGCGGCGGATCTTCTCGAGCTCGTATGCCGTGTCGCCGACGCCGTTGCCGCCGTCACCTCCCGCACGAAGGTCATCGTCAACGACCGGGTTGATGTCGCGGACGCAGCGCGCCGACGGGGTGCGCGGGTCCATGGCGTGCACCTCGGTCAGCGGGACCTCCCGGTGGAGCACGCGCGGGCCGTCCTCGGGCCGGACGTGCTCATCGGATTGACCGCGGGCACGCCCGAGCTCGTTGCTGAAGCGGAAGCGCGTCGGGGGCCGGGCAGGCCGGACTACCTCGGCGGCGGGCCCTTCCGTCCGACTCCCACGAAGGACGTTGGCCGACCACCGATTGGCTTGGCTGGCTATCCCGTACTCGCCGGGCTGACCTCGCTCCCTCTGATCGCCATCGGTGACGTGCAGCTGGGTGACGTCGGTGATCTGGCTGCGACCGGTGTGGCCGGGGTTGCGGTCGTACGTGCCGTGATGACTGCGCCCGACCCGGGTGCTGTTGCTGCGCTTTGTCTGGACGCATGGGATACCGGGGTGCGCTGACCGCTGGCGGGCGACAGCCCTCTGACCCCGTCACCGTGGTGGTATCCGGGTCTGGGGGCGGTGTCATGATCGGTGCCAGAGGTCGGGGTCGCCGGAAGCTCGGCGGTGTTGGTGGTCGCTGTGGCCGGGTGCCGTTGTTGTTCCCGTGCGGCCTTGGGCGGAGTCGAGTCGGGAGAGGGCGTGGTCGTAGGCGCCGCGGGTGCGGTCCCAGACGACGTGTTGGCGTCCTTGGTGGTCGGGTTCGATCCATCCGTGGTAGCGCTGGGTGTGCACGATCGTGTGGTGTCTTTGGCAGAGCAGGGCGGCGTTGGTGAGGTTGGAGGGTCCGCCGTCGGCCCAGTGGATGAGGTGGTGGGCGTCGGTCCATGCGGCGGGGGCGTCGCAGCCTGGGTAGGTGCAGTGCCGGTCGCGTAGCCAGAGGTGTTTGATCTGGGCGGGGGTGAAGAACCGTTCGGCTGTGCCGAGGTCGACGGCTTCGCCGCAGGAGTTGAGCATGGTGGGGATGATCGTGGCGTCACAGGCCCATTTGCGCACGGTGTCGGGGGTGACGAGTTCGCCGGTGGTCAGGCCGCCGAGCAGGGATCCGGCTCCGGCGCGGGCTTGGAGGTCTTGCAGGCTGATCTGGACGAAGATCTGCGCCTTGGTGGATGACCAGGTTGTGTCTCCGGCTTTTTGGGCGCGGCCGATGAGGGCGAGCAGGGCGTGGGCTCGGCGCAGGTCGTGGGGGCGCAGGTCGGGTTCGGCGGGTCCGTGCTCGTCGGCGGGGGTGGGGGTGGGTGCGGACAGGGGTCCGATCGCGGCTTCCAGGCTTGCGCGTCCCTCGCGGGTGATCCGTAGGACGTATTCCCACAGTCCCGGGGCGATCTCCTTGCCCAGGGTCAGGGACTCGCCCTTCGTCGCGCGGTCTTCGGTGTCGTCGAACTCGCCGTCGAGGCCGTGGCGGGACAGGAGTTCGTCGCGTAGGCGGCGGATGGTGCGGGCGTCGTGGCGTTCGCCCAACGTCATGTACGCGTGCCAGATGGTGTCGATGGCGTCGGGGTTCAGGTGGGGTTTGAGCAGGCGCATTTCTTTGAGGATGACGTGGGCGGTCGCGATGCTGACCCGACCGGTGACGACAGCGTCGCGCAGGATCGTGTGGCGGGGCTCCTGGCACGCTTGCGCGACGGTTGCGACCTGTCCGGCGCCGGCTTGGGCGTAGCGGCGGTGGTGCTGGGCGACCCATTCGCGGGCGTTGACCGGTGGGGTGGTCGTTGCGGGTTCGCCCCGGTCCAACGCGTTGATGGTGATGGCGGCTTCGGCGCCTTCGGCGACGGCAGAGAGTTCACCCAACACCTCGAGGCCTTTGGCCAGTTCCGCCCCGGTGGCTTGCCACAGCACGGCAGGTAACGCGGCTGCGGCTTCTTGGGCAGCACGCAACCGGTCCACGCAGTCCGCGTAGCTCAGCACCGGTGCCGTTGTCATGGAAGGAACGCTACGGACCACGACTGACAGCCATCGAGGGCTGAATTGGGCTGCGCTGCAACACTATTCGGTTGACTGCATGCTGACCGTCACGCCTGTCACAACAGACCCCGTGGGTTGCGCCTCACCCGGGAAGATCCGGTATGAAACTGGATGGAAATTCATTGAGCCCCGCCGACAGTCATGTCGGCGGGGCTCATCAGGGCGGGGCTGCTCAGTCCCAGGGGTCGGGGGCGTTGAGCAGTTCGTCCGCGTTGGCGGGCTTGGCAGGCGTGGACGCCTCGGGCGCAGCCGACTTCTCCTCGGCTTCGTCGCTCGACGGGACCTTTGTCGCGGCATCGTCGGCGGCGTCGGGCGTGGCAGCCTTGGATTCGTTGCTCTCGTGGGGCTCGGGACCTTCGAGATCAGGGCTGGCTTCTGACTCTGGATTCGCGAGTTCCTGACTGGACTCGACGCTGTCTTCGGGCTCAGCCGCTGTCTCGGGCCCCTCGGTGGACTCAGTCGTCGCCAACTCGTCGTCTGTGTGGGCTGCTTCGGTGGCCGCATCCGTCGTCACGGCGGAACGCTCGGACAGTGTGTCGACCTCGTCCCACGGGTCGGGTGCGGAGAGCACGTCGTCCGCAACAGGCAATGTCGACTCGCTCGATGCAGATTCGGTCGGCACTGGCGTCGCCGTGTCGTCCGAAACCTCCTCGGTCACCGCCGCCTCCTCAGCGACCGGCGCTGCGGCTGGTGCCTCGACGGGTGCGGTTGCTTCCTTGCCGGCTGGCGCTGCGGGGGTTGCTTCGGCGGGCTCGTCCCAGGGGTCGAGGTCGTCGGTCGCTGCCGGTGCGGCGGGCTCCTCTGCGGCGGCTGACGGCTCCTCTGTTGGGGGTGCGTCGACAGGTGCCGTTGCTTCCGCGGCGGGCACTGCCGGAGTTGCTGCCGTGGGCTCGTCCCACGGGTCTGCCTCGGGCGCGGGAGCAGCAGCAGCCTCGGCGGGCTTGGTCTCGCCCTCGGCTGCGGGTGCCGCAGTCGCGGGCTCGTCCCACGGGTCGCCTTCAGTGGCAGGTGTAGCTGGGCCTTCGGCGGCGGGTGCTGCGGTTGCAGGCTCGTCCCACGGGTCTGCCTCGGGCGCGGGAGCAGCGGCAGCCTCGGTGGGCTTGGTCTCGGCCTCGGCCTCGGCGGCGGGTGCTGCGGTTGCAGGCTCGTCCCACGGGTCGGCTTCAGCCGGAGCAGCGGCAACCTCGGCGGGCTTGGTCTCGGCCTCGGCCTCGGCTGCGGGTGCCGCAGTCGTAGGCTCGTCCCACGGGTCGCCTTCAGTGGCAGGTTCAGCTGGGGCTTCGGTGGGCTTGGCTTCGGCGGCGGGTGCTGCGGTTGCGGGCTCGTCCCACGGGTCGGATCCGACAGACGAAGCTTCCGCCGGGTTTGCTTCACCATCTGAAGCAAAGGCACTTTCCTGGGCGGTACCCGTTGAGGCCTCGTCGGCTGCGGGTTCAGATCCAGCGACAGCCGCAGTTCCGGCGGCGCCGGCGCCAGCCGCAGCGGCGCCGGCGGCGGGCGCGGTAGGTGACTCTGCGGCATACGCGGCAGATTCGGAGGCGACCGAAGCGGCAGCCGCCTCGTCCACGGAACCGGACTCACCATCGGAATCCTGCCCACGGCGCACGGCCGCCAGCAGCATCTGGGCGACGTCGACGACCTCGACGTCTTCCCCGATGCCTTCGGCCTGCTTGGACGTCAGACCGTCGGAGATCATGACGCGGCAGAACGGGCAGCCGATGGCGATGCGCTCGGCACCGGTCGCGAGAGCCTCTTCGGTGCGGTTCATGTTGATGCGACCGCCGAGCTTCTCCTCCATCCACATGCGGGCACCACCGGCGCCACAGCAGAACGACTTCTCCTTGGAGCGCTCCATCTCGCGCAGCTCGACACCGGGGAGGGCGCCGAGGAGTTCACGCGGCGGGGCGTAGACGTTGTTGTGACGGCCGAGGTAGCACGGGTCGTGATAGGTCACGGTCGCGGCCGTCGACGCAGCGTTCTTGGCCGACGAGAAGCCAGGCGCATCGGCAGGACGAGCCACGGGCACGAGCTTCTTGTCCCGGACCAACCGGTTCAACAGCTGCGTGTGGTGGACGACCTCGAACTTGCCTCCGAGGTCGGGGTACTCGTTCTTGATGGTGTTGAAGCAGTGGGCGCAGGTCACGACGATCTTCTGGACGCCCATCTCGCCGAACGTCTCGATGTTCTGCTGGGCGAGCATCGAGAAGAGGATCTCGTTGCCCGCGCGGCGGGCCGAGTCGCCGGTGCAGGTCTCGCCATCGCCCAGGACGGCGAAGGTCACGCCAGCCGTGTCGAGCAGCTCGGCCACAGCGCGGGTGGTCTTCTTGGCGCGGTCCTCATAGGCGCCGGCGCAACCCACCCAGAAGAGGTAGTCGACCTCTTCGGCGGACTCGATGTCCTTGCCGAGGATCTTCACCTCGAACGGCAGGTCCTTGGCCCAGTCGAGGCGGGCGCGCGAGCCCATGCCCCACGGGTTGCCCTTGGACTCGAGGTTCTTGAAGAGGCCACCGAGCTCGGACGGGAACGCCGACTCGATGAGGGTCTGGTAGCGGCGCATGTCCACGATCGCGTCCACGTGCTCGATGTCGACGGGGCACTGCTCGACGCAGGCGCCACAGGTGGTGCACGACCAGAGCACGTCCAGGTCGATGACGGCGTCCGGACCATGCGGGTTGTATGCCGTGAGGGGGTTCCTGATGTCGTAGCCCGTCTCGCCGACGAGGGGAACTTCCGCGAGTGCCGTCGTGGTTGCGGGGAGTGACGCGCGCGTCTCCTCGGACGCGAGCAGCCACGGCGACTTTGCGTTGGCGTGGTCGCGCAGCGTCATCATGAGCAGCTTGGGGGAGAGCGGCTTGTCGGTGTTCCAGGCCGGGCACTGCGACTGGCAGCGACCGCACTCGGTGCAGGTGGAGAAGTCGAGCAGGCCCTTCCAGGTGAAGTCCTCGATCTTGCCGACGCCCAGCACGGGTTCGGCAGCAGACTCGTCCTCGTTCTCCGACGCGGCTTCCATGGCCTCCATCGAGAAGGGCTGGCCGTCACCCATGGTCATCGGCTTGAGGTTGCCCAGAGCGGTGCGACCTGACGACTCGCGCTTGAACCAGATGTTGGGGAAGGCAAGGAACCGGTGCCACGCGACCCCCATCGTCGGGGTGAGCGAGATGGTGATCATCCACGCGAACGAGATGATGATCTTGATCGTCGCGACGATGACGATGACCGTCTCGATGCCGTCGGCGGAGAGACCGGAGAAGATCCCGGACAGCCACCCGGTGAGCGGGAAGTGCAGCGCCAGACCCTCGCCCGGCTGCTCGAGCGTGGTCAGTGCAGCCTCGAGGACCCGCAGGGCCAGGATGCAGAGCGTGACGCCGAGGATCGTGAACTCGACGTAGTAGGCCTGCCACCAGGTCGACCCGAAGAAGCGCGAACGCCGCCCGTCGTCGCCGCCCGCCGAGCGCGGGTGCTTGAGCTGGCGGATGGCGATGAGCACGACGATGCCGACGAGTCCGGTCCACGCGAAGAACTCGGTCACCCACTCATAGGGCGCGAAGTGGCCGATGATCGGCAGCTGCCAGTCGGGCTGGATGAGCTGGCCGAACGCGGTGACGAGCGTCCCGAAGAGCAACATGAACGACAGGGCCGTGAACCAGTGAGCGACCGCAACGACAGGCAGACGTGACATCCGGGTGTGGCCGAGGAACTCCTTGGCCAGCGTCCAGGAGCGCGCCAGCGGTGCATCCGTGCGGCGCGGATCCGCCTGTCCCACACGGTAGAGCGCCACGAAACGCCCGATCTGTCGGAAGAGCAGAGCCCACCCGACGAGCATCAGCGGGAAACAGATGGCGGAGGCGACGATCTGGAGCGCGGACATGGCGGCAACTCTACTGACGGCTAAGCGCGCGCATACCGTTCAGTGACCCCTCTCGCAGCGGTTGTGTCGCGACTCACGAGGCGCTGCGCGAGCCGCTGAAGTGCTCGTTCGACAGCTGCGCATTTTCGCCGGCGACGAGCGGCCCCACCCATTGCTTGTGCTGATTGATAACTCAATGTTTGAATAGTCATAAGTGCGGCCCTGCTGGGGCGGCCCCCCGATACCGACACGGAGAACTCATGCCCATCCTTGACGACGTCACCCAGGCAGTCGGCAACACGCCCCTCGTGCGCATCAACCGGATCATCGACACCGGTGACTCGGGCACGACCGTGGCCGCGAAGCTCGAGTTCTACAGCCCGGCCAGCTCGGTCAAGGACCGCATCGGTGTCGCGATCGTCGACGCTGCCGAGGCGTCGGGCGAGCTTCCCCCGGGCGGCACCATCGTCGAAGCCACCTCGGGCAACACCGGCATCGCCCTGGCGATGGTCGGCGCGGCCCGCGGCTACAAGGTCGTACTCGCGATGCCCGAGTCGATGTCGAAGGAGCGCCGCGCCCTGCTGCGGGCCTACGGCGCAGAGCTGATCCTCACCGACCCGTCCACGGGTATGAAGGGCGCCGTCGCCAAGGCCGACGAGATCGTCGCCGAGCGTGAAGGCGCTGTCCTCGCCCGTCAGTTCGCCAACGAGGCCAACCCGGCGATCCACCGCAAGACGACCGCCGAGGAGATCTGGCGCGACACCGACGGCAAGGTCGACATCGTCATCGCCGGCATCGGCACCGGCGGCACGATCACCGGCGTCGGCCAGGTCCTCAAGGAGCGCAAGCCCGACGTCCAGATCATCGCCGTCGAGCCCGAGGAGTCCGCGATCCTCAACGGCGGCACCCCCGGCCCGCACAAGATCCAGGGCATCGGCGCCAACTTCGTCCCCGAGATCCTCGACACGAGCGTCTATGACGAGGTCATCGACATCAACGCCGGCACTGCAGTCGAGTGGGCGCGCAAGGCCGCGACCCAGGAGGGCCTCCTCGTCGGCATCTCGTCCGGTGCCGCCCTCGCCGCCGCGAACCAGGTGGCCACGCGCCCCGAGAATGCGGGCAAGACCATCGTCGTCATCATCCCGAGCTTCGGCGAGCGCTACCTCTCGACGATCCTCTTCGAGGGACTCGTTGACTGACCTTCCGAAGCTTTCGAGTATGCCGTTCGCTCGCCTCCGGTCCCGCGTCCAGCGGGCCGCGGCGAGCGTTCGGGAGGACGTCGACGCCGCGATCGCCCGCGATCCGGCTGCGGCGTCCCGCTCGGACCTCGTTCTGAATTCGCCTGGCCTGCACGCGATCTGGTCATACCGGCTCGCTCACAAGCTCTGGAAGCGTGAGCACCTCAAGCCCGTCGCACGCAGCCTGTCGACCGTGACTCGGGCGGTCACCGGCGTCGAGATCCACCCCGGGGCGACCATCGGCAAGCGTTTCTTCATCGACCATGGCATGGGTGTCGTCATCGGCGAGACGGCTGAGGTCGGCAACGACGTCATGCTCTATCACGGGGTCACACTGGGCGGTCGTTCGCTGGCCAAGATCAAGCGCCACCCCACCGTAGGGAACCGCGTCACGATTGGCGCCGGCGCTCGCATCCTCGGACCCATCGAGGTCGGCGACGACGTGCAGATCGGCGCCAACTCCGTTGTGGTCAAGGACATCCCGGACGGAGCCATCGCCACGGGCATCCCCGCCGTCATCCGCTTCCCGCACCATCCGGGCGAGGACCCCTACGAGGCGTTGTTCAACGAGCCCGCCCTCTTCATCTGATCGACCACGTGTTGCCGTAGGCGCAGAACGCCTCTGCGCCAGCGACATTCGCCGCTGTCTGCTGCAGCGCCGTCGCCACGTCCGTGCCGGCCGCGAGCCGCTGGTGCAGGTCGGTCATCGACGCGGCTGCGACGTCGTCGGGCACGGGGTTCGTCGCGGCCACCACGGTCTGCACGCCGAGGCTGAGGAGCGCAGCGGCCAGCCCGAGGGGCTCGTCGCCGACGCGTCCGCGGCTTCGGCCCACGTCGCAGGCCGAAAGGATGACCAGTTCCGCGGCGAGCGGGGCCGTCAGTTCGTGGGCGAAGACGGGCCCGTCGCCCATGTCGAGGCTGGAGAACAGAGGGCTCTGGTCGACGTGGTGTCCGTGCGCCGCAAGGTGCACGACACTCGCGGAGGCGAGCGAGGTGCGCACGTCTGCGCTGCCGGCATACGCCGTATTGGTGGTTCCGGAAGCTGTTCGCGTATGCCGCCCCCACGCCTTTTCGACACCGCTCACCTCCTCGTGGGCCCGGTGGAGGCCCGGCCCGGCGAGGGCGACGACGTCGGGGACACGGACGGCGGTGGTGCTGCGGCGTGCCCACGCGGTGACCGACGGTGCTGCGATGACCGCGACGTCCGCGAGCGAGGGCAGCGCCCGCCACGGGATCGAGGCGAGGCCGACCGTCGGCACGATGACGACGGGTCGGTCGAGCTCGAGACCGGCCAGAAGCATCTCGTCGACCCGAACCAAGGAGGATGCGCGGGCCCTGGCGAGGAAGGTGGCCATCGACGGGCGAGCCAGCGCGACGGCCCGCCCATCGGCGACGGCCCGACTGGTCGCGGCAGCCACGTCCACCGCTGGACCGATGACGCTCTGGTGGACCCTCTCGCCCACGACCAGTCGCACGACCGTCCCGCGTACCTCGTGAAACGTCACGACGGTGACTCGGCGTCGGTTCACGAGGGCGTGCGTGTCGATGAGGGTCATGGCCTGGACGTCGGCGTCGGCGCGGGGGCCGGCCGTCCGTCGGAGGCGTTCGGAGATCTTGCCCTGGAGCCGGATGACCTCGAAGGAGGTGCCCTGTGTGTCACCGGCCGCGACGTCGCTCGCGCCCGGTCGGCGCCGCAACTGGCGAAGTCGCCCGACCAGCTCGGCCACTTCGGGATCGTCGGGCGGGCGGATGGGGGCCGACCGCAACGACGCGGCGCGCCACCGCTCGGTGGCGTCGAAGAGTTCCTCCAGGGAACCCGAGTCGGTGGCGATCGCCACGTCCGCGTCGCGGATGCGGGCCGCGTGAAGGGCCAGCCCGGCCCGCATCTCGTGGCTGTGGACGGAGCCCTGGTCGCGGGCCAACCTCTGGGCCGCCGCCGAGAGCAGGGACGCGGCGCGGTCGCGGTCACCGTCCGCTGTGGCGATGCGCGCCGCGAGCAGCTGCTCGTGGAGGAAGACTCCGAGAGGCACGGACGTCGTGCCCGCGAGGCTGGACACTTCGCGTCGAGCCGTCTCGAGGTCGTGCCTCGCAAAAGCGATCTCGGCGCGGATGCGGGTGCCGAGTCGTTCGTTGGGCAGGACCGGGACCGGAGTCGACCAGCGCTCCGCGACGGAGGCGGCCCGAGTGAGGTTGCGCCCCAAACCGATGTCGATCGCTGCGCCAAGGAGCTCGGCCTCGTCCGCGCGACTGGCCGCGTGCTTCGTCCGGAAGGTTCGGGCGGCGCGCCCTGCCCAGGAGCGTGCCTGACTCAGCTCTCCACGCAGGAGGGCCGCCCGGGCGAGGTCGAGCTGGATCTCGCCGCGTTCGATGGGCTGCTGGTCGTGGCGGGCCGCGTCCAAACCACGGGTGAGCACCAGTTCGGCGTCGTCGACCAGTCCCGCGTCCAGCAGCACCTTGCCGTGGTCCAGGTGGCCGCGCGCGCTCGTGATGCCGACGTCCATCTCGGCTGCTTCGCCGATGAGGCGCAGCGCGCCGGGGATGTCTCCGGCGAGATAGGCGAGGCAGCCGAGGTTGTGCCGTGCCTTGAACTCCTCCATGGGCAGGGAGTGCGCCACGGCCAGGGCCACCGCAGCCTCCAGATCCTCACGGCCGCGGTCGAGGTGGTGGAGCGAGACATGTGCCAACCCTCGGTTGATCAACGTCGCGCACTGCTCGTGCGGGGCCAGTTCGTGAAGGTGGGGCTCGACCTGGGCGAGGTCCGTCAGGGCGGCGCCCCAGTTCGACGCCATGACGTTGATCGCCCCGGCCTGGATGTGGGCAATGGCCCCGAGCACCGTCGGGGCTTTCCCCTCCAGCATCCGGTGGACGTCATCGAGCACGGCCAACCCCGCTTCAGGGCCATCGATGCCGAAGCGCGACATGGCCCGAGTGATGTGGATCCTGGCGCGCAGGGGCAGCACCTCCGAGGTGTCCAGCCACTCCGCGTCGGGGCTCTCCAACGCCGCCAGGGCACGGGTCAGGGCAGCATCGGCTCGCCGGTAGTGACCGGCAGTGTTCTCTGACCGGCCCCGGGCGTGGAGTTCGCGAGCTGCGTCGAGTGTCGTCGAGACGTCCTCTCAGATCTCGATCCCCGGCGTGATGACCGGGCGGGCGCCCGGCTCATCGGTCCGCCGGATGACGAGGTGCACGGTGCCGTGTTCGACCCGCTCGAAGACGAAACGTCCCTCGTCGTCGGAGGTCGCCTCCTGGGTGCGCGAGCGCTCGCGGAGCTCCACGTCTGCGCCGGGTGCCGTGACCCAGCCACGCACCCGGGTGAGGTCGTTCCCCACGGGCTCGAGCGTCACCATGATGCTCAGGCCGGCGCTCTCGAAGGTGACCGTCGATGCGCGGTCGTACTCCGTGGTGCGGGTGGCACCAGCCAAGGCGCTGTCGTTCATGAGGTGGGCGATCTCGGCCTCCAGGCTGGCCACCGTCATCGCGAACTTCACGCGTTCGGTGAGGTCGACCGGAACGGGGTCGGTGAGTTCGAGGTGCGTGCGGATGAGCGCGAGGGTGCGTTCGTCGGTGGGGTCGAACGGCTGCGCGGCGAGGGCCTCGTCGCGGTTCTGGGGGGCGTTCATGCCGTCACCTCCCACGTCGGGTCGGACATGAGGGCCGACCGTAGTTTCGCCAGACAGCGACCGCGGGTTGGTCCGATGCTGCCGACGGGGATGCCGAGCGCAGCGCTCACGACCCCGTAGTCCGGGCGGTCGACGAAGGCCACGAGGCGGAGCAGCTGCTGGCAGCGCTCGGGCAGGCTCTCGACGTGACGCCAGACGGTCCGTGCCGACTCGGCGTCCTCGGTGGCCAGCACCGGGTCGATGACCGGGGCGGGCCCCGTCGGGTCGGTCGGTGGGGATTCCTCCCACGGCTCCTGGGGCACTGTCCGGCGCCCGCGTCGCACGGAGCTCCAGGCCTCCCGCTTCGTGGTCATGAGCAGCCACTGGAGCACCGCCTGCGGATCGCTGATGTCGTCCGTGTGCTCGACGAGCCGCAGCCAGGTCGTCTGCACGACGTCCTCGGCGGTCGCGGCGTCGGCACCCTGCGATCGGGCGGTGTGCCAGAGCAGCGGCGTCACCTTGTCGACCAGGCCAGCCATGGCACTCGAGTCGCCGGAACGATGCAGCGAGAAGGCCTTTGCCGCGGTGGCCGCGAGACTGGGAGCGGTGTGTCCGGCGCGATCCGTCCGCTCCACCCTGCCGGCGTTCATGGCCGATCCTCGATGGCCTTTGCCGCGGACCCAAGAGCTGCAGCAACGATCTCGCGGGCCCGCTCACTGCGCTTGTCAGCCGGAGCAGATTGGTCGGTCCCAAGCCGTGAGGCGATGTCACCGGCGAGGGCCGGTGCGGCGAAGGACGTCCCGCTCCACAGACCGAAACCACCGCTGTAGTCGTCGGAGTCGGGGGCACCACGGGTGGGCACCTTGGGCAAGACGGCCGGATTGGCCTGCCGGAGCAGTTCGCTGTGGCGGGACGCGTTGAACGTGGTCGGCATGGTGCTCACGACCGAGGTCGCGGCAGCGTAGGCCAGCACCCACGCCCCGGTGTTGGAGTAGATGGACACCGTGCGGCGGTCGGGGTTGAGCGCGCCGACGCTGACCATCGGTGCGCCCGTCGTGATCTGGGAGGCCAGGGCCGCAGGGTAGAACTCGACGTCGGTCGCGTCGTTGCCGACCGCCGCCACGATCGTCACCCCGAGCTCGGCAAGACCCCGCAGGACCCGGAAGAGGGCCTGCTCGTCGTCGAAGGCTCCCGGGGTCTCGTGCCGGTAGCCGAGGGAGAGGGTTACGACGTCGATCGCTGAACTCGGATCGCCGTCCGCGCGGAGTGCAAGCTCCTGGCGCAGACACAGACCGGCGAGGGCCTGCACCACCTGAGTCTCATCGGCGACCCCGTCACCCCACATCACCGGAACCGAGAGGATCGTGACGTCCGGGCAGTGCTGGCGCACCACTCCGGCGATGAAGGTGCCGTGACCCGCGAGCGGGTCGAGCTGACCGTTGACAAGGTCGATCGTCACGCCGTCGTCCTCGTGAGGCATTCCGAGGGGCTCGGGCAGGCGCTCCGCACCGTCGCCCTCGACGAACCATTCGTGCTCCCCCAGTCCGGTGTCGAGTGTCGCGACCACGGGGCCGCCCTTGGATCGCGCCGGAGGCGGAGCCGACCAGACCACCGGGATGCGGTCGCCCGGACCGAAACCGACGCCCTGACCCCAGCCCACGCCCTGACCCCAACCGACGCCCTGACCCCAGCCGACGCCTTGACCCCAGCCCACACCCTGACCCCAACCGACGCCCTGACCCCAGCCGCTGGCGGTCATGACGTGGGACAGGCCGATGCCGGCCACGGCGGCCTGATCGGCTGCCCGCGCTGCCTGCAGCACCTCCCATGCGTCCACGGGGGTGGTGGAAACCCGGCGATCCCGGTCGCCCTCGTCGAGCGGGATGAGGCGCACCACCGTGTGCCCGACCTTGTCGAGCAGGTCGAGCAGTTCGTTCCTGGTCGCGAAGGTGAGGGACGGATCGTCCTGGGGCACGACGGCATACCCACGTTCTTTGGCAACACCCTCGAGGACCCCGAGTCCGCGGTCCGCGGAGCGCCCCACGATGCCGGGGACGATCAGAACGTCTCCGATGTATGCCGTGGGCTCGGGCATCGCGTCACCCGTGACCCTTGCGGCAGTGGCCGGGTCGAGGACCCGCGCCCCAAGACGTCGCACAGCAGTGTCGGGGATGAAGAGGGGCGGGATGCGTCGCGGTTTCTGCTCGCGACGGTCGTCATGTGCCATGTGGATGCTCCGTGAGCTCGCTGCTGAACCCCGTCGGCTGGTGCCGTCGACTCAGCGTAGGGACTGGTCCGGTCACAGGGAAAGGAGTTCTGGGGAGCGATCCAGATACACGTTTGCCAGAACTTCTTCTGCGGACCTTCTCGGCCGCCAAAACTTTGGGCCAGGACGTATCTGGCAGGGGCAGGCGCACTCCTTGTCTGCGTCGGGGCCGCGCAGGGGCGGCTCCGCATCACCTCTAGGAGCACGCCATGGCAACACAGCACGAACAGGCCGCACAGCGCGCGGCCATCAGGCCGGTGAAGGAGTCCGTCGAGGACCAGCTCATCGCCAAGCCGGGAGTCGTCGCCGTCGACATCGCGGAAAAGGAGACCGACGGCAAGAAGACCGGCGAGCTGAGCATCGTCGTCTTCGTCGAGCAGAAGAAGCCGACGTCCAAGCTTGCCAAGGGTGCTGTGATCCCCAAGGAGATCGACGGCATCAAGACCGACGTCCAAGAGCTCGTCATCGAGCTGCAACCGGCCTACCGCCAGCTCGTCGACGGGGAGTTGCAGGTCGACCCGGCCGACTACCCGACCTTGGCCGGTGGCATCGGCATCGGGCCGCGTCGCAGTGTCTTCCTCTCTCCGCCGGACGTACCCGCGCCCGGCAACTATGTCTTTGTCGGCACCCTCGGCGCGATGGTTCGTGACCGGGCCAGCGGGGCCACCATGGCGCTGACGAACTTCCACGTCGCCTGCGTCAACAACACGTGGAGCGTCGGCGACCGCCAGGTCCAGCCGTCCCTCGTGGACGGTGGCGCACCGACGGGAGAGTTCGGGTCGTTGACGCGAGCAGTCCTCTCCGAGAACGTCGATGGCTCCGTCATCACGGTCGACACGACCGAGCCCTGGACCGCCACGGTCACGGGCGTGGGTGATGTCGCCGGCAGCACGCCGGCCACCGTCGGCATGGCCGTGCAGAAGCGCGGACGCACCACCGAGCACACCTTCGGAACCGTCGCGTCGACCGACTTCACCGTCACCATCAACTACGGCAGTGACGTGGGGTCGCAGACGCTCCGCCACCAGATCCGTATCGACACCGACACGGCGCGCAACCCGCGCTTCTCGGACCACGGTGACTCCGGGTCGGTCGTCCTCGACAACTCGCGCAACGTCGTCGGGCTCCTCTTCGCCGGCAGCAACGACGGGTCGATGACCTTCGCGAACCCGGTGCAGGCCGTCCTCGACGAACTCGGCGTGGACCTGCTCGTCCCGGCTGTCGTGCCGATCACGCGACCCATCAGCACCTGTCTCAACTCGCGCATCGTCATCTGCCTCAAGACGCGCGTCGACCTCAGCTGTCCGACGATCAAGACCAGGATCCCGGCCCTGTGCCCGACGCTGGTCACGAAGCCGGCGATCTGCGACTTCATCACGCGACCGGCGACGTGCGACGTCACTCGAATCCCGATCTGCGACCTCCAGTACACGCGGCCGGGCTGCAACCTGCCGACCCGTGCCTGTGGTGGCGACTGGGAGCGACCCCCGATTGAGGAGTGGTTCCGCGGTGGTGGCGGCGGCTATGGAGCGTCCGCTGCCGAGATCGAGTCCGCGGCCGACGAGGCCTACTGGGGCGGCTACCTTGCCGCCCTCGAGGAGATCGACGCACTCGACTCAGAAGGATCCGGCGGCCCCGGGTCCGGCACCCCTGGCGGAGGGGCCTGACCGTGGCTTCCTCCCCCAGCCTGCTCGGTGCGGCCGTCCGTCACGGGCTCGTGCCCGTGGCGGACGTCCGCGCCGGACGGGTCCGCGTGCGCGCGGTGTCGCGCAGCAACGCTGTGCACGTCATCGAGCACGAGGGTGCCCCCGTGGGCTACGTCAAGCAGGCCGGGGCAGCCGCCCGCCTCGACGGTGACGACACCGTCGCGGTCGAGGCGGCACTCCTGGGCGCGATCGCGCCCCTCCAGCTCGCACCGACCCCGATCCTTCAGGGGGGATCGGGGTCGGTGTGGATGACTCCACTGCCCGGTGTGGAGCTTGCGACGGTCCACGACCCGGCGGTTCTCCGGCCGGCTGCAGTCGACCTGGGCCGTGCCCTGGCACGGTTGCACTGCCACCAGGTCGCCGAGGGGGGCGGGGGTGCGGGAGTTCCGGACGCCCCACGCCCGTGGCCGCTGCTCGACCGGCTCCCGACGTCGATGGAGGGCGGGGAGCAGCGCGCCGAAACCCGCCCGATCCTCGACACTCTTGCCGAACCCACGGTCCGGCGAACCCTCGATGCGGCGCGCAGGCAGTGGCGCCCCACGCACCTCATCCACGGCGACGTCTCGCCCGGCAACGTCATCGTGCGGATCTCGCCGTCGGGGGACGTGCGAGTGGGGCTGGTCGACTTCGAGCTCGGCGGGAAGGGTTGTCCGGACATGGATCTGGCCTCCGCGGCGGCCCTGCTCGGCGAGCTCTCGCCGGTCGGGGACGACCTTGCCAAGCTCTGCCTCGATGCTTACTGGGCCGCGTGTGGACCCGCTGCGGTGACCGCACCGTGGCGGTGCGTGCGCGCTCTGCTCACGGCCTGGCAGGTCGCGCTCACCCACGGTGAGGACGGGGCTCCCGACGTGACCCGTCTCCTGGCGCGGGCCGTCGCGGCAGCCTCGGAGGTCACGCCATGAGCGCATGGCGGCGCGACCACGCCGATCAATTGCTCGCGGCATACGCCGTCCTTCGTCACGAATCCGACGACTGCGCACCCGCCGAACTGCTCTACCGCCAGTGGTATGCCGTCGGCTCGCCTCACACTTCCGCGTCCCGTCGCTGGGATCCGCCGGCCGCTTCGGCTGCCCGGGCGGCCCACCGCGGCCTGTCCGACTGGGCCGGGGACGAGGTCGAGGTGCTCGCGACGGGCATCGCCGGAGTCGTCGTCGTGGCGACAGCGCGCGGTCGAAGGGCACTGTGTCGTGGGGAGTACGTCACGACGAGCGGTCGCCCCGGCTTCCCGCCCCGGGTCGGGGACAGGGTGCGCTGCCCGCGCCGGCTCGGTGCCGTTGTCCAGGATGGGTGGTGGCGCACGTGGGGGGCTGGGTGGGATCCGCAACACCACCCGGATCCGCTCGTGCGCGTCTACCTCCGGCCCCTTCCCGGAGCTGGGGCACCGCTCGTCCATGCCGTGACCAGCGTTCTCGCAGAGGCAGATTCGTGGCTGCTCAAGTTGGCACCCACGCCCGAAGGGCTCGCCCGCCCCGATGCCGTCGTCACCTACATCGCCGGCCCAACGCGCGAGATGGACCGCGACAGCGTGGTGGCCGCCGTGGTCGGACTCACCGGTGGGACGCCGCCCCCGCTCACCGAACGCCTCGCCGACGGCGTCGCGTGGGCCGATGATCCCGGGACGGGAGAAAGCTTCGGTGAGGTGCGCTGTGCGGCGATCGCGGCGGCATACGCGGGTCTGCAAGGCAACGCACTCACCGAAGGGGTGTGGCTCGACGCTGTCGCGGCCGAGTTCGGTCGTCGCGGACTCGACCCCGCTGGCCCGCACCGATCGCCCTTGACCGCTGGGGTGTCGCCATGAGCGCCGCCACGAACGACCGAGAGCTTGGGAGCGCCATGTCGACAGGCCCAGGTTCACAGGATCGCGAGCGGGTGCTCGATGCCGCCCACCGGTGCGTCGATCTCCTCGTGCGGACTGCGGTCATCGACCGGGCGGGTCCGACGTGGCCAGCGTGGGAGCTCGGCGCTGACGGCCACGCCATGGGGGTGGTCGCGGGGCGACGCTCCCTCTATGACGGCGATGCCGGGGTGGTGTGGGCTCTGACCCATCTCGGCACCGCCCTTCACCGCCCGGACGCGAGTGAGCTCGCCGCGTCCGGAGCCCGAACACTCCTGCAGGCGCGCCCCACCGACCGGGACGCGCCTGCAGGTCTCCTCGTGGGGGAGGCAGGTGTGGACGTCCTGGCCCGTGCGGGGGATCGGGTCGCGGCCGGATGGTCCGGGGGCAGCGACCTCACCGACGGTCTTGCCGGGATCCTGCTCTCGCTGGCCCGAGTCCGCCGCCACGGGAGTCACGCGGCCAGCATCGTCGCCGAGTTGCGCCACCGTTCGCGCGAGGAGGGGTGGGGTCGCAGCTGGCCCGACCCGCGGCTGCCGGGCGAGTCCGGCCGGCCCCTGTGCGGTCTGGCCCACGGCGCGTCAGGGATCGCGTGGGCGTTGGTCGAGGCGGCCGTCGTGTGGCCTCGAGTCGCGCCGGCGGCCCTCGAGCTCGCAGGCGAGGCGCTGGCGTGGGAGTCGTCCTGGTCGGATCCGGCCCGCGGCGGGTGGCCCGACCTGCGCGAGGGAGACGTGACCTGGCCCGACCTGTGGTGCCATGGCGCGGCGGGGGCCGGTGCGGTCAGGCTGCGCATCCTCGAACTCGCGGCCGCGGGTCTCGAGGTGCCGTGGTCGCTCGACACGACCCGGGCCGAGGCCGAGATGGCCGTGCAGAGGTGCGGAGCTGCCATGCACGAGGCGACCGACCGGGCGGTGTCACACGGGGTGGATGCTGTCGCTGGGGGTTGGACGCTCTGTCACGGGGTCGGCGGACCTGCGGGCGTCGTCGCGCTCGCGGCGGACGTCTTCGGGGTACCTGAACACCGCGAAGGCGCCGTCGCAGCTGCCGCTGCCCAGGTCCGGGTCGCGCCGACCGACCCCGAGGAGTGGCCGTCCGGGCTGCAGGGCGCCGACGGGGACGTCTCGCTCGCCACGGGTGTCGCGGGCACCGCGATGCTGCTCGCCGACCTGGCCCGGCCCGGGACCGTGCCTTCGCTCGTGCTGCTCGGCCTCGGGGGCGTCAGGCCGAGGGGTGAAGCGTCAGCGCTTGGTGGCCGTGGCCCAGGGGTCGTCGCCGCGGGTCGTGGGTGACGCCACCCACGGGTCGCCAGCGGTGGAGCGGTCGCGCCCGTTGCTGACCTGGGAAGGGATGGTCCTGGAGGCGCGCAGCTTCTCGCTCGTTGCCTTGGCGGCGTCCGCCACGAAGTCGGCGACGACGGGGGCGGCCTTGGTGCGGGCGCTCTCCTTGACGGCAGCGACCTGCTTCTGGACGGGCTTGCTCTGCCAGACCTTGCCCGAGACCTTCTTGATCTGGGCATAACGCTGCTTGCCGGCGCGAGCGCCGAGGACGTAGCCAGCCGTGAGGCCGACGATGAAGCTCAACTTGGGCATGGGGAGTGTCCCTTCCGTTCAGGCCCCCCCGACCCTACCTGTCGGAAGCGGGAGTCCGGGTTCCGCATCCGGGGCACTCCCGGCATACCCTGTCTCTCGGTCATCGGTCATGCCGATGCGCCTGGCGGGTTCGCATAGTGGCCTAGTGCAGTCGCCTTGAAAGCGACCAGAGTGAGAGCTCTCGTGGGTTCAAATCCCACACCCGCCGCCACATGTGTGGCGGCTACTGCACCGTAGGTGGGGTGATCGCCCCTCCTACGGTGCGGTAGGTCGAGCTTCAGCCAGGTGGGATCTCGCCGGAGCCGCGCACGACGAGCGTCGGCTCGACGACGATGCGTTGCGGTGGCGACGTGTCGCCGTCGAGGCGGGCCATGAGCAGGTCGGCGGTGAGTCGGCCGATGCGACCGACGTCCTGACGAACGACGGTGAGAGCCGGCGTCACGAGGTCGGCGAGCGGGAAGTCGTCGAAGCCCACGAGCGCCACGGAATCGCTGAGGCCACGCTGCCTCAGAGCCCGGACCGCGCCCTGGGTGAGGTCGTTGCGTCCGGCGAAGACCGCGGTCGGCGGCTTCGCGAGATCGAGCAGGTGGAGCACCGCAGCCTCGGCGGCCCCGGGTCCACGCAGTCCCGAGACAGCCAGGCTGTCATCGGGGTGTATGCCGCGCGCCCGGAACGCTTCGACGAAGCCGTCGCGTCGGTTGCGAGCGGTGTAGATCTCACCGAGGTCGGTGAGGCACGCGATGCGTCGATGCCCTTGCGAGAGAAGGTGTTCGACGCCCATCTGCGCGCCCTCGAAGTTCTCGACGGTGACGGAGTCTGCAGCCACTCCGCGGGGTTCGCGGTCGACGAAGACCACCGGCAATCCGGCTCGTACCTCCGACGACAGGTAGTCCTGCCGGTCGGTGGATGGCATGAGCACGAGCCCGTCGACGCGCCGGGTCACGAGGTTGTGGACGAGGGATCGTTCGCGAGCTGGCTCCTCGTCGAGACTGGCCGCGAGGATGGCTGTCCCACGGTCACGAGCCGCGTCCTCGAGCGAGCGGAGCAGCGCGGCGGAAAAACTGTTGCTGACGTCCTGGAGGAGGGCGCCGATGAGGCCGCTGCGACCCTTGCCGCGACGCAGGTTGCTCGCGCCGAGGTTGTGCCGGTAGTCCAGGCGCCCTACGGCGTCCTGGACTCGGGCCCGCACGCCATCGGCGACTCCGGGCTCGGCGTTGACGACCCTGGAAACGGTCTTGATGCTCACGCCTGCCAGGGCCGCGACATCGCGCATCGTCGCGCGTCCACCTTGGTCACTCATGGTGACCGGCAGTGGGCGCCGACGCTGACAACGATGTCACGGACATGTACCGAGTTCTACGCTATCCCTTGACCTGAGCGCAAGAGAGGCGTATTAATGGCTTTGACAACGTTGTCATCGGACACTCAAAGGAGAGTTACCTCATGCGCATTCCCCCTCGTGCATCCCGCGCCCTCGTCTGTGCGGTGGCCGCATCGACGGCCCTCGGTCTCGGAGCCTGCAACCGCTCGAGCGATTCGGACAGTGGTAGCACCGGCGGCGAGGCCGCGGTCGGCGTCGCCCTCATCACCAAGGACTCGACCAACCCGTTCTTCGTCGCCATGCAGCAAGGTGGCAAGGCCGACGCGACGAAGAACAACGTCAAGCTCACCATCGCCTCCGGCAAGCAGGAGGGTGACGACCAGGGCCAGATCACCGCCATCGAGGACGCCATCGCCCGTGGCGACAAGGGCATCCTCATCACCCCGATGAGCACCGGCGTCAACGCCGCCATGAAGAAGGCCCGCGACGCCGGTCTCTTCGTCATCGCCCTCGACACCCCGCCCGACCCGGCCGACACGGTCGACATCACCTTCGCCACCGACAACCGTCAGGCCGGCAAGCTCATCGGCCAGTGGGCCGCGGCGCAGGTCGCAGGCAAGCCGGCCACGATCGCCCTCATCGACCTCTTCAGCGACAAGATCGTCTCGGTCGACTACAACCGCGACCAGGGCTTCCTCGAGGGGATGGGCATCGACGTCGCCGACGGCAAGAAGAACGGTGACGAGGCCAAGACCGGCAAGTACACCGCGGCCGGTGGCGGCGACTACACCATCGTCTGCAACGAGGCCGGCAACGGCGAGGAGGCAGGTGGCCGTTCGGCCATGGAGAAGTGCCTCGCCAAGAACCCCGGCATCAACGTCGTCTACACGATCAACGAGCCGACCGCTGTCGGCGCCAACGCCGCCCTCAAGGCTGCAGGCAAGACGGCCACGATCGTCTCGGTCGACGGTGGCTGCGCGGGCGTCGGGTCGGTCAAGAGCGGGGTCATCGGGGCCACCGCCCAGCAGTATCCGCTGAAGATGGCAACGCTCGGCATGGAGGCCATCGCCAAGATCGCTCGCGGTGGCGAGAAGCCGAAGCCCAGTGAGGGCCTCGACTTCTTCGACACCGGTGTCGCGCTGGTCTCCGACAAGAAGGTTGATGGCGTCGAGAGCATCACCGCCGACGAGGGCTCCAAGATCTGCTGGGGCAAGTGACCATGAGTGCCGACGTCACGTCTGCTGCCGCCGAGTTCGCTCGGCGGCAGCAGTCGCCGGTGCAGAGGCTGCAGCACCAGCTCCACGGCAAGCCGTGGCTGAGCCCGCTCTTCCTCCTGCTCGTCGCGTTCCTCGTGTTCTTCGTCGCGACGCCGACCTTCCTCACGGCGAACTCGATGGGCATCCTGCTCCAGCAGACAGCTGTTGTCGCGGCGCTTGCCGTCGGGCAGACCCTGGTGATCCTCACCGCCGGCATCGACCTCTCGGTCGGCGCGATCATGGTGTTGTCGATGATGGTCATGGGCACCTTGTCTCGGGACGACGGTATGCCGGGCATCCTCGCCATCCTCATCGGCGTCGCCCTGGCCACGGCGGCTGGGTTCCTCAACGGCTTCCTGGTCACCCGGATCAACCTCCCGCCGTTCATCGTGACCCTGGGGACGCTGAGCATCTTCACGGCGATCGCGCTCCTCTATTCGGGTGGCTCGAGCATCCAGGCCGACAGCATGCCGGACATCCTCAACTTCCTCGGTGAGGGATTCGGGATCGGTCAGTTCCGGCTCACGTGGGGGATCGTTGTCGTCATCCTCCTGTATGTGGTGATGGGCTTCGTCCTGTCGCAGACCGCGTGGGGCCGCTATGTGTATGCCGTCGGCGACGACGCCGAGTCGGCTCGCCTCTCCGGCGTCCCGAGCAAGCGGATGCTGCTCGCGGTCTACACCGTGGCCGGTCTCATCTACGGCATTGCCGCCTGGATCCTCATCGGACGTGCCGGCGCTGCGACGCCGAACGCCGCTCCGGACGCCAACCTGGCCAGCATCACCGCCGTCGTCATCGGTGGCACGAGCCTGTTCGGCGGACGCGGACGGCTCGTGGGGACGCTCATCGGTGCCCTCATCGTCCAGACGTTCGCGTTCGGGCTCTCCCAGATGGGAGTCGACCAGCAGTGGCGCGTGCTCGCCACCGGTGTCCTCGTCATCGTCGCGGTCGCCATCGACCAGTGGATCAGGAAGGTGAAGGCATGAGCACCACCACATCCGACCTCGAGGTCGCCCACGGCGGCGTCCCCGTGGGCAAGGAGCACATCTACGAGCAGGACCCGGTGCTCTCGGCCCGGAACCTCGTCATCACCTTCGGCCGAGTGGTCGGACTCGACGGTGTCGACCTCGACCTGTACCCGGGCGAGGTGCTCGCGGTCATCGGCGACAACGGTGCCGGCAAGTCGACCCTCATCAAGTGCCTCACCGGGGCCTATGTCCCGGACTCGGGGACGATCACGCTGAACGGCCAACCGGTGGCGTTCAAGAAGCCGCAGGACTCGCGAGAAGCCGGTATCGAGACGGTGTATCAACAGCTTGCGGTCATCCCGGCGCTCGACATTGCGAGCAACCTCTACCTCGCCCGCGAGGAGCGGCGCAAGGGCCCCCTGGGGTCGGTGCTGCGGATGCTCGACAAGAAGGGCATGGAGCGCCGGGCCGGCGAGTCGGTCCAGAACCTCGGCATCCAGACGATCCAGAACATGTCCCAGGCCGTCGAGACGCTCTCCGGTGGTCAGCGCCAGGCGGTGGCCGTGGCCCGTGCCGCGGCGTTCGGCAGCAAGGTCATCGTCCTCGACGAGCCCACCGCTGCCCTGGGCGTCAAGGAGTCCGGCATGGTGCTGAACATGGTCAAGCAGCTGCGCGACAAGGGGCTGTCGGTCATCCTCATCTCGCACAACATGCCGCAGGTGTGGGAGGTCGCCGACCGGATCCACATCCAGCGGCTCGGTGGTCGGGCCGGGGTCATCACCCCCGATTCCCACGACATGGGTGAGGGCGTGGCAATCATGACCGGCGCCACGAAGCTCAGCCAGGACGCACCGTGACCATCGTCGTCGGCTACATTCCGAGCCCTCCGGGACTCGCTGCGGTCGATGTCGCGATCGAGGAGGCCGAGCGACGTGGTTCACGGCTCGTCGTCGTGAACTCCGGGGTCCTGGGTGACTACTCCGGGCCGAGCTTCGCGGAGCCGCAGGACCTCGATGCTCTCGATGCCCAGCTCACCGAGCGAGGCATCGAGCACGAGGTCCGGCAGATGACGCGTGGCCTGGCTCCGGCCGACGAGATCCTGGCGGTCGCCGCCGAGGTCGACGCGGAGCTCATCGTCATCGGAGTTCGCAAGCGTTCACCGTTGGGCAAGCTCGTGACGGGCAGCACCGCTCAACAGGTGCTCCTCGACGCGACCTGCGCCGTCCTGGCGGTCAAGGCCTGACTTCCCTCCTTGCGTCTGCGGATGTGGTCGTTCTAGCCGCCACATCCGCAGACGCAAGGGCGACCGGACGAGAAGGCGGCGTATGCCGGGTGGTGCGCACCCGGCATACGCCGCCTTTCGTCGTTCCTTCGCTTCGTGAACACCCGGTGGTCCAGGACCCGACCCGGGCACCCCTGGGTCTCAGAGACCTCTCAGGGTGGGCCATTACACTCGGCCATCTGCGGCGTCGTACGGGGGTGGGGCGCCGCCTCATGATGCCCCCGGATGAAGAGGACTCCGTGCAGTTCGAGCCTGACGACCAGACTGGTGTCGACGACACCGAGCTGAGTCGAAGCGTCGCCCGCCGCAGAGCCGAGTGGAGGGCGGCCCTGCGCACGGGGCCTCGCGATCGTCCACGTTCCCGACGCCGACGCGTCCTCGTCATCGTGGGTGCCGTTGCGTCACTGCTCGTCATCGCCATGGTGGGGACGTATCTGAGGCTCAACGGCAACATCGACCGCATCGACGTCTCCAAGATGGTCGGCACGAACCGGCCGACGCCGGCAGGCAACCTCGCCACTGGCCCACTCAACATCCTGCTGATCGGCTCCGACGTCCGCGAGGGCGACGGCAACGAGGACTACGGCACCGGCAACTGGGAGCCGGGCCAGCACTCGGACACCAACATCGTGATGCACATCTCCGGTGACCGGAAGTCCGTGACCATGGTGTCGATCCCGCGCGACTCGATGGTCCCGTCGCCGGTGGACTGCGACGCTGCCGCGCCCACGCAGGCGTGGCGCGTCCACCAGTGGAACCAGAACTTCAACACCGGTGGCCCCGGCTGCGTGATCCGCACCCTCGAGGGCAACACCGACATCTTCATCAACCACTTCGCGGTGGTCGACTTCAGCGGCTTCAAGGACATGGTCGACGCCCTCGGTGGCGTCCCCGTCTGCACACCTGAGGCCATCGACGACCCGAAGGCCAAGTTCACGCTCTCCGCGGGCCGACACACGCTCGACGGTGAGCAGGCCCTGGGCTACGTCCGGACCCGCTACTCGGTGGGCGACGGCTCCGACATCGGCCGCATCAAGCGTCAGCAGGCCTTCCTGTCCTCGGTGGCGCAACAGGCCACGGACTCCAAACTCCTGCTGCGCCCCGACAAGCTGCTGCGCTTCCTCGGGGCGGCGACGAGCTCGCTGCAGATGGACGAGGACTTCGGCCTGGGGCCGATGAAGGACATCGCAGCCAGCGTCAAGAACATCGGCGTCGACAAGATCCAGTTCGTCACCGTGCCCACCGAGGTCTACCCCGAGGACGAGAACCGGGTCCAGTGGGCACCCGCGGCCGACGAGCTGTGGGAGGCGATCCGCACGGATCGTGACCTCAGCGCTCCGGCCCCCGCCCCCAGCCCCACCTCGACCGTCCCGCTGACCGTGACGCCCGACAAGATCCAGGTCCGGGTCGTCAACGCATCCGGGGTGTCCGGCCTGGCCAAGCAGGCAGTGGCGGCGCTGGCGGTGCAGGGCTTCGACCACCCCACGTCGGTCAACGGAGACGGTGCGGCCAAGGGCGCCACGATCGAGTTCTCCGGCGACCGCGCGGAAGCCGCCCGTACCGTCGCCGCGGCCTTCCCCGGAGCCACGGTGAAGAAGTCCGCAGTCGACCTCGGTCAGCGGATCCGGGTGACTCTCGGAGTCGGTGCGCCCGACGTCGTCGCGGTCCCCAACCGCCTCGGCACCCAACCCATCCCCACCCCGACCCTGTCGTCGACGCCGACCTCGTCGGGGACGATCCAGACCCGCAAGGCCGACGCCGACCTCTGCTCCTGAGGCCTGACTCGTACGCTCAGAAGAGCCGGGACTCGACCACCTCAGGTGGTTCCTCCAGCGCCAGGAGACGGGCCTTGCGATCCAGCCCACCGGCATACCCGGTCAGTGAACCGTCGGCACCGACGACCCGGTGACACGGGATCAGGATGCTGATGGGGTTGCGTCCCACCGCCTGCCCGACGCGCTGGGCGAGCCCGGGGTTGCCGAAGTCGCGGGCGATCGCGCCATAGGTCGTCGTCGTGCCGTGGTCGAGCGTCGCGAGGTGGTCCCACACGCGCTCCGAGAAGGCGTCCCCGTGCGTCACGGTGGGGACGGTGAACGTCGTCCGCTCGCCCCGGAGGTACTCCGCGAGCTCGCGCGCCGTGTTCTCGAAGACCGCGTCGCCGGTGGGTGAGACCTGCGGGCCGATCGCGTCCGCCGCGGGTGGGTGCCAGTGGGCGGGGAAGTAGAGGCCGGCCAGGGCGTCCCCCTCGGCCACTGCGAGGAGATCGCCCAGGTCTGTGGTCAGGGTCGTGTGGCGCCGTGGGGGCTGGGTCGTCGTCATGATGCCCATTGAACGACGCAGCACCGACGGTTGTGAGTCACGCCCGCCCCTCAGCGCCGCAGGGCGTGGAGGGCGAGCTTGACGAGGCAGAACGCGACGACCAGCAGTCCGATGCCGACCACGACCACCAGCGCCACGGTCATCAGAAGTCCTTGGTCGGGCGAACCCACCTGGCTCGTCGTGATCATCACGACCCAGGCCAGGACCAGAGTGCCGATGAGCACGCGCGGCGAGCGGGGTCGCTTGAGGAACTCGAGCATGTGCGCCAGTGTGCCGGACGAGTACGGGAAAGGCCCTGGGCGCATGAAGCTCCCAGGGCCAGTCCGGTGTGCGGAGGCGGGGGGATTTGAACCCCCGATGGGTGTGAACCCAAACCGCATTAGCAGTGCGGCGCCATAAACCGGGCTAGGCGACGCCTCCTCAGCCGGATCAGGGTAACCGTCCTGCACCGCGCCGAGCAAAGCGGCCGCCTGCAGAGGCTTCGCAGGACACAATGAGCCGCTGCCCTTGCCCTCCTCCAGGAGTCCGTCATGACCCTCACCCCGCCGTCCGCAGGCGATCCGTACCGCGTGCCTTCGGCACCTCCGGCGTATGCCGTCCCGTCCCCTCCCGCAGCCGCAGCCGACTCGCCGTGGTCGGGCCCGCCCCAGGCGCCTCCCACCGCTGGTCGTGCACACCCCTCGTGGGTGGCGTGGACGGCGTTGGCGCTCAGCGCACTGACGTTCCTCATCACGATGAGCATCGGGATCATCTATGCCGTGGAGCGACTGGGTGGGTCGGGGTCCAGCGAGGACTTCTTCTATGACGCCGGTATGCCGTCCTGGGGCTCTGTCGACCTGGCGCCTTCCGGTGCCGCGACCGAGCTCGCCCTGACCAACAGCGTGACCGAGGCTCTTGTCGACGGACTCGAAGATGGCATCCCCGTCGAAGAGGTCTTCTGTGAGCCCCTTCCCGCGCCGAAGAAGGACACGGTCGCGACCTGCTCAGCCCTGGTCGACGAGCTGGACTCGACGGTCGTGCTGTTCTTCCTTGACGACGACGGTGGGTATCTCGCCACCCTGTACTGAGGGCGGTTTCGGTGGCGCTGGGGTGGAGGTCGACGCGGACGCGAAGATCCAGGTCCGCATGAGGACGAACTTCACCGCGGTCGACAGAGCCGTCGTGATCGCCACGGCAGTGGTCTCGAGCCACGTGGGGGCTCGCGGGGCGACGCTGTGCAGCAGGCCCAGGCCCGCCGTCGTGAGGGCCAGCGAGATGACGAAGACGACGAGGGCCTGCACCTGCTGTCGCCCGGCACCTTCACGTCCGCGCAGGCCGAACGTCCAGTGCCGGTTCCAGGACGTGTTGGCGATCGTGGCAACCAGCAGGGCGAGGGCGTTGGCGAGGGTGGCCGACGCCAGGCCTTGTCGCAGGAGGGCGAAGAGCCCCAGGTGGAACACCGTCGAGGCGACGCCGATCACCGCGAAACTGGCGGCCTGACGCGCGACGCGAGCACCCGGCATACGCCGGCCCATCTTTTCCGCGATGGCGGCGACGGGCGCGGACGACGCCGAGAGGGTGCGACGCATTCGCCATACTCCGCGCAGGTCGTCGCGCGCGGTGCTGACGACGTCGACGCGGCTGTCGGGGTCGTCGTACCAGTCGACGGGTACCTCGTGGATGCGCAGCTGGGCGCGTTCGGCCAGGATGAGGAGCTCCGTGTCGAAGAACCACGTCGGGTCCTCGACGAGCGGCAGGAGCTCGCGCGCCACATCGCCGCGGATGGCCTTGAAGCCGCACTGGGCATCGGTGAACCGGGCACGGAGCGCTACGCGCAGGACGAGGTTGTAGCAGCGCGAGATCACCTCACGCTGGGCGCCGCGCACGACCCGGGAACCCCGGGCCAGACGGGACCCGATGGCGACGTCCGAGTGGCCTGACATGAGCGGTGCGACGAGCGGCCACAGTGCGTCGAGGTCGGTCGACAGGTCGACGTCCATGTAGGCGAGGACGAGAGCGTCAGAACTGAGCCACGCCTGCTTCAGGGCGCGACCGCGACCCTTCTCGGTGAGGTGGAGGGCTCGGACGCCCGGCAGCTCGGTGGTGAGCGCCTGCGCGGTCGCCCACGTCGCGTCCGTGCTCGCGTTGTCGGCGATCGTGATCCGGAACGGGTAGGGGAAGGTCGCGACGAGGTGCGCATGGAGTCGGCGCACGCACGCCCCGACCGTGCCCTGCTCGTTGAAGACCGGGATGACGACGTCGAGGACGGTGGTGGTCATACCGTCGTCGCCGTGCTGGTGGTGGATCCGGTCGTCGTCGCGCTCCCTGCCGGCGCCGTGAGGTCGTAGAACGTCGTGCCGCCGATGGTGACGGCGGTGAAGTTCGCCTGGACCCACGCGGAGATCTCGGAGGCGGTGCCGCTGCCGCTGCCGCTGCCGCCCATGCCACCGCCTCCCCGGCCGTCGCCGTTGCCGCTGGACGCGAAGTAGTGGATGAGGCCCTGGTCGACGTACTCCTGGAACTGCACCAGCGTCGGGCTCGGGTCGGACCCGTTGAACCCACCGAGCGCCATGACGGGCAGGCCGGAGCCGAGCTGGAGCCCTGCGGCGCTCTGCGAGCCGATGGCGGCTGCCACCCAGCGGTAGTTGCTCGCGCCCTCGGACAGTGCTGCGACGACCTCGGTGCTCGGGGTGCTGGCGTCGAGCAGACCGCCCATCCCGCCACCACCGGTCGGTGCGCCGCCTCCGCCGGGCAGAGTGGGCATCGTCCCGCCGGGCAGGGTGGGCATCGTGCCGCCCGGCATGCCGCCGCCTCCGGGCCCGCCCATGCCGCCGGTGCTCGGGCCCGCAGTGATGATCGATCCGGTGTAGCTCGTGCCCACGGTCGTGACGCTGTATGCCGCGGGGCCGGCGAGCGCTGCGATGAGTGCGGTTGCGATGACGGCCGGGACGGCGCGGCGGTGGAGCCGATCGAGGATGAGGAAGCCGAGGGCCGCGGTGATGCCGAGGGCAAGAACGCTGACCCGCAACCAGTCGCCGTATGCCGTGGTGCGGCTCAGCAGGACGAAGCTCCAGATCGCTGCGGCGAGGGTTGCGAGCGAAAGGGCTCCGACGCCGAGCCAGGAGTTGCGGCGCTCCCAGGCCTCGGCGGAGCCCATGCCGACGAGTGCGGCGACGACGGGAGCGAGGGCGACGGTGTAGTACTCGTGGAAGATGCCAGCCATGAGCGAGAAGGTGAGCATCGTGACGACGAGCCAGCCGCCCCAGACGATGTAGCCGGCCCGACGGATGTCGGTGCGAGGCGCCCGGCCGCGCAGCCAGAGGCCGACGGCGAGCAGGATGATGGCGCTCGGGATGAGCCAGGAGATCTGGCCACCGATGCTGCTGCTGAACATGCGGCCGAGACCCGTTGAGCCCCAACCGTTCCCGCCGCCGACGGAGCCGGTCTCCTCGCCGTTGATGCGGCCGAGCCCGTTGTAGCCGAAGGTGAGCTCGAGGAAGGAGTTCGTCTGGCTGCCCCCGATGTAGGGGCGCTTGCTCGCGGGGATGAGCTCGACGATGGCGACCCACCAACCGGCCGAGAGCAGCATCGTGCCGACGCCCGCGGCCGCACCGACGATGCGGCGGCGCAGGGTGGTGTCGGCGGCGACGAGGTAGGCGATGCCGAAGAACGGCACGACGAGGAGGACCTGGAGGGTCTTGGTGAGGAAGCCGAGGCCGATGAAGACACCGGCGAGGGCCATCCAGCGGGCCGAGCCGCGCTCGATGGACCGCATCGTCGCCCAGGCGCCGAGCGCCATGAGGAGGACGAGCAGGGCATCAGGGTTGTTGAACCGGAACATGAGGACGGCGACGGGGGTGAGCGCCATGACGGCGCCGGCGATGAGCCCGGCCGGAGCGCCCCACCAGCGGCGCACGGTCGCGTAGACGACACCGACGGTCGCGACGCCCATGAGGACTTCGGGGAACAGGATCGCGAACGAGCTCAACCCGAACACGCGGACGCTGAGCGCCATCACCCACAGGGCTGCGGGCGGCTTGTCCACCGTGATCGAGTTGCCCGCGTCCGAGGACCCGAAGAAGAACGCCTTCCACGACTCGCTCCCGGCCTGGACGGCCGCCGAGTAGAAGCTGTTGGCCCAGCCGTTGCTCGTGAGCCCGTAGGTGTAGAGCACCGCAGTCACGGCCAACAGCACCAGCAGCGCGGGTCGAGCCCACCTGGGGTCCTCGGCGTTCCCGCGGACGAACCGCTGGAGGCGCGAGGTCCGGGCGTGCGGGCTCCCCGTGGGTGTGCTCGCGTAGGGCTCGGTGGCCGGGCTGGCCGGGCTGGCCGGGCTGGCCGGGCTGGCCGAACTGGTCGAGCTGGGCGAGGGGGAGGAGCCAGCGGGGCCGGGGGAGAAGGTCATCGCGTTCATGGCTCCACCGTCGAGCCGCCGGCTGTGCCGCTGCTGTGACGCTCCTGTTGCAGGGGAGTGAGCGCCGGCTTTGCTCGGGCTGCTCAGAGCAGCGCTGCCCCGGGCAGCCCTGGCTTCCGTAGCGGTCGTGGGCCCCCCATCGTGGATGCATGACGCAAACGACCACCCCTTCCGCCCACGGGCTCGACCAGGAGCTCTATCGGGCGTTGTTCGAGCGCCGGACGCTTCTCCTCGGCGAACCTCTCGAGGACTGGAACAGCAACCGTCTGTGCAACGCGCTCCTCGTGCTGTCCGCAAACAGCCCGACTGAGGACATCAGGTTGCTCATCAACTCCCCGGGCGGGTCCGTGCCAGGGATGCTGGCCATCCGCGACACGATGCGGATGATCTCCAACGACGTGGCAACCATCAACGTGGGGATGGCCTACAGCGCTGGCCAGTTCCTGCTGTCGGCCGGGACGAAGGGGAGGCGCTACGCGATGCCGCATTCCAAGGTTCTGCTCCATCAGGGTTCTGCCGGCATCGGCGGCACCGCGATGGACATCGCGATCCAGGCAGACGACCTACGACACACACGGGACACGGTTCTGAGCTGCATCGCGGAGGACACCGGACAGCCGTTCGCGCAGGTGGAGGAGGACTCTCGTCGGGATCGTTGGTTCACGGCGGAGCAGGCCATGGCCTACGGATTCATCGACGGCATCGTGAGCTCGATCGATGACGTCCTGCCGACGCGTCGAGGTCCCATGGGATTGGGCGTCGGTCGATGAGCACCTACGCAATCCCCTACGTCACGACCCGCACTTCTGCGGGGGAGCGGACCGTGGACATCTACAGTCGCCTGCTCGCCGAGCGGATCATCTACCTCGGCACAGGCATCGATGACGGGGTCGCCAACGCCGTCATCGCCCAGCTGCTGCACCTCGAGAACGAGAACCCGGACCGGCCCGTCTCCCTCTACATCAACTCACCCGGTGGTTCGATCCCTGCGACGCTCGCGATCTATGACGCCATGCAGTTCGTGCGCCCGCGCGTGGAGACCACGTGCGTCGGGCAGGCAGTCGCGACCGCAGCAGTGCTCCTGGCCGGAGGCGACGCGGGCTATCGGACGATCCTTCCGCACGCGAGAGTCGTCATCCATGCTCCGGCCGCGGAAGGGCGGGGCACGATCCCCGACCTCATTCTCGAAGCCGATGAGGTCGAGAGGGTGCGGGCCCTGCAGGAGGCGATTCTCGCCGCGCACACCGGGCGCACACCGGACCAGCTGCGCATCGACATGGAGCGAGACCTCATCCTTGCCCCGGAGGCGGCCGTGGACTACGGCGTCGTGGACTCCGTGATCAGCTCTCGCGCCGCCGCCCCCATGGCCTCGTGACGCGGCCCGCTGTTGGGACAGCCGAGATGAGGGCGGGTCGGGCGGCTACGCGGCCAGGCAGAGGGGAGTGCCGGGGTCGGTGGGGGCCGCCCGCAGGTGGCGGGCCGCTCGCCCGGTGAGGTCGGCGACCGGCAGATCGAGAGCACCCGCCAGTGCATCGAGGATCTCGGACGAGGGATCCTTGAGCCCTCGCTCGATCTCGGACAGATACTGGGGCGACACGCCTGCCCGTCCGGCGACGTCGCTGATGCGGGCCCGCCGGGCCTGACGCTCCGTGCGCAGCTGTTGGCCGAGCATCTGCCGCCACAGCGGGGCTGCCGCCTGAGGGCTGGGCCGACGCTCCCGTGTGCCCTTGTCACCGCTCGTGCTCGATCTGGGCCGCGAAGGCCCACCTGAGGGGAAGAGAGGAACCACGTTGGCCATGCTCTGCATGCTAGCCACGCTCATGGCAGTGAGCCCTCGTGTTCGCTCAGCGCGCACAAGCAACCGGGGGCGTCACGCTCAGGCGGGCGGCGTGGGGAGTGAGACGGTGAACGTCGTGCGGCCCGGGCGGCTGTCGAGGTCGACGCTGCCTCTGTGGGACTTCGCGACCGCGTCGACGATCGACAGTCCCAAGCCGGTCGACCCATTCGCTCGGTTGCGCGCCTCGTCGCCGCGAGTGAATCGCTCGAAAACGTTCTCCTGCAGCTCCTCTGGCACTCCTGGGCCGTCATCCCTGACAGCCAGTCGCACCCAGCCGTCCTCCTGCCGGAGTGACGTGACGATGCGGGTGCCCTCGGGGGTGTGCGTGCGCGCGTTGGCCAGGAGATTCGCCACGACCTGGTGCAACCGGGCCTGGTCCCCCGTCACCTCGACCGGCTCGTCGGGCAGGTCCAGCTCCCAGTGATGACCGGGCGCCGCGGCGTGCGCGTCCGACACCGCGTCCATGGCCAGCAGGGACAGGTCGACCGGCTCGCGGTCCAGGGGACGTCCCGCGTCGAGGCGAGCAAGCAGCAGGAGGTCCTCGACGAGGCCCTGCATCCGAACCGCCTCTGACTCGACCCGGGTCAGCGCATGGGTGACCGAAGCGGGAACGGGCTCTCGCTCGCGGCGGGACAACTCGGCATACCCACGAATGGACGCCAACGGCGTCCGCAGCTCGTGCGAGGCGTCGGCGACGAACTGGCGCACCTGGGTCTCCGACTCGTGCCGTGCCCGGAGCGCGCCCTCGACGTTGTCGAGCATGTTGTTGAGGGCGAGTCCCACCTGCCCGACCTCCGTCCGTGCGTCGGTGTCGGCAGCGGGCACGCGTTGCGCCAGTGCCACGGCACCGGAGTCGAGCTTGAGTTGGCTCACCTGAGTGGCGGTGTGGGCGACGCGTGACAGTGGGGCGAGGTTGCGGCGGATGATCCACTGCCCGCCCAGTGCGACCAGGGCCAGACCGGCGATGGCCGTGCCGACGACGAGACCGATGGTGGCATCGACGATGCGGCTGATGCCGCTCATCGGCAGGCCCGAGATGACGGTGTTGCCGGCGTTGCCGAGAGCTGACGCGACGCGGTACTCGCCCAACCCCTCCACCTCGACCGTCGTGGGCGTCGAACCGATACCGGCATCCTGGAGCGCGGCGATCTGGGCCGCGCTGAGCTCGCCGATCTCGCGGCCGTGTTCGACCTGGTTGCGCACGACGTCCCCGTCGCGCAGCACGAGGAGGAGGGATTCGCCTCCACCGCCGGGGATGGGGCCTCCGCCGCCGCCGGGACCGCGCGGTCCGCCAGCGCGGAACAGGGAAGAGGTCACGTCCTGGTCGATCTGGTTGACGAGGTGGTTCTGCAGGGCGATGACGGTGAAGGCCGACGTCGCCGCCGTGATGACGAGGAAGAGACCGACGACGGCGGCGACGAGCTTGGTCGTGAGCGACCAGCCGGCGGGATCGAGGCGGGAGCGCTGCGCCGTGCTCATTCCGCTGGCTTGAGGACGTAGCCGACGCCGCGCATCGTGTGGATCATCGGGGTGCGCCCGGCGTCGATCTTCTTGCGCAGGTAGGAGATGTAGAGCTCGACGACATTGGCCTGCCCGCCGAAGTCGTAGTTCCACACGCGGTCGAGGATCTGCGCCTTCGACAGGACTCGCTTGGGGTTGCGCATGAGATAGCGAAGCAGCTCGAACTCCGTTGCGGTGAGGTGGATCTCGTCGCCTCCACGGGTCACCTCGTGGCTGTCCTCATCCATCGTGAGGTCGCCGACGGCGATGACCGATGACGACTGGTCGGCGACCACCGTGGTGCGACGCATGAGGGCACGCAGCCGGGCCACGACCTCCTCGAGGCTGAAGGGCTTGGTCACGTAGTCGTCACCACCCGCGGTGAGACCGGCGACGCGATCCTCGACGGCATCCTTCGCCGTGAGGAAGAGCACGGGAACGGCATCGTCGTCGGCACGCATCCGGCGCAGCACCTCGAGGCCGTCGAAGTCGGGCAGCATCATGTCGAGCACGACTGCGTCGGGCTGGAACTCACGCGCCGCCTTGACCGCCTTGAGCCCGGTGGCCGCCGAGCGGACCTCCCAACCCTCGTAGCGCAGCGCCATCGACAGCAGCTCGGTCAGGTTGGACTCGTCGTCGACGACCAGGACTCGGACAGGGCTCCCGTCGGGGCGCTGCAGCCTGGCGGACGAGGTCGGGGCTGTGCTCATGACATCCAGTAGACCGTCATGCCTTCAGTGTTGCCCATGTGTTGGCTGTGCGACTCCTGTGAACAGGAGCAACTCCAACCCCGCTTCGACTTCGTGCCCCGCACGGACACGCCGACGAGGCCTTCGGCCGAGGGAGCGTGTCCGTGCGGGGCACGAAGTCGCACTTCGCCCGGCTCGTCGTAGTGCCTGGTCGTAGCCGCTCGACATGTTGACCACAGGTTCGCCACAGGGGCGCCGGGCACGGTCGCTCTCATGACGACTGATGACACCACATCGAGCACCTCAGTGGACTGGTCGGGGTCCGCTGCCCCCGAGTCCCCGCGCACCCTCGAGAGCGCAACGGCCCCGACCGTGCACCCGGTGCGCTGGTCGGGCAAGAAGACCGCCGTCGCCGCAGCCCTGGCACTCGGTCTCTCCTCGATCGGTGCCGTCGGCGCGGCCGCGGCCCACGAGCGAGGCTCGTCCGCCTCGACGCAGGACGGGCGACAGGGTGGCTTCCCCGGACAGCAGGGCCAGCAGGGCCAGCAGGGCCAGCAGGGGCAGATGGGCCAACAGTTCCAGCCCGGCCAGCAGAACCAGCAGGTGCCCGGCCAGTCGAGCCAGCCGGGCGCCACCACCACCTGAGCGTCAGAGGGTGCGGGAGATGAGTTCCTTCATGATCTCGTTGGTCCCGCCATAGATCTTCTGGACGCGCGCGCCGGCATACATGCGGGCGATCGGGTACTCGAGCATGTAGCCGTAGCCGCCGAACACCTGCAGGCACCGGTCGATGACATCGCACTGAACATCGGTGGTCCAGTACTTCGCCCGTGAGGCAGTCGCAGCATCGAGCCGACCCTCGACGTGCAGCCCGATGCAGTAGTCGAGGAAGGTGCGCGCCGCCAACACATCGGTGCTGACCTCCGCGAGCGTGAAGCGCAGGGCCTGGAACGAGCCGATCGGCTTCCCGAACGCCTCGCGCTCCTTCGAGTAGGCGATGGCCAGTTCGACCGCCTTCTCGGCAGAGGCAACGGCACCGACCGCGATGGCCAGGCGCTCCTGTGGCAGCTGCAGCATGAGCTGATAGAAGCCCTGCCCCTCGGAGTCGCCGAGCAGGTTGCCGACCGGCACCAACATGTCCGTGAACGACAGCTCGCGGGTGTCCTGTCCGTGCTGCCCGATCTTCTGCAGCACGCGACCTCGCTCGAAGCCTTCGGGTCCCGGCGTCTCTGAAGTGCCACCAACCTCCGCGACGATGAGCGAAACCCCCTGTGCCCCTTCACCTCCGGTGCGCGCGACGACGAGAACGAGCCCGGCGTGCGACGAGTTGGTGATGAAGGTCTTGCTGCCGTTGATGACGTAGTGGTCACCGTCGCGCTTGGCGGTGGTGCGGATGCGCTGCAGGTCGGACCCGGTCGACGGCTCCGTCATCGCGATGGCGCCGACGAGCTCGCCCGTGGCCATGCGCGGCAACCACCGCTGCTTCTGATCCTCGGACCCGTAGTTGAGCAGGTAGTGCGCGACGATCGACGAGTGCACCGAGTAGCCGAGCGAGTCGTCGGCGGCCCGCCCCTGCTCCCACATCACGGCGGCCTCGTGGGCGAACGAACCGCCACCGCCGCCGTACTCCTCGGGGATCGAGATGCACAACAGCCCGGCCGCGCCCGCCGCGAGCCACGTCTCCTTGTCGACCTGGTGCTGCTCGGCGAAGCGCTCGACGTTCGGCGTCACCTCGCGCTCGAAGAAGGTGCGGGCCAGGGTCAGGACATCGGAGACCTCGTCGTGCTCCATCCAGGGGGACACATAGGTCGGGGGAGGGACGATCTCGGGCACGGTGACTCCTTTGTCGGGTCGAGCTGAGGATCAGGCAGAACGATCAAGCAGGGGCAGCAACGGCGGCCAGCGGGATGTCGTGTTCGTCGGCCCACGCCTGCCACTCGAGGGCAGTGCGCGTCGCGAAGACCTCCGCGAGACGGTCCCGGCTGAGTTTGTCGGGGTCCAGCTCCAGCGCCGTGAGCAGCCGTTCAGTGAAGTGCGGTTCGAGCGCGGCGAGCGCCACGTGACCTTCCGACGCGGCATACACGTCGTAGACGGGAAGTCCGCCACCGAGAAGTCCGCCCGGCACGGTCAGCCCGTGCACGACCGGACGCGCCATGGCGTGGGCGAGGTCCGACAGGGCGACCTCGCGTCGTGAGCCACGATCGGTGCGGGCGCGTTCGACGAGAGCCGCGGCAGCCTCGGCCGCCGCGCGCTCAGCGCCGGCGAGGTCGACAACTGTCGTGGTCGGCATACGCCCGTCTCGAACGAGACCGGTCCCCGCCTGGTAGGTGAGGTCGTGCCCGGCGATCTCGGCGCCGTCGCCGGGGTGGCCGACGATGTCGACCTGACAGACGTGGGTATGCCGCCCGCTCACCGATGCGTGGTCGAGTCCCAACCGCGCCAGGGCAGAGGGGCGAGAACTCGTGAAGAAGATGTCGGTCTCGGCGAGCAGCTCATCCAGACGCGCGCGACCCTCGTCGCTCTTGAGGTCGGCGAGCTCGATGGTCTGCCCCTCGTGCAGTTCGTCGAAGTAGGCCTTGGCGAAATGCTCCAGGGGGTCGCCCGTCGGCGGGAGCACGGTTGTCACGGTTGCGCCCCACGAGGCCAGCCGCGCAACGGCGGCTGGCCCCGGGAGGTTGATCGCGATCGAGAGGACGCGCACGCCGCTGAGTGGTCCAGGGACTCCGAGCGGCGCGGTCATCAGGCTGCCGGCGCGCTCGCGTCGACGAGCGTTCCGGTTGCGGCGCGCTCGGAGAGCCACGCCGACGGACGGAACCGCTCACCGTAGGTGTCGGCGAGCTCGTTGGCGCGGGCCACGAAGCCGGCGAGGCCGCCCTCGTAGTTGGTCATGAACGTCGCCGGGCCACCGGTGTGCGGCGGGAAGCCGATGCCGAAGATGCCGCCGATGTTGGCCGACTGGGCGTCGGTGAGCACGCCCTCCTCGAAGCACGTGGCCGTTTCGAGCGCCATCCGGAAGAGGTAGCGGTCCTGCAGGTCCCGCAACGGGATCTGCGTGTTCTTGGACCAGCGCTGGCGCAGCTCGGGCCACAGCACCTTGGGCGCACCTTCGGGGTAGTCATAGAGACCTGCGCCCGCAGCCCGACCCTTGCGGCCGAGCGCCACGAGGCTGTCGATGACCTCCTCGCCGGGCGTTGACGCGAGCTCGCGCCCCTCGGCGGCGGCAGCCTTCGCTGCCTCCGAGCGGATGTGCTGCGTCAGGGTGAGCGAGACCTCGTCGAGCATGGCGAGCGGCGGGGCCGGGAAGCCGGCCGACGTCGCGGCCCGCTCGATGGTCTGCGGGTCGACACCTTCGGCGAGGAGCTGGGCGCCCTCGATGATGAGTGTGCCGAAGACGCGGCTCGTGTAGAAACCGCGTCCGTCGCCGACGACGACCGGGATCTTGCGGATCTGCTGGACGAGGTCGATCGCCCGGGCCGCGGCGGTGTCGGAGGTGTGCTCGCCGCGGATGATCTCGACGAGCTTCATCTTGTCGACCGGGCTGAAGAAGTGCAGCCCGATGAAGTCCGCGGGACGGGTGGCGAAGCCCTGCAGGCCGGTGATGGGCAGGGTCGACGTGTTGGAGCAGAGGAGGGTGTCGGGTCCGACGACGGCCTCGACCTCGGCGAACACCTTCTTCTTGAGCTCGTGGTCCTCGAAGACGGCCTCGATGACGGCGTCGACGTCGGCCAGGTCGGCGGCGTCGGCGGTCGGAGTGATCCGGGCGAGGGTCGCGTCACGGTCCTCCTGCGACAACCGACCCTTGGCCACCTTGGCGTCGAGCAGCTTGGCCGTGTAGGCCTTGCCCTTCTCGGCGCCCTCGATCGACACGTCCTTGAGGACGACCTCGATGCCGGAGGTGGCGCAGGCGTGGGCGATGCCGGCGCCCATCATCCCGGCGCCGAGGATGCCGACCTTGTTGACCTTGGAGCGCTCGATGCCGGCCGGGCGCAGCGCACCGGAGTTGATCGACTGCAGGTCGAAGAAGAACGCCTGGATCATCGCGGTGGACTCGCGTCCGGCAGTGAGCTCGGCGAAGTAGCGCGACTCGATGCGGCTCGCGGTGTCGAAGTCGACCTGGGCGCCCTCGACCGCTGCCGACATGATGGCGCGCGGCGACTTGATCGGGCTGCCCTTGAGCTGCTTGCGCAGGTTGGCCGGGAACGCCGGGAGGTTGGCCGCGAACGCCGGGGTGGTGGGGGTTCCGCCGGGGATCTTGTAGCCCTTGACGTCCCACGGCTTGGTGGCGGCAGTGGCGTCGTCCTTGTGGGCGAGGATCCACGCCTTGGCGGCCGGGACCAGGTCCTCACGGGTGGCGACGAGCTCGTCGATGACTCCCTTGGCGTGCGCTTCGGACGGCGTGCGCTGCTGGCCCTGGAGCAGCCAGCTCATGAGGGCCTCGGTGATGCCGAGCATGCGCACGAGACGGGTGACGCCGCCGCCACCGGGAAGCAGGCCGAGGCTGACCTCGGGGAGGCCGAGCTTGATCTTGTCGTCGTCGACGGCGATGCGGTGGTGGCAGGCGAGGGCGATCTCGAGTCCGCCACCGAGCGCGGCGCCGTTGATGGCGGCCACGACGGGCTTGCCGAACTGCTCGAGGCGACGCAGCTGGGCCTTGATGTCCTCGACCTCCCGGAAGGAGTCGCCGACGGTTTCGGCCGTGATCTTCTGCAGGTCGGCGAGGTTGCCGCCGGCAAAGAAGGTCTTCTTGCCCGACGTCAGGACGACGCCGGTGATGTCGTCGCGCTCGGCTTCGAGCCGATCGATGGTCTCGCCCATGGCGGCCTTGTATGCCGCGTTCATGGTGTTGGCGCCCGCGCTGGGGTCGTCCATCGTCAGGGTGACGATGCCCTCGTCGTCGCGCTCGTAATGAATGATGTTGTCGCTCATGGCTTGTGGGGTTCCTGTCCGTGTCTCAGATGCGCGTTCAGATGCGTTCGACGACAGTGGCGATGCCCATGCCGGCGCCGATGCAGAGGGTGGCGATGCCGCGTTCGAGGTCGCGGCGCTCGAGCTCGTCGACGAGGGTGCCGAGGATCATCGCGCCGGTGGCGCCGAGCGGGTGACCCATGGCGATGGCTCCACCGTTGACGTTGGTCTGGTCCTCGTTCCAACCCATGTCGCGCATGAGCTTGAGGGCGACGGCGGCGAAGGCCTCGTTGATCTCGACGAGGTCGATGTCCGCAGCAGTCATGCCGACGCGATCGAGCGCCTTGCGGCAGGCGGGAGCCGGGCCGGTGAGCATGATCGTCGGCTCGGAGCCGATGACGGCCGTGGAGATGATGCGCGCGCGAGGCGTGAGGCCCATCTCCTTGCCGATCTGCTCGTTCCCGATCAGCAGCAGGGCGGCCCCGTCGACGATGCCCGAGGAGTTGCCGGCGTGGTGGATGTGGTTGATCTGGTCGACCTGCGTGTACTTCTCCAGGGCGACGAAGTCGAACCCGCCAGCCTCGCCGATGCCGGCGAACGAGGGCTTGAGGGCCGAGAGGGACTCGACGCTCGTGCCGGGGCGGATCGTCTCGTCGCGGTCGAGGATCGTCAGGCCGCTCTTGTCCTTGACTTCGATGACCGACTTGCCGAAGTGGCCGGCCTCCCAGGCCGCAGCGGCGCGGGCGTGCGACTGCGCGGCGAAGCGGTCGACCTCGGCGCGGTCGTAGCCCTCGAGCGTGGCAATGAGGTCGGCCCCGATGCCCTGGGGCACGAAGTCGGTCGCGAGTGCGGTGGCAGGGTCCATGGCCCAGGCGCCCCCGTCGCTGCCCATCGGAACGCGGGACATCGACTCGACGCCACCGGCGAGGATGAGGTCCTCGAAGCCGGAGCGGACGCGCGAGGCGGCCTGGTTGACGGCCTCGAGACCGGAGCCGCAGAAGCGGTTGACCTGGACGCCGGCCACGGGCTCGGGCAGGCCGGCATACATCGCCGCCACACGCGGGAGGACCGCACCCTGGTCGCCGACGGGCGACACGATGCCCAGGATGATGTCGTCGATCTGGGCGGAGTCGAGGCCGGGGTTGCGCTCGCGGACGGCGTCGATCAGTCCGACGACGAGGTCGATCGGCTTCACCTCGTGGAGGGAGCCGGACGACTTGCCCTTTCCTCGGGGGGTGCGGAGGGCGTCATAGATGACCGCCTGGGGCTGCTCGGGCATGGACCGGCTCCTTCTGAGGTGTTCGCAGGTGAGCGATTTCGCTTCTCCTTGGCACGATACGCACGCATTGAACACTTGTGCAATGGCGGGGTCGCGTGTTGACTGTCACCCACCATGACCGCCTCGACGACGATCGACTCCCGCTCGCGCATCCTGACGACCGCGCTCCGACTCTTCGCTGCCCAGGGCGCTGCGGCGACGAGCCTGCGTGAGGTGGCGCGTGCGGCAGGCGTCGCACCCGGGCTCGTCGTCCATCACTTCGGTGGCAAGGACGGACTGCGCGCGGCCGTGGACGACTCCGTGGTCGACCTCTTCCGGGTGGCCGTCGACTCCGTGCCGCTCGAGGGGCCCGCCGACGAAGTGGTCGCGGCGCGAGATCACGCGGCGGCGGAGATGTTCGAGGCCAACCCGCACGCGGTCGACTACCTGCGCCGAGCCGTCGTGACGCCCGACCCGGGTGCCGAGGGGCTGGCGCGCCTGCTCATGGAAGAGACGATTCGGCGGACCCAGACGCTGCGTGACCACGGCATCGCCCGCAGCCGGATCCCCGTCGAGGAGCAGGCGGTGGCTGTCTTCATCCGACAGCTGGGCACGCTGTTGCTGCAACCGGCCCTGGAACGGCTGTGGGCCCAGGCGCAGGCGCCGTCACCCGTGCCGACGGTGCGGGTCAGCCTGCAGCGCGACAACGACTGACCTCGCTCCCGTTCGTCAGCCTCGACCCCGGCAAGTGTCCTTGAGGGCGTGCTCACTGCCTTGCACCCCAATCCGTATTGCGAAGGTCTCCGAACAAGAAGAGTGAACTGCCCAACGTCGGGGATCACCCCCCGCCACCAGCGCCGCGCTCGCACACCTGTCGAGTCGTCAGACGGCCCTCACGTGGGGTTCTCCTGATGCTTGACTCTGTCGCCACGCCAGATTCCCTGCCTCGACCAGCCGTTGGCGAAGAGCCTGCTTCCTGGGCCGGGGCCCCAGGTCTGCGACGAGGAACGCGTCTGGACGAGAAGCGAGCGCGGATGGCGGCGATGCCATCGAGGGTGATGGACCCTCGCGAGCGGATCCGCGTCGTGATCGCTGATGCCCACGATCTCTACCGTCAGGGCATGAAGGTCGTCCTTGAACTCGAGACTGACTTCGAGATCGTGGCCGAGGCCGGGTCCGCCGTCGAAGCCGTGGAGAAGTGCATCAGGTTCACGCCTGACGTCGTGCTTCTCGGCCAACGCATGCCCGGCACCGCCGGCATCGGGGCGTGCGAGGCGATCTCGAGGAGGTCGCCGGACACCAAGATCCTGGTCCTCGCTGCCGACGACGACGACCTGTTTGCCGCGCTGCAGGCAGGCGCCACCGGCTACATGCTCAAGGGCACCCCGGCCCCGCAGGTCGTCGAGTCCGTTCGTCTTCTGCGCGGCGGTCAGTCGGTGATCCCGGCACACATGGCCAGCCTGCTCCACGCCGAGCTGGCGAGCCTGCGAGAGCGCGCACGCTTCGAGGCGCCGTCCGGGCTGCTCACCGAACGTGAGCTCGACGTCCTGCGGCTCGTGGCCGGTGGCAGGGCCAACAAGGACATCGCCTCCCGACTGTGCATCAGCGAGAACACGGTCAAGGGCCACGTGCGCGCCCTGACGTCCAAACTGCAGGTCAGCTCCCGGGTCGAGGTCGCGCTGTTCGGCCTGCAAAACGGGTTCGCCGAGGCGGAGGACTGAACGGACGGGTCAGGGGCGGCAGTCCAGGGCCTTGAGGTCGACGGCGTTCGCCATGGCCTCATGGCCCGCGTCGCCAGGTGCAAGTGGTCGCCGCTGTCAGTGCCGCGAGCATCCGTGCCCACGTCCCGACCTGGTCGCCTTCATGCCCTTCAGTGAATCCCGGAGTATGCCGTCCCGCCCCCGGAGCGCCCTGCTCACCCCAACGTGTCCGAACCGTCATCGCCACGTCACCGTCCGGCATACCCGCCGCAGCAGGTGCACAACGCGAGAGGCGCCGCTCCCCGGAAGGGAAGCGGCGCCTCGTCGGCGTTCTTTTGGACTCAGACTCCGAGGCGAGCCTTCAGGCCGTCGAGCTCGACCTGCAGGGCGGTCGGGAGGTTGTCGCCGAACTTGGCGAACCACTCCTCGATCTCCGGGATCTCGGCCTTCCACTCGTCGTTGTCGACGGTGAGTGCCTTGGCGAGCTCGTCGAGGTCCATGTCGAGGCCCTCGGTGTCGATCGACTCCGGTGTGGGGACGTGACCGATGGCGGTCTCGACCGCGGCAGCCTTGCCCTCGATGCGCTCGATGGCCCACTTGAGGACGCGAGCGTTCTCGCCGAAGCCGGGCCACACGAAGTTGCCCTCCTCGTCACGACGGAACCAGTTGACGTAGAAGATCTTCGGCAGCTTGGACGCGTCGGCGCCCTTGCCGATGTCGATCCAGTGCTGGAAGTAGTCACCGGCGTTGTAGCCGATGAAGGGCAGCATCGCCATCGGGTCGCGGCGGACGACGCCGACTTGACCCGTCGCAGCAGCAGTCGTCTCTGACGAGAGCGTGGCACCCATGAACGTGCCGTGGGTCCAGTCGCGGGACTCGGTCACGAGCGGCACGGTGGTCTTGCGCCGGCCACCGAAGAAGATCGCCGAGATCGGCACACCCTGCGGGTCGTCGTACTCCGACGCGAGGATGTCGCACTGCTTGATCGGGGTGCAGTAGCGAGAGTTCGCGTGGCTCGACAGGACGCCGGCCTCACCATCGGCCGGGGTCCAGTCCTCGCCCTTCCACGACGTGGCGTGGTCGGGCATGTTCTCGAGCCCTTCCCACCAGATGTCGCCGTCGTCGGTGAGTGCAACGTTGGTGAAGACCGAGTTGCCCTTGTTGATCGTCGACATGGCGTTGGGGTTGGTGTGCTCGTTGGTGCCGGGCGCGACGCCGAAGAAACCGAACTCCGGGTTCACGGCATACAGACGACCGTCCTTGCCGAAGCGCATCCAGGCGATGTCGTCACCCAGGGTCTCGACCTTCCAGCCCGGGATCGTCGGCTTGAGCATGGCGAGGTTGGTCTTGCCGCAGGCGCTCGGGAAGCCGGCCGCGATGTAGTAGACCTGCTCCTCCGGCGAGGTGAGCTTGAGGATGAGCATGTGCTCGGCCATCCAGCCCTCGTCGCGCGCCATGACCGAGGCGATGCGCAGCGAGTAGCACTTCTTGCCGAGCAGGGCGTTGCCGCCGTAACCGGAACCGTAGGACCAGATCGTGCGCTCCTCGGGGAACTGCACGATGTACTTCTCGGGGTTGCAGGGCCACTTGACGTCGGCCTGGCCCTCCTCGAGGGGGGCGCCGAGCGAATGGAGCGCGGGGACGTACTTCGCGTCCTCGCCGAGCTCCTCGATGCGGTTGAGGACCGCGGTGCCACAGCGGGCCATGACGCGCATCGACGCGACGACGTACTCGGAGTCGGTGATCTCGACGCCGAACATCGGGTGCTCGGACTCGATGTGACCCATGACGAACGGGATGACATAGAGGGTGCGGCCCTTCATGCAGCCGGCGTAGAGCCCGCGCATGATGTCCTTCATCTCCTCGGGCTCCATCCAGTTGTTGGTGGGCCCCGAGTCCTTCTCATCGAGAGAACAGATGTAGGTGCGGTCCTCGACACGGGCGACGTCGCTGGGGTCGGAGGCGGCATAGAAGCTGTTGGGCTTCTTCTCCTCGTTGAGCTTGATGAACGTGCCGGCAGCGACGAGCTTGTCGGTGACGCGGGTCCACTCCTCGTCGGACCCCGTCACCCACACGACCTCGTCGGGGGTGGTCATCGCGGCGACCTCGTCGACCCAGGCCTGGAGGCCTGCGTGCGTGGTGCCCTGAACGGGTGCGGCGGGTGCGGTCATCTGCGTCCGTTGTCCTTCCGGTTCCGAGCGAGTGCTCGGTTGTGGGCCCGGCCAATGCCGGAGCCACCTCGGAAGTGGATCCGACGACTGACCTGCTGGATGTGACCACGGTACTCGCATGCTGAGACGGGTCTTGTCTCGTCGGTGAGCACCGTGATCGAGGTTCCTGAGGGAACCGTTTGTCCACCGTAGGAGGTCTGGTGGACAGGGACGGCGGTGGAAACCTTTCCGCACCTATGAGGTCTCTCACACGCAGCCCTACCTGCGGGTATGCCGTCCGCCCGCCTCCGTTGTCAACCGCACCACCCGGCCCACTCACGCGCGCACGGCGTGCGACGCCCTGCGGCCGTTGCTGGTCAGCGCCCACACTGGACTGGCAGCCCGTCTGTCCCTTGCCGAAGGAGCCTGATGCCCGCCCTCCACGTCCCCGCTGACTCCGCCGAGCCCGGCGCCCGGGTCGAGACCGCCGAGGGCGAGTTCATCCGCACCCCGAGCGGTGTCCTCGTCCCGGCCGTGATCGACCCCTTCCATCGGGCGCTGCATCACATCGCACCAGGCTCGCTGATCACCGAGACGAGCCAGACGACCGGGATGTCCAGGCGTGAGGCGATCAGCGGCAAAACCGTTGGAGCGCAGGGATTGTGGATGGGACAGACCCATGTGCCCGCCTCCACGAACTCGGGCAACCACCACCACGGTGCCTCCGAGACGGCGATCTACGTCGTGTCCGGGGCGCCGGTGTTCGTCTTCCTCGAGGTCGATGGCGACGAACCCGTGGAGCGGCGAATCGAGACCGGTCCCGGCGACTACGTCTTCGTCCCGCCGTGGGTGCCGCACCGCGAGGAGAACCCCGACCCGGACTGCGAGGCGGTCGTCGTCATCGCCCGCACCACCCAGGAAGCCATCGTCGTCAACCTCGAAGGACTGGACTGGTCCGAGGTCGACCTTGCCGCGAAAGCCGGTGCGGGAGAGGGCTGCTGAGCGCGGTAGGTGAGCGGACGGCATACCCGTCAGGTCAGTAGTGCGACCAGCGCGGCGATCCGCGCCGCACGTGCGCGAGGGCGTAGCCGGCCGTCGCGGGACAGTGTGATCAGTCCGTGCATGGCGCTCCACGCGACCTCTGTGCGCGTCTCCTGGTCTGAGTCGCCCAGCTTCTTCGTACTCGCCAACCCGTCGGAAAGGGCGATGAAGGACTCGCGAAGCTCCGGAGGCGCCGTGCGCTCCCCGAACGACAGGCCGAGCGGCATCGAGAACATCGCCTCGTAGACCGCTGGGTGATGACGGGCGAAGTCGAGATAGGCGGTGACGACCGCGAGGACTCTCTCGTCCTCGCGCGTCTTGCCGAGTGCCTGTCTGATGGACACGCCGAGATCGACGAATCCTCGCAGCGCCACGGCCCGCACGATGCCGGTCTTCCCGTCCTCGAAGTGGCCGTAGAGCACGGGTTGGCTGCGTCCGATCTCGTCGGCCAGTCGCCGCGTCGTCACCGCACCCCACCCCTCGGCCTCGGCGATCGTGCGAGCGCGCCCGATGATCTGCTCCGCGCGCTCCTGGCGTTCGACGCTCTTCTGTGTCCGTGCACGCATGCGCCAAATCTAGCACCGCTAGACATTCGGATCTAGCACCGCTAGGTTTCTAGCACTGCTAGATCAACCGCTTTGGAGGCGCCGTGTTGCACACCGTCGGACTTGTCATCAGCTGGATCGTGAGCCTTGGCATCATCGGGATCGGAATGGCCTACTGGAGGCGCAGTGAATCGAACGCCGTGGGGTTCGGCCTCCCCGTGCTGCCCCATCCCGAGGCGAGAGGTTGGTGGCAGGTCAAGGGGATTCGCGACATCGGGAGCGGGCTCATCGTCATCGTGATGATCTTTGCCGCACCGGCAGCTCTGGGCTGGGTCATCCTGGTCGAGGCGATCATCCCGCTCGGCGACGCCGTCCTCGTCCTCGCCAACGGTGGGCGGCGGAGCGTGGCCTTCGGCGTCCACGGAGCGACGTCTGTCGCGATGATGTTGGCCGCGGCAATGCTGCTGATCTGACGCCTCATCGTTGTGCGGCGCCTCGTCAGTGATGTCCGTGGACGGCCGCCTTGATGCCGGTCACCAGCGCGCCAGCGGGCACGTCGTCGGCCACGATCGCTCCCGCCGCTATGACGGCATCGCACCCGATGCTGACGCCCGGAAGGATCGTGGCGCCGGCCCCGATCCAGACGTTCTCGGCGACGTCGATCGGGGCGCCGGTCAGCCACTCGCGGCGTTCGTCGACGTCGACCGGGTGACCCATGGTGATGAACGTGACCCTGGGGGCGATCATCGTGCGCTCGCCGACCCGGATGCCGGCGTAGTCCAGGAACGTGCAGTTCTGGTTGATGAAGACGCGCTCACCGAGGTCGAGGTTCAGTCCGTGGTCCGTGTAGAAGGGCGGGTAGATCGTGACGCCTACGGGGAGGGGGCGGCCCAGGATCTGCTCGAACAGCGCCACCCTGCCGACTTCGTCGTCGAACGGCAGGACGTTGAGGCGCGAGGTGAGCTCGGTGGCGCGCAGAACCCGCTCGGACATGGCCCGGAACTCGTCGCTGTGGATCCGCAGGAGGTTCTCGCTCGGCATGCCGCGACCCTCCCAGCCCGGTGTGACAGGCGCCCGGGAACGACAGGGGAGCGGACGGCATACAACGGATTTCTCAGGTGGGCAGGTGCTCGCGTATGCTTGCCGATCGTTGCGCCAAGTGCGCGACATGCGCCCGTAGCTCAACGGATAGAGCATCTGACTACGGATCAGAAGGTTAGGGGTTCGAATCCCTTCGGGCGCACTCTGTGTTGAGACAGACGAAATGGGCCCTGACCAGCGGAAACGCCGTCAGGGCCTTGCTCGTCCCGGCCGGTGCGACACCGACGAGGCGCCCCTCGTCCCTCGTGGCGTCCCTCCGCCAGGTTCAGCCTGCCGCCGGCAGGTGCGCGGCGACGAGCCGCCGCAGTTTGCCGGAGTGGGCCCGAGGATCACCTCGGGCCTGAGGCCACTTTGGAGGCTGCTTGCGCTCAGGCGGCCTGCGGCCGTTCTGCCGGTGGCTCAAGGTGGCCGTCCTCACGGAAGAGGCGGCACAGCGCCAGCTGGTGCCTGGTCGGCTGGGTGGGTGGTACCACGAGGTGGCCGCCCCGGGCGGGCCTCCTGCGAGTCGCCGGCCGCAGCGTGGCCGGACCAGTCGCACGCAGAAAGTACGGCATGTGCGTTCCTGCCTCACCAGCGTGGTCGATCATCGTTAGGTCGCCGGCCACCGCGTCATCATTTCGCAGACGCTTCCCAGCAGGCACGGATCGCCTCTTGCGCACCTCTCAACCCTATGTCAATGTATGCGTATGCACTTGCGCTCTTCTGACCTCCCGCACATCCCCGGCCCCTTCACCGTCGTCAAGGAGCCGCCGACGCCTGACCTCCCCGCGCAGCGTGACCCGAAGGTCGTCGCCACCGTCTCCGAGATGCTCGGCAAGATCGAGCGGGGTGGGCTCGACGCCGTCCGCCGCTACGCCGAGCAGCTCGACGGCTTCACTGGTGACTCCCTCGAGGTGCCCGAGTCGGCCTTCGAGGACGCCGCGCGCACCCTGCCCGCCGACCTTCGCGAGGCCCTCGACACCGGCGCCGAGCGCACCCGGACCTTCGCCGAAATCCAGCGACGCAGCCTCGTCGACCACGAGGAGGAGGTGCTTCCCGGTCTCATCTGCGGTACCCGCTACGTGCCCGTGGCGCGCGTGGGTGCCTACCTGCCCGCGGGCCGCTTCCCCCTCCTCGCCAGCGCCTTCATGACGGTGGGGGTGGCCAAGGTGGCCGGGGTCAGCGACATCATCAGCTGCACCCCGCCGAGCCTCAACGGCGCCCCTCACCCTGCCGTTCTGTATGCCGCCCGCGCCTCCGGCGCTGAGCGTGTCTATGCCATCGGTGGCGTGCAGGCCCTGGCCGCGATGGCGTTCGGGCTGCTCGACGGACCCGAGGTCGACCTGCTCGTCGGTGCGGGCAACGCCTACGTGGCCGAGGCAAAGCGCCAGCTCTACGGCCGCGTCGGTATCGACGTGCTCGCCGGTCCCTCCGAGGTCGCGGTCATCGCCGACGACACCGCGACCGCCGAGATGGTTGCCGCCGACCTGCTCGGCCAGGCCGAGCACGGCCCGACCTCGCCCGCAAGCCTGGTCACCACCTCCGCGCGGCTCGCGCACGAGGTCGGACCCGAGATCGAGCGGCAGCTCAAGGGCCTGTCCACCAACCACATCGCCGGCCCGGCCTGGGAGGACTACGGCTCGATCTACCTCGCCGAGGACCGTGAGACCGCCGTCGCGATCATGGACCTGCTCGCCCCTGAGCACCTTGAGGTCCTCACCGACGACCTCGACTGGTACCTCGAGAACCTCACCAACTACGGCTCGCTCTTCCTCGGGCCGTGGTCGACCGTCGCCTACGCGGACAAGGGCATGTCGGGCACCAACCACGTGCTCCCCACCGGCCGCAACGCCCGGTTCACCGGTGGCCTCTCCGTGGCCGGCTTCCTCAAGGCCCTGACCTACCAGCGAGCGACGGTCGAGTCGACCAAGGCTCAGGCTCTGCCGGTCATCACGATGTCCGACTTCGAAGAGCTGGACGCCCATCGCGACAGCGCCCAGTTGCGGATGGACCTGCTCGACCGCTGACCCTCTCCAGAGCAAAATGCATACGTATTACATCCGTTGACCATCAACCAAGGAGAACGCAATGACGCGTCGTACCACCACCCTCACGGCGACGGCTGGCAGCCTCGTCCTCGCCTTGGCACTCGCCGGGTGCGGCGCTGGCAGCAAGACCGCTGCGAACACCGCCACCAAGGTCGCCTGTGACGTGCCCCAGCCCGACAAGGACCTGACCGTCAACGTCCTGGCCTACAACTCGTCCGCGATCGACCCGTTCACCAACACCATGGTGACAAGCTGCACCAAGGGCAAGGTCACCCTCAAGCACGAGCCGATCGACTTCGGCGGCCAGGTCCAGAAGACCACCGCCACCCTGGCGGGCGAGACCGGGACCTACGACGTCGTCGAGACCTATGGCTTCGTCATCCCACAGCTGGCACAGGAGGGCAAGATCCAGGCATTGGACCAGCTGTTCTCCCAGTTCAGCGACGAGTACAAGCTCGACCAGATCAGCGAGCCCATGCGCGAGGCGATGTCCTACGAGGGCAAGCTCTACGCCTTGCCGATGCAGGCGCAGATGTATGTCATGGCCTACCGCAAGGACGTCTTCGACAAGCTCGGCCTCAAGGCACCCACGACCTTCGAGGAGCTCGCCACCGCTGCCAAGGCCATCCAGGCCGACGGCAAGATCAAGCACCCGGTGGCCCTGCCGTGGCTGGCCAGCGGCGACATCGTCACCAGCTTCGACGCCACGCTCGGCAGCCTCGGCATGCCGCTGACCAACCCGGACGACAAGACGGCCAACTTCGACAAGCCCGAGACCATCGAGGCACTCAAGGCCATGCTGGCGCTCAAGCCGTTCATGGATCCGGAGGTCACGACCTTCGACCAGCCGGCCGTGCAGCAGCAGATGTACAACGGCTCGGCCGCCATCGCGATCATGTTCAGCGGCCGCATGAACGACCTCACCCAGACGGCCAACACCAAGTTCGCACCGAACTTCGCGTTCGCGGCGCCGCCGGTGGTCAAGGACGGCGACCTGCTCTACAACGCCCTCTCCGTCGACGGTTGGTCCCTCCCGACCAACGCGGTGGCCGACAAGTCCACGCTGTTCGAGATGATCTCCTCCTCGGTGAGCGAGGAGGCGTCCAAGGCGGCTCTCCCCGCGGCATACCCCGCCCGTGAGGGCATGGTCACCGAGGGCAGCAGCCCCTACGCAGCCGCGGCCAACGAGTCCATCGCCAAGGCGCCCCCGGCTGAGCCGCACGCCTGGACCGCCAAGGTCAGCAACGCCATCACGCCGATCATCGCTTCGGTGGTCCTCGGCAAGCTGACGCCAGAGGCCGGCGCCGCGCAGATGCAGGCTGCGGCTGACAAGGTGCTCTCCGAGTACAAGTAGCCGCTCCGGGCTTCCTGTCCCCGTTCCCGACCTGAGGAGTACGCAATGACGCGACGCCATTTCTGGGCGCTCGTCTCGCCCAGTGTGATCGTCATGGTCGGGTTGCTCGCCATCCCGCTCTACCGCACCGTCCAGTGGAGCTTCCAAGATGTCAACTACGGCGAGGCCGGGACCTGGGTGGGGTTCGCGAACTACACCCAGGCCTTGTCCGACAGCAGGTTTCACGACTCGGTGATCTTCACCGTCGGCCTCACCGCAGCCGTGGTCGCCTTCATGGTCGTGGCCGGCTACTGGCTCGCCGTGATGGTCAACCGGCTGAAACGCATGCGCCCCTGGGTCCTCGGGATCCTGCTCGTCTCCTACGTCGTGCCCCAGCTCGTGGGAGCCTCGATGTTCGCGTGGCTCTTCGACTCGAACTTCGGGGGAGTGGTCAGCTACGCGCTCTCGGAGCTCACCGGCGCCGAGATCCTCTGGTTCACCGATGTGTGGCCCAACCGCCTCCTCATCGCGGCCAACACCGTGTGGCACATGCTGCCGTTCGCGATGCTCGTCATCCTCGCCGGACTCCAGGGCGTGCCCGAGGAGATCATGGAGGCGGCGGTCATGGACGGCGCGAGCGGATGGCGCATCCACTGGAACGTCATCATCCCGAGCATCCGCGGCGTCCTCGGCTTCGTCGCCCTCATTTCGATCATGGACGTGCTGCGGGTATTCGACAGCCTTGTCCCACTCTCCCCGCAGGCCGTCCAGATCGGGAATGAGTCGATCATGCTCTACATCTACAACGCGGCGTTCCGGGATGGGGGGCAGGACCTCGGCCTCGGCAGCGCCATCAATGTGCTGCTCATCGGTCTCATCGTCGTCCTGCTCTTCCCGTTCATCCGGGACGCCGCCAAGGAAGGACACAGCTGATGACTGCTCTGACACCCGAGATCGTGGACGTCGTGCGACCCGGCGACGTGTCGAAGTCGGCACGCACCCCTCGAGGTCGTGGCTCCATCACGACCTCGAAGTCGTTCTTCATCGGCGGCATGCTCGTCCTGATCTGCTTTGCGATGCTGCTGCCGGTCCTGTGGACGGCGGCCGCGGTGAGCAAGCCGACCGATGTCGCCTTCCTCGACCCGCCCGTCTTCAGCTGGACGCCGAACTTCGATGCGTTCGTCAACCTCTGGCAGACGACGAACTTCTACCAGTACCTCATGAACACGCTCGTGGTTGCCCTCCTCAGCACGGTGGCGGCGTTGGTCATCGGTCTCCCGGCGGCATACGCCCTCTCTCGTATGCCGGGCTGGATCTCGGCCGCGCTGCTCATCCTGGCGCTGATCTTCCGTGCGCTGCCGCGGTTCGCGGTGGTCCTGCCGATGTACGACATCTCCCGGGCGCTCGGCATCTATGACACGACTTTCGCCGTGGCCGCAGCCCTGGTGGCCATCAACCAGCCATTCAGCATCTGGCTGCTGCGCAACTTCTTTGCGGAGATCCCGACCTCGCTCGACGAGGCGGCCATGCTCGACGGATGCACCCGCTTCCAGGTGCTGCGACGCGTCATGATCCCGCTCATGGGGCCGGGCATCCTCACGGCGGGGATCTTCGTGTTCCTCTTCGCCTTCCAGGAGTACCTCACCGCGCTGATCCTCACCGATGTCGAGGCGCGCACCGTCCCGGTGTTCATCGCGACCCAGCTCGGACAGACCCTGCCCATGCTCCAGCAGGCTGGCGCTGCGGCGATGCTGCTCACCATCCCCGTGGTGGCCTTCGCCTTCATCGCCCAGAAGTACCTCGTCGCCGGGCTCGCCTCCGGCTCCGTCAAGGGCTGAGGTGTCCAGCCCTCCTCCACCGCTCGTCCTGCTGCCGGGCATGAACTGCTCCCCACTCCTGTGGGGAGCAGTGCAGTCACAACTCGCGAAGCAGGGGTATGCCGTCACGCAGGTGCCGCTCGACGGTCCCGATCTCGTGAGTTGCGTCGAGCTGCTGCTCGACCGGCTGCCGCCGCGCTTCGCCATCGCCGGTCTCAGCCTCGGTGGCATCGTCGCCATGGCCCTGCACCGCATGGCCCCCGAGCGGGTCCTCGGACTGGGGCTCGTGGCGACGAGCCCGCTTCCCCCGACGCCGGCTCAGCACGAGTCGTGGTCACGCACCCTGCGCGAGCTGGCCGAGGGTATGACTGCCCGCGAGGTCCAGGTGACGCTGCTGCCCAGCCTGCTGCATCCGGACGCGTTGCCCGCGCTGCGCGAGGCTACCTTGGACATGGCCGACCAGGTGGGCGACGGCGCACTGGCCGACCAGCTCCGGCTGCAGTCCACGCGGGTCGACGAACGGGTGACTCTGCCGTCGGTGTCCGTTCCGACGGCCGTCGTGGTGGGCGACAGCGATCTGCTCTGTCCCGTCGAGCGTCAGAAGCTCATCCATGAGTTGGTCGGAGAGCCATCGGAGCTCACGGTGCTGCCCGCGACGGGTCATCTGTCCCCGTTGGAGCGCCCGGACGAGGTCGCGGGAGCGTTGGGCCGGTGGATGCAACGCGTCACCGCCGCGGTCCACCCCTGACGAGGCCACCAACTCCGACATACTGCCCGTGTGGTCAGACCCACCGAGGTTATGAGTCGGTTGTGGGGTCAGGGGTGGACGCGCAGGTCCTTGAAGATGCCCATGAGCACTTGGGTGAGGTTGTAGACCACCATCGAGGAGCCGTCTGCGAGAAGGGCGCTCGCCTGCTCAGCGCCTCCAGCGAGATCTGCGCGCACGGCGCCACAGGCACGGCCCGCGGCGCGGACGGCCGCGAGAGCGTCGTCGAGAGTTGGGTCATCGGGCCCGGAGCTCGCGGCGAGGTCGGAGGTCCCGACGAGGAAGCCGTCGATGCCTTCGACCGCGAGGATGTCGGCGGTCGCCAGGACTGCAGACGGGGACTCGATCATCGCGAGGACGAGCGTGTTCTCCTGCGCGCGGCGGCGATGCTCGGCCGCGTCGAAGGTTCCGAACCGGCCGGCGCGGGAGTAGGTCGCAAAGCCACGGTTCCCCAGTGGGGGGTAGTGCGACGCCTCGACGAGGGCGCGTGCCTCGGCGGCCGAGTCGATGTGGGGCGCCACGATCCCGGTGGCGCCGTGGTCGAGCGCGCGGAGCACCGTCGACGGGTCGGCGTGACCCGGTCGGACGAGAGCCTCCATGCCGTGCAGCTGCGCGAGGGCGATGTGCTCGCGCAGTGCGCTGATGTCGACCGGGCCGTGTTCGCAGTCGATGACGACGGCGTCGAAGCCGGCCACGGCGAGCATCTCGACGATCTCGGCGCTGGGGATGCGCACGAGGGCCGTGACGACCTGCTCGCCCGCGAGCAGTCGTGACCTCAGACTGGGCGCGCCACTCACGCGATCATCCCCGCGGAGAGGTCGACGTCGGCACCCGTCATGCCGCGCATGGCGAGCATGGCGACCACAGCGGCGCCGACCTCGTCCTCGGTGACCATCCGCCCCAGGGCGGACCGGCCCACGAAGGCTGCGCGCGCCCCGGCATACGAGGTTCCGGTGCGTTCGGCCTCCAACGTGAAGTTGCGGTGCATGCGTTCCCCCTCGACCGGTCCGGGCGACAGGGCGTTGACCCGCACTCCCGCGTCGCCGACCTCGAAGGCCAGCGTGCTCGTGAGGCCGATGACCGCCATCTTCGACGCGACGTAGGGCGTGCGCCGCTCGAGCGGGCGCTTGCCGGAGACCGACGCCACGTTGACGACATCACCGTCCCCGCGCTCGCACATCGCCGGAAGGAAGCCACGGCACATGAGATAGGTGCCGCGGACGTTGGTCGCGAAGACCTCGTCCCACTCGTCGGGCACGACGTCGACGAGTGGGGCGACCGGGCCCGCGATCCCGGCGTTGTTGACGAGGACGGAGACCTCCTCGCCTGCCAGGGAACCGACAAGGAGGTCGACTGAGGCAGGGTCGGCGACGTCGCAGACCTCTGCACGAGCCTCGACCGACAGGCTCGCCGCGAGCTCGGTGATCGGCTCGATCCGTCTGCCGACGACGATGACGCGCGCACCGTTGTCGGCCAGATGGCGGCTGATCGAGGCGCCGAGCCCGGTGCCACCACCGGTAACGACCGCGGTGCGACCAGCAAGGGTCATGCCAACACCGACGACGACGAGGACGCCGTCGCCGCCTCGATCCACTCGAAGGACTTGTTGCCGTGTCGCCATGCGCGGACATCACCGGATCGAGCGTGGCCCTCGAAGAGCTCGACGCGTGCCGCACGGCCACAGACAAGCCCGAGCTCGGAGCTGCTCGCGGTGTCGGTGACTTCCTGGTAGGTCACGGTCTTGAGGTACTTCCCGACCCAGAGGCCGCCGGTGTAGCGGGCCGCTCCGAGGGTGGGCAGGACGTGGTTGGTCCCGATGACCTTGTCGCCGTAGGAGACGCAGGTGTTCTCGCCAAGGAAGAGCGCGCCGTAGTTCTGCATCCGCTCGAGGGCCTGGCGAGGGTCAACCGTGAACACCTGGACGTGCTCCGAGGCGTAGGAGTCGCCGACCGTCCAGAGTTCGTCCAGGTCGTCGACGACAACGACCTGGCCGTGGTCGCGCCATGCGGGGCCCGCAAGGTCGTTGGTCGACAGACCGGGAAGGATGCGGTCGACGAGCTCCATGACCTGGGTCGCGACCGCCTCGCTCGTCGTGACCAGCACTGCGGGCGAGTCGGGGCCGTGCTCGGCCTGCGAGAGCAGGTCGACGGCGATGGTGAAGGGGTCGGCGTCGTCGTCGGCGAGGATCAGGATCTCGGTCGGACCCGCGAAGAGGTCGATGCCCACCTCGCCGAAGAGCTGGCGCTTGGCCTCAGCGACGTAGGCGTTGCCGGGCCCGGCGAGGAGGTTGACCTTGGCCATGGAGTCGGTGCCCACGGCCATCGCCGCGACCGCCTGAACGCCTCCCAGAATCCAGATCTCGTCCGCACCGGCGAGCTTGGCCGCAGCCACGGTGGCGGCCGGGATCTCACCCTTGATCGGCGGCGTGCACGCGACGACGCGGGGCACGCCGGCCACCTTGGCGGTGATGATCGTCATGTGGGCGGAGGCGGTGAGTGGGTAGCGGCCGCCGGGGATGTAGGCACCCACGGCGTCGATGGGCACGTGGCGGTGTCCGAGGTGGACGCCGGGGAGGGTCTCGATCTCGATATCGGTCATCGAGTCGCGCTGGGCCTGCGCAAACCTGCGCACCTGGGCCTGCACGAACTCGATGTCCTCGATGACCTGCGGGGGCAGGCTGGCGATGATTTCGGCGATCTCGTCGTCGCCGAGGCGGTAGGCCTCGCGGTCCCATTTGTCGAACTCGCGGGAGTAGGCAGCCACCGCCTCGTCGCCGTGGCTACGGATATCTTGGATGATCTCGCGCACGCGGCTCGAGACGTCGAGTTGAGCGCCGTCCTGGAAGGTCTTCGAGGTGGCGGACTTGAGCATCCGGGCCATGGCGGGTCCAATCACTGGTAGCGAATACGTATGCACAAGTGAAGCGCTGCGCGTATGATTCGTCAAGTCCTCGACATGTCGCGGGACGAGTTGCCGGTTGTGAAATGCTGCGTGGGGGCTGGCGTGGCCCGCAGGAACGGAGGTCCATGTGGTTACCAGTCGTGACGTCGCCAAACTCGCTGGTGTCTCGCAACCGACCGTGTCGCGAGCGCTGCGAGGGGACTCTCGGATCGCTGAGGCCACGCGTGAGCGGGTGCAGACGGCCGCTCGCGCCCTGGGCTACTCGCCGGACCCGATCGGGCGAGCCCTGTCGGTGGGGCACTCGACCCGCGTGGGGCTCGTCGTCACCGACCTGCGCAACCAGTTCTACTCCCACCTCATCGCGCCCATGCACGATGAGCTCGAGAAGCTCGGCTACGAGCTCGTCCTCGTGACGGAGAGCTCCGAGGGCGCCCAGGTCGCGGACCACATCGTCGCCAACGGGCTGTGTGGTGCGGTGCTGGCGACGACGACGATCGACTCCGTGGTTCCGGTCCGGCTTCGCGACCGCGGTGTGCCCTTCGTGTACTTCAACCGGGTCGCGGCCTCGGTCATGGCCGACTCCGTCACCACCGACCCCGAGCCCGGCATGCGTGAGCTCGTCGATGCCTTGGTGGGCCATGGGCACCGCACCGTGGGTGCTCTCTTCGGCCCGCGCAACACGAGCACTGGGCAGCAGCGCGAGGAGGTCCTGCGCTCCCTTCTCGAGGAGCACGAGATCGTCCTTCCCAGTCGGCTGACGCGCTACGGCGCGTTCGACGGCGAGGCCGGACACGCCGGTTGCCGAGAGCTCATGGCGGCCAAGAACCCTCCGACCGCGATCGTGTGCGCCAACGACGTTGTCGCCTTCGGTGCCCTCAACGGCGCTGCCGAGCTGGGTCTCGACGTGCCGGGCGACGTGTCGATCGTCGGCTTCGATGACCTGCCCCTTTCGCGCTGGCCCCTGCTCGACCTCACCACCGTGGCCTATGACATCGAGGAGCTGTCCCGGGCCGCGGCACGACAGATCGTCTCGCGCGTCACGGGTGGCGCCGACGCGCCTCCTCGTCACGAGGTCCTCACCTCGCGCCTCGTCGTGCGCGGCACCCTCGGCCTGGCGCCGCGGGGCTGAGGCGCGACTTCCCTCCCTCTCGCTCGCACGCCCACCTCGCTCGACTGTTGAGGGCTGCACTCCCAGTCTCACCGACCCGTGCCCTCGCCCAGCTCTTGCCACCCTCTTGTGCATACGCATACACTTTCGATCGAGCGCGGTCGTCGGCCTGTCCGGGCCACCGTCGCCACGAGGAGGAACCGTATGTCGCTCGACCCCGTCGCCTACGAACCCTGGAGTGACCCCGATGACTTCATCCGTGAGGTCACTGATCTCATCTGGGTGCAGCGCGACATCTCCCACATCGTCGACAACTACGAGCCGGACTCCATCGTCCACGGGGGGCTCGGGACGACGGTCGGCCGCGACGGCGTCATCGAGGGCAGCCTCATGCGCATCGCGAGTACGCCCCAGCACGTGGGCCAGGCTGAGGACGTCATCTGGGAGCAGCGTGGCGACGACGCCTTCCTCAGCTCACACCTTGTCTTCGGCTCCGACGAGCACCTCGTCGACGGCCGCACCCGTCGGGTGCGCAGCCGCACCGTCGCCAACTGCCTCTACCGCCGGGGCCGGATGGTCGAGGAGTGGGTCGTACGCGACACCCTCGCCCAGACGCTCCAGCTCGGCATCGACCCAGCAGAGGCAGCCAAGGACGTCCAGTTCCAGGGCTTCACCGGATCCTGGACCCAGGACCCCCCGAGCGACGTCCTCGCTGTCGGCGACAGCGGCCCTCGCCCCGACGACTTCCGCAAGGAGTGCGAGTTCGTCCTGGACTTCATCGACGAGGTGTGGAACGAGCGCCGCCTCAACAAGGTGCAGGACTACATGGTCCGCGACCTCTTCCTGCACACCGTCGGCGACCAGACCGTCGTGCGACCCGACGGCTACCAGCGGGACCTCCTCAGCCTCGTCGCGCCCTTCCCAGACGCGCACTTCTCCGTGAGGGACATACAGACCAACGACAACGTCCGCTACGCCGGGTTGCGGATCGCGGTGCTCTGGCAGATGAAGGGCACCTACCGCGGCACGGAAGCCTACGGTCCGAGCACGGGAGCGCTCGTCAACCTCATGGGTGTCTCGCAGTTCCTCGTGCAGGACGGGCGCATCGTCCGCGAGGTGCGCGTCTATGACGACATCGCACTGCGTGCACAGATCGACGCCGGTCGCACCCCTGACTCGACTGTCACCAAGAACATCTACTGACCGCTGCGGCTAGCACCGAGGAAGAAGGACCATGACCTCCACCGACGCCACCACTACCGACGAACCCGCTGACACAGGGTCCACCGACGTCACCCCTGACGAGCTCCGCCGACGCACCATCCTGCGCAGAGACTGGGTGCCCTGCAAGGCGGCGTTCATCGACTGCCGCACCCCGGGTTCGGACAAGAAGGACAACTACTCGTTCATCGGCACCGGCGTCTCGCAGAATGCCGAGCAGTTCGTCAACCTCGAGGACCCCCACGGGTTCAACCTGGGAGCAGCGGGCATGCCCAAGGGCGTGACCAACAACCTCCACCTCCACTTCACCGCGGAAGTGTTCATCAACTTCGGCGGTACCTATCGGCTGCGATGGGGTGCAGACGGCCAGCAGGGCGAGTTCGTCACGTACGACGGCGACATCATCTCGGTGCCGACCTGGATCTTCCGCGGGTTCACCAACGAGGGAGCCGACGACGGGATCCTGCTGACGATCCTCGGACATGATGACACCGGCGGCATCATCTGGGGACCGTCGGTGCTGAAGGAGGCTGCGACTCACGGGTTGTACCTCTCGGCCGACAACCGCCTCATCGACACCGTGGCGGGTGACGTCATCCCTGACGACGTCCAGCTCATCACCCCGATGGACCAGGTCGCGATCGACAAGCTCGACGTCTACACCCCTGACGAGTTCCGCGGACGGGCCATCACCCCCGCGGACCGGCGCTTCGTCGAGCACCCGTTCCTCTGTTCCGGCCTCTCCGGAGGCGGCGTGCACCTCGCACCCGTCATCGGCTACGGCATGGTCGAGGACCGTCGCGCGACTCCGCAGCTGCACGAGCAGCACGGCTTCAGCGTCGCGTGGCTGCGCGGCCGCAGCGGTGACGGCATGCTCAGCCACCGTCACGACCGGCCGCAGGTCGTCACCGCCAAGTCCGGCACGTGGCGAGTGCACCTCAACGAGGGGGCGAACGCCACCCACGTCGACCTCGGTCCCCTCGACTCCTTCTCGGTCCCCGCCGGCGCCTGGCGCGCCCTCGAGGTGATCGACACGCAGGCTGGTCAGTCGGCCGACCCCGAGTACGCCGAGCTGCTCGTCGTCGCGGCGGGCGACGACCGCGTGCGCCTGGAGTGGAGCCCCGCGGTCGTGCGAGAGGCCGCGGCCTTCGGCCAGGTCCTCGACGCCAACGGCTACGTCGCTCCGGCGTCAGTGGTCCGGACAGCGACGGACGACGACTGAGCATGGTGACTGTCGCAGCCTGCCAGCTGAGCGCGGACGTCGACGCTGGTCCTGACGAGGACGCGCTCGCCGCGTCGGTAGTCGCCGCAGCGCGCGCCGGAGCACGGCTCGTCGTGCTCCCCGAGCTCGCCCTTGGCGGGTCGTGCTTCGCCGACGTCGCCGAGGCTCGCACCCATGCCGAGTTCGAGGACGGTCGCACGGCGCAGCTCGTGCAGCGGCTCTCGGGTGAGCTCGGCATCGTCGTCGTTGCTGGGTTCGCACTGCTGGCAGGGGAATCGGTGCACAACGCCGCCGTCATCGCCGACCGCGGCGAGGTGCTGGGTGTCTACCGCAAGGTGCACCTGTGGGACGCCGAGCACCAAGGATTCGTCCCCAGCGACGGCCCGCCCCTCGTCGTCGACACCCACCTGGGTCGCGTCGGCGTCATGATTTGTTACGACCTCGAGTTCCCGGAGTGGGGGCGGATGGCCGTCGAGGCCGGAGCGCAGCTCCTCGCGGTTCCCGTGAACTGGCCGCTGCTGCCGCGACCCGAGGGGGTGCCGGCGATCGAGGTAGCCAAGGCGCAGGCCGTCGCCGCAGCCTACGGCGTGCATGTCGTCGTCGCCGACCGCTGCGGCACCGAGCGGGGCGTCGACTGGGTCGGGGGGAGCCTCGTGTGCGAGAGCACCGGCTACCTGCTCGCCGGTCCAGCGACGCCGCCCGGCGAGTTGGCGCGGCCAGGGATCGTCCTCGCCGAGGTCGACCTCGGCGCTGCCGACGACAAGCAGGTCAGCACCCACAACCACCTGATGCGCGACCGCCGGCCGGACCTCTACTCCGCGACATGAGGTCCGCGCCATCGTGACCCTCGGTGATGCTCCACCGGTGAGACGTGGCCCTCTGGGGACAAGAGAGCCCAGGCCCGCAGGGGCCGGGCCCTCCGTCGAGCGGCTGGTCGAGAGTCGTTCCTCGTCACGTCGCGTTGATCGCCCTGAAACGATCAACGCCCTGTACGACACCAACGCCACATGGCTCGCGCACGGTCGACGTGCTTGAAAGGAGTTCTGACGCGCGTCGCCGACCACCTCCGGCCGGACCTTCGTCGCTTCCGGTGACGGGCACCCACGCACCGACGCCACTTGGCACAAAGTCGCCCCGCCTCGCGAGCGCAGGCTTCACCGTGGTCTGTCCGAACATGTGGTGAGCGGACGCATCACAGGTCGACAGGGGCTCGCAGAATGATGTCTCCCGCGGAGCGACCCACCTCAACGGTGAAGCGCCCTGTCTCGACAGCCCACATGTGGGCATCGATGTCCCAGTGGGCGAATGCTCGCCAAGGGAGGGTCACAACGACTTCGTGCGTTGTGCCGGTCGGGGCGTCGATCCACCTGTGCCCCGCCAGCCACCTCACCGGCCGCTCCAGTCGGCTGTCTGCCCGAGAGAGGTAGATCTGCACCAGCTCCCGACCACGGTGCTGGCCGACGTTGCTCACCCTGACCACGACGTCGACATCTCCTTGCTCATCCGGCTCTGAGACCGAGGCTGCGTCCCACGACCACTGGGTGTAGCCCAGTCCGTGGCCGAACCAGAACGCGGGCTCGACGCCGTCGCGCAGGAACCGCCGGTATCCGATGTGCAGGCCCTCGTCGTAAAGCAGCTTGCCCGCTTCGGGGACAGTCGTGGGCAGTGCCGGGCCTTCCGCTGCCGGCCAGGTGGTCGGTAGCCGACCGCCGGGCTCGACGACACCGAGCAGCACGTCCGCCAGCGCCGCACCGAACTCTTGGCCTGGGAACCACGTGAGCAGCGTCGCTGCGACTTCGCCCTGCCACGGCATCAGCACCGGTGCCCCCGCGTTGACGACCACCACAGTCCTGGGGCACACCGCGGCCACCCGCCGAACGAGCTCGTCCTGGCGTCCGGGCAGGGTGAGATCGCGGCGGTCGAAGCCCTCACTTTCGACCTCTTCGGTCGTGCCCACGACCACGATCGCGACATCAGAACGCTCTGCCTCGCGCACTGCCCGCCCGATGGCTGCTTCATCGTCCTCGACAATGCAGTCGGCGACGAGCTGGAGCGCGACGATCAGGTCCTGACCGGGCTCCCGGTCCTTGACCACGTGCGTCAGGGAAATGTCGACGGACTGGCCCTGGTCCAAGGCCACGGCGGACCACTCCTGCGGAGGCCGCATCAGGCTCTCGACAGGGTCGGCGTGCGCGGGCAGCTCGAGCAGGGTGTCGAACGCCAGCTCCTCGTCGAGGTGGAGGGTGAACTGCCCGACGCCAGATACGCCGATGCGGTAGTCACCTTGGGTATCCGCGGTCAAACTGGTCCGCAGCGTGATCGTCGTAAGCTGGGCAGGGTCGACCCCGTTGAACGCGTTGTTCCAGTTGAACGCCGATCCCAACCGGCGATCCGTGCCCAACACCTCCCCCTCGGCGCCGCAGAACTCCACGAGGATGCCTGATTCACCGTCCGGGGTGCTCAGTGAGGCCGGGGATGCCGCAGTGACACGGTCCTGCCCACGAGCGCCGGCCGAGTAGGTCACCTCCACGTCCGCACCGAGAGCCGTACCGATGCCTTCGAGCGGGGAGACGGTCGCAGGAGGGAACACCAGCGCACTACCTCCACCGAGATAGCGAGCCTGCCGGGCGTTCGGGCCGATGACAGCCACGCGACCAAGGCCAGAGGCGTGCAGGGGCAGGACCGGGGCACCTTCCACGGTGTCGTTGTGCAGCAGGACGAAGCCCGCAGCCGCCGACCGCCGGACGAGCTCGCTGCTCTGCGATGTCGACCATTCGGCCGCCTGCTGGCTCGCCGGCCCGCAGGCCAGGGCACCCACCCGCAGTGCCAGCCGAAGGATGCGGATCACCTTCTCGTCGACGTCGGCTTCGGCGACCTCGCCGGCGCGTACGGCCGCCACCAACGCCTCCCGCCAAGGACCGGTGGGACCGGGCATCATCAGGTCCAAACCTGCGCGCCCGGCTGCCTGCGTCGACCGACCGGCATACCAGTCGGTCATGGTGACGCCGTCGAAGCCCCATTCCTCGCGGAGCACCGTCTGCAACAGCGGGCTCTCCGTCATGGTGAAGCCATTCACGCCGTTGTATGCCGCCATGACCGACCACGCGCCCGCGTCCCTGACGAGTGACTCGAAGGGCGCGAGGTACAGCTCGCGCAAGGTGCGCTCGTCGACCTGGACGTCCACGGACAGGCGGTCGGTCTCGGAGTCGTTGGCCGCAAAGTGCTTGACGGTGGCCGCGACACCCTGCGCCTGCAGACCGATCACGAGCGCCGCTCCGATGCTTGACGTCAGGAGTGGGTCCTCGCTGAGGCACTCGAAGTGCCGCCCGCCGTAGGGGGAGCGGTGCAGGTTGACGGTGGGGGCCAGCACGACGTCGACTCCCTTGCGCCGCGCCTCGTACGCCAGCAGGCTGCCGAGCTCCTCGACCAGCCGCGGGTCCCAGCTTGCCGCGACTGCGGTGGGTGAGGGAATGTTGACCGACGGGTCCCGCTCGTCCCACAGCTCGCCTCTCACCCCGGCGGGACCGTCCGACATGACGATCCGGCGCAACCCGATCGTGGGTTCTTCGTGGAGGGACCAGAAGTGTCCGCCGGTCAGCAGCCGGACCTTCTGTTCAAGGCTGAGCCGCCCCAGGAGGGCGCTCAGATCGAGCGGGACCGGTGTACCCGACGTCTCTGCTGTGGTCGTGGCGATGGTGACAGGGTCGGACAGGGGCATGTCTGGGCTCCCGGGCGTTGGGGGTGGGCGGCGCGAGGCCGCGGGTTAGGTGCGCAGTCACCACCACCCCGTCGAGAGGGCTGTCGCGACTGCGCGGATCTACTTGCCGCCGCCTTCGCTCAGGCCGCTCTGCCAGAACCTCTGCAGGGGCAGGAACGCCAGGATCAAGGGCAGGATGGACAGCATGGCGCCGACAACGACGTACAGCTGCAAGTCGCCCGCCTGAGCCTTCTGGCTGTTCCACGTCGCCAGTCCCAGGGTGACGGGATAGAGGCGGGTGTCCTGCAGCATCACCAGTGGAAGCAGGTAGTTGTTCCAGATCGAGACGAACTGGAACAGGAAGATCGTGACCAGAGCCGGTGCCATGAGGCGGGACGAGATGGTGAAGAACGACCGCAGCTCGCTGGCCCCGTCGAGCCTCGCCGACTCCAAGAGCTCGTCGGGGACAGCCCCGGCGGCATAGATCCGAGCCAGGTACACGCCGAACGGTGACACGGTGCTGGGCAGCAGCACCGACCAGAACGAGTCGGTCAGGTCGGCTTTGCTGAACAGCAGGAACAGCGGCAACGCCAACGCTGTAGCCGGGACCAGCACGCCGGCCAGGATGATGTTGAAGACGACCTCGCGCCCCGGAAAGACGTATTTCGCCAATGCGTAGCCGGCCATGCTCGCGAACAGGGTTCCCACGGAGGCCCCGAGCGTGGCATACAGCGCGCTGTTGAGCAGCCAACGCACGAAAACTTGGTCCTGGTAGGTGAGGACGTTCTTGATGTTGGTGAACAGCTCGAAGTTGCCGTCGAACCACAGGCTCGTCGAGGTGAGCCCTCCGCGTGTCGTGCTCGACGCGACCACGAGCCACCACAGCGGCATGAGGAAGTAGGCGACGCACACCACCATGAAGCCGGTCGCGGCGAGGACCGAGACGCGACGCGACCGCAGACGTGCCGGTGAGGACGTGCTCATTGGAAGGCCCTTCGTTGGGCGAGTTTGAGGAACAGGAAGGACAGCGCACAGGTCAGCAGGGCAAGCACCACGGAGTAGGCCGCCGCCAAGTGGTAGTCGGGAATGCTGGACGTGGCGTAGACGACCATGTTCGGGGTGTAGGTGCTGCTGACCGCGCTGGAGATCGTCCGGAAGACCTGCGGTTCGTTGAACAGCTGCAGGGTCCCGATGATCGAGAACACCCCGGTCAGCACCAGTGCAGGTGCCACGTGCGGAATCTTGATCGACCAGGCGATCCGGAACTGCCCGGCGCCATCGACGGTGGCCGCCTCGAGGACCTCGGTCGGAACGGCCTTCAGAGCCGAATAGATGATCAGCATGTTGTAGCCCGTGTAGACCCAGTTGACGACGTTGGAGATCGTGAAGATGACGGCACCGGGGCCGAGCAGGTCGAAGCGCTCGACAATCCCGGGGAACGGCGTGGTGCCGGGGGAGTAGAGGAACCCCCACATCAGGGCCGCGATCACTCCGGGCACCGCGTACGGCGCAAAGAGTGCCAGCCGAAAGAAGCGCTTGCCCTTCAAGGCCGGCGAGTCGAGCAGGAGCGCGAAGAGCAGCGCCAGGCCGAGCTGCAGGGGAACCGAGATGAGGAAGAACTGACCGACGTTGACGATGCTTGACCAGAACGGCCCGCTCGTGAAGACCTCGGCGTACTGGCTCACGCCCCCGAACACGTCGCGGGGTGCACCGAACGTGCCCTCACGCTCGACCTTGAGGAAGGACTGGTAGGCCGCGTAGCCGATGGGCGCCAGGTAGAAGAGGGAGAAGACCACCACGAATGGGGCCAGGAACCCCAATGCGGCTCGGCGGCGGCTGGTGCGGATGCCGACGCCGGAGCTCTTCTGGAGACGACGTGGGCGTCCCACCGCCGTGCCGTGCGGGTCGATCTCGGTCACCACTTGCGGCGGAACCGTCATGTCGCTGCTCCCTCCTGCTCCGGGCGGCCCACGCGCGCGGGCACGCCGTCGGTCGGCGAGGAGTGACCTCGCCGACCGACGCGACGTCGTCTGCTCACTCCGAGACGGTGAGCGACTGCGA